>NZ_JANCLT010000009.1 GCF_024294785.1 Ectobacillus ponti | reverse complement strand
ATGGTGACCCGTACGGGATTCGAACCCGTGTTACCGCCGTGAAAGGGCGGTGTCTTAACCGCTTGACCAACGGGCCATTGCTATTTATGACTGAGGAAAAGATCTCCTTCAAAGCCAAGTCATCACAGTCGCTTGTGACACTTACACATATTACATGAAGTTTGTCCTCTTGTGAAGCCCTTTTTTATAGTTCTATTTTTCTGAATTTTCCCACCCCTGCGGCACCTGCATATTTGTTCATGTTCTCCGTACTAAAATGTACATTTGTTCTCCCCTATTCTGATATATAGAAGCAATTGGGATTCACACACCATATCCTCCTTCCCCGCAAAAATGGTACAATGAGGACTGTCGATCTGAAGAAAGAAACAGAGGTGAATTCCTGATTTATGATTACGTTGCCCATGGCGGAGATGATTGACCAAATTTCCCGCCTGAATTTGCTGAATCTGATTCATACGCATACAAAGAGCTCGCTGGAGCGGTTGATTGAAAACATCTATTCCGACCGTTATAAGGGAAAGGATGCCGCCGAAGTGCTCAAGACGGTGCGGCGCATTGATTTTCTCCGGACAAAGCGCAGATGGGCGGAGACCGCGCGCAAGGATTACCAGGCCTTCGTGGCGAATTCTGCGTCCAAGAAGAAATGGAAGGAGCTTGCCGGGGAGTATCAGCACCTGACCCACTATTATAAGGAATACGGGGCAGAGCGTTTTACAAGCCAAATGGCTTCCTTCAGCACGCCGGAGGGGCTCATTGAGGCCAGGCAGGCGGAGCTGCAGGAGTGGGCGAATGACGATGCGCGGCTGATCACAGACTATCCTTACATACAGCATAAGACAAATTTGCAAATTGAAAAGGCTATTCTGTTGGACATCGCCATGCTGATTGGCGCCGCGCTCACGAAGCAGACCCAGCATGACCTCGAAATTATTGAAAGCCCGTATTCCGCAACGGACAACCCGCTGTTTGCCAACTCGCAGTCCAAAATCAAAGTGGACGGGGAAACGCTGAAGCAAAACAGCAAGGAATATTATAAGAAGAGCTACCAGGCCGGCAAGACCCAGCTGGCGGAGGTGCTGATCGACAAGGATTATGCCGCGCAGAAGGACTATAAGGTCCCGGACCTGGATATGATCGACAGCCGGATTTTCCTGGAGGTGATGAGCCACCGCGGCAAGCTGTTCGCCACGCAAAAGCTGATCACCGTCAGAATTACCGACCTTGTCAAAGGCATCTACAGCTCGGACGGCAAGAAGAACTATGAGAATCTGGAGTCCCGCCTGAAAAAAATGCAGCACTTCAGCCTCGTGAGGCAGTATGAAGACGGCGGCTGGGAATCCATCGGCATCTTCTCCGATGTCAAGGTGCTTGTACAGGAGGACGGCACGCGGGTGGCGGAGATTTATGTGTCGGAGGCGGTCTATAAGGACTATATCCAAAATCAAACCGTCCGCATTTACAAGGACAAGATTTTCAACCTGTCATCGGGCTATGCCCACCATCTCATCTTCCCGCTGCAAAAGGAGCGTCTGGCGCGCTATCAGATGAACCTTTCCTTTGAGACAAGTATGGACTACCTGTACTTTGCCACAAAGGTGCGCTTTACCAAGCGGAGAAAGGCCGACAACCTGCGCGATATTGAGATCGCCCTGCAGGAGCTGATCGACCAGCAAATCGTCGTGAAGGCCTTTGAACGGATCCGGGATGTGTTTTACATTCAGTTTCATCCTGTACAGGAAAAGGAAGTGCAGAATCTGCTTGCCGGCGGAGTCGGCACGTATGAAAAGCTCCCTTTCTCCACGGCTCCATTTCCGGAAGCATGACCTCGCTCTAACAGCGGGGTCTTTTTGTGCTTACCGCATGTATAATTGTTCATTTCCTCCGTACCGTTATGTACATGGTTTCTTTTTCTCCGTACCGGCATGTACATATTTCGTGTTTTCTCGCTATATTCTCCCTTTTTTCTCGGCACCGCCCCTGTTCCCGCAGGCCTAGAACCAGAAATAGAAAAATAATTTGTGAACATTCTGTGACAAAAATGCCATTTCCCTGGCTCTTTTTGTTCATTCCCACCGTACTGTTATGTACATTTGTTTTCATATATCCGTACTTCCATGTACATGTATGCCGGTTTACCCGTACCATTATGTACATGTGTGCCTGTTTGTCCGTACTATTTTGTCAGTCTCCTCCCAAATGCATGCTGTTCCGCCTCTTCTCCCCTTCCTTCCCAGCTCGCACAAAGCGTGGCTCTGTCAGCCATTCTTCACGCAATCCCATTCTTTTTTGTTCATTTCTTCCGTACCATCATGTACATTTGCGACTATGCTCCGTACCATTTTGCCGCTGATCCGAATTTCCCGGAACCCTTGCTGTATCAGGCTTTTTCATAAAATTGTTCATTTTCTCCGTACCGTTTCGTCGTTTTACAAACGATTTCCCCGCCCCGTATACTTCAAAATGTGGAAATAGTGAGAAAGTGGGGTGATATGGTATGAAGCACGAAATGATTTTGGCAAACGGCTTGGGGCAAACAGGCATGAAGACGCATGGCTTTGTCATGTATCAGGGCATTGTGCAGGCTTTTTTTAATATGACGGCACAGTATGTCCGGGACACAACAGACGAAGCGCATTTCTTCTATCCGGCCTCCATCAGCAAAACGCGCAAGGTGCACCGGTACCATATCACCCGGGCTGACATCCTCTTATTGATGCTGCTGCAGGCCTCCTGCTATCCAGGCACGCACAACCTCACGAATGTGAGCCGCCGCAGCCTGTACCGGCAGTTTCAGCTGTTGTTTGAACCAAGACAGGGCGGAAGCGCGCGCTGGCCGATTTCCTACCAGCAGTTTGCCATTGCTTTGGAAAAGCTCCACGTGAACGGCATCATTGCGCTGACAGAGCGCGAAGGCGGCCGTTTCGATGTTCAGCTCCTTCACATTGAAGCAGAAGGGCGCCGCTTTGTGGTGTTCCATCCTGCCTTCTTCTCTGCGCGCTTTACAAGCAAAAGCGTGGCGGCCATGAAGCTGGCGATTGCCGTTATGATGCAAACGGGCGGCAGCAAGCAAGGCTGGTTTGAGCGTCTCCTGCACAAGGAGGCTGCTGCCGGCAAGTCCGCTCTGTACGGCCCGTTGTTTCAGCTTTTGCACCTTACACAAGGTGCAGAATTGGAACGTGTCATCCGGGAATGGACAGAAGAACCCCTGTTTGAACAGCAGCACCTGCTGCTCCCTGATCCGGTGTATGTGGTTCGGGCGGGGCGGCGCGCTGTGAAATTCACCTGCAGGCTCAATCCGTTTTTTGCGATTCCGCATACGAAAGAGGAGCGCCTGCAGCAGCACTACATCCCCGAGCCGGAAATCCGCTATGCGCGGGAAGCGTCTTATTTACATATGTTTATTGAGGAAAAACAGATCGGGGACTTTGCCGGAAAAGCAACCGATGCATTCTCCGTGCTGCTGCAGGTGCTGCGCCAGCACGGCAAGGATGTCATCCGCCATGTTGTATACGCGCTGGCAGAATATATCCGCGAATACAAGCGTATTCCGGAACAGCTGGCTGCCTTTGCGGACGCTGCTGTGCTGCAGCGGAAACGGGCAAAGGCGGCGGACATTTGCCGCGAAGCAGGCCTGCAGCTCTATGTCACTACAGGCCTGCGTCCGTCTGCAGCGGCCTACCACCAGCGCTGGAAAGCCTTTACCGCCAAGGTGGTATCGCTGTTCCCAAACATGACGAAGCTGCGCAGGGCACTGTTCCGCACGGCCCGCTTCCTGCGTGATGAGAAGCAGATGCTCTACTTCCTCCGCAAGCAGTACGCGCCTTGCGACGTGCTTCAGTATGTGAAGTTTGGCATGGACTCTTTTATCAAAAATCTGCGCAATCACGCCTATGTGAAGCAGGTGGATCCTGTCCTGTACCGGGAGCTGGAGCTCGAAGCGCTTCGCCTGCTGCAGACAGGGCATAATGCCGACACGATCAGCCCGCTCCTGCTCGGACAGGTAGAGTCCATCGTGCGCCCGTCTCCGGTGGACTTCCATCAGCGGCCGCTGGAAAACCTTATTACCGACATGGCAGAGCTTCTGTAAGTCTGCCTCCCAGCCTTTTGAAAAATGAACCCTTCAAAAGGCTATTTGCCGTTGGAAAAAAAAGATGTACCGCCTCCTGCCCCCAGCTCCCGCCGCATGCCGCAGCATGAAGATACAGCCGAAAGCCGGGGTCTCCTGCCTCTTCTCTGATAAAAACAGATACAGCAACCTGAATATCATGAACAACCTGGAAGATGTGGACAGCTTTGCTGATAAAAGCAGACATGAACATGTATATAGATAGAAGAAAAGATGATATGTGCACAAAAAATCCCCTTCTTTGCAAAGGGGATGGCTACCTGTTGGGAGACTGCAGCACCTGGCGGACGACAGCTGCGATTTGCATCAGCATTTGATTGATTGCTTCAGACTGGGGCCGCCTTCGCCTTTGTTTACATTTGGTTTTTTCAGTATATCCTTGTTTTCATTTGGTTCCTTCAAGAAAAAAGACCGGCCAGCCTTAGAGCTGCAAGGAATCTGCGCTCCTATAATAGGTTCATTCATTTATAATAGGCTTCTTCTTTTCTATTTTTTATAGTAGGAATTCTGACAGTAAAATGCGGGTTTTATACACTGATACATTTTTTGGAAATTAAGACATTGATTCATGCGCTCTAAGTAGAAAACCAAGATTTCTTGGTCCGGCACAAAATATGGTGTACTCAGCCAAACAGACTCTTTCGCATGGGCAATGGTTGTAAGTAACGCATTACGAATGGTGTTCTCTTTTGTGTCCGGTCCGCTTATGGCAATTTGCACAGCCCCAACTTCTGGTACAGAAGTGGCAATTGCTGCACTGCACCGAAACGCCTTCCAGGCGAAGGTGTGTATCCCGCCAAAATCCCATTTTCCGTGACCTTCCCATGTATTCATCGCCGACATTCAGTCCGCCGGTAAAGCCAATGCTTCCATCTACAACGACGATTTTACGGTGGTTGCGGTTTGCTTCTAGGATGTGCTTACAAATAAAGACTATACAAGTATTTAGATAAGTGCATGCTATATCCTTCTTAAGAATTCTTAAGGATTTTCCCCACTGTATGTTAAGCTTCTCTGCTTATACTAGGTCTTATCAACGATACAGGAGGGAATGTAAGATGAACGCACTTCGTTTTATTCAAGAGTATATGAAGAACCCAAGCGAGGTGGGAGCTGTGATGCCCAGCTCACGACAGCTGGCACGACAAATGATAGAAGCCGTTGATTTTCAGACAGCCTCCTGCATGGTAGAGTACGGACCGGGAACTGGCGTGTTTACAGATGAACTTGTACGAAACAAGCGTCCCGGAACAACCTTGCTCCTGTTGGAACGAAATGCTGATTTCTGTAAGGAATTAGAGAAGAAATACCATCATGTGCCAAACATGTATGTCATTCATGACTCCGCGGCCGAGGTTTCTCAATACCTTGCGAAATATGGCTATTCAAAAGCCGACTACATTATATCAGGCTTACCCTTTACCAGTTTGCCTGCTGGCGTATCGCGCCAAATTTTGCAACAAACAATCCAGGTGTTAGGTGAGGAAGGAAAGTTCATTACCTTTCAATATACAAAGGTAAAGCAAAAATTCTTTCACTCCTACTTCCCGTGTATCCATACAAAACGGGTGTATTGGAATGTTCCGCCGGCGTTTGTGTTTACTTGTTCTAAACAATGATGAGAAAAAGGGAGATGCTATAGAATGAAAAAGCTCTTGATGCCAGCTGCCGCTCTGTTGATCTGGGCTTCCTTATTTTTGTGGGCACACCAAGCAGGCTTGACGGGTATGGGCATGAAAGGAATTGTGGAGCGAATACAAGTGTATGGGACATGGACACCGTATATCTTTGTTGGATTATTCCTTGCAAGAATGGTTTTGTTCATTCCCGGGTCTGTTTGCATCTTCATCGGCAGCCTTTTATTTTCGCCGGTGCAGGCGGTTCTATTATCCTTAGCAGGGATTGTGTTAGCAGAAACAGTGGTCTACTTGGGTGGAAAATGGCTTGCTGATTCTGCAATGTATGAGAGAATGATGAAGAAATACCCACGTATCTATGAACTGTTAGAGCAGCACCGGGCAAAATTCCTAACGTTTGCCGTAGCTTGTCCATGTATGCCGACAGACGCAGCATGCTTTACTGCAGCAGCTACAGGAATGAAATATCGGACATTTCTGCTGTCTGTCATAACTGGGGCCATCCCGATGGTGATTCTATATACAGTAGCAGGAAATGCTCTCCTCCAGCCAAGCCCGCTTCTTCTTGTGGTGCTGATCGTCCTTCTGCTCATTGGCATCATTGCTATATTTGCTTGGAATAAATGGGGCCGCGTCAGAGAAGAAGAGGTACTGCGGGTTCACATGTGATGAGAAACTCTCTTGCCTTCTTCTTACCGGGTACCCTGCGCATCACACGGGTGAACATGAAATGATTGCTTACCCGGAAAAAGACCGTCAGCGCCCCTTTCCTCCCAGCAGACCCCCCTTTGTTACTATTGTTTGTCTTCGTTTTTTTTTCTTACGGTACGTGATATTTGTAATTTCTCCCCTCCGTATTATCAGAGGAATTGCCCGCACTCCTTCACAAACCGGAGCTTGATGGTTCCGACCGGCCCGTTCCGCTGCTTCGCCACATTGATTTCCACCTCATCCCCGCTTTTTGCCTCCCTGTCGTAGTAGTCCTCTCGGTACATCAGCAGGATCACATCGGCATCCTGCTCAATCTGCCCCGTCTCCCGGAGGTCCGACAGCATCGGCCGCTTGTTGTTGCGCGATTCCACTGCGCGGGACAGCTGGGAGAGTGCGGCCACGCATACCTTCAGGTCACGGGCCATTTGCTTCAGACGCCGGGAGATGCTGCTGATTTCTTGGCGCCGGTCTTCGCTTGTCACCGCCATGCCGCCGATGAGCTGGAGGTAATCCACGAGAATCAGGATTTTTTGATCAGGATGCTGCCGCTTCAGCCGGCGCGTCTGCGTCCAAATATCCTGCATCGTGATTCCTGCCTTATCGTAAACTTCAAACGGGAGATTGTGCAGCTTGGCCATCGTCTCGGAGGTTTTCTCCCAATCCTCGCAGGTGAATCGGCTTTTGGCATGATTCAGCTTCTGGCTTGAAATGCCGGCCAAATACGAGATGCAGCGCTTCAGAATCGGCTTTCGCCCCATTTCCAGCGAGAACAGGCCGACGGCGGCGTTGGAGGCGGCGGCCTGCAGCGCCAGATTGAGCGCAAAGGCGGTTTTTCCGACAGAAGGACGGGCCCCAATTACGATGAAATCCCCTTCCCGCAAACCGCCCGTCATTGCATTCAGCTTCGCAAAGCCTGTATCCACACCCTGTAAATCACCGGTATCCTGCTGGAGCTCCTCATAGATTTCCGCAAGGTCCTCCCTCACACTGCCGGAAAAAGGAGTGTCGGCCTCTTCCAGTTCACTGAGAGCCGTAATGGCCTCCCCGATGGCTTCCCCCTTCCGTTCCTGTTCCAGCCGCTGTCCCAGCTCCCCGGCAATGCTGCGCCCCGCCGCCATCTTCCAGGCGGTGCGGACGAGCCCTTCATAGTGGGAGAAATTAGCCACATTCGGCACGCTTTGCGCCAGTTCAGTAAAATAGCGAATGCCACCGAACTGTGCCAGCACCCTTGGATGCAGGCGCGCTGTCAGCGACGGAAGGTCCACCGGTTCCCCCTTTTCGGACAACTCGCGCATGAGCTGAAAAATGACGCGATGAATGGGCTGGGAGAATTGCTTTGCCACCAGCCGGCACTCCTGCAGCAGCCCGTCATCAAGGAGGATGCAGCCAAGGACCGCGCGTTCCGCATCCATATTCTGCAAGGTCATGGACGCCACCCCTTTTCCCCAAGCAGCTGCTGCAGCTCTCCCTCAGATGGGACATTTTCATACGCTTCCTCCTGCCATTCCGCCACCGGCTGCTCCTTCTTCTGATGCCGTGCGAGGGCCTGCTCCACCTCGGCCAGGGTGGTATAGCCCTTGCTGTGCCAATCCCTCAGGATGGCTTTTATGTATGCCATATTCCGCCCATTCCGCTCATAAGCGACCTGCATGGCGCGAAGCACAAGCTCGGCTGACAAATCGTCAATCCAGGCTCCCAGCTCCTGCGCCGCGTAGGAGGAAAGGGTGCCAAAGTGCTCCTGGTAAAATTGGAACACCCCGCTGCTGTCGTTTTGTTCTGCCGCCTCTGTCTCCTCCGCTTCCTCGTTCTCCGCCGGTACAGGCGCCGGCACGACCTGCAGCTGGCCGAAATGCTCACGCAGCAGAGGTACATCCAGGCCAAGGCGGGTACAATCCTGCAAATACAGCTGGCGGAACAGCTCGCTTTTCACTGTTTTCAGCTCACGCAGCACGCATTTTTCCACATTCACGTTCGTAATCGCATTGTTGAAAATCCAGTCGCAAATGTACACTTCCTTCGTCTGCGCGTCATACAAAATTTTGCCGTACTCCATAAAGCGGACAAGCAGCTTCTCCACGGTTTCAATCTGATAGCCTGTCTCCAGCTCCGCGAGACGCTTTGGCAGCGTGTAAATGCCGCACTGCGTCGTCTTCGTCCCCGTCAGCAGGTAGAAGTAGAAATAGCGCTCCTCCGGTGTCAGCTCCAGAGTGAAATCCTCCTGCCAAAATCCAACTCGAAAAGGCCTGTATACAGCCATCCCAATCCCTCCTTCTTTGCTTTCGTCCTATATATAAAGCGAAATCGGCAAAAGTGGGACTGGCGCGGAAAAAAATTTTTCTTCTTCTTCCTCTCCCTGTATTTGAGAAGAAGATGATTTTTTTATGCTTTTGTAATGCTTTTGTTTCTTTCTTGCAAGGGGCTTGTAAGGGGACCTGGACTCCTATGGAAGGGCAGAAAAAAGACGCTTCACACAGAGGAAGCGCCTTGCCCGACAACCGTAAAAAAATCCGAATAGCATTGCAGGTGATAATCAGCCGCCTCGCTCCGGCCCTGGAACATACACGTGGCAATGCCAAGCTCCCTGGCCGGCAGCAAGTCCAGCTCCCGGTCGCCGATTGCCAGGTCAATGCCGTGCCTGTTGTGCAGGTACGCATAGGAGGCCGCGTGCGGCTTGCGCGGGAAGCCGTCGTCAATCGTGACGATTTCCGCAAAATAGTTCTCCCAGCCGTAGTGCTGTAAAATCGCCAATACGCCGGCTCTGTGCTTGTGCGTCATAATCACGTTTTTCCCGGCATGCTTCAGAATCTCCTCCACACCGTCGAACGGCCGCATATCGCCCGGTGACAACGCGCTTGTCAGCCTCTTGATTTCGGCTCTTTGGCTGTCTGAAATGCCGTAATACGCAATGGCGTGCGAATAGGAAACCTTCAGCTTCTCATAAATTTCCTGCTTGTCCACCGCTTCCCCCAGCACCTGGGAGAGCACGCTGGTGTAGGCAGGATATGTATCAAACAGTGTTCCATCAAAATCCCATAAGATATGCAATTGAATCACCCTTTCTCTCTCTATTTTGACATACGGTCTTCGGAATTTGAATCAGAAACACGCATGCGGCTTAAAAACTTGCTCATACTAGAGGGAGATAAGGGAATATATAGCAGGATGTGAAGGAGCGGAGAACACATGAGCAGCTGGCTGCATCTGTCCGTGGAGCTAATCGTAGGCTACATTTATTTATTTATCGTAATAAAGTTTCTTGGCAAAACACAAATCAGCCAGATTACTCCCTTCGACTTTGTATCAGCGCTGGTGCTCGGCAACCTGGTCGGCGATGCGGTGTATGACCACGAAACGCATGTCGGCAAAATTCTGTTTGCCATCACCATTTGGGGCGGGCTCATTTATATAACCGAGCGCCTGACGCAGAAGTTCCGCAAAGCGCGGGGCGTGCTGGAGGGAACAGCTTCACTGCTCATTAAGGAAGGTAAGCTGGCCTGGTCGGAGCTGAAGAAAAATCGTCTTGATGTCGACCAGCTGCGGCAGCTCCTGCGGGCCAAGGATGTCTTCTCGATGCGGGATGTGCAGTACGCTTGGCTTGAAAGCGACGGGACAGTCAGCGTGAAGAAAAAATTTCTGCAGGAAGCACCGAGCCGGACTGACCTGCAAATCCCGGAGCAAGATGAGTGTCTGCCCGTTCTGCTCATCAGCGACGGTGAAGTGCTGGAGGAGAATCTGCAGCATTATCAGCTGGACAAAGCCTGGCTGCAGGAGCAGCTGCGGCTGCAGAACATCCGTGATGCGAAGGAAGTGTGCTACGCGGAGTGGACGAAGGGGCAGGATCTGTTTATCCAGACCTACGAGTAGGCAAAGAAACCGGACAAGCGGCTTCTTTGCCTTATTCTTTGATAACAATGACCTCCAGAATCTCGGAGATATCGGTCACCTTCAGCGCCTCCATGATACGCAGCAAATTCTTTTTGTTGTAGCTCGTGCGGGTATCATTGACCATTTCCGAGATGGTTGCCTCCCGAAGGCCGGTAACCAGGGCCAGATCCTTCTGGTTCATGCCTCTTCTCGCCAGAAGCTCTCTGATTTTTATACGAAACATGAGCTGCACAGCCTTTCCCTCCACTCCCAGGGGACAGAACGCCCCGTATGCTAAAAATTATGCCAAAATACCTACATCTATTCCCTCTTGCGCATGCTGAATTGTAATATTTTCATGAAAGGTCTTTCCGCACAGCAAGCTGGCAGATTATATAGATTGAGAGATTCCGAAGCTTGTTGTATACTCCTATCAAATATCATGCGTCCACAGCCATGGAAGGAAGGAGTATACGGATGAGAAAGCTTTTTTTCACAATCGCTGCCGGCATCCTTGTGTTATATGGGCTGTCAGTCAAGGGGATGCTCCCAGCCGCTTTCACGCAAGCTCTTCTGCAGTCTTCCTTTGCCAAGCCGCCGACAGATACCGTCATCGAGGGCAACGAGCGGGTGACCTATGAGGTCAGCGGAAGCAGCAAACAGGCAGTCTCCCGAGCGCCGATGGGCCGGGGCACGCCCGAAGCGTATAAGAAATATGCAATTGCCGCCACCTATACGAACCCGCAGGGCCTGGTGTATGAGTCCTATGATGCGGGGTGGACCGCCGATAAGCTGAAGGTGCTGGATTCCTACCTGCAGCAGTTTCCGAAAGGAGCGGAGTATGAACGCCTCGCTGCGGTCCGGGTGACGCCGGAGAGCTCCGATTGGGCTGGTTTGTTCAAGTACCGGACTGTAAGCCAATCCAATGGCATGCATGTGGAAAACGGAAGCGTCATTTATTTGTTTAACGCGCACACCATCCAGAATCCCCTGGATTACGGAGGAACGCTGGCCCATGAGTATGGCCACTTGTTCACGAACTACTGGCTGGCGGAGAAGGAAGGAAAGCATACAGATGACCCTGCGACGGGCTGGGCAAAGCTGCGCGGCTTCACAAGCAGCATGCCGGTGCGCTGGAGCGGCTCAGGCCTGGGCTCCAGCCACGCGTGGACGCCTGCGGAAATTATGGCGGATGATTACATGCAGATGGCTGCTCCCCCGGCCTTCCGGGCGCGGCTGAACCGAACCGGCACGTCCGGCTATGATTTTACGTACCTTGACAGCGTGGAAAATCAGGCTCTGCCGCCGATTGAGACACTTCCGGCGGTTGCCGCCTACTGGAAGAAGCTGTCAGGCGTCACCATCAGCAGCAAGAGCGCCATGCCGGCATCTTCGCTGACCGGCATCTCCGCGTACGACAAGCCGGTCAGCCCGAAGTATCCGTACTTCACCGAACGGGTGCTGCGGGTCAGCTTCACCAATCTTGGCAGCGGCATGGAATATGCGGTCCGCATGGGCGATGAAAATGCGATGGCCTATAACGGCGGCCACACAGATCTTTCCAATACCCGCAGCGGCGTCACCAGCATCGAATACGGCATCAAGAGCGTCAACACAAGCAACCGCACCTATGTGAAGGATTGGATTCCGTCCGGCAAAGGCTATGTGCAAATTCTCGCCTACAACCCGGCAACGGGCCAGATGACCTATTCCCAGCTGTACCCATACGACTTCAGCAGCCCGTACCATCCGGTTGCGGTGAAATAACAAAGGAGCCTGGTCTGGGACCGGGCTCCTTTGTTATTCTTATGTTTGATTTCCGCGGAACTGCTTTTTAATAGCTGCCGAGCTCCCCGGTCGGGCTCTGGATAATCACCGGGTTCTTGGCCGGGTCGAGCCATTTCAGGATGGATACGACATTTCCCTGTGATGTGCCGGTGCAGCCCGCCGTGTAGCCTGAGCTGACATGGAAGAAGATGGCGCTGCCTTTTCCAGGCGTGCGCGCGTCGGTGTTGTAATTGATGACAAAGCCGTAGGTGTACTGCGGGATGTCCATCTTTTCGGCACTGTTCCAGCGTCCGTTGTTTTGGGAGGCCTTTTGCCAGGTGTTATACAGCGGCGAATTGGAATCATCCACCCACACGTCATCCGGAGTAATCGCCCGGAATGGCAGCTTCGTGCCCGGATTGCCGCTGCGCCCGAACGCGGTTCCAATCGAGTACTTGCCGCGCGGCGACTTCATGCCGCCTTCTGACATGACTTGGGCAAAGCCATATTTGCCGATATAGCCGCTGACATGGTGGACCGCGCGCCATTGGCCCTGGCCGTCGCGCTCAAAGGTCTGGATGGTTGCCTGGCTTGTCCCATAGCCGTTGGAGGTCACGAGAATAAGCTGGCTGTTGCTGCTGACTGTCTTCAGCGTATCCGCCACTGTTGCCGCGCGGGCCGGCGCTGCTGCCGGTGCTGGAGCTGCCGGTGTTGCCGCCGCTGGGCTTGGGGCTGGCTGAGTACGGGCCTGTGATGTCTGGGCCTTCAGCTCTTCTTGCTTTTTCTGTTCTGCCGCCTGTGCTTCCTGCTGCTTCAGTTCCTCCTGCTTTTTCTGTTCCGCCGCCTGCGCTTCCTGCTGCTTCAGTTCCTCCTGCTTCTTCTGCTCTGCCGCCTGCGCTTCCTGCTGCTTCAATTCTTCCTGCTTCTTCTGCTCTGCCACCTTCTGCTGCTCAGCCGTTTCGTCTGTCTGCAGCTGCTTTGCTTCCGCGACAGCCAGCTTCGCTCCCTGCTGTGCCTTGCCCTGCCCGCTGTTGTACATGGCAAAGCCTCCTCCGGCAAGAGAGAGTACGGCGAGTCCGGCAATGAGAATGGTTTTCTTTCGATTTTTCATGGTGCGTCTATCCTTCCCTTTTGGTCTATGTACATCGATGCATGCTTGGTCTTCCACCATTTTAACACTGAATGGCGGAAAAGTGGCATACTTACATAGAGTTTGCATATTGCAATACAAAGTGGAAGCTTGAAGACGTTTGCGCCGGCCCGCCCCTGGAAATTTGCGCTTCGCCCGTACTAAACCGCCGTTTCCGCTCATACCCTGTACCATTCAAATGGAAAGGCGGCTTGCGATGACCTCACCCATCTATCAATTGGATACCGTGCTTTCAAAGAGATATATAGAGGGAGCCTGCAGCGAAAGGCTTCAGGACTATCCGCAGTTGGGGCGCCTGCTTGCGAAATACCGGAGGCTGCTGGCACAATGGCATGATGCGCCGGCCGCCGGAAGCACCTATGAGCGGACGATTGAGTTTTCCTCAGGCGACTATTATGTTCTCCGCTGGAGCGTGGAACGCACCCTGGAAAGCATCCGGCAGACGCCCCTCTCTCTGTCAGTCCCGGCGCTCCTCGGTGTGTTGGATGCAGAGGCCTGCCTCGAGGAAGGACCCGTCATTCTGGTGCATCACCCCTTCTTGGCGGAAGAAGCGCAGCATATCCTCATCAGCGGCGGCCGCCGGATTCTGCAATATGCCGAGCGCGGCGCGGAAGCCATCGAAGCATACGTGCTCGCGCCGGAGCAGCATTATCCGGCCCTGCAGACGCCGCTGGATCAGCTGCTGTATCTCATTCACGGCAGCATCGTGGCCTTGATGAATTATATGGAGGGGCATATAAGCGAAGAGGAGCTGCAGGAATTCCTGGACCAAACCACCGCCTTCGAATAGCAGGAAACCCCTGCTATTTTTGTTATAATCGGGGATACTAGGGGAAAAAGGAAAGCTGGGAACTCTATGAGGATTTTCATTATGGCGCTGCTGCTGTGGACGTACGGCCTCTCTGCCCACGCAGCCCCCAAGCCCATCCCCATTTTGATGTATCACTCCATTGCGGAGTTCAAAGGCAGCGGCATCCGGGATTTGTACGTGTCGCCGGCAAGCTTTGAAAAGCAGATGCAATATTTGAAGGACAACGGCTACACACTGCTGACCTTTGAACGGTGGAGCGAAGCGGACAAAGTAGAAAAGCCCGTTCTCGTCACCTTTGATGACGGCTACGAGAATTTGTGGAATGCTTATAAGGTGTTTGCGAAGCTGAAGGATGACCGGTTTCAGCCGGCGGGGACGATTTTTGCGATTGCCGACTTCATCAACCGGCCAAACCGCTTGTCGCGGCTGGAGCTCCTCGAAATGTCGGACTCAGGCATGTTCTCAATTCAATCGCACACGGCCACCCATCCCGATTTACGGAATATTACGAACTACGAGTATGAGCTGAAGGGCTCGAAGGAGAAGTTTGAGGCCATCACCGGAAAGCCCGTTATCGCCCTCTCCTACCCGTACGGTTTTGTGGATGACAAGGTTGTGGCGGAAACGAAGAAATACTATCAGTTTGCAGTCACCATTCGGCAGGGTGTGTTTGTCGCGAAAGGGCAAGCAGACGAGCTGTACCGGCTGCCGCGCGTGTTTGTGACGTATGATATGACGCTGGAGGAGTTTGCGAAGGCACTGCAAAAATGAAGGACAGGGCTCCTTCATTTTTGCAGCTAACAGCGGTTCCCCTTACCCAGAAGAAGATTCAGCCATGTTCCTGTTTTTTTCTTCTGCCCTGGCAGCAGGACGGGAGCTCCACAAAATCAAAAAGGAAAGCAGCACCACAACGAGACAGATCTCATAGACATGGCGCAGCCCGGCTGCCTGGGCCAGCATGCCGCCGCCCAGGTTGCCGGCCAATCTGCCAATGGTGCTTCCATTGGAGTAGATTGTGGTTGCAAGCCCCGGCGATTCCGGCAGCAGCTCGGTAAAATAGCTGAGGCCGTTGCCCATGACAATCGCCACAAACGTCGCTTGCAGGAGCTGCGCGGCGATCAGCTGCCAGGAATGGGCCGCTGCGCTCAAAATGATGTAGTAGAGAAATGCAACGCCGCTGACTGATCTCGCTGCAGTAAAAGCACCGAATGCGCCCGCGTTCATGCCGATTTTCTCTGTACAATACAGGGCAATATATGGCGATGTAATAGAAAAGCCGATGCCGACCAGCAGCATGCAAATCATCAGCACGCCATACCCCTGCATGGCAAATAGTTGCTTCAGCCGTGTATACAAGTGCGGTTCCTCCCAGCCTATTTCACACATATGAATCTTGTAAAATATATTTCTCAATTGCATAGGCAACCCCATGCTCATCATTGCTTAGCGTCACCACGTCGCTGCACTGCTTTACCTCCTCCTCCGCATTTTCCATCGCGATGGAGAGGCCGGCAACGTTCAGCATCGGAATGTCATTCCGCTCATCGCCGATTGCCACTGTATGCGCCAGCGGAATCCCGAAATGGCGGGCCATGGCCTGCAGCGCGCTTCCTTTGTTTCCGCTGATATGCGTGATTTCCAAATTGAACGGGGACGAAGACGCCAGCTGCGTTTCCGCAATCGCTGACAGCTTCCCCTGCAGCCGCTGCTTCTGCGCCGGGTCCAGCCCTAGAATTAAAAACTTTTGAATGGTAAACTCGTCGTTATGTACAATTTCCTCCTGGCGGTCAAACAGCGTATGGCCGTATACCGTCGGCGGCGTCGTGAACATTTGATAATGGCTGTTTCCGTAATACTCCTCCGGCACGCGCCCTGATGACAGCACAAGCTCCAGCCGCTCGCTCCAGTTCCGCGGCGCGTACATGCCTTTGTTGGTCGCCATGTTATACGGAACGAATTCCTCCTCCACCTCCAGGGCGATTTGCTGCGCCTGCGCCCGGGTTAAGGAGGTCTGGGCAATCAGCGCTCCATCCACAAATACGGACGTGCCGTTATTGCTGCCAACCGGGCAGCGCAAATTATATGTATCCAGCAAAGCATGAATGGATTTTGCCGAACGTCCGGACAGGGCCATTACGATATGCCCCTGCTCCTGCGCCTTTTGAATGGCACGGAGTGTTTCTGCACTCATTTCCTTTTTCGAATTTAAAACAGTTCCATCTAAATCCAACGCGATCAGCTTCATGACGCTCTCCCCCACTCATTTGTATTGAACCAACGGCTGCGTTTCCTTGCGCCCAAGCGAGCGCTTTCCCAATAATATAAACACAAGCAGGGAGCATGCGACCAGCACGGCGCTGATGATAAACAACGTCGGGTAGCCTGCATACTGTGACACGCCTCCCAGCAGAATGGCCCCCATGCCGATGCCAAGGTCGGTCGCCGTTAAAAAAGAGGCATTGGCGACTCCTTTCCGCTCCGGACGGGCCAAACGGATGGCTGCTGCCTGCAGCGCCGGCTGCGCGGCGCCAAAGCCGATTCCGTACAGCACAGCTGCTGACAGCATGCCGAAGAGTCCGGTGGAAAAGCCAAGCAGCACCAAGGCTGAAGCCGTAATGACCAGAGACGGCACAATCACGAATGCTTCGCCGCGCTTGTCCGAAAGCTTGCCCGCCACGGGGCGGCTCAGGAGAAGCGTCGCTGCATAGACAAGAAAGAAGGTGCCGGAATTGACCTTGATGGAGCCCGCAAACAGCGGAACAAAGGCAGTGATGCTGCCATAGGCAATATTGATGAGAAAGACAGCTGCGGCAATGGGCAGCACTGATGGTTCAAACAGCTCCATTTTCCCTGTGCGTACCTGCGGTGCAAACGGCATCCTGACGCCAAGCATAAGCAGAAGCGCTGCAGCTGAGAGGCATGCCGCACAGAGAAACAAAGCGTGATAGGACAAGCTGTCCTTCAGCCAGATGCCAAGCAGCGGCCCGACCGCCATCGCGAGCGTCATGGCGGTGCTGAACCAGCCCATACCTTCGCCGCGGCGTGCCGGCGGGATGATATCTGTAATAGCCGTAAAAATGGCAGTTGTGGATACAGCCCAGCTCATCCCATGCAGGATGCGGAGCCCAAGCAAGACAAGAATGGCGCCGGCCCAGTTATACAGGCACATCGCCAGCACAAACAGCGCCAGCCCCCACATGAGGAACGGCCGCCTGCCGAAGCGATCCAGCAGCCCGCCGGTCACCGGGCGCAGCGCCACAGCCGCCAGCATGAAGGTTCCTGTTGTCAGGCCGACCTGCGCGGTGCTGCCGCCGAGTTGCTTGACAAACAATGGCAGCGTCGGAAGCAGCACATAAAAGCTGGTAAAAAGAAAAAGCATGCCGACGGTCATCCGGATAAATGCCCCCGTCCATAAGCGTTCCATTGTTCATTCCTCCCCTGATGCGTAGAAGCACCTAACTCTCATTATAGATATCTGGCAAAGCCTCGCCAGTGCTAAAAAAGAAGGATTTGTTCATTAATGAACAAGTACATGGAAACTGTCTATTATTTTTCAGGAAAACGTACAATGAATGCCAAGCTTCAAAACTTGTATGAGACTAACGAATGTGGTATGTCTCCAAAAAGAATGAGGTTGTGAAACATTGTACTTAAACAAACGGGCCTTTAGGGCAACAGGCGAATCTAAAAAAGTCGAATCCTTCGCGTACAGGACTCGACTTTTTGTATTCACGTATAAGATCTGCCTTTTGCCGTCAGGACCCATTTACAAATTTCTCTCGAGTAGTATTCCCACTTGTTCTGCCATAGCTTGAGGTGGATAAGGCATTCCATTCATAATCCACCATTCCACGATCCCGACATATGAAGTTACAATAAATTGAAGAATCACATCTTCATGTAATCCTTGGTTTTTGCCTGTTGTTGTATCTATTTCATCCTTAAACTCTTCAATGAGAAACTCATGAAATTGTCTGCGAAAGGAAGGAGCACCTTTACTTGCCAGCATCGTTGAAAAGAATACGTGATGATTTTTCAAGTATTCAAACCAAGGCAGATTCGCTTCTGTATATTCTGCTGCGGAGGCCGCTTCGCAGATCTCTCCCATTTTATTAATATGTTCCGCAATCAGTCTATCAAGCAAATCAAACTTATCCACATAGTGAAGATAGACAGTTCCTCGGCTTACATTTGCCCTGTCAGAAATATCCTGTATTGTAATGTCATGAAAATGTTTTTCAGCCATCAAATCGACTAAGGCTTTTTTTATAGCTTCTTGGCTTTTGACTATTCTTCTATCTATTTTAGGCATTATAAGATGCACCAAACTCTCTTATAAGATCATGAACAATGGTAAGCATTCCATATCTGTTTGTAATTATATACATCTGTTCATTAACGAATCAATATTTATTTCTGGAACGATTTGATTCACAAAAGTTTATGGACAATTTCATCTAATCTGTTCATTAATTAACAAATTGCATTGTTTTAATCCTTGTAAGCATGATGAATAGTTTTATAATAAACAGTTGTACATTAAGGTGCTAGTGTTTATATAGGGCATTTGGCTAGATAAAAGTAAGGAGGATATAAAATGAAAGAAGTTGTACTTTGGACCGGTGCCGGACAGATTGGCATGGCAATAGCCAGAAGAATCGGTTTCGGCAAGAAAATTATTGTTGGCGATAAGAACCTGGATCATGCCAACGCTATTGCTAAAATTATGCAAGAATCCGGATTTGATGTGGTGCCTGTTGAAACGGACATTTCTTCCAGAGAATCTATTTTACGTTTGATTGCAGAAGGTCAGAAGTATGGAGAAATTACTACTCTTATCAATGCAGCCGGTGTGTCACCCAGTCAAGCACCTATTGAAGTGATTTTGAAGGTGGATTTGTACGGAACGGCGGTATTACTGGAAGAAGTAGGTAAGGTCATAGCTCCTGGAGGCGTTGGGGTGACAATTTCCAGTCAGTCTGGACACAGAATGCCTCAATTAGGAACCGAAATTGATGAGCAGCTGGCAATGACGCCAACTGAAGAACTCCTTAGCCTGGAAGTCCTTCGACCTGAAAATATCAAGGATACGTTGCACGCCTATCAAATGGCGAAACGGTGCAATGTGAAGCGCGTTATGTTTGAATCTATACGTTGGGGAGAAAAGGGCGCTCGTATCAATTCTATTTCTCCAGGGATTATCGTAACGCCATTAGCTATAGATGAGTTCAATGGTCCAAGAGGAGAATTTTATAAGAATATGTTTGCCAATTGCCCTGCCGGACGTCCAGGGACAGCTGATGAGGTTGCAAATGTGGCTGAATTACTGATGATGCCGCAGGGAGCTTTCATCACCGGGGCCGATTTCCTAATAGATGGCGGAGCCACAGCTTCTTACTTTTACGGACCACTAAAACCAGCAGCAAAATAATGAAAGGAATCCTAAAATGCTGCCTCAATTAGAAGTGAAGGGGCCATTAATGCATGGGGCCTTGTTTCAGCTGCATATGCTTCATCTAAATCTATGGCATTATTTGAAACAAGTCCTGATTTAAATTCCTTTACCATAAACGGCATTGAATGGGGCATGTACCAAGCATACCATGGTGCATATGTGCTGAAGGGACAAGCAAACAGAATGGTGTATGAGTTGCAGCTACAAAGGAATTTTAAATCGGTTGACGGCCCCGAGCTTGCGAAAAACTTCCACCGTTCCGAATGATATACCCTGAATTTGAATAATAGAAAAAGGCTGCCTGACACGCCCGTGTCTAACTTTTGGGGGCCAGTTCACATCTGGATCAGCCTTTTTCTATTATTGGGCTAGACTTAGTACATCATAGTTTTATTTAACAAGCATCCCTTATGAATAACCAGCAATAAACTCCGCTTTCTCTCCGCACGATATGTGGCTGGCTAGTTAACGTAACATCCGTTATTGGCAGTTGAAAAGGGTTGCATCTGATAAGGTACAACCCTTACATGCTTTATGCCTGTGTGCGTAATTCCGCCAGAATTTCTTCTACACGTTCTGTTTTGAAGACAAACTTGAAGGACTGGCTATCTTTTAGCGTAATCTGAACTGCTCCATTCAGAACTCCACTTACCTCCTTGTAATCCACCACATCAGAGCGGTGAATTCCCACTGCAAGTTGGATGTCTAAGTTGATTTGTTGCTTGTACACAAGAAGTCTGCGGTTTGTAATTGCCAACACCATCGGCATGTTTTCTTTTGTTAGCCAAGAAATTTCAGGAAATAACTTCATAACCCAAGTAGTGGGTGCTGTTTTTCCAGCAACTACATCAAGGATTTCCTCGCCACTTTCTAAATCTTGCTGAATTCGGTCTTGATACTTTACAGAAACGCTCATGAACATTTCCCCTTTCATCTTTCACAGCAACCCCCTCCTGTCTGGAGAGGCACTGCACCCGTTCTCGAAAGTCATTTTTGACTATCACTTTTTGAGCTTTAATTTTGGCTTGATAAATATTTGGTCCATTGAGCCAAGTACAAGTGCCAATATTAATGCTAATAAGAAATGAGAACTCGCTAAAAAGCCAAGAATGAATATACCCACTCCACGTGTTGACTCTATTACTTTCCTGTGTTTTTCCAACCTATATTTTTCCACAACACATCTCCCCATTTGCATATCAACCCTACTTACGAACAGCAAACCCCTCCCAAGAGGAATGCCTGCTTAAAACCAATAAATCAGCAAATTGACCACAAACAAGCTGACCAGCACGCCTCCTAAGATGCCCATACGAGATGCTTTGCTTCGCTGTTTAAACCACTGCCACCGCTGACTGTCCTCATGGAACACAGCATAATCAGCCAATGTTAAAACGAGTAATGCAAGCGATGCGAAGACGCTCCCCACAGTAACAGCCCCCTTTTTTCAATCACCAGCAAACCCCTCCCAAACAGAGGGGAAGCGTTGCTTATCTGGAAAACCACTTCATGATGCGTTTAAAAGCGAGGAACAGCAGAAGAACAAATATAATTAGAATCACAATGCCAATCGGATTGATATTGAGCATCCCTTCATCCCCCTTCAAAATGAACAGCAAACCCCTCCTGTTTGGAGAGGCACACTATCCGTCCTTGGACATTCACATCACTGGAACAGACTCATGATATTTTTGGCGTAAGTACCGTTTACTTCATAGCCTGCACTCTGCTGGTCCGTTGTACTGTCTACAACCATAATCTGCTCACCATTGCCTTCTAACCAAACAAAATACTCCTGCTGCTCTCCACCTCTATACTTGACCTTCAGTACGGCGTTTAAAGCGTCCAATGCCTCCTTATCAAGAAGCACTTTGTCCCGTTTCTTTGCATGCTCTAAACCATCCACAACCTTTTGCACAGTGGACTCATCGCTAAATTGCTTGACAATATTTGTTTTCTTACTTCCAATTTCAAGAGAAACCACTTCTTTTCCTTGAAACTGTACAACTTTGGTTATGGTTGCAACAGAAGTCACCTTTTCCTGTTTTGTTTCATTAGCATCTGAACAGCCAGCGATACCCAAAATGCCCAGACATATTGCTCCAATACTAATTAGTCCTTTCACTAGTCCACCTCCCATTTCTCTAATTATACCATTTTAAGGAAGTTAGGTATTTCTCTTTTTGACTGTATATACCATTCACCATTAGTTTACGTAATGTCACACTATAGGAAGTTGCGATATAGAGGAAACCCAGTCACAGCAAGTCCCTGTCTTCCATGCGCGGCTCCCTCTCTATGCAGGATTTTATACAATGTAGACAGGCCAAGGACTCTGCGGCATACCGTCTCTTTTTGGACAGTATATTTTATGTATAAAATCCTGCATCAATTTAATAGCTCTTCGGGTCACACAATGCCCCTCCTCCTATACCTGTAAAAAAAAGCCGGATGTTTTTTATACAGAGGGCATCGTTCCTTTGAGCTCCCAAAACAGGCGCCAAAAAGATTTGGCGCCTGTCTCGATCTATCTTCTATTAAACTTCCTTGCAAGCGCCGCAATATCCGGTGTGCCAAGGCCGGTAGCCTGGTTGTAAACTGTGCCCGGCGTGCCAGTATAGAAGCCGTTGTCATTTTGTGGGCCTGTTGTATTCAGCGGATGAAGCGGTGAATCCTTTTGGAGGGCGAAGCGGTACAGCTGCGTGTTCCAAAAACCGGCCTGTGTGCCATTCGCGCTATTCATTAAGGCGGACAGGCCGCAGAGCTGCGGTGAAACAAAGCTGGTGCCGCCATACGTGGCATAGCCTGCATTTGTCCCCGGTGCACCCGGATCGCTGACCCAAACCTTATACCCTGTGTACGGGTCCGCGTTCATGCTGAGGTCCGGCAGGTTGCGGCCCTTTCCTTTACCCGTGACGATCGTCGGAGCCGTGTCTCTTGTCAAAGAGGACTGATCCGCGTTTTCTGTCCATTGCTTCACAGCTGTGTACTGGTTGACCCCAGGCACATTCCGCTGGTATTCCGGTGTCGCAAACAGCTGGCTGAAGCCGCCGCCGCCGCCGGCCAGATACCGGCTTCCCCAGCCGTCCGGGTTATTCAGGCCGCGCGCATCGAAGTAAGGATATAGATAATCCCAGCCCCACGCACGTTCAGCACTGTTTGTAATATCAATCTGGTACTTATCAGAGTGCAGCGAGAATGGCAGAGTCGTTCCACCGGCCGCAGTAATATACGGGCTGTCGGCAGGTGTATCCACAGACAACGAGGTGGCGCCTGCAATACCGGAGGATAGGCCGAACTCTCTTGCCGCATCATACGCGCCTTCATCTCCTGAGGCGGCAAACATGCTGATTCCCTGGGAGGCAGCCTGCATAAACAGCTGATTGAAGACCTCCGCATATTTTGGTGTTTCCTGCTGAAGCTGTACGAGGTAATTGACCGCTGTTTCACTTTCGCCCCAGCTGACGGAGATTTGCTGGGACTTGTTTTCATTAATGGCCGTGGAAAATGTATCTACAAAACCGGTGTCAGAATTCGGCCCGACAAAGACACGGATATCTGCCTGCGGAGCAAGTGCGCCGGACTGCTCTACATCAAGTGTTGTTTCATCATAGCCGTCCCAGCCGGAGCCTCCATCAACGTTAACCTTCGTGATGCGGTTCGGCTTCACGGAAATGCCGGCCTGCTTCCAAAAGGCATAGGCATCCTCCTGATTGAAATCGGCAAGTGTGACAATGCCGATTGTCTGGCCGGCGCCTGCTGCTCCTTTGTCATATAACGGCTGCACATTATAATGCTGAATGAGATCCTGAGGAGTCAGGCTCAGCGGCCCCTGCGGCACAGCGCCGTTTTCCAGCAGCGGTGTCTGTTTCACTGCGTGGGAGGTATAGCTGGAATAGTTACTTAACCCTAAGATACAGAGGATGTTATTGCCAAGATGGGCCGGCACCTTTGGATTTTCCTTGGAGCCATGGAAGTGTTCTCCTTTATACTCTTCCTTTTTTAAGGTAACAGAGAACGCTTTGTTGAACTGGGCGGCTGTTCCGTTTGCTGTGACAATGAGGTTATTCGGGGCTACAGTTGTTTGAATGCCGAATGCGCGCAAGTATTCCACGACCTGCCTTACACTCTCTGCATCAGCTCCATATGCCTTGCGGAAGGCATCGACGGACAGATATTTGCGATAATTTCTGCTGCCTGGCGTTGTTGTGTCTTGAATGAATGCTGCCAGTTTGTCCTTATTTTTCACCTTCATGACAACATCCACGGTGACCGGTGTATCCCCTGGCAAATTGCCCATTACACTTGCCCCTTGCGGATTGCCCGCCTGCTGTACGGTGACTTCCGTTGCAGCTGTACTTGTCACAGCCGGAAGCGCCACAAAGCATGCCATCGTACTCATGACAGAAAACGCCGTTACCTTCTTCCAGAATGGCTTCATCCTCTTCCCTCATTTTCCATAAAATGGTTCTGACAATTCTGATTATACAGGCTTATTTTACCGCTATCAACGGTCTATATTTCCATAAAAATTCCATTTTGTTATAGATTTAGAGAAAGAAGGACACATTATTTTATAAATATAGACAGAAAAAATAAATGTTAAATCCGGTCTTTCCGTTCTTTTTTGGTCATCATTTGAAGACACGGCCAGCTGGCAATGTCTTGACTTTGTATAAGACCTTCCTGTCTTCCAATCCGAAAATTGAGCTGCCGCAAGAAAGTTAGCTGCGGGAATTCATTTTCCTCACCGTTTAAAAGTAAGCGTGTCCTTCAATAGGTCCAGAGAAGTAGTCAGAATTTCAGCTCCCCATAACAGATGAAATGCTTCCTGTAGCTCGCAAGCTCTCATGTCGTACCTCCTGTATTGTTTTCATTTCCTCACAGGAACTTTCAGTAAAGTTAGTATGTAATTTCGCGGCACTATCGGTGGAGTTTCCATATTGATACTGTGCAACCGGGCAGGGACATCCCTACCCGGTTGTTAGGCAATTGAGCTGAAAAAGGAAACTGGCAATACCATTACTTTTTGTCCCTCTTACCCTTTTGGTCGGCTGTCCCTACTGATATATTTCTGCAATATCTTTATATCTCCTCTGCTGAGAATATCCCCGCTCACTTTTTCAGCATGGAATCGCGCGGCGCAAGCCAGAAGGCGGCGGCAATTGCCCCGGCAACGACAAGAAACGGCGCATAGAAAATGAGAAACTCTGTCACCTTGCTCCCTCCTCAGGCATGGTTGTCACGCTTCCCCTGTAAATAGTCCGGGTCGAACAAGAAGAGCCGAAACAGCAGGTACAGCGATGGAATAAGCAGGCACAAACCCGCGATGAACGCGATGATCAGGGCAATTCCCATGGTCTCGCTTGTGAAGCTGTCATAGATGGTCAGATATGGGTAGAGCAAATAGGGATAATGCGACAGGCCGTATCCGAAAAATGCCAGAAAGAATTGCCCCGCCAGCAGCAGAAAGGCTGTGCCGTACTGCCGTTTTTTCCAAATGAGGTACACGGACCGGCCAAACAGCAGGAGCGACAGCGCGAACAGCCACCACACCTCCAGCATCCGGGCATAGTGCCCCGGATTGTGCGCCCGCAGCTCGACCATAATGCCCGCTGCCGTCAGAATGGCCGGCCCGGCCCAAAGCAGCGCGTACCGCCGCAGCAGCGCTTCGGCCCTGCTGTCCCGCGCTTCACGCGCGTACCACGTCAAAAACACGGCTGAAATATACAGCACGGCGGTCAGGCTCAGCACGACGATGCTCCAGGTCAGCGGGCTGGTGAACAAGGCCGCATAGTCGAGCACAAGCGCGCCGTTCTGCCGGCTGACAAAGCCGCCTTCCGAGATGGTCAGCACAATGGACAACGAGGCGGGAATGAGCAGGCCCGATAAGCCGTACAGAAGCGTATAGCGCTTCCCCCGCAATCCCCCATACGTGACGAAGGCGTAATATGAGCCGCGGATGGCCAGCAGGATCAGAGCCAGACTGGCCGGAACAAGCAGCACCGTTCCATAGTAGGAGGCCACCTTCGGGAAAAAGCCGACGATGCCGACGAAAAAGAAGACGAGAAAGACATTCGTCACCTCCCACACCGGCGACAGGTAGCGCTGAATCACCTTGGCCAGCACATGCGCCCGCCCGGTCAGTGTGCTGTATGCGTTAAAAAAGCCGGCACCGAAATCGATGGATGCGACCATAATATAGCCGAACAGAAATACCCACAGCACCGAAATGCCGATTACCTCCAGCGTCATCGGTGCTCACCTCCTCTGTCCGCCAGTTCCCGTTCCACCGGGTTATGCCGGAACATCCGCGTCAGCACCGTTATGCTGCCGATCGCCAAGATGAGATACAATGCCGCAAACAGCAGGAGCATCGTGTCCACATGGGTGCTCGTGGTCGCGGCATCCTCTGTCCGCATGATTCCGCGCAAAATCCACGGCTGCCGCCCCACCTCGGCCATCCACCAGCCGGCTTCGATTGCAAAGATGGCAAGCGGGCCGCCCAGCACGATGAGCCGCCGGAACCAACCCGCGGCAACGAAGCGCCAGCCGCGCCATGTGCCGATGACAAACAGAAGCGATAAGAAGAGCAGCCCCACTCCGATGGTCACCATGATGTCGAACAAATAATGAATGTACAGCGGCGGAATGTCCTCCTTGGCGAACTGGTCGAGCCCGATCACCTCAGCCTTTGGATTGTTGTGGGCCAGGATGCTCAGCGCATAGGGAATACGGATTTCATATTTGACTTCGCCATCAGCCAGTACACCGTACATGATGAGCGATGCATTTTTCTCTGTTTCAAAATGCCACTCGGCCGCCGCCAGCTTCTCCGGCTGGTACTGTGCCAAATATTTGCCGGAAAAGTCTCCGATGATGGCGGAAGCAATGGAGAATATTAGCCCGAGCTTCATCGTCAGCAGCAGCGCTTTCTTGTGGTACACATGATGGGAGCCCTTCAGCAGCCGGTATGCCGCAATGGCTGCCAGAACAAAAGCGGACGTCATATAGGCGGTGGCGAGCACATGCGCCACCTTGGTCGGCATCGCCGGGTTGAACATGGCCACAAGCGGGTTCACATTGACCAGCTGGCCGTCCACCACATCAAAGCCTTGCGGCGCGTTCATAAAGGCATTCACGATCGTAATGAAAATAGCGGAAAACGAAGCTCCGATTGCAACCGGAACCAACAGCAGCAAGTGCTTCTTCGGATTTTTGAATCTGTCCCATGTGTACATATAGATGCCCAGAAAAATAGCTTCAAAGAAAAACGCAAAGGTTTCCATAAACAGCGGCAGGGCAATCACGTTTCCCGCCAGCTCCATGAAGTTCGGCCACAGCAGCGACAGCTGCAGGCCGATGGCGGTGCCCGTCACCACGCCGACGGCAACTGTGATGACGAAGCCGCGGGTCCAGCGCCGCGCAAGCAGGATGTAGTGCTCATCCCCATTTCGAATCCCAACCCACTGCGCAAGCATAATCATCAGCGGCACCCCGACACCAATCGTAGCGTAAATGATATGAAACGACAAAGTCAGCTCCGTCAGCAGACGGCTGAACCATACAGAGGATTCTGCTCCCATATGACACCTTCCTTTATCCTGAAATCAACCGGCCCAACAACGCCAAACCCATAATTCCCGCGACAACTGCAACAAGCAGCAGCAGCATTCGCTCTTGTTTCTTGTACATCCCTCACTCCACCTTGTTCAATATTTCACAAAATTAAATAAGGATATTTGTGGTAATTTCTCACACTATTAGCATATCAGGAACTCTCCGCCTTGCTTCCTGTGAACTGTGACAATTTTGCAACATTTCGATAGTGCAAAAGCTGCAAAAAGAAGGCAATTCTGCCGGAGAAACGCCAAAACCCCTGTGAGCTGGATGGCTGCAGGGGTTAGACACAGCTAAAAAGTCCTAGGCAGCTCTGTGCAACTGCCCTTGAAAGGAATCTATGATCTCCATAAGCTTCTGTTCCTCTACCTTCTTCTCCTGATAAAACAGACTGAGGTAATAATGAAGACCATCCTTCTTCAAATACATGGTTGTTGGAAGCGCCGGATGGGAGCTCGGATACACGTATATTGCTGTCCCATCTTTTGCAGAAGTGCGGTAGCCGCCCTCCATCTTCCCCAAATGCTTCAGGCTCACCATGATTTGAAGCTGATTTCCCGAAGCCTGTTCGCCAAGGTATTCATATACGATACGGGAATCCTTTCCGTCAACCCTGCTGTACCTGTGCTGAACGGAAAAAGGAATGCTGCGCGGAAGGCTTGCTTTTGCGTGAAATCTCTTCTCAAATTCCTTTGTTGCCGCTGCAAAGCTGGTGAATCCCTCCGCTTCGTATACCTCCTCCGTTGTCATGGGCTTTTCTGAATACAGTGCCATTGCAGGTTGTGCACAGTATAAGGCAAGAAGCAGGCTGCAGATGGAAGCCGTTATGATTTTCATCGTATCCCTCCATTCGGAATTATTTTCTCCACACGTAACAAAACTTTGCGCATTGCTTTTAAAACACGAGTGTTTGCAGGTGTACAATAGATATGGATGCACGAGGAATAAATTCCCAAGGGAGGGATATATATGCGATTTCTCATTATAGTGCTCCTGCTGCTCCACAGCCTCGCCCACCTGGCAGCGCTGTCGCAGGATATGTCGACAGCTGCCGGCGTTGGATGGCTAATGGCTGCCCTGCTGTTTGCAGGAGCAGCTGTACTCGTATTCATCCGCAAAGCTTGGTGGGCGCTTGGTCTCCCAGCTGTCCTTGTTTCCCAGGTGCTGGTCATCCTGTTCTGGCAGGACGCGAAGCTTGGCACGGTTGCCAACCTCCTGATTGCTCTGGCTGCTCTGCTGCATTGGGCCCAGTGGCGTTTTCAGCAAGAGACCAACCGCGAAATTCAGGCTCTGCTGCAAGCTGACGCAGGGGCTGAAATGATAGTTACGGAGAATATGCTGCAGGAGCTCCCTGCACCTGTACAGCGATGGCTGCAAGCCATCGGACTTGTCGGCCGCAGGAGCATCCGAAGCGTCCACCTGCGGCAGCATGGCTGGATGAAGCTGAAGCCGGAGCAGAAGAAATGGACGGAGGCTGTTGCAGAACAGTATACAACTACTGCGGTCCCTGCTTTCCTCTGGCAGGCACGGATGAAGTTTTTGCCGTTTCTCCATGTCAGCGGCCGCGACTTGTTTCAAGGAGGGCACGGCAGCATGATTATTCAGCTCGCTTCCCTGCTTCCTGTCGCCCGTGTGTCACATAACGCCAAGGTGGACCAGTCCTCGCTGCAAAGATACTTGATGGAGCTGCCCTGGTATCCATCAGCAGCGCTGCAGCCATACATCACTTGGGAGGGAATCGATCATACATCTGCCAAAGCAACTATGACGTATAATGATGTTTCCGGGTCGGCCACCTTCTTGTTCAGTGAAGCCGGCGAGCTGCAGGAGATTCATGCGTGGCGCTATAAGGACAGCGATGAACAAGCTGTTCCGATGGAGTGCGTTGGAGCAGTCAGGGAGCAAAAGGTCATGGACGGCATACGGGTGCCGACGAAGCTGGACATCTCCTGGCTGCTGCCGCAAGGTCCATTTACTTGGTATCGGCTGGAGATATCGGGCCTTGCCTACAAATAGCTGAACGGTACGGCTGCTCCGACCTTTCATGATAGGAACGCAATCTCGCTTGAATGCGAACACTGCCCCAAAACGATACCATCGCTTTAGGGCAGTGTTCAGTTCTTGTTTGAAGGGGGTTAAATATCAAGTTTACGAGTGCCAATCCATTTCACCATCTCAGGATCCCGATGTGAAAAGAACAGGCTCTCCTTTGTATCCAATGCAGCGATGGCCTCCATATCCTCTTGCTTTAACTCAAAGTCAAAGATGTTAAAGTTTTCAATGATTCTTTCTTTATGGACCGATTTCGGAATCACAACGACTCCTCTTTGCACCAGCCATCGTAAAACCACTTGCGCGACGGATTTATGATGCTGTTCAGCTATCGATACTAAAACCTCGTTTTGGAACATGTTATTTCTACCTTCGGCAAATGGCCCCCAGGACTCAATCTGGACATGGTGCTCCTTCATCAACTCAGCGCTTTCTATTTGCTGGCAGAAAGGATGCGTTTCAACCTGGTTTACGGCAGGAACCACCTCATTATGGAGGATCAGGTCCGTCAGACGGTCAGGGTAGAAGTTGCTGACTCCAATTGCCCTGATTTTCCCTTCCCGGTATAATTCCTCCATCGCGCGCCAAGAACCGTATATATCACCGTACGGCTGATGAATCAAATACAGGTCCAAATAGTCCAGCTGCAGCCGCTCCAATGAATTGGAAAATGCTTTCTTTGTATTTTCATAGCCGGTATCCTGCACCCAAAGCTTTGTCGTAATGAACAATTCTTCGCGCGGCACGCCGCTGCGCTGAATGGCTCTGCCGACCGCTTTTTCATTCAAATAAGAGGCTGCTGTGTCAATCAGGCGATAGCCTGCCATAATCGCGTCATATACACACTGCTCGCATTCCTGTTCATCCTGAATCTGAAACACGCCAAAGCCGAGTATCGGCATCTCAACGCCATTGTTCAACATTACGTTCTGCATATGAAATCCTCCTGTTATTTGCCTACTCTGCCTGCATATTCTGCAGGATATCGTTCTCCGACAATCTCAATTTTCGAGAGTGCATCATTTAAATTTTTCAGTTCTCCCGCAGTCAGTTCCATGTCCGCTGCGCCAAGGTTTTCCTCCAGCCGCTCCAATTTGCGCGTGCCGGGAATCGGGACAATCCATGGCTTCTGGGCAAGCACCCATGCAAGTGCGATTTGTGCCGGCGCTGCCTGTTTCTCTGCTGCAATCCTTTTTACTAGCTCAACCAAGGTCTGATTGGCTTCCAGGTTCTCCGGTTGGAAGCGGGGAACTATGCTGCGGAAATCAGAGCTGGCAAAGGCTGCATGCTTATCAATGGTTCCTGTCAGAAAACCCTTGCCCAGGGGAGCGAACGGAACGAAGCCAATCCCAAGCTCTTCGAGTGCCGGCAGCAATTCTTCTTCAGGACTTCGCCACATCATGGAGTATTCACTTTGGATGGCAGTGACCGGATGAACGGCGTGTGCGCGGCGAATCGTTTGCACGCCTGCTTCAGAAAGACCCCAATGCTTCACCTTTCCTTCCCGGATCAGATCCTGCACCGTGCCGGCTACTTCTTCCACCGGTACATCGGGATCCACCCGATGCTGATAGTATAAATCAATGGCCTCAATATGCAGGCGTTTGAGCGAGCCCTCAACAGACTGGCGAATGGTCTCAGGCTTACTGTCAAGCACCTGCTTGCCGTTCACATTTTGGATTCCGAATTTTGTGGCAATCACTACTTTCCCCTTGAACGGAGCAAGCGCTTCGCCTACCAATTCCTCATTCAGATACGGGCCGTACACTTCTGCCGTATCAAAAAATGTAACGCCGCGGTCAACTGCCTCATGAATGAGAGCCGTCATCTCCTTCTTGTCCGAAGCCGGACCAAAGCCGCTGCTCATTCCCATGCAGCCGAGCCCTATTGAGGAAACCTCCAACCCGCTTTTGCCTAATGTACGCTTTTTCATCGTTTCTCTTCCCTTCTTCCCCATCATTCGCCGATCTGCTTCAACCTCTGAAGCATGTCTTTTCATGCTGCTGATACCTGCATCCTTATTATGGAACAAGCAGGAAGACGATTGTTAGCCCATTTCTGCCAAATGTTTGCCTAATTCTCGCACAGCTGTTTACGCAGCGGATGAACAAACAGTACAATAGGATTCATAATGAAGGTACAAGGAGGGTTCCCATGTCTGAGCAACTATATATACAGCAGAAGGTACTCACTAGACTCATTGAGAGCTATACAAGCCGGGATGGTGTTCACACGACCGCTGTTCCATCCTTATCCTTAATCCGCCGGTCTGATCTCACAGGTCCCTCTCACGGCGTCTATACCCCTTCCCTGTGTGTCATCGTGCAAGGAAGGAAAGAGGTGCTGCTGGCGCAAGAGCGCTTTACATATGACCCTGCCCATTACCTTGTTGCGTCCGTCGACCTGCCGGCTACCAGCCAAATCGTGGAGGCTACTGCAAGCAATCCCTATTTGGCTCTCAAGCTTGAATTTACGCCCGGTCAAATCTTTGAGGTGTTACAGGACTTTGAAGCCAAAGCTTCCCTGAAAGAGCCTGCCAAGCGGGCCATGTTTGTCAGCCGGATCGAATTGCCGATGCTTGATGCAGTAATCCGGTTAGCCCGTCTGCTGGATACGCCTGAGGATATCCCGGTATTCGCCCCTCTGTTTACGAAGGAAATTCTATACCGGCTTCTGCAGGGGCCGCATGGGAATACGTTGAAACAAATCGCAACAGAGGGAAGCTCCATCTACCGGATCAGAGAGGTGATTGAACAAATCAAGAAACACTATGACCGGCCGATTCGGATTGAGGAGCTTGCAGAAATCGCAAGGATGAGCGCTTCTTCGCTTCACAGGCATTTTAAAGAGGTAACAGCCATGAGTCCCATTCAGTTCCAAAAGCAGCTCAGGCTTCAGGAGGCACGGCGCCTGTTATTATCTGAAGCAACAGATGCGGCCAACGTCGCATTCCAGGTGGGCTATGAAAGTCCCACGCAGTTCAGCCGGGAATACTCACGCATGTTCGGCTTTCCGCCCAGAGAGGATATCAAGCGCTTAAAAGCAAAACTGGCTGAAAGCCAAAAAGGAAAAACACTCACAGGCATATAGCCATTGTGAGTGTTTTTCCCGTAACAGGTCTACACCTTTTCTCTTACAACCCTTTGGAAGCCATTCTTAACGGCTTGGATGTATTCATTTTTTGTACGGACAGAAATGTCGGCATCCGGATTGATGCCCTCAAAGCCGTGATAGGTGCCGGGATACAGATGGAATTCCACATCCACACCGGCCTGCGCAAGCTTCGTTACATACGTCAATGTTTCATCGCGGAACGGGTCCAGTTGGCCGACACATGTGTAGGTGTACGGCAAATTGCTGTAATCCTCGGCCCGGGCGGGAGCTGCATAAGCTGGAATCTCATCCGTTCCGTAGAGCTCGCCCAAATACATGCGCCAGCCGGCCTCGTTTGTTTTTTTGTTCCACACAAATCCTTCGCGGACTTCATCTGTGGAAGGAGCATTATTGCGGTCATCAATCATCGGGTACAGCGGCATCTGGAAGCAAAGAGATGGATAATTCCGGTCGCGGGCCAGCAGTGTCAGTGCGGCAGTAAGTCCGCCGCCGGCACTTGCACCCGCCACGCCAATCCGGTCACTGTCAATGTTCAAGGATGCTGCCTCATCCGCAATCCACTTCAGCGCCGCATAGCAATCCTCAATCGGCGCCGGATACGGATGCTCGGGAGCGAGACGGTAGTTGACCGAAGCAACCACGCAATTCGCTTCTTTTACAAACCGGATGCAAAGCTCATCATCCCCATCGACATCCCCCAGCACATACCCGCCGCCGTGGATCCACAGCAGAGCCGGCAGGGCTTCCGTGACAGCCTTTGGCCGGTACAACCGCACCTGCAGTGGATTGCCGTCAGGCCCGGCAATGATTTCATCATTCATGGAGACAGCCTCATCCGCAATCGCCTCGGCCGGCTTCATTTGCGCCATGCCCTCTCTGATCGCCGGCATATATTCCGGGCGGAGATCCAGGTCTGGAAACAGCTCCAAGCCCGGCAGCAGCTCCGGATTCACTCGGTTCTTCATGACAACACTCCTTATCCTTGTTTTTGAAGTGTATTCCCAGAAGCAGAGTTGCACTTATCTTTCATTATAAGGTAAATTTACTAGAAGCACCCGTTTGATAGACGGAATATTCAAAATATTTTTCGGGCAGCTCCGGCAAAATTTGCATCCGGTCATGCCCGTCTTGATTACATCGGAGAGGCATTTGAATCTGCACAGCAAGCCAGGCAATGTAACATGGTTGATCCAGAGTATCTAGTATTCGAGTCTATCGGGTACCTGAGAAAATTTACTGAATATCTTCCATCCTCTTTGTAGCAATATGTTCAAAATCCTTAATCGTTCCAATGACTTGGCTCTTCTTTTTGAAAAAATCAGTTTCTTTTTTAAAGGTATGGGACTCCGGGTTTCCTCTCCTTATATAAACGTAATTATATCTGCTAGAAGCGTACATCTTAACCCCTTGTTTCTTGCATTCTTTTAAAAAACCAGTATCTGTGCCATTTCCTTTTATAGAAGGAAATTGAATGCCAGGATAAAGACTTTTCTTGAAAACTAAGGTCCCCCCTTTCACTGTGCTGCTGCCTAATTTATTTTCATTTCCTATTTTACGAATGACCAATAGATTTTCTTCCTCAAAATACATATAGGAGCTTCCTTTACCCACTAACTGAGGGTTATACTTCTTGAAAGCATCCATTGCTTCAGTTAAATAATATGGTGAGTAATAATCATCATCATCAAATTTGGCAACAATATCATATCTTGCTTTTTCAATTCCATAGTTCAAACAATCGCCAAGAGTGTCCATCTCTGGCAATCTAAAAATCGAAACGTTATCATAATCAGCTGACTTCTCTATCCACGTTTCCATATTCATTGTATCGTTATTTAAAATGATGATTAATTCCTTTTCCTCCCATAACTGATTTGCATAATTACTAAAAACATTTTCTATCATTTCGTCTCTTATAGTACATGTGATTACAGAAACCACCTGACTGCACCTCTCAAATTGAAATTGTGGATACTGAAAAGAAACAATAATTGGCATTCGTATGTGAACTAAAAATATAGAATAGAAATTCATACATCAAGGATGTATCACAAAACGAACTCCCAGCCAAAAAATGTGCATAGAAAGCCTCCTTCCCAACGCCTTATAACAGCCGTGAGCGGCAGAGTCTCTTGAAATCCAAATGCTTAGAGCACTCTCTAAATTACAAAATGAGTTGGATGTCTCATACTCTAAAAAACGATGGGATGGAGAATCCCGCATGGTTGAGTACAATCAGCATCATGTTCACGTTCAGCTTGTCTTATTTAAGCATACTGTTTGGCTATTATAGCTTCGCAATGCATGTAGTAACATAATATGCACCCTTTTATTCTCTGACAAAGACACTGGCCCAGGAATTCAGAGGATTTTAGTCTCTTAAGTAACATCTCTCCCCCCGTTAGAAGAGATTATTCTCAACCAATCGTAGTTAGAAATTGTCCCCAAATATAGAGAAAAATACACGAATCACCTATAGCCTTCCTAATAGACTTGAATAGCATATAACTGGAAAGTCTTACATCCTACTAAGGGAACATGATTACCTTCTGTTCGACCAGGCATAACAAAATACAGTTGAAATGGAGCCTTACTGTGAAAAAAAGAAAGAGAAAGAAGATAAAACAGACAGAAGCAAGTACAATCACTGCATTAAAAAAGAAATTTAAACGAATTCATGGTTATGATTTAGATTTGAAAAATCCAAAAAGTCTAAATGAGAAAATTCAATGGATTAAACTATACGGAACAGCAGATAGATTCTCTGTCTATGTAGATAAATACTTGGTACGTCAATTTGTGGAAGAGCGAATTGGGGGGCATTACCTCATACCGCTCATTGGAGTGTTTGATGATGTAAATCAAATTCGTATGGACTCTTTGCCCGATTCATTTGTTTTAAAGGCCAATCACGGTTCAAGTTGGAACATACTTGTAAAAGAAAAACGGAATTTTAACTGGGAGGCGAAGAAGAAGAGAGTAAGAAGTTGGCTGCAAACAGACTTCGGGAAAAAAACTGGAGAACCAAACTATAACAACATCCAGCCGAAGATTATTATTGAAGAATTCATAAAAGATCCTACAGGAGACTTAAAGGATTATAAAATCTTTTGCTTCCATGGTGAACCCAAATTTATACAGGTGGATGGAAATAGATTCACAAGTCATAAACGCGATTTATATGATTTGAATTGGGATAGGATACCCGTTCAATGGCGTTATCCGAACCTTAAGGAACCAGTTTCTAAGCCTCAACGTTTGAATGAATTATTAGATATAGCCCGACAACTGTCTGCTGATTTTGCTTTTGTACGAGTGGACCTTTATTATACGAACGAGCAAATATTCTTTGGTGAATTAACATTTACACCCGGCAGTGGTCTCGAAGCCTTCAGCCCTGGTTCTTACGATGAGGTGTTTGGTCAGCTTCTTAGCCTGAGTCGCTATGTATGAAACAATTCCGGCCGCAGGCCAGCAATGTCAGGACGCAGTGAGTCCGCCGCCGGCGCTGACACTCCAATCCGGTCACTGTCCATGTTCAAGGATGCTAGGAGCCAGGCGATAGTTGACCGAAGCAATCACACAATTCGCTTCTTTTACAAAGCGGATGCAAAGCTCATCATCCCCATTGACATCCCCCGCCGCCATGAATCCACAGCAGCTCCGGCAAAATTTACGCAAGGCTGTGTTTGCTCTATCATCCAACGAAAAACTTGAAAAAAAATACATTTATTCTATATTTTAAGGATTGAATCATTCTGTGTACAATGAGATTCTCCCGGCCATACACCGGGACATATCAGTGTGTATGCGGCACAGTACAAAACACTGATTGCCGGAGACGCGATGCACAGTGCGAACGGAAAGCTAAGGGGACCGGTTGCCCAAACCACACCGGATTTGCCGGCAGCCCGCAAATCACTGGAAGCATATCTGCCCTATGAGATGGAAGCCGCCATCTGCTTCCACGGGGGAATGAGCACAGGAGATATCAAGGGACAGCTTGCGTCGCTTGTTGAGTTGCTATGAACATGAAAATCTATCATGATTCCGCTCATGCAAACCTCGATGAAATGAGGGATGAGTATCTCGAATTAGTCTCCTTACTCCTGGATTCCCGACAGTCAGGCGGCATTTCCTACAATTCATTTGGCTTTTCCTACAATTCATTTGGCTTTTCCTACAATTCATTTAGCTTTTCCTGCAATTCAGCGCAGCTTTTCTACAATTCACCGCGACTTTCCTACAATTGAGCATAGACAGGAAGATGGGTTTTCATTTTCTCCTCGCAGCCACAAACCACAGCTTGAGCTCCTCCAGCTCGCCGCTTGGATCCGGCTCAACTTGCGTGTGGAGGCATTTTTTCAGGAATTCATAATGAGGCTTCAGCATATCATCCAGCTCCTGCTCATCATAGCAGTGCAGCAGCTTGTCCTTATGCTTCATGAACGTGTTCGGCTCCACCTCTTCCCCTTTGCCGTAGTTGCCCGTATCATAGATGGATACAACAGAAAAGGCCAGGATGCCACCGGGCTTCAGCAAGGAGGTCATGATATCCAGTACCTGCTCTCTTTGCTCCTTCATAAAGAGATGGATGATATTTGACAGGTAAATAGCGTCAAATTGCTTCTCTCCCAAAAATGCAGGGTCAAACAGACTGCCTGTCTCATAGTTTAGAGGCAGCGATTGCCGGCCGGCTTGCTCCGCGGCATATGCAATGGCAATGTCCGAGATATCATACGCCACCACATCGAAGCCTTGCTGCGCCAGGTACAAGCTATTGCGGCCATATCCGCAGCCCGGCACAAGAACGCTCCGGACGGCATGCTCCCGAAAGCATTCCTGCGCCAAAACTGCCGATGGACAGGCATCCTCTCCCCAGATGGCTCCGGTTTCGTAACGGTTATTCCAATAGGATTTTAATTTCAGATCGTGGCTCATGCTCTGACTCCTTTTTCCTATCATTATATTCAATTTTCAGAAAAATTACAAAAGGAAAATGAAGGACTAAACCTGTCAGCCCGGCTATCACGCAAATGTTACAGCTCAACGGCCTGCCGAGCCTTCCAATACGTGCTCGGCCCGTTGCTTCTGAGAACACCGCCGGAGGGAACCTGCCGCAGCACAAGCAAAGCTGTCAACAGATCTACCGAGGATGCCATGGCATTCAGCAGGATGAGAACCTTTAAGGCTGCTGATAACATGCCAAAAGCGCCGAGCAAGAGCGGTGCCAGGATGGAGAGAATGAGAAAAGGAGCAAGCGTAATCCAAATGAGAAGCATGCTGATGAATAGATTCAGCCCGATCGGTATTGCAATCATGTTCCCATCTCCCCCACAGGCGTTTTTAGCACCAGAAAACCGAATGCGGATGCAGGGTCACATCCTGACCAGCAAAACCAGCATGAAGACGGCAAAGCAAGCCTGCGTAATCCGATTGTAAAACTCCCCTGTGACAAATCCCCATACAGACACCACGACAATCGCAACGGCACTTAACAGCAGCAAGACTTCTATCATGTTTGCCATCTGGCTGCCACCCCCGACTTGATTTGGCCATGTGGCCAAGAGGGGCATGTATGAAAATAAAGCAAATATAATATGCAGTTAAGGCCCGCTTCGCACCCAAACCACCCTACATAGGATTGGTGAAATACTCCGCTTTTTTATCAAACTTAAAGATTTTATATCTCCAATACATAGAATCTGAGTAGTCTGCGATAATCACAAACTCGCCTTTGTCCGTAAATACCTCATAGGAATCATTTCCCAGATACTTCACTTTCTGAATGTCATGCCCTTTAAAATAGGTGGCCAATTCCTCTATATCCTTGAAGCTGTCGCCGTTCAGCATTCCCAGACTGCGGGCCTTCCACACTCCAATTAAATTGTAGGGCGCCAGAACCGTGACATAATACCCGAGCAGCCCAACTGCCAATATTGCAAAAACAATCAGTAGCCTCTTCATCTCTAACCTTCCTTACACTTTCAGAATGTCGCAGCATATCTATACCTTCCATACAATTCTTCTTTTCCTGATTATACCTGCTGAAGGAAGGGAAATAGTGGAATTTTCATTCTATCCCGGCAAAAAGGACAGCCGGAAGCTGCCCTGGGATTTATTTTATTGGCAGATTCTTTTTCATCAGCCCAGCAATCCCCTTCTCGTTTTCACCCTCGCTTTGCCCAAGCTGTGTAATAACCAGCTCCTGCCGCTCGGCGGGATGGTTTTGGCTGAGCTTCGCTTTTCCCTCCATGCTCGTAATCTGAATTTTGAACGGAACAATCCCCTTTTTCATGCCATCCATATAGCTCTCATTCAGATCCTCCAAACGGTAGGGGCTGCCGGCTTTTTCGTACTTGCGGACCAAGGTGCCCAAATCAGCATCCTCCACAAACTCGACCGTGCCGTATACATGCACCGCCACATAGTTCCACGTCGGCACAGCCTCCTGAATCTCGTACCAGGAAGGCGAAATATAGCAATGCGGACCCTGGAATGTCACCAAAATCTCCTGGCCTTCCATGTCCCGCCATTGCGGATTCGGACGGGCAAAATGCCCAAGCAGGCATTGCTGTTCCCGGTCCAGCAAAAGCGGCAGGTGGGTGGCAAACGGCTTGCCGTTGTGCATGGAGAAAATGATCGCAAAGCTGTTTTCCTCCATCACCTTGTACATCTCCTCTTGGTCTGTCAGCTGAAAATGCTTTGGTATATACATACAGCTCCCCCTTTTCTGATACCTTACAAGTCCTTCACCATAATATAATCGGTTTGCTCCTCATCTCCCATATAGAAGGAATGCGCTCCGGTTTGGACAAATCCCATTCTTTTGTAAAACGCGATGGCATTCTCATTTTTCTCCCATACACCCAGCCAAATTTTTGTTTTCCCGCACGCCCGGGCAACTTCCAACGCCTGATGCAGCAGCTCTTTTCCAAGCCCGTGCTTTTGGAAGCTTCGCTTTACATAAATTCGCTCAACTTCCAGCGATTCCTCCCCCATTTTCTCCGACTGCGCGTCACCGATGTTGACCTTCAAATACCCGGCAGCTTCCCCGTCCACATAAGCAAGGAAGAATTGCGAAGAGCTGTCCGACAGCTCCTTCTCCAGCTGCTGGAGATTGAAGGCGCGCTCCAGATAGGCCGCCATATTTTCAGGCGAATTTTGCTCCCGGAAGGTTTCGCCAAAGGTTTCATAGCTCAATGCCTGCAGTGTATGCACATCCGCAAGCGTACACTTGGTAATGCTGATCGTCATGCTGCTCCTCCTCTATTCTCAGTACTCTCTCTTATTTCCTTTCTTCACATACTCCCAATCCTTCTCCACATTTTGCCGCACCCGCAGCAGCAGCTGAAGGATGGCCTCTGCCTCTTCCTCGGAAAACCCCTGCAATGCCACGAGATTGGAATGGTCGTTTTCCCTCTTAATAAAGGGATACACCCGCTCTCCCTTTTCGGTCGGAAAGAGCTTCTTGATTTTTTTGTTGTGCTCATCCTCTTTCTTTTCCAGAAAGCCGTTCGCCTCAAGCTTTTGGACGGCACGGGCCGCGGTGGTCCGGTCCACCTTGATCATTTCGGCCAGCTTCTCCTGGATGATTCCCGGGTTTTCGCAAACCCGCACCAGGTACAAATATTGCCCTTTCGTCAGGTCATATTCTTTAAATTCTATGTTGCTGATGGAATCCAGCGCCCTTGCAATCATCCCGATTTCACGAAGAATTTCCTTCATAATCAGCTCCTCCCTTAGAATAAAATTTAACTCTATTTTGTTGTAAGTGCAACAATAAATCCACTCCACATCTGATATAATGGCACAAAAAGTATGCAGAGGTGAAGCAAGATGTACGTAGCCCCATTATTTGAAAACGATGTACCAGCAGCACTCCTCCGTCCTTAAGGGAGTGACTGCCGCTCTCCGTTAGGACATTCAGAAACAAACTACAAAACGGAGGGTACAAAGTGAAGCATAGCTTACTAGGTTCAATGTATTTAGCGCTGGCTGCCAGCATTTGGGGCGGTATGTATGTTGTTGTGAAGGTTGTCGTGGCGGTGATTCCACCGCTGGAGCTTGTATGGCTGCGTTATGCGGTGGCTCTTGCCGCCCTTCTCACCATTGGTCTTGCCACACGGCAGAGCTGGAAAGTGAAAAAGCGCGACTTCCCGCTCATTATCGCCATCGGAATCATCGGCAACGCCATTTCCATTGTGACGCAGGAAACCGGAACCATGCTGTCTTCGGCGCAAATGGGGGCCATTATTACCTCCTCTACGCCGGCATTTATGGTCATTTTTGCCCGGCTGCTGCTGAAGGAGCGGCTGACCATGCGAAAAGGGCTCTCTGTTTGCCTGGCAACCATCGGGGTGCTGCTGATTGTCGGGGTGAATCATGTGGATATGTCCAGCAAGCTCGGCGGGATTTCGCTGCTGGCGGCGGCGCTGACTTGGGCGCTTATGTCCGTGTTGGTGAAGCGCGTGCCGGGCGAGTATTCGCAAATTGTCGTCACCACCTACTCCATCCTGATTGCCCTGATTGCCCTGACTCCTTTTGTCCTGGGGCGGCTGCCGGCGCTCGACGCCGCGCAAATCGCCCACCCGGCCATCTGGGGCGGCGTCCTGTATTTGGGCATTGTTTCCACCGCTGGCGGCTTTCTGCTTTGGAACCGCGGGCTGCAACTGCTGCACGCCTCAAGCGGCGGGCTGTTCTTCTTCTTTCAGCCCGTCGTCGGGACGCTGCTCGGATGGCTCATGCTGGGCGAACGCATCGGGATCATGTTTTGGATCGGCTCCCTTTTCATCCTCAGCGGTGTTTTATTTGTCATACGCGAGGAAGCATAAGATGTCCCCCTTCGGCCTGAGGCCGGAGGGGCTCATTTTTTTACGGTGTTGAGCAAGGCCGGAATGATGAGATACAGAGCATACGCAAACGACATCCATGCCGTAAACGCAATCACCTGCTTTTCATCCAAACCCGGAAACATGCTTGCATAGTTGGATAAAGACCATGTATCCAACAGCAGGCCGACGATGGTTCCTATGAATCCAAACCTGAGGGATGCATGGGGTGTTCGGTCCAACAGCTGATAGAGGTACGCAGCGACCGCCAGTAGGAGTCCCGTGCCGGCCAACAGCAAAATCATACGCAGCACATAGCCGTCCCCATCAGGGCTGATTAGAACCCGTCCGCCAAACCATACAAAAAACAAAGTGGCAAAAGCCCATACAATGACACCTGCTAGAATGGCAAAGAAATAGCTTTTCACGCTTCTCCCCCCTTGTGAAAGACAGCCTGCAGCATATGCTCCAGCTCACTGTAGGTCTTCTCTACAGGAAAGTCCTTATGCAACAACGCCTGCAGCGCCAATCCGTCTATAAGCGCATTCCACACAATGGCCCACGTTTCCGCCGACACACCCTCTATGGGAGATTCCATGCCCGCTATGCTTTGCTGCAGCGCCTGATTTTCCCTCAGAAGAATCTCCCCCAGCTGCTCCCTGATTTTCGTATGATGAAAGCCTGCGGCAACCAGCGTGAAAAACAGCTTATGGAACAAGGAGTCGTACGAGCAGCGGCTTTTGGCGGATAACAGCGCCTCCCGCAGCATATTGTCCTACTGCGGGAGCCCGCTCCAAGAGCTTTCACACGTATCTTCCACAATATCCAACAGCAGCTGCTCCTTCGTCTTAAAGTGATAATACACCGTTCCCTGGGTAACACCGGATGCATCCGCAACAGCCCGCAAAGTGAATTTGTCCATGCCGTTTTCGGCCAGGCATTCCTTTGCGTGCTGAAGAAGCTCCCTTTTACTGATGACATTGGGCTTCGCCATACGTTCTCCCCCTTATTAGTTATTCAACCGACTAACTCATGTAATAATTTACCATTTAATGCCGTGTAACTCAAGAGGGAAATTAAATGTTGTATTTGCAACAAAAATATCTTATGGTAATCTTATTAAACCGAAGAAAGAGTGAGCCCATTGACTGTAGCAAGAATTAATCAAGAAAACGAATTAGAACAAGCCTTTCAGATTCGAAAGGAAGTCTTTGTAAAAGAACAGGGAGTGCCGCTGGAGGATGAATTTGATGAGTTTGACACGCTGGACGGAGCGGCGCAGCACATCTTGGTATATCACGAGAACGCTCCTGCCGGCACCGCCCGCATCCGTTGGGTGGACGGCTTCGGCAAGCTGGAGCGAATTTGCATCCTGCCGCCATACCGTCAGCTTGGGTTAGGAAAGGTAATTGTCGCGGCATTGGAGGAAATCGCCGCGGAGCAAGAAGTGGCAAAGGTGAAGCTGCACGGGCAGACACAGGCGGAAGGCTTTTACAAAAAGCTGGGCTATGAGACGGCATCACAGCCATTTCTGGAGGATGGCATCCTTCACGTTGTGATGACAAAAGCGCTGGCTCATGCGTAGCATCAACTTCTCCCTGTATACCTTTGGCATTCTGCTGTTGGCGCTGGGCGTGTCTCTAAGCATACGCTCCCACCTCGGGACGTCTCCGTTTGATGCCCTGCTCGTCGGTTTGTCCCGGGAAATAGGCCTGACCGTGGGAAGCTGGGAATTCCTTCTGGCTCTCCTTCTCATTCTCTGCAATGCCCTTTTCACAAAGAAGCGGCCACAGTTCTTGGGATTGCTGACAGCGGCCATCACCGGCTTCTGCATTGACATGTGGCTGCTTCTGCTGGAGCATGTCCTGCTTCCGGAACAGCTCATCAGCAGAATCCTCTGCTTGGGGGCAGGCTTGCTCATTACCGGATTGGGGACGGCGTTGTACTTACATACAAACTTCGCCCCCATTCCAATTGACCACTTCACCCTGATCGTGCGCAATTGGATGAAGGGGAACGTGCTTCTTGCCAGAACCTTCGTCTATGTGCTGTTTCTGGCGCTGGCATTCCTGTTTCATGGGCCGATTGGAGCCGGCACTGTCGCAACGGTTGCCTTTGGCGGACTCATTCTCAGCTATTTCATGGGAGCTGTTGACAGGAAGCTTGGTCAACCCGCTGTTCCTTCAAAAAACCACGCTCTGTAAACGCCCCGTCTTCGCAGCGGAAGCATGGAGGAAGCCTTCCGCCGCGAGGCTGTTTCCTAGCCACTGGAAACATGATACTATGATGAAAACAGTTCCTTATTTACAGGCGCGAATTTGAGGTGACCGGCATGGCCGCAGATGAACAAGCAAGACTTATAATAGAGTACTTAACTCCAAAGCTGTCCCCCTATGTCATCTACTTGTTCGGATCACGGGCAGGCGGGCAGACACATCCCGGGAGCGACTTTGATATTGCGTATATCAGTGAAAAGAAATTCGATACATATGGGCGCTTTATCATTTCCCAGGAACTAGCCGCTTCCTTAAATGCTGACGTAGATTTAATTGATTTACAGATGGCTTCAACCGTGTTTCAAACACAAGTGATTGCCTCAGGAGTAGTATTATATTGCTCTGACGAGTTGAAACGAGCTACATTCGAGATGTACACACTGAAAAAATATGCGAGACTGAATGAGGAGCGGGCAGACGTTCTGGAGAATCTGGTGAGGAGGGCAATCAAGTATGAGAAATGATGTTATTCTGAATAAGATGGCAACAATTGAACGCTGCATCAAGCGTATACACGAGGAATATGCAGGCAATCCGGCAAACCTGGAGAATTACACGAAGCAGGATTCTATCATTTTGAACATTCAAAGAGCATGTGAGGCCAGTATTGATATTGCCATGCATATTGTTTCCCTGCAAAAGCTTGGAATTCCCCAGACGAGCCGGGATGCGTTTGAGTTTTTGGCAAATCATCGTATCATCCCTGCAGATGTATCCTTTAAAATGAAAGCAATGATTGGATTTCGCAACATCGTCGTGCATGACTACCAGTCGATCAATTTAGAAATTGTACAAAAAATTATTGAGAATCATTTGGGGGACTATACATCGTTCTTGGACCACATATTAGCCTACGAAGCTTGAGGAAAGGAGGGAATTTCTGTGGATGTCCTCACCATTCTGTCTTTTTTAGGTGCGGCAATCGCGCTCACGCTTATGCCCGGACCTGATAACCTGTTCACACTGGCACAAAGCATCGCCAAAGGAACAAAAGCCGGAGTCTTTACAACACTTGGGCTTTGCACCGGACTGCTCGTCCATATTACTGCTGCGACCGTCGGGATCACAGCCATCATCTATCAGTCATCTTTGGCCTTCACAGCGGTCAAATACGCGGGAGCTGTATACCTATTATTCTTAGCCTATAAGTCTTTTAGAGAAAAAGGAGCCGGCTTTGACCTAAGCAGCGGGGACTCTTTGGACTACAGAGCACTATACAAAAAAGGAATCATTATGAATCTCCTGAACCCAAAGGTCTCCCTGTTTTTCCTGGCCTTCTTCCCGCAATTTGTCCATTACGGGAATGGCAATGTATCCGTACAAATGCTTGTCTTTGGCATCCTGTTCCTCATCCAAACCTTTATCATTTTCAGCCTAATCAGCATGTTTGCAGGAAAAGTAGGGGATTTCCTGCGGAAGAGTCCATCACTATCAAGAAAAATTAATGTCATGCAAGGATCTCTCTTCACACTCATAGGATTAAAAATTGCCTTCAGCCAGAAATGACGATCGGTTTGCAGCCCGAATCCACATTCGGGTTGCTTACATGTAATCAATTCGCTTCCCATCCCTGAAGAACCCGCCATTCGGTCCATCCGGTCCAATCGTCGCCAGCCAAAGGATGGACGCCGCGGCGTTCTCGGCGCAGACGGCCCGCCCATATCGGTGCTGACCCAGCCCGGATCCGCCGCGTTGATTTTGATATCTCCTTTTGCCTCTGCCGCCGCCAATTGGGTGAAGCCATTCAAGACAAGCTTGGACAGCTTGTAGGCGCCCGCTCCCGGCTCAGCCATCTCCCGCATCGCCCCGTACTCCGAGGAAATATGGATGACTCTCCCATAGCCGCGCTTTTCCATGAGCGGCATGAAGAAACGGGTTACATAGCAGGCGCCGAAGAAATTCACGGCCATCGTTTCCTCCAGAATGGCAGGGTCCATTGCCAGCAGCCCCTCATGCTCATCCAAATACACGCCGGCATTATTGATCAGCACATCCAGCCTGCCATACTGCTCCTGTACTGCAGCCGCAGCCTGACGGACACTTTCCTGATTGGCCACATCCAGCTCTTCAAAGGAAACATCCAAACCGGATTCCCTCAGCTTTTGCGCAGCTTCGTACCCCTTTTTTGCATCCCGGCTGGTTAGAATCACCTGGAACCCACCTTCCGCCAACTGCTTCACCAGCTCATAGCCAATGCCCCGGTTTCCTCCGGTGACAAGCGCAACCCGTTTCATACACATCCCCCGTGTCTCACTTCATGGCTGCCTTCGCCACTCATACAGCAGATCAGGCAGATTCTCCTCATTTTCATAGCCTCTGCCAATGACCCTAAAACCATGCTTCTCATAGAATCGTTGTGCATTTTGATTTACTTCAAACGTGTATAATGTCAGTCTGCCGCTCGACTGCTCCTTCGCCTTGTCGAGCAAGGCCTGGCCGATCCCCATTCCTTGGCAGTCAACATGAATATACAGCTGGCTGACTTCCTTCTCATTATAGGCAATCATCCCAACGACTTTACCATCAAGTAATGCCAGGTCTATTTGATGCTGCTCCGGCAATATATGCTTCAAAAACTGAACATGATTTTCAAAGCTGTGGATTTCCTTCTGGCCAATGGCCCGTTCCTTGCTGTCCCGCCACATCTTCACAGTCTGTTCGGCATATGCCGGATGATACGGAGCGACAGTGAATTTGCGCCTCTCCAATGCAAGCCCCCCCTGCCTTCAGTATTATTTCGTCCGCATTCCGCCAAGCGCAGCCCCGATGGCGATGCCGATTGCCATCCCCACTGCCATATGGTCGGAAAGTGCACCTAGGGCTGCTCCCAGCGCAACTCCTATTGCCATGCCGGTTGTCATGCGTTTTTTTCTGTTTGCAGACCCTGCATTCTTGTTTTCGCTCACACAAACCCCTCCCCCAACTTCCTAATTATACCATATTATCCGCACGCAATTATTATAAGGAAGGAGCACAGACAAACAAAAAAAGACAGCCGCTTGAAGCTGTCTCTCCTGCCGCAATCAGATTCCCAGAAACTCCTCTGCATCACGGCCGTCAACTGGATAGCCATCCATTGTCAGTGAATGATAATAGAACTCTGCGATGCTGCACGCCAAGCTGATAAAAATCTCCCTTGGACGAACCGCTTCATCCTCCCACAGCTCATCGTGGAATACATAACCGACCTCTTCATTGTTCACATCCACTACAATGGCATCCCCGTTCAAACCCGAACCGACGATCAGAAGACCGTCATCCATACACCTCTTATTTTCCTCATACAGGTTATTGTCGGCCATTTCATTTGCAGCATTAATGAATATTATGCTTTCTAAAATTGCCGCCCTTTACTTCCACGATGTCAGTGATGGTGACGAAAGCATATTCATCAATCTCATTGATGATTTCCTTCAGCTTGCTTTCCTCCAGCCGGTTGATGACGCACGTAATTTCCGTAAACTTTTCATTGGAATATCCGCCATATGCATCCTTGTAGGTCGCGCTTCTGCCCAAGCGGTCACGTATGGTTTCCAGCATCGTTTCCGGCTGCGTGGTGATGATCTTAAAGGTTTTCGCCCCGCTCAAGCCCTCTTCCACAATGTGAATGACCTTGGAAGCGATAAAGTAGGCAATCGCCGACAGAATGGCTCCCTGCAGACCGAAAACAAAAGAAACAACGATAAAGACAAAGGCATTCAGGAACAGGATGAAGTCACTTGTCCCAAACGGCAGCTTGCGGGCCAGCAGCACCGCCAGCATATCAATTCCATCCAGCGCGCCGCCGTTGCGCAGCGCCAGCCCCATCCCCAGGCCGAGAATAATGCCGCCAACCACGGTAATTAACAGCGTATCCCCTTTAATAATGGCCGGCGTGTGATGAAAGAGGATGGTGCTCACCGACAACGAAGCAATCCCGATTACGGAATAAATCGCAAAGCTTCTGCCGATTTGCTGATAGCCCAGCCAGATAAACGGAATATTCAGCACGGCAATGAGAGCTCCCAGCGGCAGATCAAAGAGCTTGGATCCCACGATACTGAGACCTGTGACACCCCCGTCGGATACATGATTTGGAATCAATACGGTTTCCAGTCCGTATGCCGCAATCACGCCCCCCAGAATGACCATTAATCCCCGTACAAGCAATCTGAGCTTACTGGTTTTATGTTTTTTGCCCATTTTACTCCTCACTTTCAGCTACGTCATTTGTACAATTCTGCACATGCTGACTTTGCCCTCTCCCTTTTCGGCTTACAACAGCCCTGCCAGCTTCAAGCCGTGCACGATGCCGTCCTCTTCCACCGACTTCGTCACATACTTGGCCACAGCCTTCACGGTTTCCTCGGCATTGCCCATGGCCACGCTGTTTTGCACGCTCATCAGCATTTCAATATCGTTCAGCCCGTCGCCAAAGGCATACTGCCGCTCCGGCGGAAAGCCGAGCGCCGCCGCGATTTTCTCGACACCTTTTGCCTTCGAGCCGCCCTTTGGCAGCACATCCACCGATACCGGATGCCACCGGATAAAGTCGAATGCAAGGAAGTCCTGCTCATACTGCTTTTCCTCGCCCTCCGGACAGAACAGAAGCGACTGATACAGCTCGCGCCCCTTGTAATAGTGCGGGTCGTGCAGCGGGAACTGCTTGATTTTTAACGTCGCAATGCTCTCCTTAATATAGTCATGCTCCGGCACATTCGCCTTCATGTCCTCATGGTCCATGAACACAACCGGATGCTCGTTGCCGAGTGCCCGTTCTGTCAGCTCCTCCAACGCCGGAATGTCCAGCGGATTTGTATATAAAACCTCTCCGTCCAGCACCACATACTGGCCATTATAGCTGACGAACGTGCGGATGCCCAATTCCTCGCGCAGCTCCTTGAACATGAACGGCGCACGGCCTGTCGCAATCGCGACCTCATGGCCAAGCTCCTTCAGCTGAAAAATGGCTTCCTTCGTGGAAGCGGGCAGCGTTTTCTCATGGGTCAGCAGCGTCCCGTCTATATCGAAAAAGATAACACTTCGTTCCATTCTGCATCCAACCTTCTCTTTAGATTTTGCACAGCTCCTCCCTTTGCGGGCGGAACAGCTTCCTGATGAACACCCTGGCTTCACAAGCCCCGCCAAGATGCAGTCTTCCCTCTATGATAAACCATATTTGTCCAGAAAGTCCACGCATGTCTGCTGCACAAAAAAAGCATCCCCTGTGCGTTCGGGGATGCCTGCCTGTTTAAAACAGGTAATTGATCAGCAATCCTGCTGATAACAGGAAAGCAAACAGTGTATTGGTGATGGCGGTGGATTTCATGGCAATGCGCATATATTGAGGTTCCTTTGCCCCTTTTCGAAAGCCCTGAATCGCGGAAATCGGCTTTTTCAAGCCAAGGAACATCACTAGAGACCAAGGCGTGATGTATCCCATCAAGACAATCGCCACAATCCACAAGTAGGAAATGACAAAGAAAATTGCCAGGGCTGTCACTGCCTTCTCTCTTCCAAGGAGAATCGCCAGCGTTTTTCTGCCGCCCTTTGTGTCCTCCTCAATATCCCGGATGTTATTGGACATATTAATGGCCCCGACCAAAATCCCGATCGGAATGGAAATCAGGATGCTTTGAACCGTCAGCGTATGCGTTTGAATAAAGAACGCAATCAGGACAAAGCCTGTGCCCATGGACAATCCGGAGAACAGCTCCCCAAGCGGCGTATACGCAATCGGGAGCGGGCCGCCTGTGTACAAATAACCGATTGCCATTCCGGCCAAACCGATAACCACCAGCCACCAGCTGCTGTTCATGCAAATATACACGCCGATGCACGCTGCCAGGACGTACAATAAGACCGCAACAGCCAGCACATTTTGAGGCTTCAGGCCATGGCGGACGATGCCGCCGCCGATGCCGACAGAATCAGCCGTATCCAGCCCGCGTTTAAAATCATAATACTCATTGAATAAATTCGTTGCGATTTGCAATGCTAAGCATGCAAGCATCATCGCAGCAAAAAGAAGCCAATGAATCTTGGTTTCATAAAGCGCGGCAACTGTCCCTAATATGACAGGCGCGAACGTCGCCGTTAATGTATGAGGCCGCGTCATTTTCCACATCAATTTCGCGGAACTGATTTTTTGTGTATTCCCCATCAACCGTTTCATCTCCCCGTATTAATCTCCAGAAGCATTCTCTCTGTCTGCTTCTTTTACATGATACATTATAGCAAGTAAATCCTTGCCCTTATATAATTTAACATTCGGGAGACCAAAAAAACATCCTTAAATAGCAAACACTCCTGCACTTTTGACGTCTCCCTCTGCTTCACAGACGACTTCTCTGTGCTCCGGACCTCCGCCACTTACAATATCTGTATAACACAAAGCAAGGGAGAAGCTCCTTTGCTTCTCCCCCCGTTCCTCATTTAAATAAGCATACTCATCGTAATGGTTCTATCTGTGAATCCTAATTTCTCATACAGCTTAATCGCTTGATTTCCTGCATATACGCTTAAACGAACCTCCGAATATCCATCCTGCTTCAGATGTTCCATGCCGCTCTCCATCAAACGTTTTGCAATTCCATTTCCCCTCCATTCCTCCAACACAAACAATTCATATATAAACCCGCACTTCTTTTCAGTAAATGAGTCCTTGCTTCTTCCCATCAGAATCCAACCCAGCAGCTGGCCGTTTTCAGAAGCGATCAGATAATAGCTTCCTTTCTGCAACAGCGGTTCGATCAGCTGTTTTACTTTTTCGTCTGATGGTTTTACCTCACCCAATGTCCCATCAAATATGGCTTGTGGCGAAAACGATACAATCTTTTCATATTCCAGCTCGTTCGGTTTTCTGATTTCCATACACTAAGTTCCCCTCTTTGCATCGTACAAGTATCCCCTTATTATACCATTTGGCAAATGATTGGACCATGAGCTTCGGCGTCGATTTTCAACAAGAGGAATCAGCCTATTATCCTACTTTATGAGTTCTCCCCACTTTTTTCTATGCTTGTCTCTGAATGGGGTACAGCTCTCTCCTTTGAAGACTTTTACCAGTTCCAGCATTTTGTTCTTCTTTGCATGAAAAACTTCCGCTTTAGAATATTTATTAATTATTTCGCAAGAAAACTCTGTTATAATAGATAGTGGGTCGGATGGCATGTGTGGCCATCAAAGGTATAGAGCGTAGGTGGGGCTGATACCAAGAGGATAGGATTTTATTTATTGTGTATATATTTTGCATAAAAATGTATGTAATTAGTTTTAGAATCTGCCGAGTGGAAATCCGGAGCGGAGACTATTCTTGTATATGATATTGTCCTGTCCTGTATAATCGCGTGTATGCACGCATATAAAAGGCCGCGCATTGTGTAATCACGATGCGCGGCCTTCTTGACTTTTGCGATGCCCACTCTTCAGTAATCATCCTCCCAGGACCCGCGCTTCTCGCGTTTCGGCTTCTTCCTGGCGGTCTCCCGGCGCTTCTGCTCACCACTTTTCGCCTGCCGCACAGCCATCTCATACTTCTGCTTCTGCGTTTCTGCCGACGAGAAGAGATTCACCATTGGTCTTGGGTATGTCTCAATACCATGCTCCACCCGCTCCGCCTCTGAAAAGGAAGGCACCTCATACACGAGACGTCCCGGGACGTGCTCCAGCACCGGCAGCCACTTCTTTGCATACCGGCCGCTCGGGTCGTAGTCCTTCCCCTGCTTCGTAACGTTGAACACGCGGAATACCCGCGAATCGTTTCCGACACCCGCGCTGTAGCACCAGTTCGCATAGTTGCTCGATACATCGTAGTCAAGCAGGCTGGACTCAAACCACTCTGCCCCGATGCGCCAGTCAACACCAAGATTTTTCACGAGGAAGCTGGCGACATTTTGCCGGCCGCGGTTGGACATCCAGCCAGTTTGCTGCAGCTCCTTCATATTGGCGTCGACAAGCGGGTAGCCGGTTTCCCCGTTCACCCATGTCTGCACGGGCCCAGGGTCACGGGACCAGGCAATGGAAAGGCCAAAGAGCCCACCCGGAAGAAACAGGCGATTGCCAAATTTGGCATGCACGAGCCAAAAATAGTCGCGCCATAAGAGCTCAAAGAAGAGCCAGTATGTCGATTCATTCGCAACCCGTTCCTGTTCGCAGCGCTTAATGTTCCAATAAATATAGCGGGGGGACAGGCAGCCCAGCGCAAGATACGGTGAAAACTTGGAGGAATGGTCGCGCTCGAGCATGCCATCACGGGTATCCTTGTAGGTGCGCAGACCATCGATGTCAAAGAAATAGTGCTGGAGCCGGTGCATCCCTTCGGATTCTCCGCCCAAAAAAGCAGTTTTGCCGGGTACAGCCGGTGCTGGAGGCAGCTCTCCTTCTTCCACATCCAGCGTGTTCAACTGTGCCGGGGCAGGCTGAAGCGGACGGACGGACAGCTGCTGTTCCACACGTTTGCGAAACTGCGAGAAGACATCCGGAAGTTCAGCTATCGGGAACGGCAGGTCATCTGGATGAATGAGATTGTGGCCGGTATAGGCGTGAAAGGAAATGCCGGGACAAGCCTTTTGCATGCGGCGCTCCACTTCCTCTTCCTCGCTGCCGAGCTCACGGTGATAATACACGGCATGAACAGATAGATTCCGTGCCAGCTCTGCCAGCACGTCCTCCGGCTTGCCGCTGCGGATGAGCAGCTTGGTTCCAAGCTCTTTTAATTTGCCCCGCAGATCTGCGACACTTTCCCGAATAAAGCGGGCGCGGTGCGGCCCTGTTTTTGAAAAGCCGAATGAAGTTGTCTCATCATCACGCGTGTCAAAGCAGTACAGCCCTAACACAGGCAGGCCGGATGCGGCAGCCTGAAGCAGCGGCTCATGATCGTGAACGCGCAAATCACGGCGGAACCAGACGATCGTACAATCCATGAAATCCTCTCCTCGCTAAAATGTCCGGCTGATGCTCTTGCGGCGGAATTCCTTCAGCAGCCGCAGAATGAGGGAAACGCCCCCAATTGCCTATGTATACTTTCTTATCATACAAAAATCCCCCCTGCGAAACAAACTGCGGCAGCAGCCTGTCTATCACTTCGCAGTCCTGGCGGTGTTCAGTCCAAAAGCGGGTGGAAAATGAGAAGAAACAGGGCTCATCAGCATTCGACAACCTGTTGCCAGGATTTGACGAATGAATAAGCTATTCATTGTAAACGCTTTCAATTATAATAAGAAATGGGTTGGATGGCATGTGTGGCCATCAACGGCATATAGCGCAGGCGGGGCTTATGCCAGGGACCGGAATGCAAGAGGTCCTGCATATTGACGAAATGTAGTACTCTCATACACTGTCTGAGACAGAAAGGGTGTTTCTTCGGATCCCTCTCCATTCTAATCTCTTCACGATGGCAGTTTCCTCTTTTTAGCCCCCAAATGAACTTAGACACTCTAAGGCAGGATTTCTTGTACTTAGAGTAACGAGTTACAGGGGGATTTTTCATGAGAAAAAGCAAGTATTCCAAAGAGTTTAAATTGCAAGTTGTACAAGAAGAAAAAGAAGCTGGCAATAAGGCTGCCATCTTAATAAGATTACATGGTTACGCGGGGTTTTAGGCCTTTTTTAGACCATTCCAAGTTACCTATGGCAACTTTTTGTCGAAATGACAAGTGTATTTTGCACAGAAATTGTTTACTCCCTTAGACAGGTCACAAAAATCAGTTTCGTCTGCCCTAACAGTTTGTAGACACAGCATCAAAAAATATCTTCTTGCTTACAAGACATACACTATAACAGAAAACAGTCCCTAGCAAAGCCACAGGACTGTTCAAGATAAAACATTAGGGGGGTAAGACTATTCAGACTTTCTGTCATCTTCCAAGTACCAGGAAACAGCTCCCATTAGATGATGCCGTCTTCCTTTAAGCGAGTAAGCTCATGATGAGATGTTTGGAGCAATTCACCATAAATCTCTTCATTGTGCTTTCCCATTTTTTCAGGGCCAGGCTGGCTTACTCTACCTGGTGTTCTGCTGAGCTTTGGTACAACTCCAGGCATTGGAAACTCTCCTAATGTGGGATGCTCTACTTTAATAATCATTTCTCTTTCTTGATAGTGCGGGTCTTCCAAAATGTCCTTTGCGGAATAAATAAGCCCGGATGGAACGCCAAAGTCTTCTAATCTTGCCAGGCACTCTTTTGCCGGCAATGTCTTTGTCCACTCTTCAATCAGGGCATCTAAAGCCTTCATGTTTTCACCACGTGCCGTGTGGGTTGCGTAGTTAGGATGTTCCGCCAGTTCCGGCTTCTCCATCGCTTGACATAGACGTTTAAAGACACCATCCGCATTTGCTCCAATGACTACGTAGGTCTTATCTTTTGTAAAGTATATATTAGAGGGTGCAACACCCGGCAAGATGTTTCCCATTCTCTCACGAATGTATCCGGCAAGCATGTAGTCCGGAATAATGCTTTCCATTACGGCAAATACCGCCTCGTATAGTGCAGTATCCACTACTTGCCCTTTTCCTGAATGATTTCGCTCCTGCAGTGCTGTCAGACAGCCGATGGTGGCAAATAATGCGGCTAATGTGTCTCCAATAGAAATTCCAATTCGTGAGGGCGCACGGTCCGGAAAGCCGGTTACATAACGAAGCCCACCCATTGCCTCCCCAACGCTTCCAAAACCAGCTCTGTTTTTATAGGGGCCCGTCTGGCCAAACCCAGAGGTTCTGACCATAATTAACTTCTCGTTTACGGCTGCCAACTCTTCATATGACAGGTTCCACTTTTCCATGGTGCCCGGCCGGAAGTTTTCAATAATGATATCACTTTTCGCCGCCAATTCTTTAAACATTCTTTGCCCTTCTTCTTCCCGTAAATTAAGAGTAATGGATTTCTTGTTTCGCGATTGAATTGGCCACCATAACCCTTGTTCCTCTACTTGCTTCCCCCATTTTCGCATAGGGTCCGGTTTATCAGGCGGCTCAATCTTAATGACCTCAGCACCAAAATCAGCAAGCAGCCTTCCTGAGAACGGACCAGCCAGGAGTGTCCCTAGCTCTAAAACACGAATTCCCTGTAAAGGGAGACGCTCTTGAGTCATATATATTCCTCCCAATCTCTTATATTGAAACAGCAGTATCTACGAATGGCACAAGACATTATCTTTATAAATTTCAAATAGCAGGGGATATATGGAAACCAAACAATCCCGACAGGACTGCACCTTTTCTTCTGTAAAAGCAGCCTTGCCAAGATAGCTTGGCAAGGCTGCTGAAACGGCGCAAAGAAATTAAGCAAACACACGATTTCCAAAATGGAATGACTTCAATTCTCCTCTTTCTGCCGCCAGCTTTGCACGCATTTCAGTTGTTTTTTGCTCGTCAATTTCTCCAGTTTGGCCTGTGACAACCCCATAGGAATGTAGAGCTTTTTCTGCGCTTACCAGCCCTCTGTCCACATCCAAAAGCACCTTTTGCGGATCACGTTCAAGCGGGTCACCCCAACCGCCGCTTCCGGCAGTCACAAACAAAATTTGATCTCCTTCTTCCACAACTACATTGTCAATTTTGGAAGGAAGTTCGATTCTAGTCCCATCCTTTTTGATGAGGGTTTTGTGAGATGAAGAGCCCGGCTCCCCTCCATTAATACCCCACGGTTGGATGGACGAACGATCATCATGGATGGACACAGTCCCTGCTGCGAGACAAGTATACAGCTTTCTATTGCAATTACCACCACGATGGAAGCCTGCCCCGCCGGAGTCCATGCCTGTCTCGTAGAGCTCCACACGCAATGGATAGTAGGTTTCCAGGTATTCCGTCGGAATGTTAACAAAAGCCGGCCACCAGGAGTGTCCATCCAAACCGTCTCCAATTGGTCTGCCTGGCAGACCTCCGTACATGACCTCCATGAGGTTGAAGTAGCGGCCTTCCTGATCATGCCCGGAGTAGATGAAATATGGACTTGTACCGTAGCCTGCCGCAGGGCTGTTTTGTGGTGTCTTAATAGAAAGGGCTCCACTCAGTACGTCAAACAGACGGCTTAACGCATGTGTCCGACACCCTAACGCGGCTGGAAACTTCGGTCTCAGCAAGCTTTCTTCCGGGGTTTTTATGTGCAGTACATCATAAAACCCGTCGTTGAACATAATGGCAGGGTCAAAGACTGATATTAAGAATGAACCAATGAACATCTTGAACATGGAATCACTGAGGTAATAATTGATTGGACCAGGGGATTGCTTATCTGTTCCTGTCCAGTCAAAGTACGCTTGGTCCCCTTCCCGCCAGATGGTCAGGTTCATTTTAAACGGACCATTTCCCAAGCCATCGTCATCAATGTAGTCCGCAAAGGATACAGGCTCCTCAGGAAGGAAATTCACGATAAGCTGCCGCATCATGCGATTTGTCCGTTCCAGCAGCGCATCAAGTGCTCCGAGATATGCCTCTGCCCCGAAGCGCTCACAGAGCTCTTTCACCCGGTTTTCTGCTGTGCGGCAGGAGGCAACAATGGCCATCAGATCACTGTAGTTTTCCAAAGGCGTTCTTGTGTTTGCCTTTATGATCTTAATAATGGCTTCGTTTAGTTTCCCTTTCTCAAACAGCTTGACAGGAGGAAAACGTACACCTTCACCAAAAATAGTAGTTGCTGCTACAGGCATACTGGACGGCACTGGCCCACCAACATCCATGACGTGTCCAAACATAGATGCATACCCCACAATTTGCTTTTGGAAGAAAATTGGGTTGATAATCATCCAATCGTTAATGTGGGAGATGGAGCCGCCGCAGCTGTACGGGTCACTTAAAAAGATCACATCGCCCTCATGAATTCCTTCAGGGAATTGATTCACAACTTCAGGTACGTGGGAGCCAAAATTCCCCACAACCATTTTGCCCTCTGGATCCGTAATCATCGGAAAGCAGTCATGCTGTTCCCGGATAACGGGTGACATAGCGGAACGAAACAGAGTGACATCCATTTCCTCTTTGATATTTTTGAGGGCATTCTCAATAATATCAACGGTAATTGAATCAATTTTCTTCATTCCGATCCCTCCTGTGAATTAACAGATTCATATACTGGTCAACCTCTGCATAAAACCCCGGCTGCACAAGTGTTGTTGTATCTTTCTGCACCACAATCGCCGGACCTGCAATCCGGTTATTAGGCTGCAGCAGCTTTCTGTCGTAAATCGGAGTCTTTTGAAACGCCCCGTCGAAGTACGCCTGATGCTCTGCATCCACGATGGCATGGGAAGCATCTTCCGATCCCGGCTCGCTAATTGGCAGCTCAGGCGACATGACCTGTCCAATTGCTACGGCCCGCACATTGACAATTTCAAGCTCCGTATCCATGGTAAAGCCGTATATTTGCTGATGAATTGCATCGAAACGGTCCTTCAGCAAGTTCAGCCCCTGTTGAGCTACATCAGCAAGTGTGATTTCGATTGGAATCTCGAAGCCCTGACGGAAGTATCGCACGTCTACTTCATATTTCACTATGCTCTGTGACTTCTCTACGGATTCCTGCTCCAACCATGAAATACACTCTGCACCTAAAGCCTGCAGTTCCTCTGTAATATCAGATTCTGTAATTTGTGACAGTACCCGGATAAAGGTTTTGGAAAACTCATTCCGGATATCTGATTGTAAAAATCCAAGAGCTGACAGAACGCCCGGGGTTTGTGGAACGATAACCGGGAAGCTGCCGGAAAGACTGCCAAGCGCGTTGCCGTGTAATGGACCTGCTCCACCGAGTGCGAGAAGCGAGAACTCACGCGGGTCATATCCTTTTTCGACAGATACGACGCGAATTGCACCGTACATATTCTCATTTACAATGTCGTAGATTCCCTTGGCAGCCCGGTAAATGTCCGTATCCAGCTTATCAGCTATTGTTCTAACTGCTTCCTTCGCTGCCTCCACATCCAACTGCATTTCCCCGCCGACGAGGTTTGGAGGCAAGTAGCCGAGCACGACGTTGGCATCTGTTACTGTTGGTTCTGTCCCACCTTTGCCGTAGCAAGCCGGACCTGGTTCAGCACCTGCACTTTGTGGCCCTACCCGCAACGCACCGGTTAAAGGAACATGAGCGATGGAACCGCCGCCTGCCCCGATACTTACGACTTCTAGTGAAGGGGCTTTTACCGGGAACACGCCTACCTTGGTTTCCCTTGACACCCGTGGTTTGCCATCATAAGTCAGTGCGACGTCAGTAGAAGTGCCGCCAATATCAAATGAAATGACATTCCGATAGCCTGTTTGGACACCAATCATCGCGGAGGCCGTGACACCGCCTGAAGGACCTGACAGCATGGTATGAACAGGACGCGCAGCTGCAGCTGGAATGCTCATCAGTCCGCCGTCAGACCGTACAATACTGACTCTTTTATCTAAATTCTGATCTTGGAGCTTATTTTCAATGTTACGGAGATACCTTTGCATGGATGGACGGACATAGGAGTTCATTACGGTTGTTAGGGTTCTTTCATATTCTCTGAATTCAGGAAGGATATCGTAGGAGATGGTGACAGGGATTGTTGGATTGATTGATTCAGCAATGTCTTGAATCAACTTCTCATGTTGAGGATTGGCATAGGAGTTGATCAAGCTAATGGTCAGGCTATCTACGCCTTTTGCGTATAAATCTTGGATTTTCTCTTTTACATCTACAATGTCAATGGGTACTAGAACTTCCCCGTTTGATGCAATTCGTTCCTTCACTCCCCGGGTGAGCACCAGGTCTGCTAATGGGTCTGGTTTCAGGAACCCCATCCAGGCACTTACAGGAGCCGGTGTCCAGGAACGCGCCACATGGAGAATTTGTTCAAAGCCCATCGTTGTAATTAAACCAACCTTGGCCCCTTTCCCTTCTAATACAGCATTGGTTGCCACTGTTGTCCCGTGAATAATGGAACGGAGCTCACCCATGTCTATTCCTGTTTCCTTACAAATCTTCTCAATTCCATTCATCAGGCCAATAGACTGGTCTGATGGAGTAGACGGTGTTTTTGTGCCATAAATCTGGCCCGTCGCTTCATCTTGCAGCACGATATCAGTGAAGGTTCCTCCTACGTCAACAGCAACCCTAAACATGAACAAATTCCCCTTTCAAATAGGTTTTTACAGTTTCAAGCGTTACGACATCCCCGTATTTTGTTTGAATATCATACAAGTTTGCTTGATGTGCTTGTGAAGAGCGGTCGCCAACACACTCTTCAGGGATGATGACACGATAGCCATGTTGAAGCGCGTCAACAGCTGTGGCCCGGACACAGCCTGATGTTGTGCAGCCTGCAAGGATTACCGTGTCGATTTTCTCAGCTGTCAGCATGGAGGAAAGTGAAGTGCCGAAGAAGGAGCTTGCATATTTCTTAATCACTAAAGGTTCTGTGTCTGCGTTTCTTGTGAGTCTCTTGTCCACTTTTACCCATTCACTCTCTGCAGTCAAAGCCTTAAGAGCTGGGATTTTCTTAATAAAGTGTCCCCCATCCTTATAGTGAGTCTCATACACGACTGTGGTGAAAACAATGAGAATCCCTTTTTCTCTTGCAATATCTAACAGTTCTTTCGTAGCGGCAATCTCCTTGTCCATGTTAGACCCAAGCAGACAATCGGGATCTGTAAATCCGTGGATAAAATCTACCACAATGATGGCAGGTCGCACCCCGGGTCCCACTGCCGACCCAAAACCTTCAAACACATCCTGTTTCATCGCACACCACCCTCCTTAATATTCTGATAATTCTGTAAAAAAATATATCATTACTGTATACAAAGAGTCAATATTTTTTTACAATGGATATAGAGAAATATGGGTAAATCCCTTATTTATCAGTCATCGTTTTAATTTTGCAATCATGGAATATTTCTGTAGAAAGGCACCATTGTATACAATGTTATAGAGGTGACATATGGATTTATATGAAGCTATTAAAAATGCAATCATTACTGGTACGTTTGAACCCGGAAAGAGGTTAACAGAAGAGATGCTGGCAAGTGAGTTCCATGTCAGTCGAACGCCAATCCGGGAGGCCCTTAAGCAGTTAGAGCACGATGGGCTGGTTACAGCATTAAAGAAAGGGGTGTCTGTTCGCTCTTTTACGAGAGAGGACATTCAACAAATCTACAACCTGCGGGCATTGTTAGAAAGCTACGCTGCTAGCCAGGCCGCTGTCTATCGTTCAGTGGATGACATTGCAAGCATGCGTGCAGCAAACCTTCGTTATAAGGAAGCCCTACAAAAGGAGTCTTCCTTAGATCTTCACACCATTCACGAAGTAATGAAAATCAATCAGCTCTTCCATGAAGCTGTGATTACAGCTTCCCAAAATGAGCACCTGCGATTCCATATTTCTAAAGTAGTAATGCTGCCGCTGATGTTCCACTCCTTCTACTGGTATGATTTAGGGCAAATCCAAGCTTCCTTGCAGGCGCATGAGACAATGGTTACAGCCATTGAGCGTCAAGATGCCGAACGAGCCAAGATTGTGATGCAAGAACACGTATACCAGGCCAGAGACCATGTACTCGACCATTTGGAGGAAATACAAAATCGGATGGAAAAGAGGGAATTTGTATGATTCATATTTGTGAAGTGGGTCCAAGGGATGGCTTGCAAAATGAGAAACAACAGATTTCAACTGACACAAAAGTAAATCTCATTCTAAAGTTGATAGAAGCCGGTATTCAAAAGATTGAGGCAGTTTCTTTTGTAAATCCTAAAGTCATTCCACAAATGGCGGATGCGGAAGAAGTCATGGCCCGGCTCCCCAAACGAGAGGCCGTTTCCTACGCGGGGCTTGTTCTAAGCCGTTCGGGAATGGAGAGAGCTGCCCACACACAAGTTGATACCATCCATGTTGTAACCGCTACAAGTGATGCATTCAATATGAGAAACGCAAGAAGAACCGTTGACCAATCCGTTTCTGAACTTGTTGAAGTCATACGAGATGGAATGCATGCGGGAAAAAAGAGTGTTGGCATTCTCGGAACAGCCTTTGGCTGTCCCTATGGGGGCAAAGTTCCCGTTGAGCGCTTGCTGCGGGTAGCAGAAGCATTCCTAACAGCAGGTGCTGAAGAGATTACCTTGGCTGATACAACCGGAATGGCGAATCCTGCACAAGTTATAGAAATCGTACAAACTTTCATGAACACGTTTGGCTCTTCGTGCAAATTGGGCTTACACTTCCATAACACTCGGGGACTGGGTTTGGCCAATACGTTAGCTGGATATCAGGCGGGTGTTAGACGCTTTGATTCTTCCATTGCAGGGCTTGGGGGCTGTCCGTTCGCACCTAAGGCTGTGGGGAATGTGTGTACAGAGGATATGGTGAATATGTTTCTGCAGATGGGCGTTGCAGTGGATGTCAACTTGAAAGCATTAATAGAAACAGCTAAGTGGTTGGAAGCACAAATGGATCGTCCTCTTGATGGTATGCTTATGAAGGTAGGGGTTTCTTGATAGTTTATGTTTATTAGAAAATGTGGAAATAGGACGGAATCCAATGGGGACGGTTGTATCTGAATAGTTGATAATATTTGGTGATGTTTGGCTAGTCCGGCTTGACAGGGAGTCTCTCGGGCATGATGCCCATTGCTTGAGCGCTACCTTTGAAAAGGCAAGGCAGCGCCCGGCACACCGGCCTATCATGTCCCCCTCTCCCAGTCATGCCGTGTCTCATCATATAGTTGGAAAACCATTTACACAAAAATATTTACGCTCCCTGGGGGGATTTAACTGAAAGTTAATTCTATACCTTTTCAAATGCTACATCAATTACGTCAGGCATTTCTTTCTTGATTTCCTCCAAATCCTTTTGCAATTCCTCTGTTGAATCGTTTAAAGAATCGTACATTGTATTTTTTAAACGGCTCCCCACTTCTTTCATTGAGGTATATGTCAATCCACCAGAAACGAATCCGCCGAAAATGAAATAGAGCAGGCTGACCATGGATGCTCCGTGCAGCTGCAGGAAGGGTTCTGTCCGTCTAAGAATTTAATCGTACCCCCAAAGCGAAAATTTTGCAGAAACCGCCCACTTTTACCGGCTTGGGACAGTTTATTTTGGTTAGGTTGATGACCGTCGGCACCCCTCTTCGTTCATTCTCCCTTGTATGCGAAAAGGAGCACCAACAGCACTATTCGGCAGCTATCGCCCTGCCGGCCACACGTCCTGTAAAGAGGCAGCCGCCCACAAAAGTCCCTTCGAGTGAGCGGTATCCATGCATCCCGCCGCCGCCGAATCCGGAAACTTCACCGGCTGCGTACAGTCCGGGAACCGGGTTCCCTGCAGCATTCAGGACTCTGCCCGACAAGTCGGTTTGCAGTCCCCCCAAGGTTTTGCGGCTTAGCAGGTTCAGGCGGACAGCAATCAGCGGCCCATTTTTCGGATCCAGTATTTTATGCAGAGGAGCCACTCGGATCAATTTGTCGCCCAGGTAATTGCGGGCCCCGCGTATAGACGTAATCTGAAGGTCCTTCGTAAAAGTATTGTCGATTTCACGGTCTCTTGCCTGTATTTGCCGTTCCATATCGGACAGGTTCAACAGATTTTCACCGGTTAGTGCATTCATACCCTTCACAAGGTCAGCCAGGTTATCGGCAATCACAAAATCCTCGCCTTTGTCCATAAAAGCTTTGATAGGGGCTGAGGCACCGGGCAATGCTCTTCCCAATACTTGACGAATGCTCTTTCCTGTCAAATCCGGATTCTGCTCCGACCCGGAAAGGGCAAATTCCTTTTCAATGATCTTCTGTGTCAGGATGAACCAGGAATAATCATATCCAGTCTTTTTGATGGCATCCAGGGTGCCCAATGTGTCAAAGCCCGGGAAATTCGGAGCCTGAAACCGCTTGCCTGTGGCATCCAGCCAAAGTGAGGATGGTCCGGGAAGAATCCGTATTCCATGGTTGCTCCAAATCGGATTCCAGTTTTTCAGCCCCTCCGTGTAGTGCCACATCCGGTCACGGTTTACAATTCGGCCGCCCGCTTCCTCTGTGATGGCCAGCATCCTGCCGTCAACGTGGGCCGGCACACCGGTAACCATGTGCTTCGGAGGCTCACCCAGCCGGCTTGGCCAATTTTGCCGCACCAAGTCAAGGTTGCCGCCGATACCGCCGCTCGATACCAATACCGCCGGTGCACGATATGCAAAGCCGCCAATCACTTCCCGGCTGCTGTCCTCCCCGCGGGCTGCCGAACTTGGGACCAGAACGGAGCCGCTGACCCCGACAACCGCACCATTGCTTGTGATAAGCTGATCTACCCGGTGGCGCGGCAGAAACTTGACCAATCCGTTTTTCATGTGTTTACGAACCCGGCGCTCAAACGGGGCAACAAGACCGGGACCGGTTCCCCAGACAATATGGAAGCGGGGCACAGAGTTTCCATGCCCGTCGGCAAGATACCCGCCGCGCTCCGCCCAGCCTACGACCGGAAAGAAGCGGACACCCATCTCATACAGCCAGGAACGCTTTTCACCTGCAGCGAAATCGACATACGCTTCGGCCCATTTTCTTGCCCAATCATCCTCGTCATCTTCCCGGTCGAACCCGGCCGTGCCCAGCCAGTCCTGCCATGCCAGCTCTTTGGAATCCTTTATCCCCATCCGGCGCTGCTCCGGTGAATCGACCATAAACAAGCCGCCGAAGGACCACCAAGCCTGTCCGCCCATGGAGGCTTCCGGCTCTTGGTCCAAAAGCAGCACCTGTTTGCCGGCATCGGCTATTTCGGCTGTTGCTGTTAAACCAGCAAGCCCGGCGCCCACTACTATCGCGTCAAAATCCACATTGTGTCCCCCTATTTTCTATTTTCAGATAACGTCATTTAATTATATCAATATAATTATTGTAGCGCTACATAAATGAAAATCATCTGCAGCGATTGGAATTGCCTATTCATCACGCAAAACCTTTTTCGTCTCAGGATCCGCCAAAATAACAAGTGGCCCAGTATATCCTGCTTATGGGATCTGAACGCAACCTTATAAAAACAGAAACAAGTAAAGCCATTCACCCAAGCACAAGACTGATAGCAGTCGCAGACTATACAGCTACTATTATTCTATTTTTTATCTGCCGCCATTTAATATGCTTTATTCTCCTTGGCAGCCTCAGCCAACCAAAGTTTTAAGGAGTCCCTGCTGAATACGTATTTCTTTCCAATTTTTATGTAAGGGAGCCTCATGCCGACAAATGCACCTGTTTTCTTCAATGCATCCTCCTCCCGGTCAATCATAAACTGAAGGTACTCCTCTGATACCTGCAAATACTTTGCCGCCTCCGAAAAACTCAGCACATCCTTTGACGCCCCCTGTTCCTCAACCTTGGCGGCTGTTGGTTTAGCCTCCACAAGCTTTCCCGACTGGCCGTTCCAAATGATGGCACCCGACAACATGAGCAAGGCCACAAAGATAATCCAAGCACTTCTCTGCTCCATGATTTTTCGTCCAAATACAAGAATTACAACCATTTTATTACAGAATCAAGGCTGTAACAATCCGATTTTTCTTACGATTCGAGAGGAAGCTGCTGCCTTGTGCGCCAGCTGTTCCTTTCCATTGGCCTTTTTCGCAAAGCTTGCTGCTGTTGGACATTTCGCATCATTCGGGTAATCCTGGAGCTTCTCCCCTTATCTCGCCCCATTTCTCTTTGTACTTGGCGTCTCTCTGAATGGGTTGCAATTCTCTCCTCTGAAGACTTCTAAACTCACTGGTCTGTTCCTTTCGATTTTGCCTGAACAGCTCCAGCATTTTGTTCTTCTTTGCCTGAAAAGCTGCCTGCAGCTGCTCTTTGTTCTGCGCTGCCAGGAATTGCATAGGTCCCACATAATATAGCTTTTTCTCTTGGGAAACCGGCATTTCCTCCAAGGAGCTGCCGGGAGCGTACGCGAGCAATACAGGAAGGTCCGTTCGGGAGCCAATCACAATATATCCGTTTCTTTGGCCGGCCGTAATCATGTCGTACTGATAAGCAATTGCGATATCATCCACATCATAGATGTTCCTGACGAAGACCAGCTCGCTATGGTGAATCTCGGGACTTTTTCTCTGGATCAGGCTCTTGGCAACCTCCATCCCTTCCTTAACAGACACTGGCGGACTGCCATTAGATGCTGCGTGCACAAGATACCCGCCCGCACCCAATAGGATGCAACCCAATCCCATCATTACCTTTTTTCTCATATGTGCCCCTCTCTTCCTGCCTCTGCATAGCATCCAGTGTATCCCATCTGCGGCCGCAGAAGACATATGAGGAGAAGCACGCCCCCGCAGCATTGCCAGGAAAGAATCCAGCGGCATACAAGAAAAGGCAACTCCCGGACAGAAGTTGCTGGTTCACCGTGCTCTCAGTATGAATGATTGATTGTTTTGGCAGCTATGCTTTTCTAATCCCTCGGAGCCAGCTGAATGAATTCCTTTGTATCTGTACTGATATATACACCAATGCCGCCAAGAGTCGGGTTTTCATCGGATGGAAAATCCACCAGATAGACTTCTTTTCCATCATATTTTGTTCCTTTTAACACACTATTCTTCAGGGTGAGCTTCCGCACTGTTGCACTCTCCCATGAACCCTTCACATGAGATTGCTGCTCCTGCGATAAGTGTTCCCAGGCAATCTGTTTCATATCTTTTGTCATATTGCTTGCTGCTGTGCTGTTGCCTGCAGCGGATCCATGGCTTGTTTCTGTTTTCTCCTGCTTGGAGCAGGCCATCACACCCGACACCAGCACCGCTGAGACCGTCAGCAATATTATTTTTTTCAAAGTAATCCCCTCTCTCTTCATTTATCTAAGAGCCCCCTTCTGTTTGGAGAGCATTCATACTCCCAAAGAGAAAGGACCTTTTTGCCTCATTCCAGGGGCATCTTTTCCTGCTTCAGGAACAAGGCAGGTGAAGAATCACTTGTATTCATAAGAAACGCCATCCAGCACAGGCAACCTCTCTTTCTTTAGGAAAGCATGCAAGATGGAGTTGAATTGTTCTTTCCTCATTAAAGTTACGGGATCAAATGCATCCCTGAATCCAACCAGCGTACTGTGCGGAATTTCATGGAAAATGGTTCTGGCCCCTTTTTCTTCATCAATGCCGTATGACTTTCTGTCCCCGTACATCACCAGCGTATCCGCAGCAATGCGGTGAAGGTGCTCTTTGATCTTAGGAAGCGGCGTAGTTTTCATGGCAAGGAATGTTTTCTTGGTGAACTGGATTGATTTGCCAAGGATCTCCCGCGTGTACACTTGGTCCGGCTGTTTTCCTTTGTACAGGGAGTATGTAGCCGAATTAATGAACTGGACGGGAAGAAGCTTGGTTAAAAAAACGGTAAGCGCCATCACAAGCTTGCTCGTCTGATCCGGCAGTTCACACCACGCATCGGCCAGGACCAGGCTTTTCACATAGCCCGGATAGCTGTAGGCAAGCATTTGCGCCACACCCGCTCCCATTGATACGCCGACCACGTGCGCAGCAGCAATCTGAAGATGATCCAGCAGCCCCGGCAGGTCCTCCATCATCGCTTCGTAGGAAAATGCCTGGTCCCCAAACTCTGGATTGGACTTGCCATGGAAGCGCAGGTCAACCAATATTAATTGGTAATGCTCTTTGAAGGCCTCAATCTGCGGCTCCCACATGGACCAGCTTGCGCCCATTCCATGCAGAAACAGGATGGGTTCTCCTTTTCCGACAACCTCATAATGTATAGGTGCTCCATTGATTTCAACCGTGGCCATTTGATTCGCCCTCCTTCATCCTGACGCATAGGTCATGCTGTACTCTTAAAATGATAATCTAAGTGGTATGCCTTGTTTCAAAGCTCATTTTATGATTTGGGAAGCGGACAGCTGCATCTGCCTTAGACATACTCTCTCAATTTCCAATGCCATCTCATCTGAAATCTGCTCGACAGTCCCCCTTACATTTTCCACTATCTGCTCCGGGCTGGAGGCGCCAAGCAACGCGCTCGGCTTCCCCATTCTGATAGACATTGGCCGTATCAAATGAATTGATGCCCAGCTCAAATGCCTTATGGATGGTTTGAATAGATTCTTTCTCTCCAATCTTGTCCCCGAAGGTCAGATAGCTGCCCAAGCTGAGCTCACACACCTGTAAACCTGATGTCCCCAATCTGTTATATTTGAAAAATATCCCCTTTCCGCCATTCAAATAAAATTTTACCATCTTATAAATTCATTTGCTTCATACAGCACGAAACGGTCATTCCAGCCACACGCCGCATCGTCCAAGCTTGTGCCTCCGAGCATGCTGATTTTGTAGATATCTCCCTTTCTCCCATCTGCAAAACCTGCAATATTTCCTTCAGCATGTATGGCAGCAAATAGCCCCCGTATTCAAAACGGCTGCAGGATGGTCTCTCAGAAACCAGGGGAAAGAGAGAGCCCTCAAAATTTACCCAGGAATTACCGCTTGACCACCTCCATTCACTCCTTATAATATACAGTTATCCATTATGTTCTGTATTAAGAACAATACATACGGGGAGATATCCTGCCTATGAAAAAGTTTATGTCCGCACTCCTCTGCTTCCTCCTTCTGGGACAGTCTGTGCCGCTTCAAGCTGCCGCTGCCTCGAAGGTGCTCCTTCTGTACAGCGCCGACAGCGAAGAAGACATGGCGCAGGTACGCATTCTTGATTCACTGCTCGGGCACTTTGCCGGGGACATTGCCGTCGTCAGCGATGAAGCCTTCACACCGCAGACGGCCGCAGGCTATACGCACGTATTCTATGCCGGACTGAAGCGGCGCAAGCTGCCGCCAGCCGCTGCCGCCTATCTGAACAGCTTCTCAGGCCCGCTATTGGCGATGGGCTATAACACAGAACAGTTGCAGCGCTTTTCCTTTGTCACAATCGGGGAGGATATCAATGCAAGCGGTATTTTCCCGCCAGACGCCAAGCAGCCGCTGCCGATTGTACATGCAGATGGCGAGGCGAGCTCCTATGCTCTATTTCAGACAAGCGCCGCGCCTTCTGCCTCTGTCATCCTGTATGCCAACCGCTTGGAGGATGGACAGCCGGTGCCGATTTTGCTTCAGGATGGGCAGAGCTACTACTTTGCGTCGGACAAAATTGATAATCCCTATGGACAGGTGCTCGGCGAAGCCATGTTTCCATTATTTAAAACCAAACCCGCATCGGGACACAATGCCTATCTGCGCTTGGAGGACATCCGGCCCGGCTCCGATCCCGCAGTACTGCGGCAAATTGCCGACTACCTGAAGGATGAGCACATTCCCTATATCATGAGTGTCATCCCTGTGAATATGGACACCGGACAGCATATGGCGGACGTGCCGGAGCTCGTGGATGTGCTGCAGTATATGCAGAAAAACGGAGGCAGCATTGTCCTTCACGGCTACTCCCATCAGTACCGCCCGGATGAAAAAACAGGCGAGGGCTTTGAATTTTGGGATGTCTTGCGTAACTCGCCCATCTTTCAAGAAGCAGACTTGAACAGTAAGCGAAAAACAAGAGCCGACTTCGCTGACGAAGCAGCGTACAAGGCATATATACAAGCCGGGCGGACATTTGAAGAGAATTATATCCGCAAGCGCATTGAACATGGCGTCCAGGAGCTTACCGTGCACAAGCTATACCCGCTTGCCTTTGAAGCGCCGCATTACACGATGTCACAGACCGGCTATCAGGTCGCGTCGGAATATTTCTCCACCTACGTCGGCCGGGTGCAAATCAGCGACGAAACGTGGACACATTCATACGTGCCGTCATACGAAACACGTCCGTCCTTCCTGCATGGTATGCGCCTGCTGCCCGAGACAATCGGCTTTTATGACATGGCGATGGTGCAGGAGGGCAAGGACCCGATCCGGGATATGCTGTCGCACGCAAAGGAGCAGGCACAGTTTTCCGACAGCTATATCGCTGGCTTCTACCACCCGGCACTCGGCGTTGCACACCTCCGCGTTCTCATTAAAGAACTGAAGAAGGTGCCACATCTGCATTGGATTGATTTGCAGAAGCAGCCGAACACCGTTAAGATTCCGAATCTGAAAATCCACACTGACGCCAATGGCATTCATGTACAAGACGATACACCGCTGTCGGTCTATAAAGTGAAAGAAATGCTCGGCCATGCGCAAAGTGACACACTGCTGGTCATTCTATGGATTTCCGGAACGGCCGTACTCTTGTTTCTTCTCAACATCGGCTATCTGATTTGGAAAAGAAAGGAGCAGCTCCATGGCTGAAGTGTTATATCTCTCTTCCTTCTATATTATCTGGTTCATCCTGCTGTACTACATCTTCCTGATGCAGGGCGGCTTCCTCCATGCGCTGCAATTCCGCAGGCTGGAAAAGGAATGGAACTTTATCACCAAGCGTGTGGTGCCGCGGGTGAGCGTCCTCATTCCGGCGCATAACGAAGAGGTTGTCATTCGCCAGACGCTGACTGCCATGGCGCGGCTGCGCTACCCGAAAACGGAACTGGAGGTCATTGTCATCAATGACAACTCCTCGGACCGGACCGGCGCAATCTGCGAGGAGTTCGCGGCGCAGTATACGTTCATCCGATGCATCACCACAAAGCCTCCGTTTGCCGGGCGCGGCAAGTCCAGCGCCCTGAACCAGGGATTGGCCGCCGCGACAGGCGAAATCATCGCCATCTATGATGCTGACAATGAGCCGGAGCCGGATGCGGTATACAAGCTGGCAATGGCACTGGTCCATGATGAAAAGGCGGGCGCCGTTGTCGGGAAGTTCCGTGTCATCAACGCCACGCGCAATCTGCTGACGCGCTTCATCAATATCGAGACCATCTGCTTTCAATGGATGGCGCAGGCCGGCCGCTGGTATTGGCTGAAGCTCTGCACCATCCCCGGCACCAACTTCGCCATCCGCCGTTCCGTGCTCGAGCAGCTGGGCGGCTGGGATGTGGACGCATTATCCGAGGACACCGAGCTCAGCCTGCGTGTCTACGACCTGGGCTATCACATCCGCTTCTATCCGGGCGCGGTGACATGGGAACAGGAGCCGGAGAACTGGAAGGTATGGTGGAAGCAGCGGACACGCTGGGCACGCGGCAATTTGTATGTGCTCCTGAAATACTTGGCCAATTTCCGCTCTCTGCGCGTGAAACGGCTGTACTTTGACATCGTGTATCTGTATTTTACATACATTGTCTTTTTGGCCGGCATTCTGATTTCCCACGGCATCTTCCTGTATGGCCTTCTATTCGGCCTGCAGCTGCCTGCCGTCCGCATCACCTTCTGGTTCATGGTGCTCGCCTATCTGCTGTTCGTAGTCGAAGCAGCGCTCACCATCACAATTGAACAAAAGCAGCTGACGCTGAAGAACATCCTGACCATCTTGATTATGTACTTCACCTACTCGCAGGTATGGATCGGCCTTGTTGTCTACGCGCTCTATCTCGAAATCAAGCGCGTGCTGTTCAAGCAGGAAGTCCGCTGGTACAAAACAAGCCGGTTCCAGCAGCCGAAGGACATGTAGCCGCGTCGGGACTTATATTACAAATAGAGGCTCTCCTGGATGCGTTTCAGGCAGGGGAGCTTTTTTGTGAAAGCAGAACAGAATCTTCGCTAAGATATAGCCAGAATGGATAGAGATATACATATAGCTGATGCAGCTAACAAAATGACAGAAGTTACACGACTCTTCCTGAATTTAATTCCATATGCACAAAAAAAGATAGCAGCTGCCACTTTTGAGAAGCTTCGATAATAAGCATGATTTGCAAAAAATGAACTGCTAAAAATGATTGAAATAAGTAAAGTTGTAGAAATTAGTAATTTAAACCATAAAGGCTCTTTCAAGAATTGCTTTATCATAAATTTAATCCGCAGCATGCGTACAACTCCTTCTGAAGGAAGTTTTGCATCGATTACTTGATTCCAACCACCCGAATTCGTTTGTAGTCCGCGACCCAGCCATCTTTTGTGAAAAGGACGCTCTTGAGCTGCTCTTCCACTTTTGCAATCACCTGTTCCTTCGCTTCAGGGTTCAGGTGTTCCAGCATGCCGCCGGCGAACATATGAATCCAGTTGCACAAGCCTTCTTCTCCATCCAGCGGTGTGGGCCTGTCAAAATGCTGGGCAAAGACGACCTGGAACCCGGCCTCCTCCATCAGTGCCGTGTACTCTCCGATGCTTGGGAAGTACCAGGGAAACTGCTCTTTTTCAAGCGCTGTCCCGGCCGCCTCCAGCTGCCGGACCATCTCATCCGTGATGATTTGGACGTTTCCTTTTCCGCCGAACTCAGCCACAAAGCGGCCGCCATGCCGCAAGCTTCGATAGATGCCCTGCAGCGCCTGCTTCGGAGGCTTCACCCAATGGAGGGTTGCATTGGAGAACACGGCATCGAATTCCTCTTGAAATGGCAGTGCCGCCGCATCTCCCGTCTGAAAGGAAATATAGGGATACTTGGCCTGCGCCTTCGCAACCATTTCCCCGGACTTATCCATGCCAACAATATGGACCCCCGTCTGGTGCAGCTGATTTGCCAGTTCCCCAGTCCCGCAGCCCAGGTCCAGAATCCGCTCCCCTTCTTGCGCATCCAAAATCTCCACAATTCCCCGCCCGAATGCTGATACGAAGGAATGCTTTTCATCGTATAAATCCGCATTCCATACATTCTTTACTTGAGAGTCTCCCATCACCAATTCCCCCTTTGCATCAAAAATATTTCCTTATTATACCATTCATTATAAGGGATGTGTGAGGAAATTTTGCCGGTCGTACATTCCTGCGCCTGTGTTTCCGCCTCTGCCTTCTTCTTTGCCTCATTTCTGATTGCTGTTTAAACCTCTTGCCAGCTTGATCGCCAAAAGCTGAGGCAGCAGGTTGAGGACACTCACAGCAGCCAGCAGCAGCTGAGGTGTAAGCGGCTTGAAGAAGCCATCCCACCCCACAACTCCCATCATCCTGCTGATCCAATACAAAGAGGAAGCGGCGGATAATAGATTGCCGGCAATTGGAATCTTTGTGTTGCCAAAGAAGGTGCCGCAGAATGCAAAGAGAGGTGTCGCTGTCACCATGAGTAAGTACCCAAGCATAGAACGGTGCTGAAAATCCTGATACATAGCAACATATACAAAAGGAAAACAGTACAAGCAAATGATGAATATAGGAATCTTTTTCATTTCCCCGCAACCTCCCTGTCATTTTATGTATAGCGATTACAGTCACTTCCCATGCCAGCTTCCTCCCATCTACGGGTTATACAAAAATTACCCTGCATGGTGTAATTTTACACTAAAACCATTGAGAAAGGAACACATGTAATCCAAGAAGAAACCTCCTCCGCAGATGATGATTTCCCTGAGGAAGTAAAGCAAGAAACAAAAAAGTTCAGCTTTACGTCAGGCATGGAGAGTTCTACAATACATATAGAAAGCCAAACGTATGCTGAAAGGGAGACAAACATGATCAGACAAGCTACTGAAACAGATTTAATAGAGATTTTGGACATCTATAATGATGCCATTCTTACTACCACCGCCATCTATACGTACAAACCCCAGACTCTTGAAAGCAGACAAATGTGGTACAAGCAAAAGCTGGAGGAAGGCTATCCCGTCTTAGTATGCGAACAGGACGGCAAAGTCGCCGGTTTTGCTACATTCGGTCCTTTCCGGCCTTGGCCGGCTTATAAGTATACAATAGAACATTCTGTATATGTCCATAAGGATTATAGAAAGCAGCGCATTGCCACACAATTAATGCAGGAGCTCATACAAATTGCGAACGAGCGGGAATATGCAACGCTTGTGGCCGGCATTGATGCGGCAAATGAAGGCAGCATCAAAATGCATGAGCGCATGGGATTTGCATATTCCGGCACCATTAAAAAAGCCGGATTCAAATTTGGCAGATGGCTGGATCTTGCCTTTTATCAATTGGATTTACAAGGACCTGCAACGCCCTTAGAAGATTGACATATACTTTCCATGTTCCCATAAGCAAGTGAAAGGAGCAGAGATGAGATCACCCTGCTCCTTTCACTTGTCACTCCTCCCAAAGAGAGGGACAGGTTGCAAAAATGGCTGCCTGTTTTACTTATACTCATAGGAAACGCCATCCAGCGCAGGCAGCCCCTCTTTCTTCATCAATGCCATATGACTTTCTGTCCCCGTACATCACCAGCGTATCAGCAGCAATGCGATGAAGGTGCTCTTTGATCTTAGGAAGCGGCGTGGTTTTCATGACAAGGAACGTTTTCTTGGTAAATTTGAGCGATTTGCTGAGTATCTCCCGCGTGTACACTTGATCCGGCTGTTTTCCCTTATACAGGGAGTATGTAGCTGAATTGATGAACTGGACAGGAAGAAGCTTGGTCAAAAGGACGGTAAGAGCCATAACCAATTTGCTCGTCTGATCCGGCATTTCACACCACGTATCGGCCAGGACCAGGCTTTTGACATAGCCCGGATAGCTGTAAGCAAGCATTTGCGCCACAACACCGCCCATTGATACGCCGACCACGTGCGCAGAAGCAACCCCAGCAGCCCTGGCAGGTCCTCCATCATCTCTTTGTAGGAAAAGGCTTGATCCCCGAGTTCCGTGGACTTGCCATGAAAGTGCAAATCAACCAATATGAATTGGAAATGCTCCTTGCATGCCTCAATCTGCGGCTCCCACATGGGCCAGCTTGCACCCATTCCGTGCAGAAACAGGATGGGCTCTCCCGTTCCGACAACTTCATAATGTATAGATGCCCCATTGATTTCAACCGTGGACATTTGATTCGCCCCCTTCATCTTCATATAGTTAGTCTTACACATACTTATGGATGGTCTGAACAGACTCTTTCTCTACAACCTTTTCCCCGAAGGTCAGATAGCTGCCCAAGCTGATTTCACTCACCCGTAAGCCTGACGTCCCCACTCTGTTATACTTCAAAAAAATCCCCCTTCCTACAGTGATCCATGTGCTTCATACAGTATCGAAATGTCACGCCAGACATAGGCCACATCGTCCACCACTGTTTCTCCAAACGTACTGGTTCTGCGGCTGTATTCCTTTCCCCCCAGCCGTTCATAAAAGCCAAGCCCGGACTTATTTTGCTCCATAACCCATACCAGCATGGAGTCTATGCCGCTTTCCTGAAAGTGCCGGGCAACGGCTGCGACAAGCTGCCTACCTGTGCCCAAGCCTCTGCATTCCTGCCGCAAATACAGCGCATATAATTCACCGGCAGAAGGTTCTCCCTCCATGCTCCTCCCCGCTGCAAAGCCTGCCATGCTCCCTTCCCCATTTATCACTACATATATAAATGGCTCATGCCCAGTATCCAAAAATTGATTCCATCGCTCTTCAGCCTCTTCATAGGATAGTCCATTGAGGTATGAATCGGGCACCAGCCCCTGATATGTAGTTTGCCATCCGTCAACGTAGACCTTGGCTATGCCCGCTATGTCCTGTCGGCTTGCTTGTCTGATTTCCAAATGAACCACCTCAACAATGTAATAGAAATGACTGCTTTTAGCACCTGTCATACTAATAGAATTACATATTATAGGTGGTTATGCTATAGCAGAAGACAGTTCCATCCGGAAATTCTATGCGGTCCCGCAAAATTTCAGCTTTTTGGGCAGCCTGCTGTTTCTGTGCTTTACGGTCACCTTTTTCCTTTCGCCAATCTTATTTCCAAAAGCTGGGGCAGCAGGTCGAAGACACTTACAACGATTAGAAACAGCGCAGCAATCACGAGCAAGTGCCCAAGCATGGAACGGTTTTGAAAATCCTGATACATAGCAGCATACACAAATGGAAAACAGTACAAGCAGAGTATGAACATACGAATCTTTCTTATCTTTACACTGCCCATGCCAACATCCCCTATCTGTGAACCAAGTCTAAAATTATTCTATAGGTGTAGCTTTACACCCCTTTGACTGGAAAAGGAATACATGCTCAGAAATCTTCACGACATAAAAACAGCCCCCTCCATGCTTTGGAGGCGGCTTCATACAATGCAATTCAAATCAACCTATATTCACAGACTGCTCCAGCTTCTTTGCCGGCTTTCTATTTGAAACAAGACTGTGCAAAATCATGCCGAGCGTGACGACCAGCATCCCGCACCAGGACAACAGAGACGGCATCGGGATGGACAGGAACAGCAGCTCCCCCATCAAGGCAAACAGCACCTCCATGGACTGCGTTGCCTCCACGGCGGCCAGCCGCTGCATATTTCCTCGTACCATATCAGTGGCCGTGAAGAACAGAACCGTGGCGATGATGCCGGAGCAAAGCGCCACCAGCAGCGATTGCAGGCTTTGTCCCCCGCTTGGCAGCCCGACCGTGAAGAAGCCGTAGATGGAAAGCAGAAGCCAAAACGGCAGGCTGGCGAGCGTCATCCCCAATACGCGCTGATACGCGTCCAATCTGCCGCCGCAGGCCTCCATCATTTTCCGGTTGCCGAGCGGGTAGGCAAACGATGCCACCAAGACGGGAAGAACGCCGAGCAGCAGGCTTTCCAGCGGCAGCCGCTTGGCATGCTCCACCTGCATGAGCACGATTCCCAGCAAAATGATGAGCGACATCATGAGACCTCTCAAGGCAATCCGTCCCCTGATCTGCACAGGTCCCTTCTTTGTTTGGATGGTTTCCACAAACAACGGTGCCAGCAGCGCGCCAGAGATAATAGTGATTTGCCAGGTGCCTGCAATCAGCCAGCCTGGCGAATAGGCGGACGCAAAGCATAATGGGGCGTAGAACAGCCCGAATCCGACGAAGCTCCACAGCAGCCACGTCCCCGGCTGCTTCTTCATTTCATGAAAGAGCGGGCGCAGGCCTTTTCTCATCATGACAATACAGAGTAAAAACGGAACCATAAAGATATACCGGAGCGAGGCGCTCCAAATCCAGCTGCCGCCGGACAATTCCATCGATGCGTTCAAAACGAATGTGGAAGCAAAAAAGAGTGCGGAGCATATACCGATTAGAATGGGCTTCACCTGTTTTCCCTCGCTTCTGATTGTTAGATGAGCAGCCCGCCAAGACTGAGCCAGTTCTCCTCGACGAGGCGGACAACTGCTTCGTGCTCCCTCTTTTTACAGGCTGCAATGATTCCATCGTGCTGCGCAACCGAGGCGAGCCCGTTTTGGGAGGTGAACTGCGAAACCTCCAGCCTTTGAATTTTCGGCAGGCTCATTCGTAAAGCTGCGACAATTTCCGGATTTCCCGCTGCATCCAGGAACACCTGGTGAAACCGTTCGTCCGCTTCCATCGCTCCAATCACATCTCCTGCCTCAATTGCGAGATGCAGCTCTTTGTTGTGCTGCTCCAGCTGTTGGATATCTGTTTCCTGTAACACCGGGCATGCCAGCCGGGCCGCCAACGCGTGCAAGGCGGCTACCACTGTGAAAGCATGCTTTGCCTCCTCCCATTGTAATGGCGCCACACGAGTGGAGGACCCGGGGAGTGATTGAATCAGCCCCTCATCCTCCAGCCGCTTCAGCGCTTCCCTGACCGGGGTCCGGCTGATGCCGAACCGCTCCGCCAGCTCCTTGTCGCTCAGGCGTTCCCCCGGCTGCAGCTCCAAGGTAATAATTGATTTTTTCAAGGCTCCATAGACTTCATCCCGAAATGACAGACGTTTAATTGGCTGAATTTCCATACAACCAATATATCGCATATCAATTTTTCAGACAATTCTTTTTTCATGGTGTAGACATGAAGGGAGAAAGCGCTAGGCTTCCATTTTTTACAGAATGTTTCCTGAATCAAGATAAATTACAATAAATATGTCATATAAAACAAAACCAGGGGGACACAATGAAGTTCAAAAAGCTAATTCCCGCAGTTCTTGCGGCACCCTTATTATTTGGCATCCTCCCTGTACAGCCAGCGCATGCCGCCACTGCTGTCAAATGGGGAGACATATACGCCACGAAGGACATCACAGGAAGAGTTGTGGTACGGGCAGATTCCTATTTATCCGCGAAAAGCAGCACCGGCAAATATACGGTGAATACGGCATGGAAAGTGACCAAGGGCCAAACGCTGCTGGCACTTTCCGCTGACAGCAAGTATTATCATGTGTCCGGTGGGGACCCGGACCGGGACGGGTACATCGAAAAAAGCAAAGTGACATTTGAGGCTGTCCCGAAGGCGGTGCTCGACCAGCTGAAGACTGCGCAAAAACCGGTGAAGGTTCAGCTGAAAACAGCCGCCAGCAGCCGGCAGTATTTGAATAAGATTGCGCCGCAGCTGGAGTACGGCATGATGATTATGGATGCGGAGAAAGCATTGGGACAAGCGTCACAGGCTGTTTTCTTCCCCCATAAAGAGGGCAAGAAGACCGTGACGGACGGCGTATTTACCTACAAAAACTGGTCTGGTGCCAAGGCATTTCAAATTGGAAGCGTGCAGACTGAGACACTCTTGATCTTTAACCAGGAGAAGCTGTGCGGCATAGCAATAGGCGCAGACATGACTGCTGCAGTCTACCAGCCAACAGACGACAAGACCATTCAGGCGAAAAGCAAAGCGACATTTGATGACATGGTGAAACGATTGACAAAGCTGTACGGCAAGCCTTTGGAAACCAACTACAAGGCATTTCCGACCAAGGTGGACGGCAAAACATTCTACTCTATGAGCGCGTACTGGGTGAAACCCGGCACTTCCGAGGAAGTGGTTACCTTGAGCGTGGATCCTGTCGTCAAAAAGGTGAACGGAAAGAACCAGGTATATTTGTCCTACGGGATTGCGGTTCTGCAATAAAAAAACCGCTGCTTCTCCGCAGCGGTTTTTTGCTGTGAACAAGCCCTCTTACGCGGAGAGCTGCTTCACAGGGCTGTACATATTGTTTCTCACCCTAATTGTCACCCAGCCCAGCACTGCGGCCAGAATGCCCAGGAACACAACATATCCGGTGCCCAGTCCCGATACCAGCAGCCCGCCCGCGGCTGCGCCGAGGGTTGTGCCGACGTTGCAGGCGGAGATGAATAAGCCGTTGGCGAAATCAGGCGCTTCGGAAGCTGCGGATGTCACCCAATACTGATTGATGTTCCCCCCGATTCCACCCAAGATGCCCCAGATGAAGGTGATGGCGAGCATCGGCAGGCTGTACTGTCCGAATAAGAATAATAGTGTGTAGAGTCCCACTAATACAAAAGGAAAAGCGGCAACGAATTTGTTCGCATTGGCACTCAGCAGCCTGCCGCCTACCATATTTCCAATTATATTGGCTCCGCCGTACACGAACAAGGCGAAGCTTGCGAGACTGGCAGGCATATGCGTTACCGTTTTCAGATAGTCCGCCAGATAGCTGTATACGCCGAATATAGCCGCATTTAGTAGAATGACCGTCAGGATGGAAAGCCATGTCAGAGATTTTTTTAATACGGAGAACTGTGAACCGTACGAAAGTCTTTCTGTAACCGGCATGGACGGTACAGCAGCCCATGTCGCAAGAAATACAATGATGTTCACAACAGCGAAGAAGGCCATCGCCGCTTGTAAAGAGACCGCACTGGCAATAAAGCTTGCGATTGGCACGCCGGCCACCATGCCGGCGGATACGCCCACGAATACTCTCGCAACCGCTTTGGGAGCTTCCGCCTTGCTTACGGATGCGGCAGCCACCGAAAATGCCAATGAGCAATAAACCGGATGGAAAAAGGCCGGGATGATCCGGGCAAGCAATAGAACCGTGAAGCTGGAGGTGAATATGGATACCACGTTCCCCAGAACGAAAACACCGAGCACAAGCAGCATGACCTTCTTCCGGTCGACTCCTGAAAATAAGAGTGGCATTGTTGGACCGGCGCCAGCTACTACCAGGGCAAACAAACTGACCAGCCAGCCTGCTTTGGCAATGCTGATATGAAAATGATCCGCAATGGCCGGCAAGATCCCAATTACGCCCATTTCAGTATTTAAGATGCCGAATACGCCTACAGCTAAGATGAACACCAATACATGATTTCCCTTTCTCAAAAAGCTTCCCCCTCTCTATCTGTCAATCTACCTGCTGTGCCGGGCGAAGAATGATTTCACTGACGGCAATTGTTTCAGGTGTGCCGATCGCATACATCCTCTGCTTTCAGGCCGATGCTCCACTCAGCTCCGGGCTTGAACACCCTCCCTTGTTGTTATCCATTCTAACGGCATCCTTCCCCTATGCCAAATACTTATGTCTTATATCAAGATATGCTTTAAAGGCATTTCTGAATGGTATATACTGTGAGAAGAGGTGGTTCATATGGAACTCAGAATACTACGCTATTTTCTGGCGGTTGCCAGAGAAGGAAGCATTACAGGCGCTGCAAATGCTTTGCATGTGACCCAGCCGAACCTGTCCAGGCAGTTGAAGGAGCTCGAGCAAGAACTCGGAAAAAAGCTGTTTGTCCGCAGCAGCCACAGCATCCTTCTGACTGAGGAAGGGTTGCTCCTGCGAAAGAGAGCGGAAGAAGTTCTTGAGATGGTCGATAAAATGGAAGCGGAATTCCGTTCCCTGGAGGAGGAAATAAGCGGGGATGTGTACATAGGCGGCGGAGAAACGGACATGATGAGGCAGATTGCGCGGGTGGTCAAGGATTTACAGCCTCAGTATCCCCATATCCGCTATCACCTCTACAGCGGAAATGAAGATGATGTGACGGAACGGCTCGACAAAGGGCTGCTGGACTTTGGCGTCCTCATTCAGCCGGCAGATGTATCCAAATATAACTACATCGACATGCCGGGCGAGGATGTATGGGGTGTTGTGATGCGGAAGGACAGCCTGCTTGCCGCCAAAGCCGCCATACAAGCAGCGGATTTACTGGAGGTCCCGCTCATCTGCTCGCGGCAGGTGATGAAGCAAACATTCTCCAAAAATGAGTTTGCCGATTGGTTTGGGGAGGACTTTCATAAGCTGAACATTGCGGCCACCTACAACCTGGCCTACAACGCAGCCATTATGGTGGATGAAGGGGTGGGGTATGCAGTTGCTCTTGATAAGATTGTAAATACGTCCCGTGACAGCAGCCTCTGCTTCCGGCCGCTGCAGCCGCAGCTGTCATCCGGCCTGCATATTGTTTGGAGAAAGCATCAGATGTTTTCCGCCCCCGCGAAGCTGTTTTTACAGGAAATGCAGGCGGCATTAGATACGTCAAGCTGAAACAGCCATTGCACCTCTTGACTTAAAGTGCACTCTAGGGTCTATACTGTAGCAAACAGAAGTTGGAAAGGAGGAATGGAAATATGGCTCATGAGGAACTGAGCAACAGCACAATCTTTCCATTAGGAACAAAGCTTGAGACAAATTTCATCGGAGATGCATACTTGCACATGGTGTTTACAGACCCAACGCCGCTCAATGCGCCGATTGGGAATGTAACCTTTGCCCCAGGGGCGCGCAATAACTGGCACTCCCACAAAATTGGCCAGGTTCTGCTGGTTACAGGAGGCGAAGGCTGGTATCAAGAAGCTGGAAAGCCAGCGCAACTACTGAAAGCTGGCGATGTGGTGAATATTCCGCCGCATGTCAAGCATTGGCACGGGGCAACCAAGGATAGCTGGTTTGTCCATTTGGCAATCACGCCAGGGGAAACAGACTGGCTGGAGCCTGTTGACGACGAATGGTTTAATGGGCTGTAAAGCCAATATTCCAACGAATACTTCGAATACATCAAAAGGCGTCTCACATCATACGAGACGCCTTTGCTCCGGCTTTCCCCTTACCTCGTACCAGCAAGCTTTGCCTCGTGCTTATGGATCTCTTCCGTGCCTGCATCCAATGCAGTCTCATAATAGAAGCATTTATGCTCAATCAAATCCATTGTCCGCTTCAGCTCCTCCATCTGTGCTTCTACAATGGCCTTCCGCTCCAAAAACATGTTATATCTTTGCTGCAGCGTGGCGTCTCCCTCCGCGCACCAATCAATGAAAGTCTTAATCTCCTTGATCGGCATCCCGGTGGCCTTCAGGCATTCAATAATTCGCAAAGCGCCGATATCAGACTCCGTAAATACCCGCGCACCGCCTGGTGTCCGTTCCACGAACGGCATCAGCCCCTCTTTGTCATAGTAGCGCAAGGTGTACACCGTCAGATGCAATTCCTTGGCCGCCTCGCCGATTGAATATGTCTTCATCCCTACTCCCCCTGATTTTTAGCGAAAATTCTATCACGGCATATGCTGTCTGTCAAAGCCACGAAAATTTGAGGGTTGACCTAGAGTTAACTATAGGGCTTAACATAGTGACATGGAAAAAAATTATATTTCAGGAGGTTTTCTGCATGGTTATTGCAAAAGCACGGGCAGTCGACGGACCGGACAAACCGTTTCGGGCTGCCGAAATTCAACGGCGCGACCTGGATTCACACGATGTTTTGATTGAGATCCACTATGCGGGCATTTGCCATTCCGACATTCATACAGCCCACGGCGAATGGGGCCCTGTGAACTATCCTCTTGTACCGGGGCATGAAATTGCAGGCGTTGTCGCCGCTGTCGGCCCTGAGGTGACCAAGTATCAGATTGGCGACCGGGTAGGGGTTGGATGCATGGTGGACTCCTGCGGCGCATGCGAGAACTGCCAAAAGGGCGAAGAGCAATACTGCCTGAAGGGCAACATCCCGACTTATGCGGGCGTGGACAAATACGGCGAGCCTACACAAGGCGGCTATTCCACCCATATTGTCGTGACAGAGGGCTTTGTCGTCCGCATTCCTGACAGCATTCCGCTTGACGCGGCAGCGCCATTGCTTTGCGCCGGCATCACAACCTACTCGCCGCTGAAGCATTGGAACGCCGGCCCGGGCAAGAAGGTGGCAGTTGTCGGGATGGGCGGCCTTGGGCATATGGCAGTGAAAATTGCACATGCCATGGAGGCCGAAGTGACGGTGCTGTCACAATCGCTGAGCAAAAAAGAGGACAGCCTGGAGTTCGGGGCCGTGAACCACTATGCGACAAAGGACCCTGCAACCTTCCAGCAGCTTGCGGGTTACTTTGATCTGATCATCAACACGGTCAGTGCTCCCATTGACCTCAATGCGTACCTCTCCCTGCTGACGCTGGATGGCACGCTTGTCAATGTCGGTGCGCCGCCAGAGCCTCTGGCTGTGAACGTATTCTCGCTGATTGGCCATCGCCGTTCCTTCGCCGGCTCCCTGATCGGCGGCATCCGCGAGACGCAGGAAATGCTGAATTTCTGTGCGGAGCACAATATTGCACCGAAAATTGAAGTGATTTCCGCGGACGAAATTGATGAAGCCTACAAGCGCGTGCTGGCTTCCGATGTGAAGTACCGCTTCGTAATTGACATCAGTACTATGTGAACATATGTCGGGGCGCTGGTCTAACATGGCCAGCGCCCTTTTTCGTTTGGCGGCTTACTGGCGTGAACCAATCAAGAGGATGATGAAACAAACCGGAGGTGCCGTTCTGATGAGATGAAACAAAAAATCTAAAAACTGAAACAATCCTTTCCGAAAATGAAACAAAAAAATCAAAAAGTGAAACAATTCCTGTTGATCCCCTGTCATATTTGCAAAGGACGGGGGCGATGTTATCAAACCAGCTGGCCATCCAGCGTAGCACCTCCGGAAAATCCCCCGCAATACATCTTTTCCATGCTGATTCTTACCTATTTTTCAGCATTCCCTTCCTATATTTCCTGCAACACTTCATACAAACGGTCGGGAAAGTCTGTAAAAATCCCGGTCACGCCCCACTCCACAAGGCGGCGCATGTCAGCCTTCTCATTCACAGTGAAGGCATGCAGCTGCAGGCCATGCTTCCGCACCTGCTGCACATAGGCTTGGCTGAGGGATTGATAAGGGATGCCGAGGCCGGCGCAATACGTTTGGTACGCTGCCAGCTGCCGCTCTGTGGCCGGGGTGCTGCCGACAAGCTGAATTAAGGGAATGTCCGGCTCCAGCCGATGGATGGTTTGCAGGCTGCGGGCGTCAAAGGATTCGAGGATAACTCCGCCTGGCTGCGCCTGCGGGCCGGTCAGCCCATGCGTCCACAGCACCTCCAGCAGCTTCCTCTCCATGCCGGGATATCTCCATGGCGACTTCAGTTCAATATAGTACCTGGCACCTGTGCCAAACCGCTCCAGAATGGAGGCCAGGGAGGGCACTGCACAATTTTCGCAGACCATGTCCATCCGCAGCCGCTGAATCTCCGCCAGCGTATGCTCCTTGATCAAGCCCGTCCCATTTGTTGTCCGGTCCAGGGTGGCGTCATGGATCGCCACCAGCTGGCCGTCCTTCGTCATATGTACATCCATTTCGATATAATCGCCGTGCAGCTGCCGGGCCAGCTTGAAGGCAGCCAGCGTATTCCCCGGCATGTAGCCGGAGGCGCCGCCGTGGGCGATGTTTAATATGGAGGCCTGCAAGGGACTGCTTCCGAAATACAAAAAGAGCAGGGCCGTACAGATTGTGCGTGGGAAAGCCATTCTCATATCCCCTCTCATGCTGTTCCTCTTATTATGAAGAAAGAGGCCGTTCTGCATCCCGGCAGCAAAAGGAAAAGCCTGCTGCCTGGACGTTCCTGTGCCCTATCATATACCGGGATATTCTCCCTTATACAAAGCGAACCCTGCGGCCAAGGAGCCGTTCTCCGGCCGGTGCACAACAAAAAGGGGAGGTGCCGCTGCACCCCCCATGCTTTTATTGCTTGTCCGTGCGCTTGCGGCGGCGAAGCGTGAAGCCGCCCAACGTAAGCAAAGATGCCAGTGTCAAGAACAGGCTGCGGTCCATTGGCGAACCCGTCTTCGGCAGCTCCCGCACCTCCAGGCCATCCATGGACACATACACCGCCCCAGTGGCAGTGGCGCCAGTCGCATCCTTCACGCGGATCCGGAACATATCCTGGCCGGTGAAATCACCAGTCTTCGTATACGTCCACGTTCCATCTGCGCCAATCGCCACAGTGCCATGCTTCGGCTGTGCGGCGATGCTGTACACCAGACCGTCCGCTTCCAGGCCTGTTCCCTTCGTCCGTCCGCTTACTGCCGCTCCGGAGCCGAGGTTCACCTGCTGATCTGCTAGCTTCAGCGCGTTGCGCTCCACCTCGACATACACAGTCGCACTGCCCTTTTGTCCCTTTTCGTTCGTCACGACAACCGTGAAGCTGTCCCCGCCGGCGTAGTTGGCCGCAGGCTTGTACGTGTAGCTGCCGTCCTTGTTCAGCACAGCCGTGCCATGCAGCGGCTTGGCGCCCAGCGTGTAGGTGAACGGCCCGCTTTGGCCGGCAGGCGTGTTCGTTGTACCGGTGACGGCCGTGTTGACCTTTGTTTCCACATTTCTGTCGGCAATCTTCAGCCCGCCGGCCGACAGCTGGGACATGAAGAAGTCATAGTTCATAATTGTTTGCCCCACATGAATGACGCCATCATGAATATAGCTGTCCTCTCCCGGCTGCTGCGCCACGTCACGTTTCTCGCTGCGGCTGTCATACACAACATAGCCATTCTTCTTCGCTACAATATAGTAGTCCGCATCCGGATATACCATCCAGGCATAAGCGCCTGTTTGATCTGTATACTGCGGATCTTTGTTTTGGTTTGGCGCAAAGTCCTTCAGCGTCGGAAGGTCTACAAGCCCCCCGATTGGACGGTGCTTCGCCCGGTTCAGTGCGGTATCCGCCCAATGCAGCGTCACCTCCGCGCCTGTTACGCCCTTTCCCGTTTCCTTGTCGCGTACAATGCCGTACGGGTCGATAAGTTCAGCCTGTACAGCTGCCACCCCGTCTTGCGGAATTTGTACAAACATCTTCTTGCCGACAAGCACCTTGCCATCCGCCACAACATTCAGCACAACCTCGTACGTTTTGCCGGGCTCGCCGCCGGCAACCTCAAACGTACCTCCATCGTGGACATGCACCTGCAGAGAACTTGATGGGTCGTTCAGCACATTCGGCTGCAGTGTCACCTCATTGCCAAACAGCTCCTGCAGGCTCACCGGCTTATTTGTCCCCGGCTCCGCCACAAGCAGCTGCCCGGAGAAGGTTTGCTCCGCCTGCACCTTGCCGCCGTTGCCGGACAGCTGGCCGACAGTCGCCTGCTGGACAAAGCTGAAAGGCACCTCTTCTCCCTTAAACTTCATCTTGGCCTCGATCTTCATTTTGTACGTCCAGTTGCCATACGGCACCGCAATTTCATAATTTCCTTGCGCGTCTGTGACAACCCTCGTGTTGAAATCAATCACACCGTCACTGTTGAAGTCCTCGCGAATCGTAATCACAGACCCGCCGAGCGGCTTTTTCGTGACGGAGTCAATGACCTGCCCCTTCAGTGCGGCCGGCAGAAATTGCATCGCAATCTGCTCTTCCGCATACAGGCCCTTTGCTTCATTCTCCACAACAGCCTTCACCAGTTTGACCGTTGGCGTGATGGTGCCGCTCATGTCCGGGGCAGTCAGCACCACTGCGGCGCGTCCTTGTGCATCCGTGATGGCTTCAGCTGCAGACAAAGTGCCGGCTTCTGCCGTAAACCTGACGTGCTCCCCAACAAGTGGCCGCCCTTCCTTATCGCGCAGCACTGCCACAATTTCGGATTGCGACTGGCCGTCGCCCACGATTGCCTGGCGGGAGGTGGACAGCTTCAGCGCCGCCGCTTCCTGTTGGACAGTCAGCGTTTGTGTGTCTTCAGCCGTCATGCCTATGCTGTTTTTCACCTCGGCCCGAATCGTATATACACCCGCCGGAAGAGGTTCTTCCAGTGCAAACTGCCACTCGCCTCCCAGCACGCTGCCTGTCAGCATGCGAACTGCCTTGCCGTCTTGATCTGTAATGAACACCTTCACCTGGCTGCCGTCCGCCGCATCGGTTGTGCCGGCCAACATCGGAGTTGAATCGGCAGTCACAACTTCCTCTCCGCCGAGAATCGTCGTCGTGATGGGCAACCCAACCGTGAATGTGCTTGCTTTCACTGCTTTGTTCCCCGCTTCGTCCGTTGTCCGGACCGTCACGGTATGCCTGCCTTCGGTGAGGTCCGCATCCGGCTGATACGTCCAATGCAGCCCTTCCAGCGGAACTGCCGTCCATGCACCGCCATCGACCTGCACCTCGACTGTTGCGCCGATCTCGGCTGTGCCAGTGATGTCCGGACGCTTTTGCGGCACAGTGCTGCCGTTTGCCGGACTGTCAATTGTAACAGTAGTTACTGTGTCCACGAGGAAGGAGCCATTGTCCACCGCCTCGTTGCCAACTGCATCCGTTGCTTTCACCACAAGCGTATGGCCGCCCTCGCCAAGGTCTGCCGCCGGCGTATACGTCCACGTTGTTCCTGTCACAGTTGCGTTCATCCATGCACCGCCATCCAGCTGTACTTGAACTGCCGCACCCTCTTCCACGGTGCCGGCCATACTTGGCCGCTTTGTGGTCACGACTGCCCCGTCAGCCGGGCTGCCAATCTCCACATGGGTTTGCGTATCCACAGTGAGCTGCTTTGTCGTGCTTGCTTTCAGATTCGTTCCTGTCTCTGTTACCTCCGCTTCTACTGTATAGGAGCCGTCAGGGAGCAAATCCCCATCCGGAACTGTCAGGGACCATGTGCCGCCGGATACCGCTGTGGTGTACTCATGATTGTTAAGCTTCACCTTTACCGTGCTGCCGTCTGCCGCATCAGTTGTGCCCGCCACAACCGGTGTTGGATCCGCTGTTCTCGCGCCCCCCGCAATGGCCAGTTCAACAGTATCGCACACAAGCGTTTGGGTATCCTTGATCGTATTGCCGAGGTCATCCACAATGGTCACTGTCACCGGATAGCTGCCCGCTGCCAGGTCATGTGCAACTGGAATGCTCCATTTGCCGCCGGTCACTGTTCCCGTGTAGGTGTGGCCGTCTATCACTAAGCTTACTTGGCTGCCATCCGCTGCTGTTGTTGTGCCGGTCAGCGTCGGGCGCGTCACCGTGACAGTCTGTTGGCTGCCCCCGTCAATGCTCACTGCCGGAATACTGCCGAGGCGGACTGTCATAAGGTCCGTGAACACGACGCTTGATCCGCTCATGTAGTCCTTGTTGATTACAGCCAAATTGGCTGCTTGGGAGGAGCCGAAGAAGATTTGCACCGGTGTTGTCGCGGTGATGCTTGGCGCCACCTGTGTAATCGCCGCAATCGGCACCTGGAAGTCCACGAAATATTGTCCGTTCTCTGCCGGCACGATGCGTGCGCCCGGCACATGGTCGCCTGAGCTGTCCGTTTTGTAAATCGGCACAACTGTAGCGCCGTTGTTATCGGTCACGTACACATAGTCCTGTGAGGTTTCCTTGCCGTACAAGCCGACTGTCGCCTTGTGCACACCGTTCACCGCCAGGTTCACCAGCCAGAACGTCGATGTATAGCCGCCCTTCACATCATACGGATCATCCTTAATGCGAATACGGAAAAACATATTGGTGCCGTCAGAGGAGTAGTACACAGTCGGCTTTGTGCCTGTGCCATCATCCAGGCCGCTTGTCAAATCAGCTGCGCCCGGACTGATGCCGGATTCGCCTGCTTCATCAAAAATCAGCTGCCCGTTCTTCTTTGTATATGTGTCAAAATCGGCAGGCCACGCTGCCGGGGTGTAGTTCGGTGTGGATACGGATGTGACGGCCTGGGAGCTTTGCGGAAGGAGTGTGTTTGTCATGAGAGCAAGAGAAGCAGCAATAGCAGCTTTTTTCAAATGGGTACCCCCTGTAATTCGTTTTATAATTTATATATCTAATTATATATTTATAAAACTTTAAAGCAATCGTTTTCCTCTCCCTCCGGCTATGCACATATTGGAAATGACATGCAGATTACATAGCATGTGTACTTGCCCTCATTCTGCTCATACTAAGCATGTATAAATAAGGAGGTTTTACGAATGGCTGAAGCAACGTTACATGTTACAGACGCAAATTCCGCAGAGTCCATCCAGGCGCTTGAGGGCATTCTGAAGGATTTGCACGGTGTGGAACGCGCGCTTGTGGATACGAGCGACGGCGAGGTGAAAATCCAGTATGACGACACGCTCGTCTCACAGGAGCGCATCGTCATCACCCTGCAGCAGCACGGCTTTCACCTGCAATAAGACGCTATGATCCTGTCTCTGTTTTTGTGCATCCTCGTGCTCCTGCTGCTGGTCACCTTCTCCTGGGAGCGCAGGCTGCCCGGCGACATTACGCCACTGCTTGTACTGTTGAGCATTTCTTTTCCGAAAATCGCGGACCACACACTGGGTGTTGCTCCGTACGACCTGTACGATATTACCGATATGAAACGATACGGGTTCTTTAATTTGCTCCTGTACGGGGTATATCCGGCATTCGGCTACCTGTTCATCTATTTGTACGATTGGCTCAAGCCGCGAAAGCTCGCTCCCATCCTCTATTTTGTCGTTTGGTCGCTGTTTGCGGTCGGCTTTGAATATCTGCTTGTCCGCATCCGGGTGTTTTCCTATCACGGCTGGCATTTGATTTACCCCTTGCCCGTATATCTCCTTGCCATGTCGTCCCTGCTGCTGTTTTATAAGGGGCTCTGCTGGTACAGGCAGAATAAAACCGGTAAAAATAGGGAAATGGTAACAGAAGAATGAGATTTTTGAAGGAGGTCGCGGACTGTGGCGGCAGCACTATCATTTTTTGCCCTCGGCGGCATTAACGAAATTGGAAAGAATATGTATGCCATTCAATATGACGAGGACATCATTGTCGTGGATGCGGGGGCCAAGTTTCCCGATGAGGGCTTGCCCGGCATTGATTTGGTCATTCCCGATGTGACATATTTACTGGAAAACCGGGACCGGGTGCGGGCGCTCGTCGTCACCCACGGCCATGAGGACCATATTGGCGGCGTCAGCTATTTTTTAAAGCAATTGAACGTCCCGATTTATGCCACGCGCATTACGCTCGGGCTCATCGACCTGAAGCTACAGGAGCATGGGCTGCAGCGGGAGACAGAATTACATACGATTACCTTGGACTCGGAGCTGCAGTTTGGGGGGATGAGACTCACCTTTTTCCGGACGAATCACAGTATCCCGGACTGCCTCGGCATCGCTTTTCACACGCCTGAGGGAGTTGTGGTGCATACAGGCGACTTCCGCTTCGACTTGACCCCGGTCAACGGCCAATATCCGGATATTCATAAAATGGCGCGTATCGGTGAGGAAGGTGTGCTCCTCCTTATTTCCGAGAGCACGAACGCGGAGCGGCCGGGCTTCACCCCGTCTGAGCAGATGGTGGGCAAGCACATGGAGGAAGCCTTTCTGAAGGCACAGCGCAAAATTTTCGTCTCCACCTTCGCCTCCAATGTCGTCCGTGTCCAACAGGTCGTCGAAGCTGCGATGAAAACAAACCGCAAGCTCGCCCTGCTTGGCCGCAGCATGGTCAATGTCGTGAATGTGGCAATGGAGCAAGGCTATCTCCACATTCCGGAGGGCATGCTGATTGAGCAGCAGGACATCAACACGCTGCCGCCGGAACGGGTCGCTGTTCTTTGCACCGGCAGCCAGGGCGAACCGATGGCGGCGCTGGCGCGTCTTGCCACGAACAGCTTCCGCGGGGTGGAGGTGCTGCCGGAGGATACCATCATCCTGGCGGCGAGCCCGATTCCGGGCAATGAGCGCAACGTATCCCGGATGATTGACAATCTGTTCGCGCTGCGCGCCCGCGTCATTTACGGCTCCGGCAGCTCAACCGGCATGCACGTTTCCGGCCACGGCTACCAGGAGGAGCTGAAGCTCATGCTCACGCTCATGAAGCCGAAATACTTTGTGCCAATCCACGGCGAATTCCGCATGCTGCATCATCACCGGCAATTGGCGGAGTCCGTCGGCGTGAAGCCGGAGAATATTTTCATTATTAAAAATGGCGATGTCGTGGACATCCAGGGCGGCGAAGCCCGCTGCACGCGCACTGTTCCGGCAGGCAACGTGTATGTCGACGGCCTGAGCATCGGAGAGGTCGGCACGGTGGTGCTGCGCGACCGCAAGCAGCTCGCGGAGGATGGCATGCTTGTTGTCATTGTGACGCTCAGCCGTTCCGAGGGCAAAATTATTTCCGGACCGGACATCATCTCCCGCGGCTTCGTGCATATGCGCGATTCTGAAGACCTCATCCGCGAGCTTACCAATCTTGTGGCGACCACGATGCGCAACCTGCAGCGGGAGCATGTGCATCAGTGGAGCGTGATGAAGAAGGAAATGAAGGAAAAGCTCAGCCAGTTCGTATTTGCCCGGACAAAGCGCCGGCCGATGATTTTGCCGGTTATTATTGAAGTATAAGATGTGCAGTCTGTCCTATGGGGGCAGGCTGTTTTTCATGTGAAAATTAGGAGGGTCTTCCTAGTGCATGGTCAGACCATCCCGGATATAATCAATGAGTAATATTATAAAATCTTATTATAATAATCATAAGGAGGAAATGAAGCTGTGCTGAGAACGATTAAAACAAAGGCGCTTGCTATTATTCTGCCTGTTATTCTAGTTACCCTGCTGGTTATGTCCAGCGTATCCTTCTTGTTTGCACGTACGCTGATTCAGAATGAAGCGGACCAAAAGATGGACCATTTGCTCGACAGCACATCCAACGTGATTCGTGCCCGCATTTCGGCCCACTCCTCTCTCGCTCAGGGCTTTGCCCGCACCATTGAGCAGAAGGCCGGCCAATATACGCTGGAGGATTACCACAGCATGGTGCAAAATATGCTGGAGAAAAACGGCGATATCCTGTACGGCCTTGGTGTCTTTTTTGCCCCGTATCAGTACAAGGGCGACACGAAATTTTTCTCCACGTACGGCTACCATGACGGAAGCCGCGTGAAGCTGACTGAGGAGTACAGCGATCCAAGCGTAAACTATCCGGACCAGCCTTGGTACTCCATGGGTGCCGAAAACAAGACAGACAAAGTGGTGTACACCGATCCGTTTTATGATCCAAAAATTAATGCCACGACCATTACCGCCAGCATTCCATTTTATAATGCCGAGAAGAAACTGATGGGTGTGGTAACAGGCGATATTGAAATCGGCCAGATTCAGTCCATGGTGCGAAAGCTGAAGGTTGGCAAGACCGGCTCCGCCTTTCTGGTGGACCGTTCCGGCGTGTATCTAGCCAATCCGGATGCCAGCAAAGTTATGAAAGCGAACCTGAAGAAGGATTCCGGCAAAGAACTGAAGCAGCTGGCTGCTTCCATCCTGTCCAAGGATAAAACAACCGGGCTGGCAGACGGCACTCATGTGTATGCCGAGAAGATTGAGCAGACCGGCTGGGTGCTGGTGCTGACCATGCCGGATGCCGAAATCAACGGTCCGGCCAATCAGCTGCTGCTGACACTCAGTGTTATCGGCGTGGTGGCTCTTGTCGTAATCGGCATTGCCGTGTACCTGTATATTTCTTATATCTCCAAAAACCTGCAGAAGGTCAATGCTCTGTCCACGGTCATGGCGGAGGGCGATATGACAGCACAGCTGGACATTCGTTCCGCTGATGAATTCCACGATATGGCAGAGAACTTTAATGCCATGACAGAGAACCTGCGCCAAATGATCGGCAAGGTATCTGACAATGCGCAGCATGTGCTGCAAACAGCGGAGCAGCTGGAGCAGAATGCGGGCCAGACAAGCGCGGCAAGCGAGCAGATTACAGCAGCCATGCAGCAGGTCGCAGCCGGCTCCATGACCCAGCTGAACAGCCTGGAGGAAAGTGTGCGCGCCATGACGGAAATGTCTCAGGGCATTCAGGTCATTGCGGAGGCCTCCTCCAGTGTATCTGCGGATTCCCGGCAGGCAGCGCTGCAGGCGAAGGATGGAAAAGCAGCGATTGAACGCTCTGTCCAGCAGATGGCGGCGCTCCATGAAACAGTGGAACAGTCAGCCGGCGTCATCGCCGAGCTTGGCATGCGCTCCAAAGAAATCGGCGAGATCATCAGCGTGATTTCTTCCATCTCCGATCAGACGAATCTGCTGGCGCTCAATGCTGCGATTGAAGCAGCCCGTGCCGGCGAGCATGGACGCGGCTTTGCGATTGTGGCGGAGGAAGTGCGCAAGCTCGCGGAGCAGTCCGCCGAATCGGCAGCCCAAATCAGCGACCTGATCAGCTATATACAGGGGCACACAAACCAGGCTGTGCAGGCAATGGAAAAAGGCACAGCCGAAGCGAAGGCCGGCAAGCTTGTCGTGGAGGAAGCAGGCCATACCTTTGCAAGCATCGTGGCACTGGTGGAGCAGGTCAGCGCCCAGATCCAAGAGGTGTCCGCAGCTTCCGAGCAGATGGCAGCCAGCGCAGAAGAGCTGAGTGCTTCTGTCGAGAACCTGTCCGGCATTTCCCGCCACTCCTCTGTGAGCACGCAGGAAGCCGCGGCAGCCATGCAGGAGCAGCTTGCTTCGGTGGAAAGCATGCGCACCGCGACAACTGAGCTGCGCGGCATGTCCCAAAGCCTCGAAGAGCTCGTTGCTGTCTTCAAGATATAATTGCTGAGCCAACCCGGCATCGGGTTGGCTCTTTTTGCTCTTGCTTCCCGACAGTCAGCCTGCTTTTCCTGCAAATCAAATGGACTTTCCTACAAATCACAGCAGGCTTCCTACAATTCACCGTGCTTTTCCTACAATTGAGCGCGATTCCCGACAGTCAGCCTGCTTTTCCTGCAAATCAAACGGACTTTCCTACAAATCACAGCATGCTTCCTACAATTCACCGCGCTTTTCCTACAATTAGAATCGGCCCGCTCAGCGCTTCCTCCAATCGCCACCGGCAAGGTGCACCTGCAGCAGATGCCGGTAATTCGGATGGATGACATACACAAATGCCTCATGCGCCCCCGTTTCCGTCATAATCTGCCGGGTCACCCGCTCATACAAATTGTCGGTGCTGCCCTCCACATAGTCCTCCAATTCATCAATGGCCGGCAGGTGCGCCTCGGTGATGCGGTACAATTCTCCGTATACCTGCCCCTCCGCCTCCTCCAGCGCCGGATAGCCAAGGCCGGTATCGTGCAACCGCCCCGCCGTCCAGCAGACCTCAGCCACGCATTCCGCCCCCTCCAGATAATGATGGTTATGCTCATCCTTGCGCAATGTGCCGTACACAAACAACAGCATCTCTTTTCCTCCCTTTGTATGTCGTGCTGGATTACTTTGCATAATAAAAGAAAAGAGGAACGGAGGCAAGTCATGAAGCTGCAATGGAATCTTATCTTTGCCCTGCTGTTTGCGATCATCATCGCGGTGCTCGCAGTTGTGAACGTGAAGCCTGTACAGGTGAGCTACGTGTTTGGAACAGCAAGCATCCCGCTGATCCTCGTGATTCTCGGCTCCGCCCTGCTCGGCGGGCTCATCATGGGCTCCATCGGCTTGTTCCGCAGCTTCGTGTTGCAGCGGCAGGTCAGAGCGCTGGAAAAGGAAAAAGCGGAGCTTCAGGAAGCCAGGGAGCAGTGAACACCTACCTGAGCCATTGCGTCAGGCTGATCATCGTCAGCAGCCCGAAGATAAAGGAAAAGGTGGCCGGCTGTTCGTTGCCGTCGCCGTGGCTCTCCGGAATCAAATCCTTGTACACGACAAACAGCATGGAGCCGGCTGCAAATGCCAAGCCATACGGAATCAAATGGGCAAAGGCACCGGCAAACGTAATGCCAATGGCGGCGGAGAACAGCTCCAGAAGCCCGGTGAAGGTGACATATAAAAACGCCCGGAACGGGGCAATGCCATTCGACACAAGCAGAAGCGCCATGAGGAAGCCTTCCGGAATGTTCTGCAGCCCCATCGCAAAGGATACAAGCGGCCCGAGCTCATACGGGTTGCTCGCATAGCTCACCCCGACCGACAGCCCCTCCGGCAAATTATGAATGCTCATGGACATCAGGAGCACCAGCGCACGCCGCCGGTTCAGCGATCCCTTCAGGTGCTGCTCCCCTCCCGCTATGTACTTCTCCAATATAGTCAGTGTTACGGTCCCAAGCAAAATGCCAATTGTTAAAACAGGCACATTCGACAGCTTCAGGGCAGACGGAATCAGCCCGTAGGTGGAAGCCGCCACCATAATGCCCGCTGTATAGGCAAGCAGCGTGTCTTTTTTGCGGTGTGACACATTTTGAAAAAAGATGGCCGGCAGCGCGCCCAGCACAGTACAGGCTGCAGTCAGGGCACTTCCGATATACGTTTCGTCCATAGGCTCTCCCATACTCGTTTTTCTACTTATATATGTACAAGCCGGCGGAATTATGTTTGAAGCGCCCGGCGCCCGTCCACACTGAGGAAAAAAGGAGTGAGAGCATGGAAAAGCAGAATGTATGGGCCGGTCTCCTCTTCGGGCTTGGCGTGGCGGCTTTTATCGATGAAACCGTCTTTCATCAGCTGCTGCACTGGCATCATTTTTATGACAAATCGACCATGGCCATCGGCCTTGTATCAGATGGCCTGTTTCATGCCGTCAGCTGGTTCGCCACAGTCGGCTCCCTCTTTCTTGTAGCCGATCTGCGCCGGCGGCAAGCCTGGCAGCCGAAGCACTGGGCGGGAGCGGTGCTGCTTGGCGCGGGCGGCTTCAACTTCTATGACGGCACGATCCAGCATAAGGTGATGCGCCTGCATCAAATCCGCTACAATGTTGAGATTCTGCCGTACGATATTTTATGGAACGTGGCGGCAGTGTCCGCCATCGCACTTGGCCTGTACCTCATGAAGAGGCGGGAGGCAGCCTATGAATGAAATCCTGCGGGCGCTTCCCTTCGCCTTGGCGATTGTCGTCTATCTGGCGGCTGAGTCCCGGCAGGAATGGCCAAAGCTGAGGTCGCTGTGCTGGATTGCCGGGGTGTTTGCGGCGGAAACAGCCGTCCTGCTGATGAAGCGGGCGCACATGGATTTTACCGTCCATATGCTGGTGCACCTCTTGCTCGGCATGCTGGCGCCGCTCTTGCTTGTATTGGCAGCCCCGGTGACGCTGCTGCTGAAAACACTGCCCACAGCCGCAGCCCGGCAGGTGACACGCTTTCTGCGGAGTCCGGCTGTGCAGGTGTACCACCATCCAGTAGTTGCCGCACTGCTGAACATCGGCGGACTCTGGGTGCTGTACGCCGGCGGCCTGTACGGCCATATGCACCACAGCCCGCTCCTGCATACGCTGATTCACATCCATGTGCTGTTCGCCGGATATCTATTTACCGCTTCTATTATATATATAGACCCGGTGCCAAGCCGCTTCAGCTTTCCGTACCGCGCAACTGTATTTGTGCTGGCACTTGCCGGACATGGGATTTTGACGAAATACATCTATGCCCATCCGCCGGCAGGCATCTCTGCAGCGCAGGCGGAGGCCGGCGCGATGCTCATGTACTACGGCGGCGATCTTATCGACTTGCTGCTTATATATATGTTCTGCCGGCAATGGTTTCAGAAGGCGCAGCCGCGGCTGTCACCTGCGGGGACGGACTGAAAAGAGACGTGCGTGCGTCTCTTCTTTTCATGTCCGGGCACCGGAAAGGAAGGATTTTAAAAAACAGAAAAAGAAACTATTAAAATAAACAAAAAAGTAGGAAGGAATGGATTACCAAATGAGAATCGGCCAGCTTCTTTCCCAGGTGGAGGATCAATGGTTTGTCGGCCGGGAGCATGAACTCGGCATGCTGACAAACCTGACCTTTTCACAGCATGATTGGCAATTTCTCCATGTTTGCGGGCCGCCGGGCATCGGCAAAACCACCCTCTTGAAGAAGTTCCGCAACATGCATCCCGGCCGGAGGATCTATTATTTCAGCGGGCTGGCAGGCTACAGGGAACCGGAGGAGTTCCTGCGCGACCTGCATGCCGCGCTCAAAGGGGAAATCGGGCAGGTGCCGATGGACGGAGAATCCCTGGCCGGCGCCCTGAATACATTGGCCGCAGAGCGGGACGGTGTGGTGCTGCTGCTTGACACGCTCGATCAATGGGCCCCCATCCATATGTGGCTGCGGGAACACTGGATTCCCCAGCTCTCCATCCGGGTCCGCTTCATCTCCGCCGCTCGCTACCGGCTTTGCGAGGTCTGGCACCGCACGCCCGGCTGGACTGACATGATTTACGAGCTGCCGCTGGGATCCCTGAGCAAAAAAGAGGTGCAGGATTATCTCAGGCTGCGGGGCATCCATGACAATCTGCTCCAGCACGCCATTGGGAATGATTGCAAGGGAATTCCTGCCGTCCTGCTGATTCTGTGCAAGTATGTGCTGGAAAACCGGCATGTGCCGCTCGATGAAGGCTTCCCCTTCCGGCATCTGACCCAGCTGTTAAGCAAACGGCTGCTCGCTTGCAGCGATTCTTCCGCAGAATTCCGCGACCAGCTGCGGGCAGCTTCGCTGTTTTGGTGGTTTGATTATCATCTGCTGAATGAGGTGTGCCATCAGAAGCTGACACCGGCAGAATTCTACCACTTCTGCCAGCTCCACGTGATCGAGCGCAGCGAAAATGGATATTGGCGCATCAACGATATGCTGCGGGACTGGATGAGCCGGGAATACCAGCTGTTCAATCCGGACGATTTTGCGGCTGCCGCCAAAAAAGGGATTCAGGTTCTGCGCGAACGGCTGAAGACGGCCCCTGTGGAGAAGCGGCTGGACTACATATACAATCTGCTGCATTTTATACAGGACGGTGTGCCGAAATCGCTGAGCTTTGCCGGCGGCGGCATCAAGTTTTCCTGCCGGCAGATTGAGGCGCAGGATTTGCCTGCTGTGGAGTCCATGTTTTCGCGCTATATCCTCACACTGCGCCCGTTTGCTGACGATAAATGGCAGCAGGTGCAATATATCCGGGAGGTCTGGCAGGCAGAACCTTCCGCCTTTACGGGCATTTGGCACGGAAATCAACTCGCAGGCTTTGTCTCCTTTCTTCCGCTGCACGAGCGGATGAGACAGCTGTTTTCGCGCAATCCTGTGTATCGTCCCTACGTGGAGCACTCCGGCTTACAGGATAAGGAGTACTTAATCTGGCTGATTTCCTCCATGCCCGAATACGATCCGGATGCGACCTCCTATTTATTTCGTTACTTGTTCTCGCAGATGACGGAGGATAAGCTGGTTACCGCCCTGTCCCCGTTTCCGGACTTTATACGCATGCTGAAAACGCTGGGATTCCAGGAGCTGCCGTTCTATCAAGAGGATTATGCAGAGGAGGTTCCATTTCAGCTGCTGCAGCTGGATTTGCGCAACCGGGACTTATCAGCTGCACTGCAAAATCCATATGAACAGCAGACAGAGGACTGCGAAGAGCTTCGGCAGGCTTTGCCGAAAGCATTGAAGCACATTCTGACCCACTATCACCAGAAAGAGGGAGAGGAGACGATCGATTCCTTGTTTGCAACGTTTCCTGCACTGCGGCAGACACTCCGCCCCGGCGACTTTAAGTTCTGTCTGCTTCAGGCCCTGTCCAGCCTGGAAAAACGGTCGGAGGAGGACCGGATTTTGTCGCATATGCTGAAGATGTTTTACATACAAAAGACCGGCAGCCATGAAAAGGTGGCATCCCAATTCAATTTGTCCGCCAGCACCTATTATCGTTATTTAAAGAAAAGCTTTGATAAGCTGAGCCAGGAACTCATTCATATACTCTATGATTCTTAATACGGCGGCAGGGGCGCCTCACAGCACCCCTGCCTGGTATCCATGGTTCAGCCCTGCTGCTTACTGTACCAGTAGCCGTTCTCCTTCAAAAATCCCTCCACGTCAGCCGATGCGGCTGTCTCCTGAAACGGACCCACGGTAAAGAATAAATGTCCTTCCCTGCCGCGGCTTGGTGTGAAGCCAAGCCCTTTGCCCATCAAATAGCTGTGGATCTTCGCCAGCCCTTCCCCGGAATAGCCGCCTGTATAAAAGAAGAATTGCTTTGGACTCTGCGCCGGCAGCCCGAGATGCTTCGCCGCTGCTCTCGCGTGCGCCTCGCCGACCGCCTGAAGGAACGCCGTGTTTTTCAAATACTGTGCGTCATTGGAATCTATGAACAGATTCTCTGTCAGCACCGCCGGCATATTGGTTTCGCGCAGGACAGAGAAATTGTCCTGCCGCGCCGCAGCACCGCCGTGTGCCTGAATGTTGCCAAACTGGCGCATTGCTGCCAGAATCTCGTCATTCAGCACCTTCTGCAGCGCCAAGGTTTGGGCGTCCACGCCGCCATTGTACACATAGCTCTCAAAGCCGGTGCCGCCCCCCGCATTGATGTGTACAGAAATGAAAATGTCCGCCCCCCAGTTGTCAGCGAGATCATCCCGCTGTCCAAGCGGCACAGTCTGATCGCCGGCCCGGCTCGTGCGCTGCTCAAAGCCACTGTAGTTCGCATTCATGTAACCCATGGCGTATTCCACAATCGCATGCGTCAGATCTGACTCCCGCAGCCCGTTGCCGCACGCACCAGGGTCCGCTCCACCGTGTCCCTTATCCCAAAAAATCTTCTTGACCATCTCTATTACCCCCTCATTCTACTTTTCCAGCAAGTTGGTCCAGCTTTTTCTCCAGCAGCTCCTGTTTATCCATGATGTCCAGCATGACATCGTACAGCAGCTCAAGCGTTACCTTGTCTGTCTTCACATTGTCCCGGCGCTTTTTTTGCTTATCCTTCAGTTCCTTTGCTTTCAGGCGGTCCGGATTGGCGGGGATATGAATGTGGTTCTTCTTATCAGCCGGCACTTGCTGCCACCACCTTTACACTCCGATTTTGTGCAAGATTCCTAGTCCGGATGTAATACTCCCCGGACTCCTCGCTGCTGAAGGTCATGGTGGCTGCGCCCTTTACAGGCGGGACCGACAGCTGCATTCCGTTCACCTCAAACAGAACCTCCTCCTTGTAACTCGTCTGTAAAACCCCTTGCCAATCATAAATGGAGGCAGTAATGGTCGCTGTATCAGTACCGTTGGCCATAATACTTTCCTTATCAGCCTTCACCTGCGGAAAATATCCGGTGAAAGAGCCGTTTATATAGGTTGTATAAAAGATGTTCGGATTTCCATACTGCTCCTGTGTAATGGGAACAAGCGTCTCAGAAACGACTTCAGCGCTCAACTCACTCACGCCTATCACTTTACCGGTTGCCGGGTTAATATTCGCATAGAAATTAGGCATACTCAATCACCTCGTAAGACACCAGGCAGTATGTATAAGGGAAGATTCCCACTGCCACCACTGAAATTTGATTAGATGAAAAAATAACGCCTCTGGCAGTCGCTGCTTGTGCCAAATAGCGGTCCGTCCTCCATTCATAGTGGTAGCCGGTGCTTGAAATGTTAATAAAGGACTTTGCCATGTTGACCGGCGCAATATAGAAATATGCCACATTGCTGTCATACAGCCAGACTTGCCCCCTCTGTACACTCTTAATCCCCACGCCTTTCCACCCCGATCCGTCATTGTATTCCAGAAACCCGTTTGTTGAACGGAAGTTAATTCCTCCATTCACTACTGGGGAAACTCCGCTTCCGCCAATCATTGGATTTCCGTCAATCAGCGTGAAGCTTACATCCAGCCAGGAATCGGTTTGGTTGCCTGTGGGCGAAATGCGTTCCATGCCATTGCCCTCACCAATCCCGGGAATCCCGACAAGCACATAAGCACAGCGGTACAGGAAAGCATCGCTCTCAAACATAGCCCGGCTGCCGCCGCAGCGTTTGATTGCCTTTGGCAGGTCCCCGGCCAGTCTGTTTCTCATCGGCTCATCATAGGTGGTAATGATTACAATCTTATCGCTGCCAAGGACATTTAAGGCATTTGCCAAAGCTGTCGCCTGCTCCGCACTGTTATACACGTCATAGGATTTGTTGGAAAGAATTTTGTGCGTGGCTCTATCAATGACAGTAAGGCCATAGGAAATCGTCGTACCGGATACATACGTTCCATTTTGGTGCACCCCGGCCTGCGCAACCGGCGGGATGGCTCCCAATCCAGCCGATATGAGCCGAAAGGCGTCAATCCGCTGCGCCTTCAGATTGCCCTTATGCCAAATCTCATTGGCGCCTAACTTTCCGTTCCCATCCTTATCCACTTCAAACCGGCTTGTGCCATCCATATTTTGAATTTGAAATGCCTCCTGAGAGCCAATCCCGGTTCCGCCCAGCATAATTTTGGGCCGGTCGAGACCCCATGCAACCCGCATATAAGCCCCGTTATTGTTCGGGTTATGCATCTGAAGCTGTCCGCCGCCCTTCATCGTCAGTGTGCCTGTGAGATCGTCCAGCCCTGAGCTGCCAATCTTCGGCGCATCCCCCGGCAGCCCTGTATGCTTGTGTCCGGTTGCCGGATTGAACAGCCGGTCTGTTGCTTCAATATTGTCGTTTTGCGCTTTGCGCAGCACATTATCATTTGCCTCAAACGTTTTTAAACCGCTTGGCAAATTCGCCATGCCCTCTCCTCCTTTCTACGGCTTCCATTTCTCAAGCTCTTCCCATGTTTTGTTCATGGCCTCGAGCTGGTTCCAAGTCAACTTGGCAGCATCCAATTCATCCCAGCGCAGATACGTAAACTTGAACGTCACCTGCAGATGCGCCGGCACGATTTCGCGCACAGCCCGCTCCACGTCCCGCAAATTCGGCGGAACCCCGCGCTTGCCGACAAAAGTGATGATCACCTCATAATTGGAGAATTGCTCCAGCACCTCAACCGTCCCGTTCTCAAAGGACTCGGTCACGTTTTTGATATGTGCCGCCGTCACTGTGCCCGTGCCCCGCAGCTTTGAAAGCACCACAGAGCGGCGCTGATCAATTGGCTTCAAGGGGTCCGCCGGAATGCCGCATACAGCCTCCCACTTGCTTAAGCCCCATGTCGCCGTTTCCACAAAAAACTGTGCCAGCATGCTTTCCAAGCTCGTATGCAGCAGGGAAATCTCCGCTGCTTCCTGCTTCAGCAGGTTGCCGACCATTTTGGACTGCACATAATAGCGCGGCAGGTAGTCCTGCATATCTTTTTCAATATCAAGACTCAAGGAAGCTCACCGTCCCCGCCACGGCCGCTTGGCCTTCCGGAACCTCCAGATTGGCCGTGCCGCCGTTGATCTTCAGCTCGCTGAAATCAATCATATACGGGACATTTAATAAAATGGCGCCAATGCGGGTGTGGCGGACAATCGGCTCCTTAAAGGCAAGCTCAGCCAGGTATTGCGTCAGCCCCTTTGTAAAAGCGGCTGTCACCTCTGCCGCAGTACCAGCTTTGTTCACCTTGAGCTTGGCGGATACATGAACAGGAAACTCCACCGCGGGTACAACAGTAACCTGGGCGCCGACCGGCCGGTACTTCTCAATGTTGGTCCGCACCGCATCCACCAGCGATGGAATGGGCGCCCGCTTATCATCAGAAAGAAGTGTTACCTTCACTGTACCATTGCCATTCCAGACCGGCGTCACCTTGACATCGCCGATTCCCGCCACCTCCAGCGCCCATTGCCGGTAGTGCCAGACATTGCCGCTCGTCGACGGCCGCTGCAGCCGGTCGTAGTACCGCTGCAGCAGGGACTCATCCGATTCAATGTCCGCTCCGTTAATGAACACAGTTTGATTGGTCACGCTGATGATTCCGGTAATGTTTCCGGTTGTCAGCTTAATCATGCCGGCGGCGACATTGCCGCTCCGCCCCTCTGCTTTCGCTTCTGCCGCCACAGTTACTGTGTCAGCCGTAATGATGCCCTGCTCCTTTGTCACAAAGTAAACAGGATTCTCCCCCTCGGTGGATACTTCAACACCTGCCGGAATGGTGGTGTCCTTCTTTCCTGTGAATGTCACCTTTCCGCTTGCTTTCACGCCCGGACGGCGCGACAACCCGATTTCCCGGCAGCGTTTATCCAAAAATTCACCGGGCTGGGCCGGACCCGCGAACCCGAAGGTCAGCACCTGCTCCAGTTGGATATAAGCATGTGCCAGCTCAATGGCTGCCGGCGACAGCAAATCAAACGTCACCGACCCTTGACGCTTGTCAAGCTCCTCCGGGGATGCGTCCAGCATCCTCTTTAAAATGGACTCCTTTGTCTGCTGCTCGAACATGCTACAGCATCACCTCCTGCACCAATGCGCCTTCCTGCGTCACCACGGTGAAGGCCGCAAATACTTGATTGCCCTCCCGCCTGATCACAAAGTCTTTTACGTTTACAACACGATCGTCATAGATAAGCGCTTCCCGGATCAAGCGGGAGATTTCGCTTTCCAGCAGCGCATATGGAATATCCTGCCCAAGCAGGTCCTCCAGCTCACAGCCGTATTGATCATCATAGATCAGATGGCGGAATCGCGGCGTCACAAGGGCTTTTTGCGCAAATTGAATCAGCGCCTCCTGGCCGTCAATCCTTCCTTCCTCCAGTTCCCCCGTATCAAAATTCAGCTTGTATGTACGATACGGTGCCGTCTTCGGCTGCACCGCCGTAATCCGCTCCTCTGTCCGCTTGAATGGAGAGAGTGCCATTACTTCATCACCACCCTGTCTAAAATGATGTAAGTCTGTCCGTGATGAATGCCCAGCACAATGACGCGGTCATCCTTCTTCAGCTCATGGTCATACTCGATCTCTGCCTCGGCAATTTCCAAGCTGGCATCCGACAAAGACAAATCCGTCACTTTATGGGAGTGGCCGGGAATTGCATCCGTGCTTCCGCCGATTGTGCCGCCGGACAAAGTGGCCTTCCCCCCGCTCAGCTTAATTTTCTTCTTATGCTTTGTCAGCTGCTCCACCACAAGTACATCGTCTTTCTCCAGCACCGCCGGCATATGATCAATCTGGATTTTGAGATCGGGGGGAGCGGCCACTACAGTTGCCCATTCAACTGTGACATCCGTGTTGTATCCCAACTGGCGGATCAGCTGGACAAGCTGGCTAGCCCCGGACCCTTCTACTCGCTCATTCATGCTATTCCCCCTTTTCTCATAAACTCCTAATAGGCAACCAGTCTGGCCAACACAAAATAGCTTTGATTCTGATTACAGGCCACCAGCACACGGTCATTCTGCTTCAGCTCATGCTGGTACTCTATCATTCCTTCTTCGATGGTGAAGCTCGCATCCCGAAAGCTTGCCGATGTCATTCCGTGGGGATGGGGCGGCATTTGATTGTCGCCAGGGTATTCATCCGTTTTGCCAATAGGAGCGGGACTGTCCTTTTTGACTGTTGTCTTCTTGCTTGTCAGCTTCATTTTCTTTTGGTGCTTGGTCAGCGACTCCGCCACGACAAGATCATCCTTCTCCAGCGGAACCGCCATATGATCAATCTGAATTTTCAGATCGGGCGGATCAGCCAGCACAGTGGCCAGTTCAAAGCTCACCTCCGTGTTATACGCCAAAATACGGATGAGCTGGACAAGCTGGCTTGCCCCGGATCCTTCCATGCGTTCCGTCATCGCTTACTGCCGCCTTTCCCTTGCTCCTCATATGCCAGCTCCGGCAGGTCATCCGTCGCTGAGAGCGACAATGACATTGTGTGCTTCCCGTTTTCAAAGGTGTGTTCGTCAGTGGAAATGTAGTAGCCCCCAATGATGCCGGTTAGGGATTCCTTCACGTATACTGCCATGCCTGCCGTGACGCCATCGATTCCGATCGCCTCCAGTCTCGCCTCATCATGGATGGTGCCCAAATCCTTCAACAGCTGCTTAGCCCGTTGCTCCATTTGGGATTTCGTCATGTCGCCATCCACCTTTTCCAAATGCTGCATCGTTCCAAAGCGCTTGACCAGTTCATCATCCTTGGCCATGGCTGTGGCACCCTTCTTCTTCTCATCACTGCCGATCACCTTAATCTGGCTGCGCAACTCTTCAATAGATTGCGAGTAGGAAGCATCCATAATATTGGCGCCGTTTTCCAGCATCCACTTCACCTTCTGCTCCTTGCGCTCGAACAGCTGCAGTTTGCCTTCTCTGGACGTGATGAAAAAGCGCCGCCCTGTCTGCTTTTCCGTTGTCGTCAGCGCCGTCACCATCATGTCAAACAGTGTTTTGTCCCGGAAAATATGCTTTTTAATTACATATCCGGTATCGGCAACTTGGCCGGCTGGAATGCCAAACTCATTACAGAGCCGCTTCACAATCGCCCCGGCTGTCACATCCCGGAATATTTTCGTATCCTTGTTTTTGGTGAGATAGATATTTTCATCGTAGGCGGTGACGGACATTTGTCCGGCGGCATTGATGGAATCTGTGAAAATGATGCCGCGGAACAGCTCTTTGCCGTCCTTCAGGAGACGGACTTCATGCCCCTTCTGAATCTCAAAGAGCCGGGTGCGACCGTCTGCCGTGTTTGTCATTTCCAAATCCAGCCGCCGTGCCGCCTGCTTAATATCGCCGGACCATTTGATGGATTTTACAATTTGTTCAATCTGCGTTTCCTTTTGACCGTCGTTGTAAACAATCTGCAGCTCCATTACGGAATCACCAGCTTCCAGCCGGGGCGGAGGCGCAGCGGATTTTTGCCAATTAGTAAGAGATTTGCCTGATAAATCTCTTGCCACCGGTCTCCCCGGCCCAGTGTCTTTTGCGAAATTTTCCAAAGCGTATCCCCGTTTTGCACCTCATAGGAGGACAGCTTCTCCTTCGGGTTCGGCCGCTTCTTCACATTGGATACAGTGGTGCCCTGCTGCCCGCCTGCGGCACTCTCTTTGCTCTCCTCATTGATTTTCCGGAACTCCACATGCACATACTGCTTGAACTCCATATCGAAATACACATCACCGGGGCTGCCGGCCTGCTCCCGGTAGTTGAAGGAGCGCAGCGTGACCTCATCATTGATTGGCGTTCCGGTGACGGTGAGCCGCATCGTTTTGCCGGAGTGCATCCAGCGCTCAATCAGCGCCACCGTTTCCCACGGCCGCGGAATTTCATCATACTCGCAGTAGCCCGGGTGATAATCCCGCGGAAAAAAGGAAGAGAAGGAATAGCTTTTCAGCGTGCGGTTGCCGATGACGGTATATTCCCCCAGCTGTGTCACATGAACGTCCTCGTAGCTGTGGGAGCCGGACACGGAGATTTGCTCCGGATTGACCGGCAGCTGCAGGCTTTCCTTTTTGTTATCAAAATGCAGCCAAAATTGCATGGTCCCCATTATGCCATCAGCCCCCCTGCTGCGCGAATTTGCTTGGCAAGCGCCCGGGCAATTTCATCGATGTCAGACTCCTTGCGGACATGAAACTCATTTCCGGTCACAGTAATTTGAATGTCCCCGGTGCCGGCAGCAGGCTTCTTTCCGGCGCTGGCTGCAGCCGCTCCTTGATACACTTGATTGGCATAGGCGCCTGTCTGGGAACCGGCTCCCGCCGGGATGGCGTTCAGCACTGCCGCACTTGGGGATGCCGCGCTGCCCAGCTTCGCCGCCACCCCTGAAGGCAGTACAGGATCCGGCTTAACATCGGCAGGCTTTACCAGCGGACCAGGCATTTGCATGGCGGGGGCAGAAAACAGCGGCTGTGCCGCCGTTGGATTCGGAAGCGGGGGCAGCACAGATGAAGGCGCAGCCATCAGCTCCTTTGGAAATCCTGCCGGCATGGCAGTGTCATGGTTGAGTGACGTGTTCAGGCTAAGGTCCTTCTTGGAATCAACAAGCCCGAAGAATTCCTGAACCGCGCTCACCACACCCATGACGGTGTTGCGGATCTTGCCGAAGTGCTCCCGGAACAAATAAGCCAGACCGCCGATTGCCGCACCGACCAACAAAGCAAGCCCAATAATCGGCAGAAACGGTGCCACAATCGCCCAGGCACCCGCGGCCGATGCCAGCAGTGACGGCACAAGTGCCCACAGAGACGGTGCAAGCGCCCAGAGAATCACAGCTGCCACTCCTGCAAGTGCCGGAGCCAGAATGTCCGCATTGCGGGCCAAGAAGCCGACTGCTCCGCCGACAAACGGCACCACCGTTTCCGCCAGATACAGCAGAGCCTGCCCCAACGGCGCCAGGGCGATAAGAATTTGATTACCGACGATACCCCAGCGTTCCCCTAAAGTCATGGTTTCTTGTGTTTGCTGGACCACCGCCCCCGTCGACGTTTGGATGGCTCCCAGGATATTGGGATCCGGCACAAACGTGCTGCTGCGGATTGCCTCCGCCATGCCTTTGCCCGCTTCGCCAAAGCCGGCCATCGCCAGGTTCAACGCCCCCTGTTCTGTCTTGGCGTTCTGAATCAGCGTAATCATATCCTTGAAGGATTGCACCGGGTCTGTAACACCCTCCTGCTTGCTCAGTGCTGTGAATGCCTTGTTCATCATGTCAACGGTGTCCTTGGCGCTTTTGCCTTCCTTTCCCCATTGCGCCAGCATGCTCAAAGACTCGTCGAAATTGAAGCCCATGCCCCGCAGCACAGCACCTTGTTCATTGATCTGCGCCCCTAAGTCGGCAAAGCCGACTGTCGATCTTTGGCTGGCAATCAGCAGTTTATCCATGAGACCGGCTCCATCAGAAGCTGTGCCGCCCCATGTTTTTAAAATATCGATTGCACTTCCCATGAGCTTTGAACTGTCTCCGCCAATCAGACGCGACACATCCAGCACCGCTTTTCCGAAGGACTGGATTTGTCCGTCATCCCCGTTCATCTTGCTTTTAATGTCCGCCACAACCTCGGCCACCTTGCTCAAATCATCGGGCACCTTCGTGCCGAGAGTGCTGTAGCTCTTCATTAAAACGTCCATCTCAGCCCGGTTCGCCCCAGTCGCCACTTTTATTGTTTTAAAAGCAGCATTAGCTTTATCGCCGGCCGTCAAAATGGCTTCTCCGGCCTTCTTGCCATAATCCAAAAAGACTGGCCAAGCCATGGCGGCGGCATTGACACTTAGACGAAAGGCATTGGCGCTGAAGGCACCTTTCATTTTCTGGAGGAAGGACTGTGTTTTCTTCTCATGCTGCTCCATGGCACCGGAGGAAGACTGAAGCTCCGCAAGCAGATTCTGGTTTACAGCAGCAGCCCCTGTCTCCATGACATCCACCAGCTTTTTGCCAAGCTCTTCACCTAAATAACGGGAGGCAATCCCCAGCTTGACTGACTCCGACTGGGCTGATTTTATTTTCTCCACCAGCTCCTGCAAGGCCTTGCCTGGATGCTCCACTTTCGTATCTGCCAAATGCTGAAAGGCAGCCTGCATGGTGTCAACAGCCTTGATGGAGTCACCTGCAAAGTTGTTCCGCCCCATAAAGAGTGCCAGCGTCTGATTCAAATCCAGTCCGAGTGCCCGAAAGGCGACTCCCTGCTCCTTCAGTCTACTGTTCAAATCCATAACGCTCATGCCGGACCTTTTGTGCGCCACAAATAAAGTATCCATCAGGCCAATGCCCTGCACGGCCGACAGCCCCCAATCCTTCATGGTGCTGCTGGCTGTATTCAGCATGCCGGCACCGTCCACACCGGCCAAACGTGAGCCGGTCAAAACAGATTGCCCAAAAGATTCCAGTTGCACGCCGGCAAGCTTTGTGTCGTTGCTGAGTTTGCCGATCACATCCCGCACCTCTGCCAGATTGTTGGGCACCTTGGCTGCTACTGCCCGAAAGGATTCGGTCAGTTCGTTGAGCTTGGCTCCTGTCATGCCTGTCATCATGGACAATTCCTCTGAAGCTTCCGCCGCCACCTTGATGGCTGCCTTATAGGAGCCGAGCATCTGTGTTGCTTTGCGCCATCCCTCTGTCGCCTTGGACAGGGTGCTTGCCGCACTGGCTGCGTTTCCTGTACTCACACTCTTCACCTCCTGCTTTCCCTACCGTTTGGAGGAGTACTTCCGTTCCTGCGCCTTGCGCTCTTTTTCTTCCTCTTCAAGCTGAAGGAGCATCGACTCATACATGAACCGCTTGACGCCCTCCGGCTTGTTGTAGATTTCATCGGGCGGAATGTGGTGCCGCTGAAAAATGACGTGGATCAGGAATGCCTCCCCGCCCGATTTGATTAGTTTTTTACGTCGTCCTCATCGCTGTTGAAGCCGCTGATGTCCATGATTTCCGTGGACAGTCTGGCAATCTCGCCCGCCAGCAGGATGCCGAGGATCGCTTCTGTCGGTGTGCCGTATTTCTCAATCAGCTCACGCGCGGACCAATCCGGAACCACACAGGCCTTTTGGATGACCAGTGCGCCGAATTGCTCCTCATCGAGCACCTTTTCGCGCTTTTGGCCTTTGCCGATATAGTGGGAGCATTGCTCCTGGATTTTATTAATGGTTTTGCCGTCCAAAGCCCGGATGCGGAAGCTCACACCCAATCGCTTCATGGGCACATCTCGTTCCGGTTTGCTGTCCGCGCCCAATAATGCCCGCAATACGTCATCCTGTACCTGTAATGTCATGTTCATGACCTCCTTTTTGTAGTCAGCAGGCGGGAAAGCCCGCCTGCTTTCATGCGTCAGCCTGCGCTGATTGTGTCAATCAGTTCATAGCCTGTAAAATTGAACGGCAGCTCCTCTTCCACAAGGGAGCCCACCTCAAAGTTAATGAGCGGAATCTTATCAAAAGTGACACCCTTTAAACGCACGCGGTACGCGCCAAAGGATTCCGGGTCTTCCAGCTTCAGAATGAGCTCGGTAATGAATGTGCCTGCTGTGTCGTCCGCAATTTTCCCGATCGTCTCCACAAACTCCGTTGTCACCTTGTAGCCGCTGATTGTCCCCGAGCCTGTCAGCCCTGTTACTTTATGAGCCGTCCAGCGTGTGCCGGCGCGCTTAATTTCTTCCTTCGCAATTTCCACTGTCGCTTCCGCCGACTTAATGTTTGTCAGCCATTCCCCGTTGTGGTACACATAGCCGAATGTTCCATTGATTACGCGTGTAGAATCCAGCATCCCATATCCTCCTTACACCTGAATAGTCAAGAAAATGCGTTCCATACTGTCAATTTCCGTGAAGGAGATCATCAGGAATACGCTGTCTCCGTCTGATTTCCGGCCCGGATCCAGGCCGACCACAATATCAGTCAGGACGTTGTTCAGCTCCAGCCGCTCCAGGTACGCCTTAATGGCAGAGATCAGTGCCACCTGTCCGTCCGCATTATTATCCAACTTGCCTATGTAGGACTCTGAAGCTGTTTTGGGGATATCCATCGCCACTGCCTGCCGCGCGCGCATGGCCCGGATTTTCTTCTTGCCTGTCACCAGCCCCTGCTCCACCTTTACCTTTTCACCATCATGCACGAGCACAAGGGATCCGGCCTCCAGCGCAGACTTGATTTCACTGTTCTTCAGGCGCTTCGTCACATCATCCACCCGCACCTGCGTGTAGGTAATGGATTTATTGATGCCTGTACCGGCAATCAGGCCGGCGATATACGGGGCAAATTGGGCTGAGCTGTACTCCTTGCCGTTCATGCTCACCCCGGTAATCAGGTTCACCGCATAATGATCAGCCAGCTTCGTGCTACGGGTATTCCCGGCTGCCGGATTCTTGTCATCTGCCGCCGAGCCGCCGAACACCGTCAGAAAATGCTTGCCCTCATCACGATTGCGCGTGCACCAGGAGAGAATCTTATTTTGCACCTCTCCCTGCAGCGTAGAGACAATTTCATCCGGATACACGAATACATTGAACGGACGGGCTTCAAATTCATCCAGCAGGTCAGCATGCTGCTTTTTCACAGCATCCGCTCCTTCTCCGGCCGCTGGCACTGTATAGACAAGCACCTCCTTGGCTCCGCCCTGCAGCACGAGAATAACCGGGCCGGCTTCACTGCCGAACAGGTCGAATGCTTCCTTTTCCTTCTCAACAGTATAAAACTCTCCGGCTGCAGCCTTGCCATATTGGAACAGCGGCAGCGCAACGGTTCCCCTGGCACCGCCTTTAATTTGTGCGGCAGCCGCCTCTACGAAGTTGATGTAAAGGCCCGGACGCACCGGCAATGAAGTTGCATCCCATTTTCCACCCATACGGGCACCTTCCTTTCCCCTTTTGAAATTTACAGCGTTTGAATCTGCACACGGCCGACCTTCTCCGCCGGCTCCATCCGGCGCAGCTCCCGGAACTGCGTGGCAAAGACTCCTGTACAAGCCAGCAAATCCCCATCTGCTTGAACCGCCGATTGCAGAGTGAAAGAGTCTATTTTTAATAGTCTTCCGGCTTCCAGAGTCGGAATATGGATCGGTTCGCTGAGCAGATAATGGCTCAGCTCCGCCATGGTTGACATGACCTGGCCGACATTGCTGTCATAGAATGTGATGATATACTGCCGTTCGACCAGCATACTGGAGGCAGTTTCATTTCTCCTGACCTCCTCCCTCAGCTGCACGACAAACAGATTGCTTTCCAAACCGGGCGGCTCCTGAAATTCATGCACGGCCGCATCCGGATACTTTTCCGAAATGAAACCGCTGATGCTGCTGATCTCCTGCAACAGTGACAAGCCTCTCCCCCCTTTCGTTTTTTGCTTGCTCATGTACATAAGAATCATAGAACTTGCACACTTTCACATTCAATGTCATGTTACTCTCAACTTTTGAGAGTACGAGGCATGAAAAAAGGGCCTGACCTCAAAACGCATTAGCGTTTGGGTCAGACCCTTCTTGTTAGGCTTTTACAATCTTGCTTTCGTAAGGCGCCAGCTCCATGCCGTTAAACACCTGCACCCCATCCGTATGGTTCAGCAGGAACAGATGGTCCTCACGGCGATATACCTCCAGCCCCTCCGGACTTTCAATATGGGAAATGCCCTGCGCTTGCACCACCTCGCGCGCAATCTCCGCCACCAGCGCTTCCTCCATGCCGCCGCCGATGTAGTACACCGTACCCTTGCCGTACTGATTCTTCGTCACCGCTGCATGCGGGAAGAACGGATCCTCGTACTTGTACAGCACTTCGGCAGTCGTCGGCGTCAAAATATCGCGCCACACCTCGCAGGCGAACTGCTTGCCGCCCCCGGCCACCGTCGTGCCGCGGCCCGGTGCCAACGCTTCAATTTCCTCAATTTCCGCGCCGACAAGATCCTTCACATAGCCCGGAGATAGCATTTTAAAATGAATGTTGTTGTCCTTGTCCTTCAATCCTGTACGGAAGCTGAACAGAATGGTTCCGCCCTGCTCGACAAATTCTGTGAATCTGCAGCCGAGTTCCTCATCAATGATCTGCAGCGCCGGTACAAGCAGCACCTTATACTTCGAGAAGTCGCGGTGCGCCGGAATGACGTCCATGTGTGTGTTCAGCTTGAAAAATGGCGTATACAGGCGCAGCAGCTCGTTTGTGAAATCAAAGCCCGCACTCTGCTGCTGGAAGCGCCAGGACCAGACGTTGTCATAGTCATACAGCACTGCGATATCAGACTGAATTGCTGTCTGCAGTACGTTCTCGTACGGACGGATATCCGCAAACGTGCGCTGCACTTCCTTGTACTTGCGGCCGCGGCGGTTGCTGTGGTCGACGATGCCGTAGCAGAACTGCTCCGTGCCCTTGTTCATCCCGCGCCAGCGGAAATACAGCATATCCGTACAGCCGTGGGCAAATGCCTGATATGACCACATCTTTGCCTGATCTGGACGCGGCAGATAACCGATGACGTTGTGGCCTTGTGCCCCCATCAGCTCTTCGACAATCCAGAAGTTCTTATCGAGCAAGCCGCGGTTGAAGTCATGCGCCATCGCGATGGCCGCCGGCGTGATCGGCTCCACTAAGCCGCCCCATACCGGGTAGTTGTCATAGGACACGAAGTCCATGCCCTTGACGTTCTCCTCATGGTCGAACCATTTGCCGAAGAAGCCGCCGGACACGTTTGTCGTCACCAGCTGATGCTCCCCCTTGTGCTTGCGTACGATGTCCACCATTTCATTCGCATAGCTGTTGATGGAATGCGAACGGAAGCGCGCCCAATCGAGCTGCAGGGATGGATTGTGCACGGTAATTGTTTTGGTCGGAGCCGGAATTTCACTGAAATCGTTATAGGTCTGGCCCCAGAAAATGGTTCCGTACGCTTCATTCAAGACGTCAATGTTCTTATATTTCTCCTGTAAAAATGTCTGGAATGCGCTGTGGCACTGCTCACAATAGCACATATCGCTGCCTTCGTGGCCGAACTCGTTGTCAATCTGCCAGGCGACAATTGCCTCTTCATTGCGGTAATGCTGCACCAGCTTCTCTGTAATCCGGGCGCTGTACGCGCGGTATGTTTTTGAGTTGAAGCAATACTGGCGGCGGCCGCCGAATACACGCGTGACACCGTTTTCATCCTTGGATAAAATGTCAGGATGCTTGGCAGCCAGCCATGCCGGGAATGTGGCCGTCGGCGTGCCGAACATCACATCCAGGCCATGCTGCTTCAGCTTTACAATGACATCATCAAAGAAGGAAAAGTCAAACGCCCCTTCGGTCTTCTCCATTTTGTGCCATGCGAATTCTCCAATGCGAACCATGTTGGAGCCGAGCAGCTTGATGCCCTCCATGTCCTCCTCCATCATGTCGAACGGCCAATGCTCCGGATAATAATCTACACCTGTATACATGCTTTCCCCACCCCACTGTAAAATGAAAAGAAGCGGCCGGAGCCGCTTCTTAGTATGCACTACATTACTTCTTCTTTGCGTGCTTGCGCATATCGAAGGCAACTGCCAAGATGATGATCAAACCTTTTACGATGAACTGGATGTACGGGCTTACTCCCAGGAACGCCAAACCGTAGTTGATGATTTGGAAGATGAGTACACCGGTTACAATGCCAGGAACTGTACCGATACCGCCGGACAGAGACACACCGCCGACTACGCAGGCTGCGATCGCATCCAACTCGTACATGTTACCTGTGTTGTTTGTCGCACTGCCGACACGGCCTGCTTCCAGAGAACCCGTCAAGCCGTACAGCAGACCAGCGATTGTATAGATGATAATCAGGTACTTTGTTACGTTAACACCGGAAACCTTTGCCGCTTCCGGGTTTCCGCCGATTGCGTACATATTCTTACCAATTTCAGTCTTATTCCAGATGACCCAGATGATGACAGATACGATGATTGCATAGAAAATCAGGTAAGGCACTTCATATTGGCCAATTGTAAAACCGCGCTGCGCGAAGCTTGTGAACTTTTGGCTCAAGCCACCGATTGGCTGCGCGCCGTATGGCGGGCGGTCAAAGTAGATGGAGCTCAGACCATATACGCCGATCATCATACCGAGTGTCGCGATGAATGGAGGTACATGGAACTTAGAAACGATTACGCCGTTCAGGGCGCTGAGAGCTGCAGTTACAAGCATTGCCAGCAGGATTGGCACAAACAATGGCAGGTCAGGCAGATGCGGATACATTTTGTATGCATAATCAGTCGCCTGCAGCATAGAAGCGGAGATAACCGCTGCCAAACCAACCATACGGCCCGCGGACAAGTCCGTTCCGGCAGTAATCAGGATGCCGGCTACACCCAGTGCGATAATGACACGGGAAGATGCCTGGCTCAAGATGTTAATTAAGTTCGTTACTGATAAGAAGTCTGGGGATGCAATGACAATCCCGACTACAAGAAGTACCATTACAACATAAATTACATTATCTAATAGCCATTTGAGCACATTAGATTGCTTTGAAGCCTGTTCCATTTCCGTCTCCTCCTAGTACATGGCTGACAGCCGCATAATTTCTTCTTGGGATGTCGTCTTCGTATCCACAATGCCGGCTACTCTGCCGTTACTCATGACCAAGATCCGGTCTGTTGTTCCTAACAGCTCCGGCATTTCCGAGGAAATCATGATGATCCCCTTGTCCTCTGCCGCCAGCTGGTTGATGAGCTGATAAATTTCAAACTTGGCGCCAACATCGATACCGCGTGTCGGTTCATCCAACAGCAGAATCTCCGGATTTGTCAGCAGCCAGCGGCCGATAATGACCTTCTGCTGGTTACCGCCGGACAGGGTGCCGATGGCAGTCTTCTGGTTCGGCGTCTTGACCTTCATGGAATCGATGACCCATTGCGTGTCTTTGCCCACCTCGGCATCAGACAGGAATACGCCTTTCCGATACTTGCCCAGGTTGGAAATCACCGAGTTGAAGCTGATGCTCAGCTGCGGGAAGATACCTGTTGTACGGCGCTCTTCTGTTACAAGTGCGAAGCCATTCTTAATCGCGTGCTGTGGCGAGTCGTTTTTGACTTCCTTGCCGTGCACTTCAATTTTGCCGGACGTAATGCCGCGCAATCCGAACAGCGCTTCGACTACCTCTGTACGCTTGGAGCCTACAAGACCGGCTACGCCAAGAATTTCTCCCTTGCGAAGCTCGAAGCTGACATCCTGGAAGGATGGCTGTGTGGATGCCGTCATGTTGGATACCTTCAAAATGACATCCTTTGGCTTGTTCTCCTTAGCCGGGAAGCGCTGGGACAGGTCACGGCCCACCATCAGCTTGATGATTTCATCTGTTGTCAGCTCCTTCGCGCTCTTTGTCGCGATGTACTGGCCGTCACGCATGATCGTAACTTCATCAGAAATCTTCAGGATTTCTTCCATCTTGTGTGAAATATAGATAATGGCTACACCCTGGCTGCGCAGCTTGTTGATGATTTTAAATAAGTGATCAACCTCGCGCTCCGTCAAAGAGGACGTCGGCTCATCCATTACGATAACCTTGGAATTGTAGGAAACCGCCTTGGCAATTTCAATCATCTGCATCTCGGATACAGACAGGTTGCTTACCTTTTCACGCGGATCTGTATTGATATCCAGCCCCTTGAAGATGTCCTTTGTTTCTTCATACATCTTCTTATGATCCACGAAGATGCCCTTTTTCGGATAGCGGCCGAGCCACAGGTTTTCCATAACATTTTGCTGCCGCACCTGGTTCAATTCCTGGTGCACCATGGACACGCCGCTTTCAAGCGCTTGCTTGGAGTTGGCGAATGCCACCTCTTTGCCCTCGAGCAGGATTTTCCCTTCGTCCATGGAGTAAATTCCGAATAAGCATTTCATTAACGTCGATTTTCCTGCGCCGTTTTCGCCCATCAGAGCATGCACTGTGCCGCGCTTTACCTTCAAAGACACGTTTTGCAGTGCAAGAACGCCGGGAAACTGCTTTGTCAAATTAATCATTTCAAGTACGTTTTGTGTACCGACTTCCGACATGCTTGGACCTCCTTGCCACACCATTTTCGGAGATATGGAAAGCATTTCAGGAATGCTTCTCATTCTGTTAGTTCATCCTATTTGTAAAAGAAACGCTCCGAACGAAGGAAAAGCAGCTTCTTTTCCTTCGTTCGAAGCGCGCCTCATATACGAGGCGCCCTTCTCTATATCGGCTTACTTGTAAGCGTCTTTACCAACTTGGATGTTGTCTTTTGTTACTTCTACGTAAGGAACACGAACCGCTTTGGAATCGTCAAGCTTCCATTGTGTGCCGTCCAGAACGTCCTTGCCGTTTGCAGCGTTTACAGACAGGTCAACAGTTGCTTTACCTTGGTTCTTCGCGTCGTTCAGAACTGTACCAACCATCTTGCCCTTCTCGATCATTTGCAGTGCTTCTGGAATTGCGTCAACGCCTACAACCGGAACAGACTTGCCAGCCTTATCAAGGGAAGCAATTGCGCCAAGCGCCATGCCGTCGTTGTTGGCGATTACGAATTCAATCTTGTCGTTGTACTTGGACAACCAAGCATCCATCTTCTCAGTTGCTTTTGTTGCATCCCACATTGCTGTATCCATTGCCAGCTCTTCTACCTGGATGCCTTTTTCCTTCACTGTGTTAACAACGAACTTTGTACGGGCTTCAGCATCTGGGTGTCCAGGCTCGCCCTTCAGCAATACGTATTGCAGCTTGCCGTCCTTGTTCTTATCCCAAGTTGCTTTGTTTGCTTCCCACAGCTTCGCGATCATTTCACCTTGGATTACGCCTGCTTCAGAAGACTTTGTACCAACGTAGTACGCTTTGTCATAGCCCTTCAGAACGCTTGCATCTGGCTCTTTGTTGAAGAAGATAACCGGAATGTTCTTTGGCTTTGCTTTGTCGATGATTGTTTGTGCCGCTTTCGGGTCAACCAGGTTGATTGCCAATACTTTCGCGCCTTTTGCAATCAATGTGTCAACCTGCTCGATTTGCTTCGCTTGGTCGTTCTGGGAGTCGTTCAGCATCAGGTTTGCTTTGTCCTTAGCGGAAGTTTCCATCGCACGACGTACATAGGACATGAAGTTATCGTCAAATTTATAGATTGTTGCGCCCACTGCTGGAAGCTTGCTGTCAGTTTTGCCGCCGCTGCTTGCTGTGCCGCTTGTAGAGTTGCTGCTGCAGCCTGCTGCCAACAGAATTGCGGATGCTGCTGTTACAGAAAGAAGTGCTTTCTTGTTTTTAAACATGTGAGTTGATCCCCTTTACTCATTTAATAATCTGCACTTTTTTACTTTGTTTCTGGCTCTTGTAAGCCCTTGAACATATAGTAGCACGATAAAAACGCTTTCAATAGATTGAAAGAATAGCATTAAATTGCTATCACCTAGACTTTTTTGCAAACGGTTTCAAAGATATATTGAAAGAGTATGACTCTATTCGACAATTTTTCTTTCTTGTCTGAAAAACTAACAAATGTAACAGCTGCTCCTGTTCCCCCTGCTCCCCCAACATTTTACTGACAAAATAAACAGCGGGCTCCCGCCTTGGGAGTCCCGCTGTTTTATATGGTTTCTTCATGTAAAGCCGCCCGCCGGAACTGCGACGGTGACAGGCCGGTATGCTTTTTGAACACGCGGCTGAAGTAATTCGGGTCCTTATAGCCGACCGCAAAGCAAATCTCCTTCAGGCTCTTCTGCGGATCCGCAATCTCCTCCTTGGCCCGCTGAATGCGGATTTCGGTGACATAGTCAATGAACGTCATGCCAAAGCGGTCCTTGAACAGCTTGCTGAAATAGTAAGGACTGAGATCCACATATTCAGCGACAGCTTCAAGCGTGATGAGGTCCGCATAATGCTTCTCAATATACTCCTTCGCTTTATGCAGGAGACCCTTCGCATGATTGTTGCGCCATGCCTGCACCTGGCGGGTGACCGAGGCAAGATACGTCTTGCACTGCTCAAACAACTGCGCCATATCATTTGTCTCAAGCCTCGGCGTCCGCTCGCCGCTGATGCCGAATTCGTGCAGCATCCGGGACACGAGGACGAACAGCTCCTGGAACGATTCCCGGACAGCCGCCGGCTCCAAGGAGTGGCCGCTCTGCAGGACAAAGGCTTCAAATAACAGCAGCAGCTGGTTGAGGTCGCCCTGGCGCACGGCATCAAGCAGCTTCTTCTCCACTTCCAGAAAGGCTGACGGCGACTGGGCCTCGGCAGCTTCCTGCCTGCCGCTGAAGAAGTAGGGTTGCCCCGTTGTTTTTGCCAGCTGCTTCAGGGCTGCTGCCGCCTCATGATACGACTGATTCAGCTTATGGGCCTGATTGTACGATTGCCCGATGCCGATGCGGAGCTCTGCCGCAAAGCCGGCCTGGCGGAACTGCTGCAGCACGCCTTCGACAATAGCCTGCGCGGTCGCCCGGAATTGTGTACGCTCCTTGTCCAGAAACAGCACCGGCACCTGCATGTCGCTCATCGGCCCCATCATAATCTCCTGCTTCTTCACCAGCTGCCCGAGTGCATCCTTCAGCCAGCCGCAAAAACGCTGCCGCTCCTCGGCCGGCAATGCGGGCTCGAGGGCAAACAGCATAATGTGGCCGGAGGTGATTTCAATGCCGAGCAGCTGGCCCCATTCATCAAAGGTAATGTCCTGCACCTGATTCAACAGCAGCGAGGATACCCACTCCTTCTGGGCAATGGATACCGCCCGGTCCAGATTGTCCCGCAGGCTTTGCTGCTCCTGCCGCTGCTTCCGCTCCGCGGCAATCTCCGCCGATACCCGTTCCACCGCAGCCAGGATGTCCTGCGGGCTGCTTGGCTTCAGAATATACTCCTTCACGCCCTGCTGCATCGCTTCCTTCGCATACTCAAACGTATTGTAAGCCGACACCATGATGAATTTTACGGTCTCATTTGTCTCCTTGATCGCCTTCACTGCCTGCAGGCCGTCGATGCCCGGCATTTTAATATCCATAAAAATGATGTCCGGCTCATGCAGCGCGGCCATTTCAATGGCTTTGCGCCCGTTCTGCGCCTCGCCGACCACCTCCGCATCCGCAAGAGAAGCTGTCAAAATTTTGGCGACCGCCTTGCGCTCCAGCATCTCGTCATCCACAATCAAAATCTTCAGCATGTCTTTCCCCCTCCCCCTCATCCGGAATGATGAGCTTAAACACCGTGCCCTTCCCCGGCCCGGACGTAATGTCCACAACATCCTGCTTTTGATAGAAAAGCTGCAGCCGGCGGATGACATTTTGTACCCCGATGCCGTTTCCTTTCGCGTTCAGCGGCTTTTCATCCGGCTTGGCCGCCTGTATATATGCCTGCAGCTGCTCCTTCACCTCTTCCTCCATGCCCTCGCCATTGTCCGCGACTTCCACCACAATCTGCCCGGGCTGCCGGTAGACGTATACCCCGATCACACCGCCTTCCTCCAGCGACTCGACGCCATGCATAATCGCGTTCTCCACCAATGGCTGGAGAATCAGGCTGGGAATTTCAACGTCGAGACAATCCTCCTCCACTTCGGTCATGAAGTCGATCCGGTCGCCAAAGCGCGTCTTCTGGATGAAGAAGTATTCCTTGACAATCTGCATCTCATCCCGCAGAGTGGAGGCCTGCTTCAGGCTTGTCAGATTGTAGCGGAGAATGGCCGCCACCGCTTCAATCAGCCGCGATGTCATCATCGCTTCCTCCAAGTACGCCATTTTGGAAACCGTATTTAACGTATTGAATAAAAAGTGCGGGTTCATCTGATTTTGCAGACTCCTCAGCTCCAGCTCCTTCAGCAGCGTATCAAGCTCCGATTTCTCTTGAATCTCTGTGACAAGCTGCCGGATGCTGCTGCGCATTTGATTGAAGGTTTCAGTCAGCAGCTTCAATTCATCATGCGTGGTCACCTTCACATCCTCGCCGGCCAAATTGCCCTCGGCAATCTGCTCAGCCGCCTCCGACAAACGGGTGATGGGGCGGGTGATGCCGCCGGAAATCCAAAGCGCCAGCAGCGTGCTCAGCAGGAATGCCGCGGTAAACAAGGAAAGCGCCATCAGCTTGTAATTGTGATTTTGCACCTGCAGCTGCTGATAGAATTTCTGGTACGCGGTCAGCCGATGGTCGATCAAATTCAGCGTGCTTTCCTGCAAAAAGCCGGCGTTTTGCACCATGCTGTTGAAGTGCTGCGAATAGGCGTCAATATCATCGGCCTTGAAGGCGGCAACCGTCTCATCGCCTGACTGCAGAAAGCTGTCAATCAGGTTCACATAATTCAGCAGCAGCACATCGTTTGTCTGCATGGCCTGCTTCAGCTGCTTCCGGTCCGCCAGCAGCGCCTTCTTGTCCCGCTCATAATCCGCCGTATAGGACTGCTCCTTATCCAGCAGGTACGCGCGCATATTGCCGGTCATGGAATTTACCCGCTGAGACATGCTGTTGAGCAGCAGAAACTGCTGCAGGCTGTCATCATACTCGGCCACGAGCTGATTACTGCTTTTATAAAAAAATACCCCGACTGCACTCAGCATGACTACTAAAATAATAAAATAGAGCAGCAGCTTTGAGCGAATGCGAAACAGCATGCGAATCCCTCCTTTACTGCAAGCCCTTCTGCCGCAAAATGCGGGTATCGGTGTGCACGACTGACGGAATGGTCTTCCCGTTCAGCACATCCACCATCATCTCAATTGATCTGTAGCCCATTTCATAGGGCTCCTGTACCACGGTCGCCTGGATCATGCCGCGGTTGATATAAGCCAGCGTCTCCGGCAGGGTATCGAAGCCGATGATGTACGGCTGCTTCTGCTTTTTATACTTCTCCACCACCTGGGCAATGCCGATTCCATCCAATGCGCTTGTTCCATAAAACGCATTAATGTCCGGATGGTTCTGCAGCATGGCGTAAGCGATTTCAGCCGCCTTCACTCTGCTGATGCCGGATTGCTGCAGATCCACAATCCGCACTCTTTCTTCTCCCCGAATGGCATCCCGGAAGCCCTGCACCCGCTGCAACTGGTGATTGGCATAAAAGTTGCCCGTCACAATGCCGACCGCCACAGGTCCCTTCGTATCCGCCAGCAGCGCCTGTCCGGCCAAATAGCCGGCGTGATAATTATCCGTGCCGACGTAGGAAATGCGATTGCTGCCCGCCGCATCTGTATCGACAGTGATCACCGGAATGGTCTTCACAATCCGGTTGATGAGCGGCGTGAACTGCTCATCGTTCAGCCCCTGCGTCAAAATGCCGTCCACCCTTGCCGCCGCAGAAATTTGAATCGCTTTCAAATGCTCCTGCAAATCGGCCTGCCTCGGCCCCGTATACTCCAGCAGCACTCCGTACTTCTCGGCTGCGGCCTTCGCGCCTTCCTCAACCACACGCCAGTACTCATTGTCGAGCTCTTCCGGAATGAGCACCACATGATATTGATACGTCTTTTTTTCCTCCTTCGCTGAAGGAGCTTTATGATTCATGACCTGATAGCCGTAAAAAATGGATAACGTGCAGCTGACCAAAAATACAATGACCCCTAACGTATAAGCTACGACCTTCCATTTGTGCATCCAGTATCCCCTATCCCTGTGTCTATCGATATGTCCATATTATACGGAATTCTACAAGAATCGACAATACAGGACTTCTGCTTGTAGAAGAAAGACGCTGCACCCTTATGGCAGCGTCTCGCAGGGTCTGTGTGTTATGACATAAAGACAACCTTTGTTTGCAGATTCCGGTCTTTTTTCTTGTAGTCCTGAATGAAGTCCTTGTCCAACGTGATGAAGAAATCGTATTGATTTCTTGCCAAGGCCAGGTGCACTGCATCATAGCTCTCCAATTGATACAGCGTCATATATTGGCTGGCCGTATGCAGAGTCTTCTCATTCGATGACAGAATTTCCACCTGTATTCCAAAGTGCTCCCGAAGAGAGTAAATGAATCCTTGAAAAACCTGGACCGAACGAGTGTAGCATTCCCCCAGAAGCTCTCGTCTCGCAGGCTTCGTTTTACCAACCTTCAATATGTCCCGAACCATTGCTCTCTCATGAGAATAGTGCTTTTTCGGTGACCGTAAAAGCGTGTGCACAATTTCATGGATGCAGCGGGCCGCATCTATCGAGACGATATCTCTCTTCTCTTCTTCTGTTAAAGCTGCCAGTCCGTCAGAGGCGATATCGCTCTGCTTCTCCCGATAAATTTGCAGGGCCCGCATAATTGTATTGGCCATGAGCACCCCGATAACCTCCGTAAACGTGTGTGAGCTGATTCCCAGACGAATCTCTCTGTGCTTCCAGCTGTCCAAAAGCGCGGCAACCTTCACGGAGCGGCGGTCTGCTTCATCTAAAAAAGCCAATATAAAGCAAGCATCTACATACACAGATGCTTGCTTTATATTTGAAACAGCATCTAATCCCTTCATGGATGTCATTTGGCTTTGCTCCCCCTAGCGATTTTCTTTGTATAAATCCACCAAGGTCCTGCCAGGGATTGACCGTGTGCCTATCATTTTACGCAGCTCCAATGCATCCTTCGGCGCCCGCTCCACTAATTGTTTGTCCAACACCGGCAGTTGTTCCTCTATGTGATCCACTACCTCATTCATATCAATCACCCCCACGTCCTCTTGTTCCCTGTCTGGACTATCCCATTTATTTCGACTGCCACTCATTATTTTCCTCCTTCATCCATCGGGCTTTGAAAAAATATGCTAGTACACATGCTAGCCATACCAACCCTGTACTTAAACATATGATGGCAAGAACTGCTTGTGAACCTGCCATAGAAGATAGTTTCATCAACCGCCCAATGGCGGCCCTTTTCCCTTACAAAAAAAGCGTACGGCAAGCCTGCCGTACGCCTCACTCTTAATATTCCATTTTCCGATAATACCGGCGAATCTCCAGCGGGTGGTTCCGCTCGCGCTCCAGGTATGCACTGATGCGGCTGGTGAGCGCCCAGTTCACGTTCAGATCCACGAGCTTCCGGAATTCCTCGCTGATGCCTGGCAGCGCATAGTCCTTCGTATCAATGATGAACAGCTCTTTCGTAATGTTCTCCGCAAAGCGCTCCACCCGCTCGACAAGCGGCCGTGTTGCATCCTCTCCCTTAAAGAGGATGACGCTGGTATCCTTCTCCACGAGCTCCAGCGTGCCGTGGAAGAACTCAGCCGCGTGGATGGACTTGGACTTGATCCACTGCATTTCCTCCAGGATGCACATCGCGTAGGAATAAGTGTTGCCCCACAGATTGCCGGCGCCGACCAGCATGTGATAGTCTGTCTCTCTATGCTTGATTGCAAAGGCTTCGGCGCGCGCATCGAACTCCTCCATCGCAGCCACCATGCCCTGCGGCAAGGCTGCCAGCTCCGCTGCAAACTGCTCGTATTGCGGGAACTCACCGTTTTGCTGCAGGAAGCGGGTTGTCAGGATTTGCAGCTGCAGGTAGAAGACATCAAAGGCATGCTTCTCCCGGCCGAACGTGATGGCATAGTCCACAGCTTCCGCCAGCGGCGTGCCCGGGATGCCGACCAAACCGATGGTCGTTGCCCCCTTCTCGCGGCAGAACTGTGCGGCTGCCACTGTTTCCTTTGTTGTGCCTGTTACGGAAGCAAAGATGCAGACAGACTTGCTTGTCAGTTGGCGGTTGTCCGTCACCAAAAGCTCCGCCGCGATTTCCGCGCGCACCGGCAGCGCGGAGTAGGACTTGAAGATGTACTCAAACGGGTACATCATCGCAACAGTGCCGCCGGAGCCAATCAAGAAAATGTTGGAGAAGCCCTTTCCGGAGATTTCATCCACCACGCGCTCCAGCTCCCCGCGCTTTCCTAATGCGCCCTCGTTCAACGCCTGCACAAACAGCTCCCGATCAAACTTCAACATTCCGGTACCTCCTCTGTTTTCCACTGTCGCCATCTTAATACGCCACCTTCCACATATATCTTCTTGTCGTCAGCGGATGATTGCGGGCAGTTGCCAGCTCCTCCGCATACTGACGCAATACAGCCTGCATCACCAAAGGCGCGAGGTAGCCGCGAAGGCTTGGCGCCACACCTTCCAAATCAAATTCCTTCGCATCAATCACGATGATGCGCTTGCCATAGCGCTGTGTGAACTCCAGCGAGCGCTCCTCCAGCGGGCGCGTTTCATCCAAGCCGACAAGCTGAATGACCGGAACCTGCTCATCCAAAATCTCGAACGGGCCGTGGAAATACTCGCCTGCGTGCAGTGCGTGGGAGTGGATCCACTGCATCTCCATCAGGAGGCAGATGGAAAACCAGTAGGCAATGCCGTAGTTGGCGCCGCTTCCCATGGTGTAGATGACCTTGTCATCCTGATACGCCTCGGCGAACGCTTTGGCAGCCGCCAGTGACTTCGCTTTTTCCCCGTCAATGATGCCCCGCAGGTTTTCCAGGGACGGAAGCAGCTCATCCAGCTTCGTGTTCCCTTCCTTGCTGGACAACAGACCCAGCACAAGCTCCAGCATAATGGCCGGTGCTTCATTGGCAAAGGTGCCGCCCTGCTTTCCGTCTTCATAAATGATGACATACTCGGATGCTTTTGCCAGCGGCGCATCCGGATCGAAGGTCAAGGAAACCGTCAGTGCCCCTTTTTCTCTCGCAAAGCTGGCTGCCTCCACTGTTTCCGGTGTTTTCCCGTAGTGGGAGCACAGGATGACCAGCGACTCTGGCCCAAGCTGGCGCGGATTCCGGTGAATGAACTCGTTCGAGCTGTACAGGTCAGAAGCAAGGCTTGTGCTCTCCCGGTCCATAACATACTTGCTCGCATACATGATGGAGGAAGAACCGCCGCAGCCCACGAAGAACACGCGGTTAATCTCCCTTTCCCCAAACGCATCTAAAGCCTTCTGCACATCTGCCAACATTGTTTTTCCCTCCTTGTGTGAATGAAGCATCTATTGGAGCCGCTGTTGCGGCGAATCCACGTTTGGTATATACCATTTCGAAGAGCATGGAGACAGGAAATTTAAATTTCCTGCTCGCTATCCTTTGACACTTCCGCTGGAAATGCCGCGGACAAATTGCTTTTGGAACGCGATGTACGCAATGACCATCGGCAGCGCCGAGATGGCCAGGCCGGCCAGCTGTACGCCGAAGTTCGTATTGAGCTGGCTGCGCAGATTCATCAGGCCGACCGGAATCGTCCGGAGACTGGAATCCTCCACGAATACGAGGGCAAACATGAACTCGTTCCAGACGTTCATGCCGCTGAGCAAGGCGCAGGAGGCAATAATCGGCTTTCCCATTGGTAAGATAATATGCCGGTATACCTGCCAGCTATTACACCCATCGATAATGGCCGACTCCTCCAGTTCGCGCGGAATCGAGAGAAAGTAGGACCGCATGAGAAAAATGGAGAACGGCAGCTGAAAGGCGACGTAAGGAAGAATAAGCGCCCCGTATGTATTGTACAGGCCGGTTGCCTGAAACAGCTTGTAGAGCGGAATGAGACTGACCTGCGGCGCGAGCATGAGCCCGCTCAGCACGATGAGGAGGAGCAGCCCCTGCCCCCGGAATTGAAAGCGGCTGAGCCCATAGGCCGCCATGGACCCAAGCAGCAGCACCGCCAGCACGGAGGTGACCGTGATAAAAATGCTGTTGAAGAAGAAGCGCCCAATCCCGGCATCCCAGGCAGCTGTGTAATTGCTCCAAAGCCATTCCTTCGGCAGCGACCATGTATGCAGGAAAAATTCCTTGTTGGATTTTAAGCCGCTCAATACGAGCCAAATCAGAGGATAAATGATAACCAACGCATAGATGCTAAAGACAAGGAGGACAACTATTTGAAAGATTCGATCCCTGGCTGTAACCATTTCTAGGCCTCCTCTCCTGATTTTCCAATCCGCATCTGAATAAGTGAAAGCGTAAGTGTAATCACAAAGATGACCGTACCGATTGTCGAAGCATATCCCATTTCATCGTTTCGAAAGGCAGCACGGTACAGCATGGTTCCCAGCACCTCTGTCGAGCGGCCCGGCCCCCCGGCTGTCATGACATACACTTCATCAAATACCTTGAAGGCGCCAATCACTGTAATGACCGTTCCCACCAAAACCATTTCTTTAATATGCGGCAGCGTGATGGAAAAGAAGGTCCGCAGCTTGGAAGCCCCGTCAATCATGGCTGCTTCATAATACTCAAACGGAATTTTCTGCATCGCAACGAGAAACAGCATCGCCATATAGCCGGTATATTGCCACTGCGACACAGCAATGACAGCATAGATGGCTGTTTTACTGTCGCCGAGCCAGGAGCGGGCCCAATCTGCCTGCCCGATCGCTTTCAGCGCGCCGTTCACCAGCCCCACCTCCGGGTTATAGAGCAGCTGCCACAGGAGCCCTACGACCGCAATGGAAATAACAGAGGGGATAAAGAACACCGTCCGGAAAAACGGCTGGAATCTGCGGATCACCTTATCCTCCAAAATGGCTGCCACCACCAGGCCGCCGCCCACCTGGAAGACAAGCGAGATCACCGCGTACAAGGAATTGTTTTTCAGCGATGTGTAGAAAATATCATCCGCAAATAGCTTCTTATAGTACTTTAAGCCGACAAAGACTTTCTCTGCAGTAAATGAATTCCACCTGAACAGGCTGTTATAGACATTGAGGATAATAGGCAGAAATACGAAAGAGAGAATGAGGAGGAGCGCCGGCAGGATATAGAGAATCGCCGTTTGTCTGCTTCTAAAGGTTTGCTTCATTGTACTCCCTCCTAGAAGGGGGCGGGCGGCAGCGCCGCCTGCCCGATTCTGCTTACTCTACTTCACTTTGTACTTCCTTGGCCACCTTCTGTACTTCCTTAATAATCTCTTCCGGCTTCTTCGTGCCGTCCAGCAGCAGCTGAATATTGGACAGGTAGACATCCGCCACCTTCGCGTGCACGTCTGTATCCAGCCATTCCGCCATGCCTTCCGCCTTCTTCAGCGCATCCACGCCTTCTGCCACCTGCTTCAAGGCTGTGTCTGCATTTGTCGCGCCGTCAATCGGACTTGGCCAGCCGATTTTCTTCACGAGCTTTGTCGCATTTTCCTTGCTTGTCAGAAATTTCAGGAACGCGATCGCTTCCTTTGGATGCTTTGTCTTGGAGGAAACAATGAAGCCGTCCGGCGCGCCGGTGATGAAGCTTTGGTTGCCTTTGCCTTCCGCAATGCTTGGCATCGGGAAGAAGCCCCAGTTTCCTTTCAAGCCGTCTTCAATGCTTTGGAACTCTTCCAATTCCACATAGAATATAGCACCCTTGCCGGATAAGAATAATTGCTTCGCCATATCATGGGAGCTGGAGTTTACATTTTTCATGAAATAGCCCTTCGTGTTCAGCTCCGCCAGCTTTTCCATAGCCGTTACATAGCCTTGATCTGTAAATTGGCCGGATTTCGGATTGTAATCCTTCATGCGCACATCCTGCGCCACCATCTTCTGGTTCAGGCCTGTCAGATAGTGAATCGCGGCCCATGGCTTTTCATTTCCCAGTACAATCGGTGTTTCGCCGCCCTTTTTCAGCGTGTCAAGCGTTTGCTGGAACTCATCCCACGTTTTTGGCGCCTGCAGGTTATACTTTTCGAATACCTTTTTGTTGTAGACGAAGAATTTGCCGTTAAAGCGGAGTGGAATGCCGTAGTTCTTGCCGTCAGACGCAAATGGCTGCAGGGACGCTGGAATGAAGCTGTCCTTCCATGCCTTGTCTTCATTCAAATACGTTGTCAGATCAAGTGCCGCACCCGCGCGCACAAACTTGCGGGCAAACTCCCCTGACCAGGAGAACATGACATCCGGCACATCCTTGCCGCCAAGGATGACGCGAAGCTTATCCTTGATCGGTTCATCCGCAATGGCTTCCATCTTGACTTCAATGTTTGGATTTTGGGCTTCGAATTCTTTGACGACTTCTTCAAAATAAGGAGCATATTCTGGTTGAGGCCACTTATGCAGAAACTTTAAGACAACCTTGCCCGACTCCCCTCCCGATGTTTTGGAAGAATTGCTCGAGCACCCGGCCACCGCCAGCATTACCAGCAGCATGGCCGCACATAACATTCTCAGCTTCCCTCTCATCCTTGTCCCTCCCTGATTTGAATATCCCCTTTGTATGTTAAAAGGAAATTCCGTAGCCAAAAGCGCCGTCAACCAAGCAAGTCTCTGCGGCGAATTTCGCGCCTGCCTCCAGGCTGTCCGGCAGCTCTTTCCCCTGCAGGTACTGCAGGATAAATGCGGTGAAGAAGGAGTCGCCTGCTCCCAATGTGTCGACAGGCTTCACAAAATGCGGAGCCTGCTGATAGAACTCCTGCCCGTCATACACCATGGCGCCCTTGGAGCCCATTGTGCCGATGGCCAGCCGGCTGCCGAAGGAGCAGACCTGCAGCAGCAGCGTCTTCGTCTCCTCCTCAGACAAGTGCCCGCAGGACAGGAGGCTGACATCCACATACGGACAAACCTGCTTCAGCATGTCCTCGTGATAGTCGGCAGAAAAATCATAGGATAAGAGAATGCCGGTTTCCTTCAGCTTCGGCAGCTCGCTCTCAATGCGACTGTACACGCTTGTGTGCGCCATCGCAAAGGTCCGGATATAGCCGAGATCCTCCTCTGTCAGCACAAGGGGATGCTCCTTCTGCACGCCGCTGTTGCCCCCGATAAATACCCGGTCGCCCTCCACCAGATCAACGCCGGCATAGGCATTCGGCCCCTCGTGCTGGCGGCAATGGGACAGATCCACCCCGATCTCCTCCAGGGTTTCCATAATATGAGAAGCCGCGCGGTCATTGCCGAAGGTTCCCAGGTAAGCCGCCTCCACCCCCAGCTGCTTGGCGTACACGCTGAAGTTCAGCGCGTTGCCGCCCGGATACATCATGCCTTTGTGCATATACTTGTCTACTACGTTGTCACCGACACCAATTACCTTCATTTCATATCCCCCAAATCATAATGGTATATACCAATTTCACCACAGCTGAAATGGACATCATTTCAGGCTGAGTTCAGAATAAAATTTGACAATATCCCCTCTCGTGAGCGAGGTGGAGAACTCAATCGCTGTAGCCTCCTCATCGTAGGCAACGGCCTCCCGAAAGATACAGGGGCTCCCCGAACGGACGCGCAGCAGCTTGCTGTCATCCTCATCAGACACCGTCACCTGCATATGCTCCCTTGCTTTTACAAGCACAATGCCGTATTGCTCCTCCAGGATGCGGTACAGCGAGCTTTGCTCCGTAATATGTGCCTCAATGCCGCGGCAGTAATGTCCCGGAATGAAGGACTCTTCAATCGCGATGGGCCGGTCATTCACAATCCGCAAGCGTTTAATGGAAAACAGCTCTTCCCCCTCCGCAATATTCAGGCGGTCTGCCAGCCGTTTCCGTGCCGGCGTGCGGCGAATGGATAAAATCTGCGTGCTTGGAACGAGTCCTTTGCCCAGCATCGTGTTCGTAAAGCTGTTAAAGGTAATAAAGTCCATCTCAATCTTATGATTGGAGATGAAGGTTCCTGCCCCGACGCGCCGTTCCACCACTCCCTCCCGTTCCAGAATGGAAAGAGTGTGCCTCGCCGTCATGCGGCTGATGCCATATTGGCTTGCCAGCTCCCGCTCAGAAGGCAGCTTGTCGCCATGCTTCAGCCTGCCGCTCTCAATGTCCTCCAAAATCTTTTCCTTCAGCTTCCTGTAAAAGGGCTGATCCTCTTCATCTCTTAATTTACTCATTTGCTTCCCCTGCCCTAAAATGGTATCGCTTACTTCCAGTATACTAGATTTTCCAATCTTACATAAGGCATATGCCTGGCTCCTGCAGATTGGTATATACCATTTCAGCCAGTTGACTGACGGAAAACCGCAGAGGAAATGAATATATAAGATATCTTACAGAAAGCGTTTTCATTAGTGTGTGATGGAATAGGAATGGAGCAGGTCTGCTGGTTCTGTCTTGCGAGTACACATTTGAGGAGAGAAGCATTGAAGTTATCCTTAATATATTTTAAATTTTCCGACTTGTCAATATACTTTTTTGAAAATGCAGGTGCACCTCAGTTGGGTGCACCTTATTCGCGGCGCAGCAGCAAAATTTTGTAGGCGCCGCCCATGATGGAAGCCTCCTCATGCGTGACATGCACCTCCACCCCATTGCTGATATCCCGGAACCGCCGGTTTATGTCCGTCCCTGCCGCCGCAGTCAACACATTCAGCAATCTGCGCCCGGCTGCCGGCTTTTCCCCATCATGCAAAAATTTATCAAACACCAAAATCGTGCCCCCCGGCTTCAGCACCCGCACCGCTTCCCGCAAGGCCTGCTGCGGCTGCTCCACCACGCTCAGCACAAGATTCAGAATAACAAAGGCGAAAGAGCGGTCCGCAAAATCCAACTGCTCCGCATTCATCCGGCGCAGCACGGTATGGCGGCCCGCCTTCTCCCGTGCCCGCTCCAGCATATCCTCCGACAAATCAATTCCCGTCACCTGCAAGCCGTCCGGCAGCAGCGGCAAGTCCTGCCCTGTGCCAACGCCGACCAGCAGCACCTCCTGCCCCTTTGCAAACGGCAGCAGCGAAAAGGCTCTCTTTCTTGCCTGTACAAACCATCTGTTCCCCATAAGCTGATCGTAAATGGCGGATAACAGCCTATATTTCCTGCGATTGCTCTCGTTTTTCATCTCCTTCTCCCCTTTCCCGACACTCGCGCGCACTTTCCCGCAAATCACAGCGGCTTTCCTACAATTCAAAACAGCTTTCCTACAAATCACAGCCGCTTTCCCGCAATTCAACAAAAAAAGAGCTGACTCGCTAAGGCAATCCCTAATCAGCCAGCTCCTGTTGTTTACAAATTCTCGACCTTCATCACCCGCATGGCGTTCAGCACGGCCAGCAGCGTGACGCCGACATCGGAGAATACTGCTTCCCACATCGTCGCGATGCCGAAGGCGCCAAGCAGCAGGAACACTGCTTTTACACCGAGGGCAAAGATGATGTTCTGATACACAATGCGCCGCGTCCGCTTCGCCACTCCAATGGCAGTCGCGATCTTGGACGGCTCATCTGTCATGATGACAATGTCAGCCGCTTCAATCGCCGCATCCGAGCCAAGCCCGCCCATCGCAATGCCGATATCCGCGCGGGCCAGCACCGGCGTGTCATTGATGCCGTCGCCGACGAACACGATTTTTTCCCGCTTCTGCTTCTTCGCATCCAGCGCTTCCACCTGCTCCACCTTCTGATGCGGCAGCAGCTCCGCATGCACCTCATCAAGGCCCAGCTCTTTGCCGACCGCTTCCCCGACAGCCGCCGCGTCGCCTGTCAGCATGACCGTACGCTTCACACCCAGCTCCTTCAAAGCAGCAATCGCCTCTGAGGCATCCTCCTTCACTTCATCAGAAATGACGAGGAAGCCGGCATACTTGCCGTTGACTGCCACATGGACCACTGTCCCTGCCTCATCCGGCGCCGTAAAGAGAATGCCCTCCCGCACCATCAGCTTCGCATTGCCGGCCAGAATGTCCGCGCCGCCGGCCTGCACCTTCGTGCCATGTCCCGCAATCTCTTCGTAGGATTGCACCTCAGGCATTTCTTTTCCATATGCCTTGCGGATGGAGACCGCAATGGGATGGTTGGAATGAGCTTCAGCCAAAGCCGCATACTCCAGCAGTTGCTCCTCTGTCAGTCCGCCTGCCGGACGGATGCTGGTTACTTCAAATACACCCTTTGTCAGCGTGCCTGTTTTATCAAACACTACATATTTCACGTCGTTCAGGGCTTCCAGGTAGTTGCTGCCCTTGACCAGAATGCCGCGCTTAGAGGCGCCGCCGATGCCGCCGAAGAAGCCAAGCGGAATGGAGACAACCAGGGCACACGGACAAGAAATGACCAGAAACACAAGCGCGCGGTAGACCCAATCGGAAAGAGCTGCACCGCTGATGAACAACGGCGGCAGAAATGCCAGCACCGCAGCGGTAATGACCACAAATGGCGTGTAGTAGCGCGCAAACTTCGTAATGAAGTGTTCTGTCGGCGCTTTGCGGCTGCTTGCATTTTGCACAAGGTCCAGGATTTTGGAAACGGCAGACTCGCCGAACTCCTTTGTAACCTGAACGGTCAGCACCCCATTTTTATTGATAAAACCGCCCAGCACTTCGCTGCCTGCTCCCGCCTCACGCGGCACAGATTCGCCTGTCAGCGCCGATGTGTCAAGCATCGCTGTCCCTTCGAGCACCCTGCCGTCCAATGGCACCTTCTCGCCCGGCTTCACGATGATAATATCGCCGATGCACACATCCTCCGGCGGCAGCTGCCTGATTTCAGCGCCAACGCGGACGTTCGCGTACTCCGGACGAATATCCATTAAAGCGGTGATGGATCTCCGGGAACGGTTGACCGCCAGACTTTGGAACAGCTCGCCAATCTGATAGAACAGCATAACGGCCACCGCTTCCGGATATTCGCCAATCGCAAACGCACCCAGCGTGGCAATCGCCATCAGGAAATTCTCATCAAACACTTGGCCGCGCAGGATATTCCGGAATGCCCGCAGCACAATGTCGCCGCCGACGATCACGTAAGCCAGCACGAATAACGCCAAATCATAAGGAAACGCTAAGGGTGCAAACGCGGCCATTCCAGTCAGAACAGCACCAGCGGACAAGCGTGCCAGGCTGCGGCGCAGTTCGCCTGCCCCGTGGTCATGCTCCTCCGGCTTTCGCGCCTCTTCCGGAACAACCTCCACGTGCGGCTCCAGTTTTTTCACAATCGCTGTGGCCTGCTTCACCAATTCCGGCAGCTGCCTCCGGTCTTCCGCCTCCAGAATAAGACGCTTGGAGACGAAATCCAGCGTGCTGCTTGCCATGCCGGCAAGCTCTCCTGTCTGCCGTTCAATTTTTGCGGCACAGTTGGCACAGTCCAGTCCTTGCAAAAGCAATACTTGCTTGGCTGCCGCTGCCCGCTTCTCTTTCACTTCCACATGCGGCTCCAGCCGCTTCACCAGCCGCTTTGCCTCTTCGGCTACCTGCTCATCCTTGCCCGAAACAGTTTCCACCGTCAAGGTCTTTGTCACAAAGTTCAGTGAACAGGCGGACACATCCTCAAGCCCGCGCACACCGTTTTCAATTTTGGCTGCGCAGCTCGCGCAATCCAATCCATCCAATATAAATTCACGCTTGATAGCCGGCTCTCCCATCCGATTTCTCCCCCTCTAGCTGCGGTCCTCATTCACATGCTGGAACGCCTGTTCAAAAATGTGCTTCACATGGTGGTCCGCCAATGAATAATAGACAACCTTGCCTTCCTTCCGGTTCCGCACAAGCTTTGCCTGCTTCAGCACCCGCAGCTGATGGGAAATGGAGGACTGGGTCATGCCCAGCACGTAAGCCAAGTCGCATACACACAGCTCTGCTTCAAACAAGGCATGCAGAATGCGTGTCCGGGTCCGGTCGCCCAGCACCTTGAACAGCTCTGCCACATCTGTCAATGATTCATCCCCGGGAATGGTGCGCTGTACTTGCTCGACCACATCCTGATGAATCACCGGCGCATTGCAAGTCTCACCGCATACCTCCAGCTTTGCCTCTGTCATCCTTCTCCCCCACAATCTATGAACATATGAACATTCACTCAGATATTCATGTATTTGCTCTCATTATATGCGCGGTCATTCATATGTGTCAACGAATCTCCAGTTTTTTCTTGCCCGTCTCAGCATTTGCCGAAATGGCCGGAATGATTCCCCGCTCCTCCTGCATACATTGGGATTGGAAACGCCTCCTTGTTAAGCGCATAGGATAAGTTACAGCACGAAGAAGGGAGAGTTCAGATGAGCCTATTTATGAACCATGAGCACCATCCAACTTTATATAAGAACGAACACGCCGCCACTTCCAATCAAAAGCTGGCGCGGATCAATTCGCTCACCAAGCTGAAAAGCGACCAAGAGGCCGCCGCACAGCTTGTCCTTGCGGCATTATCCGCCCTGCAGGAAACACAAACTACAAACCACGCCTCCCTGCAGCACGAAATGCATGGCATCCGGGAAGGACAGCAGCTGTCCACCGCCGCCATCACACAGCAGCTGCAGCACCTGCAGGAGAAAAATGCAACGCTGCAGCATGCTCTCGAGCAGGAGCGCGCCGCCACAAATGCCCTTTTGGAGGAAATTGGCGCCCTGCGCCAGAACAGCGAAAGCATGGCAGAGCAGCTGGAGCAGGAGCGTGCCGCGACAAAAACCATGGCAGAAGACATCCATGCCTTGAAGTCTGATATCACGGAACAGCTCGCCAAGCATGAAACCGCGAATGAGAAGCTGTCCGCCCAGCTGAGCGAGCAGCTGACGATGCACGAGAAAACAGCCCAATTTCAAGAGACGGTGCTGCAGCGCCTGGATCAGCAGGAAGCGCTGACGGAGAAAATGTCCCGCCAGCTGCAGCACATCCGCTCCATTCTGTTTGAACGCACCAACTATCTCGCCGCCAAAATCGAGGACGGCTATAAACTCACCTCAGCCTATGTATATAAGCTGATGACGGGTTCCGACAAGCCCCTCACCTTCTCCATTTTGAATCGGGGCAAGGAGAAGCAATCGGATACGGAATAAGAAAAAACGTGCAGATGGCCTCTGCACGTTTTTCCATTTTTTAAAGAACATGAAATCCAAATACAGGAAAATTATTGGAAATTCCCGCATAACAACACCCTGCACAGGACACGATAGATTCGACAATGCTTCACGGAGGTGTACGACCATGACGGATCAAAACAATAACGAGAACGGAACAAATGTCAACGGCGCCGGCGGCCCGGAGGATCAGCGCTTCGGAACGAATGAGGGTGCTGATACCTTAACAGACCGGCAAGGCCACCCCATTACAGACAACCAGAACGTAAGAACAGTGGGAAACCGCGGTCCGACAACGCTGGAGAACTACCACTTCTTAGAGAAAATTACGCACTTTGACCGGGAACGCGTGCCTGAGCGGGTTGTACACGCACGCGGCGCCGGAGCGCACGGCTACTTCGAGGCATACGGCAAAGTCGGCGATGAGCCGGTTTCCAAGTACACGCGGGCGAAGCTGTTCCAGGAAGCAGGCAAGCAGACGCCTGTATTCGTGCGCTTCTCCACAGTAGTCGGCGGCGGGCATTCGCCGGAAACACTGCGTGACCCGCGCGGCTTCGCAATTAAGTTTTACACAGAGGACGGCAACTGGGACCTGGTGGGAAACAACATTAAAATCTTCTTTATCCGCGATCCGCTGAAGTTCCCGGATATGGTGCATTCCTTCAAGCCGGATCCGGTGTCCAACCTGTCCGACCCTGAGCGGATGTTCGACTTCCTGTCCCAAACACCGGAAGCCACGCACATGGTAACCTTCATCTTCTCCCCATGGGGCATTCCGGCGAACTACCGCCAGATGCAGGGCTCCGGCGTGAACACGTACAAGTGGGTGAACAAGGACGGCCAGGCCGTGCTCGTGAAGTATCATTTCGAGCCAAAGCAGGGCATTAAAAACCTGCTGCAAAAGGAAGCCGACGCGATTCAGGCGACGAACCACAACCATGCGACACAGGATTTGTACGAAGCGATTGAACGCGGCGAGCATCCGGAGTGGGAAATGTTCGTGCAAATCATGAGCGACGACGAGCATCCGGAGCTCGACTTCGACCCGCTTGACCCGACAAAGCTGTGGGACCCTGAAAAGTTCCCATTTCTTCCAGTCGGCCGGCTTGTGCTGAACCAAAATCCGAACAATTACTTTGCGGAAACAGAGCAGGTGGCTTTCGGTACAGGCGTGCTTGTGGACGGCCTGGACTTCTCTGACGACAAGCTGCTGCAGGGCCGGACGTTCTCCTACTCCGATACACAGCGCTACCGTGTCGGCACCAACTATCTGCAGCTGCCGATCAACGCGCCGAAGAAGCATGTGGCGACAAACCAGCGTGACGGCCAAATGGAATACAGCGTCGACATGGCGCCGGGCCAAAACCCGCACGTCAACTACGAGCCGTCCATCATCGGCGGCCTGAAGGAAGCGGAGCCAAACGGCAAAGAGCATGAGCCGCACTACGATGCAAACCTTGTCCGCCAGAAAATTGACCGCACCAACGACTTCGGGCAGGCCGGCCAAACGTACCGCGCCTTTGACGATGTCGAACGCGATGAGCTGATTTCCAACCTTGTCGGCGCGCTGAGCGTCTGCCGTCCGGCCATCCAGGATAAGATGATTGAATACTTCACAAGCGCCGACCCTGACTACGGCCGCCGCGTACGCGAAGGCCTGAACCAGGCCCCGCAGGCACAAAGTCACACAAGCACAGCTGCAGCGGATCAGGCTGTACAAGATGCGAAGAACATGGGCCACGAAACAGACGGCTATTGATGCGCAGACCGGGAATCTCCCCGGTCTTTTATTTTTTCCAGAAAAAAGGCGTGGGAATCTTAACTTCAAACAATTACAATTCTTTTATACATTTAATAACATATATAAAAGGAGAAACAAATGAAATACCGTGGCAGAGCCCTGGCACTTCTGATTTGCATTTGCGGTTACATCGGCTGGACCCTTCATACGTACTTGGAATATGGCGCGATTTGGACCTCCGGGACAAACGAACTTATTCATATTTTCGGAAACTTGGCCGAGTTTGTCTTAGCCTGGTGGATTGGCCTGCAGTTTGATAAGGTGCAATATTTGTCAGAACGGGATGCCTTGACAGGAGTGTATAACCGCCGCTATTTGTACAACTGGTTTGAACGCCTGCAAACATGCCGGGGCCGACAAGAACCCTTCAGCCTGCTGCTGCTGGACATTGACCGCTTCAAGCTCATCAATGATACGCATGGACACCGCACTGGGGATTTAGTCATTGCCAAAGTTGCCCATATTCTGAAGCAGACACTCCGCAAAACCGATATGATTGTCCGGTGGGGCGGCGATGAATTCCTGATTATTGCCAAAGGAGAAGCTTGTCCCACCCAGTTGCGGGAGCTCATTCAGCAAAATCTGCAGGGCCTGTCGGCACAGCTTGACTTTCCGCTTTCCGCCTCCATCGGAGTTTTACCTGATGCCAGTGCGCGGCAGCAGGATTTGGATGCGCTTGTGCATGCTGCCGATTGCTGTATGTACGAGCAGAAACAACTCACCCGGACATCGATGCAGTGAAGAAGGGGGACCTTTTGCAGGCCCCCCTTCTGTCAACATAGAATGCTGTCAATGATACGCAGTTCGTCTTCGGTAAATGTCCGCTTTTCCAACGCTGTCACATTTTCCTCAATCTGCTCTACGCGGCTCGCCCCAATCAGTGCGGAAGTCACTCTTCCCTCACGCAGCACCCAGGACAGCGCCATCTGCGCCAGATTCTGTCCGCGCTCCTGCGCCAAGGCATGCAGCGCCTGTACCTTCTGCAGCACATCCTCTGTCACATTCTCGCTCCGCAGGAACGTGTTCGGCTTGCCCGCCCGGGAATCAGTCGGAATGCCCTTCAAATAGCGCTCCGTCAATAAGCCCTGTGCCAGCGGTGAAAACGCGATGGAGCCTGCGCCGGCCTCCTGCAGCACATCCTGCAGGCCTCCCTCCACCCAGCGGTCAAACATGCTGTAGCGGAATTGATGGATGAGCAATGGAGTGCCCAGCTTGTTCAAAATCTCGACAGCCTGCGCTGTCTGCTCGGCGTTGTAGTTGGAAATCCCCACGTACAGCGCCTTTCCCTGCCGCACAATCAGGTCGAGCGCGGCCATCGTCTCTTCAAGCGGTGTATGCGGATCCGGACGGTGATGGTAGAAAATATCGACATACTCCAGGCCCATGCGCTTCAGGCTTTGATCCAGACTGCTCACCAAGTATTTCTTGGAGCCCCAATCTCCGTAAGGCCCTTCCCACATCGTATAGCCGGCCTTTGTCGAAATCAGCATTTCATCCCGGTAGCTGCCCATTTCCTGCCGCAGAATTCTCCCGAAGTTCTCTTCCGCAGACCCTGGCACAGGCCCGTAATTGTTGGCCAAATCAAAATGCGTGATGCCGAGGTCGAAGGACCGGAACAAAAGCGCTTTCATATTTTCGAAGGAATCTACGCTTCCAAAATTATGCCACAGCCCCAGAGAAATGGCGGGCAGCTGCACTCCTGACCTTCCGCAGCGCTCATACTGCATACGCTGATATCGTTCCCTGCTTGCTTGATATACCATGACGGATCCTCTCCTATGTATGACTTCCCCTCTATCATAAAAGAAAACATGCACTGGAACAAATGAAAACGCATATTCTGGAAAAAATACCACAAACAAACGTTCTCACCGAATAGAAAAAGAACGTTTGTTCTGTTATAATAGATGCAAAAGGGGATGAGAAGATGAACAGCACCTTCAAGTGCTGCCTGGAGCAGCAAACACCGGTTGAAATCATTTACTTGGCGGCAAACGGGCACATTACCCAACGGACCATTTTAATAAAAGGAATCAACGGCCACACTGTACGCGCGCGCTGCTTGCTGCGGAACCAGGAGCGCACCTTCAAGCTCAACCATATACTGGCTGCCCGCATGGTAAAGGGGCGGCGGACGGAATCAGCCTAGCGGGCGGCGCTTTCCGCATTGCTGTTGATGACATCACGATTTCAGGAGTCCGCGATGGCTTTTCCTCTGTCAATTGGAACGGAATCTTTCACAATCGCAAACTCCAATGTAGAAGACAACGGCAGCTGCTCTTCTGTGTCTCCCGTCATCACAAGCACGATTAGAGCGCCTGCACGGCTGCTGGATCTGGAATATATCAATAGAAATTCAAATACATAAATTACAATCATTTCTTTTTTGCGTATGGCTGATTCCATATATAATGCACAGCCTCATCCCTCAGTGTCCCCGCCTGCTTGTCTATGCTGGCGGCACTATGGGTTTCACCATGTGCACCTCATCCTTGCTGCTATATCAAAAATAACAGGATTATACATTATATAGAAAACGATGTATAAAAATCGTTTACTTTTAAGTTTCCGAATATTATTATATTAAGCATACAGAACATTGTACGTGCAGGAGATGAATGGAAATGAGGAAAATGCTATTGGCATGCGGCATTGCCGGTGCTTTTGCGGTTTCGGGTGTGAGCTATGCATCTATAATCACTTCAAACTCTATGACCGCATCAGTAATAAGTAATCCGACTGTGACCACTGTTGCTGAAAATACTGCCAGCGGAGGGCCGTATGGGAGCAAGCCCGCATGGAATACGTTTGTAGAGAAAGACAGTCGTACCCTAAACGCGGGAGATTTGTTTATTATAAACGCAACAAACAGTACTCCTGAAAAGGTGTTATCAGTATTTCTTTATTTGGAAAACGGTGTTGAAATGTCTGGAGACTATTCTACCTTCTACGAGAATATACAAGTCTACTCCGAAGAAAATGGCACTTGGAAATCTGTACAAGGCAAATCCCAGCAACTGTCTCTACAAAACGGTGTACTTGCGTTTGCTCTTTCAGGCGGAAAAAAGTATGCCATCACTGTTAGTAATACTACTGAGCATACTTCATGGGCATACGCTTCAAAAGATACTACTTTACAACCAAAGTATTCCGCTACGGCAAACTACAGATAACTACATAGAAGAAGGGCTTGGGAGCACTCCAAGCTCTTTTTCTATGCTACACCTGATGCAGCCTACGCAGCTCACGCACCCCATCTGTCCACAGCTACGCCGTCACGTCATAGGGCAGCTCCGTATTGAGCAACCGGCGGATGTCATGCTTCGCAATCAGTCTGCCAAAAAGCTCACGCTGAAAGTCCAGCTTATTGCGGGAAGACGCATAGTATGCCTCACCCTCGCCAAACGAGTTCGCTGTCAGCGCCGCCCGGCATAGAAATCCTGAGCATACACTGCCAGCACTCTCCGCATGAATAAGATCGCATAGCTCATGCACTTCATAAGTGCCAATCAGTCCCAAGTCATTTTCCTCCGCCCCAATGCCGAGCACCCTTACCAGTGAGCCGGGGAAGCATAGAGTATGCTTATCAACAATGCCTGACCCGTAGATTGCAACAAGAAATTCTACACAAACTGCTCCAGCTTTTCAGCAACACCGCAGCGAATTATGGACAGCATCGGTGCCATCAGTTTATAGCTCGAGAAATCGTCGTTCATATTGGTGACATCCACTGGAATGCCCTGCTTGTGCGGACCCTGTGCATACTTGATGGCTCGGAGGTTTTACACGATAGCGACCTTCATCAGGCGGATGTCTTCCTTCAGAATCTCCGGATACTGCAGCCGTTGACTTGGGGGTATAATCGGCTCCATGCTGATAACGGAGTACTTTATCACTAATGGGCAAAAATTCCTTCATCATGTTAACTTTCATTCCTTAAAACGGTCTCATCCCTTTCATGGGAGCGCAAAGAAGTCGATCTGGAAATATATGAAAATTTTATAAAATGGTTTATCTAAGACTAGCTTGATTGGCATCGGAATGCTTGGCAAAAGTGACGGTCATATACACCGCAGCAATGCAAATACCAATTTAATTCTATATATTAAGATTTTTCTTATAATGAACAAAAACTAGAAACACCAATTTTAACCGCTTCACATTTGTCATATTTATGTACTTGTAAAAAAATACCTCGTTCTGCTCTACAATGAAACGCGATAGATTAATTATTATTCCAAAATACAAAATGAAATCACCAAATCCTTATTAAAATACATGAAACAGTAATAAACAGCATGAATATAAGACATTTCACAATAATTTAACCATCCTTATGTATTACTAAAATAAAAATATATAATATTTTTAAATAAAAATAAGCTTGTTCAAATTTTCAAAAAAAAGAAATATTTTTCCGCATAAACTATTTACATTCGATATACCGAATATTAGTATATTCAGTGTAATAGTCAATAACTTAACTAGGGGGTAATGAGAAATGAAAAAGAAATTTCTAGCCGCAGGTATTGCGGGCGCATTCGTAGTTTCCGGTGTTAGCTTTGCGGCAATTACAGCTTCACCAGCAAACCTTTTTACAGCAAAGGTAACATCAAATGCTACAATAGAACCAGCAGAAACTGGTACGGTAGCCGCAAATGTAGGAAACTACGGGACAGCATCTTCTAGCTATACTACATCAAGAACTGGTGCGGTTAAACTTGTTGAGGGTAACGGTGTGGACTTGTTTGTTGTCAACGCTCAACAAACGGGTAATGCAGCAAAGAAGGATGTAGTGGTGACTGTGCATCTTGATAACGCAGACAAACTAGCTCAGAACTACCAGAGCCTTTTCCAAAACTTGAAAGTATTTAAGCAAGTTACGGCTCCTGTAGATGCGACGGGCACTGCTAATGATGTAGCAGCAACATGGACAGAATATGACAATCTTCACCAAGATAACATCATTTCCTTAGAAGACGGTTCTGTTACGTTTGTACTTGAGGGCGGCAACACATACTCCATTAGCAGCGATAACGGACAGGCAATTTCTTTAAACGCAGATGCTAGTGTTAACGACGCTCTTGCTGAAGCACCAAAGTACTCTGCTACCATCACTACAAAAGCTGGGGCTATTGCTAGACAATAATCTCACTGTACGTTAAGTACATATACACGAAGAGAAGACAAGTACCCACTATGCGGATGCTTGTCTTTTCAAATGTGAACACTGGATGGAGTTTAGCCTGTCCCAGGCAGCCTGCATCCAGTGCTCAACTAAATCTAACATACAGAAGGTGTTGCCCAATGAAAAGACTGCCTCTATATCTCATCATCGCACTCGTTCTTGCACTCTTTATTGTAAACCGCTTCTTTACCCCTCCTTTCGTCGCAATCCCGAGTACAAGTATGCTGCCGGCATTGCACGTCGGAGACTTGGCACTCGTTAAAAATGTAAAGCCTGAGGATATAAAAGTCGGAGATGTTGTTGTTGTGACCCCTCCTTCCGAGTCCCAGAGCACCCTGCAATTACCGGCTTCCGTCATCCACCGTGTGGTGAAGGTGGACAACTCCGGCCCGGAGCTGCAATTCCGTATCAAGGGCGATAATAATAATGCGGAAGACCCTTATACACTGACTGGGAACAACATTAAAGGGAAGATGTATAAATCCTATCGATATGCCGGCTATGCAATTTTGTTTCTCTACAGCCAGCAAGGGATGTACTTCCTGTTAGCCGTCCTTGGCATGTATATCCTGTATGAAGTATCTAATTACCTCAACAAACGAAAAAAGAGCCTATTGGCGCGCTTCGTTCCGGATACGACAAAAGAGATGGAAGCCGAGCTGCACGAGCAGACGGAGAAGCTGAATGCCTTGCATCAGGAAATTCGTTCTCTTAAAAAGTATATAGAAGATTTGCAAAGGATGATTTCCTAGAGTCAAACAAAAAAAGCCTTATACCACAAGGCTTTTTTTGTTTGACCTGCATGGCTGGTGTGCCCAACATGCCATCGCTGCCTGTACTTTACTTACCGGCGTATTCCATCAGCCAGCAATCCCGCAGCTCCCCCTCATGCCATTCATGCCGCGGCAGCAGCCTCACCCTCCGAAACCCGCACTTCTCATAGCAAGCCAACGCCCGCTCATTCCAAGCCTGTGGGTCCATCACCACTGCATCCGCTCCCTTTTCCCGCATGAGATAGCCTGTCATCAGCTGCACAAGCTGTGTTCCGATGCCTCTGCCCCAATACCCTGGCTCACCGAGAAATTGATCTGTGCCATAAATACGGAGTTTCCTACTGTAGCCATATTCCTGCTTCGCCTCTTCTCCCAGCTCGTAAAACTGGATATAGCCAATGGATATTTCCTCATATGTAACAAGGCAGCGGACCCCTGAATCGTCCGGGCGGTAGAAGTGCGCCTCCACCTTTTGCAAATCGTGCGGGTTGTCCCGCCCCTCGTAATATTGCAGCACCCGCGGGTCGTTCAGCCATTTGACCAGCAGGCTCTTATCATCCTCTATGAGTCTGCGAATCTGTAAGCCGTTTCCGTTCATCATACGCGTACCCCTTCAAACGCATAAAAAGCCGGGCCAGGTGCTGTCAGCCGCAATGTGGTATAGAGAACAGGCATGAGCGCCTGTGCCGTGCTGTGGTCAGCCCAGCGCACGTCTATGATATCTCCGTCCGGGTCCTCCACCCGCAGCTGTCCGCCTGTAATGCGGGCGGTAAACGTGAAGATGACTGCGTGATCATTGCGCTCTGTGATGAACATTTCGCGCACAGACTGCAGTCCGGTCACAGTCGCGGTATATCCTGTTTCCTCTTCTATCTCGCGGATGGCGGCCTGCTTCAGTGTTTCGCCTTCCTCCACCGCGCCGCCGGGCAAGCCCCAGTACACCCGGTCGCCTTTTTTGTTTTTCACCAGCAGCAGCTCTCCCTTTTCATTTTGAATGAGCGCCGATGCCACATCAATTCGTTTCATCTTCCTCTCCCCCTTCTCTCCATTCTACTGGAATTGTGGTACAATGTCGTGTATGTGAAGAGAACGGAGTGAGCGTATGATTGTCGATCCCTTGCAAATTTTTGTGACGGTGGTGGAGCAGAAGAACTTTTCCCGGGCCGCCGAGCTGCTGCATGTTTCACAGCCGAATGTGAGTCTGCATATCCGCAATCTTGAGGAGGAATTCGGGGTACAGCTTCTAATCCGCTCGCCCAAGCAGGTGCGGGTGACGGAGGCCGGCAAGCTGCTGTATGCGCGGGCGAAGCAGATTCTGGCGCACTATGAGGACGCGAAGCAGGAGATTCGGGAGATGCTGCATTCGGTGAGCGGCACGCTGCGGGTCGGATCCAGCTTTACAGTTGGGGAATATATTTTGCCGAAGGTGCTGGCGGCGTACACGAACCAGTATCCGCAGGTGGACATTGGGGTCAAGATTGCCAATACGGAGGAGGTCGTGCAGGCGCTCCGCGCAAGCGAAATTGACCTTGGCTTTATTGAGGGAAATACGGTGCAGGAGGATATCGAGGTGGTGCCGTTCATGGAGGACGAGATGATTGTCATCGCACCGCCGGACCACCCGCTGTCGCAGCGCCGCCTGCTGGAGGGCAGCATGCTGCAGGATCAGGTATGGATTACCCGGGAGCGCGGTTCAGGCACAAGGGCGTACAGCGATAAGTTCATTGCCGATTTGCAGCTGCACATGAAGCGACAATTTGTCTTCAGCAGCAGCCAGGGCATTAAGGAGGCGGTCATGGCAGGCCTCGGCCTTGCGGTGCTGTCGCGCTGGACGGTGCGGAAGGAGCTCGCTGCCGGCGAGGTGCAGACGCTCCGCATCCGTAACACCAAAATCACCCGGCCGCTCTCCATCGTCCGCCGCCGGGAGCCCTCTTCAAAGGCTGCGGATGCGTTTATCCGCAAGCTGGAGGCCTTTGCCGCCAGTCATACATGGTGAAAACTTCCATAAAAATACTTTACAAAATTTTCTATAACATCTATAGTAAAGCTTGTAAAACTGAAATTGACTAGGGGTGCCCGAACTGCCGGGCTGAGAGAGAGGCGCACGCTTCTTAACCCTTTGGACCTGATCTGGCTCGTACCAGCGTGGGGAAGTTATTGCGGATAACATGGCATATTGCCGTGTTCTATGTGCTAACATTCAGCCGGGTCCTCCTTTGGATCCGGCTTTTTCCTGCTTGCGCTTGGATCTGCGTCCTTTCACCTGACAGAAAAAGGAGCGAGTACCATGACAGCAAACCATTCCTTGCATGATGTGAACGTATCCATCATGTCCAGCTTTTCCGGCAGTAAAAAAGTGTACGTGGAGGGATCACGCCCTGATATCCGTGTGCCGATGCGCGAAATTCAGCTCAGCCATGGCAATCAGCCTGTGCGGGTATACGACACAAGCGGTCCATACACGGATCATACTGCCACCGTCGATATCAGCCAAGGTCTGCAGCCGATCAGACGCAACTGGATTCTCAAACGCGGCGATACGGAAGAATATGCAGGGCGCGATATCCGCCCGGAGGATAATGGCTATCGTACCGATGACCCGCGCGCGAAAACGGTGTTTCCGGGCTTGCAGAGGAAGCCGCTGCGGGCTCAGACAGGCCGCAACGTAACGCAGCTGCATTATGCCCGCCAAGGCATCATTACCCCGGAAATGGAATTTGTGGCGATACGCGAGCACGTCTCCCCTGAATTTGTCCGGAGTGAAATTGCCAGGGGCCGTGCCATTTTGCCGGCCAACATCAACCACCTGGAAGCGGAGCCAATGATCATAGGCCGAAGCTTTCACGTAAAGATTAACGCCAACATTGGCAATTCTGCGGTCACCTCCTCCATCGGGGAGGAAGTGGAAAAAATGACGTGGGCCACGCGCTGGGGTGCGGACACCCTGATGGATTTGTCCACCGGCAAGAACATCCACACCACCCGCGAATGGATCATCCGCAACTGTCCGGTTCCCGTTGGCACAGTGCCGATGTATCAAGCGCTGGAGAAGGTGAACGGCATTGCCGAGGATTTAAGCTGGGAGGTATTCCGCGACACCCTGATTGAGCAGGCTGAGCAGGGCGTGGACTATTTCACCATTCACGCCGGCGTGCTGCTTCGGTATATTCCGCTGACAGCAAAGCGCGTCACCGGCATCGTCTCCCGCGGCGGCTCCATCATGGCGCAGTGGTGTCTGGCCCACCATCAGGAAAACTTCCTGTACACGCATTTTGAGGAAATCTGCGAGATTATGAAGACCTACGATGTGTCTGTTTCCTTGGGAGATGGGCTGCGGCCGGGCTCCATCGCCGATGCCAACGATGAAGCGCAGTTTGCGGAACTGGAGACGCTGGGCGAATTGACGAAGATCGCCTGGAAGCATGATGTACAGGTCATGATTGAAGGACCGGGGCATGTACCAATGCACCTCATCAAGGAAAATGTGGAGAAGCAGATGGAGATTTGCCAGGAGGCGCCGTTCTACACACTCGGACCGCTCACAACAGATATTGCGCCGGGCTACGACCATATCACCTCCGCCATCGGCGCGGCCATGATCGGCTGGTTCGGCACAGCCATGCTGTGCTATGTTACGCCGAAGGAGCACCTCGGCCTGCCGAACAAGGAGGATGTGCGGACCGGCGTCATCACCTATAAAATCGCCGCCCATGCAGCCGATTTGGCAAAAGGGCATCCGGGCGCACAGCTCCGTGATGATGCCCTGTCCAAGGCGCGGTTTGAATTTCGCTGGCGCGACCAGTTCAACCTGTCGCTCGATCCGGAGCGGGCGCTGGAATACCATGATGAAACACTCCCGGCTGAAGGCGCCAAGACGGCGCACTTCTGCTCCATGTGCGGCCCAAAGTTCTGCAGCATGCGCATTTCGCATGACATCCGCTCTGCCTATATCGAGGACGGCCTGCAGGAAAAAGCCCGTGCGTTCAAGGAACACGGCAGTGTCATTTACGTGGAGAAGCAGCACTGATGCGGACCGCCGTGGACATACAGCGGGACATGCAGGAGCTGCAGCGCAGACTGGAGCAGCTCAAGCAAGAGCTTTCCGATCTGCAGCACGGCTGCCGGCACGATTTTATCCGCACACCCTATATGCAGATGTGCCGGAAGTGCCGGATGACGGAAAGCCTGAGCTGGTGAAGCAAGAACCGGATCCTCCCTCGGGGTCCGGTTCTTGCTCATTTCCCTTCTTTTTAAGTATGAGCAAGTGTCACTGGGATAAGCTAACATTGATATCTACCATACTTTATCAAACACGGAGGGAATCGCATGGCTAAAAAGGATAAGTTCGCCGCCCATTTAGAAGGCATTGCCGCAAACCTCAAGCAAGGGGCAGATTATTTTGCGGATCATACACCCAAAAATGTAAGCGATCTGAAAACGTTTTCTGAGAAAATGAAGGAGTATGAGTCCAAGGGTGATACCATGGTCCATGAAATCATTAAGGATTTGCATCATGCCTTCATCACCTACATCGAGCGCGAGGATATTCTGGCTCTTACGATGAGCCTGGATGATGTGCTGGATGGCCTGGAGCATACTGCGGCTTTATTTGAGATGTATTCTGTTACAACGCCTGATACCTATATGCGCCGGTTTTCCGATGCGATCCGCAGCTCTGCGGCAGAAATTCAAACCGCAGTGGACATGCTGGCGAGCAAGAAGCTGCTGAATATGCGGGAGCATGTCATTAAAATTAAAGATTTGGAATCCACCTGCGACGGCATTCTGCGGGAATCGATTGAAAATCTGTTTGCCCATGAGAAGGACCCGATCCGCATTATTCAGTACAAGGAAATCTATGAGGAGCTGGAGAATATCGCAGACTTCGGCCAGGCTGTCGCCAATACGCTGGAAAGCATTATTATGAAAAATGCATAACAGCGCGCCAGCCCCAGCAGGACTATCTCAGTTAGGAGGTTCGAATGACAACTATTATTATCATTCTCATTCTGGCTCTAGCCTTCGAGTTCATCAATGGCTTTCATGATACGGCCAATGCGATTGCCATGTCAGTTTCCACCAAGGCCTTGTCGCCGCGGTTTGCGGTGTTCTATGCAGGTGCCCTGAATTTTGTAGGTGCTTTGGTTTCGCAGGCCGTCGCCAAATCCATCGGCGGCAAAATTGCCGATCCCTTTCACATTGAAAACGGATTGCTGATTGTTATTGCGGCCCTGATTTCATCTATCTTTTGGAATCTGCTGACCTGGTACTACGGCATTCCTTCCTCCTCGTCACATACTTTGATCGGGTCCGTTGCCGGCGCTGTCATTGCCGGATCAGGCTTCGGAACGATTAACTGGGCGGGATTTGCCGATATTATTAAGGCTTTAATCATCTCTCCATTCCTGGCTTTTTTCGGGGGCTTTATCATCATGAAGATCTTGGCCGTTCTTTTCAAGAATGCCAACCCCCGTCAGGCAACACGCGGCTTCCGGGGATTCCAAGTTGTGGCCTCCGGTCTGGCGGCATTTTCCCACGGAGGCAACGATGGACAGAAAACCATGGGGATCATCGTCTTCGCATTGGTTGCGGGAGGCTTCCAGTCCACATTGGATGTGCCGTTTTGGGTGCAGGTGCTGTGTGCGGCAACCATTGGCGCCGGAACCATGATTGGCGGGATGCGCATCATTGAAACGGTTGCGAAACGGATTTTCAAGGTGCAGCCGGTCAATGGCTTCGCGGCCGACTTAACAACCTTTCTTGTATTGCAGGGTGCCACCATGCTCGGGCTGCCTGTTTCCACCACACACGTATCTTCTTCTTCCATATTGGGTGTGGGTGCCTCCAAGCGGGTCCGCGGCGTCAATTGGGGCGTTGCCATCCGCATTGTGACGACTTGGGTGATCACCCTTCCGATTTCTGCCCTCATTGCCGGGATTATCATGACAATCCTGAAGCTTTTCATGTAAAAAGCAAGGTACCTGAACAAGTCAGGTACCTCTTTTTTACTTCGCTGTGTAAGCCTGCACCGCATCGCGGATAAACACGGCTAGCCCCGGCTGATGCTGGTCATAGTACGCTGTGAATCGCTCATCATCCACATACATCTGCGCGAGTCCGGCATGCGCCTCCTTCGAATAGCTGTCCCAGTAGAAGCTGACCCATTGCCGGTGCAAGTCGGCTGCCTTTTGTGCCAGCTCCCCAGCCGGGTCGCCCGCTGCAAAGGCCTCCTGGAAGGCGGTGATGACATCGCGCCCCAGCTGCTCGATGTCCCCATACTGCTTCTCCGTCATATGCCGCAGCTTCGCGTTGGCCCTGTCGACCTCCGCATCTCCATACTTCGCGCGCGCCTCTTTGCCATGCTTCTTCTCATTGTCCTCAATCAGCTTCTGCTTGAAGCCTGCAAACTTTTCATGATCGCTCATCGCTTCTCCTCCCTCCGCCGCCGCAATTGTCCTTTCCACGTTTGCCAGCAGCATATCCAACTGCTTTCGTTTGGCGAGCAGCTGCTCCCGGTGCTCCTTCAGCGCGCCGGTGCTGTCAAAGTCCGGTGCCGTCATCAGCCGCTGAATTGTCTCAAGCCCCAGACCGAGCTCCCGGTAAAAGAGAATGTGCTGCAGCCGGTCCACCTCCGCCTGCCCGTAGATCCGGTAGCCGTTCGAGCTGACCCGCGCCGGCTTCAGCAGCCCGATTTCATCATAATAGCGCAGCGTGCGTGCGCTCACCCCCGCCAGTTTGCCTAGCTTTTGCACGGTATACTCCACTGCTTTCACCTCCTGCCTTTACTATATACCTTGACGCAACGGCAAGGTACAGCCCCCGATTCATTTTATTTTTCCTATTGAACATAATAGGATATAATAAATCGTTTGAACGGTATAAAAGGGGGAATTCCATGAAAAGCAGAACATCTGTCATGATCAGCATTGTGCTGGCCATGCTCGTGGCATCCATTGATTCAACTATCATGAATACAACGATGCCCATTATCGCAAAGGAATTGGGACGCTTCGACCTGTACGCCTGGTCGTTTGCCTCCTACATGATTATGAGCACCATTTTGTCGCCGATTGCCGGCCGCCTGTCCGATTTGTTCGGCCGGAAAAAGGTATTCGCCTCCGGCATCCTGCTCTTTTTGGCTGGCTCGCTCCTGTGCGGCATCTCCGCCAATATGGTACAGCTGGTCATCTTCCGGGCCGTGCAGGGCATTGGCGCGGGCTTTATGATGCCATTTCCGGCGATTATCGCAGGCGATTTGTTCCCGATTGAAAAACGCGGTAAAATTCAAGCGCTGTTCACAGCCATGTGGGGCTTATCCGCGGTATTGGCGCCGCTCCTTGGCACCTTTTTCGTAGAGTACATGACCTGGCGCTGGATTTTCTTCGTGAATCTGCCTGTCTGCCTGATCGCATTTATCACACTATTGCCGTACAAGGAGAAATATGAGCCGAAACAGGCAAGCGTGGATTATGTCGGGGCAATTCTTTTTGCTCTCGGGGTAACGGCTCTCTTGCTTGTTACGATTGTGGCAAAGAATCAGGTGCTGTACGGCCTGCTTGGCGCAGCGCTTCTTGTCGCCTTCTACTTCTATGAGAAGAAGCAGGTGTCGCCGATTGTGCCGCTGGGCATGTTCAAAAACAAGACCATTTCCTGGATTAATATCAATACTTTCATCGGCACAGTCGCACTGTTCGGCGCCTCCAGCTTCATTCCGCTCTTCTTGCAAAATGTTGCCGGCATGTCGCTGTTCTTAAGCGGTGTGGCGCTGCTTGGCACGGCCATCGGCTGGATGTGCGTCGCGGTGCCGGCCGGGCGCTGGATCATCCGCTACGGCTACCGCAGCCTGCTGCTGATCGGCAACGCGCTTCTCTTGCTGTCCGGTGTGATGCTCGTGCTGCTGAATCCAGGCCACGGCTTCTGGTACGTCTTCATGACCATGATTGTCCAGGGTCTGGCATTCGGCCTGCTGTCCACCGTCGGACTCATCGGCGTGCAACAGCTCGTCGGCGCGCATGAACGCGGCATTTCCACATCCTTCTTCATGTTCTGCCGCAATATGGGCACGGCAATCGGAGTGACTGTCATGGGAGCGCTGCTCACGGCGGGCGGCAGCTTCATGGCAGGCATCCACCATCTGTTCCTGTTCGGCTTCATTGGCAGCATTTTGGCGCTGGTGACATCATTCTTCATTCAAAACGATACGTCCACGGGGCATACAACTCCGGCGAAGAGCAAAATCAGCTGAACCGCAAAAGGGGCACCCTCCACATCAGAGGATGCCCTTTTTGCGCCTCACTATTTGGCCCAATATTACAAAAAGTACAATATTTCCCTTCTCTTCAGCATATTTACATTATATAATTTCAATGAACTGAAAAAGGAGGGAACTTATGGAATTCAGAGTGATTACAGACGCAATGGGGAGAGTTCTGAAGATAGAACAAGTCGGCGGCAGTACAATTCTTGCAGCTATTTTGGGAATTCTTTTCGCCCCCTTCCTTCTCATGCTCTTTGCCGGCGCCATTATGATTGGGGCGTATTACCATTGGGGCACCATTACCGGGTTATTTCTTGTCTTTACGATTACCCTTTGTATTCTGTCCCACCGCGGCAGCCAAGGAAAATTCGGGAGCAGCGTACTTGCCGCCTTTCTTGCTTTTCCTTATATGATCATCGCGCCTTTATTCTTCCTCGCGCCGTTTGGCTTTCTCGCAGACCAAACCAGCGTGGGCGACTTTCTGCTTGCACAAGGCAGCCAGTCCCGCTTTTGGCCCAGCTATTTGTACTTTGGTTTGTCTCCCGTATTCGCCATTGGCATTTCGTTTCTATTAGTCCGTTTTTTTGGAGAGTGGTCCAACGGCGGGCAGAAGGAGAAAAAACAAAAAACAAAACAAGTGCAAGCACGAAAGAGTGGATTTGCGAGGCTGAAGGAGGCTGAGAAGAAGCTCGAAAACCGAAAAAAGAGCAGATAGAAGCGCTCTTCCGCCACGAGAGGACTGACCCAACTTGGTCAGCCCTCTTTTTCTGCTCCCTTCCATACATCTAAGATATCAGAGAGCAGCCGAATCTCAGCCAATGGCTGATGGTCCGTTTCCGGCTTCCGGGAACGGTGGTTGTACCAAATGGAATGCCATCCTGCCTCCATCGCCGCAGCCACATCGTTTTCCCATGTATCCCCGACATACAGCAGATGTCCGGGGGAATGGCCAACCTGCCGGGCAACCCATTCAAAAATCTGCTGGTCCGGCTTGGCAATGCCGACAGCATCTGAGATAAATATGTGCTCGCTCTGAATAGCAGAATCGAGTCCAAGAGCAGCAATCTTGCCGGCCTGATGCTTCACCGGGCCGTTCGTAATGATGCCGATCAGCAGACCCATTTCCTGAAGCTCAGTTAAAACAGCCGAAGCATCGGAGAATAGCTCAATCCGCTGCTGCTCCCGCTCGTAGCATGCCTGAAATCGCTCCGCCTCCTGCCTGGAGATGACGAAGCCCTGGTGCTCCATCATTCTAATGATCCGTTCCGCCCTGAGGTCGGCGAGCGATACATCCCCTCTGCAGTAGGCCGGCCAAAGCAGATCACTGAAGTGCCGGAACATCTTATAAGCAGTGTCCGACGGAACAGACGCATATGGATGCGGAAAGCTCTGTTCCATCGCGCGGCGGAACGGCCGCTGGCTGTCATGCAGCGTGTCGTCCAAATCAAAGAAAATAGCTTGAATCATGGCTTTCCTCCTGCTTCTTTTCTTTATAACTCCATTGTACGCGCTGGTATGCTATTTTGGAAGTTATATAGGATTTATACGAACAGACGGGCAAACAGCGGCCCCAGCACACAGGTCAGTACGGCTGCCAGTGTCATGGTGACAGACCCAATGACCCCTTCCCGCTCATCCCGATTCATTGCCTGTGTGACTCCCATCATGTGCGAGGAGCAGCCGACACTGATTCCTTTTCCAATAAAGCTCGTCACACCGCTCCATTGCAGCAGCCATGGCCCCGTAAGGACGCCGGTGATGCCGGCAATGATGACAAACACCGCCGTCAAGGACGGAATGCCGCCAATTTCTTCCGACACGCTCATGGCCACCGGCATCGTCACCGATTTTGGCAGCATGGTCAGAATCAAACTCTGATCGGCACCCAAGAAAAACGAGATGACAAGGTCGCTCATAATGGCAACCAGTGTGCCGACGACGGCTCCTCCCAGAATCGGAACGGCATATCTTTTCAAAATGCCGCGCTGCTTATACAGCGGGATGGCCAAGGCAACGATGCCCGGACCAAGCAGCTTCGTCATCCAGCTTCCACCCTGCTCTATATAAGTATGGTATGGAATTTGTAAAAACAGCAAAACCGCCATCAGCATAGCAGCTGCTGTAAGCACCGGCATCGTCAATGGACTCGGAATCCGCTGATACAGGCGTCTTCCTATTTCATATAAAAATACGGTAAGAACAATCCCCATTATTTTCTCTCCCTTCGCTTTGCTAAGTACTGCCCGGTATGCCCTGCAACGATAATGATGAGCAGCGTGCTGATGACAGCTGTGAGGAGCAGGCCCCCGCCCTTCTTTAGCAGGAATGGCCCATATTCCATCAGCCCCGCCATGGACGGAACAAGCAGCAGCGGCATCAGCGTCAACAGCCTCTCGCCGCCCGCCTCAAACCATCGCACCGGCACTATTCCTGTTGCCAGCAAGCCCAGCAGCAGAAGCATGCCGATCAGGCTCCCCGGCACGGACAGCTTCCAGTATTGCTGAAGCCAGGCGCCAAGCAAGTACAGCAGCGACAGCAAACCGATTTGCAGCACGGCCTTTCCTGTCTGCATCTCCAGCCCTCCCAACTATGTGAAGCTTTAAACACAGTATATGAGAAGTTGGGAAGACTGCCCGCTCCTTCGTCATATAATCTGACATACTTTCTTCAATTTCCTGTCAGATTTTCTCCGTAGTCCCAAAATATTTGCATTTCCTGCCCGTTCCCGTTACGGTTTTTATATCGCATAAAAATAGAAGGAGATTGCATTATGGAAGCTACCCTTTCAAAAGGAAAGCGGCTTGGAATTGCCGCCATCCTCGGCAGTCTGGCGGCATTCGCCCCGCTGTCCATCGACATGTATCTGCCGGCGCTCCCGGAGCTGGCAGCCGATTTTCATGCCGCTCCGTCGCTGGCGCAGCTCAGCCTCACCTTTTTCCTGCTGGGCTTGGCCTCCGGACAGCTGCTGTCAGGTCCGCTCAGCGATGTGTACGGCCGGCGCAGGCCGCTTCTGATCGGCCTTGCCGCCTACACGGTCATTTCCCTGCTGTGTGTATTCACTCCATCCATCGGGCTGTTTATTGCCCTGCGCTTTCTCCAGGGGCTGTCCGGTTCAGCCGGCATTGTCATCTCCCGCGCTGTGGTGCGCGATTTGTATGTCGGGCCGGAGCTGACGAAGTTTTTTGCGCTGCTGGCACTCGTGAACGGGGTCGCCCCCATTTTGGCGCCGGTGATCGGCGCGCAGCTGCTGCGATTTGCCCCGTGGCAAGGCGTGTTCGCTGTCCTCGGCGGGATCGGTCTTACGATGTTCTTTGTCGTACTATTCGGTTTGGCAGAAACCTTGCCGGCACAGCGGCGCTCACAAGGCGGGATCGGCAACACGGTCCGTACCTTCGGGCGCATTCTGGGTGACCGCAGCTTTGTTGGCTACGCCCTTTCACAAGGGCTCGTATTTGCGGCCATGTTCTCGTATATCTCGGGCTCACCCTTTGTCGTGCAAACTATATACGGGGCATCGGCACAGACCTTCAGCCTCATTTTTGCGATGAACGGCATCGGCATCATGATTGCCAGCCAGACAACGGGCCGGCTGGCTGGGATAGTAGGTGAGCGGAAGTTCCTCGCAGCGGGCCTTGGCGCCTGCTCCATTGGCGGCTTGCTGCTGCTTTTGGCGGTCTCGCTGCACGCGCCGCTTTGGGTTGTCTTGATCCCGCTGTTCTTTGTGGTTTCGAGCAATGGGATGGTCGGCACCTCCAGCTTCTCGTTGGCGATGCAAACACAAGGGAAATCTGCCGGCAGCGCTTCTGCCCTGCTTGGTGTCATGTCAATGGCGCTCGGCGGCCTCGCTGCACCGCTTGTCGGACTTGGCGGCGGAGCGTCTGCCGTGCCGATGGGGCTCGTCATCGCTTTGCTCGGTGTGGGCGCAGTACTGTCCTACACACTGCTCGTACGAAAAACGGCACAGTAAGAGGCTCTCGCAGCCTCTCTTTTTGCTGTATAATGGAGGAAAAAGGAGGGTGTGCACATGAAGGACTTTGTCGCCTTTGACTTTGAGACGGCCAACCAGCGCCGGCACAGCATCTGCTCGGTCGGCATGGTGTTTGTGGAGAACGGAGAAATTGTGGATACGCTGTATGAGCTCATCCATCCGGAGGAAGCATTCAACCCGCACAACATTGCGGTGCACGGCATCACCCCGGCGGATGTGCAGCATGCGCCGACCTTCGACTCCTTTTACAGGGAGCATCACGGGCGGTTTGCGGGCAAGCTGCTGGTCGCGCACTATCTTCCGTTTGACGGATACGCCCTGCGGGACAATCTGGCCCGCTACGGCATCACGCCGGCCTTCAACCAGCTGCTTTGCACGTACCAGCTGTCCAAGAAGCTGCTGCCGGAGCAGCCAAGCCATACACTGAAGCATCTCACGCAGCATTTTGGCATCCAACTGTCCAACCACCACCATGCGCTTGACGATGCCAGAGCCTGCGCGGAAATCATGCTGCATTTGACCCATGATTTTCAGATTCGCAGCCTGGAGGCTTTATACGAAAAAACACGCATCACCGCCGGCGAAATCGCGCCGGGCACCTACGTCCCTTCCCGCGCCTCTGCGGCCAAATCAAAGCGGAGCATCAGCATTCCCGCTTCCCAAAACGCTGACCCTGCCCGTGCATTGTACGGAAAGCGCATTGTCTTCACCGGCAAGCTCGAGTCGCTGACGCGCACAAAGGCCGCCGAGCTGACAGCGCAGCAGGGCGGCCTTCCGCAGGACTATGTGGACGAGCATACCGACTATGTGGTCATCGGCAACAAGCCAAGTCCGTTCCAGCGGGGCAACAAGTCGTCCAAGATCAAACAGGCTGAGCTTCTGCAGCAGCAGGGCAAGCCAATTCGGATGATAAGCGAGGCACAATTTCAGGATTTAATTGATAAATCCAAAAAACTGTAAGATAAATTCAAGAAAGTGTAAGATAAATCAAAAAAAGTGTAAGATAACCTTGCAAAGCAAAAGACCAAGCGGCTGCTTGGTCTTCCTTCGTTACGCCCACCACATCTGGGAGGGCTGCTCTTCAATCAGCACAGACTTCAAATTCTGCACCGCCCGCTTGAAGCCCTCGTCAATGGACATGATCGGGTCCTCGTGCTCAATGCTTACCACATAGTCGTAGCCATAGATGCGCAGAGCGCTCATCATATCGGACCATTCCTGCAGGCTGTGGCCGCAGCCGACAGAGCGGAATGTCCAGGCGCGGGACTGCACGTTGCCGTACGGCTGCATGTCCGTCAAACCGTACATGTTCACATTGTCCGGATCAATATACGTATCCTTTGCATGGAAGTGGTGGATGGCCCCTTCCTTCGCCAAAATCTTGATGGCCGCCACCGGATTGATGCCCTGCCACCACAGATGGCTCGGGTCCAGGTTGGCCCCGATGGCGTCACATGTTTCCTCACGCAGCTTCAAGAGTGTGTAAGGCGTGTGCACCAGGAAGCCGCCGTGCAGCTCGAGGCCGATTTTCACGCCATGGTCCTTCGCATATTGGCCGACTTCCTTCCAATATGGAATCAGCTTTTCCTCCCACTGCCACTTCAGCACATGGTTGTATTCGTCCGGCCAAGCCGTCACCGGCCAGTTCGGATACTTCGCGCCTTCATGGTCGCCCGCTGTACCCGAGAAGCAGTTCACCACCGGCACCTCCAGCAGGGATGCCAGCTTGATGGTTTTCAGCAGCGTATCATGGGAACGCTCTGCAAATTCCTTGTCCGGCGACAGCGGGTTGCCGTGGCAGCTGAACGCGCTGATGATGAGGTCACGCTCGCGCACCTTCGCGATGTAATCGGCGCGTGCCGCTTCATCCTCGAGCAGCAAATTCAGATCGCAATGGGCATCGCCCGGATAGCAGCCCGTGCCGATTTCCACCGCATGCAGGCCGGATGCCTTCACATGGTCCAGCATCTCTTCGAACTTCATTCCGGAAAATAAGACGGTAAATACACCTAGCTTCATCGCTCTGTTCCCCCCGCGCTTTGATAAATCTCATCTATAATCTGGGACACCTGCATCGCTTCCTCCGGTTTGACAACCAGCTCGGCTCCGTGCACACATGCCTCCAAAAAGTTCTGCAGCTGCGGCAGGCCAGGGTCCTCTTCCCCCTGAATCCAGGCCGCCTGGCTGTTTAAGAGCATTTGCCCTTTCGTTGTATACATTTCAAACGGGAACACGCTCAAACCGCCTTTTGTTCCGGAAATGCTGAGATGCTCTTCATCGTCCAGAATGTTGGCAGACCAGGATGTTTCAAATAAGAGAGAAGCTCCGTTCTCAAATTTGATGTAAGACGTTACATGATCATCCACGCCAAATGTCTCATGGTTGAAGCTGCCCCACTGGTTCAGCTGCCCCGGCGTCCGGCTTAACGCATTGTAGGTACTCCCCATCACTGCTGTATGCTTGGGGTTGCCCATCAGCCACAGCGCAAGGTCCAGCAGATGGCAGCCGTAGTCGATGAGGCTGCCGCCGCCTTGCAGCTCCTTGTTTGTGAACACGCCCCAGCCGGGAACCTTGCGGCGGCGCAGCGCCTTCACCCGCACCACAAGCGGTGTGCCGACTTCGTCCATCACGCTTTTGGCAGCCTGGGACACAGGCATATGCCGGTAGTGATATGCAATCGCCAGCTGCTTGCCGGATGTGCGGGACGCCTCCACCATGCGGGCGCATTCCGCAGCGCTCATCGCCATCGGCTTTTCGCACAGCACATGCACCCCCGCCTCCAGCGCTTCCACTGTAATCTCGGCATGAAACTTGTTCGGTGTACAGATGATGACCGCATCAACCTCATCGAACATGCCCTTGTAATGCTGGAAGACATGCGGCACCTTGTACTTTGCCGCCACTTCCTGCGCACGCTCCACATTCGTATCGCTGACTGCATGCAGCTCGGCCAATTCGGGAAACTGCAAGAGAGCCGGGATATGGCGCTGCTGCGCGATCCCCCCGACGCCGATGATGCCTACTCTCAGCTTTGTCATGCTCCTTCCCCCGTTGCAGCAATGCGCTTTGTCTCATGGGATTCCAAGGCCGCCAGGATGACCTGCAGCGACTTCATGCCTTCCTCGCCGTCAATGAGCGGCTGCTTGTCGTTCACAACGCAGTCCACAAAATGCTCAATGACATGAGAGGTGTTCTGGCCGCCGGCCTCATTGGATTGAATTTTGCCAAGCTCATATTTCACAACCTGGCCGTTCGCATACTGGGCAATCAGGGAGTAAGTCGGGTTGTCCTCCAGGCGCAAAATCGCTTTTTCGCCGTAAATAATCGTGGAATTGTCTTCGCCGGCTGTGTACGCCCAGCTTGCCGCGAGCGTACCGATGATGCCGCCTTCTGTTTTTAAAATACAAACCGCATTATCATCCACATCCGCGAAGCTTTTCGCACTCGTCTCCACAAAGGCGCCAACCTCCGTAATTTCCTGTCCCAGTACATAGCGAAGCAGATCTGTCTTATGTACACCAAGATCGCCCATCGCGCCGATAAAGGCTTTTTCCTTCTGGAAGAACCAGCTTTCCTTGCCGTCCGCGCTCCAGTTTTCCGGCCCCGGATGGCCGAATGCCGTACGGAAGCTGTACACCTTGCCGATTTCACCGCTGGCAATGAGGTCGCGTGCCTTTTGGTGGGAAGGCACGAAGCGCTGGTTATGCGCGATCATCAGCTTCTTGCCGCTTTCCTTTGCCGCCGCAATCATGGCTTCCGCTTCCGCGCGGGATGTCGCCATCGGCTTTTCACACAGCACATGCACCCCTGCCTGCAGAGCCGCAATGCTGATTGGGGCATGCAGGTAGTTTGGCGTACATACGCTCACCGCGTCGACGATGCCTTCTGCCAAAAGCGTTTCGTAGCTCGTATATGCCTTGGCACCGTACTTTTCTGCTGTTGCCTCTGCACGCGTTTGCACGATGTCGCATACCGCAACGATTTCCACGCCGGAATGCCCCGCATATTCCGGCAAATGACGATGCTGGGCGATGCTGCCGCAGCCGATTACCCCAATTTTCAATGTCATCTTAGTTCCCCCCATTTTCTAATGCCTTGGCATTGCCATACACCGGACGCTTGCGATCCACCGGCTGCGCCCACTTGACGGCATTTGCAATCACGCGCTGAATCTCTTTATTATGATACGTCGGGTATGTTTCATGGCCCGGACGGAAATAGAAGATCCGGCCGTTGCCGCGCTGATACGTGCAGCCGCTGCGGAATACCTCGCCGCCGGTGAACCAGCTGACAAACACGAGCTGGTCTGGAGCGGGAATATCGAAATGCTCGCCGTACATCTCTTCGCGCTGGAGCTCAATATATTCCCCGATGCCGTCCACAATCGGATGGCTGGGATCCACAACCCACAGCCGCTCCTTATCGTCAGCTTCGCGCCACTTCAAATCACAGGACGTTCCCATCAGCGTTTTGAAAATCTTTGAAAAATGGCCGGAGTGGAGGACAATGAGACCCATGCCGTCGAGCACACGCTGCTTGACCTTCTCCACCACTTCATCGCTCACTTCGCCATGCGCCAGATGTCCCCACCACACAAGTACATCTGTGCTCTGCAGCACCTCGTCTGTCAGGCCGTGCTCCGGCTCGTCCAGCGTGGCGGTGCGCACTTCAAACTCGTCTTGCAAAAATGCGGCAATGGCGCCATGAATGCCCTCCGGGTAGATGTCCCGGACAACGGGATTTTTTTGTTCATGCCGGTTTTCGTTCCATACAGTCACTCTTACCATCATGATTCGCTCCTTTATGTAGTTGGAATGGATTCCAAATGATTGCGCTTTCACTTCTTTTTAACATGAAGCAATCCCTGCGGCAAGCCCAATCCGGCAATCTGGTTAAAATCACATGCTTTGTGACTCTTCCCAAAATGCGGGAATTTTCCCGCCGTCCGTGATACAATGGCACGGGGGGATTGTTGTATGCGACTGGAAGAGATCATCAACAAATACTATAACCAATTACATGAAAACGATTTCCATATTTTAAAATATATCCTGAACCACCGGGATACGTGCTATGAGCTGGGGATCAACAGCCTGGCGGACAAGTGCAATGTCTCCCGTTCCTCTGTGCTGCGGTTGGCGCAAAAGCTCGGCTTCAGCGGCTACAGCGAGTTCCGCGTCTTTCTGAAATGGCAGGAGCAGGAGGAAACTGCAGCGGGAAAAAGCGGCGTGGACAGCCTGCAGGCAGACATCCAGGAAACGCTGAAATATGCGCACTCCCATGATTTTTCAGAGCTGTGCGCCCTCATCCGGCGGCAGGAGCGCATCTTTGTCTATGGAACGGGCACGGTGCAGCTGAATTGCGCGGATGAGCTGCAGCGGATGTTTTTGGCGGTGGACAAGCATCTCCACGTCATCCGGGCGCAGCGTGAATTTGAGCTTGTGCTTTCGCAAGTGACAGAGCGGGACCTTGTCATCATCATCTCCTTTTCGGGAGACACACCTTCCCTGTTCCCGTCCGTGCAAACGCTTGTTACCAAAGGCGTCCCGTTCATCTCGCTGACGAATCTGAAAAACAACCGGCTGGCGCGCATGACACCTTATAATCTGTATGCCAGCAGCTCGGAAGTTGCATTGGCGGGCGGCATCAGAACTGCCTCCTTCGCTTCTTTTTTTATCATTGGCGAAATGCTGTTCCGGCAGTATGCCGATGATCAAAAAAATGGCTCCCTGCATTAGGGAGCCATGATTTTTTCAATTAATTCGGCGGTGTCCTCCGCCTCAATCGTGCGCAGCTGCATCCGGCAAAACGGGCGCTTCCGGCACTCCAAGCAGCGGCGGAAGCAATCCATGACCCGGACTTCAATCTGCCCGCCATACTCGCGCTGCAGCAAATCCACAGCCTCCTGCCCCGGTTTGTTGTTGTGGCAGAACTGGACGACTCGCTTACTCTTCATCGTAATGCGTGAATTGAATGTCAAGCGTACGCAGGTATGTCTGCAGACCGGCATCCTGAATCGGGATGATGAAGGCAGGCTCGCCGGACTCGTTATGGTGAGAATGCCACAGTCCCGGCGGTGTGATGAACGCCTTGCCAGGCTCCCAGTCTACGCGGATTGGATCGATGATTTCCTTTGTCACTGGATCCACCTTGTCGCCAACGAGTGTGTAGGTGCCGGGCTTTGCGTCTACAACGAAGTCCAAAGCAACAGACTTGTGGCTGTGCGGCGCTTGGTTGGAGCCGGACGGCACGATGCCGAACATGGCCCACAAGACGTGAGTAATTGTCAGTGTCTGGTCAAATTTCTCGTTGTTCAGCAGGATGGAAATACGGTTCTTCAGGTGCGCATCCGGTGCGTTTGCCACCTCATCCAGCTTCGCTTTTGCTTCTTCAGCTGTGAACAGCGTCGGCGTGAAGCGGGCTTCTGTCGCAGTTGCGCCAAGATAGTTCAGCAGCGGTGTATCTGTAATATAGTAAATGGTTGTAGTCTCAGATGCAGTGTGGCGGCTTACGGAACCGGATGGAAGCGTCAAGAAATCGCCCTGCTTCCAGCTGATTGTGCTGCCGTTCACTTCTGTTTGGCCTGCGCCGGAAATGATGTAGTACAGTTCGCTTGTCGCATTCGGCGCTGTCTCTACTGCTTCACCGGCATTGATGCGGATGAAGTGGGCCAAAAGAGACGGGCTTGTGGCCGGATAGCTTGTGCGCAAGTCCTTGGAAACGTCGATCGTCACAATTCTCGTTTCCCCCTGGCTGTACAGATCTGCACCGAATTGTGCAACTGGAATCGGGCTTGTTGCGCCGGAGCCGATCGGGTCAGCTGCTGTTGTGTACTCCAAAAAGCGCGCATCTCCTGTCCAGTTCTCACTTACTGTGCCAACCGCAAATTGGCCTGCTTCTACCTTTGTCATCGTGTAATCCCCCTTTATTTCTCCCTTTCCCTTCTATCATAGCTTGACAAAATATCATGCGTCCAATATATAATTCAAATCACAATGATATTCAAAACATATAACTATGGAAAGAGTGGTTATGAATGGAGCTTCGCCAGTTACATTGCTTTTTGGCCGTCGCCGAGGAATTGAACTTCAGCCGCGCTGCCGAAAAATTGAATATGACCCAGCCGCCTCTCAGCATGCATATCCAGAACCTGGAGAGAGAGCTCGGCTTTCCCCTCTTCTACCGCAACAACCGCCATGTGGAGCTGACCGCTGCGGGCCGGCAATACTATGAAGAAGTACAAGAAATTTTGGATCGGCTGAACCGGGCAGGCGAGCACGCCAAGCAAGCGCATCTTGGCGAAATCGGCACGCTCACCATCGGCTTTGTCGGCTCCGCCACCTACGATATTTTGCCGGCGATGCTGCGTGACTTCCGGCAGCTGTATCCGGCTGTCCACGTTAAGCTGCATGAGATGGCGACACCCCTGCAAATGGAGGCCCTGCAGCACAAACGGATTGACATCGGCGTGGTGCGCCCGCCCGTGAACGACAGCACCTTGCAGATGAAGCTCATCTCTTCTTCCCCCTGCCTGCTGGCGGTGCCAAAAGGGCACCCGCTGACTGACAGCCGCACACTGACAGCATCCGAGCTGTCCTCTTATCCGTTTGTTATGCTGTCCCGGCAAACCTGGGCCGGCCTGTATGACGAAATTTTGGCCCGCTGCCGGCCTTCCATCTGCCAGGAAGCGCTGGAGTTTCAGACCGTTCTCGGCTTGGTGGCGGCCGGACTTGGCATCGCGGTTGTGCCGCAGGCAGCCATGAACCTTCATACACAGGATGTGGCCTACCTCGAGGTAGAGGGTCTGCCCGCCGCCGCCATGGGGCTTGCTTGGCGGAAGGACAGCCATTCTCCTCTTATTGATGCTTTTATCAGGCTGGCTACAAAACAAAATGGAAAATGATCGGCAGTGTTGCCAGGCTGAGCGAGGTGCTGACCAGGGTGGCGCTGGAGACAAACTCCGGCTCCGTATCAAACTGCAGCGCATACATGGTCGTATTGGCGGCAGTCGGCATGGCGGCCACAATGACCATGATTTGCTTGACCATTCCCCCGATTGGGAACACAAGTGTCAGCAAATAGGCGATGGCCGGTGAAATAGCCAGCTTGATGAGCAGCGACAGTGAAATTTTATCTTTGGCGAGGCTGCGGATTGAAATTTTCGCAAGCTGCATGCCCAATACGAGCATAATGGTTGGAATGGCGGCATTTGCCACCAAATCGACTGCCGCCAGCACCGACTTTCCAAGCGGCACATGAATGAGCTGCAGCAGGGCGCCGGCCATGGCCCCATATATCATCGGCATGCGCTGTACCGCCCGCAGCGCCGACCGTACACCGTCCCCGTTCGGACTGCCCTTCGCTGCATAATACACCCCGACCGTACACATCACAAGCGACTGAATCACCATCAGAATAATGCCGTAGTCCAAGCCTGTGGCGCCGAATAACAGCAGAATAACCGGTGTGCCGTAGTTGCCGTTGTTCATGAATACAGAGGCCAAAATCATGCCGCACGTTTCCGGGCGCGAATAGCCGCGCAGAAAGGAAACAAGATATACGATCCCGATCAGCACAAAGCACAGCACCACCATATAGAGAGCCATGTACAGATACTCTGTCGTGAACACGGTCTTATAGAAGGTCCGGAACACAAGCACCGGTGACATTAAATACATGGCCATTGCTGAAATGGTTTTCGTGTCAAAGCCGATTTTCCGCTCGCCGATATAGCCGAGCACAAAGATTCCGAAAATCGGCAGCAGCACCGTCAAGAATTCCATCCTCTCACCTTCGTTTCTTTGAATTACATGAAAATTAGTACTATTTTAGCACATCTTCACCCCTTTGCCCCCTATTTTCTTCCACAGTAAGGATACATCCGGCGGACATACTAATCCTGTATGCCGGGAGCATACAAGAAAAGGGGGGCTTTCAGCTTGCATACGCAGACCTTGCAGAAACCGTTGACAGTGAAGGAAGCCATTGAATCACGCCACAGCATCCGCCAATATGTACAGGAGCCGATGCCGAAGGAGGACCTGGAGGAAATCCTGCGCCTGACAAGCCTGGCGCCGAGCGCCTGGAACCTGCAGACATGGCGGATTCATGCAGTGACTGACCCGGGCTTGAAGGAACAGCTGCAGGAGGCCGCCTACGGCCAGAAGCAGGTGACGCTGGCACCTGTTGTCATCGTGCTGGCGAGTGATATGGAGGACGTCCTGCAAAATCTGGAGGAAACACTCCATCCCGGCCTTTCGCCGGAACGCAAGCAATCGGAAGCGGCGAATCTGTCTGCCATTTTTGGCGGCATGAGCGTGGAGGAACGCGGACAATGGGGACTGACACAGGCCAACATCGCGCTCGGCTTCATGATGCTGGCCGCGCGCGGCCTTGGCTATGGCAGCGTGCCGATGCTTGGCTTTGACCAGCAGAAGGTGAGAGAGCTGCTCGGCCTGCCGGAGCACGCGAAGTTTGCTGCCATGCTGCCGATTGGCCGTGCTGACCAAGAGGGCTATCCGCATCACCGCCACTCCCTTGACCGAATTGTAACGTATCATTGATACAGCGGAGCTGCCTGCAGGCGGCTCCCTTTTCAATTGGCAAGTTTTATACATATAAATTTATATAAAATAATACTAAAGAAATGTTACAATAGAGGGAGATTTGGAAAGGGGTGAGTTGTCTGCTCCTATTTGTTTGGAGATACATTGGTTTGGCTGTCTCCCTTGGAATCGGGTCGGCCGCGTATTTCATCGCCGGGTCGGCACGGGGACTGCCCGATTCATGGTCCCTTGCCTTGGCGGCCGGCACAGCCCTGCTGTTGGGCCTCCCTGCCTGGCTCTTGACGCGAAAACAGAAGGCCCCTCAGTGGGCCTATGTATACGAAGCAATCCGGGAGGCGGAGCGAAAGCTGAAGCGCATTTCGCGTTACCGCTTCTCGCCGCGCATGTGGCGGCTGCGGCCTTCTATTTCCCGCATCCTGCTTGCGGCGCGGCACATTCTGCGGGTGGTCGCGGAAGAGCCCGGTCGGTTCCAACGGGCGGGTCAATTTTTCAATGTCTATGTAGATTCGGTCGGCAGCATTTTGGAGAAATATTATTTACTCATTTCTCAACCGGCAAAAGATAAAGAAACACGGATTGCCCTGCGCAAAACAGAACGCATGCTGCAGGATTTGGCGCCAGCCCTTGAGCAGGAGCTGTCACGCATTCTGGCAGAGGATGTGCGGCATTTGCAGGTGGAGCTCGACGTGCTGCAGCAGAATTTGCTGCCCGCCCCTCCGCCTGAGCACACTGAAGGAAAGGAGATCACGAAATGAAGGAACAAAACAGCTATTCCACACTGGATGCTTTGCTGGAGAATCCGTTCCAGCCGCAGGCGTCCGCCCCGTCCCAGGTAGAGATATTGGAGCTGCTGCCGGCGGAGCACCGCCAACGGGCCATCGCCTTGGCTGACCAAATCAATCCGGCAGACCCGCAGGCCGTGCTGCAATTTGGTGTGGCCGCGCAAGCCGAGCTGTCCAAGTTCACCAGCGATATGCTTGAACAGGTGCGCACAAAGGACGCATCAGGCGTAACAGGTGTGATTGCAGAGCTGCTGGAGAAGATTACAGAGGTGAATGTCGATGAGCTGCAGGCAAAGCCGGGACTGCTTTCCCGCCTGTTCGGCTCCGCTGCCAAATCCACGCAAAAGCTCATCAGCCGCTATCAGAAGGTGGGCGCAGATGTGGATAAAATTGCGGTGAAGCTGGAAAAGGCGCGGCATATGCTGCTGTATGATGTGTCGATGCTGGATACTGTCTATGAGAAGAACAAGGAGTATCATACGGCTCTTGGCATCTATGCCGCCGCCGGCAAGTACAAGCTGGCGGAGCTGCAAAACGAGCTGATTCCAGAGCTGCAGCGCAAGGCTTCCCTGTCCCAGGATCCACTGCTGACAGAGGAGCTGAACGACATCATCCGTTTTGCCAACCGCCTGGAAAAGCGCGTGCATGATTTGCTGCTCAGCCGTACGATCTCCCTGCAAACTGCGCCGCAGATCCGGCTCATTCAGGAAAACCATCAGGTGCTTGTGGAAAAGATTCAATCCTCCATCCTGACAGCTGTCCCGCTTTGGAAGAATCAGCTCATTATCTCGCTCACCCTGTCCCGCCAGCAGCGTTCTATGGAGCTGCAGAAGAAGGTGACACAGACGACAAATGATATCCTGATCCGCAATGCCGAGCTGCTGAAGACAAACAGCGTCGCCATTGCCCAGGAAAACGAGCGGGGCCTGGTCGATTTGGAAACACTCCAGCAAACGCAAGGCAGCCTTGTTTCCACACTCGAGGAAGTGCTGCAGATTCAGCAGGAGGGCCGCATCAAGCGCCAAATCGCAGAGCAGGAATTACTGAAAATGGAACAGGAGCTGAAGGAGAAGGTTGTGTCTCTCCGCAGTCCTGTATAAGGAAAGGCCCGGCCGATTTTTGGCCGGGCTTTTTACATAGCCTAAACAGTTTATTTCGCCGCCGCCCATTCTGCGACTGCATCCCACGTGTCATAGGTAACCATGACGCGCTTAATAAAGAACGTCCGGTCCTTCGGCTCCCGGTGCACAACGCCCGGACGAAGGGAGAACAGCATCTGGAAGCCCGCTGACATCAGCGCTTCGTCCGTATCCGGCGTGCCGAATCCGTATGGATACGCAAACAATGTCGGCTTCACGCCAAGGTTTCTCCGGTAAGTCAGAATCGATTGCTGGATATCAGTCTGGAAGGCTGAAAGATTGGCCGGATTGAGAAATGGCGGCTCTCCTGTCTGCGGGTCAAAGTAATGCATGTTATTTGTATGAGCGCCCACCGATACAAGGCCGGAGCCCTTCATTTCCCGGATTTCTTTCCAATCTGCCAAATCCAGCCCCTGATAATTCGGGTTGCCGGCCTGTCCTGTCACCACAAAGACCGTAAAAGGAATACGCTCTTTTCTCGCAAATGGATAAACGTTGTTATATACAGAGACATCAACATCATCAAAGGTCAAGAGAACACACTTCCCGGCCGGCAGCGCTTTTCCGGCTGTCATATAGCCCTGGAGCTGATCCGGTGTGATGAAACGAACGCCCTGCTTCCTCAAAACGGCTATATGGTCCTTAAAGTCCTTCAAGAAAATATTGTACGTTGTTAATTGCGGATCTCCCGCCAGCGCCTTCACTCTTCTCCTATCCTGTGCTTGATCAAGCACAAGGTGGTAGTTTAGTACAACTACACCATTGCCTGTTATATTCAGGTCAGCTGCTGTAGGTCCTTGTCCATATGTACGCCCAGTTGCAAACAGGCATAGCATCACAAGAACAAAGGAAACGATTCCTGCTCTTAGCTGCTTTTTCATGTTTTTCCCCCATTATGAAACACCCTGGTACGCCCACTGCGCATCAGTGAATTATTTTAAAAAAGAATCATTGCATCGCTTTGTGCTTTTTAAAGAACGTTATGGTTCGGAGCACCATTTTTAATAGTACATCCGCTTTTCCTGGCAATACAGACGGACCACATGCCGGCCATTTTCCAAAATGTCATGTGTAATATGCTGAATGATAAAGCTTCTCTTTAATCCATACTGTCGGATAAACAGGTTTTCTCTCTCCTTGAATCGCCATTCCGATTCAAATGCTCCGATTGTCTCTCTGTCATTTCCCACTACATACACCTCATAATACATTTCATTTCCCCCTTGCTATGTATATAAGACTGAAACGCTTCCATTATAATATAAAATATTTTATATATTCTACATGAAAATTATCCCAGTTCATAGATGAAGCTGATTTGCGGAAGACTGAGCATATGTGTAAAACTGCCCAGCAAGGAGCTGAAACAAATGCGAAACCTACGATATTTGCTGAATAATAAGCGGGATGCCAATCAGCTGGCTGAAGACTTGCAGGTTCAATTAGAAGTGAACCGCTTTGAGAATGTAACTGTTGTCCCCATTCCAGAACGCAAGGAACTGATCATTCAGGTACCAGAAGCGGATGGCGCTTTGGAGGATACGGTAGAGGCATTCATGAGCGATTACAAGGATGGTTTGATTCTAGAGTAACAAAAAAACCCCTCTCCCCCTATAAAAGTTTTAAATTGCCTGGAGATGCCCTGTTCCCGCAGGGAAAATGATGCTTTTTATAGCCGGGAGGGATGAATTGCAGAAACTGGACAGGCTCCCGGCAGGAATTGTTTCATTTTTTAAAGTGATTGTTTCATTTTTTGACCTTTTTGTTCCACTGCCGGGAATGTGGTTTTTGTGATTGTTCCATCTCCCCCTGTTTTGTTCCACCACACAGCGTATGGTTCCACATCACCATACGAAAAAAGACCAGCCTTTGCGGCTGGTCCTCTTTGTTGCCTAGCGACGTCCTACTCTCACAGGGGGAAACCCCCAACTACCATCGGCGCTGAAGAGCTTAACTTCCGTGT
>NZ_JANCLT010000076.1:415-671 GCF_024294785.1 Ectobacillus ponti | reverse complement strand
GCCCGGGGAAGCAGGTGCAGCTCTCCGAGTCGGAGATCCGCCAGCTCTGCACTGTATCCCGAGAAATCTTCCTCAGCCAGCCCAATCTCCTCGAGCTCGAGGCGCCCATCAAGAGTGATATAATTCCAGAAGATCAGGAAGGGAAGACCAGCTTCCTGTTCACCCCAGGAGACCTCGAAGACTGTCTTGGCAAGATTCAGCTATTGCTGACGGACAAGGAATTCAGAGACAACATGGGGATGACGGCTAGAGCCGA
>NZ_JANCLT010000076.1:0-405 GCF_024294785.1 Ectobacillus ponti | reverse complement strand
AAGTGCGACTGGAGAGCAGCTTCCAAGAAGATCCGCAACGAGTTCTACAATGCTGCGATCTGGTACTGGAGGAAGAAGCGCGCAGAATTGATCAAACCGTTGCAGTGGCTGGCGCAGATGTTCCTACCAGCACCTGAGGTCAACAGAATCACACAACACTGAAGCCTCAAGGGGATGCTTCTGCAGCCATGATCCGGTCCTTGTAAATTTCTGATCTATAGTGCAGTGTCAATAGGTGAGATAGTTCCTCTTTTTTTTGTATGGAATTGGAATTGTGAATGGTATGGCAAAGCCATTTGTTGCCTGTATTGTTGTAGTGGACAATGTGTTGCCTTGTTGGGACATGATGTGATGAACTGTATTTGATTATAATCCACGGCATCAACACATCAAGATGCTATTGTG
>NZ_JANCLT010000075.1 GCF_024294785.1 Ectobacillus ponti | reverse complement strand
CAGGGATCAACATCATTGGCATCTACGGGGAAGTCATGCCCGGCCAGTGGGAGTTCCAAGTTGGCCCGTCAGTTGGCATCGCCGCTGCTGACCAAGTGTGGGTTGCCTGCTACATCCTCGAGAGGGTCACAGAGGTGGCCGGAGTCGTGCTCTCCCTTGACCCGAAGCCGATCCCGGGTGACTGGAATGGCGCTGGTGCCCACACCAACTTCAGCACCAAGTCGATGAGGGAGCCGGGAGGCTACGAGGTGATCAAGAAGGCGATCGACAAGCTCGCGCTGAGGCACAAGGAGCACATCGCCGCCTACGGCGAGGGCAACGAGCGCCGCCTCACCGGCCGCCACGAGACCGCCGACATCAACACCTTCAAATGGGGCGTGGCGAACCGCGGCGCGTCCATCCGCGTGGGGCGCGACACGGAGAAGGAGGGCAAGGGGTACTTCGAGGACAGGAGGCCGGCGTCCAACATGGACCCATACGTCGTCACCGGCATGATCGCCGAGACCACCATCATCTGGAAGCCCTGAAGCGGCTTCTTGACGCCACGACATCCTCGTCATCGTCCTCCCCAGATCGCCGTGTCGCTCCGGTTGCTCCATTGATCGGACGATCTGGTGAATTGCATTTGTGCTGGGAGAAGTAAAAAAAAAAGGAAAGAGAAAAAAAAGAAAATCAC
>NZ_JANCLT010000074.1 GCF_024294785.1 Ectobacillus ponti | reverse complement strand
TAACCGTGGCTATATCTGTAACCATAAGACTGTGCTTCGCCTCATGAACGGAATGGGTCTGAAAAGCCTCGTACGGATGAAGAAATACCGTTCCTACAAGGGGAAGGTGGGCAAGATTGCCCCGAACCTCCTGTCACGAAATTTCAAGGCTGCCAAACCAAATGAGAAATGGGTAACAGATGTAACGGAGTTTCACCTCCATGGGGAAAAGCTGTACCTTTCTCCTATCTTGGACCTGTACAACGGTGAAATTATCGCCTACAACGTGAAATCGCGTCCTGTTTATGAGCTTGTTTCAGAGATGTTGAACACGGCTTTAGAGCGCTTGCCGGACAGTCACACTCTCATCCTGCATTCTGACCAGGGGTGGCACTACCAAATGGCACAATACCAAGCTGCGCTTCGGGATTGGAACATTCAACAGAGTATGTCCCGAAAGGGGAATTGTCTCGACAATGCCGTCATGGAGAACTTCTTTGGTTTATTGAAGAGCGAGCTCCTGTACAACAGAGAATTTGAAAGCATGGAGCATTTTAAACAAGAATTGGATCAGTATATCTACTATTACAACCATAAGCGGATTAAGGCAAAATTAAAGGGCATGAGCCCGGTTCAATACCGGTCTCATGCCCAAGAGGCTGCCTGACACGCCCGTGTCTAACTTTTGGGGGCCAGTTCAA
>NZ_JANCLT010000073.1 GCF_024294785.1 Ectobacillus ponti | reverse complement strand
GTGGAGTTGCCGATGAAGGTGGACGCCATGGAGAGGCCGCGCGGCGGGATGTCGCACACGCTGGACTTCACGTTGTTGGGGATCCACTCGACGAAGTAGGACGAGTTCTTGTTCTGCACGTTGATCATCTGCTCGTCCACCTCCTTGGTGCTCATCCTGCCCCGGAACATGGCGGACGCCGTGAGGTAGCGGCCATGGCGCGGGTCGGCGGCGCACATCATGTTCTTGGCGTCCCACATCTGCTGCGTCAGCTCCGGCACCGTCAGCGCCCTGTACTGCTGCGACCCGCGCGACGTCAGCGGCGCGAACCCCACCATGAAGAAGTGCAGCCGCGGGAACGGGATCAGGTTCACCGCCAGCTTCCTCAGGTCCGAGTTCAGCTGCCCCGGGAACCGCAGGCAGCACGTCACCCCGCTCATCGTCGCCGATATCAGGTGGTTCAGGTCACCAAATGATGGGTTGGTGAGCTTGAGGGTGCGGAAGCAGATGTCGTAGAGGGCCTCGTTGTCGAGGACCATGCACTCGTCAGCATTCTCCACCAACTGATGGACAGAGAGAGTTGCATTGTAAGGCTCAACAACTGTGTCTGAGACCTTTGGTGAAGGGAAGACAGAAAATGTGAGCATCATCCGGTCAGGGTACTCCTCTCTGATCTTGGAGATCAGGAGTGTGCCCATTCCAGATCCAGTGC
>NZ_JANCLT010000072.1 GCF_024294785.1 Ectobacillus ponti | reverse complement strand
GTTCTTGGTCACTGGAAGGGACTCCCCAGTAAGTGCAGACTGGTCAATCTTAAGGGGATCACCCTCAAGGAGACGAGCATCAGCAGGGACGATGTCACCGAGCTTGATGCTGATAATGTCACCGGGAACCAAGATTGCTGCCTCCTGCTCGCCCCATCGGCCATCCCTCAGCACCTTGGTCTTGGGTGCAAGGTTGGCCATGAGAGCAGCAGCGGCGTTGCCGGCGTTGTTCTCTTCGATGAAGGAGATGGTGGAGTTGATAACCAGCAGGACAATGATACCGACGAAGTCCTCCCAGTCCGGTGGCTTGCCGCCGCCGTTGGCCAGCGCGATGGCCATGATGGCGGCCATCTCCATGACCCACGACAGCGGGTTCCACATGAACCCCAAGAACTTGAGTATCTTGCTCTCCTTCTTCCCCTCGAGCTTGTTGGGGCCGAACATCTCGATACGCCGGTTCCCCTCCTCGGAGGAGAGCCCCTCGCGCGTACATTTCAGCTGCTCGAACACCTCCTCGATCGGTATGTTCTCCAGATCAACGGCCTCATTCTTGATCTCCTCGAGCCCACCCATGGCTGACGCGACGCCGGCGTCGTCGGCGAACACACCAGGCGCGACCACTAGAGAGGAATCGGCTCACCGCGAGACCCCAACTCTACCCCGTCCGTCTTCCACCTCCGGCGCGGCGGTG
>NZ_JANCLT010000071.1 GCF_024294785.1 Ectobacillus ponti | reverse complement strand
ATGGCTTCCAAATTTCCTGGTACAAACCAAATCTAATGCAAATTGATCTTATCAATTGTGTCGATGAAATTTTACAATTTTGATTTCCCCTTCCAGACAACAATCGCAGAAAGTGACCTTTTACATGTACCGTGTTTGACAAAAAGAAGGTAAACCGGAAAATACAAAGCCTGTGAACGTATCACACACGACGAATATCAAATCAAGCAAACGTACGATGCATGCAAACTGACACGGATACTTCAATTAATTCGGTTCATCCACTTTTAAGCGTAGTCCTGGTCGGCAACGGGCTGGTATGAGCCGATGAACACGTCGCCGTACACGAGCCCGGCGAGGCCGCCGCCGATCAGCGGGCCGACCCAGTAGACCCAGTTGCCAGCGAAGTTGCCGGCGGCGACGGCGGGGCCGAAGGAGCGCGCTGGGTTCATGGAGCCGCCGCTGAACGGGCCGGCGGCGAGGATGTTGGCGCCGACGATGAAGCCGATCGCGATGGGCGCGATGGTGCCGAGCGATCCCTTCTTCGGGTCCGCCGCCGTGGCGTACACCGTGTACACCAGCGCGAACGTGATGACGATCTCCATCACGACGCCCTCCAGCTCGCTGATGCCGGCGACGCCGTGCGTCGGGATGGCCTTGCCGTGGGTGACAAACTTGAGGAGGAGGCAGGCGATGGAGGCGCCTAGCAGCTG
>NZ_JANCLT010000070.1 GCF_024294785.1 Ectobacillus ponti | reverse complement strand
ACTATTCGAAATCACTGCAATGAGTGAGTGACACAATGGAGCAACACCAAGAGTGCACTGCAAAGCCGGTTTTGATCCTTACACCACACAAGGCGAGAGGGAGACACACCCGTTGATAATGTTGTTACAACATCGACATGTCCATCGATATCTGAGGTGCTACATGGCGTACCTCTGAGTCCAGGTCCTTGCTGTGTTCTCGTACTTGTGCCTATCTGTCTTGTACATGTGGGCGATCTCAGGGACCAGAGGATCATCAGGGTTCGGATCAGTCAGCAGGGAACAGATTGACAGCAACACCTTGGAAATGGTTAGTGCTGGGCTCCATTGGTCCTTAAGGATGTCAAGGCAAATGCTCCCGTTGCTGTTGATGTTTGGATGGAAAACCTTGGTGCGAAACGCCACCTTGGGTGGTTTGAAGGGATAATCAGGAGGGAAGTGGATGGTAACTAGGAAAACTCCACCAGCATATGGGCTATCAGATGGACCCATTGTCGTTGCCTGCCAGTGGAACATGTCTTCACCAACAGGACCTGCACTGCATGATGTAGGGGGATCCTTTTGCAGATCCTTGAGCTCCTTCTGTATCCTCTTTGACGCCATCCCCAATTCCCCCTTGCTTTTCCTCTTCCTGTCTAACGGAGAGATTTCACTTCTTTTCTTGCCTCGCCTCTAGCTGCTCTTCCTCCTTTCAAG
>NZ_JANCLT010000008.1 GCF_024294785.1 Ectobacillus ponti | reverse complement strand
TCATCCTGAGCCAGGATCAAACTCTCCATAAAAGTGTTTGTCTAGCTTCAAAAAATAAATGTTGACGTTTTGTGTTTCGTTCAGTTTTCAAAGAGCTTTTCTTGCTGACAAGATATTATCTTACAGCATCTTGCCACATTTGTAAATATCTTTTTTAAAAATTTCATTTCGCTCACTGACGAATCAGCGGCGGAATCAAAATATAACATAGGATTGATTGTTACGCAACCCCTATACTACAAAAACTTTTCACATGCCAACAGCATGACATAGAGTCTATTTCTATACCATTCATGATAAGAAAAGCTCCTATGTATGGCAGAGAAGAAGGGATTCGAACCCTCGCACCGGTATCCCGGCCTACTCCCTTAGCAGGGGAGCCCCTTACAGCCGCTTGGGTACTTCTCTATAATGGTGCGGGCGAGAGGACTCGAACCTCCACGGTGTTGCCACCACTAGCACCTGAAGCTAGCGCGTCTGCCATTCCGCCACGCCCGCAAATACAATTTGCACAGCCATTCAAATCAGCTTTCGTAAGCCGCGTTCTGTTCATGCTGCGCTGCAAACGGACTCTGTCCTCGCACAAGCATGGAGAATCATCTATCTCATGGCATATGCCATGGCGCCGGTGCGGTTCTGTTTCCCTGCCGGCGCTTCCCTGACCAATATTTAGGTTTCTCGCTCGTGGGGTTTACCTCGTTCCACCTCCGCCGTTTCCAGCAGAGCTTCGTCACTGTGGCACTTTCAGAGTAGTAAAGCCATATCCAACCGGACTTAGGCTTGTTCCCCGCCGTCAGCCAAAGGCTGCCCCGGCTTTCACCGGGCACGAACACTACAAGCATCACAGCTTGTGCGAGCACGGACTTTCCTCACGGAGCAAGAGCTCCGCGCGATTCTCTCGGGCTGATTTGAATGGATGCAAAATGCGGCTGAGAGGACTTGAACCTCCACGATGTTGCCACCACTGGCACCTGAAGCCAGCGCGTCTGCCATTCCGCCACAGCCGCATGTCTGGCGGAGAGCGAGGGATTCGAACCCTCGATACGCTTGTGACGTATACACGATTTCCAATCGTGCTCCTTCGGCCTCTCGGACAGCTCTCCGTATTTCCATCGTACTGATCTCGTTCAGCACATACTCATCATACATTATAAATCGCGTTTTTTAAATATATATTTCACTTGTACTTTTTTCCAGAAAGGATTCTTTTTCAAACACAATCGTCATGCACTGTAGAAAGCCGGAGATTCGGCTTTCTACAGTGCATGACTGAATATAATCGGACCCTCAGGCGCTTCATTTTCCGCATCAGGCTCGATTGTAATCGCAATCGTATCCCATTTCTCCTCCGGCACAGAGTAAGCCACCGCACCGTCCCCTTTCTCATTCGGCACAAAGGTGCCGGCACGGTACGGTTTTCCGCCCTTCAGCAGCCAGACTTGATACACTTGCTTTGACTGCAGCGCCTGTAAGCCGCTGGCCTGCACAAGCACTTCTGTTTTGTCCTTCTTCTTCAGCAGCATCGCCGTTGCCTCGGCATGCGTGGAATCTGCGGGCTGCAGACTGACAGTCCGGTCCAACTGATCTACGACCACCTGCTGTGGCGTGTCATTCCCTTTCATAAGCCAATATGCGTTGCCAAGCAGCGATACAAGCAAGGCCGCCGCCAACAGAGGCTTCTGCCATTCCGTCTTGCGCACTGCAGAAGCAGGCTGTTGCTCTGCCAGGACATTTCCCAGAATACGCTGCTTCATGCCCGCCGGGGGCTCCGCCTCTTCCACTGCATACGGCAGACCTTCCGTTAGTTCCGTCCACTCCCGCAGCTCTGCCTGACAGCTCTTACAGGAAGCCAGATGGCTTTCGAAGTTCACCTGCTCTTCGTCTATTAATGCTCCGTTAAAATAGTCCAACAGCTTTTCACATTGCTCCTGTTTCACTGCTTCATCCCCTCCCGTCCCAGTAGATGTTTCCGTAAGTGCTGTAAGGCCAGCCTGATTCTCCCCTTTACTGTGCCAAGCGGGATTTGGCACACGTCAGCAATGCTTTGCTGAGACATAGCCTGAAAATAGAAGAGGTCGACAATTGCCTTTTGCTCTTCTCCCAGCTCTGACATGGCCTCCCGCAGCCGCGCCCCTTCTTCCTTCCATTCCACAAGCTCTTCCACACCCGGCTCCTGGCTGGCCAGAGCTTCCGGCACCTCTGCCATCTGCAGCGTTTGTTTATTTTTGCGCAGCAAATCAATGCTGGCATTACGTGTGATGGTTAACAGCCAGGAAGAGAATTTTCCCTTCGTGCTGTCATAAAGCCCCTTTTTTGTCCATAGCTTCAAAAACACATCCTGTACAGCCTCTTCCGCAAGCTCCTTCCGGCCGGTCATCCGGTAAGCAAAGGAAAACAACAGCTTTTCATATTTATCGTACAGCTGCTCCAGCGCCTGCCTGTCACCCTGCAGAACGCTCTGATACAGACTTACATCTTGATCGTTCATACAGCTCTCCTTTGTCATCATAATTCCAATTCACTTCAGTATAGCATGCGGAAACATAAAAGATGTGTGCGCCCCAACAGAAAAAGCACCGCTGCAGCGATGCTTCTTTTCTTATTTCATTTGCGGTGTGAGCGACAAACTCATTTGCTTGCCGTCACGGTAAATTCCCAATGTCACTGCTTTTCCGCTTGTTGTTTTTGTATATAAATATTTACGCAGATCCGTCACAGTTCCGACTGCCGTGTTATCAATGGAAACAATGACATCCTTGGCCTTCAGCCCCGCCTGCGCTCCCGGTGAACTTCCTTCCACGCTTGTTATGACAATCCCTTTCTCCAGACTGGAGGGAACAACCAGCTCCCCGCTCTGTATATACTGCGTCAGTTCACTGAGATTTTTCAGGCCCACCCCAATATACGGGCGCTCCACCTTTCCACTTGTCATCAGCTTTTCCACAATTGGAACCACATCTGCACTCGGAATGGCAAAGCCGAGGCCTTCCACACCTGTTTCGGAAATCTTCATGCTGTTGATGCCGACAACCTGTCCGGCACTGTTAATCAGCGCGCCGCCGCTATTGCCCGGGTTAATGGCTGCGTCCGTCTGGATGACATTCATATCCCATTGTCCTGCAGAGGTGGATACAGGGATGCTTCGGCCGGTACCGCTCACAATCCCTTGTGTCACTGTACTGGACAGGTCCAGCCCAAGCGGATTGCCGATGGCAACAACCTGTTCTCCCGTCTGCAGCTTGGAGGAATCGCCGAAGCTTGCTGCCTTGGCGGCATACTTGCTGTCCATTTTAATAACAGCAAGGTCCGTCAGGGAGTCCGCCCCTACAATTTGCGCCGACACCCGTTTTCCATCCGTCAGAGCCACTTCAATCTTGTCAGCTCCTTCGACAACGTGGTTATTTGTGACGATATAGGCCTCATTGCCGGATATTTTGAACACGACGCCTGATCCGGTGCCGCTATCCTTGTCGCTGCTGCTTTCCTGGTAAAAGCTGCTTGCTTTCTGCATGTTCACAACGCCCACAACTGCCGGCTTCACCTGATTAATGGCGGAAATTAAGTCTGTTGCAGCAGCCGCTGTCTGCTGCACTTCTGCCTTCGGGGTCTCCTGCGCCGGCTGAGTCTGGTTCTGCTGCACCTGGTTCAGCTGGGCCGTTGTCTGCTTGAAAAATCCCGGAAGCAAACCGCTCTGCTCCAAAACGGGAGCGCCATATATGGTCAGCATTCCCCCGATTACAGCTCCTACTATAGAAGAAGTGAGCACGGTGAACGCTCCTCCTGATTTTTTGACCGGCATGGGTTTCTCTTGTTCTTGTATATACATTATGGATGGCTCCTCTCCTGGAAATCTTCTTGTTGCTCCAAGTATGACAGCCAATTCTTAATTCTTACTTAAAACAGTCCAAGGGTAACATGTATATAAAAAAGGGCAGCGACGGCTGCCCTTTCCCATTTTCCTTAGTATGAATACAGCTTCGAAAAGATCTGGAAGCGCTCTGCCGCAAGTGCAACATCCGGGGCCAGAAAACCGGCCGCGCTGTCCGCCCAGCCTACCTGCTGCAGGAAGTACAGACTCTGGCGGCTGTACAGGAGAGGCGCCAGGCACATCGCAATATTGAAGATGCACAGCCGCTCCTCCTGCGGATACGGCAAATGCAGCGCATCCAGATAGGATTCAATGATCTCCTGTTCTTCTGCGGTCCACCGGGCATCCTGTCCAGCCTGCAGGTGTGTCCGGGCATCTGCCAGCAGCTTGCTTAATGAAAAGAACGGCAGTGTAACCACCGCTTCCTCCCAGTCAAAAATCAGCCGGCCGCCGGCAGTCAGAACAACATTTCCGGTATGCAAATCCAAATGATACAAAGACAGGGGACAATCAAAATGGGAAAGCACTCTGCAGGCCTGCTGCACTTGCTCCCGCAGCCTTGGAAGGGTTGCCTCATCCGCCAGCAGCTTCAGCTGCTGCTCCGGAATGTGGAACTGTTCCATCAGCTGTGCCGCGTTTTGCCGCCACTCGGGCTGATACACTGCTTCCAGCCTGTCCAGAAAAGCAAGACAGGCTGCCTGCACCTCCTCTACACGGAAAAGAGGCACATCCGGCTTTTCTTGCTTGATCAGGGCAGCAGCCTGGTTTTGAATCTCAGCCAGCGCCACCGCCGTCTGCTGAAAGTCCGCCAACGCCTTTTTACTCTCCAAAGCCGGAGGAAAAGGCTCAAACAATAGCCATGTCTGGTCTCCAATCGTCTCTCCGGCAACCAACTTCGGAACCTGGACGGAATGCAGCCTTCCCAGAAGCCTGTAAATGGCCGGTGAGGTCTGGAAAACCGGCAGAAAGCCAATTTTACAGACATACTCCCGGTCTCTCGCATGAAATGCAGCCGTGATCCCCCAAGCATTCGAGCGAAAAATCTCCGTTGGACCCGCAATACTTTCAGCGCCGGTTACACGCTGCAGCCAGTCCTTTACCGACTGCAAAGATACCTTCTGTTCCTGCCATTCCTGTTTCATTCCGCCTCTCCTTTACGCTGTGCCAGCCAATCCCCGCGCAGCAAGGAGAAGCAGCACTGATCTATATAGCCATCCCCGGCGGATGCGTAGCCGCGCAGCACGCCGTCCTTCTGGAAGCCGACAGACTCCAGCAGCTTCATGGATGGCACTGCGTCCGGATTTGTGAATGCCTCCACCCGATAGAAGGCGGCTTCCTCAAAGCTGTAGGCAAGAAGGGCTTCCATAATCTCTGTCATGTAGCCCTTGCGCCAATATGGTTTGCCTAAGTCGTAAGCAATCTCCACCCGTGAGCCTCTGTTCGTCTCCCATCCATTGTAGCCGCAGGTGCCGACCAGCTGGTTGTCCTCTTTACGAACAATCCCCCAGCGAAATGCGATTCCTTTTGCAAACAAATCATTCATGAAGCGGATCAGGCCCTCTGCCTCCTCTATGCTTGCGAACGCTTGAACCCCCATATCCCTTGTCACATCCGGATCAGACAGGTTGGCCAATACAGCCGGCGCATCGTCCGACTCCATGCCGCGCAGCAGAAACCGCTCTGTCTCCAAGCGGGGAATTGCTTGAAATAGTCTCATATAAATGTCTCCTCATCCTCTTCAGTTCTTCCAAATCATACCACAGTCCGCAGGCGGCTGCGTTATGGATTTGTTCCTTTCTTTGGACATATTCGGAGGCATTCCGCATACATTTAGAACGGAACATGCCCTGGCGCGCGGGGTGTACAACGCTCAGTTTGCACTGAGCTTTTTCAGGAGGTAATCATGATGAAACGAAGTCGCATTCTCCCCCTCATCCTCATGCTGACGGCAGCAATCCTGTTGTTTGCGGCCTGCGGGACGACGAAGGAAGCAGCTGCCCCGGCAAAGGACAAGAAGCCTGTATTTACATTCGGCATGAGCGGCTTGTATAAGCCCTTCAACTATCGCGAAGGCGGGAAGCTGGCTGGATTTGATGTAGAAATTGGCGAGGCGCTTGCGGAAAGAATGGGCATGACACCGAACCCGGTTACAAATCCATGGGAAACCATCATCCAGGGCCTGCAAGCGAAAAAATATGATGCCATTCTCGGCAGCATGGGCATTACCGAAGAACGGAAAAAAAGCGTGTCCTTCTCCACCCCTTATTACCGCTCGGGCGCACAAATTTTTGTGGCCAAGGACAATACCGGCATCCAAACGCTGGAGAGCTTAAAGGGCAAGAAGGTCGGCGTTGTAAAAGGAACGACCTTCCGGGCCTTGGTGCAGCCGTATGCCGGCCAAATTGTGGACTATGACAGCGACATTACCGCGCTGATGGATATCCCGACAGGACGATTGGACGCTGTGGTGACAGACCAAATGGTGGGCCTGCGCATGATGAAGGAAGGCAACGACAAAATCAAGGATGCCGGCCAGCCGCTTTCCACCGATGAAATTGGAATTGCCGTGCGCAAGGAAGACAAAGAGCTGCTTGAAAAAATCAACAAAGCATTGGATGAAATCATCAAAGACGGCACATACGACACCATCAGCCAGAAATGGTTCGGCCGCAGCATCCTCGGAACCAAACAGCCATGAGCAAGGACCGGTCCGGATGATTGATATTCTGATTGCAACATTCTCTGTATTCCCTGCGGCAGCGCTGTTGACCCTGAAGCTGACCCTTGTATCGCTGCTGCTCGGGTCGGCTGTAGGTCTTGTCTTTGCCTTTCTGCGCATCTCAAAATACAGAATGCTGCGGGCGCTTGCCCACGGCTATATCGGCCTGGTGCGCGGCACCCCGCTGATTGTACAAATCGCCATTTTGTATTTTGGCATTTCGTCTGTCGTGGTCCTGTCCCAATTTTGGGCCGGGGCACTGGCGCTCGGAATTCATAGCGGCGCCTACATCGCCGAGATTTTCCGCGGAGCCATCCAGTCCGTTGACCGGGGGCAAATGGAAGCATCCCGTTCGCTCGGCCTGTCTTACGCGCAGGCCATGCGGCATGTGATTCTTCCCCAAGCCTTCCGGTGCTCCATTCCGCCGCTTGGCAATCAATTCATCATCGGCCTGAAGGACTCCTCTCTCGTTGCCTACGTCGGCATGGCAGAGCTGTGGGGCAGCGGTTTAACGGAAGCCGCCTCCAACTTCCGCCAGCTGGAAACATACATGGTAGTGGGATTATACTATCTTGTGCTCATCCTTCTATTTACGTATCTCGTTGGCTTGCTGGAGAAGCGTTTGGGGACTTGAATAAGAAAAGGCTGGCTCAAGTATCACTTGAACCAGCCTTTCTCTTTGGACTGCGTAATGGCTTCAATCCGGTTTTTCACTTCCAGCTTATCCAAAATCGTGGAAATATAATTGCGGACCGTTCCGGCTTTAATCCTGAGCTCATCCGCAATTTCCTTCGTATTCTTGCCGTCGGCAACCAGTTCCAGCACTTCCTTCTCCCGGTCGGTCAATGGATTTTCTGTCGTGCCGTAAGCATCCTCAATCAGCTCAGGCGCATAAATGCGTCTGCCGGCCATGACGCTGCGGATGGAGTTGGCCAGTTCTTCACTCGGGCTGTCCTTCAGCAGGTAGCCGCTGACCCCCGCCTTTAAAGCCCGCTGAAAGTAACCGGTACGGGCAAAAGTGGTTAAAATAATGACCTTGCACCCAAGACCTTTGATTTCTTCGGCAGCCTCCAGCCCGCTCTTGCCGGGCATCTCAATATCCATGATACAAACATCAGGCTGAAGCTTCTTGACAAGCGCCACTGCCTCTTCTCCATTCGAGGCTTTCCCGACCACTTCCATATCCTCCTCCAGGCTGAGCAGCGAACCGAACGCGCCAAGCAGCAGCTTCTGGTCTTCCGCAATCACAATCGTAATCATGGTTCTCCCTCCTAATCCGTCTGTTTCACATCATTGGGAACCCTGAGGATGAGGGTCGTCCCATTGTCCGCCAGCAGCTCCAGGCTGCCATTCACAAATTCCAGCCGCTCCTTCATCCCCACAAGCCCATGCCCCTGCGACAGGCTCTCAGCCGTCCCTTTAAAGATGCCGTTATCCCGGACCTCGATAATGATTTCCTTCCATGTCTGCTCGATGGAAATCCAGCATTGCGTTGCGCCGCTATGCTTTACAATATTCGTGACGGCTTCCTTTAAGCACATGCTTAATATATTCTCTGTCAGCAGAGATACATTCGTGAGCCGCAGCTCCTCCACCCCGTTCAGCTGGATTTGCGCCGCCTCCAGCAGCTCCTCCACCCGGACAAGCTCATCCTTTAAGCGGATGCCCCGCATGGAGGACACCATCTTCCGGACCTCATTGAGGGCCGTACGGGCAGTTTGCTGAACATCCTTCAGCTCGTTGCGCGCCTGCTCCGGATTTTTCGTGATCAGCCTTCGCGCCAAGTCGCTTTTTAGACCAATGAGGGAAAGCTTCTGCCCCAATGTGTCATGCAGGTCTCTGGCAATACGCTGCCGTTCCTCCAATTTCACCAGCTCGGCAATCCGCTTATTCGCATCCTCCAGCTTTTCCTCCAGCTGTCCCATTTCCTTCCGATTGCGGATGGTGAAGGGCAGCAGAATAATGCTGATCCACACAATCACCACAAAGGGCAGCTGCTTCAGGAAGAAATTTTCCTGCAGAATGATATTGTAATTGATTGAAATGGAGGTCCCGATTAAGTGAATATAATACAGGACAAGAAAGGCCGTGCGATTTCGAATATTGCCGATCAGATATGCCAGGAAAAAGGCGAAGTAAATGTAGCTGAACACGTAAAGCGCAGTCAGGGAAAGCACAATCAGGATGCTGGTCCAGACATAAATGCTCCAGCCTTTGGCAATAAAAGCGATACGGTAAATTACAAAGAAGACAAGCGTCAGCAGAATGCCGGCCGCAATCTGGAGCGTGGACGACGCCTGCAAAATGAAGTAAAACGGCAGAATGCTGAGGATGGTCCAAATATACGGGGAAATCCCACTGTTCTTCAAAAAGCCAACATATCTTCTAATCATATCGAGACCTCATTTATGGAATGCTTTTCTCTATTGTAGCACGAACAGCCCCTGCTATATGCCGGAAGCGCTCGTCTTCGACACATAGAGGGGCTGATTTGCTACGGCTTTGTTTGGACGGAGACAGCCTTCACGTTCTTCAGCTGCTTCAGGTAGCTGAAGCCTACGAAGTTGTTGCTCTCCTCATCCCACAGACGGAACTTCAGGGACTGCAGGCTTGTTGCCAGCGTAACCGTCGGAACATGCGCCAAATCCGCTGTGTTGTAATGGGCTGCTTCCAGTTTATAGTTTGGCACGCGCGGGCTCAAATGGTGCACATGATGGAAGCCGATGTTGCCGGTCAGCCATTGCAGCAGCTTTGGCAGCTTATAGAAGGAGCTTCCTTCCACGGCAGCCAGCACATACTCCCAGCGCTCATCCTCTTCAAAGTAGGAATCCTCAAACGTATGCTGTACATAAAACAGCCAAATACCAGCCGCTCCGGAAATCCAGAAGATGGTGCCTTGCACAAGCAGGAAGGACTGCCAGCCAAGCAGGTAGCAAAGCAGAGCCACAATGGCAACAATGACAACATTCGTCAAATACGTGTTCAAGCGCTCATTCATGCGTGCGCCTTTCCGGTTGAAACGGTTTTTAATGACAAATACATAGATCGGACCAAGCACAAACATTACAAACGGATTGCGATAGATACGATAAGCCAGCTTCGTCATCGGCGTTGCTGCCAGATACTCATCCACAGTCAGCATCCAAATATCGCCGACTCCGCGTTTGTCCAGGTTGCCGCTTGTTGCGTGGTGTACAGCATGGTCATGCTGCCATTGGTGATACGGAAACAGTGTCAAAATTCCCGTGATTGTACCAAGAACCTTATTGGCCGTGCGGCTCTTGAAGAAGGAATAATGACAGCAATCGTGAAAGATGATGAACATCCGTACCAGGAATCCAGCGGCCACCACAGCGATCGGCAGCGTCAGCCAGTAAGAAACAGACAGACTTTGATAGGCAAGCACCCATAGCACGAAAAACGGCACAATGGTATTGAAAATTTGTCTGACACTATCTTGTATATTTGCCCCTTCATAAGGCGCCATTTGTTTACGCAGTGCAGCTTGTTTTTGCTTCGACATGTGTACCCATTCCCTTTCTTCTTCATGTTATCTCCCATTATAGAGAAGAGAGTCACAGCTGTGCAGACATAGGTGTCATACACAAAACCATGACAAATGTCATAGTCGGTTGGAATAGCTTTCCACATCAAAGTTTCTGCACAAAACTGCCAAATTACACCGACATTTTTGTGTCTAACGAAGACAATTTTATTTTTCAGCAGTCTGAAAAAGGGAGGCGGGCTCTCTTCCTTTTATTTGGCTGCCCGCGCTTCCCGAATAAAATCCCTGACCTTTGCCTTATAACGGCTGATCCATCTCCGCAGCAGCTGCGGCATCTTTTGCTTTTGTTCAATGCCGGAGCGGTACACCCGCACGTGTACATACTGATGCTGTCCCATCACTCGGACAACAGCCTTCTGGATGCGGTGCACCCTCAGCTTGACCGGCTCCTCCAGCCGCAGCGGCACAAACTGCTGAAAGTTCAGACAGGTGCAGCTCACACAGCACAGCCAGCGGCCGCGCTCCATATCCGGAATTTGTGAAATGCTTCCTTGAAACCGGACTGTATGGCCATCCCAGAAGAATGTCAAGGGCACATGCACATCCAGCAGCTCCCCATGCCGCCGCAGCTGCAGCCCCACCTGTAAATGCTCACGTACAAGCGCAGTGGCTTCCTTTTCCGGCAATCGAATATGTCCTTTTACTGTGATGCCGGCTGCTTCATACTGAACGAAGGAACAGATTGCCTCTACATTCTGCAGCTGCACCCTCCTGGTCTGTTGCAGACGCGCCTCCGCCAGCACCTGCAGCCAAGCCTCCGCCACCCTTTCTTCCGTAAGCCGGCTGACAGAAGCCTTCGCTTCCAGGCCAAGCCGTTCAGTTTTATCCTTATTTGCAAATAAATCAATCATGGCAGCCGCCAGTGTCTGCCTGTTTCCCGGGATCAGCAGGCCGTTTCGCTCATGCTCAATGAGGTCCGCGGGACCGTACTTACAATTATAGCTGATTACCGGTGTTCCTTCGTTCATGCTCTCTGCCAATGACATGCCAAAGGCCTCTGATTTAGAAGTGCTGATGGAAAAGGCCGCCTGCCGATATACGGCTCCAATATCTGCCGTAAAGCCCTTCACCTGTACATGCTCCTGCAGCCCCAACCGCCGGATGAGCCGTTTGTACTTCCACTCCTGTTCCCCAAATCCCCAAATCTCCAGCTTGGCCTGCGGCACCTGCCGTACGACCTGCCGCATCGCTTGAATGGCATGGGGAATTTGCTTAATTCCTTCGTATCTCGCCGCCATTACTACCTTGTACGGGTCCCGTTCTGCCAATGCCGACGCTGCCGGGACAGGATGGCCGATTGTATGAATCGTTTGCAGCGGCCCAAAGCGCCGCCGAATGTCCTCTGCCTGGCGTTCTGTCAGTACAATTAACGCGTCCAGCCTCTGCAAATTTGTAAAAATCGCTTCATTTCCCGGAACGAGGGAGCTGCCGTACTCATAAGGGAACTGTAAATGATTGCTGTGCAGCACCGCCGCTTTGGCGACATCGGGATGCTTGAGACCCAGCATGAAATGTACCGCAAAGCGTCCGTCCGCCACTACAACCGGCTGCTCCCGCTGCCGCAGAAAGCCTTGTACAACATAATCCCGGAGCTGGCGCATGCTTTTGAAGGATTTGCGCACTTCGTTTCTTTCATTGTACCAAATACACGTTTTGACCTTTCCTGTCTTCGCATCATAGGAGCAGCTCAGGAAGCACACACCATCCGGGCGGAAAAACCATTCCCAAATGACCCGTTTCGTTTTCAAGTGAAAGCAAGTCCGCTTGCGCAGGCGCCCTTCCCGGTCATACAACTCGCGCATATCACGGCTTCTTCCGTTTCCAAAGTATTCAATCCATTGCAGCTGGCCGTTCTGGTAGCCTTTCACCTTTTCCTTCCGCCCCTGCCGATAGCAGTAATATACCCCTTCCCGCTTGCGGTCCTTCCGAATAATATATCCAGGCTCTTCAGGCGGGTGCAGATGTACAGCCTTGCTGCTCCGGCTGCAATCTCCCATTAGAAACTCGTACAAGTTATACAGCTTCATGCCTTCCTGCCAAAGCCCGGCCTGCTTCAGCCGGGAAAGGGTATACTCGTAATCCGGATTAAAATCAAAGGTAATGAGGCCAATTTCTTCATAATGCTTGCTCAGCATACAAGCGCGGCGCAGCATGGCCTTTGTCATGCCGCCGCTGATCAAGTCCATTTTATACTTCATAAAATACAAGCCAGAAGGATTCATAGATTTCCGCTCCCTATCCCACAAAACTATTCCTAGCATGGTCAACAGAGAAAAATCTATACAACCAGAAAAGCGCAGCCGGCGGAGCTGGACACCAAAGAAAAGCGGCCGGAGTCCTCCTCCAGCCGCTTTTTTCATCCTTGCTGCAAATAGGTGTCCAACAGCCGGAACATGCTGTGCAGCTTGTCCTTTGGAACATCCGCATACAAGTCCCCGATGCTTGCCTCATAATAACAGCCGCCCTCGCCGTTTTCGCGCAGGTTCCCCGTAAGACCGATACCGGTTTCCCCGTACAGCTGAATCAGGATTGGCTCCACTGTTTCCTTCGGCAGGCTGAAGTGGACATGAAACATGTTGGATACAGGAACCGCCGGTCTTGTCTGCACAGCATGGCACTCATTGAACAAGGCTGCCAGTTCTTTGGCCTCCTCATAATATTGCTCCATTTTATGGACGCGCTGCTCAAAGTAAAAATCAGCACTTACAATGTATGGATACAGGCTGATCAAATCGCCGCCATGCCGTCTCTTCCACACCTTTGCCTCTTCCATAAACGGCTTGTCTCCCGCCAGAATTGCCCCTGCAATGCCGCCGATTCCCTTATACAGAGAAACATAGACACTGTCGAACAAGGCGCAAATCTCTGCTGCTGTCTTCTGATAATACGGCAGCACTTCAAACAACCGGGCTCCATCGAGATGAAGCCGGATTCCTTTTTCGCGGCAATATGCTGAAATCGCCTCCAGTGTCTCATAGGATGGCAGCTGTCCGCCAATTTCACGCTGCGGCAGCTCCAGCAGCAGGCAGGCAATCTCCTCCTGCAAGCCTGTCACATCCTCCAGTTCAATCACCCGGTCCTTGTCCGCCAGTAAAATCGGCTCCAGATGATGCAGCTTCTTCGGCCCATCCTGCTCATGAATTTCCAGGTGGCAAAGCGGGTGATATGCCACCTTCCTTGTTCCCTTCTCATCACACCACATGCGAAGGGCAATCTGCTGGGCCATGGTGCCGCTTGGAAAGAATACAGCTGCTTCCTTCCCCAAGCAGGCAGCCAGCTTGTCCTGAAACTGTTCAATGACCGGGCCGGCACCGTAGATATCGCTCTCCATGAGGGCATCCACGTCCCGGAAGGCATCCTGCAGCACGCTCATGTTGCGGAAGCCATGCCCGCTCAATTGATATTCCGTTCTCTTTAACGCTTCTAGTAATGATAGCTTGTCAGTCAAGCTGCCTCACTCTCCCTGTTCAGGTTATGTCGATTCTCCAACCATAAAGCTCACTCTCCATTTTACTGGAATTCCTCTGTATTTACCCGAAAAATGCACAAAAAGGACAGCGGGGCTGCCCTTTTATACGCTTGCATTCCCAGTGTGGGGCACCGTCTTCTTTCTCTTCCGAATGATCGCTTCAGCCACATACAGATTAATGAGAATCCCAGCGGCAATTGCCAGCGGAAAGCCCGCTGCCATGCTCATCCCGGCCATCACCAGCAACGGCATAAGCACACGGAAGGTCAGAAACACGAGCGTCACTGCGTAGCTCCGCAGCATCCAATTCTCATGCCCGGCCGCATCACGCTTCAGAATACGCCGCAGTCCAATCCATGTCGTCGTAAACCAAGCGGTATTGAGGATAAGAAACCCAATGGTGGAGCCAAGTCCGCCGGTTGCGTAAAATGCCAAATACACGCCGGCCGGTACACTCACAAAAATAGAGTACACATAGATTCTTCCCAGCAGCCGATGCACCCGCAGCCTTCTTCGGCTCCATCGCAACAGCTGTACGGAGCCTGTGATCAACGCCGTTGCGCCTGCAGTAATATGAATGTAGAAGAAGATCTTCCACACATCGAACGGAAAAGCAGGCTGCATGAGCTTCGCCGCCACGATTCCGGCATTCCGCGGATCGTTCCAGAAGTACTGCACCCCAATATACAAAACAGAAGCCAAAAGGATGAGATACCCCAACCAAACAAACAGATTTGCTTTGCTTGCTTTCATTCTGTCCATTCCCCCCTAAAGTCCCCGGAGCATGGCCTCTACCTGAAACCGGCTGAAATCGCCCGTATCCCAGCCGAACCCCGGAAATGTAATAAGCAGTGATGTCGTTCCATGCAGGGAGGCCCACAAGGACTGCGACACGAGCCTCACATCCTGCCGCTGCAGCACACCTGCCTCCATCGCCTCCCGCACCAGCTCCTCAAGCAGCCTGAAGCCTTCGTAGCGGTCATTGTCCGGCAGCGCCACATGCTGCAGCTGATCCAGATTATCAATAAAAATCAGCTGATAATACTGCGGTTGCCGCAGCCCGAATTGGATGTAGCCATGCAAAGCCGCACGCAGACGCTGTTCAATGCCTTGTTCCCGGCATTCCTTCACTGCCGCCTGCAAGCAACGGAGAAACTCACCGTAGCAATGCCGCAGCAGCTCCACCAAAATCTCTTCTTTGTTGGCAAAGTAGCTGTAGATGGCAGTAGCGGAGTAATCAATGTGGGCGGCAATTTTTCGCATGGACACATGTTCATATCCCTCAGCTGTAAACAAGTGTACCGCCGCACGCAAAATTTCCAGTTTCATCTCGGCAATCTCTTGCTCTTTCTTTGCTTTACGCCCCATTCTGCCATTCATACCCCTTTTAATTTAACACTGTTATATTTTTATTACACTGTTAATGATATGCTTCAGCTACCCACCTGTAAACCTCTGAATTGGATTATTTTTCAAAAGATAAAGCTCTGTTTTATAATTTCTAAAGGAAGGGGGCATCCAAATTGGATCGGATTGAAAAAGCCATGCAGCAGGCAAAAGCTTCTTTACGGATTTCAGGCTTGGAGATAACGCAGGAACTGGAGGAGCTGGTGCGCGCCGTGCTGGCAGGCGCCATATCAGAAGAGGAATTTCAGAAACAGGCTCTCGCTTTGGCCCGCAATCACAAATAAAAAAGGAAGCTGCCTCTGCAAAAGACAGCTTCCTTGCCAATCAGCCCAAATCTACGTTGTGATACACGCGCTGTACATCATCCAGATCCTCAAGCGCGTCAATCATCTTCTCAAACTTCGCCAGTGCATCCTCCGGCAGCTCCACTTCATTTTGCGCCAGCATCGTAATTTCCGCCACAGTAAAGTCCGTCACGCCGGCAGCCTTGAACGCCTGCTGCACCGCGTGCAGATCGCTCGGTTCGGCATATACGATCACATGGTCTTCTTCCTCCAGAATATCACGCGCATCCACGTCTGCTTCCATCAGAATCTCCAGTGCTTCCTCTGCCGTTTTGCCTTCTACGCCGACTACGGCAATTTCATCGAACATGTAAGCAACAGAGCCGCTCACACCCATGTTTCCGCCGTTTTTGCCGAATGCCGCGCGTACATCGGATGCTGTACGGTTCACGTTGTTTGTCAACGCATCCACGATTACCATGGAACCATTCGGTCCAAAGCCTTCATAGCGCAGCTCGTCGAAGGTCTCGTCAGAGCCGCCCTTTGCTTTGTCAATCGCGCGGTCAATGATTGCTCTAGGCACGTTGTATGTCTTGGCGCGCTCCAATACAAAGCGCAGCGCCTGATTGGATTCCGGATTTGGCTCACCGCGTCTTGCCGCCACGTAAATTTCACGGCCAAATTTTGCATAAACCCGGCTTGTATTTGCGTCCTTGGACGCCTTCTTTTCTTTAATGTTATTCCATTTACGACCCACTGTACTCCACTCTCTTTCCGCTTTCAATCTGTAACTATAGAATCCCTTGCTCCTGCATCAGAGGAGACTCCCATCCATTATTATACTATGACTCCCTTTTTTCAACAAACGCCTTACACCGGCAGCCGGTAGACGAGGAAGCGTTCATACGGATTGTGCTCAAGCCCCGGCAGGGTGATGTCCGCCCACGGTTCAAACGCTGTCTCCGTTTCCAAAAAGTACATATAGTCCTCCGAGGCATAATACAGCACCAAATCCATCTGCCGCGGCGCCTGCTCTGCCGAAGCCAAAATCCGGTGCACCACATTCCGAAAAATCTGTACGGAAAATGGATTGAAGAAATAAAAGCAATTGTCCTGCGGCTGAACCTCGTACTCCTCAGCCAAGCAGCAGACAAACCGAATTTTATCTCCAGCCCGCTTTCTCTTCCTTACATAGCTCTCAAGGTTCATCAGGGCTTCCTGATGGAAGACCTCACTCATTTCCACCCCGGTGACCGAGGCTTGAAAGAGATGATGGATATAGAAGTTAAGCCGGCCCTTGCCGCAGCCGAAGTCAACAACATGGTCCCTGCTGCTCAGGCTGTATTGACTGAACAGCACCTCCAGTGCGCTGTAGGGTGTGGGCTCATAGCGGTGATAATGCAAAGAGGGGTGAAATCCTCTTTGCTCCCCCGCCGTTTTAATATGTAACATGGCATCATACAATTGCTCGTTCATGCTTCCCTCCGCTTTCCGCTTATGTCACCACCTATTATACACGAACTCAAACGCGGAAAAAGGCTGACACATCATCGCCCCGTGTCAGCCTTGCTGTACATGCTCTGCTCGCGCCACATCTGAAATCCGTAAATAAGAAATGAATAGCAGGTGAAAAAGAGCAGGATATACCGTGGCTTAAAGCGCAGCAGCCGATAAAAGCCAAGCCTTTGAAACACCGTATTTAATGGATAGGAAAACAGAACATCCATGACAAGATTGGCAGCCATGTAGCGCTTTATATCTCCAAAGGTATAACGGAAAATCCAAATCGTCCCGATGAAGAAAGGGCCCATAATAAAGCTGCCGTCATTCAGGACCTTCTCCTTCCATCTGCCTCCGACCGTCCACCATTTGTACGGAACAGCCAGCACACACATGCCGGCCACCAATGCCGCCGCAAAGCCGGCAACAGGTGTGTACCTTTGCCAATCCTTCTTGGAAAGAAAGGGCGCTGACAGCCACGGTACAAGCAGCAGCAAGAGCCGGGCAATCATTATCTTTTTCATGTTGGTTGCTCCTTCTTTACAATTACTCATCCTGTAGTTTCCTCCAGTCCTTCTCCCCCTATGTAAAAAAGAGCACAGGTAATTGATCCTGTGCTCTTCCTCGCATTATTCTGCCGCCCGCGCCTTCAACTCCTGGCCGCCAGGCATCTTTTTTGCATCCTCGACCTGCTTGGTGCGCTTGACAAAGAAAGCCAAGACCAGTGAAACGACAATGATCCAGGCAGCCACAAAGAAGGCATGGTTGATGCCATCGAGCATCGCCTTCATCATGATTTGCTGCTTCATTTGAGCAATCACTTCCGGCGTCGGCTTAACAGTCAGCTTCTGCATCATCTCTTTGCCGATCTCCGTCGCGCGCGCTTCGGTGCGGTTTGACATCACCGTAATCAGCAAAGCGGTGCCGATTGCGCCCGCTACCTGGTTCAATGTATTGTTCATAGCTGTACCATGCGGATAAAGCCGGGCCGGCAGCTGGTTCAAGCCGTTTGTGGAAACCGGCATCATCACCATCGACATGCCAAACATCCGTACCGCATGCAGCACCATCAAATGGGTATAGGTTGTGTCCACCGTTAACTTACTGAAGGAATACGTGGTGGCAACCGTAATCGCAAGACCGGTGACCGCCAGCACCCGGCCGCCGAACTTATCAAACAGCCGTCCTGTGACAGGGGACATAAAGGCCATGACAAGCGCCCCCGGCAGCAGCATAAGTCCCGCATCAAACGGAGTGATGCCGCGAATGGTTTGCACATAAATCGGCAGCAGGAGCATCCCTGAGAACATAGCCATGTTCATTGTCATCGCAATGGCGGAGGACAAGGCGAACATCGGATAGCGGAACACCCCGAAGTTCAGCATCGGACGCTCCTGCTTTGTTTGCCGCAGAATGAAAACGACCAGAGCGACTGCGCCGACCGCAACCGTGCCATACACCTTTGGACTGTCCCAGCCTTCTCTGCCGGCGGAACTGAAGCCGTACAGCAGGCCGCCAAAGCCCGCACTGGACAGAAGCAAGGAAATAAAGTCAAGGCGAATGTCCACCTTCTCTTTCTTATCCTTCAATAAGAATGCCCCCAGCAAGAGGACGATAATGGCGATCGGCGTTACGAAATGGAACAGCATACGCCAATCATAATGCTCGATAATCCAGCCGGACAGCGTCGGGCCGATTGCCGGTGCCGCCATCAGAATGAGGCCAAATACACCCATGGCTGTGCCGCGCTTTTCAATCGGAAAGCTGACCAGCATCACGTTCATGAGCAGCGGCATCATAATTGCCGAACCGGAGGCCTGCAGCATCCGCCCGCCCAGCAGGATTGGAAACACATGCGCAATTCCTGCCAGCAGCGTTCCGAGCGTGAATAGTGTCATAGCCGCCAGAAATAGATGGCGGATGGAGTACTTCTGGATCAAGAATGCCGTAGTCGGAATTAAAATCCCGTTCACCAGCATAAAGCCTGTCGTCAACCATTGGACTGTGGAAGCATCCACATCCAGATCCTTCATGATGGACGGCAGAGCAATGTTCAGCAGTGTGTTATTCAGGAAGGCGATAAATGCGCCAACCATTAGAACTGCCAGGATGCCATACGGCGGCCTTGCAGCTTGTTGTGCGGAATTCCCCATAGTTGCTCCTCCTTATACAGTTAGTTCATTATTTTAGACTGTTGTTACACACAACCCATATCATATACCATGTGTATATTTTTTACAATCATGAAAACTCCTGTTCATGCAAGGTTTGTGAGAACAGCTGAAATGATGTACGATGATTTTAGACATACAGTCCAAATTAGATTGAAGGTGATGTAGCATGCATGACCGAAAGCAGCATGTCATGAAGATGGCCCATCAGCTGTTTATTGACAAAGGCTTTCAGGCCACCTCGATTCAGGATATTCTTGAATACAGCGGGATTTCAAAAGGAACATTTTATAATTACTTTTCCTCAAAAAATGAGCTGTTAATCTCACTCTTTAAGACGCTTCATCAGCAAATGGAGCAGGAACGGAATGAGCTGCTGATCGGCCAGGATCCGGCCGACCTGGCTGTATTTGCCCGGCAAATTGAACTGCATCTGCAAAGAAACCGCGAAAACAAGCTCATTACCCTGTTTGAGGAGGTTATGTTCTCCAATGATGAGGAGCTGAAGGAATTTTTAAAGAAGGGGCAGCTGCAGACTGTCAATTGGGTCTACCGGCGCTTTCTTGACCTGTTCGGCGAGGCCAAGCAGCCCTTTTTGCTGGACTGCGCCATTATGTTTCTGGGAATCCTGCACCATAATCTGAAATACTATGGCATGGTGCACCAATCAAATGCCAATCTCGATAAAGTTGTACATTACAGCGTGGCGCGTCTTGTAAGCATGGTGGAGGAAACTGCCGCTTCTGATGACCAGCTGTTTCCGCCGAAGCTGCTCGAAAGCTGGCTGCCCGAATATCAGGATAAGGGGCGGGCACTGCAGGGTGAAATCCGTGAATGCTTGACTTCACTGAAGCAGCAGCTTTCCCCTGCCGATACAAGGTACATACAGCTGCTGGACTTCCTGCAGGAGGAGTCGCACATCCGTGAACCGCGCCGCTTCCTAATGGAGAGCGCATGGCTTTCGCTGCAAGCAGGCCCCTTTCCGCAGGATGACCTGCGGACACTCCAGACATTGCTTGCAGGCATATAAAAAGAGTGCCTGCAAGCGGGTCACTCTTTTTACATTGATCTATTCCTGAAATGTATTTGCCGCTTGCCCGGCCTTACATACATGCCCTATCTCAGCACGTGCTGAATGACCCGGTCTGTAATATTCGGCACCATCTCCAGCGAGTAGGTCATCTCCATCCGCTCCAGCTTCTTGTGCGCATCCAATCCATAGGGACCAATATTGATAACGGGTACATTGAGCTTGCGGATGTCTTCATAGGCCACATAATGCTTCGTTCCCCAGCCTGGATTATTGTTTGTCACAGCCCCAATACCCGCTTCGTCATCACTCAAGGCAACGAAGCTCATATCCGAAATGTACGGGAAGAAGTTTCTTGTCACAATCGGATGCGGATACGCCGGCTGCACGTCCTGCACCGCTTGGTCCAGTGCCGCAATCAGTGCTTCCTCCGCTGCTGTCTTGCCTGTCAGTTCAATGCGCGGCGAGTACAGGGAAGAGTAGAACAGGATCATAGCCGGCGCCTTGTCCTTCATCCATTTCCAAGCTTCCTCCACCACTCTCGCTGCGAACATACGCGTATCCAGCGTCGCATCCTGCAGCAGCACAGCTTTCCACTCATCCATATGCTTGGTGAAGGCTTCTCCATGCTCCGCAATAAGAAGCTGCTCCATCTCTTCATAGGTGAACACGCGCGGCTTCCATGGCAGCTCCACATACGGCTCGCCGCTCAGGCTGCTGTACTGCTTGTATCGGTCCGCAAAGGCCTGCAGAGCATTGTCAAAAGCAAGATGGGCCTGCTGCTTCAGCTTCTCCAGCACGTCCTTCGGCGACCAGGAATGAATAAAGAAATTATAGTATACATAAGCGGACAAAGCGGTCTGTACTGTATAAGACGGCTTCAGATCCATCTGCTTCAGTGAGACCGGCGGCACGGTCGTCTCGCCGAAGGCTTCATTGCAAAGCTCCGGATTATAGTTGATTTGCTTTGTCAGCTCCGCAGCCAGGAAATTGGGATCCAGCCCTTCAAAGCAAGAGCCGACATGTGTCTCAGCCCCGGTGATAAAAAATGATGGCAGCAGCTTCCCCACAGTTCCCTTGTATATGTAGCGGTTCTCATCCCCGGCATAGCGCGGGGACACAAAATCCGCGTTGATGGCTGCGACATACTGGAACCCATGCTCCTCCTTCCAGCGCTGCAGTGTCTTGAGCGCCGAGAGTACACCATGGGAGCTGTCCTCCTCATCGCATTCTGCCAAAAAGATAAGATTGCCGTCCAGCTCCTCCGGATGCTCGGAGTAGTGGCGCAGCAGGTACAAATGGCTCGCCACGCCGCTCTTCATGTCCAGCACACCGCGGCCAAACAGCCAGTCTCCCGACTCCAGGTGCTCCTTCGCCGAAGGCGGCAGCTCTTCCTTCTGCAAAGCTTCCATCAATTCGTCCGGTGAACAGGCGTATTCCTTCAGCTGATTATAATCGTCAATGCCGACTGTATCCATATGTCCCATTAAAATAACTGTCCGGCTGCTCGTCCCCTTTGTTCCTTTTACAAAAGCAAGTACATTGTAGCGTTCCTGCTCATCCTGCACCGTTCGCTCCATCGTGACAAAGGATGGATGTTTCTTGAAGTACGGGAAGGCTGAAACCAGCTCCCGCAGGGCGCCGGCAATCCGCTTCTCCCCTTCTGTATTCACAATGCTTTCAATGGCCACAAGCTGCTTCGTAAAGGCCAGTACATCCTCTCGGCATGACCGCATGCTCCTATCCCCTTTTCTCAAAAAATGGCTGTCTGAGAGAACTGTATCCTGCCTGCCCCTTACCGTCAAGCAAACCCCGCAAAAATGCAACAATCCCTTTTGTAAAGACGCTCTGCTTCCGGAACGCTCCTTACAAAAGGGATTGTTGATTTATATAGAAGATGGTACGCTGCTTCACTTAGCCAGACCCACATGCTTTCCAAGCACTCTGTTCACAGCGTCATGCACTGCATCCACCAAGCGGAACAGCCAGCCCATCACAATGCCAAATGCCAATAACCCGCCAAGCAGTGGGGCAAGGATAATGATGAAAGGACTTAGGATTACCAAAAGCATAAACATAACGAGAAACATATGTCTCACTCCCTGTCGTATGATGAAGAGATTTCTATCTCTTACACGTTCATTATAGTGCGCAGGGAGTCCCCAAAACTAAAGGAAGTGAGGACATTATGTGTATGATTTATCACAAATTTGTGACCTTGGCCGAGAGGGATTCGGCTTTAGTTTTGAGCCTGCCCCCTCGCATATCCATTGGCAAAATACTCGAGAATTTCCTCCTCATCCTCTTCCAATTCCCGTCCGGCGCATTGCTGGTACGCCTGCTTCATAGCCTCCAGCCTGCCCTGGCATTCCTCTGTAATGCGAGCCGCATGCCGCATGATGGACACTTCCCGGCGAAACTCTTCCTTCGAAATCGGCTTCCAATGTGAAATCACATATGTATCCGCCTCAAATGCCTCTAATGTATCGAGCAAATCCAAGGTCCGTTTGACTGTATAGTTTGCCGGTGGCGAGAAGATATCCTGATACATGCAGTCCCCCAGAAACAGAAGCTTCTCTTGGGGAACGTACACGACAACAGAGTCGGCCGCATGATCGCCGCCTACCTGCTGCAGCACACAGGTGACTCCGCCAAGGTCTATCTCCAGCCTTCCCTCGAAAGTGAGCGATGGCAACACAATCTCGATATTCCGCTCGTTTGGAAACTCATGCCCGATCGCCGTTGCACAAAACTCAATTTCCGTTCCGGCTGCCACACGTTCAGCCAAAGCTTCATCCGACCAAGACAACGGGAGCAGCTTCTCCATCTCTATCTTTGTAAGAGCAGATGAAATAGAAACGATATCCCCAAGCCCGGACAGGCCAAAAATATGGTCCCAATGCCAGTGCGTCAACGCAACAAAGCTCGGCTGCGGCATCCCCTGCTTCTCCAGCTCTCTAATAAATAGCTGGGCATGCGCCTCAGAATTGCCGGCATCAATCATGAGTGTCCGGCTTTTGCCGACGACCATCCCTAAGATGGGGCGGTCTGTCTCTGACACCGGTGTCATGTACCAAAAGTGCCTGCCGATTCGATGGATCTCCTGCACAGAAATTCCCCCTTAGAACTCTATGTTTTCTAAATGTAATCCTCCCGCTTCCGCCATGCGTCCGGTCTGTACCCGCTCTTTAGACTCCAGGATGCCGGGAATACTGCTTGGGGCTATCGCACCCAACCCCGCCTCAATCAGCGTGCCCGCCAGCTTCCGGACCATGTTATAGAGGAAGCCTTCCCCCCGCACCCGTATCTGAATAAAGTCGTCCTCCTCAAACACTTCCACAGAGTAAATCTCTCGTACAGATGATTTCTTTTTTGACTTGGCATTGGAGAAGGCCGTGAAATCATGGGTGCCGACAAAGTATTGGCCGGCTTCCTTCATCTTGGCCACATCCAGCTTCTCTGTCAGATGCATGCTGTACTTTCGCATGAACGGATGCGGATGCTCTTCATTCCAGATCTTATACAGGTATGTTTTTGCCTTCGCATTGTACCGGGCATGAAACCGGTCTGGAACAGAGGTGACCTCCACTACACTAATATCTTCGGGCAGATAGCGGTTTAAATAAGCCTTCACTTCGGCTGGCGCAAAATCCTTCTCTGTTTTGAAATTTGCCACTTGGGCAAAAGCGTGCACTCCGGCATCCGTCCGGCTGGAGCCAATAATTTCGACTTCCTTGCCGAGCATTTCAGACAACACACTCTCAATTTTCCCCTGAATCGTATTCTCGCCGTTGCCAAGGCGCTGCCAGCCCTTATAGCGGCTGCCATCATATTGAATTAACAATCTATAGTTATTCATAGCATTCTCCTTGCATCGCATTATAGTTGCCGTTACCCAGTCTGCAGGGAAACCTACCAAAGTATACCTTGTCCCATAGAAGAATACTATCTTAATTTCACACGGTACAAGCGCATTGCAGCCAGACTGCCTTCTGCCTCAAATACCCCCTGCTGCACCAGGCTCCTGAGACGGTATTCCAAGAAAGCATTGCCCAAATATTGGTCCAGATGCCCCAGCACCTCGCCAATGATTCTGGAGGCCTTCATGAACTCCCGCTTATTCCCCAGCCTTTTGGCATGCTTGATCATATACGGGTCATAGTAGTCTTCCGGGAGAGAGTGAATGCGCCCATTGCGCCAGATACGGAGCGGCTCAGGGGTGGCGGCAAGCTGCAGCCACCCCTGCTCCAGATGCTCCCGCTCATGATCACTTAAGCACGTGCCGCATCCGCTCTCATAGATGACTTCCAGCTTCTCCGGGGGGAGCTCGCCTGTATGCAGCACCTCGTATTGTATGTTCGGCCTGGCAAACAGCTGTTGATACGCATGCGCCGTGTTAACGACGGAAATATCGCTGCGCTTGTCCCGCAGCAGGTACGCGATATAGCTGAGCATCGTCTGTTCACTGGCATTTTCACATGTCCAGACACAAACATGGCTGCCCGCGGGAAGCGCTTGGAGCTTTTCTGTAGTACGGATAAAATTGTCTTCGTCCTCCGGCCATCCCTGATACGGGTCAGGCATAGCCTGCTGCAGCCAAGCATAGCGCGCCACTCGTCCTGCCTCCTCATGTAGCTGATGGACAGGCCCGACAGAAAGAGTACCGAACAGCGGCAGCAGGTGTCCCTGTTCCTTTGCTCCTTTGCCCCGAAGCATGAACCGGAAGCTGCCTGCAGCTGCTTGTCCCGATATGATATGAATCATGTATACTCCCCTTTCCTGCATTTGTAGACGATAAAGCAGAGTTATAGCAGCCAACCTTCTCCCGTTTCTTGTTGCGTGAAAGGAATCTTGAGAACTATGTAGAATATTGCAATAACATGAAATAACAGAGCTACTATGGGAACATAGTCTTAGAAGGAAGGGTTCAACATGATTAGAATTCTCTTATGCTGCGCCGGCGGCTTTTCTTCAAGCGCCTTGGCAGCGGGTGTGGAAAAGGAGATTGTAGAAAATAACCTGCAGGACGAGTTTTATATTGAATTTGCCCCCTTTTCGCTTGCAAAGGAGAAGATGTCTGCATTTGATGTGATTCTTTTCTGCCCTCATTTACAGTTTGAAGTAAAAAGAATGGTCAAGACATTGAGTCCGGACAAACCCATGTATATCCTTCCTCCAAGAATGTACGGCTTGATGCGCTTTCAGGAGCTGTCATTAGACGCTGTGGATGTAATTGAATTGTATAAACAAACCAAGATGAAACCGGTCCATTTTCCTGGGGAGGAGAATACCATGAGACTCACTAGACACGTTGCTTACAGGAACTTCAAATCACAAGCATAAGATCATCCCCGCCTTATGCAGGCGGGGACTTGTGCAGAGAAGCCCGGTTGTCCTCTCCATCTGTAACAGTCAACATGTTCTTTCAATGCTGATGGGCATGCAGCTTGGCGAAAATGCCATCCTCCTGTGACAGAAGCTCTGCATGCGTACCATCCTCGGCAATGCCCTCCTCTGTGATGACAAGGATGCGGTCGGCCTTCTTAATTGTGGCAAGGCGATGGGCAATCACCAGCGTCGTACGGTCCTTTGCCAGGTCGTTCAGCGCCTCCTGGATGATGGCCTCCGTCTCTGTATCCAAGGCGGAGGTTGCTTCATCCAAGATAAGGATTGGCGGGTTTTTCAGGAACATCCGGGCAATCGCCAGACGCTGCTTCTGCCCGCCGGACAGCTTCAGGCCGCGCTCCCCGATTTGTGTGTCATAGCCATCCGGCAAGGATGCAATCAAATCTGTTAAGTGTGCCTTTCTTGCCGCTTCCTCAATTTCCTCCTGCGTGGCGCCAAGCTTGCCGTAGGCGATATTTTCGCGCAGTGTGCCCGTGAACAGGAACACATCCTGCTGCACGATGCCGATATTGGCGCGCAGTGACTCCTTCGTCATGTCGCGGATGTCGAGGCCGTCAATGATGATGGACCCGCCCGTTACATCATAGAAGCGCGGAATGAGCGAGCAAATCGTTGTTTTGCCGGCCCCGGAAGGACCGACAAAGGCGACCGTAGTTCCCGCCTCAATGGAAAAGGAGAGATCCTGCAGAATCGGCCGGTTGCTTTCATAGCCGAAGCTGACATTGCGGAACCGGATGTCGCCGCTTAAGGTAGATACTGCGACCGCATCCGGGGCGTCCTGAATCTCCGGCTCCATGTCCATCAGTTCAACAAACCGCTTGAAGCCTGCCATCCCCTTCGGATACAGCTCCAGCAGGGCACTGATTTTATCGATTGGCTTAAACAATGCGTTCAGGTATAAAATGAACGCAACAAGTTCCCCGTAGGACAGCTTCCCGGAATAGCTGAGCCATGCTCCGTATACAAGAATGATCAGCGTCATCAAGCGCGTCGCCAAGTAAATGCCGAGCAGGTTCCAGCTCATTACCTTGTACGCGCGCAGCTTGCTCTTGCGGAAGAACAGGTTGTTTTTGTTGAAGCGCTTCATTTCATACTGTTCATTCGTGAAGGACTGCACGACGCGGACGCCGGACACGCTGTCCTCCACCTGGCCATTCACATTGGCAATGTCCCCGTACATATGGGACCAGGACTTGTTCATTCTGATGTTGGAATGAGAGATAAGCCAAATCAGGAACGGCACAACAATGATGGCAACAAGAGCGAGCTGCACATTGATGGTCAGCATAATCCAGAATGAGCCGACAAACGTCATAATGGCGATAAACAAATCCTCCGGGCCATGGTGTGCCAGTTCGCCGATATCCATCAAATCATTGGTAATCCGGCTCATCACATGGCCGGTCTTTGTATTGTCAAAGAAGCGGAATGATTGCCGCTGCACATGGTTGAACAGCTCGCGGCGCATATCCGTTTCAATATTAATGCCGAGCTTATGCCCCCAGTAGTTGACGACAAACTGCAGGCCGGAGCTCATCACATACAAGGTTAGCAAACCGGCGCTCACTGCAGTGATGGTGCTCCAATTTCCTTCCGGGAGCAGCTTGTCAATAAACCAGGACACTGCCAGAGGAAATCCAAGCTCCATCAACCCAACAAGCACAGCACAGAAGAAGTCGATATAAAACAGCTTCCGGTGCGGTTTATAATAGCTGAAAAAACGCTTAAGCATCTATGCACCCCAATTCTTTCTGTATAATAGGCAGATATTTTCACCTTACCACATACAGAAACATCGGGCTACAGATTACTTTTTCCTCCTGACCGACAGCTCCTCTTCCAGCATACCGTACATTTCCGCCACTCCTTTTTCCGAGGCTTCCCAGGCGTAGGCATCCTCCGCCTGGATACCTATGCTCTCCGCCTCCCTGACGGCATCCATGTTCGCACCAAGGAAGATGAACTCCCAGCCGTACTTCTCCTGCTGGTGCTGAATCATTTGGCTTACCTTCTCATGCGTAAATTCCCGGCTCACATTCTCCAATCCGTCTGTTGTGATGACAAACATAACCTTGCCGGGACGCGCTGCTTCAGGTGTCTGCGACAGTCTCCGGCCTGCATCCAAAATCGTTTTGCCGATGGCATCGAGCATTGCTGTACAGCCCCTGACATAATACTCACGGTCCGTCAGCTGAACTCCCTTCGCATCTGCGCCGCTCCAAAGCACTTCATACTCATCATCAAACAAAACTGCTGTCAGCCTTGTTTCTCCGGACCGGCATTGTCTGGCAACCAAGGAGTTGAATCCGCCGATCGTATCACTCTCCAAGCCTGCCATGGAGCCGCTGCGGTCCAATAAAAAGATAAGTTCAGTCAATTTATGATTCATGGAAGCCTTCCCCTCTCAAATTTTGGATTATGCTATAATACTAGTAGATTAGGCTTCGTATTTGGTCGCTTGCAAAGCGACATTTGAGGGGGAGATGAGATGCTGAAGCAGGAGCTGTTACAGGAGCTGGAGGAGTATGTGCAATCCCAGTCCTTATTTGCCCCGGAGCTGCAGAGGGTGATGGAGGCTCCCGCAAGTGAACTGGACGATTTCATTGAGCGGCGCCGCAAGCCTTCGCTCAGACAAATGCTGTTTCACTTCATTGACCAGGCCGGCATGAGCGATCCGGAGGTTTATAAGAAGGCCGGCATGGACCGCAAGCTGTTCTCCAAAATCCGGTCAAACCCGGACTACAGACCGAAGAAGAATACCATTTTGGCATTGGCCTTTGCGCTGGAGCTGGACCAGAGCGACACAGAGGATTTATTAAACACTGCGGGCTACTCTCTGTCAGACAGCGAAACCTTTGATCTTGTCATCCAATTCTGCCTGGAACGGCAGATTTATGATCTTCATGATGTGAATGCAGCCTTGGACCACTTCCGGCTTGAGCCGTTGCTGCACTAAAAAGAGGATGACCCGGCTCTTTCGGGGGCATCCTCTTTTTGTCCTGATGCTTATGCTTCCTACAGCTTCTGCGCGAACTCATTCAGCTTTTGCGCCATCTCCTGGATGTGTTCCACGAAGGAAGAAGTCTTTTGAATCGATTGCGCCTGCTCCTGTCCAATGGCTGCGATTTTGTCGATGGATACCGCGATGGAATGCATCGCTTCCTTCACCTTCTTCATTGCTTCATTGATTTCTTTTGTGGACTCCATGGTCTCGCTGGACAGCTTTCGGATTTCGTTCGCCACCACATCAAAGCCACGGCCCTTCTCCCCGGCCCGCGCTGCCTCAATGGCGGCATTCAACCCGAGCAAATTGGTTTGATCAGCCACGTGCTTAATGATTGAAAGCACTTCGGTGGACTTGTTCACATCCGCATCCGCCTGATGAGAGCGCTCCAGCAGCTCTTGCGAAAAATCCGAAAGAGAGCCTGAACCGCGGGCCACCTGGCTGATTTGTTCATTTGCCTGCGTAAGAGATGCCGAGATCTGGTCCGCAATGCTCCGCAGCTCTGTCTGCCGGCGCAGCTGCACGGCCATACCACCGATGACCCTCCCTCTGCTGTCATGCAAAGGATGGGCGGTGCCGGTGAATTCAAAGCCGTAGAAGTCGGCAGGAACATCTGCGCGCAGCGGCTTGTTCCGCTTCAGGGCTATTGCCAGTGGTTCCTCCGGATGCAAGAGCTGGTTCACCCCAATGCCTAAATCGATTTCCTTGCCTGGAAAGTAGGCAATGAATTTTTCCATATCGCAAACGGCAATAGACAGGTCTGCAGGGATGGCTTCCTTCATAATGGGTATAGCCTCCAGCAAGCTCTCCAATGAAGCAATTTTATTCATGTTGCGCCCCCCTATTTTTCTGGATCCTTCTCCTCTTCCTCACCTAACTCACGCGAGTACTCTGTAAGCAGGCTTGTCCGATACTGCAGCGGCTGGGCCACCCGCTTGAGAGGCGCCTCCGCACGGGCGCGCCTGCGGGAGCGGATGGCCAGGTACAGGAGCGAATAAGCAGCCGTTGCCGCAAGACCGGTAATGAGCCCTGTTCCCTGTCCCTTGATCAGAGGCATGCTCAGCAGAATCACCACCAAACTGATTAAGGCAATCCAAGAGGTATACGGATGACCCGGCATCTGGCAGTCCCCGGTCGGCGGGCAGCCCTGTGTTTTCCGGAACCGGATGTGGCTTGCCATGATGACGGCATACGTAAACAGCAGCGTGAAGCCGCTCGTTGTAATCAGGACGAGGTACACACGCGGAAACAGCAAGCCGAACCCAAGGCCAAGCAGCATCGCTCCTCCCGAAAACAGGATGCCGCGGTACGGCACATCCGTCTTATCCTTCAGCCATTTTGGGCCGTGCTCCTCCTCCACAAGAGAACGAATCATCCGCCCCACCGCAAAGATGGAAGCCATCATGGTGGACAGGCTGGCAGTAATAAGCACAACATTAATGGCGGTTCCGGCCCAGCCAATGCCCCATCTGCTCAAGGAAGCCACCATCGGACTGATGTTTTCATTCAGGCTTGCTGTCGGAATCAGCGGCAGCAGCACGATGGCGTACAACACATACAGCCCCACCAGTGTAATTACTGTATAACGGATGGCTCTCGGAATGGTACGCTGCGGATCGCGCACCTCTGCCGAAGCCAATGCAATCACCTCAAAGCCGGCATAGGCAAATACAACAAGCAGCATGCTGCCGGCAATGCTCGTAATTCCGCCCGGCATCAGCGGCTGATTCGCCAGTTCGCCGACTCCGATGGCCGCTCTTCCCGGGAGCAAGCCGAAAATGAGAGTAAGTGCACCCAGAATGAACAGAACAATAGTCAGCAGCTTAATGGAGGACAGCCCGCTCGTCAGCTTGCCGATTTTCTCCACCCCCAGCAAATTCAGCAGCGTCACCCCAATGATAATGGCACTTCCGAACCAGCTGATGGCCACACCCGGATAGAACTTTTGGACGAGAATCGTAATAGCCGTCGCCTCACTGGACATGCCAAGCACCGTTCCTGTCCAGTACAGCCAGCCGACCACGAATCCGACGCCGGGACCAAGATTGCGGGTGGCAAAGGTGCTGAAGGAACCAGCGGATGGGTCGGCCACCGTCAGCTCAGATAATGCGAACAAGATTAAGTAAATCAGAGCACCCGCAAGGATGTACGAAATTAAGATGGAAGGACCTGCCGCGCTTATAGCCAGTGAGGAGCCGAGAAAGAATGAGCTCCCGATCACACTTCCGAGCGCCATCATCGTCAGATGCGGCACTGTTAATCCTTTGTTTTTTTTCTCCATGCTTCTTCTCCTATGCAATATATTTTCTAAGCTGATATGGTGGTTAGTATTGCCCTGGAGTGGTGAAAAATGCAAAAACAGCCTCTCGCAATGAGAGGCTGTTTCGTGTTTACACGGAAGAAACGTCGAATCCTGCTTCCTTCCAGGCAGCTGTGCCGCCTTCGATGAAAGAAACGTCTGTGAAGCCCATTTGCTTCAGTGTGTATGCGCCAAGTGCTGCTTGTCCGCCTGCACCGCACGTAATGATAATGGGGCGGTTGCGGTCAGCCAGCTTCGGCTCGCGCAGATGCTCAGGAACAAGCAGGTCAGCGCGGATTGGCAGCATGCCCAATGAGATGTTCATGCTGCTTGGGATCAGGCCGCATGCTCCCGCATCAGCAGCATCCTGTACATCAATGACCAGCGTGTCAGGATTTTGCTTCATCTTTTCACGTGCTGCTGCTGAGCTGATTGCAGGCACGTTTTCGCGTGCTTCTGTGACCATATCACGAAATGTCTTTGCCATATGAACTCCTCCTATTTCTCATTTCACACCTCCTATCATAACACAAACCAACATTTCCCATTCTTAATTTATTCCTTTTCTTCCACCTATTAAGCTTTTATTCTTTCATCTGAATTATTCTATAATTAAAATATAAAAATAAAAGGAGCGAAGAGAGATGAGCAACAAGATTGATACTTCCATGTCAGAACGTTTTGAAGTCGCCTTCAATCGCATCCACAAAAAGCTCCAGCAGCTTGCCGCCCCAGGCGGCAACGACCGCTTCTCCTTCCTGGTGAAGGAAGGCGCCAAACGGCACGGGGTGATCCGCCAGTATGAAGAACAGCTGCAGCAATACGCCCGGCTGCGCAACGCCATGGTGCACGAGAAAACAGATGTCCGCTTCTATATTGCCGAACCGCATACAAGTATTGTGAAGGACATTGAACACATCGCTGGACAATTTCAGCGGCCGCAAAGCGCACTTTCCATCGCCACGGCGCCCGTTGTCTACTATTATGATTACACACCTTTAAAGGAAGTATTGGCAACCATTCAAAAGCATTCGTATACACAATTCCCGATTTATGATAAAACGGGTGAATATAAATGGACACTGACGTCCAATATGATCATCAACTGGATGGCCAACAACCAAAACGGAGACGTCATCCACCTGGAACAAGTGAAGGTGCGTGACTTGCGCATCCGCAAGAAGCCCAACGAGATTGCGTTCATCTCTGCCTTCTCAGATATCTTTGAAGCAAAAAGCTGGAGGCTCTTATTATTACCGTCAATGGCTTGAAGCATGAGCCGCCGGTTGGGATTGTGACGTCCTGGGATTTGCTGCAGCTGAAGAATGATATGCAGTCATCTTAATAGGAAGAGAGGCAGCCTTTTGTGGGGCTGCCTCTCTTCAGTATGGTCTTCCATATACACAGATTCTTTCCCATCCCCTCTTCTTCCACACCTCTTGTCCGCGCTGCTGCACTTCCGTCCACATCTTTTCCCGAAAAGCCGGATGAACATGCATCGGCGACAGGAACATCCAGTACGGCTCGATGAGTGCCAAAGCTTCCTCCCATGTGCCTACACATTCCGATTGAGATGTTAGCAGATGCCAGTCCTCCTCATCCAATAGGCTGGCAAGCGCGGATTCATTTCGTTCCCTGCAAAATAGCCAGTTCCCATCTTTCTGCAGTCCATACAGCGTAATGCTGCCGCCCTCTCCGCCCAATACAATGATCTCTTCCCAGTTTGCTTTCATCTTGACCTCCCCTAACATAATTTCACAGCATCTCAAGCCATTCAGGCTTATACGACTGTATCCCGATAGATGCGGATTAGGTCCGTAACCATTGCTGCCCGCTTATTCATGACATGCGGGCATACATGATAATACTCATCATGTTTTGGATGTTCCTTTCCAAATGAAGGAATTCCGGCTTCCTTTACACGCTTCCGCCACTCATCCTTAACTACTCGCAGATGGGTCCATTTCACTCTTCTTTCCACTCCCCATGCAAACAGAATCCAGGGGTGCTGCTGTAGAGTCTCTATATTGATTAAAGAGCTTTTCACATCATAGTTTCCTGCTTGAGCCAATTCCTCCATCATGTCAATGGCCTTGCTATTCTTAGGACATTGAATTTGAAACAGATTGTATATATGCAACCTGCCAGCCAGCTCTTTCTCTCCATATATTCCTTCCACAATCTTGATGAGCTGCTGCATAGTTGGATCCGCGGTTTGAACCAATCCGTCGGCTTCTCCAAATGTATGCAGGCTACGCTGCAGCCTCGGCTCAAGCACTGCAGACCCTGGATTCAGCATCAGGCATGCCCCCAAAGACTCCTCGGACTCCCCCCATTGAATATAAGCCTCAGTCCGATAAATGTACTCCCCCGCCATTTTAAACGTGCCATATGCCCTTGGTTTAGACATAAGCTCCCTCCTCATCTGTATCCCGAAGCAAAATCTCTCTTATCTTCATAGCACGCTGTAAATTGCTGATGTCCCCCACTCTGCATGCCCCCTTTCATGTTAAGCTGCATGTTATTACTTCTTCTATAAATTCCTTTTTCCTTCTATTCAAAAGAAAGCATCCAGAAGAAGCTGTTTAAACCCTGTTATTCCGGACAATCTACAAGAAACAAGCCATTCCTGATAAAGGAGCACCCGGTATGTATGAGCTAAAGCCCCAGCAAGCGCAAAGCATCGTCGACCGCATGATGAAGGATATCCCTTATAACATCAACATTATGGATCCGAACGGCATTATTATCGGAAGCGGCAATCCAAAACGCATCGGCACGCTCCATCATGGAGCGGCAGCTGCCATTCAGCAGGGAAAAGCGGTGGAAATTGAACAGGATGAAGAGTTTGTCAAAAAGGGAATCAATCTGCCCATCACCATGAACGGCACCATCGTGGGCGTAGTGGGCATCAGCGGAGCCGTGGAGGAAACGCGCCCGTTTGGAAACCTGGTGAAATCTGCTGTCATTCTGCTGATTGAGCAAGGTGCCGCATTGGAGAAAAAGAGGCTGGAAAGCAGCCTGAAGCAGGAATTTTTCAGTCTTATTTCTGACCCATCCGTTTCTTACACAAAAGAACTGGGGGAAAGAGCTGCAGCCTATGGCATCCGGCTGCTGCAGCCTTCGCAAATTGTATACGCAGAGTTTCCCGATGAGGTGGAGGAGCGTTTGATTCAAACCTTTCCTGCATTCAAAACCTCACCGCATTCCCTGTGCATCATTGTCCAAGAAGCGGAGCGGCTGGAGCATTTGCAGGCACAGCTGCAGCGGAGTCCCGGCGTCCTGCTTGCTGTCAGCCTGATGAATGACAAAATTGCGGACGGGCTGCGGCAGGCAAAGTCCGCTATGCGGGTGCTGCAAGGACTCTCCCTGGATGAGCGCTCCATTTCCTATGGGGATTGCCGATTCCTTGCTGATACAGCCAACCTGCAGGGGCCGGCGGCGGCAAATCTTTCCGGATTGCTGGAAAAGCACGATGACTTAATCCAAACATTGCAAACCTATCTGAAGTGCAACCTGAATGCCAACGAAACCGCCAGCCGGCTCATCATCCACCGGAACACCCTGCATTACCGTCTGGATCGGATTCACAAAATCACCGGGAGAGACCCCAAACATGTATTAGAGCTGGTGGAGCTGATTTTCATGCTGATCAGCCGTGTGCCATAGCAAAAAGGGCCGGCTCCAACTCAGAGCCAGCCCCCGCATGTTATTTCAGCAATCTCGCAATGCTTTCCGCTGTACGGGCCACATTCTCTTTCCCGTTCGCCAACAGTGTTTCAATCTCTGCCGCGCCTGGCACGATGCCAAAGATCGCATCAAAGCCTTCGTCGTACAATGCCTCCACATCCTTGCCGATATAGCCTGCCAGTGCGATTACTTTCATGCTGCTGTCGACGCTTTTTGCCGCCTGCGCCACCCCGTATGGCGTCTTGCCGAACTTCGTCTGGAAGTCGATGCCGCCCTCGCCGGTGAAGCAGTAGTCTGCCCCCTGCAGCTTTTCATGCAGGTGTGTATACTCAATGACAATTTCTACACCCTTTTTCATAACGGCGTTCGTAAAGGCAAGCAGCCCGCCGCCAAGCCCGCCGGCCGCTCCGGCACCTGGTACATCCGCCATATCGATGCCGAGCTGCTCCTTTACAACCTTGCTGTAGTGCTTCAGGTTTCGGTCGAGAACCTGCACCATTTCCGGAGTTGCACCCTTTTGCGGGCCAAAGACGACAGATGCGCCGCGTTCCCCGCAAAGCGGGTTCGTTACGTCTGAAGCAACCAGAATACTGATTTGCTTCAGCTCCGGCAGCACGCCGGACATTTCGATTGTATGCAGGTCATCCAAAAAGCCCCCGCCAAGCGGCAATTGATTGCCGCTCCGGTCCAGGAACCGATAACCGAGCGCTGCTGCCATGCCGGTGCCGCCATCATTTGTGGCGCTGCCGCCAATTCCAAGGATAATGCTTGTGATCCCCCGCTCAATGCAATCCCGGATCAGTTCGCCAGTCCCGAACGTAGTCGTGATGAGCGGGTTCTTCGTCGCCTTGGTGACATGGTGAATGCCGCTGGCAGAAGCCATTTCAATTACACCTGTTTTTCCATCTCCCAAGATGCCGTACTGCGCCAAAACAGGCATGCCCAGCGGGCCCATGACTTCTTTTTGGACGAAGACACCGCCAGTCGCATCAACCAGCGACTGGACAGTTCCTTCTCCCCCATCCGCCATCGGCACATGAATGCATGTCGCATCCGGCACGGCTCTTTTAATCCCAATCTCCATTGCTTCACATACTTCTTTTGCTGTCATGCTTTCCTTAAAAGAATCCGGAGCCAATAAGAATGTTTTCCCCATAGTGTCCACCCTTTTTCTATTTATAAGATGAAACCGTACATCAGAATCGCCACGATTGTCATTGTCAGACCAACCATACTTTCAAACAAAACGACCTTCATCCGTTCCGCCATGCTCATCTTCATCGCATCACGAGTCACGTGGAAGTAAGTGCCGTGCGGCAGGTGGTCAATGACTGTCGCACTTGCATGAAGCATAACGGCCGCTGACAACGGTGCCACACCTGTATGCAGGATTGCATTTGAGAAAGAGCCTGTTGCCAGGATCACACCCGTTGAAGTGGATGCTGTTGCTGCTGCCATGAGCGCACCGGCGATTGGCGCCAGGAATGTTCCGGAAATGCCTGATGCGTTTACAAGAGCCACTACCTCTTTCGGCAGGCTGGATGCTGTAATCAAGCCGCCGATGGCACCGGCACCGATGATGATCAGAATCGTTGGTGTCATACGATTTAAGCCGGCAGAGCAGTAGTTCAAGATTTCTTTTCGCTTGCCTAATGCCAGGGAACCGACAACGCCCGCAAACGGCAGGATGAACAAGGAATCAATCTTCAGCTTTGCCAGAGCATCACTGCCCAGCATAGAGCCGATTGGACTGATCATTAACAGTACGATTGCGATAAGAGGCGTTACCAATGCTTTTGACAATGCCGGCAGATGTGCCGTGCTGGATTGCTCCAGTTCAGCCACCTCAGCATCTGTTACCTTTGTTCCTTTATGCTTAATCAAAGATGCCAGCAAAATTGCCACTGCTACACCGAAGATGGCCGGTACAAGTCCGCCAAGCATGACTTGGTTCACGTCGAGCTTAAATCCGCCTGCAGCCGCAATTGTATTTGGGTTCGGAGAGATAATGTTGCCGGCTTTACCGCCGCCGGACAGCGCAACCAGCAGCGCCACCTTGGAATAGCCCATTTTGTTGCCGACAGACAAAGCAATCGGCGCCACAATCAATACCGCAACCGGAATGAATACACCTACTGCTGTGATAATCATGGTGGCAAGCGCCAAGGACAGCATTGCCTTTGTGCCGCCGAGCTTGTCCACAATCACCTTCGCAATTGTTTCTGCAGCTCCTGATTCCATCATAACACCCGCAAATACGCCTGCGGCGATAATCCGGATGACTGTCCCCATTACACTTTGTGTTCCGGTAACCAGAATGGTCACTGCTTGGGCAAAGTCAGCGCCGCCGATGAAAGCGCCGACAATTGCGCCCAGAATTAAGGAGTACGTTGGTGCCAAGCGAAACAGAATGAGGATAATTGCCAATGCCAAACCGCTTAACGCGCCAATCCAGCTTATATCTAATGCTGTTGCAGCCATGTTGAAGCCTCCTAATTATGATGTAATTGTCTCAAAAAAGGGCCTTGTTTCTAAAGCTCACTGATATAATGATAAAATTGCAAAAATCCTTTGTTCCTATTCTGATACACTGTTTGCCAGCATGCTGTATCAAATCCTCTTAAGAAAGCCCTTTCATCGAGCACACTTTCATTATATTGATATGTAGATTCGACAACAATCGGCAATCCGCCAAACTATCTTGTGCAGATGCACAGCCTCTTCATCCATGAAAAAAAAACCCGATATGAATCGGGGTTCCCTTCCATCTCTTAGCCTTGCAGGCTGAGCCACAGCTCCATGGCTGCTTCCAGCTCCCGGCTCACCTCGAGCTTACGGCCGTACAGCTCATTCAGCCGCTCATACTCCACTCCGTCAGCCGCCATGGCCGCGTCCACTTCGGCCAGCTCCTGCTCCAGCTTCTCCATCTTCGCCACCAGCTTCTCCTCATCTACTTCCGGTTTCCGCTTCGGCTGCTCCTTCTGCTTCTTGCTCTTTTCCTGCCTTACCGCAGGCTCCTTTGGCGCGCTTGCCGCTTTTACAGCTTTGTAGTAGTCATAATTCCCCGGATAGCTTTTCAGCGCAGAGTCCTCGACGGCAATCACCCGTTCCCCCATCTTATTGATAAAATAGCGGTCGTGGGAAATAAAGAAGATGGTTCCGTCAAATTCCTCCAGCGCCTCCTCCAGCGTTTCAATGGAATCAATGTCCAGGTGGTTCGTCGGCTCATCCAGAATCAGCAGATTGATGTCCTGATACAGCAGCATCCCCAGCTTCAGCCGGATTCGCTCGCCGCCGGACAGGTGCTTCACCTTTTTGAAGACACTCTTTTTATAAAACATGAACTTCGACAGGTACTCCCGCGCCTTTCCCTCCAAAATGGAGATATCCTCGCGGAAGCATTCCAGCACCGTCAGCTCCTCGTTTTGAAAGGTCACCTTCTGCGGCAGGTAGGCAGCCATCACACTGGCACCGAGTTCCACCACTCCGCTGTCCGGCTGCTCCTCGCCAAGCAGCATGTTCAGGAAGGTCGTTTTCCCGCTGCCGTTTGCCCCAAGCAGTCCAACGCGTTCACCGAACTGAACCAGGAGATTGGCATCGCGGAACAGGACTTTGTCCTCATAGGACTTGGAAAGGCCAATTGCCTTAATCGTCTCCTTGCCGGACCGTTCCGCCGACTTGAGGTCCAGACGCATATTCCGCCTCTCAAACACCGGCTTTTCAATCCTCTCCATTTTGTCGAGCTTCTTCTGGATGCTGGCAGCCCGCTTGAAAAACTTGTTGTTGTCGGCGCGCATCGCCCAGTCACGCAGCTCTTTAATGGTGTTTTTCATATTCGTGATTTCTTTTTGCTGCTCGCGGAAGTGCTCGAATTGAATCCGCAGATTCTCCTCCTTTTGCGCGACGTAGGAGGAATAGTTCCCCTTATAAGTGATGGACTCCATATCCTCAATCTCTACGATCTTCATGACGACATTGTCCAGAAAATAGCGGTCATGCGACACGACCATAACAATGCCTTTGTAGCTTTTCAAATAGCCTTCCAGCCACTCAATGGAATCCATGTCGAGATGGTTTGTCGGCTCATCCAGCAGCAGGATATCCGGATTGTGAATCAGGAGCTTTCCAAGGCCAACCCTTGTTTTCTCGCCGCCGCTCAGCAGATCAAAGTCCCTTGCCAGAAAGCTCTCGTCAAATTTCAGTCCCGTGCATACCTTCGCCAGCTTTTCCCCGGTCTCGTAGCCGCCCTTGGCCTCGTACAGCTGCACCAGGTCGCTGTATCTCTTCAGGGCCTTTTCCAAAGCATCGCCCTCGGCATGCTGCATATCTTCCTCCAACGCACGCATCCGCATCTCAAGCTCACGGACTTCTTCGAATGCCATATTCAGCACATCCAAAACCTTCAGTCCTGCTGGATATTGCGGCGTTTGCTCCAGATAAGCAACCGTGGCCGCTTTCGGGACGCTGATGAGCCCTTCATCATAGCCGGGGCTGGAGGTTTGCGGATAGCCCGGGTAGTAATGCATCGGCTCAATCCCGGCAATCAGCTTCAGAATCGTGCTCTTGCCGCTGCCGTTCGCCCCGACAATGCCGACCTTCTCGCCGGCAAACACCTCAAACGTAATATCCTGTAAAACAAGCGTCGCTTCCATGTACTTCTTCACGCCGCGCAATGTCACTTCAAACATATATGTCCCTTCTTTCCGTCAAAGTCCGCTATACGCTTCATGGACAAGGCGGAAGAAGACCTCTGTTACGATTCAGTTATATAAAAAAGACTGCAGGAAAGAATCCCTACAGTCTAAATGTCCGGTCGATCGGAAGGCACACTGCCCCCCATGGTCCGATTTAGAAAAGTAAGATGATCCTCTTCATTGCCACATTCCATAAAGAGCACAGCAAATAAACCTGAACCATGCAGGTTAAAAAACGCTCTTTACAAAATTCCATTAATTTTTTCAAAAATTAACGTTAGCAATGAGTTGGCGTCATGAGCTTACTTTCCCCCTTCACAAATTTCCTTTATTATCTCATTTTTCCATTTCATTGTAAATACTAAATGGTCATTTTCCATCCCGACAAGGCCAGCCACTTTTCCTTCTGCTCATAATCCGGCATGATTTTACCCACCAAACGCCAGAAGGAGCGGTCATGATTCATATGCAGCATGTGGCACATCTCATGCACCACGACATAATCGATCACACTCTGCGGCGCCATCGCCAGCTTCCAATTGAAGGTCATGTCGCGCTGCGAGCTGCAGGTGCCCCAGGTGCGGTTGCTGTCGGAGATGCGGACGGAGCGCGGCTTCATTTTAAAGTGCGGCTGATGGGCTTGCAGGCTTTTTTCCACCAGCGCTTTGCATTGCTGATAGTAAAACCGCTTCACCGCCTGCTTCAGCCGGTCCTCTGTCAGCTCCTTCACCCAAATATGCAGCTTGTTGTCTTCGAGCGCTGCGTAGTCCTGCTCCAGTGCAGCATCCTGGGACACCTGAATGGGATACTCTTTCCCCAAAAACAAAAAAGCCTCGCCCTGTTCATAGGTTTTTTCCTTCTCCCCCTCCAGCCGCTCCTTCATTTCCTTCGAGCTTTTCCGGGCCCATTCCCATTTTTCTTCGAGAAATTGCAGAATGTACTCCAGGGGTGTCCCCTTTGGCGCCTGTACAAAAATATTCCCGTAGCCGTCCACCCCGATGCTGATGGAGCCTCGTTTCTTGTACTGAATCTCAAAGCTGATGGTTTCCCCCAAGTATGTGTGCAGCATCCTCTTCCCTCCGTTTTCAAAAAAGAAAAACACACTGCACCAGTGCGTTTTCCCTCAGCTTAAACCGTATTCCTTAATTTTGTTGTATAAGGTGCCCCGCGAAATACCAAGCAGGCTGGCGGCCGCACTCTTATTGCCGTATGTTTTGCGAAGTGCTTCCTCGATTTCCAAGGCCTCTGCTTGCTTCCCGGACGTCTCCTGCTCCTCTGCATGTGTCATGTGCTCAGGCAGCTGCTTCTCCGTAATCAGCGCCCCTTCATGCAGGAGCATCATCCGCTCTATCGTGTTCCGCAGTTCACGGACATTGCCCGGCCAATCATAGCTGACCAGCTGCCGCATCGCTTCCGCGTGGATGTCCGGCACCGGCTTTTTGTATTTGGCGCTGAACTCCCGCACGCAGCTCTTCACAAGCGGCACAATATCCTCTTTTCTGGCCCGCAGCGGCGGGATTTCAATGGTAATGACCGATAGATGATAGTACAGCTTTTCATGGAAGCCGCCTTCCCTCAGCAGAGATTCCAGAGACTGCGAGGCAGCGGCAATGATTCTGGTTGCCGAAGTGATCTTCTCCGATCCGCCCACCCGGTAAAAGCTGTGGTCAGCCAAGTAGCTTGACAGCTTTTCTTGGATGGACAATGGCATCTTATCGATCTCCTCAATGAACAGGGTGCCGTTGGCGGCCTGCTCGATTCTGCCGGGTTGTACGGTTGCATCTGCCGCAAAGCTGTCATTTTGGAAGCCGAATAATTCAATTTCCAGCAGCGCCGGCGGGATGACAGAGCAATTCACCGTCACAAATGCACCGTCCGCCTTTGTCCCGCCATAATGGATGGCCTGCGCCAGCATTTCTTTGCCGGAGCCCGGCTCACCGGCCAGATGGACCGGAATATCCGCGTAAGCCACCTTCTGGGCGATCTTGATTGCCTCCTGCAGCTTCGGATTGCTGCTGGCCATCGCCTCGAATGGATTCGATTCCGGCACAAGCAGTGAAGCGTTGGAATCCAGCTCCTCGTTCAGCCGGATGATATTGGTGATGTTATGCTCCACGGCGACACCGCCGATGATTTGATTATGAATGATGATCGGCGAAGCATTAATCAGCACATGCGTATCCTGATTCGGCCGGTGATACTCGCCCCGCACCGGGCGCCCTTCCTGCAGAATGCGGTGCAGCACGACTGCTTCATCACTGAAATGCGTACCGATTTTGTTGCCAAGAATATATTCCTTCGCGATTTTGTATGTCTCTTCAGCCGCTGTGTTCCAGCACACCACATTTCCCGCTTCATCCACCGCCGTGACAGAATCATTGATTGTGTCAGCCAATGTATAGAAATAAGCAGCTGTCCTGCGGTTTTCCTCCATCAGCTGTCCAATTTGGTGTTCCGCTGTCAAAATACCTTTTGGCTCTTGCCCCTCCTGCACCAGGACAGGCCTGCGCCAATCCAGGTTTGAAGGCAGTTCAGCCCCGGCGGCAACTGTTGCTGATGGAAGCCAGCCCGCCTGCGCCAGCCAGTCAGCTGCCGGCACAGCTCCGTCCCCTAAGGCAATCAGCTGGCGTTCATGGCTTTGGATGACAAAGACCGGTTCCCCGGCCACCACAACAAACCGGTGCTCCTCCAGCTGTTCCCGCACTTCCGCCAGCGCCATATGGGGATCTGCAACCGCAAAGGATTGGTCCCATTCATATTTCGTGTTCTTCACCATACGAAAGTCCTTTCCTGCTTTTTTAACACTGTACCATACAAGCAGCGGCGATTGCTACCTTTGCAAGAAGCAGAAAAGCTGATCCCGCGTATGGCAGATATCAGCTTTTCTCCATTGTATTACAGCTTTCTTGACTTTGTCTTTGCCTGCGTGAACAGCAGCAGGTAGTCATATCCGCCAGCCTTGGAATCTGTGCCGGACATGTTGAAGCCGCCAAATGGCTGCGCGCCTACAAGTGCGCCTGTGCACTTCTTGTTGATGTACAGGTTGCCGCAGTGCATGTTTTCCAACGCATACTCAATGCGCTCGTCAACCTTGGAGTGGAATGCCCCTGTCAAACCATACTCAGTATCGTTATAGATGGCAATCGCTTCCTTCCAATCAGCCGCTTTCGCCAGCGCCAGCACCGGTCCAAAGATTTCCTCCTGCATGATGCGCGCTTTCCCATCCACATCTCCAAACACAGTCGGTTCGATATAGAAGCCGTTGCCAGCCGCACGGGAGCCGCCTGTCAGCAGGCTGCCTTCTGTCTTGCCAATTTCGATATAGCCCATAATTTTGTCGAGGGACTGCTGGTGGATGACCGGACCGATCGCATGGTTTTCTTCAGGAAGACCGATGGACAGATTCTTGGTCAGCGCAACCACTTTTTCTGCCACTTCATCGTATACGGACTCAACAATGACCGCACGGGAGCCGGCAGAGCACTTTTGTCCTTGGAAGCCGAATGCGGAAGCAACAATGGCTGCTGCTGCTGCATCAAGGTCCGCTGTCTCATCCACAACCACGCCGTCTTTCCCGCCCATTTCCGCTATCACGCGCTTCAGCCACAGCTGTCCCGGCTGCACCTTGGATGCTCTTTCATAGATGCGGCAGCCGACTGCACGGGAGCCTGTGAAGGAGATAAAGCGCGTTTGCGGATGCTCCACAAGGTACTCACCCACATCAATGCCGTCGCCAGGAATGAAGTTCAGCACGCCCGCAGGAAGGCCAACTTCCTCCATCAGCTCTACAAACTTCGCTGCGATGACCGGTGTAGCATCAGCAGGCTTCAGGATCACTGCGTTGCCGGATACGATGCCCGCCACTGTTGTGCCTGCCATAATTGCCAACGGGAAGTTGAACGGAGAGATGACAATGCCGACGCCAAGCGGAATGTACGTAATTTCGTTCTTTTCACCTGGGATTTGCACAAGCGGCTGATGAATGCTTGTTTCGCTCAGGCGGATCATCTCGCGTGCATAGAATTCCAGGAAGTCAATGGCTTCCGCTGTATCCGCATCTGCTTCCGCCCAGTTCTTGCCGGACTCCAGAATGAGATAAGCAGAGAACTCATGCTTGCGCTGTCTCATCAGGTCTGCCGCTTTGAACAGATATTCCGCGCGCTCAGCAGGCGCAACCTTTTTCCATGTTTCGAAGGTTTGCACTGCAGACTGCATGGCCTGTTCAGCAAATGCCTTTGTACCCTTGCTGACATAGCCCACTACTTCATCCAAGTTCCCCGGATTCACAGAAACAACCTGCTCTTCTGTAAATACCTTCTCGCCGCCGATGACAAGCGGATGCTTCTTGCCCAGCTCTTGCTTTACCTTTGCGATGGCCGCCTGCATGGCCAGCTTGTTCTCTTCCAGTGCAAAATTTGTGAAAGGCTCGTTTTTGAATGTTGGTCGTTGAATTGCGGTTGTCATGCTTCTACCCCTTTTCCCTCTATTATTTAAATAGGTTTTTCAGTACAAACCAAACGTTGGCCGGCCGTTCCGCCAGACGTCTCATGAAGTAGCCGAACCAATCGATTCCGTAAGGCACATACACACGCACCTTATAGCCTTCCTTCACAAGCTTCGCCTGCAGCTCCTCACAGATGCCGTACAGCATTTGGAACTCAAACTGCTCCTTCGGAATGCCATGCTCCTTCACGACCGATTTCGTGAACTCAATCATTGCCTCATCGTGGCTGGCCACAGCTGTGTAGTTTCCATTCAGCAGATGCTGCTTGATGATTTTTTTGTAGTTTTCATCTACATCCTTTTTCTCAGGAAACGCCACCTCCGGAGACTCCTTGTAAGCCCCTTTTACGAGACGCAGGTTGGCGTTGATCTCATTCAAGTCCGCGATGTCCTGCTCAGTCCGGTACAGGTACGCCTGAATGACCAGGCCGACGTTATCATATTCCTGGCGAAGCTCTCTATAAATATCCAAGGAAATCTGGCAGTGCGCGTAGTCTTCCATATCAATGCGGACGAAGTTGCCGTATTTCTTGGCGCGGTCAAGAATCTTGCGCATATTCTCCATGCAAAGGTCCTTGCTGATATCCAAGCCAAGAGACGTCATTTTCAAGGATAAGTTTGATGTAACGCCGGCTTCCGCAATTGCGTCCAGCGTGCGGAGGCACATATCAGCAGACTCAATCGCTTCTTCCTTCGTAAACACAAATTCACCCAGATGGTCCAAGGTGACAACCTTGCCATCGGCGTTCAGTCTTCTTACAGCATCGATAGCCGTGCGAATTGTCTCCCCTGCAATAAATCGCCCGGCGCCAAAGCGTAATCCGTATTTTTTCGCCAGCTTGTTGGCGGAAGGACTTTTCCCAAGCGATTGAAACATATTTCTCATCAGTACTTCCATACCCCTGAGCCCCCTTGTTAAAATGAGCATTTTATATTGATCTCATTTTATCTGATGCAATTAATTGAACAAAAGTGTTCATTTATTATAATTTTAAACAATATTGTCAACTTGATTATACTCCTTGCTGCTCAATTTTTGAACAAATTTGTGAAGATATTTGACACTTTTTTATAGAATTTTGAATTTATCAAAAGGAGGCTGCAGAAACAGGATACGTTATATGGAAATTTACAGCATTGCCGATAGAAAAGGCACCAAAGATAAAAAGGCCGGGGAGCTTGCTGCTCCCCGGCCTTCCCTTCTCATCCTCTATATCTGAGTGCCAGTCCCTTTAAAAAGTTTCTCGCGTAGCGGTCACCGCACTCTTTATAATTCTTATGCCCTTCCTTGCGCAGCAGGGCGCTCATTTCACTCTTTGTCACCCGTACTCCGACAGATGCCAGAATGTCGAGTATATCCTCACTTGTCAGCGACAGGGCAATTTTCAGCTTCTTCAGCAACAGATTGTTGATGCTTTCGCCCGTTGCCGGAACTACATCCGGCTGCCCCTCCTGCTTGCCTCTCTTAAATGTAACAAAACCGTTCAGGAATGATTCCATCATCTTATCATTGCACTTAATCGCAGGCTCCTCGTCATCCTTCACCTTTTTCAGCATCTCCTGCAAATCTTCCTTCGTGATTTCGATGCCGCCCAGCTTGAAAACCTCGACCATGTCGATGTCCCGAATATCCAGTGCATAGCGAATCCGCACCAGTATATCATTGTTGCTCATGCTCATATCTGTTCCTCCTAAACCATCAGCTGCTCATTTGCAGCGATATCCACTGCTTACTTTAACACTTTACACATATATTTTGTAGCTTTGCCCAAAATGAACGCTATAAGACTGCGGCTTCATTATGTATAGATCCCCCTTATTTCTGTAAAGATAAGAGATACTGGGAGGTATGTATCGTGACAAATGATCAATTTTGGAAGCAAATATACAAGCAAGGCACTGAATTGAACTCATCCTATTACTCCTATTGGAAGGAGTACTCCGACATGGGAACCTGGCAATTCTGGGCCATAGCCGCCCTGCTTATTGTTCCCTTGGTTGTGCTGTTCTTCACAGTAGACCGCAAAAGAATCTTTGAATTATTTTTCTTCGGCTATACTGTTCATATTCTTTGGACCTATATCGATATCGCAATGGGAAGAGCCGGCTATTTTACCCACAAATATTTTTTAATCCCGATTCTGCCCATTTCCTTCAGCATCACTGCTTCTGTACTGCCGGTCGGCTTCTTGCTTTTATATCAATACTGTACAAACCATAAAAAGAACTTCTACCTGTTCACCCTGCTGCTGAGCGCCATATTCGCATTCGTTTTCGCTTCTCTTGAAGAGTATTTGGGGATGGTTGCATTTCGAAAAGGGCTGAATGCACTGCACCTCTACCTGATTGACCTGGGAATTGCATGTATAGCATACTGGTCTACAAGGCTGCTTTTACAAGTAACAAGACGTGCTCATTCTTAATCAAAAGTGCCTGCCGACACAGCGACAGGCACTTTTCAGATTCGGTTGTATCTTACAGCTCTTCGCCGTTCGTTTCAATCACCTTGTGATACCAGGCAAAGGAATCCTTCTTATACCGCTTCATCGATCCATGTCCCTCGTTATCACGGTCTACATAAATCATGCCGTACCGTTTCTTCATTTCGCCGGTTGTGAAGGATACGATATCAATGATTCCCCAAGGCGTATAGCCCATCAAATCCACACCGTCGTAGTTGACTGCCTTTTCCAGTTCTTCAATGTGGGAGCGCAGGTACGCAATCCGCTCCGGATCGTGGATGGAGCCGTCCGCTTCCAGTGTATCGACAGCACCGAAGCCGTTCTCCACGATAAACAAAGGGATTTGATATCTATCATAGAAGCGGTTCAATGTATAGCGCAGCCCGGTCGGGTCAATGGCCCAGCCCCAATCGCTTGCCTTAATATACGGGTTCGCCACCCCGTTCGGCAGTGCGCCATTGATGATATCTCCGGTATGGTCCTGCTGAATGTCGCTTTTCACAGTTGTGGACATATAGTAGCTGAAGCCGAGGTAGTCCACTGTGCCGTTTCTCAGAATTTCTTCATCGCCCTCTTGGAAGGGAATCTGATAGCCCTTGCGCTCAAATTCCTTTAAGGCATAGCTTGGGTAATAGCCGCGCACATGTACGTCCGGGAAGAAGTAGCGCTGCCGCATTTCCTCTTCCGCCAGCATGATGTCCTCCGGATTGCAGGAGTATGGGTAAATTGGCACATGGGACACCATCGCCCCGATTTGAAACTCAGGGTTGATAGCCTTTCCTTTCGCCACTGCCAATGCACTTGCGACCAGCTCATGGTGCGCCACTTGATACATGACTTCCTTCGCGTCTTCGCCTTCCTTTACCGTGACACCGGAGTTTGTCCACAAGAACAGCGGATTGTGCACATCCATTTGGTTATTGATTTCGTTGAAGGTCATCCAGTACTTCACTTTATCCTTGTAGCGGCCGAAGCAAACCTCCGCAAATTTTACGAAGTAGTCCGCCACTTTTCTGCTTCTGAAGCCGCCATACTCTCTGGCAAGGTGCAATGGCATTTCAAAGTGGGACAGTGTAATCACAGGCTCAATGCCATGCTTCAGCAATTCATCGAATACATCGTCATAGAACTGCAGACCTGCCTCATTCGGCTCCGCTTCGTCGCCTTTTGGGAAAATCCGGCTCCAGCCAATGGAGGTGCGCAGGCATTTCAGCCCCATTTCCGCAAACAAAGCGATATCCTCTTTATAACGATGGTAGAAATCAATTGCCTCATGGTTCGGATAAAACTCATCCGCCTCAATTGTCTGTGTAATTTTGCGAGGCACACCGTGTGCGCCTGCTGTCATCACATCCACAACACTCGGCCCTTTGCCGCCCGCATTCCAGCCGCCCTCAAATTGGTGGGCAGCCAACGCGCCGCCCCACAGAAAGCCTTCAGGTAATTTCGCCATGTTCGTTTCCTCCCTATATTCAGCCTCACAAGCACTGAGATTGTACCGGTATAAGTAAATTATAATTAGACCGGTACAATTAATCAATTACTGTATAATTATTTTATAAATAGACAAATATGACATGTAAACTGCTTATGTTATAATACAGGTACTACATGAATCGGTGAGGAATGTGTATGCTAAAGTATCAGCAAATCGCAGCGGAAATTGAAAAGTATATTGAACAAAATGCCATGCAGCAGGGAGACAAGCTTCCTGTCCTGGAAGCCTTAATGGCGCAGTTTCAAGTGAGCAAGAGCACCATTACAAAAGCATTGGAGCTGCTGGAGCAAAAGGGCGTCATCTTCCAGCTCCGGGGCAGCGGCATTTTTGTCAGACGGCTGAAGAGAACAGGATACATCAGCCTGCTGAGCAACCAAGGCTTTAAACGGGACCTTGAGGATTTCACCATCACCGCCGAAGTGCTTGAGCTCGATGTCAGAAAGCCGACAGAAGAAGCAGCCCACAGCCTGAACATAGAGCTTGCCCATGATGTATATTATGTAAAACGGGTCCGGTATATAAACGGGCAGACTCTTTGTCTGGAGGAGTCTTACTACAACAAAGCCATTGTCACCTATTTGAACAAAGAAATTGCCGCTGACTCCATTTTTCGTTACATAAAGGAGGCCCTCGGGCTCAAAATGGGCTTTTCCGACGTCTATCTCCGGGTTGGCATGCTGAATGAGGAGGAAGCAAAGCATTTGGGGCTGGAGGCGGGCTCGCCGAAGCTGTGCGCGGAGAGCATCTTCCATCTCACAAACGGACTGCCGTTTGACTTCTCAAGGGTGACGTATAATTACCAGCAGTCACAATTTTTCCTGCAAGGAAATGGCGACTTCTCGTAAGAGTACAGGGAAAGCAGGATGAAAAAAGAGGGCAGCCACCCACAATGGGTAAGCTGCCCTCTTTTCATGGGAGTGGTTCTGGTCAAACACTCATGCCGACAAGCTCCCGATCCTGACCTCTTGGCAGGGTATGCACCTTCGTCCAAAGCCCTACACTCTTGATTTCCTTATACTTCGGCTCCCACATCGCATCGGCAACCGCCCTCTCCACATCCACAACCTCCGCTCTCGCAATCCCTTCGGACAGAGCTGCTCTTGCGACCTCGACAGCCACATACTTGGATACCTCATACAGCTTCTCAATGGATGGCAGCAGGGATGCGCCCGGTTTGCTTACATCGGACATTTCGGCAACCGCATGGGCCGCTGCCGCAAACATGCCCTTGGAAATGATTCCAGCCTTCGCGACAATAGCACCGAGTCCAAGTCCAGGGAAGACAAAAGCATTGTTGGATTGTCCAATTTCGTAGGTAACACCCTTGTAGGTGACGGCGGCAAACGGGCTGCCTGTCGCAATGAGCGCTTTGCCGTCCGTCCACTGGATCAGGTTTTCCGGCACCGCCTCTGCCAGCGCTGTCGGGTTGGACATTGGCATAATAATCGGGCGTTCCACATGCTTCGCCATTTCCTTCACAATCTCCTCTGTAAAGGCCCCGGCTTGGCCGGACGTACCGATAAGGATCGTCGGCTTCACCCGTTTCACAACCTCCAACAGAGACAGGATGCCGTCCTCATTCCGCTCCCAATCCTTCACTTCAGCAGATGTCCGCACATACGGCTTCTGGAATGGCAGCACGTCCGGTGTTTCATCCGTCAGCAAGCCCCGGTAGTCAATGGCCCAGAAGCGGCCGTAGGCTTCTTCCCGGCTCAAGCCTTCCAGCAGCATCGCATCCGCCATTTGGTCAGCGTTGCCGATGCCGGCAGCACCCGGCCCGAAAACGACAATACGCTGCTCCTTCAAGGAAGTGCCTGTCATCTTCAATGCGGACATCACGGCTGCAAGGGTAACAGCACCTGTTCCCTGAATATCATCGTTAAAGGTAAGAATGCTGTCGCCATACTTGTCCATGATATTCCGCGCGTTCACATTCCCAAGGTCCTCCCAGTGCAGCAGCACGTCAGGGAAGAACCGTCTTGCAGTCTGGACGAATCTATCAATGAATGCATCGTAACGCTCACCGCGGACACGCGGGAACTGGTTGCCGACATAGATTGGATCATCGAGCAAGGCTTGATTGTTTGTACCCACGTCCAGCACAACCGGCAGAACACGGCTTGGGTCAATACCGGCAGCTGCTGTATATACGGCAAGCTTGCCGATGGCAATATTGATGCCGCCTACCCCCTGGTCCCCGATGCCAAGAATACTTTCGGAGTCCGTCACAACAATCAGGTCAATTCCATTCTTAGGCAGGCTGAGATTGGAAAAGGCTGCTTCCATGCCTTCCGGGTCAGCAATCGACAAATACAGGCCGCCCGGGCGGCGATAGCTGTGGGAATACGTCTGAATCGCCTCGCCGACTGTCGGCGTGTAAATAATCGGGAGCATTTCTGCCAAATGGTCCTTCAGCAACCGGTAAAACAGAACCACATTTCTATTATACAGATCATACAGCAAGCCATTCTTGAACAGGTTGGTGGTCCGCATGGAATATTGGTCATAAGCCCGCTTCGCCTGCTCCTCCAGGGTAAGCACCCGCGGCGGAAGCAGACCTTCAAGTCCCAGCTCCTCCCGTTCTTCCTTCGTAAAGGCTGTTCCTTTATTCAAAAAAGGATTGGAGAGAAGCTCTTTTCCTTTCAGTGTTGTAATGATGACATTTTCAGGAGTGCTCATGGATCTTCCTTCTTTCTGTATTTTACTGGGCTGCTTTTCATATTAGCCGCTTTCTCCCGGCTTCACTAGATGATTTAACTTTTGTAATTAAAAAAAGCAGGAAGCGGTCAATCAGCTTCCTGCCTGTTTCATCAGCTCAACAGCTTCAGCAGCATGATGGCAAGAATCACAGTAGCCGCGCCGCCGATTCTTGTGGATACCTGCGCGAACGGCATCAAAGACATACGGCCGGAAGCGGAAAGAATGGCAACGTCGCCTGTTCCGCCAAGACCGCTGTGGCAGCCTGTCACAATCGCGGAATCGACCGGATACATTTTCATCAGCTTTCCGACGAAATAGCCGGTTGTCACCATCGCGACTACAACAGCCACACACACGATGACATAGGAAGGCGTTACAATTCGTACCACGTCCTTCAGCGGAATGTACAGCATGCCCAGTCCGACCATCAACGGCCAAGTCAAGCTTCCGGATACAAACTTATACATGTGATAAGCACCCTGCTCCATTTTTGCAGGCATCAGCTTCAGGCTCTTCACCAGCGCCGCGGCAATGATCATCAGCACCGGGCCCGGCATTCCCAAAAACTTGTTTCCAAGTCCGCCAAGGATGAAGAAGGTACATGCAATCAGGAGACCTGCACCCATCAGCGGGAAGTCGACAGGCTTATCAATTGTTGCGGCTTCCGCAATGCCATCGCCGCCTTTTGTTTTCACCAACACGCCATTGCCGGTAAGATGCGGCTTCTTTTGACCCAGACGGGACAGAATGCCCGCACAAATGATGGCTGCAATATTTCCAATGACAGCAGCCGGAATCAGCTGGCCGACAAAGGTTTCAGATGCTTTTCCAAGCACCTCGCCATAGCCGATGGACAGCGGCAGGATGCCTTCACCAATGCCGCCGCCGATAATCGGAACGACAATATAGAACAAGGTGTGCTTCGCGGAATATCCGAACAGCATGCCCACAAGCACCCCGGCACCAACAGATGCAAGTGTACCGAAAATGAGTGGCACGAACATGCGGGTGAAGCCTTGAATCAGAACTTTGCGGTTCATCCCAAGAATGCTTCCCACTACCAACGTAGAGATATACAGATACAGGAAGTTGGATGTTTTCATCAGCTGCGTAACAGCAGTCATCCCTGTTTTGTTGATGATGCTGAAATACACCAGAATGGACGGAACAAGAAGGGCCATAATGGCTGGTCCGCCAATCTCCTTCAGGACAGGGATTCTCATCCCGAGTTCACCCAGCAGAATACCCATAGTAATAATAATAGCAAAGCCGCCAATCATATCTGCGGGAAGAATTTTATATACAGCCGCGAAGTACACGACTGCTGCGATGATGATGTACAGCGGCAGCGGAACAACACCAATCTTCACGCCGGCCAGTTTCGCAAAAAATGTACGATCTTCTCTTATTTCCTCGGAAATTGGAGAAACAGCTTCCAATTCTGCCATGTTGAAATCCTCCTTTGTTTGACTACACACCCATCATAGCCCCCTTTAAAACGTTTTCACAGCTTATGAAAGTTTAATAACTCTTTTTGTAAATAAAAAAAGTAAGCGGTTTCGAAAACTGCTTACAAAAAGTTTTTTATCAGATGCTCTTTAAATGCATTGTATTCATGCTGGTACACAGGCCGCCCGACTGTTCCGTAGATTACCTTCACATCCAGGATGCCGATGTCCTTCAGAAAGTTTAAATACTTTCTCACCGAGACTCTGGATATCCCGACAAGCTGCGCCACATCATCTGTAGAGAACGGCCCCGCCTTCAGCTTCTGCACTGCATCCCACACCTGCTTCAGCGTATCCTTCGTCAGCCCTTTGGGGAGATCCTCCACAACCGCAGCTTCGTCCCGGTGCAGCAGGTAATTGTCCAGCTCCTGCTGGCTTACCGCTTCCTGCTTGTCCGCAAACCGGGCCTGCTCCTGATAGCCCGCAAGAGCGGCATGGAACCGTTCAAATTCAAAGGGCTTAATTAAGTAATCCACCACCCCGTAACGCAACGCCTTCTTAATCCGCTCCAGGTCCGATGCTGCCGAAATCATAATCACATCCACTTCCAGCTCATGCTTCCGAAGATAGGTTAACAGCTCCAGCCCCTGCTTGCCCGGCATAAAGATATCGAGAAGAATCAGCTGGATTTCCTCCTCCCCGAGTACCCGGATGGCTTCATCGACTGAGCTGGCCGTTGCAGCCAAACGGAACCCTTCAAGCTTTGAAAGGTACCGTTTATTAATCTCCGCCACCATTGGGTCATCTTCAACAATGAGAACACTGATCATGCTCCTTCCCCCTCCGCTTGATAAGGTATATACACGGCAAAATTTGTTCCTTTTCCCGGTTTGGACGAGAGAATCATATCTCCTTCCAGCCGTTCCATTGCCTGGGCCACAAGATATAAGCCGATGCCCCGGCCGTCTCCTTTTGTGGAAAAGCCTTTATCCAGTATTTTATTCTGAATGTCTTCCGTCATCCCCACACCGGTGTCTCTCACCTCAATCGTCAAAATGTCCTCCGCGTAATCCAGCTTGAGCTCCACCTTTTTCACTGGACTGTCCACAATTGCCTCCATGGCATTATGAATGAGATTTCCAATAATCGTAATCAGCTCATGGGTAATTTCCGGATTTGCAGGCTTGGGAAGCGCATTGGAGCAAGCAAAGGACAGAGAAGCTCCCGATTCCCTGGCAAAGCTGAGCTTGCCAATCAGAAACCCGGCCAGCACCGGGTCCTCCACCTTCTTTGTCACAAAGCCCATCTCCGTCTCTCTATGGTTCACTGTCTCATTCACATATCGCGCAAGTGTTTCGTATTGCTCAGTGCGGACAAGCCCTAGAATGACATGCAGCTTATTCATGAATTCATGAGCCTGGGCACGCAACGCATCCGCATAATTGCGTACACCTGTGAGCTGTTCAGCCAATAGCTGCACCTCTGTCTTATCCCGGAATGTGGCAATGGCGCCGACCGGCTGCTGATTCACAACGACCGGCACCCTGTTTACCAAGATGGTGACCCCATGCAGATTCTGCTCCTGATCCAGTTCAGTTTGGCCGGACTGTAGAATGCGGGTCAGGCGTGTATCCGGCAAATAGTCCTCTATCTTCAGCCCCATCGGATCCCCCTTGAGACCGGCTTTTTGAAACAGCTTGCGGGCCGCCCTGTTGACAAGCGTGATTTTCCCTTCCTGGTCAATGGCGATAATGCCCTCGCGCACAGACTGCAGCATAGAGCTCCGTTCCTCAAGCAATCTGGCAATGGCGAACGGCTCGAGCCCCAACAGAATTTTTTTAATGTATCGGGCCAGGCCGACTGCCCCGGTAATGCCGATGAGGATTCCGATGAACGTCCCGATCACCATTCCCATCCGGCCCTTGTGCACAGCCTTCGTTACATTTTCAAGCGAAATCCCGACAGCAACTGCGCCGACTTGCTTGCCCTGCGCATCCTTAATGGGCGCAAAGGCCCGCATGGAGAGACCGAGCGTACCCTTTGAGACTGATACATACTCCTTCCCTTGCAGAACAGGCCCTTCATCCCCTCCCTGAAAGTGCTGTCCCACCTTACCGGGGTCCGGATGGGACAGGCGGATTCCCTTCATGTCCATAACAACCACAAAATTCACATGCGTGGCAGCTTGGATTTGGTCCGCAAAGCGTTGCACTTCTGCCGGATTTGCCTCCCCTCCCAGCGTCCGGATGACCAGCGGGCTCAGCGAAACCATCCTGGCAATATCAAGCGCTTTTTCCTTCTGTGTTTCCTCCACACTGGAGGTAATCCTCTTGCTGATCAGCAAATCGGTAATGCCCAATGACAAAGCGACAACAAGACAGACGAATAGAATAATGCCGGCTTGTAAACTGAATCTGCCCTTCTTCATGCTTCCCTCCAGATCATTTGCTTCCTTATAGTATGAATAAGATCGGTCTATTACATAATAAGAGACCGCAAGCTCCACAAGGGAACTGCAGCCTCCATATTGAATCATTGTATGAGCAAGATAGCCCCCGCCATTAACGGGGTCAGCACCATGGCGCCTTTTAGAATAGGCAGCGGCACATTGTTCGTGAATTTTGCTCCGATATAAGAGCCAATCATGGTTCCAGCCAGCACTTGAACCAGCAGCAGGACACTGAAGTAGCCTTCAAAATAATAGCCGGTCCCACCGGCTAAAGCGATCGGCAGGATGACAAGCATCGTTGTGCCGACTGACTGCTGCACCGAAAGACCCAGCACAACCATCAGCCCAAGCTGGATGAACGGTGCCGATCCGATTCCGAACGTGCCGGACAAAAAACCGGTTACCGCACCGACAAGAGCCGCCCGCCAAATGAGGCTGCCCGCTGCCAAGGCCTCCTTCTGATCCTCCTTCAGCCTGCTTATAAGGAACAGACGGATGACAAGCATGACCGCTGACAGAAACAGCATGCCCGCCGTCAGCCAATGAAGCGAACCAACCGGAATTCCTCCGGCAACCTTTGAACCAAGATACGATGTAATGGCCCCGAAGATACCGACAATCATGCCCGACCGCACATCTATATTTCCCTGCCGGTAATGGCTGAACGCCCCTGACAGGGTTGTGAACACCATCGCCGCAAGCGAAGTACCCAATGCTGTATGAATTGGGACGCCATACACAACAGTTAAAATCGCAATAATGAAGCCGGATCCCCCTGCGCCAATGAACCCAAGCAGCAGCCCCATCGCAAACATCGTAAGTGTGATACCCAAAACAATCCCCCCAAGCACACTCTTCTCGCCAGCCAAAGCCGTCCATGTTCTATTATAATAGCAGAAGCCCATAAGACATTTTTTGTAATTAAAAAAAGTGCCCCGCAAAAAAATGACATTTTCAGACCACATTTCTTTACAAAAACATTTCATTTTGGTTACAATTTCTCATATAAGTGTTAAAATTTAATTTACTTATGAAGCAGTTGCCTGTAATGTATGTAAGTGAAGTTTTGTTTTTCATCTTATTAAAATTCAATATAGGAATTTCCATACAAAATTTCATTGATATACAAATAACGACAAAATTTACAACTTATAATCTAGTAAAATAGTTACTAGTCATTTAAGTATTCAGGTAAAATAATGAGAGCTAAAACAGACTATAGTCAGCTATAAGGTATGCAGGGGGAATATCGATGGAAAATGCAATGAATGAATTGGAAGTAGGAAGACGGCAGACCCACGCGCCCAAACGCTCTTGGAGCTGGAAGATTGCCGCACCTGTGGTTGTCAGCGCTGCTATAGTAGCGGCAGTCGGCTATTATCAGGCTACCCATTTTAATAAAAACGTGAAAATCAATGATACAAGCGTCGGCGGCCTGACTGCTGAAGAAGCGCTCAGCAAGCTGAAATCATCCGTGCTGAAAAATGAAGTCTATATTGGGAAAAATCGCGTCATTGATGAAAAGGATACCAAAATGGCCTTTGCGGACAAGGATTTGTCTGAAGTCCAAAAGCTGTTGAAAAGCCAACAAACCTTCTTCCCTTCTTCAAAGGAAGTAAGGTATTCCTTGCTGCCGGGCGAATTAGATCAATACCGGAGCCAAACGCTGAAGAAGCAGGTGGAAGAAAAGCTCCTGGCCATGAATAAGGAGCTGAAGGCGCCGCAGGATGCGCAGGCAGTTCTCGAGAAGGGTACAATCAAGGTTGTAAAAAGTGTGGACGGACAGCAATATGACGTTGCCAGCCTGCTGAAGGACTACGAGAAGCAGGAATATAATAGTGAAGTTCATCTCAATCCGGCATATACACAGCCAATCAAGGAAGACAGCCAGGTTGTGAAGGACGAGAAGAATAAGCTGGAGGCGCTTCTGCAGCAATCCACTGAGTATAAGGTGCAGGACAAGGTGTATTCCCTAAAAGCAAGTGACCTGATCCAAAACGCTTCTGTGGCGAAGGACATGAAACTTACGATTGATACAGCGCTGATCAAAAACAAAATTGCGGAGATCAACAGCGCACAGGCTACATTGAACAAGCCGTTCACCTTCAAGACCCACGCAGGCGCCACGATTTCCGTACAAGGAGAAGGCTATGGCTGGGCGCTCAACAGGGAAAGGGAAGCAGCGCAGATTGCGGATGCCTTTGAAAAGGGAACCAAATCTCTTGCGGCCGCCAACATTTCCGGGAATGGCTGGGAAGGCGAGGGCTACGGCTACAACACGACTGCGAACAACGGCATCGGTGACACGTATGCCGAAGTTTCCATCCAAGAGCAGCGCATTTGGCTGTACCGCAACGGCCAGCTTGTGTTCACCACACCTGTTGTAACAGGACGGCATAACACAGCGGAAGACACATCACCGGGTGTTTGGTACATCCTGTACAAGCGGACTCCTGCCACCCTGAAGGGCACCTCGGTAGGCCACGGCGGAAGCTACTCGGTGAAAGTCGATTACTGGGCGCCGTTCACCAACAGCGGACAGGGCTTCCACGATGCGAGCTGGCGCACCAACTGGGCAAGCAACGCCTACCTGACTGCCGGCTCCGGCGGCTGCGTCAACGTTCCTCCGAGCGTTGCGAAAACCGTGTATGATAACCTCACTACACATCAGCCGGTGGTTGTATATTAAAAATAAAAGAAGGAAGTCGTCATGGCTTCCTTCTTTTTCTTTGTGCTGTAAGTCGCATGGGAGCCCAACTGCCAAAACCTGCAGGCAGCTGTTCCCTCTATGCTATAGCTCTGCTTTACAAGCTGCAGAAGCGCTTGGCCGGACGGTATGGAATATGTAACAGGAAAAAATGACACCATTCCCACCTTCCTTGTCATAGCGTGGAATACCCTGATAGTACAGGGTTCACTTGCCTGTTGTAAGACTCATTCATGTATACGAATCCTTTAATCCCTTTCCTTCGAGAATATTCCCTATGCATTTTTCAATCCTCGATTTGCGGGTTTTCGATTGCTTGGGTGCAGAAAAATGAAGAATATATGCCCTTTGCCGTCCCGGAGTCAATGCTTCGAAAGCAGGCTGCAAGTCCGGCATTTCAGCAAATGTATTTTGGAGTTCTTCAGGAATTACGAATTCTGCGTGCTCCTTCAGCTTCACTTCCAAACCTGCTTTTTCAGCTTCCACAGCCTCAGCAATATAGGATTTCAGAACACTTTCCATTTCAATTATTTCTTGTACATGCGTGAACCGAATCTGGCGCGCCGCCTGTACATTCTCCGTTTGTCGGACCAGAATCCCATGGGCATCCTGTAATAAAGCACCTTTATGAAACAGAAGTGCACAATACTCTTTAAATCCATGTATTAACACAATGTTCTTGTTCTCAAGCGTGTAGCAAGGATGCATCCACTTCCATTCTTCCGTTAACCCACAGCCAAGAACGACCTCCCTCAGCTTCTCATACTCATCTCTCCATTTACCAGTTCTGCTTACAAATTCGTCTACCTTAGGATTTCTATTCTCCATAATTCAAGCCACCCCGATCAAATGCTTCCTGCCACTTTTTCATTTCACTTAACTATTCATACTATGTCATCATTTATGATGTATCAACATAAATTTATTGAATATTCAAAGATAAAGTTGTCTAGGAAAGAAGGCTTGTAAACCGTGGATGTACGGCACCCTTTTCATGCTTTAACACATATATCTTAGAAATACCCATTAAGCATATTCTGATATAAGGCATAAGTATTTGTTATAAACGAAAGGGACAGCTAGAATAAATAACACAAGAGGAAAAGGCTGGAGGAAAGAAGAGTGAAACAGCTAAAAAGAATGCTTCTATTATCGATATTGGTGATGATCGTCGGGATTGGTGCAGCTTTCACATTAAAAGTGTCCATTGGTGTTGGGGCGTGGGATGCAGTATCACAATCTATCTTTTATTTATCTGGAATTAAAGTAGGGACCCTCGGCATGATGTTAAATAGTGCTTGTATAGTAGGCCAGTGGGTCATCCTGAGAAAGGATTTTCATCTCCGCTACCTCTTACAAGTACCTGTGACCCTTCTCATTGGTGTTGTTGTCAATTTCATTTTGTATGATGTTTTGGGCGCTGTTGTCATTGATGGTTATATGATGAAACTGACATTATTCCTTGCTGCCCTGACAGTACTGTCTTTTGCAATAGCAGCCATGATGGTACTGGACATTGTAACGTTCCCATTGGAAGCATTTTGTATGGCATTGGCCGGAAAAACAAAATGGAGATTTATTGCAGTAAGACAATCAGCTGACATTTCATGCATTCTTATCGCAGTTCTGCTTACATTTGGACTCTCGCTGCCGCTGACATTAAGGGAAGGAACCATAATTGGAATGCTGTTGTTTGCCCCATTACTGGGGTACTTTATGAAGAAGGTTCAACCGATTTTACAAAGGTTTGGACTTCTAGATGCAGAAGCAGAAAAAATAGACGCAGATAAGAATTCAATAAAAGCCGTTTAAATTAACACAGAAAAAGCCGACTCACATTCCTGTAAAATGGAAAGTGAATCGGCTTTTCATGTAATTCCAGCAGCAATCCGTGCTGGCTAACTCCTTACTTACATTGCCTTTTCCTCTAAATTAAACTCATCCTTCTCTTTTCCACCAGATCCTTTTTTCAACGCATCCGGAAGGGCAATCATCGCCGGCAAGAAAATAGGAAGCAGTATGAAGCAAAGCACGATGAGTCCTGTAATGACAGCTATGGCCAACTCAGATAAAAGTACGAGTCCGGAAGGCATGAGCGTGGCAAAGGTGCCTCCAAGGATAATGACAGCTGAAATGATGACACCGCCGGTATGCTTTGAAGCCAGCACAATGGCCTCTTTCGACGACAAATGCGGATACTCCTTAAAGCGCATCATCAGGAATATGCTGTAGTCCACTCCCAAAGCGACAATAATAATAAAGGAGAAAAATGGAACGAAGGACGAAATCCCTGCAAATCCCTGTAAATCTATGAACATATAGTTGATGGCGAACATCGCTGCATAGTACGCGCCCACAAGGGATGCCGTGATGAACACTGGTATCCAGAAGGATCGGATGACAAAGAACAGCACCAGCAAGACGCCCGCGATGACAATAGCCGTTGTTTTCTTCAAATCCCGGCTCAATATGTTATTCGTATCATTTGTCATGGCGCTTGGTCCGGATGTACCAAACTTGGCACCTGATAAATCTGTGCCTTTCACCACATTGGCAACAGCTGCATTCATTTGATCAATTGTCTTTAGAGCTTCCTCAGAATACGGGTCGGCTTTTAGAACAACGAGGAGCTTTGTAATCTTTCTATCCTTGGACATAAAGGAGTCCATTGCCTTCTTAAAGTCCTTGTCAGCTAATGCTTCCGCTGGCATAAAGAACGTTTTGCTTGTTTTATATTGCGTCAGGAAGCCGTTTGTTTGCTGAATGCCATCAGAAATTTGCGTTAACCCGCCATTGACATCCGCCAGCTTCTGGCCGAAGATACTGAATCCGCCGAGGCCGTCCGCCAGCTGCTGCTGGCCCGCCTTCATTTGGCCGAGCCCGTCATTGACACGGTTCATATTCGTCACAATAGTGCCAATTCCATCAGATGCCTGACCAAGCCCCTCTTCCAGCTTCTTTAAGCCGGCTGCCATTTGGGACAGACCGCTGCTCATGCTTGTCAGATTCTTATTTGCCTCAGCAAAGCCGGCAGTCACTGTATTATAATTCTTATCCAGTTGCTGTATTCCTTCAGGTGTAATCTGGCTCAACGATGAGGACAACTGATTGATGGTCTGCTTCAATGCCTGATAGTTCGGGTCGCTGGCAGCATTTGCATAGCTGCCGCCTAAAGCATCCACCATCCATTGCATCTGCGAAAGCGCACTTTTCACACCAAGAAGAGCCTGTGCAGCCGCTTGATAGTGGTTGCCCATCTCCGCATAGCCGGCCTGCATGTTCCCATAGCGATCAGCCAGCAGGGCTACTCCGCTGCTCATCTTTGTAAGGTTTGTTTCAATCGCAGCCATTCCGCTGCTGATTGTCTGCGTATTGCTTGAACCGTTTATACCGGCCTGGATTTTCTCTAATCCATCCGTTAAAGCAGTCATGCCTTCCTGGAGCTTAGCAGTGCCATCAACCATCTGGCCGACCTTGGAAAAGTCTGCTGATGCCAGCTTATCCTGCGCCAGCTTTAATCCATCATTGATTTGATCAACGCCACTTTGTGTCTTGGAAAGACCATCCGTAACCGATCCCACCTGATTGTCAACGTAAAAGCCCTCAACCTGCTTGCCCTGAGGCTGTGTGATGGAGGAAACCTGCTTTACTCCCTCAATCGACTTCAGCCTCTCCGTTACAGCATCAATGACCGCAAGTGATTCGTTATGATCAAGTGCTTTGCTGCTCTCAATCACGACAGTGGCAGGCATGGCTTGCCCTTTGCCGAAGTGCTTCGCAATGATATGAAAGCCTTGCGTAGAAGAGTACTTGTCTCCAAGCTCACCAATTGTATCGAAGTTGAGCTTCTCCTGATGAAAATACATAGTTGGCCCGATGATCAGCAGAATCACAACCACGGACAGAAGCGGACGCTTGATGGCGAAGGAGGAGGTGATGGCCCAAAACTTATTCTCCCCATGGCCGCCGGCGTTCTTGGAAGGCCAAAACAGCTTTTTGCCCAAAACCTTCATCATAAACGGCGTCAGCGTTACAATTTGAAGCAACAGTACCGTTACACCAATCGCAACCACAACACCGGATTTATAAATTGGAGACTCGGCAAACACAAGCGCCAAGAAAGCAATAAATACAGTGAGTATACTGTAAGCAATTGTCTTGCCCGCCGTTTTATAGGTGCTTACAATTGCTTGATCGACCGAGTGGCCAAGGGACAGCTCCTCCCTGAACCGGTTGAACAGCAGGATGTTATAATCGGTTCCAATCCCGAAAAGGATCAGCACCAACAGCATTTGGGTCAAACTGGTAAGCGGAAACCCGGCTTTGTCGATTAATTGAGCGGCAATTCCCATGGAAACAAGATAGGAAAAGGCTACAGCCACCAGGGATACCAATGGCGTTACGACGGACCGGAATGCGATGACCAGCACGGCCAAAATAAAGATGACCGTCAATGCCGCACTCTTTTCCACTCCCGTTAAAGATGCCTTCAGATAATCATTATTGATGAAGTCTTCCCCGCTCAGATAGTATTCCACCGGCACTTTGCTGAGCTTGCTTTCAAAATCCTTCTTGATGTCATCTACTTCTCTTCCCTTTTTATCAAGCTTCAAGCTCACCATAAGGGTCGTGCCGTCTTTGGACACTAAAGAGCTCTTCGCATCCGGCATACCAAAAGGATCAATCATATCTGTAATTCCCAGCTCTTTGCCGCTGTCACGGATTGTCTCTACGGCATCGCCGATTTTGTCCATTTCAGCTTGCGAAATCTTATTTTTATCATAGAAAACGATCAGATTATTCGTACCCTTAGAAGCATCCATCTTCTTCAAAATACCATCTGCGATGACGGAGTTGCTGTCGCTGCTCGCTCCCTGCTGCCCCTTGTCCCGCAGTATGGCATTAATGTCGGGCTGAATGACCGTAAGCACGATCATAATCACCAGCCAGATTGCGGCTATAGCCCAACGGCCTTTTATAATTGCTCTCACCTTGTATCCTCCCCGCTACTTTTCATCTCTGATTTGTTGTCTCCCTGGAAGTACAGAACATGAAAGAATTCATAGAATTCCATGCCTTCTTCCTCCATTTTCCGTTTCGCAGCTGTTACCAGCAGCTGCATTCCCTTCTCTACAATCTCCTGTTCATCTTGTTTTAGAAGATTCATTATACCTGCCAATGACCGCGTGCTGATTTCTGAGATGTTCTCATTTATATCTCCGGCAAGCTCAGCAGACAGGGAAATCGCAACAGAGCGTTTGTCCCCAGGATTAGGAGCCTTCACCAGAAGGCCTTTTGCCGTCAGCCGTTCTACGATATCTGAAACGGTGCTTTGGGTCATTCTCAGGTTTTGAGACAACTGCTTAATGCTGATGGCTTGATGGGCAAACACTTCTCCTATTACTCTTGCTTGCGGAATGGTGACCCCCTGCTCCTCAGCATGCTTCTGCAGGCTTTTCATCATATAGCTTTGCAGAAAATCAATAGATTCCCGAATAAAAGCCGCTCTTTCCAATCTTCCCCCGCCTCTCTAACACATCGGATACGATACATCGCATACGATACATTTTATAGGCGCCTGTCTCATTCGTCAATTCGAATATGTTTATGCGGTGAAATAAAGATAATACAATGACACAACCACGTATTCCATGCACAAAAAAAGAAGCCGCAGCCGATGAACTGCGACTGTGGCTTTCTATTGACACCTATATGATATAGACCTTACCAGGAAGCCGCCTTAGAACTGCTCCGGCTGCAGCTTCACGCCATCCACGGTAATGTCTTCTTCCACTTCAAGAATGAGGCAGCGCTTGCCATTCAAGATGACATACCGCATGGTGTGCATGTCTTGCGGAGACAGAGACACCTGGGCCGTTCCGGTGTTGATTCGCACACTCTTGCTTGTATAGTTTGGAACCACACTTGTTGCCTTCAGCTGGTGGTCCTCGGTGTAGAATGCTTCTTGGAATGCCAGCTCCACCCTTGAGGTGTCTTCAATGCCGCTTGCCTGCAAAATGCGGGCCACATCCTGCTGGTCCAGCACCGGAGGCTCTTCTTCCTCTTCATGCTCCTCAATGACCCGCTGTACTTCCTTGTAGACCTGGGCCAATACCTCTGTACTGACAGCATCTCCTGCCACCCGGCTCAGAATATGCTCAAAGCCCTCTTTATCCTCTCCTGCGGTAATCACATTCTCACAATGCAGCACATGCTGAATAAAGGCTTCATCCGGCTGGTTTGCCTTTTCTGCCATGTACAGAACGTGATTCACATCCCGTGCATTGTCAGTGAAGCATGGGAACAGGAAGCCTGTCAGCGGGGCCGCCAGATTAATAATGGCATCTACGACAACATTGGACTTAAACTCCCGCTCGATGTAGTCAAAGAGCAGCGCTTTTTTGGGCATGTCCGTCCGATTGACGCTGCAAAGGATGAAGGAGTTGGCATAGATCTGGTTGCTTTCATGCTCCTCATCCTCCCCCTTCTTTTTGACGGGCTTGCGATACTCGCCCCGGATGAAGGTCACAACCGCATCCATGGTATACTGCTGCTCACGGAACATCTTCTCCACAAGGCTTGCCATGCCATCCTCCCATGTGTCGCTGTCAGCTTCCAGTCCGTTGTACAGGATATATTGGGCCGCATCCTCTGCACCGTGCTGAAATTTGAGCTGAAAAAGCTTCGCATCCAGCTGTCCGGTCAAAACCTTCTTGAAGCCGCCAAGCAGCAGCTCCTGCTGTTCCTGCTCCAGCATTTCAAACGCCCGCCGCTCCTGATGGAAGACCTCCCCGCTTTCTTTCTGGATGTAGAACTGCAAAATCTCTCGAATGCGCAGGCTGTCATTGTCGCGCTTGAGCTGTTTGCGGAAGTCCGCAATGTCTTTTTTGTTCATTGAATTATCACTCCTGTAAGGTTGGAAAAGAGTCTATATCTCTATCACTTTTTCCTCATTGTACCATTTGAAAGAGATGCTGTGTTGCATAAGACCCAATTGGCGGACAGTTGATTGTAACGTCAAAAGACTAACACCAGATGAAAGCTAAAGAAAAGCCTGTCCGCTCCCTCTGCAAAGGGAGAGTGAACAGGCTGTTCCGCAAAACTGCATTCATCGTTTCTTATTCCATGGCAGCTGAAAGGAGGAAATTTCTACTGCTCCCCCACTCCATCCAGGTTCTTGGATAGAAAGCTGTCGAGCAATGTACGAACTTCATCTGTTGATCTTGTGTTCATCAATTGATTTCGTAATTCACTTGCTCCCCGGAAGCCTTTGACATAGATCTTGAAAAAGCGCTGAAGAGCTGTGAACGGACGCCGTATTACATCTGAATACGTATCATGCAAATCCAGGTGCAGCCGTAGGAGATCAAGCAATTCCTCACTGCTGTGTTCCCGCTGCTCTTTTTCAAAGGCAAATGGATTATGGAAAATACCGCGCCCGATCATAACACCATCCACACCGTACTGTTCAACAAGCTTCAAGCCTGATTGACGGTCAAGAATATCCCCATTAATCGTCAGGAGTGTATGGGGCGCCACTTGGTCACGAAGCTTCTTAATCTCCGGAATAAGCTCCCAATGGGCATCCACTTTGCTCATTTCATCTCGGGTACGCAGGTGAATGGAAAGATTCGCAATGTCTTGCTTCAATATGTGTGCCAGCCAGTCCTGCCATTCGTCTATCTCACTAAAGCCAAGCCTTGTTTTAACACTTACGGGCAAGCCTCCTGCCTTTGCTGCTTGGACCAGCTCCGCTGCCACATCCGGCCGCCGGATCAGGCCGCTTCCCTTCCCATGCTGCGCCACATTCGGCACAGGACAGCCCATATTGATATCCAAGCCACGAAACCCGAGCTCGGCCATCCCAATACTCATTTGCCGGAAGTATTCAGGCTTGTCTCCCCATATATGGGCTACAATAGGCTGTTCATCCTCCGTAAAAACTAAGCGCCCGCGTACGCTTTGTATTCCCTGTGGGTGGCAATAGCTTTCACTGTTTGTAAACTCTGTAAAAAACACATCGGGTTTCGCTGCGTGACTCACCACATGGCGAAATACAACATCTGTCACATCTTCCATTGGTGCCAGTATAAAAAAGGGCCGTGGTAAATCAAGCCAGAAATTATCTTTCATCTTTAAGTTCAAATCCTTTCGTTATGCTATTACTGAGCCCTCATTTTATTAAAAACCTGTCTTCTACCTCTCTTACAACCATATGATATTATACCTTTTATTCCTTTTATAATCATTGTGCATGTTTTAAAGTGGACACTTTTGATACGGAAGACCAACTGAGCTTACAAAATAGGCTTTGCACTCCTATATACTCCCTTAACGAGTAGCAATATTGCTTTAAGATTAAATACTAAGTCCGACATTGTTTCGATTGATTACAGCCAATGGTGCTTGTCACGATATGCACCAGGGAAATTGCGCATGCCATAATGAAAAATGCCAAAATGATTTTACCTTAGGCCTTGATACACGGAAAAAAGCAACAGGCTCTCTTGCCCCTGCTGCTCCATAAGAAGATGTTTAACTTTTTCACTCACAAACAGCCTGATACAGTTCTTCTGGTACCATCGAGAAATTCTGCTTTATTGAATCTGCAATGTCCTCTGTCAAGTATCCATCAACAAGAATACTCATACGCAGCTTTGGAATACTTTCAGTATCAATTCTGCCAATCTGCAGCTTATAAGGACAATGGTGCTCTAAAATTTTTGTTAAGAACTCACTATAATAAGCCGGAACGTACCCCAGAAGACTTTCTTCCTCCGTAAGTACTTGAATAGCAAAGGGATCTTGCTGGTTATCCGGTTCTGGCTTCAGCGAAACCAGGGATTGTTCAGTCAAGCAGTGCAAGAGTGCTTCACCTTGATAATAGCGCCAGCCGGCTACAAAGAAGTCAAAGCCAAATCGATTTTCACTCGTAAAAATAGGCGACACAAACTCATAAGAGTCAGTAGCAAGGCGGCCTCCTGTTGCCCGCAGCAAGTCCATATCCGTATAGTCTGCCGGTAACCCATGCCGCTTTAATAGATGTTTAAAATCAGGACGGCTTTTGCTTGGCAGTCTTCTTGAAAAGGCACTAAACAGAAAAGGTGAGTAGTAGGCCCTTTTCATATCAGGGAATGCCAAATGAGGCCGATAGCCATCACATAAAGCGGCCTGCAGACCGCGATGAACTTTTTGCTTTTCATACTCGAAATAGTATCCTGTTTCATCATGATACAGGTTTCCTACATGATAATTTTGTCTGCTTTTAGCATTTTGCCAAATAAGCCATAGTACGCACTTTTTCATGCCTGTCCTCCTTTATACCAGTCTTTTAGCCAATTTATGCGATGTCTTATCAATTTCATGACCCATTCTTTATAGGGAGGTGCCATGATTTCTTCAGATATATCCATACATATGTTACATATATCTTCTAATTGAAGCCTGCTCAGCCTGTCAATTTCAAGTTTGACTTCATCCGGATAGCGGTCCTTCAGAGCGTCCAACAATAATTTTAGTTTTGGCTTCCTTTTGCCATTAGTTTCAATGATAGACTTGGCTCGGTTCGTAAAACCATGAAATTGCGTTTCATTCTGCAGGTATTGTTGCAGTTTGGCTTCAGGAACATTGAATCCCAATGAAGCACCATTGTCATAGATGGGAGCCAGCCGTACACCTTCTTTACTCTGGATGATGCCCCAGTTTTCACAATGTCGATCTTGGTTTGCGATGATTGCATCAAACATGCAAATTTTGATAAATTCCTTTTGTAAGCCGAAAGGCTCTAGAGAAAGGACAATGTTATCCAGCGTATAACCGTCTAAGCTGTGAGGGTTGAACTCCTCTACAACAACTGATAACAAGTCCCCTCCCTCATAGAACTCCTCTTTTCCATGGTCTACAAAATTTTGGAGTAGTATACCTATTTTATCATGATAGCGCACAATCTCTGTTTCCATTGTAGACAGCCCCAGCAGCTTACCTATCTCAGCGGCAACCTTCTCTGCCCATATTTCCCCGATAACAGATTTAGGTAGCTTGAATAAGAAACGCCGCTTGGTCTCAGGACAAATCATCCAGTGCTTCTCCCTCGTCCCAGAAGCAGATTTTTCATAATCAACTTCCCAATGTGAGATATCCCTAATTCCCATGTATGTTTCAGCATCCCCTTTAAAAAGAAAAACAGGGAGAAATATTCCCTGTTTTGTCACGTTCAAGCTGTCATGATTCAATTATATATGAATTCGAAAAATAGCGTAAGACCCATTTTTGATTGGGCATCTCGCTGTGTTGTCTATTGCTTTATTAATAGCGCCACATTTTCAATATGCGCCGTATGCGGAAACATATCCACCGGCTGCACGTATTCCACCTTGTACTTCTTCTCCAGCTTCGCAATATCCTTCGCCAGGGTCGACGGATTGCAGGATACATACACAACCTTCTTCGGCTGCACCTGCAGGATGGTCTCCAGCAGCTTGTCATCGCAGCCCGTGCGCGGCGGATCAACTACAACAAGATCCGGGCGCCAGCCTTCTTTGACCCACTTCGGCAGCCACTGCTCGGCCTTGCCGGTTACGTAGAGCGTGTTGTCATAGCCGTGCTGCTTCGCGTTCTTCTTGGCATTCTCGATTGACTCCGCAATAATGTCCATCCCGCGGATTTCCGCTGCGCCGTCCGCCAGCCACAGCCCGATGGTGCCGGAGCCGCAGTAGGCGTCGACGACTTTTTCCTTGCCCGTAAGTGCTGCCGCGTTCTTCACTTCATCATACAGCTTGACTGTCTGTGTCGGGTTCAGCTGGAAGAAGGCACGCGCAGACAGCTCAAATGTCAGGCTGCCCATCGTTTCTTGGATGACTTCTTTCCCTGCCAAGCGGAAGGTTTCCTCGCCAAAAATGAGGGAGGTTTTCTGACCGTTCACGTTTTGCATAATAGATTTCACCTGCGGCAGAGCGGTTGTCAGCTGCTTGATGAGCTGCTCCTTGCGCGGGATTTCCTTTTTCGCCGTGATGAGAACGAGCTGAATTTCTCCTGTTTGCACCGCAACCCGCGTTACGATGGTGCGGATGAGGCCTGTTTGCTTCCGTTCGTTATAGACAGGAATGTCAAGCCGCTCCAAGACGCGCTTTACTTTTTCTGTCACTTCGTTCGTTGCCTTATGCTGAATGAGGCAGCCGGAGATGTCGATGAGCTCGTGGGAGTTCATCCCGTACAAACCGGCGACAATCCGCTGCTTCTGCAGGCCGACCTGGAGCTGGCTTTTATTGCGATAATGCCATGGATCCTCCATGCCGATTGTCGGACGAAGGTCGAGCTTGTCCATTGGTATGTTTGTATAGCGTTCGAATGCTTGTGCGACAACATCCCGCTTTTGGTTGAGCTGCTCGTCATAGGACAGGTGCTGGAGCTGGCAGCCGCCGCATTGCTCATACACCGGGCATGGCGGGGCCACGCGGTGCGGAGAGGCTTTGCGGATGCGTTTTACCTTTGCTTCGGCAAAGCCCCGCTGCAGCTTCGTCACCTCGGCAACCACCTCTTCACCCGGCAATGCGCCAGGGATAAAGACCACCTGCCGCTTGAAGTAGCCGACACCCTCGCCGTTAATGCCGAGGCGCTTGATTGTCACCGGGAAGGTCTGTCCCGGCTGCAGCTTGCTTTCTTGCTCTGTCTTCATCTATTCCACTCCTACTCAATGCTTCGCCACAGGTACAGGGAAGCGTAACTGCCATATGGGTTATACTCTTCTTGTAGTTTTGCCAAAAATGCCTGATCAGGCTTCTGCTCGAGGCCAAATAATTGCTGGACCGCGCGTTGGATGCCGATATCCGCCTTCGGGAACAGGTTCGGGCGGCCCAGGGCGAACATGAGGAAATTCTCCACTGTCCACGGACCGATGCCCCGCAGCGGCAGCAGCCGCTTCGCCACTTCCTCGTCCGATAGGTGGCGCAGCTCCTCCAGATCCAGCTTGCCGCTCACGATGTGCTGCGCCAGTCCAGTCAGGTATTCCGCTTTCCGCTGGCTGAACTGCAGCTCCCGCAATTCTTCTATCGGGATAGCCGCCGTACGCTCCGGCGTCGGGCCGAACCACACGCCTTCCTGTTCAAAGCCGTATTGTTTCACAAAGCGATCGGTAAGCGTGAAGGCGAATTTGAGGTTGAGCTGCTGGTGGATGATGCAGCGGGTCAGGCAGTCGAAATAGTCAAATTCCAGCACAAGCGGCGTATGGGCAAAGCGCTCAAACAACGGCTGCAGGGACGTAGCGGCAAAGTGGCGGTGAACCTCCGCCATCTCTGTGCTCCAGCCAAAAATCTCGCTGACCCGCTCCCGGACATTTTCTGACGCCGAAACAAGGAACTGTGGTGCTTCAAATGTACCAGTCCCCTGTACGGTTGCCACAACCGGTCTGCCGTCCTGCCAGACAGGCACCTTGATCGTATTTGTCGCTATGTCTGCGGCATTGAGCGGATTCAACGCCAACCGCTGCAGGACTTGTTCAAAATTATATGGCCGATCCAGTGTGACCGTTTCCCTCCACATCGCAATCCCCATCCTTTTTTACATATAACCTTCATTATAAGGCATACATACAACCATGAACAAGCAGACAGCGCCTGCATATAAAGGAGTAAGGACATAGGAAAGGAAAGTTGTACCGTGAATTTGATTTGGAGGATTTTCTTTACTGCTGCTTACTTGTTGATTACCATCTTTGGTTTGGGGCCGGTTTTGCTGGCGGATGGCTCACACACAGAGCGTTGGTTGGCACTTTTGATTACTTTGGGGCTCTATGCCGTTACAACTGCGGGCCTGAGGTATGTACTATATCGATAAAATCTCAAAAGTGTAAGATAAATCGAGAAAAGTGTAGGATAAATTCCAAAAAGTGTAAGATAAGTCGAGAGAAGTGTAAGATAAAACTTTCTCACGCAAAAAGGGAGCCCCGCGGCTCCCTCTCCTCTTACATCGTAATCGCAGCTTCCTCCGCGCCTGCTTCACGCTTGGCCTCGCCGCGCTTCCGGCGGGCCACGCCTGTTTCGTAGGCAGCCTGGATGACCGCTTCGCGAACGCGTTCCACCACCTTGCTGTTGAAGACGCTCGGAATAATGTAGGTTTCGCTGAGCTCATCCTCCTCGATAATGGAGGCAATGGCTTTGGCGGCAGCAATTTTCATCGCTTCGTTGATCTCCGTCGCACGGCAGTCCAGTGCGGCACGGAATACGCCCGGGAAGCAAAGCACGTTGTTGATTTGGTTCGGGTAATCGGAACGCCCTGTCGCCATGACGCGCACATGCGGCTCTGCCGCTTCCGGCGCAATTTCCGGCACCGGGTTCGCCATCGCAAACACAATCGGGTCCTTCGCCATTCTTTTCACATCCTCCACCTTCAGAATGTTCGGCGCAGATACGCCAATGAACACATCTGCTCCTGCAATGACATCGGACAGGCTGCCGGTCAGATTATCCGGGTTGGTCATCGCCGCGAACATAGTCCAGCTGTCATTCTCATAGTGCTCGGAGCGGTTGATGGCACCGTAGCGGTCCACACCGACAAGATTGCGGACACCGGCAGCTGTTAGAATCTTGGCACAGGCAATCCCCGCGGCGCCGATTCCTGTTAACACTACCTTGATATCCTCAATCTTTTTGCCGGTAATCTTCAAGGCATTCAGCAGCGCCGCCAGGATGACAACGGCTGTGCCATGCTGGTCATCGTGGAATACCGGAATATCGAGCTCCTCCTTCAAGCGCTGTTCAATTTCAAAGCAGCGCGGCGCGGAGATATCCTCCAGGTTGATGCCGCCAAAGGTTGGCGCAATCGCTTTCACGATCGCAATGATTTCTTCCGTATCCTTTGTATCCAGACAGAGCGGGAAGGCATCCACGCCGGCCAGCTGCTTAAAGAGCATCGCTTTTCCTTCCATAACCGGCATCGCCGCATGCGGGCCGATATCGCCAAGGCCGAGAACGGCTGTGCCGTCAGAGATGATGGCAACGGTGTTGCGCTTGATGGTCAGAGAATATGCCTTGCTTTGCTCCTCGGCGATTGCCGTACAAACGCGGGCCACACCGGGTGTATACACACGGGACAGGTCGTCCCGGTTTTTGATCGGAATTTTCGGCTGTGTTTCAATTTTGCCGCCGAGGTGCATGAGGAAGGTTTGGTCAGAAACGAATACGACCTTCACTCCTTCAATTTTTTCAATGGCCTGCTTCATAAGCTCCGCATGATTTTGGTCATATACGTTTACGGTGATGTCACGGGTGGTGCTCGTCTTGCTCGAGGAGATGACATCAATGCCGACAATATCACCGCCTGTGCCGCCAATGGTCGCTGCGATGGCGCCGAACGAGCCGAGCTCCTTATCAATTTGCAAACGCATGATGACATTCATATTCGTGTTGCTGGGAATCGCCATTTGCTGTACCTCCACATGGTTGCCCTGTTATATGGGGCTCCTTATTAACATGAATCAAAAAGCCGACCTTAATCCTATATTAGAATAAGGTCAGCCCTATTGTATCAGAAAACAGATGACTGCGCGGACATTATTTCCCACAAAGTTTACGAGTGACCATACACAAAAAGCCGCCGGGCTATAGCCCGTGCAGCTTTCAGTAATTGACCTCCGGACCGAACTTTTCGGCGACGAGATCATCGAGGCTTTTGAATTCATAGCCGCGCTTGCGCAGGTCATCAATGGCCTGGCTCAGTGCGCCGGCGTTATCGCTGGAGATGGAGTGAAGCAGCATGACAGCGCCGGGATGCGCCAGTTTCATCATATTGTCATATGCGTATTGCCAGCCCCGTTGCTGGTCCACCTTCCAATCCACGAAGGCAAGCGACCAGAACACATTGTAGTAGCCCATCTCACGGGAAATGGCGAGGGTGCGCTCGCTGAAAATGCCGCGCGGCGGACGCAGATACTTCAGGTCCCTCTGGCCGGTCAGCTGCTTGACCTCCTCTTCCACAAGCTGCAGCTCCTTTTTGAAACGAATATCACTGACTGTGGTGAGGTCAGGGTGGTGCCAGGAATGGTTGCCGATAATATGGCCTTCCCGTACCATCCGCTTCACAAGCTCCGGCTGCTCCTTTAAAAACTGGCCGGTCAGGAAGAAGGTGGCCGGCACATTCTTTTGCTTCAGCACATCGAGAATTTTTGGCGTGTAGCCATTCTCGTAGCCGTTATCGAAGGTCAGATACAAATACTTTTTGTCCGGATTTCCCATGAAAAACCCGTCGTACTTCGTCACCAGATCCGTAAACTCCTTGCCCGCATCCGGCTGCTGCTCATTCTTGCTGCGCGTGATGCCCCAATGGTTGGCCACATTGGCATAAGAAAAGGCGTCAAGCGGACAAATAAGCACGAGGAGCATTGCCAGCAGTACAATAACACGGCTTCTTCCCATAATGAATCCCCTTTCCATACTTTCTCGTACTTGTATTGTCTGCTTCGCCGACCCTTTTATAATGTGTATTGTTTTCCAGTGGCAGCAGGAGAACAAGCAAAAGAGCCTGCCCGCAGGCAAGCTCTCCATTATGCTTATTTAAATACCGGCTCCTTGAAGGAAGCAAGCTTTTCCAGAGACGTCTGATCCACCCCTGCATGCAGGCTGTTGCCGTGGGAGTCCATGGTCACAACGGCCTTGAAGCCTTCCACGCGCAGGTGCCACATCGCTTCCGGAATGCCGAACTCCATGAAGTCCACGCCTTCCACATTCTTGATGCACTCTGCATAGTACTGTGCCGCGCCGCCGATGGCATTCAGGTACACGCCGCCGTGCTCCTGCAGGGCTGCCAGCGTTTTGGCGCCCATGCCGCCCTTTCCGATGACCGCACGCAGGCCGAACTTCTTCATAATGTCGCCTTGGTAAGGCTCCTCACGAATGCTTGTTGTCGGGCCGGCAGCTTTTATTTCCCACTTATTGCCATTCTTCACGACAACCGGACCGCAATGGTAGATGATTTGTCCATTCAAATCCACCGGGCAGTCATGGTCGGACAGATGCTTATGGATGGCATCACGGCCGGTGTACATCATGCCGTTGATGGTTACGACGTCGCCGACGCGCAGTTCACGGATCTGTTCCTCCGTAATCGGTGCCTGCAGCACCACCTCGCGCACTTCTTCTACAGCAGCAGCCGCTTCAGCCCGCTGGAGTGTATCTTCCCCTTCCTGGTACAGCCATTCCTGAATGGCGCCAGTCTCGGGATTAAGAGTTACGCCAAGACGGCGGTATGCCCAGCAGTTATAAGCAACGGACACGAAAAAGCTTGCAGGCAGACGGTTGTAGACGCCGATTTTGCAGCCGAGCAGCGTGGTTTCGCCGCCAAAGCCCATTGTGCCGATGCCGAGCTTATTGGCATTCTCGAGAATATACTCTTCCATTTGCTTCAGCTCTGGAATCGGGTTCGCATCATCAAGAGAACGGAACAGCTGCTCCTTTGCCAGCTCGTAGCCGGAGGTGCGGTCGCCGCCGATGCCGACGCCAATGACGCCGGCGCTGCAGCCTTGTCCCTGCGCCTGATATACCGCATGCAGCAGGCACTTGCGGATGCCATCAAGGTCGCGGCCGGCGCGGCCCAGGCCTTCCAGCTCGCATGGCAGGCTGTACTGGATGTTTTTATTCTCGCAGCCGCCGCCCTTCAGGATGAGGCGCGCATCAATATAATCCTTTTCCCATTGTTCGAACTTGATAACCGGCGTTCCCGGCCCCAGATTGTTGCCGCTGTTTTTGCCGAACAAGGAATCAACTGAGTTGGAACGCAGCTTGCCGTCCTTTGTAGCCTGATCCACCGCTTCATAAATGGCTTGCTTAATGACAAGCTGGTTCACGCCGATTGGTGTTTTGATCTTAAATGTCGGCATCCCTGTATCTTGGCAAATTGGCGAGATTTTTTCATCTGCCATTCTAATGTTGTTTGTAATTGTATCCAATGCCATCGCTGAGCGTGTCCCCGCACTCTCAGTCTCCTTGGCGCGCTGAATGGCACGACGCACGTCCTTTGGCAGGCGTGTAGACGTTTCCACAATCAGCTTGTACATGCTTTCCCGCAAGTTCTCCATCATTATTCCCCCCTGAATGTGAACGCTCCCGTCTTTCAGAAAGCCCTTAACAATTCGATTATACTCCTGAATGCATATAAAACTGAAGAGATTTCTCTGAATTGTCCGGCTGGGGCGAAAGGCCGATACGGCAAAAAGGAGCGGTGCCAAAAGTCTGCCTGATGGCGGACTTTTGGACCACTCCTTCTACTCGCGTGTTTTGAACTGCTCGCACTTCTGCTCCAACTCGTCCAGCATCTCCAGCAGACGGTCGATGTCCTCCACCTCTACATCCTCCGGCTCGATGGACTCGATGACCTCCGCGAACATATTCAGGCGCTGCTTCAAATAAGATAGTTGTGAATCTTTGTCATATACAGGACTTCCCATTGCTACCGCTCCTTTTCCTTGTCTCAAACAAGCTGCTTTCTTAATTTTTCGCCAAAACCAGAACTGCTCTTTTCCTATGATAAGATAGGACTGTTTCCTATTTCAAGCTAAAGGAGTGACTGCCCATGAGCATATCACAAATACTGCCGCCCATCACCCCTTCCCATGATCCATGGGAAGCCTATATGGACGTGGAAGAGTATGGGAAGCTGACGCTGACCAATATTGAATTTACGACAACCACTCTCTGTAATATGAGATGCGAGCACTGTGCGGTTGGATACACACTGCAGCCGAAGGACCCGGATGCGCTGCCGCTGGACCTGCTGCTGCGCCGGCTGGAGGAAGTGCCCCATCTGCGCTCGATGAGCATCACCGGCGGCGAGCCGATGCTGTCCAAGCAATCTGTGGAGCAATACGTGATCCCTCTTCTTCAGTATGCCCGCGAACGCGGCGTCCGCACACAAATCAACTCCAATTTAACCTTGGACTTAGCCCGCTACGAGCAAATCATTCCGTACTTGGATGTGCTGCATATTTCCCATAACTGGGGGACAATTGAAGACTTTGTCGAGGGTGGCTTTGCCATGATGGAGAGAAAGCCTACATACGAACAGCGGGAGCGCCTGTTCCAGCGCATGCTGGATAACAGCAAGGCCTTAACACGGGCAGGTGTGCTGGTGTCCGCGGAAACCATGCTGAACAAGCGGACCTTGCCGCATATCGCCCATATCCACCGCCAAATTGTCGAGGAGATGGGCTGCCAAAGGCATGAGGTGCACCCTATGTATCCAAGCGATTGGGGATCCAGCCTGGAGCTCCTGACGAAGGACGAAATTCGCGAAGCCATTTCCCATTTGCTGGACATCCGTGATGAAAAGGTGTGGATGCTGTTCGGCACGCTGCCGTTCTATGCCTGCAGCAGCGATGAGCGTGACCTGGCCCTTCTCCGAAAGCTGCACGGCAGCAAGCATGTGACGGTCCGGAATGATCCGGACGGCCGGTCTCGCCTGAACGTCAATATTTTCAACGGCAGCATCATTGTCACGGACTTCGGCGATGAGCCCATGCTTGGAAATATTCAAACGGACACCCTGCAATCCGCTTATGAAAAGTGGATGGGAAGCGGCACAGCCAAGCAGCTGAACTGCCATTGCCCGGCCGTCAAATGTCTCGGGCCGAATGTCCTGGTGAAAAACAGCTATTATCCAGGTACAGACTTTACCACAAAACAAGCGCAAATTTCCTTCTGACTGAACAGGCGCCGGCACCATGTGCCGACGCCTTGTTTATCTTGGAGTGCGCGATCCCATAAACCCGAACGACACATGGTCCTGCACGGGAATCCAGGCACCAATGCCTTGTGACGTGACGTTTTTGATCATAAGAGACCGTTTGTTTCCCTTCAGCACAAGATAGACCTCCCCAAAGGTGACCTTCCCCTTTTCGTTCACTGCGGGCGCATAGGCCGACAGATAGCCGAGATGCTTGGGCGCTACATTATACACCCGGCTGTGCTTTGTGCCGTAGCCTATGACGGTCTGAAAGGCGAGCGGGAGATTCGTCTTCTCCATTGCCTTCAGCAGCATCATCTTTTTCACATCCTCGGCGCGGTTGATCCTCGCAGTCAATCCGCCTTGAATGATACGCTGTGTTTCCTGATTGTAGCGAAGATGCTGATAATCCTTTCCGCCCCGGTTATCAAGATAATTGCGGTTAATCTGCTGATACTCCCAATTCACTGCCGTTCTCACGGACTCATAATTCAGCGGCCATTGCCCGAGATACACCTTTGCCCGGTAGCCGACTGCCAACGGCGCATTGGAGACAGAGGTTTCATTCAGGATCCGGATCAGGTCCGGATTCTCAATGGAAATGGGGGAGGATTTCAGCAGCTCGGCCGCCAGCTTGCTGGGCTGCAGCCGCGGCAGATCCTGGGTTGGATTTGGATATGTATTTTCCTTGGAGATATCCAGTACCGACTTAGGAGGCCTAAACCCCTGGTTTGCCGCCTCCGCCCGGAACGGACCTGCACATGCGAGTAAGAGAAGAGCTAAGGTAAAGACCTTGCATATATGTCTCATTGGATGGCTCCTTTCACAGAAGAGATGCGTTGCCTTTATTGTTTTCTGTGATATCCGTTGTTATCCATATACGCCCACAAAAAATAGCCCCTCATCAGGAGCCAAAGCGCTGTAAAAGCTGGTGAAGCGGCTGGTAGGAAAGCTGAATCAACGGCCCGATGGTGAACGCAACAATCAACGTCCCGGCGCCAATCGGCCCTTTCAGTAAAACAGCAAACACAAGTGCCGAGATTTCCGCAACTGTTTTTGCCACCATCAGATTAACATGAAATCGCTTGTGCAGCGCAATCATCAGGTTATCAATCGGGTTGACCGGATACTGTGACTGCAGATACATGGATATCCCGAACGCAAGCAGAGCAACGCCAGCCAGCAGCACACCTGCGCGAAGGATGATCCCCTGGGGCTGCCAGTCTCCCAGCACCTTCAGCAGCCAGAAATCCACCAGAAGCCCGATGAGAACAAAGGTGATGCCGGCGAGGAACTGCGGCCGCTCCTGCAGCAAATATGCATTCACAAACAACAGAACAACGCCATTGATGATAACCCACGTTCCTACTGTAAAGCCGAAGGTGCGGGCGGCGCCGGCAGTCAGGGCATCCCATGGACCTGCGCCCAGGTTTGCTTTTAAGGTAAGCGCCACACCGAGCGTCAAAGTGACAATGCCGAAGATGAAAAAGAAAAAGCGGGCTAGCTTCATGCTGTTCTCCTTTTGCGATGTACTTAGTACAAGCATATGGACAAATAAGAAAAAAATTCCCGGCATCATGCAGGGAACTTTTTCTGGAAAAGCTGATTTGAAATTCTGAGGAGATGGAGCTTATAAAAGGTAAAACCCGATGCCCATGATGACATAGGCGGCCAACAGCGTTAAGCCCTCAAACCAGTTGGAGTCTCCATCGGTTGTCACGGCAATTGTAATGAAGACGGATGTGACCATTGCCACCAACTCCGGCACGGTAAACACAAGCGGCATCTGCTGCGGGAAAAACAGAGAAATGATGACGAGCACCGGCGCCACGAACATGGCAACCTGCAAGGTGGAACCAACAGCGATTTCCACCGCAACATTCAGCTTGTTCTTATAAGCCATAATAATGGCAGATGCATGCTCTGCCGCGTTTCCAACAATCGCCACGACAATGACCCCGATAAACAGCTCCGTCCAACCGAAGGAATGCGCCACCGTTTCAAATGTATGTACAAGCGCCTCAGATACATAGGCAACCGCCAGCGTCGCAACGGCCAATACAGTAAGTGCACGGCCTTTGCTCCATTCCGGCTCCTCATGCTCCTCCGCTTCCTCCTCCCCGTGCTGATAGACGCCCCGATGCGTGACAAGCTTAAAGAACAGGGCAGCCAAATACAGGACAATCAGGATAACGGAGACTCCAATGCTTAGATGGAACGTTTGGGCAGGCTTCATTTCCATGGAGAAAATCTCCGGAATGACAAAGGCAACCACCACTGCAAAAATTAATAAAGATGCATTATGCCGGGCGTCATGTATACTGAAGAATTGCCGTTTGTACTTCAAACCGCCAATGAAAAAGGACAAGCCGCCGACAAGCAGCAGGTTTCCAAGTACAGAGCCGGTCAGCGATGCCAGCACCACCCCGGTTAACCCGGCCTTTAATGCAAAAATAGAAATAATAAGCTCCACTGCGTTCCCAAAGGTGGCGTTCAACAAACCGCCAATCCGCGGTCCGGACACAATAGCCAGGCTCTCTGTGGCCCGGCCCATGAAGCTTGCCAATGCTATAATCGTTAAGCAGTATATCACGAACATGATGGTTTCCGGCCAATGCAGCAGATTGCCGGCAACCGACACAGGCACCCCGACAGCAGCAAGGATGAAAAAGATTTTGTTTGCCATGCGACTTCCTACCTTCCGTAATGAAATATGACAATACCCATTGTACCATTATTTCCCTGATATCATCTTAACTTTCACCTTAATTTTTGAGTAAAAATGCACATGCTAGAAAACAGTAAAGATGAGAGTACAGAAAGGGGTCAGCAATGATGGAACTAAAGGATAAAATTCAAAGCTTGCTGCGCAACCAGCAGCCTGGTGTTCTGGCAACAATCCGTGATAATAAGCCGCATATCTGCTTCATGATGTTCTTCCACGAGGGGCTGGACATATACGTGGCAACAGACCGCCAATCCAAAAAGCTCGAGGACATTCAAAATAATCCCAATGTACATGTTCTCCTTGGGAATGAAAACAGCAGCTGGGAAGAATCCTTCCTTGAGATTGAAGGCACTGCCTCTGTAGAGGAGGATCCCGCCCTGAAAAGCAAGTTCTGGAACAACAGCCTAAAGCGCTGGCTGCTCGGGCCGGAAGATCCAAATTATGTGCTGCTGAAGGTAACACCCAAGCATATTTACCATATTGATAAAGCCGGCACAATCAAGCCGGAGGTTCTCACTCTGTAATACAACAGCCTTTGATTTGCCCGCAAGAATTTCATTTCTTGCGGGCCTTTTTCATGTGAACCCGCTGTTCGGGACTGCCCTTTTTCAAATTTTTGTAAAAAAAATTGCACTTTCTGATTTTTGTGTTATATAATAGAATTAACTTAAATACACTGTATTAAAACAGAATCTAAGGGGGAAGCAAAATGAAACGTGAAGAGCGTAAGAACATGATTGAGTTTATTGAAAAGACAAAGGGCATGGGACGTGAGCAGCTTGTGTTCATGACGGATGAGGAGGTAGAACACATTTACAACGTGACCTACTTCATGCACGAAGAAATTGCGGAATGAAGCCATTGGCTGCCGGGGGCGGGGTCCCTCCGGCAGCCTTTTTTTATGAAGGCCTTTCTTTGCGGAAATTGTTGCGCATAGTCTGCAGTTACTTCGCATGATTATCCTTCTTTGGAAAATAATAACCAAAAAGGAAAGGGAGGATATTCATATGCGAAAGAAATGGCTGCTTTTCATCATAGCCGGATTGCTGCTGCTTCCTGTTTCAGCCCAGGCAGCAATCCCACCAGCGGATTTGGCCGCGTATACAGAGGAAATCGGTTGGCCGGAATGGGTGCTTGATTTGTACATCTCTTATAAATCTGGTGAAAAACGGGACTTGCAATCCTTTAACTCAATAGCGGAGCTGGAGAAGTACCTGGGGCCGCGCCTCACAGATGAACAGGCCTTTCAGGCTATGCTGAACCGCAACGGGCTTACCCGGAATCAGCTGAATGATTTGCTTGCGAAGAACGATACGTCCCTGTCAGACTATACCTTTGTGCAGGAGCTGGAGGATGACCTGCCGCTGCTGTTTGCTGACGGCAAAGCAGGTACAGAGAATGGCGGGAAGCTGCCGAATACAGCCGGCAACTACGCTGTATATGCTTTGGCCGGCGCTTTGATCATGCTTGGCGGAGCCGCTTTCCTGTACGGAGGCTGGCGCCGGCGCGCTTCATGAACAGATGGATGTTCACCGGGCTGCTGCTCCTCCTGCTCGGCGGAACACTGGCAGCCGTTAACGGACTTCAGCTGCTGAAGGGGACCGCCGCAACGCCGACAGTTCTCGCGGCGGCCAAGCTGCGGACCATTCCTCTCGAGCAGCACATGGATTCTCCTCTATATCTGAAGCGCCCGAAACCGGGCAGCCGGTTCGGTTCTTTAATTATTCCTTCCCTGAGCCTGTATCTTCCCGTATATGAAGGGACGGACCTCCCCCAGTTGCGGCAAGGCGTCGGCCATTACCCAAGAAGTGTGCTGCCCAGGCGAGCATGACAACAGCATTCTCTCCGGCCACAATGACAGCGTGTTCCGCCATCTGGACAAGCTGCGGCAAGGCGATACAGTCACAATCCGGACAGATGCGGGCTCCTTCACCTACATGGTCAGCAATACCCGTATTGTCGCCAAGGAGGACCGTTCTGTCATTGTGCCGCACCATGCACCCATGCTGACGCTGACAACCTGTTATCCATTTTGGCACCTTGGCGATGCGCCGCAGCGCTATATTGTCACAGCCGTGCTCATCCGGTCCATGTAAAAAGGAGCTGCCCTGAGCAGCTCCTTCCTCATTCAGACGCGATTTTGCGCCTTTGCTTTCTTCGTCATTTGCATATACACCGCCACAATCGCCAAAGCCAGAATCGCGAAGAAGAACAGCTTTGTCCCATACTGATGCACATAGTACTCCACATAGCGATAGTTGTCGCCTAGCTTCCAGCCAAGGGTTACAAACACCCCCACCCACAATAAGGCACCTGTGTAGGCATATAGGCAAAACTTTCGTATCCCGAGTCCGGTGATGCCGGCGAAGTAGGCTGTCAAATGCCTGACACCCGGGATAAAGTAGCCGACCATAAGGAGTACAGGGCCGTACTTCTCGAATAAATCATGCGTGCGCTGAATTTTTTCTTCAGTGATGTGGATTTTCGGCCCGACCCGGTGCAGCAGCGGAAGGCCAAGCTTCAGCCCAAGCAAATAGCTGACGGTAATGCCGAGGAACGCACCGGCAAATCCGCTGGCAATCGCCCCTGCATAGGTGAAGGAGCCAAGCGACACGTTATAGCCGACGAAGGTCAGCAGCACTTCATCAGGAATGGGCAGCCCGACAATGCCGCTTGCCAATGCCGCGATTATACCGATGTATCCGTAATGCATCCATAACTCACTTATATAATGCTCCATTGTCTGGCATCACCCATTCCTTTCAGATTACATATCTCTATATTTACCGAAAACCGAGGCAGCACGCAAGCTAATTTACGAAAAGCGCCATATGCATTTCGTCCAGGTAGATGTCTCCCAGCTTCAAGGCCCGCTGCTCCAAGCCATAGGTCTGGAAGCCAAGCGATTCATACAGTCTCCGGGCCGCCGTATTGGCAGTGACAACCGCTAAGAGGATTTGCTCCAGCTCCGGCAGCTCCTTCGCCTTTGCAATTGCTGCTTCCATCAGCCTGCGTCCGGTTCCTGTTCCGCGGCTGGCAGATTGCACATACATTCCCCAAATCATGCCCTTATGCTTCAGCTTCTGCCCTGTCTCCTGCCTGAATCCCACCATGCCAGCCAAGGTTCCGTCTTCCCGTAAGGCTCCCAGCGCCCAAAGACCGGGACTGCAGGGAAATGTGTCCCGCACCTGCTCCATGGTCCGCTGCACTGCATCCTCATAGCTGGAACCAAAGGCTTCCGGATGCTGCTGCAGCGCTTCCAGGCGCAGCCTCCAATAGCTTTCCGCATCTTCCCTTTGCAGCATGCGAATTTCCATTCCTCATCCCCCCGTTTCTCCAAGTATAACAGAATACGCAAGAAAGAGGACATAGTTGGACACACTACACGTTACCGCCCAAAGAAGAAAGGAGCAGCACCATGAACCCTTACGATTGTCTCATTGTCGGCGGAGGCATTGCCGGCTTGCAGGCAGCCATCCAATTGGGCCGCTATCAATACCGTGTGCTCGTCATTGATTCTCATGCAGGCAGATCCGTAATCTGTAAGAGCTATCATAACATTCTCGGCTGGCCGGACGGAGTAAGCGGTGAAACCCTTCGCCACCTTGGCATCCAGCATGCCCTCAAATATCATGTTTCCTTCGTGCAGGACACCGTGCTGTCCCTGACACAAGATAAGGATGTACAGCGGGCCACCACAGCGACAGGAACAGTTTATACGGCAAAAGCAGTCCTGCTGGCAACCGGCTTGACAGATCATATACCGGAAATTGCCGGCATCTATCCATGCCTTGGCATTAGTATCTATGTATGTCCGGATTGCGATGGGTATGAGGTCAGAGGAAAACAAACCGCTGTCCTCGGCTCCGGAGACGCCGGGGCCGGGCTTGCTTTGGCTCTCAGGCACTGGACTGATCAAATTGTATATATGAATCATGGAGGCCAAAAGGTACAGCAAAAGCTGCAGCAATCCATGCAGGAGCAAAATATCTCCTATATAGAAGGAAGCATTCACGAAATTGATACTTCTGCGCCGGGAATTTTGTGCGGCATCCGGCTTGCCGACGGAGCATATATTGGCGCCGAACGCGCTTTCGTTGCCTTCGGGGGCAATGAGGTGCACAGCAAGCTGGCAGAACAGGCCGGCATCCGGCTGAACGAAAAGAAGCACATTATTGTGAACCCGCGAACAAAAGAAACCTCCGTACCGAACATTTGGGCTGCCGGCGACCTTGCCGACCATTCCCAGCAAGTGACAATCGCCATGGGTGACGGCGCTCAGGCTGCCATCTGGATTCACAAGCGGCTGGCCGGCCTGGATGCCTGAATCATTTTACACGCCTTATATGGCTGAAGGGATAGTAAATCGCCTCCACGGTGCCCAGGACATCTCTTTGCTTAATAAAACCAAGCCCATTTCGGCTGTCACGGCTCACCTTGCGATTGTCGCCCATCACGAACAGCTCGCCCTTTGGCACCTCAATTGGACCGAAATTCTCAGTGAAGCGCATCATCAACCGGTGCGCTTCCTGCTGATTTTTCGACAAATACGGCTCTGCTTGCAGCCTGCCGTCCACATACAGCTTATCTTCAATCATCTGCACCTTTTCCCCCGGCAGTGCAATGACACGCTTGACGTAATAATCGCTTGTCTTCAAAACCACAATATCACCGTGCTTCACCTGATGCACATAACCCGGCAGACGGTTCACCAAAATCTTATCCTGAGCCAGCAGCGTGGGCTGCATGGAAGTCCCCTCCACATCAGTTACAAAGAATAACAATGCCTTTGCTAAAAAGGCCAGCAGACAAGCAGACAGCGCACACTCCAGCAGGCTGCGAAACCAGCTCTTTTGCTTCATCATCCATCCCCACCGTTGGTACAGAATACACGGATGCTGCACATAGCTGCAATCAGAAGAGACATTCGTCAGGACATCTCCTTAAGATACTTTCTTCACCGCGCTTCGTTTTCCTCCCGGCGACTGATTGACAATAATAATTCCGGCCGCCGCTGCTCCCAATCCGAGCAAGACAAACCAATGCAGCTGCTCCCCGAGCAACAGGCTTGACAGCATCACCCCGAACACAGGAATCAAGCAGATGTACATGGACACCTTCCCAACCTTATTATATTTCATGATGGTGTTCCAAATGAGAAAACCTGCTGCCGATAAGAAAGATAAATACAGCAGCATGCCGATGGCCGCCCCGGTGAAATGGAACGGAAACAGCCCAGTTTTCACGGCCCCCGCCAGCAGCAGCCCCAGAGAACCAAACAGCATTTGATACGCCGTCAGGTAGCCGACATCCATGCTGCGGCTCCCCTCCTTGGCCAGAATATTGCCATAGGAGTAAAGCAAGGCAGCCATAAGCAGGAGCAATTCGCCCCAGCCGAAATCCAGCCGCAGCTCGCCTTTTGTCATATTGACAAGGACCACACCGGCCAAGCCAAGCAGAATCCCTGCCGCTTTTCGAACGGTGAAGCTGTCATCCTTATACATAAAGTGGGCCAATCCAATCTGAAAGAAGGAAGAAGTCCCGGAAATAATGGCTCCCTGAATACCAGTGCTCATGCTCAGGCCAATATAAAAACAAACATACTGCAAAAACGTTTGAAACAGGCCGATCTTTATCACAGTGCCGGCTGTGCCCGGCTGAAAGGTCATTCTTTTTCCAAGCAGACGAAAAAACAGCAGGACAAGCAAGCCGGCTAAAAAGAAGCGGTATCCGGCAAACAGCAGCTGCTCCCCGACCTCATGCGGGGCAATGTCCAAGGCTGTGTAGCTCCGCTTGATAAATGGAAACGCGCTTCCCCACAGAAATGTGGCAAATACGGCTGCCAGCAGCACGCCAACCGGATGTGTGAAGAATTTTTGTGTATTCATTTCTGTCCCCCTCTCCTCACAATCTTTTAGTTATAACAGAACTTTCCGCGGAGCACAATCATTTTTCACTGCACTCTTCTCAACCTGTGGTATAATGAAGCATATACTATAATATGCAAACGCCTTTCAGGCTTGACCACAGTGCTGCTGTCCAATGGGACGGCAGCTTTCGTCGTTTTATAGGGATAGCGATTATGATTCTTTTTCTCATTGAGAACAAAAAGGGGGAATGAACGATGAGTTCTGAAGCAAGACAACTGACAAAGCCACAGCAGGCAAACCTGCAGGAAGCCTCTTGGCTGCAGCGGCTGCGGTCCAATTATGAGCTGGTGTTCGCTTTGACTTCCGGCGTGCTGATTGCCGCTGCCTGGCTGCTTGAAAAAAATGCTTATAATGCTGCTTCCATCACATTGTACCTGCTGGCCTTTTGCATCGGCGGCTACGCAAAGGCAAAGGAAGGCATTGAAGATACCATTGCCGAGAAGGAATTAAATGTAGAGATGCTGATGCTTCTGGCCGCCATTGGCTCCGCCATCATCGGCTATTGGGCGGAAGGGGCCATCCTCATCTTCATCTTTGCATTGAGCGGGGCCATGGAAACCTATACGATGAGCAAAAGCCAAAAGGAAATTTCCGCACTTCTGGATTTGCAGCCGGAGGAAGCGCTGCGCATCTCAAACGGCCGGGAGGAACGCATTTCTGTCAAAGACCTGCAGATCGCAGACATCATCCTGGTAAAGCCGGGAGAGCGCATTCCCGCAGACGGCGTAATCGTACGGGGAGAAACGAGTGTAGATGAGGCCGCCATCACCGGTGAGCCGATCCCGAATGAAAAGCGCCTGGGCGATGAAGTGTTTGCCGGGACTGTGAATTTGCGCGGCTCCATGGAAGTGCAGATTACAAAACCAAGTGATCAGACGCTGTTTCAGAAGATTATCCGCCTTGTACAGAGCGCCCAAAGCGAGAAGTCGCCATCACAGCTGTTCATTGAGCGGTTTGAAAGCACCTATGTCAAGGCTGTACTGGCAGTTGTCGCCGTCATGATGGTCGTGCCGCACTATGCGCTGGGCTGGAGCTGGAATGAGACCTTTTACCGGGCGATGATTCTGCTCGTTGTTGCATCTCCGTGTGCATTGGTTGCATCCATTACACCGGCCGCGCTTTCCGCCATCTCGAACGGGGCGCGCCATGGCATCCTATTTAAGGGGAGCGTCCATCTGGAGCGCCTTGCTTCCCTGAAGGCCATTGCGTTTGACAAAACAGGAACACTGACACAAGGCAAGCCAACCGTTACAGATGTATATACAAGGGAGGGCACGACGAAGGAGGAGCTGCTCTATATCACAGCTTCCATTGAAAACCACTCCAATCACCCGCTGGCAGCAGCCATCGTCCAATATGCAAAGCAGGCCTTCGGCGTGGAACCCGGCAATCCGGAGCTTGTGGAGGATATTACCGGCTTTGGTCTGCGCGGCACGCTGAACGGCAACGTGTACAAGATCGGCAAGCCCGACTTTATCGGCAGCGAAGCACATGATTTTGCGGGCGGAGCTGCAGCTGTACTGGCAGGAGAAGGCAAAACATTGGTGTATGTTGGAGATGATTCCGGCATTCTCGGCCTCATTGCTTTAAAGGATGTTCTTCGCCAAGAAACCATCCGGGCCATTGGGGAGCTGCAGAAGGTTGGAGTCCAAACCATTATGATTACGGGAGACAATGAACAAACAGCCGCTGCCATTGCCGCAGAAAGCCATATCCCGGAATTCTATGCCTCCTGTCTGCCCGAAATGAAGGTCGATACGATTCAGAAGCTGAAGGAAAAGTACGGCACAGTGGCCATGATTGGGGACGGCATCAATGACGCGCCCGCACTGGCAACAGCCAGCGTCGGCATCGCCATGGGAGAAGGAACGGATGTCGCCTTGGAAACGGCAGATGTGGTGCTCATGAAAAATGAGCTGTCCCGTATCGCTCAGGCCATCCGCCTGTCCAAGCGAATGAACGTCATTGTAAAGCAGAATGTGGTATTCTCTCTCAGTGTGATCGCCCTGCTGATCTGCTCCAATTTCCTGCAGGCTCTTGCACTGCCGTTCGGGGTTATCGGGCATGAGGGAAGTACAATTCTTGTCATCTTAAACGGACTGCGCTTGCTGAAAGCAAATGATTGAAGCAGTTTAGAGGGCTGAGCACAAGCTCAGCCCTCTTTTTTCGGACCTGCACCAGCTTTACGGTAAAATAAAGAGCCATCCTGATGAGGACGGCTCTTTGACATCTTAATGGAAATCGTTGCTGCCATTCGCGCTGCCGCTTGTCTTATGCTTTGGCTGCGAGCTCTTGCGCTGCTTGCGTTGATTTTTGTCATTTGTGTTATTGCCATGCTTGTTTTGGCTCATGCCAGAACCCCTCCTTCATAATAGATAGAAGCTTTTCTAGTATGAGATGCTCCGCTATGCTTTATGACGGGAATCTCTCCCATGCGTCCGGTAGCAATTCAGCAGAGCATTAATCTCGCCGCCAAGCAAAATGACCCAGGCGGTGAGATAAAACCAAAACATGAGGACAATAATCCCCCCCAGGCTGCCATATGTATTGGAGTAGTTTCCGAAGTTTTCCACATAAAAGGCAAAACCGTAGGAAACTGCAATCCAGCCGACCGTGGCAAATATGGCGCCGGATATCACCTCTTTGGGCCGCAGGCGTTTATTGGGGGCAAATTGATATACGAAAGCAAACACCAGCAATAAGACAAAGAAGCTGATTAAGAGCCGCACAATTTTCCACACATAGACAAACATCCCGGACAGGTGAAGCACCCGAAACACAGCTTCTCCAATGACTTTGCCGAATACCGGCAATGCCAAGGCAAAGATAATGACAAATACCATGGCAATTGTCAACAGAATGGAAAGCCCTCTTGTTACGAAGATGGAACGCGTTTCTTTCGTGTCATACGCACGGTTGAATGCGCTCATCACAGCATTGATGCCATTGGATGCGGACCAAAGCGTCGCAATGATCCCGAATGACAGCAAGCCGCCGTTGCTATGGTCGTCGAGCACCTTATGCAGGTTTGTCTCAATCAAGTCCAGGGCCTCTGCGGGCGCATAGGCTCTGACAAAGCCGAGCACATCATGTGTATGAATCGGCAAATAAGCAATCAGTGTCATGAGAAACACGAGCGCCGGAAACAAGGACAGAAGAAAGAAGTAGGCAAGCTGAGAGCCCAGACCGGATAAGTCATCGTCTTTGGTACGTACATACAGGTCCTTCAAGAATTTAAACATCCTACTTCTTCGTTCTGCTGATATCATTCAAATCACCTGCTTACACAGTTTGCTTCATTTCTTCCTCAGTTGCCTCAGTGTTTGTCTCCAGAACCGGCTCCGCTGCTTCTTCCACAGCAAGGACAGGCTGCATCAGCCCTTCTGCCTCTGCCGTATCTTCTGTAGCGGCAGGTGCCGGCACTTCTTCCGGGGCTGCTGCCTCCGGGACAACATCCGTCTGTGCTTCTTCCCGCTCAAGCAGCTCCTGCTTCTTCTTGTTGAAAATGTCTCTTGTTTCTTTTAATGTTTCCACAACTGCCGGGGTTAATTTCTTAATTTCTTCCAGTTTCTCCTTTACGGCCTTCAGCTCAGCCATTTCCCGGCTCTTGGCGCCCAAATCGTGCACGCCGTCCACAACACGGTCCTTCAATGTAATGGAGCCTTCCCGCATCTCATTCACCTTTGTTCTTGCCTTGCGGACATTTCCGGCAATCTTCTCGCGGTTATCCTTCTTCAGCATTGTGACCGCAGCGCCGACAGCCACACCGATTGCGATATTACGGACAATTGTACTTTTCTTTTCCATGATTCCTTTACCCCTTTCTATTTTTGAATTGAAGAAATTCCGTGCTTTTTTCGGATATAAGCAAGCAGCCCTCTGCACCCATCCGCCACAAGCTCGTATGTTTCCTGGAAGTTTCCGGTATAGTAAGGGTCAGGGACATCCTCCCAGCTGCTGTCCGGCACAAAGTCGGACAGCCGGCCCAGATAGCCGCCCGCCTTGCCAAGCTTCTGCAAATCCTGCAGGTTCTTGGCGTCCATGGCAATCACATAGTGAAACTCTGTTAAGTCATTACTTTCGACTTGCCGGGCGCGTATCCCTGTGTGGCTTATGGAATTTTCTGTTAACAATTTTCGAGTTCCTTCGTGCGGCGGCTTGTCGATATGCCAATCTCCCGTACCGGCAGAATCGACTTCAATCAGGTGAGACAACCCCTCTTTTTGCACCAAATCCCGGAAGATGGCCTCTGCCATCGGGGAGCGGCAAATGTTGCCGAGACAAACAAATAAGACACGAATCATGTCGCTTCCTCCTTCACGCGTTCCTGTTTTTAGTATAAGCCCAAATGTGAAAATGTAGGTATCTTTGTCATTTGTACAACCTTTTAATTGGGAAAGATGATAAGATAAGGCTATTACATAAGAGGAGGCAGACAGATGGATTTATCAGTGCAATCCAGAGAGAATATCGAGTATATGGTCGAAGCCATTAAAGAAAAACTGCGGATGGTCAATGCCGGCGCGGTGCGTGCGGAAAACTTCAATGCCGACTTATATGAAGACCTGCGCGACATCTATGCGCATGTGATGAAGCGGGACTCCTTCAGCATCAGCGAAATGCAGGCCATTGCGGAAGAACTCGGCTCACTGACGAAGAAGTAAGCGGCGCGGAGGAATTGCCAATTCCCCGTTTTCTTTGTATAGTAGAACTATCCAAAATTGAATCGCAATCCACAAGGGGAGCCTTTTGGCTGAGAGTGAACAATCTGTTCTGACCCTCCGAACCTGTTAGATAATGCTAACGCAGGGATGTGGCTTAGAATGAGACAGCGGTATTCTAGGTCCCCGCTGTCTTTTTGTTTGCACCTTGGGGCGATTCCACATAAGGAGGAAACAAGTGTGAGAAATTCACGCGTACAATTTTTGATTGAATTGTCCATGGCGTCAGCTTTGGCCTATATCCTGGACACCATGCCGTTCTTATCACTGAAGCTTTGGTTCCAAGGCGGATCTATATCTTTCGCGATGCTGCCGATTTTTTTAATTTCGTTCCGCTGGGGACTCAAGGCTGGTTTGCTGAATGGCTTCATCTTCGGCCTGCTGCAGGTGGTGACAGGCCAAGCTTCCCAATATATCGTACATCCGGTGCAGGGCTTTATTGACTACTTCCTGGCCTTCACCGTACTCGGCCTTGCGGGTGTATTTGCCGTAAAAGTGAAGGAGTCTTACGCGGCCCGCAATAAAAGAGCTGCCGTTTCCTTCGTAGTGTCCGGCGTTCTTCTGGGCGGCTTCGCGCGTTTCTTATGCCACTATGTGGCCGGCATCATTTTCTTTGCTGAATATGCGCCAAAGGGACAGCCGGTTGCCTTGTATTCTTTCGTATACAACATTTCCTATGTGGCTCCATCCGTCATTATATGCGCTGTTTTACTATCACTTCTATTCTCCAGCGCGCCGCTGCTGGCACGGGCGGGAGCGCGGGCATAAGAGTAAGGGGATGGCCGTCTTGGGCCATCCCCCTTCTTCCATCTAAACCGGAACACAGATCACGAAAGCAGCCCTCAAGGCCTCCATCAGTTCGATATTGTGAACAGTCCGTTTCGTCCCGTCCCTTCGGTTACAAAACAGACAGCTCCGGCTTTGTCTGCAATACCACATGGCGCATCGCTTCCTGGAAGGATGCCTCCGATGCCGGCTGAAACTCTGCATACGGGCCATCCGGCTGTGCAACCACCCGCATCAGCCAGTTCACTTCTCTTCCATACAAGAAATAGACACTGTCCATACGCCAGCGCTCCTGCACCTCATGGAAGGCTGCAAACTGTCCGTATGACTCATAGTTCTTGATGGTCTTGGCCAAGAGTCTTGCCGCAGTTGAGAATACTCCTTGCTCCTTCAGCTTCGCTTCCATACGGCGGACCGTCCAAGATTCGCGGAGCTCCAGCATTTCTTCAAATATATACAGCGGTATTTGGACCTTGCAGCCATACAAAACCGGTTTGCTGTCCGGCTTATGCCGCTGCAGCAAGTCATCCCAAGCCTTCTCCGGCGTACCGCAGTCCCGCAACACATAAGAAAGCCGGTCTCCTTGCTCAAATACTTTGCTCTCAATCACCTTACGCGGGCTCAGGTAATAGTAGCTTTCCGCAGATTTGCCGCCACGCTCTGTCTGCAGCCAAAGGGTGAGGTTCGTTTTCGTGCAGATTCTCATATATTCCAATAGCTCTGGCATCAAATTCATATCGCAGTCATCATGTACAACATAACCCTTCTGCTTCAAGGATTGTGCTGCCAGCTTCAGCTTGCCTTCCACATCCTCCGCCCAGTATCCAATGAAGGGATCCGGCACACCGATTAAGGCATCACAATCAAACAGACCTGCCAGAAAGAAGAACTCTTCGTTTGTCAGTTCTATTCCTTTTTTCTCATTCATTTTGCGAATCTCCTTCTTAGATTCCTCACAGCCCTATAAAGTCTCTTATTTTTAAATGGTATACCCACAAAATATTTCAATCATAAATTCTATTATACGGTTGCGAAAATCGCTTCTCAACCCATTCAGCTATTTTCTCAATTTATTACATCATTTCTTAAATTCGTAACATGGGGAATGAAAGGGTATATTTGAGGAGCTTCTCTTCCTTTGCGGTCCGCGATTTCTGAAAAAGCAGGCTCTGCAAAAGAAAAAAAGAGTACCCGCTTCCCGTCATGAGGAAAAGGAATACTCTTATGGCCCCAAAATTCTTCTGAAGCTCTCCTGTATGTCTGCATCACTCCAAGCAGGCTTCAGCTGAACGTGGCTGAACAGGCCGGGCTGGCAGCTTTCTCTTTGTGCATGATGCTGCTGTTTGGCCCGAAGCCCTGCACGGCTCTTCCGCCGAAAGGCAGATGATGGCCTGCTCACCTGAATTCCCTGCAGCTGCTGCAGCGTCTCATAGGAAACCAAGTTGATTTGGGGATGTAAAAAAGCTTGATCTTTAGTCATGTGTTCCATTAATCTCCTGTTTTTCAAACTGCTTGATACTTTTCTTTTCAGCGGCTGAGAAATGAGCTTTTGTATGCTTCAGCCACAGCAGATTTCCCGATAGCTTATTATACATTAGAATAATTATCATATACAATATATTTTTAAGTAGGGCAGGACGGCAGCTGCCGCCCTGTGTTTCTATTAATATGACGTGACAAGCTGCACTTGATTTGCCGGCACATACAGGGGGCTGCTGCTTGCATCCGAAATCACTTCATAGAAGCCATTTGCCTTCCCCTTTACAGCCACCAGCAGCCCCCTGTCCGCCTTGCTCTCCTGCTTCCCGCCCGCACTGCTGTAGAAGCTTGTGCCCGCTTGCACTTTTCCCAGCTGATACCGCGTATCCCGATGCTGATAGAACGCATCCAGCTGATGCATAAGCCTTGCAATTTGCCTGCCCCAGTTGCTGTCACTGGCATACATGACATTCATTCCATACGCTTTATCACCCAAGGCACCGCCTCTATACTGCCGGGAACCCGGCGTCAGGTAATGCTCACTGATATACTTTGCACAGTAGTCGATGCCTTCCCCCCAGCTTTTAAAGGCTGCCGCCCCATCATAAGGAGCTGCGTCCACCGCCTGAAATCCATACAGGTTTTTCTTATCTTGGGCAATCCGGCTTGTCCCCCATCCGGATTCCAGGATGGCATGCGCCAGCAAATAGCCGGCATTGACTCCATATTTCTGGGCAGCAGCCACAAAGGAAGAGCCCAATCCTGCAAGCGGGCTGTCGGGCCGTACAGAACGGACAAACGCATTCAGCTCCTCTGCTGTATAGCTTGTCTGGATCCGCAGCGGCATGTATGCGAAATAATAATAGCTTTCCTGGCCGCCAAGCTCTTTTGCATTCCAAGCTTCATAGACTTTTCCCTCCTGCAAATGCGCGGGGGCTGATCCCAGCCCATATGAAGTATAAGCTCCGGAGGCTGCCTTATAGGCATGATAGTACAGCTGGCCGCCCTTTACATCGTAATAGGAGGTTGCTTGTTTCAGCATCGCAGGAATCAACTCAACCTGAGACAGCGGCACATACCCCGTTGCCCCGTCTATTGTGACAAACACACGTTGGCCGGCAGCTTTTACAAACTTCAGGTCCGTTCCGGCAGCTACGTAAGTAATCTGGCTGTCTGTCTCCCCGTCATAGATGGTAGTCAGCGCCTTGGTGCGGACAAAACCGGCCTTCATATCTACAATCGTCTGATTCTTCTCAATGTAACCATCCTCCGCTGAGGTGGAGAAAGCCTGTTCAGCCTCTGTCAGGCTGGCTGCCGGCCGCCTTTGTGACGCTGTCACAACCGTATACGCCGCAGCTTCAGCAGCGGTTTGCAAATAGGAAAGGGACGCATACGCTGTTTGCCCTTGATATAAGAATTTGGCCCAGCCGTTTTCTTCTGCCGTAATCGTAATTTCTTCTCCCTGACGAAGCTGGCTGATTACTGCCCCTTCAGTAGATGGAGCGCTTCGTACATTCAGCAAGGAAACCTTCACAATGCCGGTCTTCTCCTGCTTCGGCTCCTGAAAAGCAAGAACAGGGACATAAGCGGCGGCTCCATTCAAGCTGACTCTCGCCCAGTCCCCCTCGTAAGCAAGAACAGACAATGTCTGTCCGTTTTTACCCGTTCCCAGAACCTGTGCACTATAGGATGGAGCTGTATAAAAGGATACCTGGGACACCGCAATCGGCTTCGCTTCAATCGGCTTTTCCGCCGCTTGCGTCTGTAAATAGGCGGTGTATATATAGGCTGTCTGTCCTTTGTACAGTACACTTGACCATTCACCAGCCTGCTTGATGACCTGCACTTGTTCTCCTTGCTGCACTTGGCCAAGAACCCCGCCTTGCAGGGAAGGACTCGTTCGGACATTCACACGGGATGCTGCGACAGTAGCTGCAGTTGTCTGTACAGGCTGCACTTGGGCGGCAGGCGAGGCTGTCTGCGGCTGCACCTCTTGGACATACTGGCTGTTGACGTAAGCGGCAGCTCCCTTGTACAGGACCTGAAGCCAGTCCCCTTCCTTTGCCAGCACAACAGCTGTCTCGCCTTTCTCCAATGTGCCGGCAATGCTGCCATACAGGGAAGGCTTGCTGCGGACATTCAGCTTGGAGGCTGTAACCTTCACTGTCTGAACAGCTGCCGTCCCCTCTTGTTTTATGTATTTCGCAGATACATAGGCATTTTTCCCCTGAAAACTGATTTGGGCCCAGCCATTGCTGACCGCGGCTATAGCAGCCTTTTGCCCCTTTTGCAGGTAGCCCAGAATCTTCCCTGTTGCCGAAGGGCTCTCACGAACACTAAGAGCATCAGCTGTCACAGTTCCTGTCTCTTGCGCTTCTGCATGTGCTTCTGAATGGATGGCGGCAACAATCGTTACCGCTGCTGCAATATGCTTCTTTGTCAGTTTCATTACAGTTGGAGTATATCTGCCGGCATACTCCTTCCCCCCTTTTGTCGCTTATTCTTGTTCCTTCTATTGTACAATATTTCCCAGTATATAAATATAAAGAATAAATGAATTTATTCCGTTTAACGGTAACTGAAATTAAAAGAATCTCTTAATCAAACGTTTGTTTAAACTGCTGCAGCCCTTCTGCCGCCTGCATGGTCCCCCTCTCAATCAAACGTTTGTTTAAACTGTTCAACCTTTGCCGTAAACTGTACAATAAAGAGGAAAACAAAGGAAAGAGGTGTTCGTATGCAAGAGCCATTCCGCGCCTTAGTTGTCAACAAAACAGAGACTGACTTTTCCGTGCAGGTGCAAGACCTGCACCTGCAAGACCTGCCTGAAGGAGACGTAACCATCCGGGTCGCGTACTCCAGCGTCAACTACAAGGATGGTCTGGCAAGCACGCCAAACGGAAAGATTGTGCGCACTTATCCGTTCGTTCCCGGCATTGACCTGGCGGGTACTGTCGCCGAGTCAAAGGATCCTCGTTTTACTGAAGGACAAGAGGTCATTGTAACAAGCTATGAGCTGGGTGTTTCTCACTATGGCGGCTTCAGTGAATATGCACGTGTCCCGGGTGATTGGGTTGTTCCGCTTCCTGCCGGCCTGACAACGAAGGAAGCAATGGCTTTCGGTACAGCAGGACTGACTGCTGCTCTATCCATTCATAAGCTGGAGCAGAACGGCTTAACGCCGGAGCAGGGGCCCGTGCTTGTAACCGGCGCGACCGGTGGGGTCGGCAGCACAGCAGTGGCGATGCTTGCCAAGCTTGGCTATCATGTTGTTGCCAGCACAGGAAAGGCAGGGGAAGCAGAATTCTTGCAATCACTTGGAGCAAAGGAAGTCATCTCGCGCGAAGAAGCCGCTCCGGAGACGTTCCCTCCCCTCGGCAAGCAGCGCTGGGCGGCAGTTGTGGATCCTGTAGGCGGCAAGACTTTGGCTGCAGCTGTCAGCAATCTGAAATATGGCGGCTCCGCTGCTGTAAGCGGGCTTACAGGCGGTTCCTCGGTGGCAACAACCGTTTTCCCCTTCATTTTGCGCGGGGTGAATATTCTCGGGGTTGATTCTGTATACTGTCCAATGGAGCTGCGTGCGGCTACTTGGCAGCGTATGGCCACCGATATGAAGCCGGAAGGGCTGCTGAACTATATTGCGCAGGAGGTTACGCTGGACGGGCTTCCTGAGGTGCTTGCCGCGATTCTTCGCGGGGAAGCGCGCGGACGCACCATTGTAAAGCTGTAAACAGAAAGCGAGGTCCTCATCCCAGGACCTCGCTCCATGTTTGCAGCTGCTCTTCCAATTGCTCAAAGATAATGAACCGGGACTCCCGCAGCACTTCCTTCCCTTCTGCAAACAACAGAATGGCCGGGGCTGTAAATACGAGCAGCTCTCCGGACACCTGCGGCACCTCCTCCAGGGAGACAAGATGGCCGGATATGGCCGGATACCGCTGCAGCAGCTGTTCCACCTGCGGCAGCACAGCATCACAGACGCTGCAGCTGCTTGTTTTTACAAAAATCAGGCTGAGAGGCCCGCTTTGTTTTGCCTGCTGCAGCTGCTCAAGATTGTGCAGCCTCTTCATTCGCAGCGCCCCTTTCCTTCAGTGAAGCCGGCGCAGCAGCTTCTCCCGATATGCACCGTAAGCTCCGCTGTCCTTTATCTTCCGTTTCTCCATCGCCTGATGGAAGCGAAGTGTCTTGGCATTCAGCTCCTGCTGCAGCCTCTCCTTCTCCGTCTCATCCTGACAGCAGGCCAGTAAATCGGATAGTGTCAGCATATCCTTCTTCAGCTGAAGCTCCTCAGGCAAAATCCTGGCATTTTTCAAGATTTTATAGCCCATTCTCAGCTCCTCAGGCACACCGGACAAATCCTCAAGCTCAAGCGGCCGGCCTTTGCCGGGCAGATTCTCGAAATCCCCTTTCGCCACAGCCTTCTTGATATGCTCCTCGGCAATCGTGAAAAACACATCCATTCTGCTCACCCCCTCTGCTATAGTGTATGCAAAAGAATCATCAGAAAAGAGGAACCCTGCGTAGGTTCCTCTCTACTTCATGAAGGCCCTTGCCTTCTCCTGCAGCTCCTCCAAGGCCGTCTGCAGACTGGCTGCCACATGCATATGGCTGTCACCCGGACTGAGCCTGACGATTCTGGCATCATGGAGCTCATATTTCTGCGAATCCGGGTAGTTGGAAATCTGATTTGGATGGATGGCCCACACCTCATGGACCGGGCGCACAAAGCGGGCATAGGCAGCCTCTCCATACAAGCAGCATGACCGGCAAAGCATCGCATAATTCGTCAGCTGCTTCATGACCGGAATTTTATTGCGGACCTTCCGCACATCCCAGATATGGTGCAGCGGCCGGTACTTGAAGTCAAATAGAAGACTGCCAATATACATTCCGCTTTGAAACACATCCAGGCGCATATCCGGGCGATTGTTGGGGCCCTCAATATACAGGACCTGCTCGGTCCGGTGCTCAAGCGGGAGTTCCCCTTCGTAATACAGCTGCAGCCGGATCTCCTCACGCTCCAGGTCGATTCTTGTATTCGGCGTTAATGCCGGCAGAGATGTTCCTTGTTCTCCGGAGAAAACCCAGCCGCTGACGGGGTGAAAGCCAAGCTGATGCCAAAGCAGCTGCACAAATTGAATGAAGCCCCAGATTTCGTACAGCTTGTCAGTCCGCCTCCATCTCGTTTCCGTCTGTCCGGCTTCTCTATGCTGCACCTGCCGCAGGTCCCGCTGCAGCTGCAGCATGGCACGGTAGCGGGCATCGAAGTGGATGCTGTGCGGCACATGGGTGTTCTCCGCTTCCTGCACGGATGCAAGCCAGCCTGTATGCCGAAGAGCATGCAGCGACTTTTGCAGCTTTCGCATATTCCGGATTACTTCCGTCCCCTCAGGAAGCTCGATCTGCTGCTCCTGCAGACTCTCCAGCATGCTGCCCAGCTCCTGCTGCAGCTGCTTCACTGTCCGCTTCAGCCAACGGTTCTCCGGCACATCATAATCAATCTGGTGCGCCGGCACCAGCCGTTCACGCCGTTCCGGATAGCGCAGATAATGCCGGATAGTCATCTCATCCATCTCCCTGGTATCCTCCGCGGCCACAAAGCGGTACTCCTTGCCCAGCCGGAAAGCAGCTCGTTCCCGTAAGTCCGCAGCAGCCGGAAGGACTGACTTATAATGCCGCTCTGCAGCCCGAAGCTGTGCGGCCAGCACAGGAGAAAGCAAATCCTGCCACTGATCCGGACGCTGCCGCACCCGTTCCCGGCCGAGCCCCTTCATAAAAGCATCAATTTCCTTCTTCATCAGCTCCAGCTGCTCTACCGACATCTGCTTTGGCACAACGCGCATCATTGTATAGTAGGAGGCACCGCCGCAAGCCACACGCACCAAATAGTCTCCCGGGATCAGCGGAAACTCGGCATGCCGGTACACCAAGCGGCTCTCGGCATTCGGCCGCAGAAACAAGCTTCCCCGCTCATCCTCCTCGCTGCTGGTGCCCTCCAGCCCCTCCAAATACAGCCGGCTTTCCATCCGGCTGCTTTGGAATAGCACCTTCAAGTCCAGATTCTCCCGGACAATCACATAGTCCGACTCCGGCACGTCATCCTCGCGTTCATACAGCACGGAAACTGTACCGGGACGTCCCACTTGTTCGAACACAAGTGTGAAGGGCAGCCGTTCAGTACATGTAGCCATTGTACTTCAACTCTCTTGCCTTTTGCTTCAGCACGCGAATGGTCTTTTCAAAAGAGGAGAGGGTACTGTAGGCCTGCAGAATTTGCAGAAGACGGGAAGCTCCGACATGGCCGCTTTCCTCATACACACCGACAACAGGCTTCCATATATCTTCCGGTCCGCGCAGCTTTGACAGAATCCGCTGTGTCAGCTGCAGATCCAGCGCTTCCCCCCTTGTGATGTAAGGCGTATCCGGAAGATTTTTCATATAGCTGTCAATCTGCCGGACGATGCGTGGCCCAATCCCAGTCCTTGCATCCGCCTCATGCATGGCCTCATGCAGCTCCCACAGTAAATCCAGCTCCTGTTGGGAAAGCTGCAGCTTGCCGTCTTGACTATAAAATGAGCGGTACTTCTTATAATGCACAGGCTGCACAGGCAGACAATCCGCCGCCTCCTCCACTTGTGCCAGAAGAGAATAGCGGAGCACCTCCAAGGTAATGACGTTCGCTCTGTCCAGCACCTTATCAGAGAAGTGATAGGTGGATTCGTCTAGATTCACGGTGCCGACGAACATGACATTATCACCGATTGTGACGGATGCCGGATACTGAGAGGCATTATACAGCTTGCTGGTCAAGCCTTCATTATACAAACGCAGCAGGCGTTCCTGCCCATCTGTCTCAAGCACCGATAAGAATTGGGAAAAATAGTGCTCCACTCTCGCCAGGTTCATCTCGTCAAAAGCAATAATATAGAGCTTGCTTTCCTGATTCTCTGCCTTGGCTGCCTCAATCAGGACATCGACCAGGCCGGTTTCACTCGGACGGTAAATCATATTCAGCGAATCTACATAGCCGAGAATATCTGCATCATCTGTCCAGGATGGGCGCACCGGAATAACCAACAGCTGCTTATGGGCCTCTAAGCCGAGCGCCTTGGCATAAGCTTGAATGAGTTGCGTCTTGCCAATCCCGCTCATTCCCTGCAGGATGACCAAATTGGATGTCTTCATGGCATTATGAAAATTCACCAGGTCCCTTTCGGCATACAATAATCCGCATTCACGGGTCACACGGATAAAACGGGAAAGGAACTCGTTCTCTTCATTTTGGGTGTATGCCGCATCCAGGGCCGGTGCCGGGGGATCTGGCAGAACCACAAGGGATGCAGCAGCTTCCAGTTCCGTAACAACCTGGGGAGCCTGCTCCAATTCACGCGCCTCCGGGTCCTGCATGAGCTGGTCGAGCGTATCGAATTGGTGAATATTCATGAACTGAATGGATTGATAGACCTCATACATATCATCCAGCCATGCTTCTGCAAGCGTATGCACCTTTAACGGAGCTGCGGCATGGAAGCAAAATCCGCCATGGGCATAGGAGTGGCTGGCAAACGGGCCAATGACATACAGCTCGGTTTCACTTTCCTTCCAAAGGATATAACGCGGCGTATCACTGCTGTCTGTGGAGATGCGCTCAATTTTGCCTACGTACTTCCGGTTCAGCAGCTTATCACAAAATTCCTGAAAGGTGCACTTATGCTTTTCCTTACTGTATACCGGAACAGGAACATACGGCGCATCCCATTGAAACGTATCCGCTTTGCGCAGCAGTTCAATATCCTTCGCCAAGTATACATCTGAAGAAGGCGTCGCCTTGCGCAATGGCGTGAATACAAGCAGATAGTTCTCAAGGAACAGCCGCAGCCGCTCCTCCCGGATATAATCCGGTTCCATCATGTCATCATGGAAGCCAAACCGCTCCAAGTCCGTTGCATAACAGGTGAACAGATTATGCTTTGGCAGACTCTCACTTCCCTCAGAGATACGTTTCACCAGAAATTGCACTGTATTTTGTTTATTCACGAACACACTGCGCGGCTTGCCCAGCTCCTGTTCGACGTCAGTATTTGTGGCGAGCAGACCCAATAAACAGTACTCCCATTGCTTGATCATCTTGCTACCTCCTTCTGCAGAAATTGCTCCAGCTCCCACATGTCGGCAAACTCCCGGAGCTTCTCCTTTGCAATCATCCGCTTTGCCTTACGAATACTCGCCGGCGCCAGGGAAAAGCGCAGCAGACAAACAAAGCGGCAGGATAACAGCCAGCCCTGCTGCATGGCCTCTTCCAAATCCGTTCCGGCAATCACCCTGCAGCGGTCATCATCTAAGCCATGCACCTCGCCGACAATGGCAATATCCTTCTCACTGCTTGCAGCCGCTGTCTCCTGTGCATATACAGCTGCCTCCATAAGCCTGCGAAGCTGTTCGGATTCCTGCGCCTGCAGCTTGAGCTGCTGCCGCAGTTCTTGTTGCCCCTGCTCAGCCGCCTGCAGCTTGCCTTCAAGCTCTTCCTTTTGCTTCTTCATCTGCTCCATCTGTTTTTTCAGCGCCTGGTGCTGCTGCTCCTGGCGGCGTAATTCCTCTTCCAGCTGCTTTTGCTTTTTGGCTGCCTGCAACAGGCGCGTTTGCTGCTCAAGCTGCTTATCTGCATACTTTTTGTTCTTTACTTCCAGCTGCTTGATAATTGTCTTTAGCTCCTGCACAGACCCCTCCTGTGCAGGCTTCTCAGCCTGGGCCGGCTGCTCCTGCTGCAGAAACAGCTCCTCAGCCCATCGTTCCTTCTCCTCATCCCCCGAGCTGATGAGCATAGGCAGGAGATGCGCAACGAAAGCTGTGTCATGCTTCTGCTGCCAAATCTCCTCCCTCGTCAACTGCAGCTCGGGCGGATTTGCTTTTTCGTACAGCTCATGGAACTCTTGCTTCACTTTATGAAATAACCGCGGCTTCAGCAATTCAGCCGTGATTCTCCCACGCAGCATTTCCATTTGCTTCAACTCCAGCCGCCGGAACCCCGGCAGCGATACATGCAAACGCTCGGTCAGCTGATATAATTGCTGGCCTGAGATGCTTCGCAGCACCAGTTTCCAGACTTCCTTCTGTGCGCGTTCTCCCCCAGCCGATATCTCCCTCTGTTCAATTGCCTTCATGTCATTCTTCTCCCGCCTTTTCCATATCGTCACATTTGTTCTAGTACTCTACACCATTTTACTATATAAATAGAATTTTTATGAGGATTGACAACAAAAGGCGTGTCTGCAAAGAGCACGCCTTTCTGCGTAAGGACTATTTGCAATCCCTTTACCTCTTATTTACATTCAAGACCGGGGGACGGATTTCCTTTCCTTTCAAAAAGAAAAAGCAGTCTCTTAGCTTACAAGAGACTGCTTCCCAATGATTTCTTTATATAGCTGCAACAGCTCTTCATCATCCAAAGCCAGCAGTTCCTCCGCCTTACAGCTTTGCTCTGCCAGCAGCAGCTGCTGTTCATATTGCTCCCGCTCCAGTTCACTCAAAAAATAGCTTTTGGTAACCATGTTGTTCTCTCCTCTAGTATGTATCTCTCTGCGTTCCCCACGAACATATAAATTATAACGCAACATTCAGTACATTTCGAGTTTTTTGCAAGCGCTTTATTCTTTTCGGCACTTTCGTGAACTTTATGGAGAGCGGCAGATTATAATGTATAATAATGGAAAGATAAGTAGAAGGAGGGCTTTGCTATGGAAGCTGAGAAGAGGCATTTAAAAGCCATACTTATGCCGGATGAAATGATTTTATCACTTGTCTGCTGTTCCTTAGAGGTGTTCCACAAGCGTTTTATCCCCCGTTCAGGGCTGCTGGCAGCAACAAACTCCCGCATCCTCTTTGTTGAATCCCATGGTTCCGCCGAAGAATATTCCTATGAGAAAATTACCTACTTTATGAAAGAAGAAAGTGCATCGGGCTACAAACTATTCGTGCGGTATGGCGACGTCCTGGCAAGGGTTACGTATGCAGAAGGCGAGAATCCAGAAGCCTTCACGGCTGTGCTGCAGCAGAAGATTTGTCCCTCTATTGTATTTCCAGCTTCCTCATAAAACAGAGGGTTTCCACGGCGGAAACCCCCTTACAGCTTTTGGTAGGAATGAATGTAGGTGTGCAGTTCCCGCGCATAATGCAGCAGCACATCCGGGCTGCTCCTGCTGAAGGGAGCCGACAGCGTTTCATACTCCAAATCGCAGACAGCCAGCTGCAGCTCCCAAGGATCATGTGAAATGTCTCCGCGGTACAGCTGATTTCCCTTATCCGTGTACAGGCAGTACCGCTCGGTCAGCCAGTGCTCCAGACTGCCGGGCTGTGTACGGAACGGCGCTGATGCCGGCTTATAGGAAGCGGCAAACTCCCCCGCCGGAAAGCCCTTATGCGTGCGCTTCGCCTCAAACCGGGTTTGCCCCTCATCTCTTGCCACCTTGATATCGGCGTTATAATACGGCAAATGAAAGAACGTACGGGCAATCCAGACGCTGAGCGGCTTGTCGCAGTCCAAACTGAAGAAATACACTCCGCTCTTGCTGCCGTGCTTTACATACGTCCGCACATTCAATTCAAACAGCTGGGATACATACGGTACAGCAGGAAGCCCGCGCGGATGGATGCCCTTCATTTCAAAGGGCACAATGCCAATCCAAGCCTGCCCGTCATATGTATCCAGCTCCAGCCCGGGCGGAATGCGATGGATTACATCCGCTTCATCCACAGGAATGTGCATAAACAGCAAGTCACTCCACACCTGCTTCATAATCCAAGAACGAGCCATGGACACAACCCCCTTTTAGAGTCGGTTTGCCAATTCCTCTCCCGCTGCCATTCCTGATAAAAAGGCGCTCTCAAACCGGGTGCGCCCGGACGGGTCATCCTCATGCAGAAAGGCATCCCCGGCAATCAGCAGCGGATATTCCGCAGCGGCAGACACAAACGGCTTCCGTACAATTCCTGTTGCTTCGGCATAACGCCAACGCTTCAGCTGCGCCGCCTCCACTGCTTCCCCCAACAACGGACCGACAAGCTGCAGGATCTTCTCCGCTGCCGTCTCCTCATCCAGTGCATAGTGCTCCTTGGACCAGTCTCCTTTCATATATACACTGACAACCGGCAGCTTAGACACACCTTTTTTCTGCTGGTCCACAAGCCGCTCTACGCCCTGCGGCACATTCTCCGTGATATGGCCATTCTCCGGGAAGGAAGTCGGCTGCTTCATCGTTGCCAGCAGCACAAAGCATGGATTGAAAGCCAGCCCGTCCAGCTCCTGCACCTCTATGCCCGTTCTCCCCAGCAGCTCTGTCGCTTGCGGGGCCGGAGCCGTCAGCAACACCGCCTCCGCCTGCCACTCCTGCCCATTATCCGCCTGCACCCGGAACCCGCTTTCTGTCTGCTCAATCGCTTCCACCTTTGTATGCAAATGTATGTCCAGCCCCTGCGCCAATTGCTTGACCAGCCCGTTCATTCCCTCTGTGCCGCGGTAGCGCGGATAGGGGTCTGCGTACCAAAGCTGAATCCAGCCCTGTCTGAGCCATTCTTCTGTCTCCCGCTGCAGCTCTTTGGTGCGCACGGTAAAAAACTGTGCCCCGTGGTCCGCCTTTCCTTCCCCGATTCGCCGGGTGGCCAGCCGGCCGCCGACGCTCCGGCTTTTTTCCAGGATGGCAACATCTGTGATGCCGCACTCCCGCAGTGTTCTTGCCGCCATGATACCGGCAATTCCCCCGCCAACAATAACAACTCGCTTCTTCATTAGAATTCCCCCCGTCTGTATAACTATTATATAACTTTTGTCCAATCACCGTCAGAGCATCTGCTCCTTTTATCACTTTTTTTGAGTTATCTTACACTTCTTCCAATTTATCGATAAAATAGCAAAAGGCCGAGTCCGCGGACTCAGCCTTTTAATCTATTAGAATTTCGCTTGGTAGTTTACAAGCTCCCAAGTATGAACTGCTGTACGGTAGCTGTCCCACTCTGCCTTCTTCAGCGCCACATACTCGCCGTATACGTGCTCGCCAAGTGTCTCGCGGCCGATTGTGCCGTTTTCCATCTCAGCAACAGCCAATTCCAGGCTGCCTGGCAGGTTTTCGATGCCGAACTCAGCACGGATGCCTTCGCTCATGTGGAAGATATCCTCATCCACTGGAGCTGGAGCAGTCAGCTGGCGCGCTACGCCGTCCAAGCCAGCTTCTGCAATCACTGCGAACGCCAAGTATGGGTTTGCAGACGGATCCGGGCAGCGAAGCTCAACACGAGTTGCCATGCCGCGCTTGGCAGGGATACGGATCAAAGCAGAACGGTTGGATGCGGACCATGCGATGTAGCAAGGTGCTTCATAGCCTGGCACAAGACGCTTATAAGAGTTTACCAGCGGGTTTGTTACTGCTGTAAAGCTCTTCACGTTGTCGATCAGACCAGCGATGAACTGGTAAGCTGTTTCGGACAGCTGGCGCTCATCTGTCGGATCGAAGAACACGTTCTCGCCATCCTTGAAGAAGGACATGTTCACGTGCATACCGGAACCGTTGATGCCGAATACTGGCTTCGGCATGAATGTTGCGTGCAAACCGAACTTGCTTGCAACTGTCTTAACAACCCACTTATAAGTTGTGGAGTTGTCAGCTGCGCTCAGCGCGTCAGCGTACTTGAAGTTGATTTCGTGCTGGCCTTCTGCCACTTCGTGGTGAGAAGCTTCGATTGTGAAACCAAGAGCCTTCAGGGCACGGTAGATTTCCAAACGGACGCGCTCGCCCAGATCCTTTGGAGATGGCTCGAAGTAGCCTGCGCCGTCATGCAGCTCCATTGTCGGGTTGCCGTTTGCATCAGCCTTGAACAGGAAGAACTCCAGCTCCGGGCCAACAGAAATTGTGTAGCCTTGCTCAGCCGCGCGTGCTACTGTCTTCTTCAATACGTTGCGAGTGTCGCCTTCAAACAGTGTGCCATCCGGGTTTGCAACGCTGCAAAGGAAGCGTGCTTCTGCGTAATCTTCCTCAACCGTCCAAGGAATAACTGCAAATGTGCTTGCGTCCGGCACCAGATACAGGTCAGACTTGTTGATTGGGGAGAAGCCCTTAATGGAAGAACCATCAAACATGATTTTTCCTTCTACTGCATCTTCTACTTGTGCGGCAGTGATGGTAATTTGCTTCAGTGTTCCTTCGATATCTACAAACTGCAAGTGAAGCAGTTCTACATTTTTCTCTTCAATTAGCGCTTTAATCTGCTCTAAATTCATGTTGAATCTCCTCACATTCACGTGTCATTTTTTCTAACATGTCAACATTATATGATAAAGGATGATTCTTGTACAATGGATTTTTTAGAAAATTTACAAGTAAAATTCTTCCTGATCGGAAAAAATTCGTATTTTTTGTGGTATACACGTAAGAAAGCGCTTCCTTATGGTTGAAATGTTCGTTAAGTGGTTTGTTCAATTGCTTCGCGCCCATTAAAAAAGCAGCAGACCTTTGTCTGCTGCCCTCCTAATTAAAATGCCCAGTTGCCGTTGCGGAAGATTGGCTCGATTTGGCCATCCTTCGTCACGCCATCAATATTCATTTCGGCGGAGCCGATCATGAAGTCTTCATGCACCAGGCTCTTATTTGCGCCGCGTGCCGCCAGGTCTTCCGGAGACAGCTCTGTGCCGCCCTCCAGGTTCACCGGATAGGCTTCGCCAAGCGCCAGATGGTTGGATGCGTTCTCATCAAACAGCGTGTTGTAGAAAATCAGGCCGGAATCAGAGATTGGAGAACGGTGCGGCACAAGCGCCACTTCGCCAAGACGGCGCGCGCCCTCATCCATGCCCAATAGCTTTTCCAATGTTTCATAGCCTTTTTCCGCTGTAAATTCCACAACCACGCCGTCCTTGAATGTCAGGGTGAAGTTGTCGATCAGATTGCCGCCGTAGTTCAACGGCTTTGTGCTGCTGACTGTGCCGTTCACGCCGTCCTTATGAGGCATTGTGTACACCTCTTCTGTCGGCAGGTTCGGGTTGAACGCAACACCGCTTTGGTCGATGGAGCCGCCGCCCTTCCACAGATGCCCGGCAGGCAGCTCTACCTCCAGGTTTGTGCCCGGCGCACTGTAAATCAGCTTTGTATATTGCTTTTCTGTCAGATGCACAGCCTTTGCCTGCAGAATTTCGTTATGCTCTTTCCATGCCGCAATCGGGTCTTCCTTGTCGATGCGTACGATTTGGAAAATCGCATCCCACAGCTTTTCAATCGCTTCATCAGCCTCCAAGCCAGGGAAAATTTTCGTTGCCCACTCTGCAGTCGGCACGGATACAAGAGACCAGCGCGCTTTGTCCGCCATCATATAGCCGCGGTATTTCGCCAGCGCTGTGCCGGCTGTCTTATTGAAATTGGCAATGCGCTCCGGATCAATGCCCTTCAGCAGCTCAGGATTCGGGGAATAGACGCTTAAGAAAGCGGCTCCATTTTCAGCCATTTCCGTAAAGCCTTGCGCGCGCCACATTGGATACTCCAAAAACGCCTCGTCAGGTGCCATTTCATACTTTGTCCGCGTAATCTTTTCGTCGTTATACTCTACGTGCACGTTCTTCGCGCCCGCTTCGTACGCCTTTACCGCCACCTTGCGGACGAACTCAGCAGCCGCAAGCGGTGCTTGTACCACAATCGTTTGTCCCGGCTGTGCATTCACGCCGATGCGGACCGCCAGCTCTGCATATTTCTCAAGCAACTGTTCAAAGTTTGTCATAGTATCCCTCCATTATGTATGGGTCTTCCTCATTATAATTGAGAATTCCAAAAATTTGAATTGAAACTATAGGAAAGCCTATTCTTTTTATCATGCCATAAAGAAAAAAGCAAGGAAGCGGCCTGTCGCACAGGCCGCTATTCCAGCACTTGAATGTCATAGGCTTTGTCCTTCAGCACCTGCAGCACACGTTCGATATGGGCTTGGTCCCGTGTCTCCAAAGAAAGGTGCAGTTCGGCATAGCCCGGAAACACACGCATGCCCATGCGTTCATGATGAATGTTCAGGACATTGGCACCCAAATCCGCAATGACCCGCAGGATTTTTTGCAGCTCCCCCGGCTTATCTTTTACAGTCGTGGCGATATGAATGAAACGGCCGGCCTCGACCATGCCGCGCTCAATGATGCGGGAAATGAAGTTCACATCCACGTTGCCGCCGCTCAGTACTGCCACTACCTTCTTTCCCTGCAGCGGCAGCTTTTCGTACAGCAAAGAAGCGAGTCCGCTGGCGCCGGAGCCTTCCACCAGGAGCTTGCTGCGCTCGAGCACCATCAGCATGGTACGGGCAATTTCCATTTCATCCACGCACACAATATCATCTACATACCGCTGCACCAGGTCAAAGGTTAATTCTCCAGGCCGCTTCACCGCAATGCCGTCTGCCATTGTGGGCGTGGACTCCACTGTCAGCAGCTTCTTTTCCTGCAAGGATTGCTTCATGCTTGGGCAGGCCAACGCCTGTACCCCGTACAGCTTGACGGAAGGCTTCTGCTCTTTAATGGCCATCGCCACCCCGGCCAGCAAGCCGCCACCGCCAACCGGGCATACCACCGCGTCCACATCAGACAGCTGCTCTAAAATCTCCAGCCCGACTGTTCCTTGCCCGGCAATCACATGGTTATCATCAAAAGCATGGACGAAGGTTGCTCCCGTTTGCTGATGCAGTTCTTTTGCATAAGCGAGCGCTTCATCAAATACATCTCCATGCAGCTCCACATTGGCGCCGTACCGTCTTGTTGCCAGCACCTTGCTGAGCGGCGCACCCTTCGGCATGATAATGGTACAGGGAATTCCCAGCATCCTGCTCGAATAGGCAACCCCTTGGGCATGGTTGCCGGCAGAGGCTGCAATAACGCCTTTTTGCAGGTCCTCCTTCGGCAGCGCCATCATCTTGTTATAGGAGCCGCGCACCTTGAATGACCCGGTTTTCTGCAGGTTCTCCAGCTTTAAGAACACCTCATTTTTGGACAACTCGCTGAAGGTCGCCGAGTAATCAAGCGGTGTCATGTGCACAATGTCCCGCATTTTCTTCCGCGCCGTGAAAATATCTTGCAGGGAAATCATCCGCTTCCCTCCCATCAGGAAAGATTTTCTTCCTGTTAGTGTCTGCATCAGAAGAATGATTATTCTCCATCAATGTATGGGACACCGCACCCGGGCATTCCAAGAAAAGCTTCTGGAGCCAGTTTTCCCGCAATTGCGCATAGCCCAAGACGCACAAAAAAGAGGATGCTCCAACAGCCGCCCGCAGGCAGTCTTTCGGATCATCCCCATTTCTCTTACTCTTCCATTGTAGACAGGTCACCTGTCGGCAAGCCCAGCTCCCATGCCTTCAGGACACGGCGCATAATCTTGCCGGAGCGCGTCTTCGGAATACTTTGGCGGATTTCAATGAGCCTTGGCGCTGCGTGGGCAGCCAAACGAGTTTTTACAAAGGTGCGAATCTCTTCCTTCAGCTCATCGCTTTCTGCAAAACCCTCACGCAGGGTGATGAATGCTTTGATGATTTCGCCGCGGACAGGGTCAGGCACCCCGATGACGCCCGCTTCCGCCACAGCTGGATGCTCCATGAGCTTGCTTTCCACCTCGAACGGGCCAACACGCTCGCCGGCCGTGTTGATGACATCATCCACACGCCCCTCAAACCAGAAGTAGCCATCCTCATCCATATACGCGGAGTCGCCGGAAATGAACCAGCCCTTCAGAAAGTACTGCTCATATTTCTCAGGGTTGTTCCAGATGGTGCGCACCATCGCCGGCCACTTCGGCTGAATGGCAAGGTTGCCCATATGCTTTGGCGGCAGCTCGTTGCCCTGATTGTCGATAATGGCCAGCTTGATGCCCGGCAGCGGCTTGCCCATGGAGCCCGGGCGGATTGGATTGCAGCGGAAGTTCGCACAGATGGAGGAGCCCGTTTCCGTCATCCACCAGTTGTCATGAATGCGGCGGTCCAGCGTTTCCAGCCCCCAGCGAATCACTTCAGGGTTCAATGGCTCACCTGCGGACAGAATATGGCGAAGCTTGGACAAGTCATAGCGCTTCGGCAATTCACTGCCGCTCGCCATAATCATCCGGAAGGCCGTAGGCGCACTGAACCAGACCGTCACTCCGTATTTCTCCAGCGTTTCATACCAGGCTTCCGCGCTGAAGCGGCCGCCGCGCAGCACAACTGTAATCCCGTTCAGCCACGGCGACCACATGCCTGCGGACGTGCCTGTCACCCAGCCCGGGTCGGCTGTACACCAATAGATGTCTCCTTCACGAAGGTCATATGTCCATTTTCCGGATAGGTATTGGTGAACCATGGCGTCATGCACCTGCAATACGCCCTTGGGCTTGCCGGTGGAGCCGGAGGTATAGTGCAGCAGCATGCCATCTTCACGGCCGAGCCATTCAATTGTATAGTCACTTGAAGTGTTCATCAGGTCTGTATACAGCACTTGCTTTTCGGCAGTTGTTTCATCTGCTCCGGTGAGAATCACATACTGAAGGTCTGGGAGGTCTTTCACTGGGATGCGGGACAAAAGTTGAGGTGCGGTAATAACGGCTTTCGCGCCGCTGTCGAGCAAGCGGTCCTTCACGGCTTCTTCCATAAAGGCTTCAAACAGCGGGCCGGCAATGGCGCCAATCCTGACAATTCCGAGCAGCGCGATGTACAACTCGGGGCTGCGCGGCATAAAAATGAATACCCGGTCGCCCTTTGTAACGCCCAGGGAACGCAAGCCATTGGCAAAGCGGCAAGATTGCTCCTGAATATCAGCAAAGGTATACGCTTCTTCGCGGACGCCGTCCGTATACAGCAGCGCCGGCTGTGCCCCCCGCCCTTCGGCTACGTGGCGGTCGATTGCTTCATACACCATGTTGACACGTCCGGTTTCATGCCAGGTAAACTGTTGTTCAACAGTGCTCCAATCCATCTCTAAAGCTGTTTTTTCATAGTTTTGCAGATTTGCGGCTTCGTCCATCAGTAGAATCTCTTGCGGCATTGATTGCGCTTTCATAATTCCTGCCTCCTTATGAACTGTTATGTAACAGGCTCTCGTCCATAACAATATTATACACGATTTTTCGTCAAATTTTCTAAAAATTCTTATATATGATTAGATTTTTTATGCAGAGATTGGAAGCTTCTATATGTAAAAAAGGTGCTGCAAACTGCACAGCACCCGCCTGATTACACAACAGATTCGCGAAGCGGCTTCCTTCGTTGCCGGCCCAAGGCGGCGGAGTCGGCAATAACCGTCACATGCGGATGCCGTTGTAAAATGGAGGCCGGAAACTCCTCCGTGACAGGCCCGTTCAACAGCTGCTTCAATGCCTGCCGCTTTCCTTCACCGGATACGAGCAGCAGGATTTCCCTGCTGTCCATAATGGTCCGGATCCCCATCGTAATGGCATGCGTCGGCACTTCCTCCCTGCTTGAAAAGAAGCGTGCATTGGCCTCTCTCGTGCTCGGATCCAACTCAACCAGATGCGTCAAGGAATGAAATGATGTTCCCGGCTCATTAAAGCCGATATGCCCATTGCCGCCAATGCCAAGAAGCTGCAAATCAATCCCGCCTGCCTTCCGGATCAAGTCCTCATACGCCTCGCATTCCCGTTCCGGATCGCTGCAAACACCGCTTGGCACATGCGTTTGCCCGGCTGGGATGTCAATCCAATGAAACAGCCTCTCCTGCATGAAATACCGGTAGCTGCCGGGGTTGGAAGGGTCCAGGCCGACATATTCATCTAAGTTAAAGGTAGTGGCCTGCCGATAGGCTGTGCCATTTGCTTCATGATCCAAAATGAGATTGCGGTAGGTGCCCACGGGCGTTCCGCCGGTTGCCAGCCCCAGCTTGATTGCAGGATTGCTTTTCACCCTGTCAATGATACAATCAGCCGCCACCCGGCTGAGCTCCTCATAGCTTCGCACCTCAATCAGCTTCATCCTCCTCCCTCCTTTCATATGAAAGATAGCCGCGGCACCAGGTCATAACTACCTCATGCCTCTCGTTCAGCACAACCAGGTCCGCATCCTTGCCTGCAGCAATGCTTCCCTTTCGCGCAAACACCCCCAGCTGCCTGGCGGGATTTTCCGAACTCATCCGGACTGCATCCCCCAAAGTGCAGCCTGTAAAAACAAGCATATTCCGCACAGCCTGGTCCATCCGCAGCACACTGCCGGCCAGTGTGCCGTCAGACAACGCGGCCCGTCCCTCCAGCACCCGGACATCCTGGCCGCCGAGCTTGTACATCCCATCCGGCAGCCCCTTTGCCCGCATGGCATCTGTAATGAGCACAATCTTATCTGTACCCTTCTGCAGCCAGGCGAGCTTCACCATTTCAGGATGGATATGAATACCATCCGCAATCATTTCAGCATACAGCTCCTCCCGCAGCAGCGCTGCCCCCAGCAGCCCCGGCTCCCGGTGGTGCATGCCGCACATCCCATTAAACAAATGCGTCACATGAGAAGCCCCTGCCTGCATCGCCGCCACAGCCTCTTCATAGGTTGCATCCGAATGCCCAATCGATACGACAATTCCCTGCTCCTTCAAATAGCGGACCAGCTCCAAGCCGCCCTTTCTCTCCGGGGCCAATGTGACAAGCCGGATGCTCCCGCCCGCAAGCTGCTGCCACTCCTGAAACAGCTCCAGATCCGGCTCTAAGATTGCATCCGCCGGCTGTGCTCCTGCACGCTGCGGATGCAGGAAAGGTCCCTCCAAATGAACACCGAGCAGCTCAGCTTCACCATCAATCGGCCGAAACCCTCCCGCATTCCGCAGTGCGGCGGCAATGCTCTCCTTATGTTGCGTCATTGTAGCAGCCAAAAAACTGGTTGTCCCTTCCTGCGGCAATGCGGCAGCAATGGTTCGCAGCGATTCCTCCGTTGCATCCATCGCATCCGCGCCGGCTGCCCCGTGGATATGCAGATCGATCCTGCCCGGCACAAGGCTGTAATCCGGCGGGAAGGAAAATATGTGCCTGTCCCGTCCGTCATATGTTCCCGTGCCAATTCTTGCAATTCTTCCATCCTCCACTACTGCAAAGCCATTAGAAAGAACGCCTGCCTCCGTGTATATGAACGGCCCTTGTATCACGCACCCACGCATACCCATCCCTCCCTTTTCTAGCTTCCCCCTTATATCATAAGCAGCCTGCCATAGCCTTGTACCTGAATTTTCAGGCTAAATGAAAATAAACCCTTTGGGAAGGGTTCAGTATCCTTTTTCAGTTGAAACTCTATTGGGCGGCATGAGCCCCTGCTCCACCAGATGCAATGTGTCCAAAAAGCACTGCACAGCCTCTTCCGGACCGGTAATGGCAGAGATATGCGGCGTGATCTGCACCTTGGGATGCTGCCACAGAGCGGATTCCTCCGGCAGCGGCTCTTCCGCAAATACATCCAGCACCGCTTGGCGGACAAAGCCATGGTCCAAAGCCTCCAGCAGCGCTTTCTCATCCACAGTCGCTCCCCGTCCCACATTCATGAAGCATGCCCCCTGCAGCTTTTTGAACCATGCTGCGTTGAACATCCCCTCTGTTTCTGTTGTTAATGGAAGTGTGGAAATTACCCAATCCGCTGAATTCAAGCTGCCAGCTGCTCCGGAAGCCGGAAGAACCTCGGCAAAATGCGGCTTCGTTGTCCCGCTTAAGGATATGCCAATCGGTTTGGCACCGAAGAAAGCAAGCGTCCGGGCCACCTCTTGCCCAATTTCGCCTGTCCCATATATGACAACCCTTTGTGAGGATAGAGACACAGGCTCAACCGGATTCCATTGCCGCTGTTCCTGCAGCGCCTGATACACCCCATGCTTTTGCGTTTCCCTCAGCATATAGCTCAAGCAATACTCACTAATCTTCTGTCCGAAGGAGCAAACGGTTCTCGTCAGCAGCACGTCCTTTTTCCAGGAACGGTTATGTAAAAAGCTGTCTACCCCCGCTCCAAAGGAGTGCACCCATTTGAGGCCGCCGAATGAAAAATTCCCGGTCGGACGAAAGCTTACATAAGCATCCGCCCAGTCAAAGTCCTGCGGCTTGACCTCTTCTTCAGCAAGAAAGCGAAGCTGCTTATTCAATCGCGTTCGAATCAGCGGCTCCACGGTTTTATATATACGTCCTGTCACCAAAATGTTATCAATTTTCATCCTGCCATCCCTCCGCTTTTATCATACAACAAAACAACCACTCACGCTGAGTGGTTGCAACAGACCGGAAAAGTCAGCTCTACCATGGTGCCTTCTCTCTTTTTGCTGGCGAACTTAAGGCTGCCCCCGCACTTTTCCATAATGTTATAGCAAATCATAAGGCCCAGCCCAGTTCCTTTGCTCTTCAAAGAGTAGAACGGGGTTCCGATCTGCAGCAGCTCTTCTTCTGTCATGCCGGCACCTGTATCCTGAATAGAAATGCCGACAGCTCCGGCACGCTGCTCGACCGATACAAAGATTGTCCCATCATGGCCGATGGCTTCAATGGCATTCTTCAGCAGATTCACCATCACCTGCTTAAACTCCACGGCACTGCAGGCAATACGATCATCCCCTTCCGCATCAAGCACAATGGAAACACTGTTCATCAAGGCGTAGGAAGACAACAGGTCGATTACACTGTGCAGCGTATCCTGTACATGAATACAGTCTGCCTGCTCGCTACGCGGCTTCGCAAGCGAGAGAAAGTCCTGGATGACGTGTTCAGCCATGCCCAATTCCCCCTGCATCAGCTGAAAGTTCTGCCGGACATGGACTGGAATCTCCTGATCCTGCTGATACATTTGCAAAAACCCGCTTACAACCGTAATGGGATTGCGGATTTCATGGGCTACTGCCGCTGCAAGCTGTCCGGCTGTGCGCAGCCTTTCCGCCTTCTGTATTTCCTGATAATAGACAGACAGCCGCTCTATTCGTTTGCTTGTTAAGTAGAAAACAAAAAAGATAATGACCTGTATCGTAATAATATTCAGAATATTTCCGGCCATATCCAACCGCAGATAATCATGCAGATTATTACTGTCCTTCATATACAGGTACATGAATAAGCCTGCCAAGAACAAAGCATTCACTGAAAACAGCGTGTAAAACATCCTTCTATGAAAGAAGAGAATAGCCAGAATCGGGGCGCATGTCAGCAAGACAAGAGTAGACGCAGTTTTTGGGTATAGAAAAAATAATACGTAAAAATAAATAGTTGCTGTAAATATAAGAGCACACTTAATCCGATTTGTCCCTTGCCGTAAAAATAGAACGATGAGCAGTGAGACGGCTGAAACAAATAACGAGTGCACAAGCAGCTGGATGCCCCATTCATTTCCAATGATAACCCCCGCAATCATCAGAACAATTACAATTGCCATAATGACCCGGTACATATTCCTGTCCAATAAGCTATCAAACTCTCTCATATTGCCAATCCCCCTGTTCCCTCTCCTTACGAGAAAATCCCCTAACATAGTATAAGCCATTCCAGAAGGAAAACAAAGGGCGTGATTGGCAGGATCACCCATAAAAAAAAGAGACGGTGCTTCCGCCTCTGCCAAGCTGCCGTTATAGCCCCGGGTCGGGGATTGGGACTATAAGCATGCCTCAATCAATTCCATACAGCTTGCATTTATCATACAAGCTCGTCTTTCCAATTCCAAGCAGCCTTGCTGCCTGTACCTTGTTTCCCTGCGCAAATTGCAGGGCAAGCATAATTGCTTCCCGCTCGGCTGCTGCGACCGCATCCTTTAAGGGTAACAGGGCCGGATTCTTTTGTGTACAAGAAACAGGCGGCCGATGCTCACGGTGCGCCACCGCCATATCATCCTGCAAGTAAAGCGGCAGATGATGCAGCCCGATGACAGGTCCCTCCAATACATTGACTGCCCGCTCCAGCACGTTCTCCAGTTCCCGAATATTGCCGGGCCAATTATGCTGCTGCAGCTGCTGTACCACGTCCCCCGCCAGCATAATGCCGTGACGGTTAAATTTGCGCCCCAGCTTCTCCAGCAGCACACGGGAAATAGGGCCAATATCCGCCTTTCGCTCGCGGAGCGGCGGAATTTCAATCTTCATGACATTCAACCGGTAATATAAGTCCTGGCGGAACCTTCCTTCCTCCACCATTTGTTCCAGATTCCGGTGTGTTGCCGCGATAATGCGCACATCCACCAGCACAGGGGCATGTCCGCCGATTCTTTCAATCTCCTTCTCCTGCAAAGCCCGCAGCAGCTTGCTTTGCATGGGCAGCGGCATATCACCGACCTCGTCCAAAAACAGCGTGCCGCGATGCGCCAGCTCGAACTTGCCCTTTTTGCCGCCGCGCTTTGCCCCGGTGAAGGCACCCTCCTCATAGCCAAACAGCTCCGATTCCAGCAGATGCTCCGGAATGGAGGCGCAATTTACACGGACAAACGGGAAGGGGCTGCGCACGCTGTTGTTATGAATGGCGTGTGCAAACAGCTCCTTCCCCGTTCCGGATTCACCAAGAAGAAGCACCGCAGACTGGCTGCCTGATACCCGCTCAGCCAAGTGCTTTGCTTCCAGAAAGCGCGGGCTTTGGCCAATTAAATCCGAAAACCGGTATTTGCCGCGGAGCTCGCGCTCAAATCTTGTTTTATAGTACTTTAACTCCTCGACAAGCGGCTGCACCTTTTGCGAGTATTCCAGCCAATCCTGCGCATTTCGAAACATGACAGTGCCGACAGCACCAACCAGTTCTCCCTGCACATACAGCGGGTAGCGGTTGGCAACCATCTCGCTTCCCTTGATGGACTGGATGGAGGCCACCTCTGCCTGGCCGGTCCGGACCACGACATGCATGCGGGAGTTTTCAATCACGTTTCCCACCGGCTTCCCGACAGCTTCCTCGATGGTCGTGCCCAGAAACTCGCAGTATGCTTGATTGATATAACAAATGATCCCGTTCACGTCTACAACAACAATCCATTCCGCCGCCAGATTGATAATTTCCTCCAGCCATTCATACGGCAACGCATTCAACTTCGCTGTCATGCTGCACGTCTCCCCCATCCCCGTATCAGATTTCACTATTATTATGATAACAAAGGTTACCGTGAAATCCAAACACTTATCTGACTTTTCAGATAGGAGAGCGCCCGTGCTTACTGTACTGTATAACCGCCATCCAGCACGGCCGCCTGGCCAGTAATGCCTTTTGCCTTATCGCTCGCCAAGAACACGGCGTAGTCGGCAATTTCCTCTACAGCCAGCAGACGCTTCTGCGGCACAAGCGGATAGATGACCGCCTCCAGCACACTTTCCAATGGTACATTCCGTGTTTTTGCCAAGTCCTGCAGCTGGCCGCGCACAAGCGGTGTATCCACATAGCCCGGGCAAAGCGCATTGACTGTCACCCCATGCTCCGCACCTTCCAGCGCAGCCACCTTGGTCAAACCGATGACACCATGCTTGGCGCTGTTGTAGGCCGCCTTTCCGGCAAAGCCGACAAGGCCGTTGATGGAGGCCATGTTAATAATCCGGCCGGTGCCCTGCTGCTTCATGATCGGGAAAGCATGCTTAATGCCAATAAAAGGGGCAGTCAGCATGACCTTCACCAAAAACTCGAACTTCTCTGTCGGAAACTCTTCAATTGGGGATACATACTGCAGTCCCGCATTGTTCACCAGGATATCCAAGCGGCCGAATGCCTCCATGGTTGTTTGGAAGCTTTGCGCCACCTGCTCCTCCTTTGTCACATCGCAAGCCACAGCCAAGGCTTCAAAGCCTTGCTCCTGCAGCTCCCGGGCAGCCCGCTCCGCCGCCTCCGCATTCAAATCAGAAATGATAACCTTTGCTCCCTCTGTTGCAAAGGCACGGGCGATTTCCAGCCCAATACCGCTTGCCGCTCCCGTGATCAACGCAACCTTTTGTTCTAGCTGACGGCTCATTTGTATTCCCCCTGTTTATCGCGTTTCAGCTGCTGCCAGCTGCGGGCTGACCGTGAACGCCGCTTCTGTTTTTTGCTGCACCTCTTCGAGAGTTGCCCCTTCCTGCAGCTCTACAAGCACCATGCCGCTTGGCGTGAAATCAAACACTGCCAGGTCCGTGATCAGGCGGTGTACAACGCCTTTTCCTGTAAGAGGCAGCGTACATTGTGTTTTCACCTTGGACTCGCCGTACTTGTTCGCATGCTCCATAATGACGATGATGCGTTTTGCTCCGTTCACCAGGTCCATTGCGCCGCCCATGCCCTTGACCATCTTGCCCGGAATCATCCAGTTGGCGAGGTCTCCCGTTTCGGATACCTCCATGCCGCCCAGAATCGCCAGGTCAATATGGCCGCCGCGGATCATGGCGAAGGACTCGGCGCTGTCAAAATAGGAAGCGCCGGAAACAGCCGTGACTGTCTCTTTGCCGGCATTGATCAGGTCCGGGTCTTCAGCGCCGGCCATTGGATATGGCCCGATGCCAAGCAAGCCGTTTTCAGATTGCAGCAGCACATTGTAATCGCTTGGAATTTCGTTGGCCACAAGCGTCGGAATTCCAATCCCCAGGTTTACGTTCATGCCATCCTGAATCTCTTTCACTGCGCGTTTTACAATTTTCATTCTTGCATTCATCTTTACCCCTCCTTATGCCTGCAGAACCGTACGGCGTTCAATGCGTTTTTCATAGTTTGTGCCCAGCAGCACGCGCTGCACATAGATGCCTGGTGTATGGATTTCATCCGGATCCAGCTCGCCGGCTTCCACAATTTCCTCTACCTCGGCAATCGTGATTTTGCCCGCCGTAGCCGCCACTGGATTGAAGTTGCGGGATGTTTTGCGGTATACAAGGTTTCCGAGTGTATCTGCCTTCCACGCCTTTACCAGCGCAAAGTCGCCGACGATGCCGCGCTCTAAAATATATGTACGGCCGTCAAACTCCTTGTGCTCTTTTCCCTCTGCAATCGGCGTACCCACGCCTGTGGCAGTGTAGAAGGCCGGAATGCCCGCGCCGCCTGCACGGATGCGCTCAGCCAGCGTACCTTGGGGCACAAGCTCAACCTCCAGCTCGCCGCTCAGGAATTGCTGCTCGAAAATTTTATTTTCGCCCACATAAGAGGAAACCATTTTCTTAATCTGCTTGTTCGCCAGCAGCAGGCCAAGGCCCCAATCATCCACGCCGCAGTTGTTGCTGACAACCGTCAAATCCTTTACCCCTTTATCACGGAGCGCCAAAATGGCCTTCTCCGGAATGCCGCACAGGCCGAAGCCGCCTACAATCAGCGTTGCGCCGTCCCCAATGTCTCTTACTGCTTCTTCAAAGGATGCTACTACTTTTCCGCCCTTCATACTCCCATACCCCTTTCCTTTGTTTACACAAGACCAGTCAGACTGTACATCAGAATGATGAAGAATACAGCTGCCGTCTTAATCAGTGTGATGGCAAAAATATCACGGTAGGACTGGCGGTGTGTCAGGCCAGTGACCGCAAGCAATGTAATAACTGCACCGTTATGCGGCAAGGTGTCCATCCCGCCCGATGCCATCGAAATGACCCGGTGCATGACCTCCGGCGGAATATTGAACTTCTCAATTGCCGCCAAATACTTCTCGGACATGGCGCTGAGCGCAATCCCCATGCCGCCGGATGCTGAGCCGGTGACCCCCGCCAGGGTTGTTGTTGTAACTGCACCGTTCACTAGAGGATTCGTGAAAGTTTCTGAAATTCCTTTGCTGACCACCCCAAAACCTGGAAGAGAAGAGATGACCCCGCCAAAGCCGTACTCTGCGCCGGTGTTCATCGCCGCCAGCAGGGCTCCGCCGATGCTGACATTCAAGCCTGCCTGGAAATTAGATTGCACCCGCTTGAAGTCATACAGGATGGCTGTCAAAATCCCGATCAGCAACGCCATTTCCACGGACCAGATGGCCAGAACAGATGGCAGCTGCACCTTGCCGAATGCCTTCAGGCCGATCGCTTCAAAGTCAAAGCCGTTTGGATACCATTTCGGCAGGTACGTTGTGAACAGCTTGTTCGTGACGCCAACCAGCACAAGCGGCACGAATGCCAAGATTTGACGGCCGATTCCGGTTGGCAGACCCTCCGGAATTTCCGGTTCATTGACATAGGCTTCCTGCGCGGCCGCCAGCTCCGGATTGCCGAAGCCGTAATAGCCTTCACCGGCCCGTTCCGCCTTTTTCCGGCGGGATTCCATGTACAAGAGACCGGTTACCAGTACAAAAATGGCTCCGATTGTCCCAAGTGCCGGTGCAGCATAAATGTCAGTCTTGAAAAAGGTTGTTGGAATAACGTTTTGGATTTGCGGTGTTCCCGGCAGGGCATCCATCGTAAACGTGAACGCGCCAAGAGCAATCGTCCCTGGAATGAGGCGCTTTGGAATATCGGCCTCACGGAACATATGGGCTGCAAATGGATAAATCGCAAACACAACCACAAACAAGCTGACACCACTGTAAGTTAAGATAGCTCCCATGAGGACGATGGCCAGAATTGCGCGTTTGGCGCCGACCACCTGCACAATGGTCTTGGCAATGGAGGAAGCAATTCCGGACATTTCCACAATTTTACCGAATATCGCCCCAAGCAAAAACACAGGAAAATATGATTTAATGAAGCCGACCATTTTCTCCATGAACACGTTGGAGAAAAATGGGAGCACGTAGCTTGGCTCTGTCAGCAATACCGCAAACAAAGCACAGATGGGTGCAAACAGAATAACGGAAAAGCCGCGGTACGCTACAAACATCAAAAGTCCAAGAGCCAATAAAATCACAACTAAATCCATACACATCCCCCTTTTTCTTAATGGCGGAAGCGGTTTCAAAACAACTGAAAGCCGATCCTGTCTCTTTATTAAGCAAGCAGTGTGCCAATGTGAAGGGGCAAGAACGCAAATTCGCTTCCCCTCAAGGTTCAATATTTTTTATTATAAAAAATATTGAAAAAACGAAGAGGAATTTTCCGATTTTTCGGAAATCGACGGACAGGATTCTTCCGGGAAAACGGAAAGTTCCGCTTTTCCGGAAAGAATCGCAGCCACATAATCCCGGGGGCAGGATGCAAACTAGCAAGGAATACAGAAAAAGGAGGAATGACAGTGGATGATTTAATTACGAAGCCGGAAATGCAGGTGGGCGATGAGGTATACGTCATTTACAATAATCCGCATACCCCGACTGTGGCCAACATCCGGGCCGCCGAGATTGTGCAGCACCCAAAGGATCCGAACGATGTCGCGCTGTTTTTGCATGATACCTTTCATGTGATTGAGGATGATGATGCCTTGTTCACCTCTTATGAAGCGGCTGAGCGGGCATTTCAGGACATCGTGGAAGAGCGTGATGAACAAAGCTTCAGCTAACGGAAACAGGCTGGCCTTCCCCAGGCCAGCCTTGCTTTCTAAGAGAAGACACCATGGAGAAGGATGTCTCCGACAGCGTGGGCAATCATGGCGTACTCCAGGCCCTTCCTCCAATAGAGCCAGCCGCAAAACAGACCAAGCACACCATTCATGACGATGGCTCTTACAACCAACAGCGCTGTAAGGCTACCGAAGACCTGTTCTGTTGCCGGCAAGTGCCCCAGGCCGAACAGAACAGCGGCCAGCACAATCCCCGTGATGTACATCCATGGCTGGGCGCTGCCTCCCCGGGCAAACAGCCTTTGCAGCAGCCAGACAATCAGGGTCATCAGCAGCAGGCGCAGTAAAATCTCCTCATACACACCGCCTTGAATGAAGGTCAGCATACCCGCCAGCCAAGAGACTTCAGGCTGCTTCTGTGACAAAACAGGCAGCTGCGGCATGAACACCAACAGCTCTAAAGCTATGACAAAGCCCGTGGCCACGGCGCCGCCCAACACCGCCAGCAGTACGTCCTTCCGCTTAAATGCCGCATCCCCCTCCCGATGCACCCATCTCCGCACGATGGGAGCACCGAGGCCGACTCGTTCTCCCAGCTTCAGCCCAATCCATGCTGCAGCAAACGCCATCACTGTGCCTTGTACAACAGAGGCCGCAATGGCAGCCGGAATGGGGATGTTTGCCCCTTGCAGCACCGCGCCGAGCGTTGCCTGCAAATACGGAATGGCAGCGATAAATCCAACGAAGGAAATGCCGGCCAAAAGTAGAGCTGTCTTCAAATGCTTCATCCTGTATGCCCCCTCTAGTTTGCCTGCTGCGCAGGCTTCTCTTGTTTGAAATGCTTTGCCAGCCATTGCTCCAGTACGTCCAGCAGCTCCTGCTGCAGGGGCTGCTGGGCCTGCTGTTTATAAATCTTAATCATGCCTGCCGCATCAAACTGATCATCCCAGCGCTTCAGGATATGTGTCATATTCGGAATCACATGCAGCTCGGCTTCTCCCTGTGCCAGCTCTGCCGCCCGCTCCAGCGAAATAAGCGGCGCCTGTGCATCCTTATCGCCAATGGCCAAAAGCACGGGGCACTCCACCCGGGCCATATCAATTCCCGCATCGTAATCGTAATGCTCACGCATCCACTTCGCCGGGAACTTCTTGCCCATCAGACGGATATAATCCTTATTGGTTTCCGTCACTTTCTTTTCAAACTTCTCAACCTTCTTCTCCGATTTCACCGCAACGTTCAGCTTCCGGACCAGCCAGCCCTTGAAGCCGCCGGCCCGCTCCAGCGCATCGTACGCTTGCCGGCGCTGCCACACCATCACGTCCCGCAGGCACATGGCGCCGCCGCCGAGCAACATCATCCCTGCCACCGGCTCCTTGGCATACGCGGCCGGCCCGAGAATGGCACCTTCGCTATGGCCGAGAATGATGACCTGTTCCGAGTCCACAGCCGGCTGCTGCTTCAGGAAGCGGAGACAGGCAACCGCGTCGTCCACCAGGTCCCACATCCCTCGTTTCCAAACATCGCCCTTGCTCTCAAAGCTCCCCCGCTTATCAAAGCGGAGCGTTGCAAAACCAAGACAGGTCAAATATTCAGCCAGCTCCTTATATATATTCATATCCAGGCCGCCCCGATTCCCGTCGCGGTCACTTCCACCTGTGCCCGGCAGAATGAGAATGGCCGGCACACGATTCCTTGCTTCTGTCTCTGGCAGCGTCATGGTACCCGCCAGCTCATATTCCCCTTGAATCATAACCAATTTCTCCCGCATCCCCTTGCTCATTGCTTTGCCTCCCCCTTTTTCACTTCCGGAATCATAATCGTGGCAATCGTCCGCTTTCTGCGATGCTCAGCCGGTTCATGTGCCATGACCTTCTGAAATGCAGCTCCCAATTCCTTTGCAAACTCCAAGAACTCTTCATCGCTCATATATAAATCTGCTTGCCGGAAGCTGACCCCGTCCCGGATGAAATCCCGGTCCTCCTGCTCCAAATACCCGCCGAAGCTGTTCATCAGATTGCTCATGAACTGCATGAACACCCCCATCTGCTCCTCCTTGGAGCTTCGCAAGAACTCTTCCCCGGATACATGCGCGCCGCTTTGCGAAAGAGCATACACCTTTTCGACTGTTCCGCGCACCTGATGTTGCGCCGCCACTTCCACGACGCTCCCTTCCACCAACTTGTTGAGATGCCGGTACAGTGTCGCCTGCGCCACATCCGGCAGCCGCTGCAGCATCTCCTGTACGGTCAGTTTTCTGCCGCCCACAAGTGTTTGCACAATTTGCATGCGGACTGGATGTAAAATAAGATCTGCTTTTGCTTTCATTGCCATCACCTGCGTTCGTTATTATCATTATTGATAATGATAATATTCTTTTTTCGTTAGAATGTCAATCTATAGGAAATATTTACAAAATATTTTTTAGCGACAAAAGAAGCCTGCCGCAGCAATGCGGCAGACTCTCACATTCAGCTATTCACAGCAGCCTGTTGCGGCTCCACAAGCTTCCCCTCAAACGCTGCTGTATAGATCATTCGAATATCCGCTTCCCCCAATAGCATCGGGCTCCGCGCCAGCAAGCGCTTCTGCTGCACCCCGTCCTGCGTCAGGCTCTCCAGTGCTGTCTCCGGAATAGCAAAGCCCTGCAGCGTATGCGGAATGCCGACATCGCGGACAAGCCGTTCCAGCTCTTCAATGCACTTATAGGACGCCTCTTCCTCAGACAGATAGCTGGAGTTGCCGCCCAGTGCATTTAAAACGTCAGCGAGCCGCTTCGTGCAGCTGCTTCTGATATAACCCATCACATACGGCAGCAGCACTGCATTGGACTCCCCGTGCGCGATGTGGAACTGGCCGCCGAGCGGATAGGCAAGGGCGTGGACACCGGCCACACCGGCATTGAAGAAGGAAAGACCCGCCAGGAAGCTGCCCTCGCTCATATCGATGCGCGCCTGCTTGTCCCCGCCATCCGCGACCGCTTTGCGCAGCGAGCGGCCAATGAGACGGATGGCCTGCAGCGCCAGCGCGTCCGTAGCCGGGCTGGCATTGACAGAAATGTATGCCTCCACTGCATGTGTCAGCGCATCGACACCGGTGGCGGCAGTCACGCGCGGCGGCACCGAAACCGTCAGCTCCGGATCGACAATCGCCACATCCGCCAGCAGATAATCATGCGCCACGACATCCTTTGTTGTCTCCAGGGACAGCACCGCGATATTCGTAACCTCAGACCCTGTGCCGGATGTTGTCGGGATGAGAATTTTCGGCAGGCCCTTCTTCTCCACCTTCTTTGTTCCGCTCAGGTTCAGGTAGTCACCCGCTGTACCTTCATGAGCTGCCAGTACGGCTGCCAGCTTCGCCAAATCGAGCGCACTGCCGCCCCCCACGCCGATAACCATATCAAACCCGCCCTCGCGCGTGAAGGAGACAAGCTTCTCGCCGATTGCCAGCGGCGGCTCCGGCGCCACATCCGTGTATACAACAACTTCATAGCCCTGCTCCTGCAGCGGATTGCTCACCCGTTGGGATAAGCCGATTTGCTCCAAAACAGGGTCTGTCACAACGAGAATTTTCTTTGGTGCGTATTTTTCAACCTCCGGAAGCAGTTGGCTCAGGGACCCCCAGCCCGTATAGCTCAGCGGAGCGAATACAAGTCTTGCAAAGCTCATGCCATTTCCCCCTCTTACTCGTAGTGCCCATCCGTAGACTTACGGAATGTTTGAAACTGTGCTGCGTCATGGCCGAACCAAACCTGGGAATTCGTTTCCTTGGCAATGCGGCGGATTTTCTCCACGGTGCTGTTGTAGCCGAGAGAATCATAGATGATGCCCGGCGGCTTCACCGGCGGCCCGAAGCTCTCCGCTGTGTAGATGGCATCAGAAGCAAGAATGATGCCGCCTGTCTCAGGCATTTGCACATGCAAACCAAGCATGCCCCACGCGTGGCCGCTGCCGAAGTTCAGCACCTTAATGCCCGGCACGATTTCCAGGTTATCCTCTGTACGCTTCACTGTACGCCACTGCAGGTTATTTTTAATCCAAGCATCAATGTCTGCCCACACATACGCGCCTTCCTTCTGATTGCGGGCATAGGTTTGCAGTGTGCCGTTGAACTCATCCTCGTGCACAATGATCGTAGCGTTCGTGAACATCTCCAGGCAGCCTGCATGGTCCAAATGCAGATGGGAGGCAACGACGTATTTAATTTCCTCCGGGCGCACCCGCAGCTGCTCGAGGCGGTGGTGCAGGTAGCACTCTTCGCTCATTGTAATCGGGAACATTTGCTGCGTGGCCTGTCCCCAACGGCCATCTGCCCCCATGGAATTCGGATTGCAGGCTGTGTCAAACAAAATCTTTCCTTCCGGATGGTCAATCAGGACTGTGTACACTGGAAACTCGACAAACTCTGCCGGCGCATTGGGATTGCTGATAGTTGCCGGGTTATGCATGGCAATCATCCAGTTCTTATCCATTCTCATCCGGCCATTATCCATTACATACAGCTTTGGGTTTGCTTTAATAATGTTTGACACGTACAATCCCCCTTAAAATGTCGTTTTGATGGTTACAAATTTCAGCTCAGTCATTTCCTGCACTGCATATTTCACGCCTTCACGGCCGTAGCCGCTGTCCTTCACCCCGCCATACGGCATATGATCAAGGCGGAACGTCGGGATATCATTGATGATGACGCCGCCGGATTCGAGCTTGCGCGCAGCATTCAACGCATTCATGATGTTCTGTGTATAGATGCCGACATTTAAGCCGTATACAGAATCATTCACCTTCGCAATTGCTTCGTCCAGCTCCTTGTATGCAACAATGGAGACAACCGGAGCAAAGGTCTCTTGGCAGGAAACCGCCATTTCACCTGTAACATCCAGCAGCACCGTCGGCATAAATACGGAGCCCTCGCGCTTGCCGCCCAAGCCGACGCGCGCTCCCTGGCTTATTGCTTCCTCCACCCATGCCTCAATCCGCTCCGCTTCGCCCTGGCTGATCATAGCGCTGATGTCCGTCGCTTCCTCCAACGGGTCACCCACCTTCAGCTGCTTTGCCCGTTCAATGAACAGCTCGCTGAATGCGGAGTAAATGGACTCATGTACATAAATGCGCTGCAGGGAGATACATACCTGTCCGGCAAACGCAAAGGCCCCTTCCACGCAGCGCGCCACAATGCTATCAAGCGGTACATCCGGTTCGATAATGAGGCCGGCATTTGAGCCGAGCTCCAGCGTCACCTTACGCAATCCTGCTTTTTGCTTAATCGTCTTACCGACAGGGGCACTGCCGGTAAACGTCACCTTCTTCACCCGTTCATCCGTAATCAGCGCATCACTCAGCTCTCTGCCGCTTCCTGTCACCACCTGCAGTGCGCCGTCCGGCAGACCTGCCTCCCGGAACACCTCCGCAATAGCATAAGCACTGAGAGGTGTTTGGCCTGCAGGCTTCAGCACAACGGTATTGCCGGCCGCAAAGGCAGGACCAAGCTTATGGGCCACCAGATTGAACGGAAAGTTGAACGGCGTAATGGCACTTACAACTCCAAGCGGCTCTCTCCAAGTAAAACCAAGGCGGTTTTCGCCTCCCGGAGCAGCATCCATCGGAATCGTTTCACCATAGATACGCTTTGCCTCTTCCCCCGCGAATTGGTAAGTAACAATCGTCCGGTCTATTTCCGCTCTTGCTGTACGGATGGGCTTGCCTGCTTCAGACGCAATGATATGCGCCATTTCCTCTTTGCGGCTGCGCAGAATCTCCGCTGCCTTGAACAGAATGTCCGCCCGTTTATAGGACGGCATTTGCTTCATAACAGCCGCCGCTTCCTGCGCCCCGGCGATGGCCCGTTCCACATCAGCATGGTCGGCCATGCTGATTTTCGCAATGCACTCCCCGCTGTACGGGGCAAACAGGTCATACGTTCTTTCCTTTACCTCAGACTGTCCGTTAATGAAAATACCGATTGTGTCCATATGCCCTCCTTGCTTCCTGCCTATAAATGAAGAAGCGTCTTTTCCCGCCTCCTATCTTTAAGCAAGTTTTATGCCAAGCTCCCCTCTGTCCATTTTTCAATACTTTCAGAATTGTTTCAGTTTGGGAATGGTGATAAAATTCACCAAAGAGACCCTCTTTCTAGAAAAAGGACGGTGACAAATGTCACCACGTTCGGAAATGTTTCACCATATTAGAAGGCAGGAGAGGACAAACATGCGACATTTATCCTTACATCCGCTCATTCTGAAAAATATTTTTTCTTCCATGTCAAACGGAGTGATTGTGGTGGACCAAAATCAAAAGGTTGCACTCATGAACAAAGCGGCTGAGCAGCTGCTGCAGCTGACGGAAGCACAATGCATCGGCAGGGATATTCAAGAGCTGGTGCCCAACACGGAAGTGCCCCGGGTGCTGCGCAGCGGCAAGGGCTCAATCGGGACAAAGCTGATGATCGGCGATACCCATTGCATGGTCAATCGAACACCCTTCTATCAGGACGGGGAGCTGGCGGGTGTAGTCAGCGAAATTCAAGACATCTCCCAAATGGAGCACTATCAATCTCTGCTGAAGCAGTTGGAAAATATTATTGAATTCTCCAGTGATGGCATCTATGTGGTAGATCACGAGGGCCATACACTTTTTGTGAACTCAGCTTACGAAGAAATCACCGGCTTCAAACGGGAAGAACTGATCGGCAACCATATGGGGGATTTAATGGCACGGGGTTACTTTGACCAGTCTGTATCCCTGCTCGTCCTTCAAAGTAAGAAGCAAATTTCCATCCTGCAAAGCATCGGCGGAAAAAAAGACGTTACTGTCACCGGAAATCCGGTTTTTGATGAAGCGGGCCGCATTCAAATGGTAGTCACCAGTGTCAGGGATATTACGCGCCTGCAGGAAGTGACAGAGGAATTAAAAAAAGCAAAAAGCTTTTCCGCTCTGAATCAAAATCGCTTTACCTTCTCGACAGACAACCCTGACGAAACCGTTATTTTCCAAAGTCCGCAGATGAAGCAAATTGTCCATCGGGTACAGCAGGTTGCCCCCTTCCCGACCGGCATTCTCCTATCGGGGCCTTCCGGGGCAGGCAAAGAGGTAATTGCCAATCTGATTCACCAGCTGAGCAACAGGAGGGACAGGCCGTTTATTAAAATTAATTGCGGCGCCATTCCGGAGCAGCTGCTGGAATCAGAGCTGTTCGGCTACGAAAGGGGGGCGTTTACGGGTGCCCGCCAGGAAGGGAAAATTGGTCTGCTGGAGCTCGCTGATAAGGGGACTGTTTTACTTGATGAAGTGGCTGAGCTGCCGCTTTCCCTTCAGGTGAAGCTACTGCGGGTGCTGCAGGAAAAGCAAATTCAGCGAATCGGGAGCAGGGACATCAAAAAATTGGATATCCGTATTATTTCAGCAACCAACAAAAATTTAAAGGAGCTTTCCGAGCGTGGCCTGTTCCGGGAGGACTTATATTACCGGCTGCAGGTGGTCGAAATCCGCATCCCGCCTCTACAGGAGCGCCCTGAAGATATCGCTGTGCTGCTGGAGCATTTTTTCTCCTATTTCTGCAGATTGTACAGCATTGAAAAACAGCTTTCGCCTGAAACAAAACGGATTCTGCAGGGCTACCATTGGCCAGGGAACGTGCGGGAGCTGAAAAATCTCATAGAAGGCATGATTGTCTCCATTCCATCCCTTGTCATTGAGGCAGTCGATTTGCCTCCGCATATTAGCATTACAGGACAAAATCAAATTCCGGTGACACTCCGGGAACGGGTGGAGCAGTTCGAGAGAAAGCTCGTAAAGGATGCACTGCAGTTGCACCCATCCATCCGGAAAACAGCTGAAGCATTAGGGGTGGATCATTCCACGCTTGTAAAGAAGCTGAAAAAATGGGGCTTGCGGGACTGAGTTGGGATGGCGCAGCCCTGTAGACATGCAAAAGGATGACTCCAAGGCGCGCCTTGAAGTCATCCTAATTCTTAGAAGACTGTTTTAATCGTCACAAACTTCAGCTCCGTCATCTCCTGCACGGCATACTTGATGCCCTCCCGGCCGTAACCGCTGTCCTTCACCCCGCCGTACGGCATATGGTCGAGACGGAAGGTCGGGATATCATTGATGATGACGCCGCCGGACTCCAGCTTGCGTGCTGCGTTCAGCGCGTTCATGATGTTTTGGCTGTAGATGCCGACATTCAGGCCGTACACCGAATTGTTGACCATGCTGATGGCCTCGTCCAGTTCACGGTATGGCACGATAGAGACAACCGGCGCAAAGGTTTCCTGGCAGGATACGGCCATGTCATTCGTTACATCCAGCAGCACAGTCGGCGCGAATACAGAGCCTTCCCGAATGCCGCCCAAGCCAACCCGGGCGCCCTGCTCCACAGCTTCTGCCACCCATGCCTCAATGCGCTCTGCTTCTCCTCTGCTGATCATCGCGCTGATATCGGTTGTCTCATCCAGCGGGTCGCCGACCTTTAACTGCCCTGCCCGTTCAATGAACAGCTCGCTGAACTTCTCATATACATCCTCATGCACATAAATGCGCTGCAGGGAAATACACACTTGTCCCGCAAATGCAAAAGCCCCTTCCACACAGCGGGCAACAATGCTCTCAACCGGAACATCCGGTTCAATGATGAGACCCGCGTTTGAGCCAAGCTCCAGCGTCACCTTGCGCAGACCGGCTTTTTGCTTGATTACCTTTCCAACAGGGGCACTTCCGGTGAAGGTCACCTTCTTCACATGCTCATCCGTAATCAGGGCATCGCTCAGCTCTCTGCCGCTGCCTGTCACCACCTGCAAAGCACCGTCAGGCAACCCGGCCTCCTGGAATATTTGCGCAATGGCATAGGAGCTCAGAGGCGTCTGCGCGGCCGGCTTCAGCACAACTGTATTGCCCGCCGCAAAAGCAGGGCCCAGCTTGTGCGCCACCAGGTTGAACGGGAAGTTAAACGGCGCAATGGCGCTTACGACACCCAGCGGCTCTCTCCATGTAAACCCAAGGCGGTTCTCTCCACCGGGAGCCGCATCCATCGGAATGGTCTCACCGTAGATGCGCTTTGCTTCCTCTGCCGCGAACTGGTACGTCACAATGGTCCGGTCAATTTCTCCTCTGGCTGTACGGATTGGCTTGCCGGCCTCCAGCGCAATGATACGGGCCATTTCCTCCTTGCGGCTTCGCAGAATGTCCGCTACTTTATACAGAATTTCCGACCGCTTGTAAGCGGGCATGTTTTTCATTGTTTCATAAGCTTCCCGTGCACCGGCAATTGCCCGCTGCACATCCTCTTGATCTGCCATGCTGATCTTCGCAATGCATTCCCCGCTGTAGGGAGAGAAGAGGTCATAGCTTCTTTCCTTCACCTCGGATTGGCCATTCACAAAAATGCCTATTGTCTCCATGTATGTACCCCCTTGTATGAAATTGGACTTCCACTATACCTTGTTCTCTCATTGATGAGCAATTCCTACATACTTCGCTAAAAAATACAATTATATTTTTAAAATAAGGATATCCCAAGACACTTCCCGTTCCAAAGCAAAAAAGCCAAGGTGATGTAATCACCCAGGCCTTTAGCACCGCCAGCTGTTATCTCTTTCTCTCCACAACTCTTGCCTCATACCTCTTCAGCATAACTTCACCGGACAGCTCCTCATCCGTCACCAGATCTGTCACAGCTGATGCAAATACAACCGGCTGCTGTTCTTCGGTGAAATTCATGACAAACAGATAGTCGCACTCAGGAGCTCTTCTGACCTGTACAGATACACCTTCCCCGTGACGAACGTCAGAGGGTGATGCAATGGACAGCTCTTCAATGAGTGCCTGATAGAAGTCCCGATGGAAGGACTCTTCTAAGCGGCCGCCGATATAGTAGGTTTTTCCCTTTTCAAACGGGTGGCTCGTAATAGCCGGTGTGTCCGCATAGAAATCCTCCTGATAGAAGCCCTCCGCCTGTGCAGTATGCAGGTCAAGGACAGTCGCATAGTCCTTCAGCTGATATGTTTTTCCCTGGAATGTCACATGGTTTGTGTCCTTTGGATACAGCGTGTCAGTCTCAAGCGGCTTCATGCCGAAGATCTCCTGCAGATCCGGATGCCAGCCGCCCAAATACGCCAGGTCATGTTCATTCACCAAGCCGCTGATATAGGTCGTGACCAGAGTTCCGCCGTTCGCCACAAATGTCTTCAAGCGCGCAATTGTCTCTTCGCTGGCCAAATACAGCATCGGCACAAGCAGCAGCTTGTAGGCTGAGAAATCCTGCTCCTTGGTGATGACATCGACAGGAATATCCTTCTCCCAGAAGGTACGGTAATGCTGCTGCAGAGTTTGCGGATAGCGCTTCGTCTGCAAGCCGAAGCCCTGCGCATCATTCAGGGCCCAGTTGCTTTCCCAATCGTACAGGATTGCCACATCCGCCGGACGGTTCGTTCCCACAACGCCGGACAGCTTTTCCAAGACAGTGCCCACTTTCGCAACATCTTGGAACACACGGTTGTCCGGGCTGTTATCATGGTCGACAACAGCACCATGGAACTTCTCGGAGGAGCCGCGCGACTTCCGCCATTGGAAGTACATCACACTGTCAGAGCCATGCGCCACCATCTGCATGGACGACAGCAGATGCATCCCCGGGCGCTTCGCCTTATTCACATCATGCCAGTTCACAGCGCTTGGCGTGGATTCCATCAATAAGAAGGGCTGCTGCTTCAGGCTTCGGTACAGGTCATCAATAAAGCCGACCTTCATCGCCAAATCAGCTGTGCTCTCCCAGTCATTATGCCAGGCAGGATAGGCGTCCCAGCTGATGACATCGAGATGCTTGGCAAACTTGCTGTAGTCAAGTGACTGGAACGGAATCAAATCATGCGTGTCAGCCATGAAGTTTGTGGTAACCGGAATGTCCGGCGTCAGCTCCCGCAGGGGCACAATTTCATTCTCAAAGAAGGAAATGGTCTGGTCGGTCGTGAATCTGCGCCAATCCAGATTCAGACCGTGCACCGCGCTTTCTCCAATTGGAGATGGGGATTCAATCTGTGACCAGTCTGTGTAGGTATGACTCCAGAACGGACCCCACCATGCGTCATTCAGGGCCTTCAGATTGCCGTTGTATTTCTCCTTCAGCCAGCCGCGGAAGGCATGCTGGCACTGGTCGCAATGACAGTCACCACCGTATTCGTTGGAAATATGCCACATTAAGAGTGCCGGATGATTGCCATAGCGCTCCGCCAGCAGACGGTTGATGTGTTGTGTCTTTTCACGATAGACCGGAGACGTAAAGCAGTGGTTATGCCTTCCCCCATGCAGTTGCTTTACTCTTGCACTGTTCACACGCAGCACTTCCGGATACTTCTGTGACATCCAGGCAGGGCGCGCCCCGCTTGGCGTTGCCAAAATCACGCGGCCGCCGATGCCATGGATGTTATCAAAAATTTCATCCAGCCACTCAAACTGAAACACGCCTTCCTCAGGCTCCAGTGCGCTCCACGCGAAAATCCCCACAGAGAACGTGTTGGTATGGGACAGCTTCATCAGCTCGATGTCATCCGCCAAAATGTCAGGACGGTCCAGCCATTGGTCCGGGTTGTAGTCTCCCCCATGAAGCAGGAAGTCCGCCTTTGTTGTATATGTTCTGTGCTTTTCCATAGTACTTCTCCTTCTATCGCGATTTCTTTGATCTGTTTTATTCCTTCATCCCGCCAGCAGCGCCCTATATCTGAAACTCTCATATTGTCCTCTTGTAAGAAATCCTATAAGAATCACATACCATTAGTATAAAATAAAAACGCTTTAAAAAATCAGTTTGCCCTCCACGATTTATATTGCACTCCTTGAAAAATCATAGTACACTCATTATGACTTAATTAATTTAATTAATTAAGAGAACCGAGATACAATCAACATTTACTTTTATATATCAGGAGGCCCTACATGAGTACTCTAACTGACTTGATCCACCAATTTCAAACAGTCTTTGAAACTGAAGCGACACCGCGGACCTTCTTTGCTCCAGGCAGAATTAACCTGATTGGAGAACATACGGATTACAACGGAGGCCATGTGTTCCCTGCCTCCATTTCCTACGGAACCTATGCGCTTGGCGTAAAGCGCGACGACCAAAAGCTCCGTTTCTACTCCATGAATTTTTCTGAAATCGGTATCATTGAATGTGATCTTGCAAGCTTGGAATTCAAGGATTCCGACAACTGGGCCAACTACCCGAAAGGTATGCTGCTCTATATGAAGCAGGCAGGCTTCGCCATCAATCAAGGTGCGGACATCCTGTACTTTGGCAATATCCCGAATGGCGCAGGCCTCTCCTCCTCCGCATCCATCGAGCTGGCAACAGGCGTTTTATTGGATGGATTGTTCAATCTCAACGTGGAGCGCATCCCTATGGTGCAGCTTGGACAAAAGGTTGAGAATCAGTACATTGGCGTAAACAGCGGCATTATGGACCAATTTGCGATCGGAATGGGCAAGAAGGATCATGGCATTCTTTTGGATTGTCAGACTCTACAATATGAGTATGCCCCGCTTCAGATGGACGGTCATGTCATTATCATTATCAACACAAATAAACGGCGCACACTGGCAGGCTCCAAGTACAATGAACGGCGCGCCCAATGTGAGCAAGCGCTTCAGGACCTGCAGCAGCAGCTCTCCATCACCAGCTTGGGCGAACTGGCACCGGAGCAGTTTGAGGAGCATAAGCACCTGATTGCTGATGAAATCAACCAAAAGCGCGCCAAGCACGCGGTATATGAGAACGCGCGGACATTGGCTGCCCTGGAGAAGCTGCAGCAAGGCGACCTGCAGGCATTCGGCCAGCTGATGAACCAGTCCCACCTTTCCTTGCGGGATGACTATGAAGTAACAGGACTTGAGCTGGACACAATCGCACAAGCCGCTTGGGAGCAGGAGGGCGTGGTGGGCGCGCGCATGACTGGCGCCGGCTTTGGCGGCTGCGCCATCGCCATTGTGGAGAAGGATAAAGTGGAGGTATTTCAGCAGAATGTAGACCAGATCTATCGTGAAACAGTCGGCTACGATGCGACATTCTATGTTGCAACAATCGGCGACGGCGCGAAAGAGCTTTCCGAGGAGGCATCCGCATGAGTGTACTTGTATTAGGCGGCGCAGGCTATATTGGTTCACATGCAGTCTATCAATTGATTGACCAAGGCGAGCAGGTCGTCATTATTGATAATTTGGAAACAGGCCATAAGGAAGCTGTTCATCCAAAAGCAGCCTTCTATGAAGGAGATATGCGCAATCCCGATTTCCTTCGCTCCGTATTTGAGAAGGAATCCATCGATGCAGTCATTCACTTCGCCGCCAATTCCTTGGTCGGCGAATCCATGGAAAACCCGCTGAAGTATTATGATAACAACGTGTACGGCACACAGGTGCTGCTGCAGGCCATGATGGAGTACGGCGTGAAGAACATTGTATTCTCTTCCACGGCCGCAACCTACGGCGAGCCTGAGACTGTGCCTATTACAGAAGCAACTGCTACCAATCCGACGAGCACGTACGGAGAAACAAAGCTGGCAATGGAAAAAATGATGAAGTGGACCGAACAGGCACACGGCCTTCGGTACGTCGCACTGCGCTACTTTAACGTGGCGGGCGCCAGACAAACAGCGGAGATCGGGGAAGACCACCGCCCTGAAACGCATCTCGTTCCAATTATCCTGCAAACAGCACTCGGCCAGCGTTCTCATATCACCATTTTCGGTGAAGACTATGATACACCGGACGGCACATGCATCCGGGACTATGTCCATGTGGAAGACCTGATACAGGCCCATCTCTTGGCCCTGCAATACTTAAGAGACGGCGGCAAAAGCGATGTTTTCAACCTCGGCAGCAGCCAAGGCTTCTCTGTAAAGGAAATGATTGAGGCAGCCCGGGCAGTGACAGGCAAAGACATCCCGGCCCAAGCAGGTCCGCGCCGGGCCGGCGACCCAAGCACGTTGATCGCCAGCTCTGATAAGGCAAAGCGGGTATTGGGCTGGAATCCAACACGCACCTCTGTCACAAGAATTATTGAAGATGCCTGGAGATGGCATTCCTCACACCCAGCAGGCTACGGGAAGGACGAAGCAAAATGATCTATCAGCATATAGCCGGACTGATTCAAAAGGCATTAGAAGCAGAATTGATCGAAGCCTTGGACCAAGTATATGTACGAAATCAGGTTATGAGCTTGCTTCAACTGGAAGCATTCCCTGATGGAGACATAGAAGCAACCGATGATACCATTCCAAATCTCTTGGAGGCCATCATCGCTTATGCTATTGAGCAGGATGTCATCCAGGACGTGTTTGATGACAAGGAAATTCTGGCAGCCAATATCATGAACTTCTTTGTGCCAAGACCATCTGTTGTAAATGCAGTGTTCAATCAGAAATATCAGGAGTCCCCAGAGGCAGCTACTGATTATTTCTACCGTCTCAGCCAAAACAACAACTACATTCAGACAAACCGGATTGCCAAAAATATTTCGTACAAGGCAGACACTGCGTACGGTGAAATGGACATTACCATTAACCTCTCCAAGCCGGAAAAGGACCCGGAGCAGATCAAACGGGAACGCGCCATGAAACGGACAGCCCACTACCCGAAATGCCTGCTTTGCATGGAGAACGAAGGGTATGAGGGAAGAACAGGCTACCCTGCACGCGCCAACCATAGAATCATTCAGGTTCCCCTGGCGGGCGAGAATTGGTATTTGCAGTATTCACCATATGTGTACTATAACGAGCATTGCATCCTGCTGGCAGAGGAGCACCGCGACATGAAGATTGACAGAAGCTCCTTTGAGCGCCTGCTTGCGTTCACAGCAAAGTTTCCACACTACTTTATCGGCTCCAATGCGGACCTGCCGATTGTCGGCGGCTCCATTCTAAGCCATGACCATTATCAGGGCGGCCAATATGAGTTTGCGATGACACGGGCGGAGGATGCCTTCTCCTTCACCCTGCAGAAGTATCCCGGCATCCGGGCTTCTGTTGTGAAATGGCCGATGTCTGTCATCCGCTTGCGCGCGGCTGACAAGGAGGTCCTGATTGATGCGGCGGATGAAATGCTGCAGACCTGGAAGAGCTATTCAGATCCGCTCGCGGATGTGCTTGCCTCTACAGGCGACACGCCGCATAACACCATCACCCCGATAGCAAGAAAGCGTGACGGCCTTTTTGAACTCGACCTGGTGCTCCGGAACAACCGGACAACAGATGAGCATCCGCTGGGCATTTTCCATCCGCATGCAGATGTGCATCATATCAAGAAAGAGAACATCGGGCTGATTGAGGTCATGGGCCTTGCTGTGCTTCCTCCCCGACTCAAGGATGAACTGGCGGAAATCCAGAAGCTTCTGTCAGGGGAAGCTGTCCAAGTGGCAGAATACCATCAGCCGTGGGCAGAGCAGCTGCAGAACGAATACGGCACACACAACGACGCAGAACAGGCTGAACGCATCGTACAGGAAGAGCTTGGCAAGAAATTCGTAAGAGTGCTTCAGGATGCCGGCGTATTGAAGGACCGGGACGCGTTTGAGCGATTCATTCAAACCGTAAACCAACCATAATAAATCAGGCTGAACCTTCTTACAGGTTCAGCCTATTTTTGAAATGGGGTCAAATAATTCCACCAGAAGCAATGAAACGGCTCCCAGTACGGTTGCATCTTCACCCAACCGGCTTACCGTGATGCTGGTTTGTCTGGCGCCGTTTGTCAGCACTCTCTGCTGTATCGTCTCAAGCAGCGGAGGCATCAGGAATGTCCCACTCCGCATGACCCCGCCGCTCAACACAATTTTCCCCGGATTGATCATGTGGATCATATTCGTCAGGCCGACCCCAATCATGCGTCCGGTTTCCGCAAGAAGCTGCATGCAGGCTTCGTTTCCCTTCTGCGCTGCTTCAAACACGTCTTTTCCTGTTGGCATGCCAGCCCGCGCCGCAATGGCCGCCCCGCTTACAAACGTCTGCAGACAGCCGCGGTTGCCGCATTCGCAGACGCTGCCATTGATATCAATCGTCATATGGCCCAGCTCTCCGGCAATATCATGTGCACCGTGGTACAGCTTTCCGTTCATGACAACGCCGGCGCCGACGCCGCGTCCAATATTCACCGCGACCATGCTGTCGATATCACCGTGGCCGCCGAACCAGGACTCACCCAGCGTCATGGCCCGGGCATCATTCTCCACCTTAATGGTCAGATTGAACTCTTCCTCCAGCACTTCTTTAATTGGAATATCCCTCAAGTTCAGAATCGGCGCTACAAGCGATGTACCTGTCTCTACATCCACCACCCCATGCATGGCAATGCCGATCCCAATGATTTTGTCCTGGTCCAGATGGGACACTTTCAGAATGGCATAAATAATTTCTTTCAATGCGGCAAGAAACGCTTCCTTTGCTACAGGCTGAGCCAGCCTGCTGGAGGTGCGATATACAATTTTCCCCGTCAAGTCCGTCAGTACGCACTCCACCTTTTCCGGGCCGGCATCAATGCCAATCACGTAATACGCATCGGTATTGATATGCAGCATAGTCGGCTTTCGCCCGCCGCTTGACTGGCCGAGCGCGCTTTCTCTTACCAGCCCTTGGTCAATCAGCTCCTTCACAATGCTGCTGACTGTCGGCGGCGTCAAACTCGTCTCCTTGGCAATTTGGGCCCTGGATATCGGCTCAGACGTGCGTATTTTATTTAAAATAATGGATTTGTTCACCGATTTCATTAATTGAAATGTACCGCGCTGCATAACAATCCTCCGTATATCGTCTATTTATATCCTCTATCATAACATAGTTAGTTAATTTAATTAATTTAAAAAGAGAGGAAATATCTTGCACAAATCACTATGCCCTTTGAAGAAGAAGGATGCGTTCCCACTTTTAAGAGACAAAAACAAAGAGAGCCCTCGGACATTCAAGGATATCCGAAGCCTCTCTCATTTTAAATCAAAAGATCCCTATAAATTAATCATATTCATAAAAAGATATAGATTGCGCTTGTAACACAAACAAACTTATGTATGATTACTTGTACAGGATTGTGCCGCTGCCGTCGTAATAATTTGGCTTTTGCTCAGGGTTTTGAATGCTGGGAGCAGCCGGCCATTCCTTTACTTCTGTCTTGCTTGCGTTGGCAAGAGCCGCAAGCATAGTTTCAGGCAGTTTGCCGCTTCCATCATAATAGTTTGGTTTCTCCATGTCGTTTCTCTCCTTTTGCCGAATCCTTTTATCTCTCCCAAAATTATACTGATGAGAAGACAAATTTATTCGACTTTATATAATTATCTTACATTTCACTCTAGACTACTTTACCATATCGCCCAATGTATACATCAAGATGTAATTGTTGGAAAAATATAATTTGCAAGCCTGGTAGAGCGCACAAAAAAGACGGCCCCACCCTCAGGTGCCGTCTCACGATATAAAACTGCAGGAGGGATGTGTTGCTTGCTCCTGCGCATTTCTTCATTTTACACAAACCATTAGCATAAGATGCAGGCCGACTATGCTTCTTTTCGCTCCAGCCATGCTACACATTCCACATGCATCGTTTGAGGGAACATGTCCACCGGCTGCACCTCCACTGTGCGGAAGCCATGGTCCTCCAAGTAGCGAAGGTCGCGTGCCAGTGTTGCCGGGCCGCAGGAAACATACACCACGCGCTTTGGCTTCATGGCCGCAATGGTTTCCAGCAGCGCCTCGTCACAGCCCTTGCGCGGCGGGTCCACCACGATGACGTCTGCCTGAATGCCCTGCTTATACCAGGCCGGGATGACCTTCTCCGCTTCCCCAACCGCAAATTCCGCATTCTCGATACCGTTTAAGGCAGCATTGCGCTTCGCATCCTCAATCGCTTCCGGCACAATTTCCACGCCATACACATGCTTCGCCTTCTGGGCCAGGAACAACGAAATCGTGCCGATGCCGCAGTATGCATCAATGACTGCTTCGTTTCCGGACAGCTGTGCATACTCCAGCGTTTTGTCGTACAGCACCTTCGTCTGCACTGGGTTCACCTGATAGAAGGAGCGGGCGGAGATTGCAAACTTGATGCCGCCAATATAATCGTAGATGTATTCTGATCCCCACAGCACCTTTGTTTTGTCGCCAAAAATCACATTTGTGCGCTTTTCGTTCACGTTCTGCACAATGGATTTCACCTGCGGGAAGGCGGCAGTAATTTCTTCTATAATCGCTGCTTTTTGCGGGAGCTCTGCCGTACGGGTGATGAACACCAGCATAATCTCGCCTGTTACCAAACCATAGCGGGCCATCACATGGCGGAGTGTTCCCTTGTGCTGCTCTTCCCTGTAAGCTGACACACCATGCTTGCTGCAGATTTCTTTTACACGCTGAATCAGTACGTCATTTTCTTCCGCCTGGATCAGGCAGGACTTCATATCGACAATTTCATGCGTGCCCTGGCGGTAGAACCCGCCAATCAAGCCGCCCTCATGCTCGCCAATTGGCACCTGGGCCTTATTGCGGTACAGCCACGGATTTTCCATACCCAGAACCGGGTGCACCGGCACATCCGGCAAATTGCCGATGCGCTGCATGACGTCACGCACTTGCTTTTCCTTTGCCTTCAGCTGCCCTTCATAGGAAAGGTGCTGCAGCTGGCAGCCGCCGCATTGCTTGTATACCAGGCACGGCGCCTCCTGCCGGTACGGACTTGTCTCATACAGTTCCATCAGCTTGCCGAACGCGAAATTCTTTTTCACCTTAATGACCTTAATCTTGGCCCGCTCATCCGGGAGCGCCTGCGGCACAAAAATCGGATAGCCGTTCACCTTGGCCACGCCGGCGCCTTCATGCGTCAAATCTTCAAATACCACATCTATATATTCGTTCTTTTCAACGGGAGGTGCTGCTTTTGTACTCATACTGACCCTGCCTTTTTTGGAATTCACACTGCGATACATTGTACCATATTCAGACATTATACCGCCAATTTGCATCCGGCGGCAAAATTGTATCTTCTCTTCCAAATGAGACAATGCTATTCTATTTGTAAACATTGTAGTTTGAGAGGTTGTTATATGAAGAGATACATAGCTTTACCTGTACTATCCTCCCTGCTGCTGGCAGGCTGCCTGCCGGAAGCAAAGGCCAAGCCTTCTGCCGCGCAGCAGGTGGCTGCCCCTGTCCAGCAGGCCGGGCCGCAAGCTGTTCTGAGTGCCGCGCCGACCGCGCCAGAAGCAACACGCACCACCCTGACTCTCAGCAAAGCGCCTGATCAAACAACAAGTGTCCAATACCACATTTGGCGCACCGCAGACGGACAAGCCTCCAAGCAGGTGATTGCTTCACAGGATGCCAAAGCCGGGTTTCCTGTTACCCTGTCGCTGCAGCAGTTTGGCTCCAAGCGCGGCGAATATCAGATTGAAGTGTACAAGGAGGGCACGGCCAAGCCGATTGCGGCTTCCTCCGTTGTCTTTCAGCCTCACGTGCCGATTTTGATGTATCATGCTGTAGATGAGTACAAAGGAAAGGGACTGAAGGGGCTGTTTGTACCACCGGCAAGCTTTGAAGCACAAATGCAGTATTTGAAAGACAACGGCTACACGCTGCTGACATTTGAACGGTGGAAGGATGTCGCCAAGGTCAACAAGCCAATTTTCGTCACCTTTGACGATGGCATGAAAAATAATATGAATGCGTTTCGTATCCTGCAGAAGCTGAAGGATGAAAAGTTCCAGCCGACAGCAACCGAATATGCCATCGTCAATGTACTGGGCACGAGCGACGAATGGCTGTCGAAGCAGGATGTGAAAGAGATGATTGATTCCGGTATTTTCTCGGTTCAATCCCATACCATTTCCCACGCGGATTTGCCGCAAATCAAAAGCTATGATGTGGAGCTGGGAGAGGCCAAGAAGCAGCTCGAAGCCATCACCGGAAAACCGGTTATCTCCATCGCTTATCCATTTGGCCATTATAATGAACAGGTTATTGCTGAGGCCAGCAAGTACTATCAGTTTGCCGTGACCACCAAGCCGGGGCAGTTCATCCAGGCAGGCAAACCGAATGAAATGCTGCTGATGCAGCGTGTCCGCATCCAGAATGATACGACGATTGAGCAGTTTGCTCATCTTGTACAAGAAAAGCTGCTCCCTTAATCGGAGACAGCTTCTCTTGCGAACACAGCTCCCGGCCTCGCCCAGGTCTCAAAGCAGAGCGGCATGCCGGCAATCTGAATCTTGCCCATTCCATCGAATATAAGGTCAATGGCAACATCCTGCAGCCGGGCATTCGTTGACTTTCCCGAACCCGCTATTCCTTCCACCAATACCAATTTACTTCCCATCTTAGTCCCCCCAAAACTTTACATTCTCTTCCATGATAAGGGGTACAAAGAAAAAAGGACAGCTTAGATAAACTGTCCTTCCTCTTCCCGATATGCTTCCGGAACAAAGAGCTCCAAATGATGGTACATATTCTCGAATTCCATCGGCGCATCGCCGCCGTATTCGCCGTCCATGTTAATCATCAGCTTCTCGGTTGTCCGCACCTTAATCCGGTTTGCCTGCGTATACAGGATCTGCGGATTGTTGATATGCTCACCGCGCAGCGCCTGTGAAGCCGCCTTAATCAAATCAGCAATGGATCCCTTTTTGAGAACGAGCAAATCGAACAGCCCGTCATTGATGGAGGCGTATGGCGCCACCTTTTCAAAGCCGCCGACTGAAGTTGTGTTTGTGATGAGGAACAGAGTGATTTCTTCCTTCAGCTCCTTGCCGTCATACTCAATCTCCACGTACGTCGGATTCAAGGACGGCAGCATTTCAATGCCTTTCAAATAATAGGCCAGTTGGCCCAGCACTGTCTTCAGCTTGCTCGGCACCTCAAAGGTAAGCTCTGTAATGCGGCCTCCGCCGGCAATGTTAATAAAGTACTTATCATTGGCCCGTCCAATATCCAGCGGCACAGAATGGCCGGCACAGATAATATCAGCCGCTTCTTCAATGGAGCGCGGAACGCCGATGGCTCTGGCAAAGTCATTTGTGGTTCCTACAGGGATAATGCCAAACTTCGGACGGTGCTCATGCCCGACAAGACCGTTGACAACCTCATTCAGCGTCCCGTCGCCGCCTGCCGCAATGACAACGTCAAACTTGCGTTCCACCGCCAGCCTGGCCGCCGCAGTGGCGTCTCCGGCTCCTGTCGTTGCATGACAAGATGTCTCATAGCCTGCCCGCTCCAGCTTTTGCAAAACCTCAGGCAGATTCTTCTTGAACAGCTCCCGGCCTGAAGTAGGGTTATAAATAATTCTTGCTCGTTTCATGTCTCCATCATCCTAATTTCATTTTGTTTCCCATGTAAAAATGTCCTACCTCTAGATTTATCACTAACAGTCTCATTTTGCAACTTTCTTAATGGCATTAACCATATATTCCCTGACCCTATAAGAAAGAGCCGGTCAAAAGACCAGCTCCCATCCTTAACGCTTCTGCAGCTCCTCCAGCAGCAGCTTGTTCACCAGCTGCGGGTTTGCCTGTCCCTTTGTCGCCTTCATGACCTGACCGACAAAGAAGCCCACGGCTTTCGCCTTGCCGCTCTTATAGTCCTCAATCGATTGCGGGAACTTGTCCAGCGCTTCGGTGATGGCCTGCAGCAGGGCGCCTTCATCCGAAATTTGCACAAGGCCCTTTTCCTTAATAATGGTCTCCGGATCGCCGCCGTTTTCAATCAGCTCCGCAAAGACCTGCTTGGCAATCTTGGAGGAGATTGTGCCGTTTTCAATGAGCTGAATCATGCCTGCCAGGCTGGCTGAGGTCAGCGGCAGCTCTGCCAGCTCCTGGTTATTCTTGTTCATGTAAGCCGACATTTCGCCCATAATCCAGTTGGACGCCTGCTTGGCGTCTGCCCCGTCTGCCACCGTTGCCTCAAAGAAGTCAGCCATTTCACGGGAAGCAGTCAGCACACCTGCGTCATAAGCAGGCAACCCCCATTCCTCCACATAACGCTTCTTGCGCGCATCCGGCAGTTCTGGAATCTCCGCGCGCACGCGGGCCTTCCACTCCTCATCAATGTACAGCTCCACCAAATCCGGCTCCGGGAAGTAGCGGTAATCCTCAGACCCTTCCTTCACGCGCATAAGAAGCGTTGTCTTCGTCGCCTCGTCATAGCGGCGTGTTTCCTGGCGGATTTCACCGCCGGCGCGCAGAATCTCTGCTTGGCGCTCCTCCTCATGCTCCAAGCCATTTTTTACAAAGGCGAAGGAGTTGAGGTTCTTCAGCTCGGTTTTCGTCCCAAATTCCTCTTGGCCGACAGGACGGAGAGAGATGTTGGCGTCACAGCGCAGCGAGCCCTCCTCCATCTTGCAGTCAGACACCCCTGTATACTGAATGATGGACTTCAGCTTTTCCAAATAGGCATATGCCTCTTCCGGCGTGCGGATATCCGGCTCGGACACGATTTCCACCAGAGGTGTGCCCTGGCGGTTGAAGTCAACGAGCGAGAAGCCGTCGCCGGTATGCGTCAGCTTGCCGGCATCCTCCTCCAGGTGAAGGCGGGTAATGCCGATGCGCTTCTTGACGCCGCCCACTTCAATTTCAATCCAGCCGTTCTCGCCAATTGGCTGGTCGTACTGGGAAATTTGGTATGCCTTCGGGTTATCGGGGTAGAAATAGTTCTTCCTGTCAAACTTCGTCTCTGTTGCGACTTCGCAGTTTAAGGCCATAGCCGCCTTCATGGCGAACTCGACTGCCTGTTTGTTCAAAACCGGAAGAACACCGGGATATCCCAGCTCGATGACACTTGTATTTGTGTTTGGTGCCGCCCCGAACTCATTCGGGCTTGCGGAAAAAATTTTGGAATTTGTCTTCAGCTCAACGTGCACTTCCAGACCAATTACTGTTTCAAATTGCATGCCGTTTCCCTCCCTTACAGCGCCGGTTTTTCCTTATGATAGGTTGTTGCCTGCTCAAATGCATGAGCGGTGCGGTATACGTTCGCTTCATCAAAATGCTTGCCGATGATCTGCAGGCCAAGCGGCATGCCGTTCGCTCCGAAGCCGCATGGTACAGAAATGGCCGGAACGCCTGCCAGGTTAATTGGAATCGTCAGAATATCATTCACATACATCGTAAGCGGGTCAGCAACCTTCTCGCCCAGCTTGAAGGCAGTTGTCGGTGCGGTCGGGCCCACGATGACATCATAGCTTGCAAAAATATTTTCAAAGTCTTGCTTGATCAGCGTCCGCACCTGCTGCGCCTTTTTATAGTACGCATCATAGTAGCCGGAGCTTAACGCAAATGTGCCGAGCATGATGCGGCGTTTTACCTCGTCCCCGAAGCCTTCGCTGCGCGTCTGCTTGTACATCTCAATCAGGCTGGATGCATTGTCGGAGCGCACGCCGTAACGCACACCGTCAAAACGGGCCAGGTTGGCGGATGCTTCTGAAGAGGACAAGAGATAATAGGCTGCCAGCGCGTACTTGGAGTGCGGCAGGGATACCTCATCCCACGTTGCCCCGAGGCCTTCCAACACCTTCAGCGCAGCCAGAACAGATTGGCGCACCTCTTCGCTGACACCTTCTCCGAGATATTCCTTCGGCACGGCAATACGCAGGCCTTGAATGTCTCCTGTTAACGCTGAAAGGTAATCCGGCACTTCTACGTTTGGAGACGTGGAGTCCATGCGATCCCAGCCGGAAATGGCCTGCAGCAGATAGGCATTATCTTCTACACTGCGTGTAATCGGGCCAATTTGGTCCAAAGAGGACGCAAATGCAATCAGCCCGTAACGGGATACTCTTCCGTACGTCGGCTTCAGGCCGACCACGCCGCAATAGGCTGCCGGCTGCCGGATGGAGCCGCCCGTATCAGAACCGAGGGAGAACAGCACCTCTCCTGCAGCCACAGAAGCTGCAGAGCCGCCGCTGGAGCCGCCCGGTACATATTCCAGATTCCATGGGTTTCTTGTAGCCTGGAAGCCGGAGTTTTCATTGGAGGAGCCCATGGCGAACTCGTCCATATTCAGCTTGCCGATTGTAATGGATTCTGCCTGCTGGAGCTTTTGCACCACAGTCGCATCATAAATCGGGTCAAAGTTTGCAAGAATCTTGCTGCCTGCCGTTGTCCGCAAGCCCTTGGTCACGATGTTATCCTTCACGCCGATCGGCAGCCCGAACAGAAGGCCGTACTCGTCCACATTGCCAAGCTTCTCATCCAGCAGGCGTGCCTGCTGGCGCGCCTGCTCCTCATTCAGGGCCAGGAAGGCCTGCACCTTGTCCTCCACCTCACTGATGCGCTTGTAGGATGCATCAACCAAATCTGTCACACTGATTTCCTTTTGATGAAGCTGTTTATGTAATTGCTTAATGGATTGCTCTAATAGTGACATTCTTTCCCCTCCTCTACTCTAGAATAGCCGGCACGCGGATTTGGCCGTCCTTATGGTCCGGAGCATTTTTCAACACATCTTCAATCGGCAGCCCCTTATCAGCCACGTCCTCACGCATCACATTTTTCAGCTCCAGCACATGTGACATCGGTTTCACATTCTCTGTATCCAGCTCATTCAGCTGCTCCGCAAAAGTAAGAATCGCATCCAACTGCTTGGCAAATTTCTCTGCTTCCTGCTCGGTAATCGCCAGACGCGCCAAATGGGCCACGTGCTTGACTGTGTCGACAGAAATCCGCGACATAAAAGCCACCTCCGTAATTTCGTTCTGTTGGCAATAATACTGATGATACCAAAATTTTCGCAAAACAGGCAACAAGTGTTGATACTGTCTGAAGTATTTTTATACACAACATCTAGTATAGACAGAAAAATAGGGATGATATCAGAGGCCGCAGCCTCTGCATCATCCCTATTTAGCTTACAGCGTTTCCGATGTTGTCTTCGCCTGCATATGCAGCAGCAAATAGTCAGGCCCGCCGGCTTTGGAGTCCGTACCGGACATGTTAAAGCCGCCAAACGGCTGATACCCGACGATGGCGCCTGTGCAGCCGCGGTTGAAGTACAGATTGCCGACATGGAAGTCTTCGCGGGCTTTCTCGATGTGGGCACGGTTATTGGTGATTACCGCACCGGTCAAGCCATACTCTGTGTTATTGGCGATGTCAATGGCATGATCGAAATTGCGCGCCTTACAGAAGGCGACAACCGGCCCGAAGATTTCTTCCTGCATCAGGCGGGCATCCTCAGCCACATCCGCGAAAATCGTCGGCTGGATGAAGTAGCCCTTGGCATCATCTCCTTCGCCGCCTGCCATCAGCCTGCCCTCCTGCTTGCCGATCTCCACATACTCCATAATCTTGTTGAATGCGCTCTGGTCAATGACAGGGCCCGTGTATGTGCCTTGCTCTTCCGGGCTGCCGACAGGCAGGCTCTTGGTCAGCTCCACAGCACGCGCCAAAACTTGGTCGTACACATCCCCCACAATGACGGCACGGGAACACGCAGAGCACTTTTGGCCGGAGAAGCCGAATGCGGATGCAACAATGGACTGCGCCGCCAGCTCCAGGTCAGCCTCTCGATCTACTACAATCGTATCCTTGCCGCCCATTTCCGCGATGACGCGCTTCAGCCAAATCTGGCCCGGGTTCACCTTCGCCGCACGCTCATTGATGCGGATTCCGACTTCCTTGGAGCCCGTAAAGCTGATAAAGCGTGTACGCGGATGGTCTACGAGATAGTCGCCCACCTCGGCGCCGCTGCCTGGTATGTAGTTCACAACACCGGCCGGCAGACCCGCCTCCTCCAGCACCTCTATGAACTTTGCCGCAATCACAGGGGTTGTGCTTGCCGGCTTCAGCAATACGGTGTTGCCGGAAACAACTGCCGCTGTTGTCATACCTGCCATGATGGCAAACGGGAAGTTCCAAGGGGAAATAATAACACCCACACCGAGCGGAATATAGCTGAAGCGGTTATATTCAATGGCCCGGCTCTCAACCGGCATGCCGTCCTTCAGCTTCAGCATCTGGCGGCCATAGTATTCCATGAAATCAATGGCCTCTGCCGTATCTGCATCCGCTTCCTTCCACGGCTTGCCTGCCTCTTTGACAAGAATAGCGGAAAATTCATGCTTTCTGCGGCGCACAATTGCTGCAGCGCGGAACAAGATATCTGCACGCATCTCAGGCTTGGATTTTCTCCAGGTTTGGAAGGTTGCATCTGCCACTTGCATGGCTTTCTCGGCTAAATCACGATTCGCCTTCGATACGCGGCCAATCACCTCTGCCTTATTCGCAGGATTGATGGAGATGATCTTGTCATCCGTTGTGATGCGCTCTCCGCCGATAATCAGCGGGTACTCTTGTCCCAGATAGGATTCTACCTTTTTCAGGCCTGCCTCAAAAGCCAATTTGTCCACCTCTACTGTAAAGTCAGTAAATGGTTCATGCTTGTAAGCTACTGTCATACCCCTCAGCCTCCCTGTTTTGAAAGAGCATTCATTCCATACTCTTCCATTCTAAACTATCATTTCGTCTGCTTCAAACAGCTGCCTGGCTGGGGATGGAAGCAAATTGGATTTTCTTGCAATAGCATTTGGCTGATAACGATATCAGTCCGCGTCTATTCGGAAGGATAGAGACTCTTTATACAGGTGGTATGCATAATAAATTTTTCCGCCTCTGAAACAGAAAAAGAGCTGCCTTGGCAGCTCCGCTCTAATTGAAAATATGGACAAACGGATTGTCCTGATTTACTTCCCGGATAATGACAGCCTCCGGATGATTGAGGGAATAGATGTTCACTTCCACTCTGACATAGTTCGGAAAATGCTCCACCACCAGGCCGGTCACATATTGCGTGAACCCGATAATTTCGGCCTTCCCATTGAACTGGACCGGGATGTTAATCTTTAAATCCTGCAGCTGGCCATCCTTGTAGAAGCCTTGCCCAACCACAGCGGTGAAGTCGTTCTCAAAATACTTGGCCAGCGCTGTCCGGAAATTCGTAACCCGCTGGGCGTCCTCCCGATAATCCTTTGCTTCTTCAGAAGGGAACAGATAGTACTTTTCATCGAGCTTCTTCCAGTCGCCGATTTGGCTCTCGCCCTTATCCACCTGTGCGTATGTCAGGAAATTGCCCGGCACAAGCTTGGACATCGGCTGCTGGCGGTAGATGGCCACAATGATGGGCACATTCTTTGCCCCATCCTTCTTCCGAATGGTATTGACAACCTCTTGGGCCATCCGCTTGCCCTCACGCAAGGTATCTGCTTCCGGTATCTCATACTCGCGCGGATAGCCCTGCTCCTGATTGAAGTAATGGACTGAGTTCATCGCCAGGCCGATGACAATCCCCTGCAGATCTGCTGTATTGTCGCTCTTTTTCACTACATAGTTATGCTCCAGAATGCTGGCAAGGTAAATCGGCTGAGCCGCATTCTTCTGCTCCAGCGTGCCCGTTGCCGGCAGCGCCGGATTCAGGCCCTTGCCGGAGCCATCCGGATTTTTGCGTGCCAGCAGCCCTTGGATGGTGGCTTTGTCCAGATACTGTCCTTCTTGAAAAATATAATCCTTTGTGCTGAAGGTGCCCTTGGCGATGCGCATGAGGCCTGTCTCGAACTCATCGATGTCCAGGCGGCTGTTCAAGCCCTGCACCACAAGCCCCCTTGCCGCACCTGACTTGAACGGCACAATCGTCTTGTAATAGTCATCCGAAATGGAGTATTTCGGGATGATTGCACTCTCTTTTGACTTATTTGCAGTCTCAACAACCTTTTCGTTCTTTTGAAAGCTCGGACCGCAGCCGGACAGCAGCAATCCGAGACTCATCATCAGTACAACCAGCTTTTTCATATTCCAACCGCACCTCTTATTTTGATAGCTCCTGCAGCAGCCTTGCCTCATCCCAAATTTCAATCTCATGCTTTCTTGCTGCATCCAGCTTCGAGCCGGCCGCCTCACCTGCAATGACCAAGTGGGTGCTCTTGCTCACGCTGCCGGCCACTTTTCCGCCGAGCTCTTCAATCCGCTTCTTTGCTTCACTGCGGCCCATCTGCTCAAGCTTGCCGGTCAGCACCACCGTCTTGCCGGCGAAATAGGAATCGGCTCCGGCAATGTCAGAGAGCTTCAGTCCCTTATACGTCATATTCACACCATACTCCTGCAGCTGCGCCAGCAGCTCTTGCACATGCTCATTGGCAAAATAGGCCACAATGGACTCGGCCATTTTGCCGCCAATCTCATTGATGGCTGTCAGCTCTTCTTCGCCTGCTGTGCGCAAAGCATCCATGGTTTCAAAATGCTGGGCCAGCGTTTTGGCCGCCTTGGCGCCCACGTGGCGGATGCCAAGCCCGAACAACAGCTTCTCCAAGGAATTCTCCTTCGATGCCCCAATGGAGCTGATGAGATTGGAGGCCGACTTTTCTCCGAACCGATCCAACGCCAACAGCTGCTCCTTCGTCAGCCTATACATGTCAGCCACTGTGCGGATCAGCTCTGCTTCAAACAGCTGCGTGATCACCCGCTCGCCCAAGCCTTCAATGTTCATGGCATCACGGGACACAAAGTGGATGAGCCCCTCGCGGATTTGCGCCGGGCAAACCGGGTTCACGCAGCGGAGCGCTACTTCCCCCTCAATCCGCACCAGCTCATCGCCGCACTCCGGACAATGCTCCGGCATCCGGAACTCCTGCTCTTCGCCTGTACGGCGCTCCGGCAGAGATGCCACCACCTCCGGAATGATATCCCCGGCCTTTTTTAAAATCACATAATCGCCAATCCGAATGTCCTTCTCACGAATTAAATCCTCATTATGAAGAGACGCACGACGGACAACGGTTCCCGCCACACGGACCGGCTCCAGGATGGCAGTCGGGGTAACAGCCCCGGTACGGCCGACATTCAGCTCAATATCAACAAGCCTTGTCACAACCTCTTCTGCCGGGAACTTGTACGCAATGGCCCAGCGGGGGCTTTTGGCGGTGGTGCCAAGCTGCTCCTGCAGCTCATAGTCATCCACCTTAATGACAATGCCGTCAATTTCATAATCCAGGGACGGGCGCTTTTCCTGCCACTCCTGCACAAACGCCAGCACGTCCTCAATGCTTTGACAGATGCGGCGGTGCGTATTTGTTTTGAAGCCAAGCTCGTCCAGGAAGTCGAGCGCTTTGCTGTGGGAAGCAATCGTCCGCTCCTGCAAATCCGCCAGGCCGTATACGAAAAAGGACAGATTGCGCTGCGCCGCGATTTTCGGATCCAGCTGGCGCAGTGAGCCTGCCGCCGCATTGCGCGGGTTGGCAAACAGCATCTCGCCTTTCTTCTCCCGTTCTTCATTCAGCTTTTCCAGCGATTTTTTCGGCATATAAGCCTCGCCTCTGGCTTCCAGGGTGACCTCTTCCTTGAGGCGCAGCGGAATGGCTTTAATGGTCTTCAGGTTCTGGGTAATATCCTCCCCCGTTACCCCGTCTCCGCGTGTTGCCCCTTGCAGGAAGCGACCCTTCTCATAATGAAGCGAAACCGCAAGACCGTCAATCTTCAGCTCGCACACATAGGAGACCGATTCCTCTCCGGCTGCCTGGCGCACCTTGCGGTCAAAGTCGCGCAGATCGCCTTCGTTAAAAGCATTGCCAAGGCTCAGCATCGGTGACTTGTGGGTGACCTTCTCAAACACATCAAGCGCCCGGCCACCGATGCGGACAGTCGGAGAGTCCTCCGTCATATATTCCGGATGCTCTCCCTCAAGCTGCAGCAGCTCCTGCATATAGCGGTCATATTCCGCATCGGACACACTTGGCTGGTCCAGCACATAATATTCATAATTCAAACGGTTCAAAATGTCCCGCAGCTCTTCAATCCTTGCCTGCACATCACTCATCATCTCATCTCCTTACACCTTGGTAATCGGCGCAAACTTCGCCAACAGGCGGCGGATGCCGATTGGACTCGGGAATGCGATGTCCAGCTCCATTTTGTCGCCCTCGCCCTTCACGCTCACCACTGTACCGACGCCCCATTTGTTATGGGATGCCTTATCGCCGGCCTTCCAGCCGACATCGCTGCCGCCTGTTGCCTGCAGGACAGGACGATAGACAGACCTTGCCGGTGCCGAGGCGGCCGGCTTCACCACTGTCGGGCGCGGCTTTGGCACATGATGCAGCGGCTCCAGCAGCTCTGCCGGAATTTCGTGCAGGAAGCGCGATTCCGGATTCACGTTGGTTCTTCCGAATAGTGTGCGCATTTGGGCGTTTGTCAAATACAGCTCTTCCTCAGCACGGGTAATCCCTACATACGCGAGGCGGCGCTCCTCCTCCATCTCTGTCTCATCCATCAGGGAACGCAGATGCGGGAAGATGCCCTCCTCCATGCCCAGGATGAAGACAACCGGGAACTCGAGGCCCTTGGCAGCGTGCATCGTCATCATGATGACTTCGCTGCTGCTGCCCGGTTCCTCGTCCACCTTATCAATATCAGCGACAAGCGCCAGGTCCGTCAAGAAGGCAATGAGGCTCTTATCTTCGCTTTGCTCCTCAAAATTTTGCGTCACAGACAGGAATTCGTCCAGGTTGTCCAAGCGGCCCTCTGCTTCCAGCGAACGCTCATTCTTGAGAGCTTCCCGGTAGCCGCTCTTCTCCAGCACTTCTTCCACCAGCTCTGTCACGGACAGGTATTCCTGCATCTGCTCCCAGCCCTTCATCTGCTTGTGGAACTCGCGGATGACGTTGGAGAAACGGGCGCTGACGCCGACAAGGTCGATGTTCTCGAGCACCTCAGTGAGCGGCATATTATGCTGCGCGCCGAAGTTCAGGATTTTATCAACTGTCGAAGCCCCGATGCCGCGCTTTGGCACATTGATGATGCGGGCAAAGCTGATCTCATCATCCGGATTGGCGATGAGGCGCAGGTACGCAAGGATATCCTTGATTTCCTTGCGGTCGTAGAACTTCGTGCCGCCGACGATTTTATACGGAATGTTGGATTTTAAGAACATTTCCTCCATCACGCGGGACATGGCATTCGTCCGGTAGAGGATGGCAAAGTCCTTGTACGTGCGTTTTCCCTCACGCACGTCCTCCATGATTTTCTTCGCAACAAAATAGCCCTCGTCCTTTTCGGAGGCGGCGCGGAAGTAGGACAGCTTCTGCCCGGACGGGTTCTCGGTCCACAGCTTCTTCGGCTTGCGGTTCATGTTGCGCTCAATGACCGCGTTGGCCGCATCCAGGATGCTCTTCGTGGAGCGGTAGTTTTGCTCCAGGAAGATGACGGTCGCGTTCGGATAGTCTTTTTCAAAGGACAGGATGTTGGAGATGTCGGCGCCGCGCCAGCGGTAGATGGACTGGTCGGAGTCGCCGACGACGCACAGATTCTTAAAGCGGGCGGCCAGCATTTTGACCAGTATATATTGCGCTCTGTTCGGTTGCGATAGGTAAGAGTTTGAAGCGATCTCCGTCTTTTCCCCCGCTTAGCACCGTACGTGCGAGTTTCCCCGCATACGGCGCCCCATCAATTCTTAACTCGATATATAATCAATTACACAATTTCCAATACGCTTTCGAAGGTCGTTCTTGGCGCTATGGTATCAGTCAATTACTCACCTCATTCATAAACGTCTTCGTTTATGAACTTCAGCTTTCACTTCTCTTAGTCATACTCGAACCTGATATTTGTGCGTAATCATATCGTCTTCTAAGAATTGACTGGTGGCTATCCCTCCATGGCTTGTTATCACCATTTCATCGGTACTGTGCCACCACCTTCACCGGCATGAAGAAGAGTTATACGAGTATTCGCTTTCCTCCTCAACGCTTCGTCGGATGCAAGTCCTCCACGCTGCCGGCTTACCACGTTCCAAGCCTCCTATCTGTTCATACATACCCTTAGGCGGTTCCTCTAGCCCTGTTAGCTGGATGGTGCCTGTAACACCATAAGGCATTTCATAAAGACAAATCTTACTCTGCCTCACTAACCCTCACAATGGAGGACTATCCTTTCGAATAGCTATACCTCTAGAGCCGTACATCCGGAACTTTGTCCATGAATCGTTGTATGATCCATTTCCTCGCCATAGGCATCTTATAGACCCCGGCCTATCAGCCACACACCCTGCCTCCAGGGCGCTTTCCTCGACTTTACGTTAGGATGGCCTTCAGCCGTCTTCACCGAGCTTATAACCCCCGGCACCTTGCTATGCCGGACGCTATTCGGAGTATTAGGCGAGCCTTTCGGGGCGTTACTCCCTCATTCGACTCATTGGAAGCTTAGTTCTCCTGACAATTTTGTCAGTGCCTAACCTTTTCAGTTAGGAACGTGTCGCACTGTCCTGATACTCATCCACGTGTATATACTGGAATTTCCGCTGATAGAACTCCAGCACTTCCGGCACACGCTCAAACAGGCGGATCGTGGTCATGATCAAATCATCAAAATCCAGGCTGTGGTTCTTCAGCAGGCGCTTCTGGTAATCCTCATACACATCCACTGCCAGGGACATATACGGATCGCCCGCAGCGGTCTGCTTGCGGAATTCCTCCGGTGTCACCAGCTCGTTCTTGGCGCTGCTGATGGTGCCAAGAAGCGCGCGCGGATCGAATTTTTTCGTGTCGACGTTGCGCTCCTTCAGGATATTTTTAATAACGGTCAGCTGGTCGCTGTCGTCCAGAATACTGAAGTTGCGGTTGATGCCCATGCGGTCAATGTCGCGGCGCAAAATACGCACGCACATGGAGTGGAACGTGGAAATCCAAATATCGTTCGCCTCCGGGCCGACCAGCCGGTCAATCCGCTCCCGCATCTCGCGGGCTGCCTTATTCGTAAATGTAATTGCCAAAATGGTCCATGGCGCCACTTCCTTCTCTGCCATGAGATAGGCAATCCGGTGTGTCAGCACGCGGGTCTTGCCGCTGCCGGCCCCGGCCATAATCAGAAGCGGCCCGTCTGTCGCCTTCACGGCTCTTTGCTGCTCCGGGTTCAGCCCGACCAGCAATTGTTCTGCTGCATTCATGCTTACTCCTCCCCTTTTACAGCTTGTACGGTGCGCAATGCCTCGCGCACGTTTGTATAAATCAAGTTGCCGACTACAACCGTATCGGCAAACTGTGCCATTTCCTTGGCCTGCGCTGCCGCCATAATGCCGCCGCCATAATACAGCTTCGCATGTGTCAGCTCACCCTTCACCCGCTTCACCAGCTGCGGATCGCCGTAGGTGCCGCTGTATTCGAGATAAAAAATCGGGAGCTTCAGCAGCCTGTCCGCCAGGCGGGCATACGCCACAACATCCTCCTCATCCAGGTCGCAATTGGCCTCTGCCAATTCGGCAACCTTTGCTTCCGGATTCAGCACGCAGTAGCCTTCCATAAAAATTTCATCCCAGTTCATAATGTCGCCGTATTCCTTCAGCGCCTGATGATGCAGGCCCGTAACCCATTCCGGATTCCGGCTGTTCAGCACAGACGGTATGTAGTAAAAATCAAAGCCCGGCGTCACGGATTCCAAGGAGGATACCTCCAGCACGCACGGCACATTATAACGGCGTATATCCATCAACAGCTGCAGCACATTATCGAGCGTCACACCATCGCTGCCGCCGACAATCACCGCATCCGTTCCTGATTCACAAATCGATTCCAAATCGGAATCGCTGATTTCCTTATTCGGATCCAGCTTGAACACATGTTTCCATTGTGTAATATCGTACACGAAAACACCTCTTTCCTTCTCATGCATTCTTCCATTATAACAAAAGAAAAGCATGGTCGTACAACATACTCCTATTGTGTCCTAAATGTTGGCTTGCATCTTGGGGGTCTGGCGAGGAACACTAATGGCTGAGGCAGTGCATGCTGCCGGAAAGCACATCAGAAGGGGGTTGCTTCTCTTGTTTCCATTCAGATTCAAACAAAACATCGGAATTGTAAATGCGTTAATCCGCATCACAGTCGGCTTGACCATGATCAGCTTTTCCTCTGCCAAGCTGGTCCGCAAGCCTTGGTGCGTGATGTCCAAGGTGTCTGTTATATTGGGCGCGATGAAGGTGGCCGAGGGGATTGTCCGCTTCTGCCCAGTTACAGAAGCCCTGAAATTCGGGAAATACATGAATTTACCTCTCATGGGCTCCACGAAAAAGGGACAATCTAATCATCAAGAAGCCCAAAAGTCCAACAGCAAACCGGATGAATCCTCTCATCAGGGAGGCAAGGACTACGATGCTTCTGACGCAAAGCTGGAGGCAGATTTAGCAAAGGTTCTGGGTACGAACTTGTAATGAATTCGGAAGTGGAATCAGTCTGAGATGCCTGCATACGCTTTTTCTCTCCAAACACATGATGCTTACCATAGAGATCCTGTCCGAACTTGGGCAGGATCTCCCTTTATTATACAGAACGCACGTTCCTTTTCCAACAAAAAAAGGAACCTCCTCCATCAGAAGTTCCCGGCACCAGCTATGTAATGCAACTTATTGGTGAATCTCACCATATTCACTCTTTAAAATGGAGTAAAAAGAAAGGTCCTTAAAGGTATCCCACTTCAAAACATGCTGCCGGAATACACCCTCTTCCCTCATTCCAACCTTCTCCATGATTCTCCATGAGGCCGGGTTGTCTGTAAAAGCGGCAGCAAAGATTTTATGCAAGTCCAATTGCTCAAAGCCAATTTTCATCACCATTTTGGCTGCTTCTGTTCCGTAGCCCATTCCCCAATAAGGCTTTCCAATCCAATAGGAAAGCTCTGCCCTTTTGTGCTTTTGGCTGATGGACAGGCCCATAAGCCCGATTATGGCCGGATCGTTTTGTAACGTGATGGCCAAAGAGAAGCTGTTCCCTTTCTTATCGGATTCCACTGTTGCTTTGATGAAATCCAGTGCGCTCCCTTTCGGATAAGGATAAGGGATATTTAAGGTAGTTTTGGCCACCTCATAATCGCCGGCATACATCTCTATAAGCTCCGCATCGCCGTACGACAACGGCCTTAATCTTAACCTGTCTGTCTCATATAAAATGGAATCCACATAAAATCCCCCTTTTTTTCCTCATTATAACAAATCTCAAAGGTTCATTCCGTATTTCTTTTTTCATGCTGAACCAAGGAAGCATGCTGAGCAAATAGAAAAAAGACTCCCCGCAGGAAGTCTCTCTCCATTATGCTTGCACCGGCGCAACAATTGCCTTGTGGCCAATATCAGATCGATAAAACAGACCGTCACTATGGATGCGGGCTGCTTCTCTGTACGCGTTGGCCTGTGCTTCCGCGATGCTTGCACCCTTGCTGGCCACAAACAAAACGCGGCCGCCGTTGGTCACGAAGGTGTCGCCCTGCAGCGCCGTACCTGCATGGAAGACAAGCGCGTTCTCAGATACCGCATCCAGCCCTGTAATCGCATAGCCCTTTTCATAGCTGTCCGGATAGCCCTTCGCCGCAAATACAATACCGACCACTGCGTCCTCTGACCACTGAAGCTGCGGATCATGTCCGTCCAGCACATCCAGCATGACCTGCACAAGGTCATTCTCCAGGCGCGGCAGGACCACCTCTGTTTCCGGATCGCCGAAGCGGGCGTTGAATTCAATGACCTTTGGGCCCTGTTCCGTTAAAATTAAGCCGGCGTACAGAATTCCCGTAAATGTGCGGCCTTCCGCAATCATGGCTTGGGCAGTCGGATGAAGAATCGTCTCCACCGCTGTCTGCACCGCACTCTCCGGAATTTGCGGAACCGGGGAGTACGCGCCCATACCGCCTGTATTCGGGCCTTGGTCGCCATCGAATGCACGCTTATGATCCTGTGAAATCACCATCGGATACACATTGGTGCCGTTCACGAATGCCATCAGGGAAAATTCCTGGCCGTCCAAGAATTCTTCAATGACAACCTTTTGGCTGGCCGCGCCAAACTTGGCGTCCACCATCATTTCCTTTACAGCCTCGAGTGCCTCATCCAATGTCATCGCTACCGTTACGCCTTTGCCTGCCGCCAAGCCGTCCGCCTTGATGACAATCGGCGCGCCCGCCTGTTGGATGTAAGCGACCGCTGCTTCATAGTCGGTAAACGTCCCGTAGGCAGCTGTCGGGATGTTATATTTCTGCATCAGGTCCTTCGTGAAGGCTTTGCTGCCCTCAATGACAGCTGCTTCCGCACGCGGGCCGAACACACGAAGTCCTTCTGCTTCAAACGCATCCACAGCGCCGCCAGTCAGCGGCACCTCGGGGCCAACCACAGTGAGGCCAACATTGTTTTCCTTCGCAAAAGCAATAAGGGCAGCGAAATCTGTTTCCTCAAGGGCAACCAGCTCCGCCACATCCTTCATGCCGGCATTGCCCGGTGCCGCAAACACCGTCTCCACCTGCGGAGACTGCGCCAGCTTCCAGGCCAGGGCATGCTCACGGCCGCCGCGGCCAATGACTAATACGTTCATGGTCGTTCCTCCCATCAATGTTTGAAGTGGCGTACGCCAGTGAACACCATTGTGATGCCATACTCGTCAGCCTTCTTGATGGAATCCTCATCACGGATGGAACCGCCCGGCTGGATAATGGCTGTTACGCCGGCCTTTGCAGCTGCTTCTACGGTATCATCCATTGGGAAGAACGCATCGGAGCCAAGCGCAGCACCCTGTGCTTTTTCGCCTGCTTGGGCAATGGCAATGTTCGCCGCGCCAACACGGTTCATCTGTCCGGCCCCCACGCCGACTGTCATGTTGTCCTTCGCCAATACAATCGCGTTGGACTTCACATGCTTCACAACCTTCCAGGCAAGCTTCAGGTCTTCCCACTCTTGCTCTGTCGGCTGGCGCTTCGTCGGGATGGTCACGTTCGCATCCTCAAGAGACAGCACATCCTCCTCCTGTACAAGCAAACCGCCCTGCACAGATGTCAGCTTCTTGCTGGCTGCCGCCGCTTTCTCAATGTCCACCGTCAACAGACGCAGGTTCTTCTTGCTTTGCAGCACCTCCAGTGCTTCCGCTGTGAAGGAAGGAGCAATGACGATTTCCAGGAACACCTCATGCAGCTTTTCCGCAGTTGCCTTGTCAATTTCGCGGTTGGCCGCAACAATGCCGCCGAAAATGGATACCGGATCTGCTGCATATGCACGCGCATAGGCTTCGCCGATCGTTTCGCCCACACCCACGCCGCACGGATTCATATGCTTGACTGCGACAACCGCAGGCTCTGTGAACTCCTTCACGATACCAAGAGCGGCATCTGCATCATTGATGTTATTGTAGGAGAGCTCTTTGCCGTGCAGCTGCTGTGCATATGCGATAGAAGAAGCTGCCGCGAACGGGCTCTTGTAGAAGCTTGCCTTTTGGTGCGGGTTTTCCCCGTAGCGCAAATCCTGCTTCTTTTCGAATGTAACTGTCACGGTTTCCGGGCTTTCCTCGCCCACCTGCTTTGTCAGGTACTCAGAGATCAGTGCATCGTAGGCTGCCGTGTGACGGAATACCTTTGCCGCCAGCCTGCGCTTTTGCTCCTGTGATACGTCCCCGCTTTCCTGCAGCTCTGCCAGCACGGTGCCGTAGTCAGCAGGATCTACCACAACTGTTACGTATGCATGATTTTTTGCCGCAGAACGAATCATGGTCGGCCCGCCGATATCGATATTTTCAATCGCATCCGCGAAGGTCACATCCGGCTTGGAGACCGTTTCCTTGAACGGATACAGGTTCACCACAACAAAATCAATTGGCTGAATGCCAAGCTCTTCAGCTTGTGCCATATGTGTTTCATTGTCGCGCACCGCCAGCAGGCCGCCGTGGATGCTTGGATGCAGTGTTTTGACACGGCCATCCATAATCTCCGGAAAGCCAGTCACTTCAGAAATGCCAATGACCTGCAGGCCATTTTCCTGCAGTAGCTTTTTTGTACCGCCTGTGGAAATGACTTCTACTCCTTGCTCGATTAAGCCTTTTACAAACTCCACAATGCCTTCTTTGTTAGACACGCTGACAAGCGCACGCTTTGCTGCCATTATACTCTCGCCCCTATTTGCAATAATTTTTGGATAGTTCGAACATACAAGCTATATTCTACTGCCTGAATCCGCTTTTGCAAACTCTCACGGGAATCGTTATCCCATACCGCAACCGCTTCCTGTGCAATAATCGCTCCGGTGTCCATCCCTTCGTCCACGTAGTGGACCGTCACACCGGTCACCTTAACGCCAAAAGCCAAAGCCTGCCCGATTGCATCCTTGCCCGGGAAGCTCGGCAAAAGAGACGGGTGCAGATTCACGATGCGGCCGCTGTAAGCAGCCAGCAGCGTCTCGCCGATGAGGCGCATATAGCCGGCCAAAAACACCCACTCCACCTGCTGCTCCTGCAAGCGGCGCAGAATTTCTTCCTCAAATGCCTGCTTGGACGGGTAGTCCTTGGTGGAAAAAATAAACACAGGAATGTCATGCGCCAGCGCGCGCTCAATGACCTTTGCGCCCGGCTGGTCGCACACGAGCAGGCAGAGCTCGGCAGCCAATGTGCCGCTCTCCACCGCATCGACAATCGCCTGAAAATTGGAGCCTGCGCCGGAAGCAAATACAGCAATCCGGCTCATAGTGCGCCGCCCCCAAAGGAGACGCCTTCGCCGCGGATTGTACGGCCGATGATATATGCCTTTTCCCCTTCTGCTTCAAGGCATTCGATGACATCCACAAGCTCCCGCTCATCTACAGCCAGAACGAGGCCAATGCCCATGTTGAAAACATTGAACATCTCCGCGCGGTCCAGCTTGCCCGTTTCCTCCAGCAGGTCGAAAATCGGCGGAATCGGCCAGGAGCCGTAATCAATTTCAGCACCGATGCCCTCTGGGAGCATACGCGGAATATTTTCAATAAAACCGCCGCCGGTAATGTGGGACATGCCTTTTACATCAAATTGCTTCAATGCCTTCAGCACCGGCTTCACATAGATTTTAGTCGGCTTCAGCAGCTCCTCGCCAAGCGTCGTCTGCAAGGCGCCGTAGGTTTGGTCCAAAGACAGACCGCCGTCCTCCAGCAGCACCTTGCGCACCAGGGAGTAGCCGTTGCTGTGAAGACCGCTTGATGACAGACCGATCAGCACGTCGCCCGGCTGAATGGACGCGCCGGTTACAAGCTTCTTTTTATCCGCCACACCGACCGTAAAGCCGGCCAGGTCATATTCCTCCGCACTGTACATGCCCGGCATTTCCGCTGTTTCCCCGCCGATCAGCGCGCAGCCGGCCTGCTCGCAGCCATCGGCAATGCCCTTGACAATCGCTTCTATTTTTGCCGGCTCCGCTTTGCCGCACGCGATATAATCCAGAAAGAACAACGGCTCCGCGCCTTGCACCGCGATATCATTCACGCACATCGCCACGGCATCAATGCCGATGGTGTCATGGCGGTCCATCATAAAGGCCAGCATCAGCTTTGTGCCGACGCCGTCTGTACCGGACACAAGCACCGGCTCCGCCACGCCTGTCTTGGACAGGTCGAACATGCCGCCAAAGCTGCCGAGGCCGCCCATGACCTCCGGGCGGACCGTCCGGGCCACATGCTTTTTCATGCGGGATACAGCTTCGTAGCCCGCTTCTATATCAACACCTGCTTGCTTATATACATTTGCCATTCTGACCGCTCCCCTCTCTCAGCTCCGCTGATGCACCAGCTCTTCTTCTACAATCATGGTCGGATATCTTCCATTGAAGCAGGCCGTGCACTGGCCGTGGAACTCATTTTGATGGTTGCGGCCGATTGCCTCCACCAGCCCCTGCTCACTTAAAAAGGACAAGGAATCCGCCCCAATCAGCTGACGAATTTCTTCAATGGAATTTGTGGCCGCAATCAGCTCTTCACGGGTGGAAGTATCAATGCCGTAGTAGCACGGATTCACAATCGGCGGCGCCGCGATGCGCACGTGCACCTCCAGCGCTCCCGCATCCCGCAGCATCTGCACAATGCGGCGGCTTGTTGTGCCGCGCACAATGGAGTCATCAATCATGACCACACGCTTGCCTTCCACAATCGCCCGGACCGGCGACAGCTTCATCTTCACCCCGCGCTCCCGCAGTTCCTGGGATGGCTGAATAAATGTACGGCCCACATACCGGTTTTTAATGAGACCAAGCTCATACGGAATGCCTGTTGCTTCCGCAAAACCGATGGCGGCGGAAATACTGGAATCCGGCACACCTGTCACAACATCTGCTTCCACAGGCGCTTCGTCCGCCAGAATTTTGCCCATCTTCTTTCTCGCCGCATGGACATTGATGCCGTCAATGTTGCTGTCGGGGCGGGAGAAGTAGACATACTCCATGCTGCAGATCGCGTGCTTTGTCTGTTCAGTGAAGCGCTGTGACTCCAGACCTTCATCCGAAATAATCAGCAGTTCGCCCGGCTCCACATCCCGGATATACTGGGCGCCGACGACATCGAACGCACATGTCTCCGATGCCACGACATATGCTCCGTCCAGCTTGCCGAGCGCCAGCGGACGGAAGCCATTCGGGTCCAGCGCCACCAGCAGCTGCGTTTCGGTCATCATCAGGAACGCGTAAGCCCCCTTCACCTTGTTCAGCGCCACCTTCGCCCGCTCCAGAAATGGAAACTCGCTATGGCGCCGCACCAAGTGGGCCAGCACCTCTGTATCTGATGTGGTTTGAAAAATGCTTCCCAGCAGCTCCAGCTCCAGACGCAGCCGGTTGGCATTCACAAGATTGCCGTTATGCGCCAGCGCGAGGCTGCCGGTTTGGGAGTGGAAGAGAAGCGGCTGCACATTTTCATAGCCGCCTCCTCCCGCTGTTGCATACCGCACATGGCCAATCGCAGCTTTCCCTTGCAGCTGCTCCAGCTCGCCATGAGAAAATACTTCCGTCACAAGTCCCAGTCCCTTATGGCCTTTCAGCTGCTCGCCATTATTTACGACAATCCCCGCTCCCTCTTGGCCGCGGTGCTGCAGACTATGCAAGCCGTAATAGGTGATTTGTGCTGCATTTTCATGTCCCCATATGCCAAAGATGCCGCATTCCTCGTTCAGCCCTTTGATTTCAGCAAGCATGGAATAGCCCCTTTCCAAGCAGTTTTCAGCTCAGCCACCGGCAGGTTCACCAGCTCAGTCCCTTCATGCTGCACCACAAAACGTCCTGTGTTTGTGACATTTCCGATTAGAGTTGCTTCTACAAGCTGTTCAAAAGCAGCTTGATTTTCCGGCTTCACTGATACAACGAAGCGGGATTGGGATTCTGCGAACAGCGCTGTTGTTGCCTCACCGGAAACAGCAATGTCTGCACCCAGCTTCTGCGCACCAAACAACGCTTCGGCGACCGCCACGCTTAAGCCGCCTTCCGCCACATCATGGGCAGATCGGACAAGCCCTTCGTAAATCGCCTGAAGCAGCTGTGCCTGCCGGCGTGCTTCCTCATCCAAGTCGATAGCCGGTGCCGGCCCGAAGATGCGCCCATGGACAAGCTTTTGCAGCTCGCTGCCGCCAAACTCCGCCCTCGTTTCGCCAAGCAAGTAAATCAGGTCGCCTGCCTGCTTGAACTCCTGCGTGGTTACATGCTTCAGATCGTGAACAAGACCCACCATGCCGACAGTCGGTGTCGGATACACCGCGTCTCCGCTCCGCTCGTTATACAGGGAGACGTTGCCGCCAATCACCGGTGTCTGCAGCACACGGCACGCTTCGCTCATGCCGTCCACGGATTTCTCAATCTGCCAGAAAATCTCCGGCTTTTCCGGATTGCCGAAATTCAGGCAATCTGTAATGGCCAGCGGCTCTGCCCCGGAGCATACAATGTTTCTTGCCGCTTCCGCCACGGCAATCTTACCGCCTGTTTCCGGATCGAGATAGATATAACGGGAGTTGCAGTCTGTTGTCATCGCCAGCGCCTTTTTCGTGCCGCGCACCCGTACAACGGCTGCATCTGAGCCCGGTGTTACCACTGTATTTGTGCGTACTTGATAATCGTATTGATCATACACCCATTCCTTGCTTGCAATGGTCGGCTGCTTCAAGAGTGCCAGCAGCGTTTCTTCGTAGCTGTCTACCGCTGGTGTTTCCACCGTCATGCCTTGGAACTCCGCAAAATAAGCAGGCTCCTCGGACGGCTTATGGTACACAGGCGCATCCTCAGCCAATGCATCAACAGGAACCTCAGCTACCACCTCACCCTTATGGAACAGGCGCAGCATTTTGTCATCTGTTACCGTTCCCACGGCTACAGCTGCCAGATCGTACTTCTTGAACAGGTCCACGATTTCTTGCTCACGGCCTTTTTCCACGACGATCAGCATGCGCTCCTGGGATTCAGATAACATCATTTCATAGGCTGTCATGCCTGTTTCACGCTGCGGTACAAAATCCAAGTTCATCTCAATACCCATGCCGGCTTTACTTGCCATTTCGGCAGAGGAAGAGGTAAGACCGGCTGCACCCATATCCTGAATGCCGACAAGCGCATCACACTTCACCAGCTCCAGGCAAGCTTCCAGCAGCAGCTTCTCCATGAACGGGTCGCCCACCTGAACCGCCGGGCGCTTTGCTTCAGACTCTTCAGAAAGCTCTTCGGATGCAAATGTTGCACCGTGGATGCCGTCGCGTCCTGTTGCCGCTCCCACATACATCACCGTGTTGCCGGCGCCGTGCGCCTGGCCTTTTTTGATATCCTCATGGTTAATGAGTCCCACGCACATCGCGTTGACAAGTGGATTGCCTTCATAGCAAGGGTCAAACTGAATCTCGCCGCCCACTGTAGGGATGCCGATGCAGTTGCCATAACCGGCGATGCCGGCAACCACCTCTTCAAACAAATAACGGCCGCGTGCTGTTTGCAGCTCGCCGAAACGAAGCGAGTTTAATAGAGCAATCGGGCGCGCACCCATGGAAAATACGTCACGGATGATACCGCCGACACCTGTCGCCGCACCCTGGTACGGTTCAATCGCAGATGGATGGTTGTGGCTCTCCATTTTAAATACAACAGCCTGCTGGTCACCGATATCGACGATACCCGCTCCTTCTCCCGGCCCCTGCAGGACACGCTCGCCTGTTGTCGGGAACTTGCGCAGCACCGGCTTGGAATTCTTGTAGCTGCAATGCTCGGACCACATCACGGAGAACAGACCGATCTCTGTGTAGTTCGGCAGACGGCCCAAGAGCTTTTCAATTGTGGCAAACTCTTCGTCGGACACGCCCATTTCCGCATATATTTTTCGCTCTTTAATGAGCTCCGGGGTTGGCTCAAGCAGTGACAACATATGTTTCCCTCCAGTGCTTTAGAATCGATTGAAATACCTTCAGTCCGTCCGCGCCGCCAAGCAGCTCATCCACAGCCCGCTCTGGATGCGGCATCATGCCCAATACGTTGCCGCGCTCATTTGTCACGCCCGCAATATCGTTCAAGCTGCCATTCGGGTTCTCCACATAACGGAACGCAATCTGTCCGTTTGCTTCCAGCTGCTGCAGCGTCTCTTCGTCGCAGTAGTAGCAGCCTTCTCCGTGGGCAATCGGGATTTGAATGACTTCGCCCTTTTCATATTGAGATGTAAATACTGTTTCGTTATTTTCAACGCGCAGCCCCACTGTGCGGCACATGAATTTCAGGTTCTTATTGCGGACCAATGCCCCCGGCAGCAGACCGGATTCTACTAAAATCTGAAACCCGTTGCATACACCAAGCACAGGCTTGCCCGCTTCGGCCGCCTTCTTCACGGCCGGCATCACCTTGGAATAATGGGCAATGGCGCCGCAGCGCAGGTAGTCACCATATGAAAAACCGCCCGGCAGCAAAACCGCATCATATTGATCCAAATTTTCAGTGTCATGCCAAACGTAGTCTACTTCCTCTCCCAGCTCATCCTTGATGGCATGGTACATATCCACATCACAGTTCGATCCCGGAAAAACGATTACGGCGAATTTCACTGGGCGACAACCTCCTCAATCTCATAGCGGTAGTCTTCCATGACCACATTCGTCAGCAGCTTTTCACACATATCACGCACCAAAGCATCCACATCAGCCGCCGTATCAGCAATGGTCAGCTCCATATACTTCCCGATGCGGACATCCTGCACGTCCTGAAAGCTCAAGCTGTGCAAGGCCCCCTTCACTGCCGTTCCCTGCGGATCCAGAACACTTTCCCGTAGCGTTACGTACACCTTCACTTTATACATGTGAAATTCCCCCTAATCGTTTTAAAATCTCCTCATATGCGTCAGTCAAATTGCCAAGATCGCGGCGGAACACGTCTTTGTCAAACTTTTCATTGCTTTCCCAATCCCACAGACGGCATGTATCCGGCGAGATTTCATCCGCCAACAGCAGCGTGCCGTCCTCCAGTTTGCCGAACTCCAGCTTGAAATCTACTAATCTCACTTGGCAGCCGGCAAAATATTGCACCAGCACAGCATTCACCTGCAAAGCCATTTTCCGCAGCGTCTGCAGCTCATCCGGTGTGGCTGCCCCCAGAATGCGGATGTGGTCCTCTGTTACAAGCGGATCGCCCAAGGCATCATCCTTATAGTAAAACTCCACAATCGGCTCCTGCAGCTGGATGCCCTCATCCATGCCAAGACGCTTGGACAAGCTGCCGGCAACCACATTCCGCACCACGACCTCAAGCGGGACAATTGCCACCTTTTTCACAAGCTGCTCTGTCTCGGAGATCCGTTGAATAAAATGACTTGGAATGCCAGCCTCGTGCAGCTTTTGAAACAGAATGCTTGTAATTTCATTATTCAAACGGCCCTTGCCGGAAATATCCGCTTTCTTCTCGCCGTTAAAAGCAGTGGCGCTGTTCTTATACTCCACCCAAACAACATCTTCTTGCTCTGTCCGATATATGCGCTTTGCTTTTCCTTCATACAGCTGTTCAAGCTTTTGCATACTGCCGCCTCCAATTTTTCAATATTGGGAATGTTCCGCCTACAAAGAAAGGTACAGAAGGGCATTCTGTACCTTATCCATTTGTCAATCCAAGCCGAGACGCTTAAAGATTGTATCCACGTGCTGCAGGTGATACTCATAGTTGAAGCATTCGTTGATCTCTTCCTGAGACAGTCTGCTGGTGATGCGCTCATCCGCCTCCACCAGCTGCTTGAACGGCACCTGTGTTTCCCATGCTTCCATGGCCTTCGGCTGCACGATATCGTAAGACTCCTCACGCACCATGCCCTTGTCGATCAGGGACAGCATGACACGCTGGGAGTAAATCAAACCGTATGTACGCTCCATGTTGCGCTTCATGTTCTCCGGGAACACCGTCAGGTTCTTCACGATGTTACCGAAGCGGTTCAACATGTAGTTCAACGCAATCGTCGCATCCGGCAGGATAATACGCTCTGCGGAGGAGTGGGAGATGTCACGCTCATGCCAGAGCGGCACGTTCTCGTAAGCTGTCATCATGTAGCCGCGCAGGACGCGTGCCAAGCCAGTCATGTTCTCGGAACCGATTGGATTGCGCTTATGCGGCATCGCAGACGAACCCTTTTGCCCTTTTGCAAAGAACTCTTCCACCTCGCGCGTTTCACTCTTTTGCAAGCCGCGGATTTCGACTGCCATTTTTTCAATGGATGTGCCAATCAGCGCCAATGCTGCCACATAATGCGCATGACGGTCGCGCTGCAGTGTCTGTGTGGAAATCGGCGCTGCCTGCAGGCCAAGCTTTTCACACACGAACTGCTCTACGAATGGATCAATGTTTGCATATGTACCAACCGCACCGGAGATTTTGCCAAACTGTACGCCGGCGGCTGCCTGCTCAAAGCGCTCCAGGTTGCGCTTCATTTCCTCGTACCAGAGCGCCATTTTCAGGCCGAAGGTAGTCGGCTCAGCATGGACGCCGTGTGTGCGGCCCATCATGACCGTATACTTGTGCTCCTGCGCCTTTACCTTCAAAATCTCTACGAAGTTTTGGATATCCTTCAACAGGATTTCATTTGCCTGCTTCAGCAGGTAAGACAGAGCTGTATCCACCACATCTGTGGATGTCAGGCCGTAATGCACCCATTTCCGCTCTTCGCCCAGTGTCTCCGAAACGGCTCTCGTAAAAGCAACCACATCGTGGCGTGTTTCCTCTTCAATTTCATAAATGCGGTTAATATTGAAAGACGCGTTCTCACGCAGCTTTTTCACATCTTCCTTTGGAATATCCCCAAGCTCCGCCCACGCTTCACAAGCAAGAATCTCCACCTCGAGCCAAGCCTGGAACTTATTTTCCTCTGTCCAAATGGCGCCCATTTCCGGGCGTGTGTAACGACTGATCATTTCACTACCTCCAACAGTTTCTCATCGTCCCAAATCCCCAGCTGCCGCGCCTTTTCCAGCGCCTGCTCTGTATCTGCAGCCAGGATGTTCACATGACCCATTTTCCGCTTATGCTTCGCTTCCTGCTTTCCGTACAAATGAAGCTTACAATCCGCAAAGTCATGCACATGATTTAAGACTCCTTCTATATGTTCTCCTAAAATATTCACCATGACAACCGGTTTATGCAAAGTTGTCCGCCCAAGCGGCCAATTGCACATAGCGCGGATGTGCTGTTGAAATTGGCTGGTCTCGCAGGCATCCATTGTATAATGGCCGGAGTTATGCGGCCTTGGCGCCAGCTCATTCACATAAATCCCATGCTCCGTCACGAACATCTCCACAGCGAGCGTCCCGACCAGCTCCAGCTCGCGCGCCAGCTTCATGGCACATTCGACAGCCTGCCGTTCCAGATCAGCTGAAACGCGGGCCGGCACGATTGTCTCATGCAGAATATTGTGTACATGGATATTCTCTGCCACCGGGAATGTCTGTACCTCGCCGCTGACGCTGCGCACGACAATCACAGAGATTTCTTTTGTAAAAGGAATCCATTGTTCAAGGATGCATTCGTTTGCAAGCAACGCTTCTGCCTGCGCTATGTCTGCATCAGCCCGCAGGACAACCTGTCCTTTGCCGTCATAGCCGCCGGTTGTTGTTTTCAGTACACATGGGTAGCCAAACTGCTGCAGTCCCCGCTCCAACTCCTCTGCGTCCCGTACCAGTATATACGGCGCCACCGGGATGCCGAGCTCAGCCACTGCACTTTTTTCTGTAAAACGATTCTGTGTGACTCGAAGCAGTCTGCTTCCCTGCGGCAGATAGGCATGCTCCTCCAGCCATGTCAGGCATTCATAATCGATATTTTCAAACTCATATGTCACCACATCGCTCGCCTCTGCCAGCCGCTGAATTGCGGACAGGTCATTATAGGCAGCCACGATTTCTACATCAGCCACTTGGGCGCATGGAGAATCCGGCGTCGGGTCCAGCACCGCAATCCGATATCCCATCTCACGTGCTGCCAGCGCCATCATTCGCCCCAGCTGCCCACCGCCAACAATTCCAATGGTTTGTCCCGGCAAGATTGTCTTCATGGCAGGTCACCATTTTCCAGAACGTCCTGCTCCGTTCTCTTTCTTCGTTCATCCAACGCCTGGGCAATGTCTTCATCAAATGCGCCCAGCATTTCCGCCGCCAGTAATGCAGCGTTAGTCGCTCCCGCTTTGCCGATCGCTACCGTAGCCACCGGAACACCGCCCGGCATTTGCACGATGGACAGCAAGGAATCCAATCCTTGCAAGGCTTTGGATTGAACCGGCACGCCAATTACAGGCAGTGTTGTCTTAGCCGCCACCATTCCAGGTAAATGCGCTGCTCCGCCGGCACCCGCAATAATGACCTTCAAGCCGCGCTCCCTGGCTGTTTCTGCGTATGTAAACATATAGTCAGGTGTCCGGTGAGCGGACACAACCTTCTTTTCGTATGGAATGTGCAGTTCCTCCAGCACATCGCATGCGTGCTTCATCGTTTCCCAATCTGACGTGCTTCCCATGATCACACCAACCGTTGCCTTCATTGCCGTTCCCCCCGTCCAAAATCAAAAAGCCTGAGCAAAGTCCTCTCCTCTATGCAGGAAAGGACTTCACTCAGGCAGACTCATTCTATACGAATAGAAGAAGACCGAGTTCCCTTTCCTCATAGTCCGGTACTTTACGGTTACCAGGTAGAAACTTGCGGACCATATCTCCGCTATTATATGAGGACGCTTCTATTTTCTAATCTCCATCGCTATCTTACCAATATTTTTTTACCTCTGTCAATAAAAATCGAACATTCATATCTCAATAAAGATTATTATTCGGAATTAGGATGCATGTATACATACTTGTAATTTTCGATATCTTAACACATCACATCTGCACTGACAAGCAGAGAATGTATCTTAAGGATAACGAAAAAGGCTCTCCTCATATGTATATGAGAAGAGCCTTCCTGTATGATGCGGATGAAGGGACTCGAACCCCCACGATGTTGCCACCACTAGCACCTGAAGCTAGCGCGTCTGCCATTCCGCCACATCCGCATATGATATTATCCTGACAAGACTTATTCTATCTTCTTTTCGAGAGAAATGCAATAGGGAAATTAACTTTTTTAAAATAAATCTTTTTATCCGATACTTCCGTCTCCCTTAAAGCTGGAGAGTGTGGACAAAACTGAAAAAGGAAGCGGGTTGCGCCGCTTCCTTTTGAGCCTGAAGGTTTATGAAATCTGCTTATATTCTTTTGAAAGACGAAGGAACGTGCTCTTGTCGCCAGCCGCCAGTGACTGGTCAATCTTCTCTTGGAGTTGCTTTTTCCGGAAACTGTGAATGGCTTCGTCCAACACCAACTGCGCAAATAGAGAGTACATTGCATCTAATTCTGACTGCTTCGGCGTGTTCAACAAATCTTTCTTCACAAAATCAACTCCTTGTCCTTTTTTCTATTATACTCATAATTAGTCAGACTATTCAATCTATTTTTATTTCCAATTTAAGGTTACTTTTACAGCAACTCGTCCGAAAGCTGACTTGCATGCATAAGAGTAACATGTATCTAATTTTTATATAAACCGCTTTTATTACATGGATTAAATAATAGATAATAAACAAGTTATTTCAATTAAATCTCCTAATATAGGAATATATTGAAACGACCTTCATAGCGTGTTATCCTACTCAGGTAAATAGTGCCAACAGAAAAGAGGGGGATTTATGAAGCTACGGTTATACAAGCAGTACAGTGTATTTGCTCTTGTGTTTGTTCTGTTTTCAGCTTACTTCGCAGCACCGGCTGATGCAGCTTACAGTGACAACAAGAACAGTCTGTACTATGAACTGTCCAACAAAGTGTATGAAGGCCAAACGGCCATGCAGGACCGGCTGACTGCTCTTTACGGAAGAAATTCTTCCGGCACGCCCAACCTTAGGATAATTGATTTCATTGACATTAACAATTACATTGACGGGAGCGGAAACCTTCTTCATCCGATGGGGGCTTTGCAGCCGGGCAAAACAAAAAAGTTTGAAAAAACCGGCTTTAGTGCAGCTGTAGTAGTGGATGAAGCTAATGGAAAGCTATTTGTTACGTTTGCCGGCAGCAAAGATTTTTATGATTATGTGACAGCCGGAAAAGCTGTCTCTGCAACACCACCAGGGCAGGAATACCAGGCACAGCTGTATCTGAATTATATTTATAAAACGTATCCAAACTACCAAGGCTACAAATGGTATTTCACCGGGCATTCCTTGGGAGGCTGGCTGGCCACCAAGATGTATCTGGACATTGCTGCTGCCAGATGGCTGAATGATCCCTCTGTATTGGTGTACGGCGGGGCTGCCGGCAAATCTGCAATCAGCGGGGTCTACACCTTTAACCCGCTTCCCATAAGTGATGTCAGCATCTCCGGCACGCAATGGACAGCAAACAAAAATGGAGCTTACAAAGACAATGTCATGAACAGCTATATTGAAAACGAATGGCTGAATGGCGTATCTGACATGCACCCGGGCAAGCTGGCCTACGTTGGAAGCACAGGACCAATCAACACAGGGCTGAAGTATTACAGCGCCATTTCTTATGTACCATCCAGCTCTATCTCAACTAATCTTACAAACTATTATTTGTACTGCGCTTTATCCTTACGCAGCGAAAGAAGAGCCATTACAAACGGGCATGGCATTGTAAATTTTGCATCCTTAGTCAGCTATTGATGCCAGATCTGTCACTTCCACATTTTAAAAGCTTCTCATCAAATTGAAAAAGCACCTTGCTGAACCTGAAGCAAGGTGCTTTTTTAAAAAATACCGGTGGCCGGGGTCGAACCGGCACTCTTGTAGGAACACGATTTTGAGTCGTGCGCGTCTGCCAATTCCGCCACACCGGCGTAGCTGGACAATTTCACAAAGAATTCATTTAAATTGATAAGTAACACCGTGAACCCTTCCTTGTGATGACGACATAAGTGCTGCTGATCCAGCCAGCTCGTCCAGAGCGACCCTGCGACACACGAATGAAACCACTTATGGCTGCTCCGTTCCCGGCCTGACCAGGTTCATGGGCATTCGTTGCGAGGACTCCGAAGGTCAACACCGCTTCTATCAGGCGAACCTTACATCCATCATACCGCAGAAGGGAATTCGGCCTCGCTGAAGCGGATTGCGAGTACAGGGCACCGCTAGCTCCCCGCCTATCACGGTATGTAATTGAAATGAGTCATTATGTGAAAAAGAAACGTCCCGCCATATGCCGTGTTCCAGGATGCTTGATAACCCGCTCTCCGCAGGTGGGTTTCCGCAGCTTGGCCTGTCTGCGATCCTGACCGTATCAGGCTTGGCATCAGCAAAGCATATAAGAATCCCTAGTTTATTATACGGTTTCAAGCATAACGGAATCACGAACACTGCAGGATGTGTGTGTATGCTGTGTCGTTTACTGCTTCTTTAGTATACAACATAAATCGTGTTTTTTAAATATGAAAGAGGCATGCAGTTTCTTCCTCACCTGCCAGTATTATTTTTCCCCTCATCGGGAGCAAAATGAGGAAACTGAACAGATTTGCGGAGAGAATGATCTTATGCTGCCCTGCGTAAAGCATTTTTCAATAACATAACGCTTATTTATGAAGCATTCCTTCTCTACAGAGAATGAATTGGACAGGCAAAACAAGCTCCTGCCTGGAATTGTTTCATTTTTTGAAATAATTGTTCCATTTTTCGATTTTTTTGTTTCATTTTTGAAAAAGATTGTTTCATTTTTTGACTTTTTTGTTCCATTGCCTAAAATGTGGTTGTTGCGATTGTTCCATCTTTCCTTGTTTTGTTCCACTGCACCCTGTATTGCTTCATGTCCATTATCCACTGTTTACATCAGCTTCACTTCCATATAAGCCCCCATCGATGCAGGTTGCCCCTATTCCACAAAACAAAAAGACCAGCCATCATGGCTGGTCTTCTCTCTGTTGCCTAGCGACGTCCTACTCTCACAGGGGGAAACCCCCAACTACCATCGGCGCTGAAGAGCTTAACTTC
>NZ_JANCLT010000069.1 GCF_024294785.1 Ectobacillus ponti | reverse complement strand
GACACTTGCTCGGGGCTAGAACCGGTACCCATGCTATCAAGTTCAGGTCCCTGGTCAATGCGGCGCCTACTTTTAATTGTGACGAACTCTTCAAGCTCCTTCCTCATCTCACTCTGGGAGAACAGCTGGCGTATGAACTCAGGATTATGCATAACTCGTGACAAGAATGCCCGGAGGCCGAGAAGGCCAGCGAGTGAGTGCATGCCGGGGAAGGCTGGCTCGCCGTCGTCGTACACCGTGGAGTACATGCATGGCCCGCGCGCGCCGCCGCCGCCGGCGACTCGCCGGAGTTGTACGTACGTGTGCGTGTAGCGAGTGATGAGTTGAGTGAGCTGGAGTGGTAGTACTCGACTCCGTAGGTGTGTGTGGGTACGCGTGACGTGGGGCTAAATAAAAGAGTTTGTCATCGAGGGCGGTGGGGCCCAGCGTCAGTGACGCGGTGCCCCTCTCTGGCCCCCACATGCCTCCGTCGTCGCAGGCGTTGTTTGTCGGTCTTTTGTGCTTTTTTTTTTTCGTGTTTGATTGGTTTTCATCGTGTAATGGGTGCGTTTCTGAGAGTACATTGTCTGTCTCTATGTGTGTGCGATCTGAGCCGTTCATGGCCGTGTGCCAACCATTTCTCGCCGTCGGTGAACCTACCGTCTTGTGTGTTGTTGTTTTGATCGGTTCGTCGTTTATATATGGGTTTGTCACGTTCTGA
>NZ_JANCLT010000068.1 GCF_024294785.1 Ectobacillus ponti | reverse complement strand
GGGGGATCGACGGCGGCCGGCTACGATCACTTGAACTTGGCCTTGATGGCGTCCACCTGCGGGACGTCGACGCGGAAGGCCTTGGCGAGGACGTCGGACGGCACGGGCGGCGCGGCGGCGAAGAGCGTGGCGGCGATGGCCTGGGTGCCCTGGAGCTGGCTGTTGAAGGCGGCGATGACGGCGGCGGGGCCGTGGCCGCGGTTCTGCTGGAAGTGGACGAGGCCGCGCGGGAAGACGAAGACCTCGCCGGCGGTGACAGTCTTGGTGAAGAGCTTGTTGGCAGTGGTGATGAAGCCCACCTCGAGGACGCCCTCGAGGACGAAGATGATCTCGGTGGCGCGCGGGTGCGTGTGCGGCGGGTTCTGTCCCCCCGGCGCGTAGTCTATCCTCGCAATAGACACGCCCTGCGTGTTCACCCCCGGGAACGACTGCACGTTCGCCGCCGTCACGTTCGACCCCGCCGGGTTGTTGGTGTTGCCGGGGTTCTTCAGCCCCGCGAAGAAGAAGTCGTCCGCCGTCACGTTCGCCTTGCACGGGAACCCGTTCAGCTTCACCGGGGACGCCAAGTCGGCGACGCAGACGTCCTGGAGCATGTCGGGGTCGCCGGCGAGCGAGGGCGCGGCGAGCGCGAGCACGACGGCGCACGCGGCGGCCACCCAGAGCTGTACCCTCGCCATGACGAACAGCGCGTGGTTGAGTGCTTCTTGGCTTCTCGCTGCGATTGAC
>NZ_JANCLT010000067.1 GCF_024294785.1 Ectobacillus ponti | reverse complement strand
TTCAGACTCGCTTTCGCTGCGGCTCCGCTTCTTCAGCTTAACCTTGCACGGGATCGTAACTCGCCGGTTCATTCTACAAAAGGCACGCCATCACCCGTTAACGGGCTCTGACTACTTGTAAGCGCACGGTTTCAGGATCTCTTTCACTCCCCTTCCGGGGTGCTTTTCACCTTTCCCTCACGGTACTGGTTCACTATCGATCACTAGGGAGTATTTAGCCTTGGGAGATGGTCCTCCCGGATTCCGACGGAATTTCACGTGTTCCGCCGTACTCAGGATCCGCTCAGGAGGGAACGAAGTTTCAACTACAGGGCTGTTACCTTCTATGGCCGGCCTTTCCAGGCCTGTTCATTTACCTCGCTCCTTTGTAACTCCGTATAGAGCGTCCTACAACCCCAAGAGGCAAGCCTCTTGGTTTGGGCTGTTTCCGTTTCGCTCGCCGCTACTTGGGAAATCGCATTTGCTTTCTCTTCCTCCAGGTACTTAGATGTTTCAGTTCCCTGGGTGTGCCATCATCACTCTATGTATTCAAGTGAAGATACCATCCCATTACGGATGGTGGGTTTCCCCATTCGGAAATCTCCGGATCAAAGCTTACTTACAGCTCCCCGAAGCATATCGGTGTTAGTCCCGTCCTTCATCGGCTCCTAGTGTCAAGGCATCCACCGTGCGCCCTTTCTAACTTAACCAAACTTTCTTTCGTAAGAAAGAACTACACTGTTATCCAGTTTTCAAAGAACAA
>NZ_JANCLT010000066.1 GCF_024294785.1 Ectobacillus ponti | reverse complement strand
GTACGCCGGGGTGATCTGCTGCGGCGGCTCGGAGAGGCGGCCGGTGAAGGAGGAGCAGTGGCCCTGGCCGATGGAGTGCGCGCCGGAGAGGATGACCAGCTGCTCGGTGTCGAAGCCCTTGGCGGCGAAGTTGTCCTTGAGCTGCTGCACGGTCATGGTGGAGTCCGGGAGCTCCGCCTGGGCCTCGTCGGCCCTGGAGACGACGCCGTCGAGGCGGCCGGCGAGGACGTCGAAGTGGACGTGGCCGTTGCTGAGGATGCTGCCGGCGTCGCGGGCGGCGTAGATGACGATGTCGGCGCAGGACACCACGCCGGGGCACCGCTTCTCCACGGCCGCCTTGATCTCCTCCAGGAGGTCGAACGCCGCCAGCCCGATGTTCACCGGCGCCTCCTTCTCCGGGTGTGGGTTCTCGTACGACTTGTCCAGCAGGACTGACCCATCGCAACCCCTGACGAAGCAGTCGTGGAAGAGGAGGCGGACTAGGGCAGCGCCGGTGCGGCGGTTCTGCTTGAGAGCCTTGATGACGTGCCACTTGATCACGTTCTCGACGCCCTTGCACTTCTTGTGGTAGTACCCGACCTTGAGCTCGCTCGCCGCGGCCGCCGTTCCGGCGAGGAGCAGCGCCGCCGCCTGCACGGCGACGAGGGCGCAGAGGATGGCCACCGACAGCCTCATGTTTCCCCCAAAAGCTTATGTGACCAAGCAACCGGTCCTGTAGAGGAAAGCGGCTTGAGAGAGGTGCTTGAG
>NZ_JANCLT010000065.1 GCF_024294785.1 Ectobacillus ponti | reverse complement strand
CCGCCGCCTCCTTCCTCTCCTCGATCTCCCTATTCGTCGTAGCCTCCTCCCTCGTTCGCTCCGCCCGCAACCATGTCGGCCTACTGCGGCAAGTACAAGGACGAGCTCATCAAGAATGCTGCCTACATTGGCACTCCTGGCAAGGGTATCCTTGCTGCAGATGAGTCCACTGGCACCATTGGCAAGCGCTTCGCCAGCATCAACGTCGAGAACGTTGAGGAGAACCGCCGCTCTCTCCGCGAGCTGCTCTTCACCACCCCTGGTGCCCTCCAGCACCTAAGTGGTGTGATCCTCTTCGAGGAGACCCTGTACCAGAAGACCAAGGACGGCAAGCCCTTCGTCGATGTCCTCAAGGAGGGTGGTGTCCTCCCTGGCATCAAGGTTGACAAGGGTACCGTTGAGGTTGCCGGCACCAACAAAGAGACCACCACCCAGGGCCACGATGATCTTGGCAAGCGTTGCGCCAAGTACTACGAGGCCGGTGCCCGCTTCGCCAAGTGGCGTGCTGTCCTCAAGATTGGCCCCAACGAGCCATCGCAGCTTTCCATTGACCTGAATGCTCAGGGTCTTGCTCGCTATGCCATCATCTGCCAGGAGAACGGGCTGGTGCCGATTGTCGAGCCTGAGATCCTTGTCGATGGCTCTCATGACATTGAGCGCTGTGCCTATGTCACCGAGAAGGTCCTCGCTGCCTGCTACAAGGCCCTCAACGAACACCATGTCCTCCTGGAGGGTTCCCTCCTGAAGCCCAACATGG
>NZ_JANCLT010000064.1 GCF_024294785.1 Ectobacillus ponti | reverse complement strand
GTCAACTATCAGTTTGGAAGTATGTTATGTTGGTCAAATACTATTATGATGTTTCCAGCATACGATTGGAGAACTCTTGTCCAATTTAAGTGAAATAAGCTCTTGTTCTTGCCCAGAATATACAGCGCTCCTGCGCCTTAATATCAACTAATTGTGTATGATTTAACCGCTCAGCTCTTTCACTTTGCCCTTTCTGTATTTATGCATGTACGAGAAGGCTAGTAATGTTTTATATATTTGCACTGTGAGAATTTCTTTTCTTGGATAGTCAGCAATGTAACCTCTTTTGCAAGCTGTAGAATATGATCATATGTTGTCCTCCTTAGCATTATGTTAGTTTCTGTACGTTGAAGTACGAGAATTTATGTTCTTGAAGCAAAAAGTTATTTAGCATTTGTCTATTCATCATAGTTTGTACTATGTAGAAATTGTAGCATTCTCTCGTCGTTTTAAGGTGACCTGAAGACAAGTTCAACCTGAAGTCACCCGAAGAAAGGAGTATTCTTGCGAATCAAACTTGGTTGAGGTGGCCGTCTGGGATCTTGACATCTGAAGCTTGACATCTGAAGCAAGATGATGATGTTTTGCTGTGATCACCTGTGCTCATTACATGGTGCTTCAGGAATGACTTGTCTAATGTTGGTAATTGTTGGTGCTCATCAATTTTCATGGTTATTGTTGGACCGACTTTCCGGTATGCTGGATTAAGCTGTTGCAGCTTTGAAGTCTGGGGTGCCAACCTTGTTTGGACAAATAGCCAG
>NZ_JANCLT010000063.1 GCF_024294785.1 Ectobacillus ponti | reverse complement strand
CTCCAATTTTCATAGACCACTCTTGAAATTTATGCAGTTCCGTGGGCACATCTGTTTCAGAGCCATTAGAGCAGAATTGGCACAAGGTAATCAATCAATAGGTCCCTTTCGTTTGGTTTCTGTGAAATATTCTTCCAGTGATCGATCACATCTCATGATGAAGTTCTTAAACTTTCATTCTGTCAGTCCCTATATATACATACATCATGATGATGGTTAAACTTCAATTTGGAGTAATAATACTTATGTTACGTTACCTCAATAGGCTTTTTTTCATCGGAGTGGAGGAAGAATGCGTAGAACCCTCCAAGCACAGTTGCTGCGGCCATGGCCCAAACCAGCACCTGAACCGGGAAAGGCATGATGGCCGCCACTTTATATGAAAACACGGCGGTGAGCATCGTCGTCAGGAGCCACACCGCCGTCTTGATGTGGTGGCGGCGAGGCGACTCCGGCGGCGTCTTCTCAAATAATCGGAGGAAGTAGAAGAGCGATACGAGGTCAACGTAGGAGAAGACCACGAAGAAGATGGTTGCCAAGTCTCTATCTGATCTGTACACTGCCATTCCCGAGTTGAAGGTCAGGAAGGCGAAGCCGAGGAGCGTCAGGGGAGATAACCCCATGTCATGCTGCTCCGCCGGCGCCTGCGGATCGCGCAGAGGTTGCTCTAGATGGCCCTGCTCCATGGATTTCAGAGGTGATGTTACTAGCTTTGAACTCATTAGCACGTTCAGGTTAGTCCTCCTAGGTGGGTTGGATCCTTT
>NZ_JANCLT010000007.1 GCF_024294785.1 Ectobacillus ponti | reverse complement strand
GTATTAGGCACGCCGCCAGCGTTCATCCTGAGCCAGGATCAAACTCTCCATAAAAGTGTTTGTCTAGCTTCAAAAAAATAAATGTTGACGTTTTGTGTTTTGTTCAGTTTTCAAAGAACTTAATGCCGCTTAATGCGACTCCCCTATGTTAACATCTTTCTGTTTAGATGTCAACATCTCTCTTTTTTGGTCATTTTTCGCTGATCGTTTCAGCGACGTTTATTAATATATCATGACAGAATCCCCAGTGCAACCCTACTGTGATATTTTTTTCTTCCCTAAGCGAAGTTTCTTCCTTAGTCCCATATACATGAGAATACAGTCCCATTTGCCATACTATGATGGAAAACGGAAGGGAGAGCTGCAATGGAATACGGAGATGCTTTACTCAAGCTGGGTCTTTCTGCTGTCTTGGGGTTTATCATCGGATTGGAGCGCGAGCTGCGCCGTAAGCCCCTCGGCCTGAAAACCTGCCTGGTTATTTCAATTATCAGCTGTTTGCTCACGATTGTCTCCATCCAGGCCGCATACACTCTGCCAAAGCCGGATCACATTACGATGGACCCCATGCGCCTTACTGCGCAAATCATCTCAGGCATCGGCTTTCTTGGGGGAGGTGTCATTCTGCGGCGCGGAAATGAAAGCATTGCCGGCCTGACAACAGCAGCCATGATTTGGGGGGCAGCCGGCCTTGGCATTGCCGTTGGCGCCGGCTTTTACATGGAATCCATCCTTGGCATGGTGTTTTTGATTATAAGCGTGGAAATCATCCCGCTGGTAACCGCTCTCTTCGGGCCAAAGCGGCTGCGCCGGCGTGACATTGGATTAAAGCTTGTCGTGAATGACATTCAAAACATCCCTGTTGTGCTGACAGAAATACGCGCCATGGATATTCAACTGAACAATATGAAGCTTAAGATGCTGGATACCGGAGAGCATTTTGTGCAAATGCGCTTATCTGTGAATCAGAAGCTTCGTACTGCCGATGTATACTATGAGTTGCAAAAAATCCGCAATGTACGCGGCATGGAGATAGAAAGCTTCTAGTGTTTCATGCACAGAAAATTGGGCACACTAAGGTGTAGCTCATTTTTTGTAAAGGAGGGCTTCTTCCTTGAGTTCATCGGCCAACGTCCTGGAGGTCTTTCGCGCCTCTGTGATCCTCAGACTCATTATTATGCTTCTTGTATTTACAGTCGGCTTTGGCGCCGCTATTCATGTAATTGAGCCGCACACATTCCCTACCGTTGCCGACGGAATCTGGTGGGCGCTTGTGACCATTTTTACCGTCGGATACGGTGACCTTGTTCCCGATACATATGCCGGGAGAGCGCTGGCCGCCGTACTCATTGTAATTGGCACGGGCTTTGGCGCTTATTACATGGTTTCTTTTGCGACTGAATTGATCAGCAAACAATATTTGAACGAACGCGGAAAAAAGGCAGTGACTGTGCGGGGCCATATTGTGATTGTCGGCTGGAATGAGAGAGTGAAGCATATCGTCAGCCAATGCCGCACCCTGCTGCCGCAGCAGCAGCTTGTGCTGATTGATGAAACCTTGCCGACTCTCCCGAGGGAATTTACTCATCTTTCCTTTATTAAAGGCTGTCCGTACAACGATGACGTCATGAAGAAATCCAATGTGGCGCATGCAAGCACGATCATTATTACGGCCGATAAAGAAAAAAGTGAGAGCGACGCTGATACTGCATCCGTTCTCACCATCCTGACTGCAAAAGGATTAAACCCAGATTTATATTGTATTGCAGAGATGCTGACCTCTCACCAAATTTTCAATGCCAAACGGGCCGGAGCCAATGAAATTGTGCAGGCAAACAAGCTGACAAGCTGTTTGCTCACCTCTTCCATTCTGTTCCCATCCATCTCAGAGACATGCACCGCTTTGGTGAATCCCATCACAGCAGACAACATCTCTCTTGTGCCATATGAGATGGAGAAACAGGAGTCCTTCCGCGATTGCAACATACGCCTGCAGCAGCAAAACATCCTGCTTTTGGGGGTGAAGCGGGATGGACACGATTATATCAATCCGCAGCATCCCTTTTTCCTGCAGGAGGAGGATACGCTCATTGTCATTCGGAAGTGAGCAGCACATCCTCCAATTCCCGCACCAGCGCCTCGCCGGCATCTATATATTTGGAATCCACAGGAGCATCACGATCCTTTGGCTCTGAGAATTGATCCAGTGAGGTAAGCCCGGCTGCCAGCGTATTCACATGGTCATCCAGACTATCCTGGTATTGATGGGACAGCAGAAACGGGGTGCCAAGCCGCACTACAGCGCCTCGTGCATCCAATTCACCGTTTACCGCAGTAAAAGGAATCCGGAGGAACTGGTAGCCGTTCTCATCATCCAGCTTATAGTCAAAGCTCCCTTTTTCGTAATCCCAGTTCCCGCCGATTACATAGCCAAGCGGCTTCATCAGCTGCTCGAGTTTATACAATTGCGAAGTATGGCCTTCCATTCTCGAATGAATAGGAATCATTTGCATTCCTCTCCTTCCTCCGTTTCGCATAGTTTGTCCCGGCGGTCTGCATTCTAACAGAAAAAAGGTGCCGCAGATACTGCGGCACCCTTTCCTTTTCTTATTTCAAACGAGCTTCCAGCTGCGCCTTCAGCTCTTCAAAGCCCGGTTTGCCGAGAAGAGCAAACATGTTCTTCTTGTAGGCTTCCACACCCGGCTGGTCAAACGGATTGACGCCGAGCAAATACCCGCTCATGGCACATGCCTTTTCAAAGAAGTATACAAGATACCCGAATGTGTACTCATCCAGCTGCGGCACATTCACCACAAGGTTCGGTACACCACCGTCTGTATGCGCCAGCATCGTTCCTTCGTAAGCCTTCTTATTTACAAAGTCAACGGTCTTGCCGGCGAGATAGTTCAGGCCATCAAGGTCTGTTTCCTCTGCTTCAATCGTCAGCTCATGACGAGGCGTGCCCACATTCAGCACAGTTTCGAACAGGTCGCGGCGTCCTTCCTGTACATACTGGCCAAGGGAATGCAGGTCAGTTGAGAAGTTCGCTGAAGATGGATAAATCCCCTTTTGGTCTTTTCCTTCACTTTCGCCAAACAGCTGCTTCCACCATTCCGCGAAATATTGCAGGGCAGGCTCATAATTGATCAGCATTTCAATTGTTTTGCCCTTGTTGTACAGTGCATTGCGGACAACAGCGTATTGATAGGCCGGGTTCTCCTCCAACTCAGACTTGCCAAAGTCCTCGCTCGCCTGCGCCGCGCCCTGCATCATCTGTTCAATATTCAAGCCGCTTGCTGCAATCGGCAGCAAGCCTACCGCTGTCAGGACAGAGAAGCGTCCGCCGACATCATCCGGAATCACAAATGTTTCATAGCCCTCTGCATCAGCAAAAGTCTTCAGTGCGCCCCGTGCTTTGTCTGTTGTAGCGTAAATGCGCGTGCGCGCCTCCTCCTTGCCGTACTTCTCCTCAAGCAGCTTGCGGAAGATACGGAATGCCAGAGCCGGTTCTGTTGTTGTGCCGGATTTGGAAATGACGTTGATGGAGAAATCGCGTCCCTCCAGCACATCCATCAAGTCCTTCATGTATGTAGAGCTGATATTTTGGCCGACAAAAATGACCTGCGGCGTTTTGCGCTGTTCTTTTGCCAGTATGTTGTAGAAGGAGTGGCTCAGTGCTTCAATGGCAGCACGCGCTCCCAGATAGGAACCGCCGATGCCGATCACCAGCAGAATATCAGAATCCGCCTTAATCTTTTCAGCACTTTTTACAATACGGGAAAACTCTTCTTTATCATAAGCAGCCGGAAGGTCAATCCATCCAAGAAAATCGTTTCCTGCTCCCGTTCCTTCATGCAGGGCATGATGCGATACCTTCACCAGGTCGCGCAGGTATGTCAGTTCATGCTCACTGATGAACGATAACGCTTTTGAGTAATCAAAGGTTACATGTGTCATCTTTGTTCCCTCCAGTTTCAATTTAACTGTTTCCTAGTCCACTTTAACCAAATGCTTCCGCTAAATCAAGCAGCCCCTCCACTGTAAGCGTATCCATTCTTGACGAATTTCAAAAGGCGGTGAAAAAGCAAGAAAACCCCGGTTTGCAGGCCGGGGCTGTTCTTATTTATAGGGATGCGCGGTAAATCGCCAGCGCGTCTTCCTTGTCCAGCTTTTTAAAGTTGCCGAACGGCCCGCGGATCATCGTCTTCTCTGCCATGACCTCCAGTTGCTCGTCATTGATGTCGTAATCAGCCAGACGTGACGGAGCGCCAATGGAAGTCCAGAAGCTGCGCAGCGCCTCAATGCCTTCGAGCGCCACTTCACGGTCTGTCTTGCCTTCCGGATTCACATCAAAAACGCGTGTCGCAAACTGTACAAAGCGTCCAATGTTCTCGTCCATTACGTGCTTCATCCAGTTCGGGAAGAGGATGGCCAAGCCGCCGCCATGCGGGATGTCATATACGGCAGATACCGCATGCTCAATGTTGTGAGTGGCCCAGTCGCCCTGAATGCCCATGGCAAGCACGCCGTTCAGCGCCATTGTGCCGGAGTACAGCACTGTTTCACGCAGCTCGTAGTTCTCTAAATCCTTCACCAGCTTTGGCGCTGTCTCGATCATGGTGCGCAGCAGAGACTCGCAGAAACGGTCCTGCAGCAGCGCGTTCGTGCCTTGATGGAAATAGGTCTCCAGCACATGGGACATGATATCCACCATGCCATAGATAGTCTGGTCCAATGGCACAGTAAACGTATGTACAGGATCCAGAATGGAGAACTGCGGGAACGTCACCGGGCTGCCCCAGCCGTACTTCTCGTTCGTTTCCCAATTTGTGATAACGGAACCAGCGTTCATTTCGGAGCCTGTTGCCGCCAATGTCAGCACCGTACCGAACGGAAGCGCTTCTGTCGGAATGTGCTTGCGGAGCACGATGTCCCAGGTGTCGCCCTCGTATTTTGCGCCTGCCGCGATAGCTTTTGTTCCGTCAATTACGCTGCCGCCGCCAACCGCCAGCAGGAAGTCGATGCCGTGCTCTTTGCACATTTGCACGCCTTTGCGCACAGTGGAAATACGCGGGTTCGGCTCAATGCCGCTCAGTTCATATACCTCTGCTCCGATTTCCTCCAGCAGGCCAATGACCTGGTCGTACAGGCCGTTGCGCTTGATGCTGCCGCCGCCGTATGTAAGCAAGACCTTCTTGCCGTGCTTTGGCACTTCCGTTTTCAGTTGTGCCAGCTGTCCTTTGCCGAAAATCAGCTTTGTCGGGTTATGGAAAGCAAAATTCAACATATGTATTCCTCCTTCTTATCACTTACAGTATTACCATACCAAAAAACGCTACACTTTAAAAAATATCTGCATAAACTCGGATACGGGAAAGCATGCTATGAGGGAAGCAATTACATCAAGGAGGGAATCCTGCAATGAGTACACTGCAAAGAATTGCTTTAGTTTTAACTGTCATCGGCGCATTAAACTGGGGACTAATCGGCTTCTTCCAATTTGACTTAGTAGCAGCGATTTTCGGCGGCCAAGATACTGCTTTGGCACGCATTGTATATGGTCTTGTCGGACTGGCCGGTCTGATTAACCTCGGACTGCTGTTCAAGCCGTCTGAAGAACTTGGCACGCACCCGGAAGCCAGACACGTCCGCTAAAGAAAAGCGGAGCCGGCCCGTTCCGTTCAGGAATGGGGGCACCCCCCCCAATAGGCAAAATAAAAGAAGGCATATGCGCCTTCTTTTATTTTGCCGTATTTTGGTGGGAAGACTGGGCAATCCAATCCTGCAGCTTTTCCCGCAGCGTATTGAACCCGTCGGATGCCGGCTTCGGCACACGCATGGTTGCCTGCTTTCTTGCCTCCCGCACAGGCGTTTCCTGGGCAGCCTTCAACGATAAGCTGATTTTCCCGCTTGCTTCATCCACTGCAAGCACCCGCACCCGCACCTGGTCACCAACCTTCAAGAAGTCGCGAATGTCCTTCACGTAGCCATCAGTAATTTCTGATATATGAACCAGCCCCTGTGTTGACTCGTCCAACGCGACAAACGCCCCATACCCTTGAATGCCTGTGACCGTTCCCTGGACAATCGTTCCACGATAATATTTGTCTGGCATAGTAACACTCCTATATATTTACCTTTGTTCGTATTAGTAAATTATACCACGCCTTTCCATCTCATTCAAAATAGGAAAAATTTTTATGTGCAGGAGTATAATTCCTATGTGTTTGGATAGAATACTAACACATGGCTTTCTAGTATTCCCCCCCTTTTTTGGACAGAGCGTGAAGCGTTCTGTCCTTTTTTTGTAAAAACCGTTCCATTCGCTTGACCGCTTCCATCAGTTGCTCCATGGAAGCCGCATAAGAGCATCGGATATATCCTTCCCCGGATGCTCCGAATACCGATCCCGGCACCACTGCAACCTTTTCCTCCCATAACAGCTGTTCAGCAAACTCCGCACTTGTCAGTCCCGTGCTTTGAATCGACGGAAAGGCATAGAAGGCGCCGCCTGGGCTATGGCAGGATAACCCCATGCTGTTAAATGATTTTGTGATATAGTTGCGCCGCTGCTTGTAGCTTTTGCGCATCTGCACCACATCCTGCTCCCCTGCCCGCAACGCCTCCAGTGCCGCATATTGGGACATAGTCGGTGCGCACATCATTGCGTACTGGTGCACCTTCAGCATCGGCTCAACGAAAAAGGCAGGCGCGGCCACAATTCCCAAGCGCCATCCTGTCATCGCAAAGCCCTTGGAGAAGCCGGAAATGAGAATCGTATGCTCATACATGTTCCGGATGGCTGCAAAGCTCGTATAGTCTTCGTCATACACCAGCTCTGCGTAGATTTCATCAGACAGCACAATCAGATTATACCGCTCCACGACCTCAGCCAGCTGCTCCAGCTCACTGCGGCTCAGTGTCGTACCGGTCGGATTGTTCGGCGAGCAAAGCATCACAGCCTTTGTCCGTTCCGTGATGGCTTCCTCCAGCTGTTCGGCCTGAACCTTAAAATCATTGTCCCCTGTTGCAGAGACGGCAACCGGAGTTCCCCCTGCCAGCGTAACAAGCGAAGCGTACGAAACGAAGCATGGCTCGATGATGAGCACCTCGTCACCCGGATTCAGAATGGTCCGCAGTGCAATATCAATGGCCTGGCTTGCACCCACTGTAATGATGATCTGGGTTTTCGGATCATACGAAACATCAAAGCGCTGCTTTAAATACCGGGATGTTTCCTGGCGCAGCTCCAACAGGCCGGCATTGGCCGTATACGCGGTGTACCCTTCCTCCAGCGAGCGGATGCAAGCCTCGCGTACATGCCAAGGAGTTACAAAGTCCGGCTCCCCCACCCCAAGCGACACAACACCCTCCATGCTCGATGCCAAATCGAAAAACTTACGGATGCCGGACGGCTGAAGCGAAGCCACCGTTTCCGACAGTGTGAACGTTCTCATGGAGTCACCACAATCCGGCGGTCCTGCTGGCCCTGATCATAGATAATGCCGTCATGCTTATATTTTTTCAGGATGAAATGTGTTGTGGTAGAGACAACAGAGTCCAGCGTGGACAGCTTCTCCGCCACAAAGGAAGCAACCTCGGACATTGTTTTTCCCTCGATAATAATGGACAAGTCGTATGCGCCCGACATCAGGTACACGGATTTCACTTCCGGATGGCGGTAGATTTTTTCAGCGATCTCATCAAAGCCGACTCCGCGCTTTGGCGTTACCTTCACATCAATCATGGCGGTCAAGCCTTCCTGCTGCTTCACCTTCGACCAGTCAATGAGCGTCACGTAGTCCACGATGATTTTTTCATGTTCCAGCCGGCGCAGCATCGCCTGCACCTCCGCCTCCTCCACATCCAGCATTTTCGCCAGCACATCCACCGGCAAGCGGCTGTCCTGCTGCAAGCACTCCAATAGCTCCAGTTCTTTTTCTGTCATTACTTCCAACTTCCTCTCTCTTATTTTTATTTGTATGAAAGATGCATAACAAATAATCTGCGTTTTCTGAAATTATACACCTTATTTCATGCTTTGAGAATTTCTCTTTTTCTCTCGTGCGGTCTATGTCACAATAAAAGAGGGAGGGATTCTCATGAAAAAGCGTGTGTATATAGCTGAGTGTGTGCCGTCTTCTGTTGAGGCATACATTGCAGCGCATTGTGAATATGAAAAGTGGGAGGAAGACCGGAAGATTCCGCGGGACGTGCTCTTGGAAAAGGTGCGCGACAAGCACGGACTTCTGAATTTCGGAGCCAAAATTGATGCAGAGTTGCTGGGAGCCGCACCGCTTTTGGAGGCGGTCGCCAACATTTCTGTCGGCTACGACAATTTTGATATCGCAGCCATGAAGCAGCGCGGCATCATCGGCACAAACACACCGTATGTGTTGGACGATACGGTGGCCGATTTGATCTTCGGGCTCATGCTGTCCGCTTCCCGCCGCATTTGCGAGCTGGACCGGTTTGTCAAGGAAGGGCGCTGGACCCATGAAATTACAAGGGAGCAATATGGGATTGACGTGCACCATGCGACAGTCGGCATCATCGGAATGGGCCGCATCGGCGAAGCGGTCGCCAAGCGGGCCAAGTTTGGCTTTGATATGAATGTGCTGTACTATAACCGCAGCCGCAAGCCGGATGCGGAAGCCGCCTATGGCGCTGTCTACTGCGGACTGGAGGAGCTGCTGCAGCAATCTGATTTCATCGTGCTGATGACGCCGCTGACCCCGGACACCCATCAGTTAATCGGCGCGAAGGAATTTTCTCTCATGAAGCGGACTGCCGTCTTTATTAACGCATCACGCGGACAGACCGTAGACGAGCAGGCGCTGATTCAAGTCTTGCAGGAGCGGCGCATTTGGGCTGCCGGCATTGATACCTTTGAAATCGAACCGGTTGCGCCGGACAATCCGCTGCTGCGGCTGGACAATGTGGTCACACTGCCCCATATCGGCTCCGCGACCTTCAAGACGCGTGAAGACATGGCGATGACAGCCGCAAAAAATATGGTGGCCGCCCTGTATGGCGAAAAGCCGCAATATGTAGTTCATGAACTCAAATAAGGACAAGCCTTTGGCTGTGTCCTTTTTTTCTTACAGGCATAGAATGAAAAAGAATGGATATGATATGGGTAAAAACAGATGGAGTGATGAAGATGAATAACACCCTCCCTCACTTCACCTTTTCTGTACAAGGAACGACCGTCCATTACGAGCTGTACAACGATAAGCCGGGAGCACAGCCGGTCTTTGTGCTCATCCACGGCTTTTTGTCCTCGACCTTCTGCTACCGCCATCTGATCCCGTTGCTGGCCCAGCACGGCACAGTTCTTGCCCTGGATCTGCCGCCGTTTGGCAAAAGCGATAAATCCATACTCTTTACCTACTCTTATCGAAACCTGGCCAGCATCATCGTAGAGCTTGTCGAGCACCTGCAGTTGTCAGACGTCATCCTGGTCGGTCATTCCATGGGCGGGCAAATTTCGCTGTATGCGAATAAGCTGCGTCCTGATTTGGTGCAGAAAACGGTGCTGCTCTGCAGCTCCGGCTATTTAAGCCGGGCCGCCTTGCCGTTGATTGCGTCTTCCTATATGCCTTTCTTTCATCTCTATGTGCGGAATTGGCTCGTGCGCCGAGGTGTTCGTGACAATTTAATGAACGTCGTCCATGACAGCGCTCTTATTGACGAAGAAATGATGCGGGGCTATGCCGAGCCGTTTTATGACGAGAAGATTTTCCATGCGCTCACCCGCATGATCCGTGACCGCGAAGGCGACCTTCCGTCCAGCGAGCTGCAGCAAATTACGACTCCGACACTTCTGCTGTGGGGAGAAGCTGACAAGGTTGTTCCCGTCTCCGTAGGTAAGCGGTTACATGAGGATTTACCGAACTCCCGTTTCATTGTCTATGAGAATGCGGGACACCTGCTGCCGGAGGAAAAACCGCAGCATGTATATGAGCATATTATGGAGTTTGCGATGATGTAAAAAAGGAGTACGGGACAGAACCCGTACTCCTTTTCACGCTATTGTCACATCGCACAGCTTCCCTCGTCCGCGTTCTTGATCTCAACAAGCTGCTTTGCCAATTCTCTGCACTTCTCCAGCGGAAGGACTTCCTCAAATGACATGAAATAAATGTGCTGAATCTTAGAAGCAATGTAGCTGCTGTCATCAAAATCGGCGGCCACTTGTACAACATCCACTGCCTCTGTTTCGTAAAAATCAGGACCGAGCCTCAAAGGGTCCCATTCTTTGACGGCTTTTACCATCTTTGCATATACATTCATCGGAAAACCCCTTTTTCAACAAATTTCGTTCTCCTCCCATTGTATCATAAACATGTACAGATTGAATGAAGGAGGATATGGGATGAGTGAATTTGATCAGGTTATCAACCGGCGCGGGACAAGCTCCGTGAAGTGGGACATGCATCCAGGCGATGACTTGCTGCATCTGTGGGTGGCGGATACTGACTTCCCGCCGCCGCCGGCTGTGCGCGAAGCATTGCAAAAACGGCTGGAGCACGGCATTTTCGGCTATACGATGGTCGGGGAAGAAGTGCGCGCTGCTGTTATGCAGTGGACAAACACCCGTTACCACTGGGAGATCCAAAAGGAATGGCTGCTCTTCAGCCCGGGGGTTGTGCCATCCCTCAGCTTTGCCGTGCAGGCTTACACGCAGCCGGATGACAAGGTGCTGATTCAGGCTCCTGTATATGCCCCGTTTTTTGATATAGTGCGCAGAAACGGCCGGGAGCTTGTCGTGAACGAATTGCTGGTCCGGGACGGGCGGTACGAGATGGATTTTGCCGCGCTTGAGCGGCAGCTGCAAGACGGCGTGAAGCTGTTCATTTTATGCAGCCCGCACAATCCGGTCGGCCGCGTCTGGACAAAGGAAGAGCTGCTCCGTCTTGGCAATCTGTGCGAGCAATATGATGTGCTCATCATGTCAGACGATATCCATGCGGACATTATCTTTTCCGGTCATACTCATACGCCTCTTGCTTCGCTGTCTGCAGGATTGGCAGACCGGACGATCACAGCCATCGCCCCGAGCAAGACCTTCAACATTGCCGGACTGCAGGCTTCTGCGCTGATTATCCCGAATGAGCAGCGGCGCAAAGAAATCACAGCGGTATTGCAGCGGCAAGGCTTCCATTCTCTGAATACCTTTGCTTCTGCAGCCATGGAAGCTGCTTACGCCCATGGCGGTCCGTGGCTGGATGAATTGCTCGTGTATCTGGAGAAAAACGCACGGTTTGCCTGCGACTTCCTGCGCACAGAGCTGCCGCAGCTGATTACCTATGAGCCGGAGGGTACATATCTCCTATGGGTGGACTGCCGCAGCCTCGGCATGGGCCAGGAGGAACTGATGAATGTCCTGCAGCAGAAGGCACGCATTGTGGTGGAGCCCGGCAAGAAGTTTGGGCCGGGCAGCGAAGGCTTCATCCGCATCAATCTCGGCTGCCCGCGCTCCCTGCTTGCCGAGGCGCTGCGCCGCTTAAAGGCCGTATTGTAAGCCGATCCGCAAACAGGACTGACTTCGACAAGTCAGCCCTGTTTGTTATTTCTTCTCCTTGTTATAGGCAGTGGACTTCTGTACAATCACTCCGCAGGCCAGGCGCTTGCCGGACTTTCCGGTCGGCTGTGACATGCCGTCATCCGGGTCAGCCGTAATGATAAGCGCCGCCCCATTTTTCCGCCGGATGGTTGACTTGCCTTCATTGAGAGAAGCATTCGGCGCCAAAATTTCCGCCTTGATGACTCCCTGCTCATCTGCGACCAAATTGGGCAGGTCACCATTTTCCGCCCCCTTCGGATTCAGCAGCCCATGCTCCTTCCCTTCCGGATTGAAATGGTTGCCTGCTGATGAAAAGTCGGGCGCCTTGCACGTCCCCACCTCGTGAATATGGAAGCCATGCGGACCCGGTTCAAAGCCCTTGGCATTGATTTTAATCTGCATTCCGGCCGGCTGCTGGGAGACTTCTGCTGTTCCGACTTCATCGCCGGCCGCATTCATCATCTTCACCTCAATTGACTTCGGCGCCCCTTCATCGCAGCCTGCCAGCAGCAGCGGGGCCAGTCCGGCCAACAGCAATACCCGTTTCATATGTCGCCCTCCATTACACATTCTCCCTTTAGCATTTCCAGAAATGCCTAAAGAATGCGGAAGGAAACAGAAAAGGGCGCTGCCTCCAGCGCCCTTCACCTTATCTTGCAGACAGGTCCACGTGACCCGTCCCATTCAGTTCTTGAATTTGCTTTTCTACGTGCTCCAGGCGTTTTGCCTCGCGCTGTGACGCCTTCACAAAAATGCGCCATGTCAGAAACGCGCCAATGATAAACAGCAAGCATGTCAACCCCGCCGGAAGATACTCCCATTTATTCTCCGGAAAATATAAAAATGGCATCATCGCTTCTCCACCCCTTTTCAGCCGAGCTTTTGTCTCCATTATAGCGGAGTGCAGCCAAAAAATATAGCAACACCTTTTGACTTCAGGACCTGTACTGCGTACGATAGGAGAAAAGGAGGCGTATACGATGGAGGAATTACAAATCGGTTCCACTGTGACCGGGATTTACAAGACCGGCAAATATATCGGAGAAGTGACGGCAGTCCGGCCGGAGCACTATTTGGTCAAGGTACTGGCTGTACTGAAGCATCCGACGCAAGGGGACTTGCATCACGTAAAGGAAGCAGATGTGCCATTTTTCCAGGAACGGCGGGCACTGGCCTTCCGCGAACAGACAAATGTGCCAAAGCAAATGGTAAAGCCCTACGACGGTGAAGTGCCGGATTATAAGGAATCGCTGCGCACCGCCTTACATAAGCAGATGCAGGACCTGACGGAAAACGGCACACCTTGGGCCGAGCGCAGCCTGCAATGTCTGCGTGCATTGGAGCAGGACTACCGCCTGTAACGATAAAAAGCCAAACACTCCGCACCGGGATGTTTGGCTTTTTAGTGCATGCTTACCTTTTTCATCAGCTTGGAGAAATCCACAAGGTCGCCAATTTTGGTCGGGGCAGGCTTTAACAAATATTCCTTATCTTTTTCGACAAGCTTGAAAATGTTGTATGTTGTCCACGCATCGTCCAAGGCGCAATGATGCTTGCCCGTTCCCTTCTTCCCGTATGCCTCAATCGCCTTCCACAGCCCCGTCTGGTTCCGGTCCCCAAAGAAGCGTTTGTACTCCAGGGACAAATCACGATGCTTGCCGCGGAACGGATAAGCGGCACCCGCCGCTTGACAGTTCTGCCGCAGCACCTTTACATCCATGTTGCCCCAAGTAATGACAGCCGCATGCCCATGGGCACTCAGCCGCTCCACAAGCTCGGCAAATCCAATGCCAGACTCAATTTCCTCTTGCTTCATGTTCAAAAAGGCTTTGCACCGCTCTGTCAGCACCGGAAACTTCTCCGGTTTCACATAAGAGGAAAACGTGTCTGTCACCTCACCGCCATGCACCGCGACCATCCCAACCTCAATAATTTCAGGAAAAAACCCCTCAGGCTTCCGCTTGTTCTCCGGCATCGTAAACTCAAAATCTAAAAACAAAAATGGCTGATCATTCATCGAATCCCCTTCCTTACCGGCATATTTTCCGTCTGCCAAAAGCGCCTGTTCCAAGTACCTTCTATTCTCACATGTATCTTATATATATGTGAAATCTAGACAAATATTTTCATAAAACAAAGCTGACAAGAGAAGAATACGAAAAAAATTCTTGTTTTTTTCAGTCGGACAAGCACATTTGCACGTTTGCTGTCCTTCTTTCGCCGTGCCTCCTGCTAATTGCATAAAAAATGTGGGGCATTCGGAAACATGGGCGGCTGTCCTGGCCAAGAAGAAGAACAACCATGGTTGTACGAAGGCACACGGCAAGCTCCCCTTTCTCAGCAGTATTTTGCTATTGCGCTCTTTCTCGCAGTCTATGGGATTATTATTCCGGAAAAAATAAACCGGACGTAAAGGATATGGCTTTCGCTATATAGCATACTTGAGGCTGGAACCGCTTTCCCTTTACAAAACAGAACGTACGTTTTATTATAAAGGAAAAATGTGGAGGGAGCAATTCCTATGCATCCGTTTGTACAAGCTGTACAAACCCATTTTGAACAGCACCGGAATCCGGAAAAAGCAGAGCCGATGGCCCGCTATATGAAGAATCAATACCTGTTCCTCGGCATTCAGACACCCGAACGCAAGGTGCTGCTGAAGGAATGCCTGCAGCAGTATGGCACACCGGGATTCGCAGAGTTGCCGCAGGTTGTCCGGGAGCTATGGGACCTGCCAGAGCGCGAGTATCCCATTGTTGCCTTGGACCTGCTGGAGAAGCATCATAAGCAGCTCGACTCCTCCTTCCTGCCGCTCTTGGAATATATCATTACGACAAAATCCTGGTGGGACACTGTTGATTATATCGCCGCCCGGTTGGTCGGACTTATTTTCGCCAAGGAATCCGCCTGCATAGCAGCATACATTCCGAAATGGATGAACTCCGGCAATATGTGGCTGCAGCGGACCGCAATCTTATTCCAGCTGAAATACAAGGAAAGCACGGACACCGCCCTGCTGTTCTCTCTGATTGAACAGCTCAGCGGCTCCAAGGAATTTTTCATCCAGAAGGCCATCGGCTGGGCGCTGCGCGAGTACGCGAAAACAGATGCCGATGCGGTCTGGCAGTTTGTGCAGTCGCATGACCTGGCCCCCCTTAGCAAGCGCGAAGCAATTAAGCATATAAAAGCGCAGTACGTTGGGCATACTGGACAGTGACATGCAACGCATCAGCTCATATACTGCCTTGTGCTTTTAAAACGAACATGTTAGAATATGAGCATCAATTTGATAATGAAGCGATGACGGATCAATAAGTACTTGCACCCACAAGCGATTCAGGGATGGTGAAAGCCTGAAGCCGCAAGGAAACGGCAATCCAGAGCGATATTTCCGAAAGAGGATATGCATCCGCATATCAACTAGGGTGGAACCGCGGGTAATGACTCGTCCCTAGGCATACGTGCCTGGAGACGAGTTTTTTTTATTGCCGTCATTGCTAAGAAAAGCGGAACCGGCTCGTTCAGCCCACAGAAGGGAGGTTCTGACCACTAAAGGGCGCTTTTTGCCCTTTATGTGGGCAGGTTCTCCCTGGCTGTGGGCTAGCCGGTGTAGCTGGACATCATTTCTTTTCAAATAAGGAGGAAATACAAATGACTTCTATGGACAAAGTAGTAGCGCTCGCGAAGCATCGCGGCTTCGTGTTCCCCGGCTCCGAAATCTACGGCGGCTTGGCGAACACTTGGGACTACGGCCCGCTCGGCGTGGAGCTGAAGAATAACGTAAAAAAAGCATGGTGGAAAAAATTCATTCAGGAGTCCCCATACAACGTCGGCTTGGACGCAGCCATCCTGATGAACCCGCAGGCATGGGTCGCATCCGGCCATGTCGGCAACTTCAACGACCCGATGATCGACTGCAAAAACTGTAAAGCGCGCCACCGCGCTGACAAGCTGATTGAATCCGCTTTGGATGCAAAAGGCATTGAAATGGTGGTGGACGGCCTGTCCTTCGACCAAATGGCAGCCCTGATCAAAGAGCACGACATCAAGTGCCCGGACTGCGGCAGCGCTGATTTCACTGAAATCCGCCAGTTCAACCTGATGTTCAAAACATTCCAGGGTGTCACAGAATCCAGCACCAATGAAATTTACCTGCGTCCGGAGACGGCACAGGGTATCTTTGTAAACTTCAAAAACGTACAGCGCTCGATGCGCAAGAAGCTGCCGTTCGGCATCGGCCAAATCGGCAAAAGCTTCCGTAACGAAATCACGCCGGGCAACTTCACCTTCCGTACGCGTGAGTTCGAGCAAATGGAGCTTGAATTCTTCTGCAAGCCGGGCGAAGACCTGGAGTGGTTCGCATTCTGGCGCGAGACTTGCAAAAACTGGTTGCTGAACCTTGGCATGAAGGAAGGCAGCATCCGCCTGCGCGACCACGGCGAGGAAGAACTGTCCCATTACAGCAATGCCACAACAGACATCGAGTTCCGCTTCCCGTTCGGTTGGGGCGAGCTGTGGGGCGTTGCAGACCGCACAGACTTCGACCTGAAGCGCCATATGGAGCATTCCGGCGAGGACTTCAACTACATCGACCCAGTAACGAACGAGCGTTATGTGCCGTACTGCATCGAGCCATCCCTTGGCGCAGACCGCGTGACACTGGCGTTCCTGTGTGACGCATACGAGGAAGAGCAGCTGGAAAACGACTCCCGTACTGTATTGCGCCTGCACCCTGCTTTGGCGCCGTTCAAGGCAGCCGTTCTGCCATTGTCCAAGAAGCTGGCAGAAGGCGCGCAAGAGGTGTATGCAGAGCTGTCCAAGCACTTCCTGGTGGATTATGACGAGTCCGGCTCCATCGGCAAGCGCTACCGCCGCCAGGACGAAATCGGCACGCCATTCTCCATCACATTTGACTTTGACTCTGTGGAGGATAAGCAGGTTACCGTGCGTGACCGTGACACAATGGAGCAGGTGCGCATGCCAATCAGCGAACTGCGCAGCTTCCTGGAGCAAAAAATGGAGTTCTGATCCATACAAAAAAGCTGTCTGCACAAGGATGCAGACAGCTTTTTTCATCGTTTTTGCTTAATCGCGACTGTGCAGCGGGACACACAGATGAGGTTCTCCGCCTCATCAAGCAGCTTCACGTCCCAGACCATCGTCGTTTTGCCTTTATGCAGCGGCGTGCCGATTGCCGTTACCACCCCATCACGCTTGGATCGCAGATGATTTGCGTTGATTTCCAGCCCAAAGCAAATCTCATTTTCCTGGTCAATGTTGGCGAATGTGCCGATGCTCGCCACCGTCTCCGCCAACGCCACAGACGCCCCGCCATGCAAATAGCCAAACGGCTGATGCGTGCGCGCCTCAACCGGCATCGTTGCCACCACCCGGTCCGGCTGCAGTTCTGTAATTTCCATCCCCAAAGCTTCCATTAATGTATTGGCCATCTCAATAACCCCTTCCAAATTATGTATGAAAAGTACTGTTTTGCCGAAAACTAGAAGAAAAAGGAGGAATGCTCCATGAAATGGGTGCTGCGCATCGCTCTGATACTCTACTTCCTCTTTGTCATTGTACCAGAGTATGTCCTTGCGGGTCCTGTCTCCGCTCCCCCGGCCGCACAGGTGGACATAAAGAAGCAAGAGGACACAAATGACTATTTTCAATACCAGCTGAACACCCCGCAATTCAGCGGCCTTTCCAGCAGCTCCTTCGCGGAAAAACTGAATGCTTACTATGAAACCAATATTCAAACCTTCAAAAAGAAGCTGAAGAAGGATGCCAAGCAGGCCTACGAGGAAACGCAGGACCCGGCCTCCTTCCATCCATACGTCGTGAATGTCGACCATAAGGTCACCTACAATGCCGGACCGCTCCTCAGCCTGTATGTGGTCTACTATCAATATACCGGCGGTGCGCACGGCATGTACGAATGGCGCCCCGATACCTTTGACATTGACAAGAAGAAGGAGCTGGCGCTGAAGGATTTGTTCCGCAAGGACAGCAATTACATGGAAGTGATTGTACAACACGTAAAAGAACAAATTGAGCAAAACCCCAACGCTTATTTCCCTGATGCGGCAGCCCAGGCTGAAAAAGCAACAACCTTTAAATTTTTTTTAGAACCGGACCATCTAGTGATCTACTTCCCGCTGTATGAGATTGCGCCATTTGCCGCAGGCATCCCGCAATTCCGCATTCCTTACACGCTCTTGTCCGGACAGCTGAAAGAAAAATATGCTGATGCCCTGGTGGGCCACTCCTAAGAAGCATGTCTCCATGCTTCTTTTTTTGCCGGGCTGTTCATGGAACAGCCCTTCCCTAAAAAAGCGTCTGCTCACGGTCCGTCACTTCTACAACAAAGGGTGCGGTGATGACAGCGGCGGCAGCAGCCACAAGCAGAATGATGGTTGTGACCAGCTCCGGGGCCTTGGCAATGGTAAGAAAGACAAACAGAACAGGCAAAAGAGACATGAGCGAAAACAGCCGCTTCTTCGCCCTGGCCGTCAGCAACATCTTCCCCTTACAGGCCGGGCAGCCAATATCGTCACCTTTCCGCACAAGGATCCGGTAAAATATTTCCCCCCAGGAAAACGAATGCCGGCAATGGATACATGTTGGCATATACATCCCCCTCCACGTCTATATCTTTTTCTTATTCCGCATCGGCCGCCCGCTTTCCTGTTGCGGGATGCCAAAAAAAGGGACTGACCGCAGTCAGCCCCGCTTTTCTTATTCCTGCCCAAACCGCTCCACAAGCGTCGCAAGCGTGCGCACCATAACACCCGTTGCTCCGGACGGACCGAGATCATGGGCGCTCTTTGTCTCAGAGGTGCCCGCGATATCAAGATGCACCCAAGGCGTATCCTCCGCAAACTCGCCAATGAACGCGCCGCCCATAATGGCATGGCCGTCACGGCCCGGTGAGTTGTTCAAATCGGCAAACTTGCTGCTGCGGACGCGCTCTTTGTCACGCTCATAAATCGGAAGCTGCCAAACTGTCTCGTCATTCTCCAGCGCGGCTTCCAGCACCTGTTCAAAGAATGCTTCGTTGTTCGTCATGGCGCCTGTTGTATGGTTGCCAAGCGCCACAATGACGCCGCCTGTCAGCGTTGCCACGTCTACCAGGTAGTTCGCGCCAAGCTGTTTTGCATATGTGACCCCGTCAGCCAATGCCAGACGGCCCTCCGCATCTGTATTCAGCACTTCAATTGTTTTGCCGCTCAGAGATGTGATGACGTCATCCGGCTTGAAGGCTTCGCCGCTGACCATATTGTCAGTGGATGGGATGACCATCACGACGTTCTGCTCCGGACGCAATTCGCCGATGATTTCCATCGCACCCAGTACGGATGCGGCACCGCCCATGTCGCCCTTCATGCCGACCATGCTTTCGCGCGGCTTCAAGGAATAACCGCCTGTATCATACGTGACGCCCTTCCCGACAAGACCGATGACGTCCGTCCACTCTTCTTTGCCCTTATACAGGATGGCAATCATTTTCGGCGGATTGACAGATCCTTGGTTCACCGCCAGCAGCGCACCTGCGCCCATCGCCTCCAAATCTGCCTTTTCCAGCACCTTGCATTCCATGCCATACTTCTTCGCCAGCTCCACCGCGTAGTCTGCCAGCGCGGCAGCCGTCAGCATATTTGGCGGCATGTTCACGAGGGAACGCGCCGCATTTGTCGCGCGGCCGTACACATAGCCGACAGATAAGGCAGCCTGCACTTCATCGCGGTCTTCCTGGGTGATGACCGTGATGTTTTCCAGCTTGCGCTCTTCTTTTTTCTTGTTTGTTTTATAGGTTTCCAGGTCATATGTGCCCAGACAGTAGGCTTCCGCTACAAGGTGAGCTGCCTCCAGCGCATCCATTTTGTCTGTCACGAAGGAGTCCAACAGCACTGCCAGCTCCCCGATTTTCGCGCCCTTGACCGTCTTGAACAGCTTGCCAAGCGCCTGGCGCAGCACATCTGTGCTGTACTTTTCCGCTTTGCCCAAGCCGACAAAATAGTAGCGCTTCACATTGGATTTGCCCAGCGTATGTACCTTTGTGACGGACTTCTTTGCGGCGGACAGATCGCCCTCCTGCAGCAACGTCTCAATATATCCATCCAAGGAGTCGTTGATTTCTTTCACAATTGGACTCATTTCGCCGTCGAACAAGGCGACGACGACTGCTTCATAGCTGCTTAATTGCTGCTGTGTTTGAAACATCTTCACACCCCCATACTTGATTCCTTTACATTATAAAGCTTTTTGGAAAAAATGCGAACCTTAGTCTTCCATATACAGGACAAGCTCCGGCAGCTGCGGGAGCTTCCCTGCCTCTTCAAACGGCACACGGTTCACGCCTTCCGGAAACAGGCGGAGGCACTCCTCTATGAATGGATACAGCTTCTCCACATCCAGCGACCAGAACATCGGCCGGTACGGCTGCAGGTACTGGTGCGCTGCCTGCATCATAAGACGCGCGCCCTTCACATTTCCATAGCCGTAATGGTACAGCGCCACCGTCATTTGCAGGAGCCCCTTCAGAAAGTAATTGCTTTTCTCCGTCAGCCACATGTCCTCAAGCAAATCGTGGCACGTATAATAATCCCCTTCATTGAACTGAATGAAAAACTCATAATATTCCTCCGGATACATGCACATCACCCAACCATATTTTACCACACGGGAGTATGAAGCACCTCCCGGCTTTCCGACAAAAATAGAAAAGAGGCCTGAAACAAGCTTCAGACCCCTTACTTCGCCAAATACTGCTGGCGGAATACCTGCATCGTTTTATCTTCATTGAGCGCCGTCAATTCCTCTTCCGTCAATTTGCCGTCGCCGCGTCTGACAACATACACCTTCAGCTCGCGCTTGCCCCATTGCCTGTACACATCGCTTACCGTATTAAAGTACAAATCAATGGTATGGCCTTTGATGGCGCCGCCTTTATCAGCGACAACTCCATAGCCGTAATTGGGAATGAACAGAATGGTTCCTATAGGGAACACAGACAAGTCGGCGGCTATGGTAGAGTATAAGTCCCGCTTGACGCGCACGCCGGAGTAAGTGATGCCGTAGGATGGGTGGCCCTGTTCTTTCCCTGTAGATTCCACGCCGGCCGTATAGCCTGTCGCCGTGACCGTAATGGCGTCATAGCTGGACCAGTCCTTTTGCTCCAATGTTCTCACGCTTGTTTGTTCGGCCAGCGCAATCGTCGCTGCCGCCGGGCTTTGCTTATGCCGGCTCATGATGTCCGCTGCAGTGACGCCAGAAAAAGCCTGCAGGGTTGCAAGCAAAGCCAGCGCAAATAAACCTGTCATCAATAATCGAATGCTGTATCGCTTTATCCTGATCATATCGATTTTCAACACTCCTTCAAGGTTAGTGTTAACCAGAAGGAGTATGGTCTATGCATGAAGCTTTGCAAACATGCGCAAAAAAGAGCTGCCCCCGAAAGGACAGCTCCGCTTAAAACATTTGATAGCCGCGCTGGCGCAGCGTCTTAATAATTACACCGGACATCACAGCACCGAGCAGCCCCGTCGTCAAAATGATGACATCTGCCTTTCCCAACGCAAAAAAATGCGTCTTTAAGGCCGTGAAGGCTGCTGCTGGCTGGCTGAAATACTCCCATGTGCTGATTTTATCAATAATAAAGACACAGATGAGCGGATAGACCACCACCATGACCCAAGTCGCGCGCAAAATCATATTCAGCAAAAAGCCAATCCCAAAAAACAATACAAAAAATAACAACATGGAAATAAGCAGCACTGGAATGCTCATATTCGTTTCTCCCCTTCAGAAATGCTGATGCGGCACAGGCCGCTCCCCGTTTGCGAAATCATCTGAATTTTCTTCTTCTAGTGTACTGCCTGACCGGTGCCTACGGCAAGAATAAATGATATGCTGTATAGCCGAAATGATCCCCTGGGTTCACCCTATCGTCAAGGCGCAGCCTTGCCTTTGGCAACGCTTCCACCAGATGGCGGATCAGTACGGACGCATCGCCGTCCCGCAGGATATTCTCCGGATGCAAAAAGCGTGCCTCAAACAGCTCCTTGTCCTGGCAAACGATGTTTTCATGCTTTGCCTGCAGCGCAAACAGAATCATATTGTCACTGATATCCCCGCGGATGACGCCGGAGCGCATACCAAGCATCCCCACAAGCTCCGTCTCAATGCCGGTCTCCTCGAGCACTTCACGCTGTACAGCCTGATCCACCGTCTCGCCGGCATTCACAAATCCGGCCGGCAGCGACCATTTTCCTTTTAAGCCGCCATATTTCTTTTTCACCACAAGCCAGCGCCCGTCTCCGGTTGTCACGAGTCCGCTGACCGCCAGCCACACCTTGCCGCGTTTTTCCATGCACATCCCCCTTGTATGGAAAAACGGAAGCAGCCGCAGCTGCTTCCGCTTCATTTGTATCCAACCAAACCGGTTTTGCTTTTCTTAGAAGAAGTTCAGCTTGCCCTTCTTCAGCACAAGCAGCGGACCGCCAAGCAAGAACAGGTAGCGGTTGTCGATCACCTTCTTCATGAAGGAAGCCTTCCAGCCAAACAACAGCTTGCCGAAGACAATGCCGACTGCATCATCGTGGCCCAGAGAGCACACTGTACCTTTGTTATCAAATGCAAATGGCTCCAGTTCGCCCTTGCCGCGTACAAGCACTGTCAGGTTCTTCGCGATCGTGTAGCCTTCCTGGATGGCAATTTGCGCAGTTGGCGGATATGGACGGCCTTCCGGACCGAATACAAGCGCTGCGTCACCCACCAGGAATACATCATCATGGCCCGGCGCGCGCATGAATTCGTCAACCTTGATACGGCCGCGCATTGCCTCAAACCCGGATTGCTCCACAAGCGCATTGCCGCGTACACCGGCTGCCCAAACTACAGTTGCCGCTTTAATTTCTTCCATCTTGTCATCTTTCGCTACAATCAGACCTTCCGGAGTCGCTTCCTTGATGGCTGTGCCAATGCGGAATTCAACACCCTTCTTCTCCAGATGGCTGACTGCGTACTCAATCAAAGCAGGGTCAAAGCCCGGCAGCGCTGTCGGTGCGGCTTCCACACAGACTATGCGCACTTTTTCACGAGGAAGGTCATATTCTTTTACCAATTCTGGCATACGGTTCACCAGCTCGCCCAAGTACTCGATACCTGTGAAGCCTGCACCGCCAACCACAACTGTCAGCAGCTCATCGCGCTTTTCTGTTGCATAACGCGAGAACATGTATTCCATATGATCACGCAACTGGCGTGCGCTGTTAATGTTGGAAATAGAGAAGGCATGCTCCTTCAAGCCCTTGATGCCGAATGTCTCAGACTCAAATCCAAGACCGATTACAAGGTAATCATATTCCAATTCGCCGTTGCCCAGGACAACGCGCTTTTCTTTGGATCGAATATCCACTACTGTATCTTGCACAAAGTTCACTTTGCTTGTATCAATGACTTCACGGATATTGAGACGTGTCTTGTCATGATGCAATGTGCCGGCAGCATTCTCATGCAGCCATGTGGACTGGTAATGGTAGCTGTTGTTGTTCACCAGCGTAATATCCGCTTCGTTCACAGACAATAGCTTTTGCAGACGTACAGTCGTAATCATACCGCCGTATCCTGCACCTACAATAACGATTCTTGGCTTTCTCACCCTTAATCACAACCCTCTTTATATAATGTTGACTGGGAATAGGAAAAAACGCCTGAAAATCAGCCGTTTCGTTTTTTTGTCGAAACGTAATGAAATCGACATGGTAAAGATAGAAAATTGTAAGAAATTTGTCATAAAAAATTACGATATAACCACTATCCTATATTATTCCTTTTGTAATCATTTTTCAATGGTTTTTGCATAACAAGGGCTTGTTTCGCCTTTGGTCATTATTTTCCGCCATTTCGCTGAATATATAACTGCAAGCTTTCTCTTGTTCAGGTAGAGTTTTCCCTGTTAAATATGGTATCATTTTTCTGGAGACTTGTGACTTTTTATGCAGTATGTCAACGCTTTCAATGGCAGACTGTATAATAGAAGATATTCCATTTTAATGTGGCAGGGGGAGTAGAAATGACAGAACAGACAAACGTATTTGATATCACAATTATCGGCGGCGGGCCGGTCGGCCTCTTTACTGCATTCTATGGCGGCATGAGACAGGCCAGTGTGAAAATAATTGAAAGTCTGCCGCAGCTTGGCGGCCAGCTGTCTGCCCTGTACCCAGAAAAATATATTTATGATGTGGCTGGCTTTCCAAAGGTTCGTGCCCAAGAGCTTGTGGATAATCTGAAGGAACAGATGAGCAAGTTCAGCCCGACCGTTTGCCTGGAGGAATCCGTACAAACCATTGAGAAGCAAGAGGATGGCGTCTTCAAGCTTGTCACAAACAAAGAAATGCACTACTCCAAAACCATCATCATCACTGCCGGCAACGGCGCTTTCCAGCCGCGCCGTCTGGAGCTGGACAGCGCTGTGCAGTACGAAAAGAAAAACCTCCATTACTTTGTGGATGACATGAACAAGTTTGCCGGCAGGAAGGTCGTTGTATTCGGCGGCGGCGACTCCGCTGTGGACTGGACGCTTATGCTGGAGCCGATTGCGGAGAAAGTGACCATTGTACACCGCCGCGACAAGTTCCGTGCACATGAACACAGTGTGGAGCTGCTGACAAACTCCCGGGCTGACATCAAGACACCATATGTACCTGCGGAGCTCATCGGGGATGACAACATCACCCAGGTTGTCATCCAGGATGTGAAGACAGAAGAGACCCTAACACTGGATGTGGACGATGTGATTGTAAACTATGGCTTCGTGTCCTCTCTCGGCCCGATCAAGGATTGGGGCCTGGCCATCGAAAAGAACAATATCGTCGTAAACTCCAAGATGGAAACAAATATTCCCGGCATTTATGCTGCAGGGGACATCTGCACGTATGACGGCAAGGTCAAGCTTATCGCCTGCGGCTTCGGCGAAGCTCCGACAGCGGTGAACAACGCGAAGGCCTACATCGATCCAAAGGCAAAAGTCCAGCCCATGCACAGCTCGAGTATGTTCTAGGAAAAGCGGAGGCAGCCCGTTTAGCCATCCGAAGGAAGGTTCTCCGGCTAAAAAGGCGCTTTTTGCCTTTTTATGCCGGGGGTTCTTCCTGGCAGATGGCTGGCTGCCGCAGCTGGACATGAGGAAAAGCGGAACCGGCTCTTCAGCCCACCGAAGGGAGGTTCCGGCCACTAAGAGGCGCTTTTTGCCTCTTACAGGGCCTTCCTGGCCGGTGCCGCTCAAAAGTCTCTTTCTCTATAAGCCGGCCAACGCCGGCTTATTCCTATATCTTGTTGCAAATGAGGAATTTCAATGGCAGAACGTACACAATTAGAAATACAGACAGCGCCCCTGGGAGCGCTGCTTCGCAATACAGACTTCATCGCGCTGTGGGTGGCCACGCTCTGCTCCAGCTTTGCTCTGGCCTTCTTTAACTTTGCCCAGACGTGGTACATCGTGAAGCAGCTGAATTTGGAAGCCTCTCTCGGCCTTGTCTTTTTGGCCTCCAGTGTGCCGCGCCTCGTATTCATGATTCTTGGCGGCGCCATGGCCGATCGATTTCCGAAGCGTAATATTATGTTCCACACCAACATCATTCGGGCCCTGCTGGTGGCAGCCATCTTAGCCTGGCTGCTCCTTGGCTATGTCAGCCTGCCTGTGCTGACCGTGTTTGCCTTCTTCTTCGGACTGGCAGATGCCTTCTTTTGGTCTGCGGATGGTTCCATTGTGCCGGAGCTGGTGGAAAAGCAGCAGCTGACACAGGCAAACTCCATCACCCAGATGACCAATCAATCCTCGGTCATCCTTGGGCCTGTCTTTGCCGGCATTGCCTTGAAATTCGGCAGCTATGAGACCGTGTTTGCCCTGACCATTGTTTTTCTCCTGATCGCGGCGGTCTTTAACCAGCGGATCCGCAGCCTGTCTGCCGGTGCCGCTGAGGGGAGCAGCATGCTTACATCCATCCGGGAGGGCATTTCCTATGTCAGACAGTCTGTTTTTTTATCGACGCTGCTCATTTGCAGTGCCTTCCTAAATTTCTTTCTGATTGGTCCCATGCAGGTCGGGTTTCCGCTTTTCATTAAGAATGTACTGCATGGCGATTCCCTGCATTTCAGCTACCTGGAGGGCTCGGTTGGGGGCGGCATGGCACTCGGCGCTGTATTGGTCGGAATACTGTCCCTGCAGCGGCGGCGCGGCCTGTTTTGCTTGGTCATGCTGCTGTTATCCGGCATTGCCTTCTTCTTCCTGAACTTCAGCACCGTGCTTTGGCAGGCACTCGCCATCGGGGCGGTCTTTGGCTTTACCCTGGCCATGGCTGTCATTCCGCTGATGGCGGTCATCCAGGCCACCGTCAAAGAGGAAATGATGGGCCGGGTCATGAGCCTGATGATGCTCTCTTCCATGGGGCTGATTCCGGTGTCCTATGCGGGCGTTTCCCTGCTGCTGGCTGCCGGCGCCCCCATTGTGCTGATTATGCGGGCCGGTGCCGCTGCTGTTATCGTTTTTGTTTTGTTTGTGGCGCTGCGCGTTCCGACAGTACGGACCTTTGATTGAACAAAAAAGCCCATCCTGCTTCAGGATGGGCTCTTGCTGTGCTGCAAGGCCATGTTCTCATCGCCTGCATATGTCACTGCTGCGTTGCAGCAGCCTCTGGATAAGCCACTGCGAGCGGGAGTGTGATGCAGAATCTGGTCCCCTTGCCCGGCTCACTCTCCACCTTCATCTTGCCATGCATAGCATCAATAATAGAAAACACCACCATCATGCCAAGGCCGGTACCGCTGTCCTTGGTCGAGAAATAAGGCTCGCCAAGGCGGGCCACCTGCTCCTTTGTCATCCCGATGCCCGTATCCTGAATCAGCACCTGCACATCGCTGTCCTGCTGCAGCGCATGAATTTTCAGCAGGCCGCCCTTTGGCATCGCTTCAATGCAGTTCTTCATGATATTCAAGAAGCATTGCTGCACTCTTTGCTTATCTCCCTGTACAACGGCTGCGGCAGTTTTCATATTGGTTGTAATCTGTACTGTGTTCATATTCGCCAGCGGCTGCACCATCGTTACTGTGTGCAGCAGCTCGTGCACAACATTCAAGTACTGCAGCTTATCCGGCATTGGCTTGGCGAATGCCAGATAATCACTGATGATGCTTTCGGCCCGGTCCAGCTCTGTAATGGAGGTGCGCAGGAACATATGGCGCTTGTCGGCGGCAAAATCGTCATATTGCAGCAGTTGCAGCATGCCTCTTACGACAGTCAGCGGATTTCGCACCTCATGGCTGATGCTTGCCGCCATATGGCTGACAATGGACATTTTCTCCGCGCGGGCAATTTCTGTACGAAGCAGGGAAGACCGGTTCATGGATTCTATCACGTACGTAATGCCGGCTGTGCCCAAGACAGGTATAATCAAGTACCAAAGCCAAATATCCCAGGGCGGTACACTGCGCTGAAACATGAGCCACATTACCACAATCACATTCAACGATGCTGCCAATGCAAGACAAGAGGTGGTCAAAATCCGCTTGTTGGTGTTCATGCTTCTGAAATACGGCAAAATGAGATACAGCCCCGCCACCTGCAAAGCCAGAATGATGAAGGTACTGTATATCCCCTCTCCCCCCTGGATGACCCGGTATGCCATGGTCACGGCTGCCAGCAAAACGGCCGGCACAATTCCTCCGTACAAGCCGCCCAGCATAAGCGGAATCTGCCGGAGATCTAAACGAAATTGCTCATTGAGTGGAATGGAAAAGAACATGCACGCAATAATGCCGAGCATGGAACAAAGGATGAGCACATACAAGCGCTGCCTCTCTGTCCTGGGCTTGCGGTCATGATATAAATATACAAGAAAGAATACGGCAAACACGCAAAGCAGATTAATCAATAAGTCCTCTGCAACTTTTGACAAGTGCACTCTTACCCTCTCCCCCTTGATCCGATCCGGCTTCGCCGGACAAATCTCTTTTTCTATGTGTTATGGGCTCTATGCATGCTGCTAAGACGGCAATGCTTCTCTGCTTTATGTACAATCGAGAAAATTTTACCATATTCCTGCATGACCTGCTTGGTTTTTCTTCCAAAAAACGGTTTCTCCAACGCATTTTCATAAAAAACCCCCTCTTAACAGCACACCTGATCGGTATACCATCAAGAGGGGGATCATGTCAGCACTGCTCTGGCGTGCCGGTATTCGTCGCTGTACGGAAGCTCGAACCGCAGCCGCATGTCGCAATCGCATTCGGGTTTTCAATCGTGAAGCCGCCGCCAAGCATAGATTGCTTATAATCAATGACGACGCCCTTCAGAATTGGCGCGCTTTCCTGGTCCACCAAGAACTTCACGCCATGATGCTCCAGCACTGTGTCGCCCTCGCCAGCCTCCTTGTCAAAGCCCAGGCCGTAGGAAAGACCGCTGCAGCCGCCGCCCTTCACAGCTACACGGACATACTGCTCACCCTCGCCAGCCTGCTCAATCATATCGCGGATTTGGTGGGCTGCCTGCTCAGTTACTACGATCATGTCATTCACTCCCTTCTCTTCTATTATACTGTCTCACTGACAGAATGCTCAAACTGTCTGTTTAATAATAGTATACGCCGGTGCAAATGGTTTCTGCCGGCCCTTTCATCAGGATGCGGTTGTCCCCTGTCCAAGTGATGAACAGGTCGCCCCCCGCCAGATGAACCACAATTTCCTTTTCCTTCTCCAGCCTGCCGTTCAGCACAGCCGCCACCACAGCCGCACACGCTCCTGTGCCGCATGCTTGCGTTACGCCGGAGCCGCGTTCCCATACACGAAAATCCAGCTCCTGCCCGCTTACCACGCTGATGAACTCCACGTTTACGCCCTCAGGGAACATTTCGTGCTTTTCCAATACGGGGCCAAGCGTAGTCAATGGAGCCTGCTCCACATCATCCACAAAGATGACTGCGTGCGGATTGCCCATGGAAACGGCGGTCAGCTCGTATGTCTTGCCTTCATACTCATATTGTTCGCGCGGGAATGCTCCTTCTCCTGCGCCCCGCATGGGAATTTGCTCCCGGGACAAGCGCGGCTCACCCATATCGATGGAAACAAGTGTCACAAGGCCATCTTCCACCGTCACCTCTGCCTGTACCGGACCAGAAATCGTATCAATCGCAAATACAGTATCCGTCACAAGGCCATTTTCATATGCATATTTCGCCACACAGCGCAAGCCGTTTCCACAGCTTTTCGCTTCTGAGCCGTCCTTGTTAAAAATACGCATTTTGACCGGGGCATTCTCTGACGGACAAACCAGAATCATGCCATCAGAACCGATGCCGCGGTTGACATCGGATACCTTGCGCGCCAGTTCCGGGAAATCCTGCTCATTCAGCTGTTCGGCAAACTGGTTCACATAAATATAGTTATTGCCAAGACCATGCATTTTGGTAAAGGTAAATTGACTCATGCGTGTTCACTCCAAGTTTTTTATCTTCTCATGTATAAAAAGGGAAATAGAGGGAATGATAGAGATATCCCCCGTTTCTCATTATATAAAAGAAAAGTCCCTAAGCTTGGGGCTTTTCTTTTTTTATGGCAAAGGCCTTAAAATAAAAGCACTGCTTGGCAGTGCTTAGAACATCGGATTTTCTTCCAAGTATTCATAAATGTTGTCAACCAGCTCGTCCGGTGTGCTGCCTGTTACGATCTCGCCATTGACCATCGCATAGGGCCCTTCATAGCAAATGCCGCAGTAGCCGAGACAGCCATATTCAATCACATCCAGGTTCGGATCCCTTTCAAGCACTTCACGCGCCTTTTGGGAGCCGCTTGCCAGGTTGCTGACACAAAACTCAATGAGTGGCTTAATCACCATGTTTCACCTCGCTACTCCTTACTGTACCCCTTTTCCACATGACCGTCAACCGCCGGAGGCCCGGCATTTCTTCCCCATTTCCTGCAGATACGCATTGTTATTTGTTCACAAATTCGTTATAATTTTTGATGGGTAATGCCATAATGCTTTTCTAATATATAATCTTCCGTTTTGGGGTACAATTTCAAAGCAAAGGGGAAATTCTCCATGAAGCACCTCGTAGTTCTTGGCGGCGGTTATGGCGGTATGCGCGTTCTGCAGCGCCTGCTTCCAAGCAACCAGCTTCCGCCAGACGTTCATGTCACACTGATCGACAAAGTCCCGTATCACTGCTTTAAAACAGAGTATTATGCACTTGTGGCCGGCACCATCTCCGATACGCACGTCCGGCTGCCATTTCCGGAGCATCCTCGTCTCTCTATTAAATATGGTAACATTACCAGCATTAACATTGATGATAAATTCGTAGAGTTAGAGGGAGACGAAAAAATTAACTATGACGATGTGATCATCGGCCTCGGCTGTGTTGATCGTTACCACGGCGTGCCGGGAGCGGCTGAGCATACGTTCAGCCTGCAATCCATTGAGCAGGCCAGACTTACCTATCAGAAGCTGAATGGCTTGAAAACAAACGCAACTGTAGCCGTTGTGGGGGCAGGGCTCAGTGGCGTGGAAGTGGCAAGCGAGCTGCGTGAAAGCCGCCCGGACATGAATGTGCTGCTGTTTGACCGCGGAAGCCGCATTCTTTCCATGTTTCCGGAGCGTCTCAGCTATTATGTGGAAGATTGGTTCACCAAGCACAATGTCACAATTATCAGAAATTCCAATATTACCAAGGTGGAGCCGGGTGTTGTCTACAATCATGACGAAGCAATCCCTTGTGATGCCATCGTTTGGACAGCCGGCATACAGGCAAACCAGCTCGTGCAGCAGCTGCCGGTCGAAAAGGACAACAGCGGCAGGGTGCTTTTAACGAAGTATCATAATATCCCGGGGTATGAGAACGCTTACGTTGTCGGTGACTGTGCCAGCCTGCCGCATGCACCATCCGCCCAGCTGGCAGAAGGCCAGGCGGAGCAAATTGTCTCCATCCTGCTGAAGCGCTGGAACAATGAGGCGCTGCCGGAGGAGCTGCCGACGATCAAGCTGAAGGGCGTGCTCGGTTCCCTTGGCAAAAAGCACGGCTTCGGCCTGCTCGCCAATCAGCCGCTTATGGGCCGGGTGCCGCGCCTGTTGAAATCGGGTATTTTATGGATGTACAAACATCATAACGGATAAACCATCCAGGCTGACTTCTAAGAGGAACACATCCCTTTTGGAAGCCGGCCTCTTTTTCTTTCCTTTGGGGAAGCTACATAAAAAGATACTGGAGGAGATTTCTTTGAAAAAATGGGCATTTGTTTCCGACTTTGATGGCACGATTTCAAAAGAGGACTTCTATATGATTATGATGGATAAGTATGTGCCGGAGGGGAGAAAGCTGTTCACGCAGTGGAAAGCCGGCGAACTGAAGGATATTGATTTTCTAAGCACCATCTTCCGTTCCATCAATCAAGAGGAGGAGCAAATCATTCAGGACACGCTCGAAATCCCGATTGATGAGTATGTGCCGGAGTTCATTCGGCATGTACAAGCAAACGGCGGTGACTTCTATATCCTGAGTGCCGGCACAGATTACTACATTCACCATATCCTCGAGAAATACGGCATGGAAGGTGTGCACGTCTTCTCCAATGAAGGCGTGTACCGGGAAAAAGGGGTGCATTTGAACATTGACCAAAACGGATGGCATTACTCCGAGCGATATGGAATTGATAAATCGAAGGTCATTCAGCATTTGAAGAAGCAATACGAGGCCATTTATTTTGCAGGAGACAGCGAGCCTGACTCCCATCCGGCCGTTCATGCCGATATTACCTTCGCGAAAAGCGCCCTGCAGGATTTGCTGCGGGAACAAGGCGTGCCGTTTGTACCCGTGGATCATTTCCGCCAAATCGAGGCTTATCTTACAGAAAAGGGAGTCATGAAGAAATGAAGGGCTTCGTCACGAACATTTCAATCCCGGCCATTTTGGAAATCAGCAACGGCGCTGCCTTTTCACTTGACCGCCTGTTGCGGCAGCATGGCTTTGGCAATGCGCTCTTTCTGTTTGATGAATTCACCTATCAGCACCATCATGAGGACATGCTGAAGTCCATCGCATCTGCAGAAGTGGAAACGCTCCTGCTGCCTGATGATTCAGACATTCAGGACCTGATTCAGAAGGCTTTTGAGCTGAAGCAGTTTGATGTGGTCATCGCCATGGGCGGCGGCAAGGTCATCGATTTCGGAAAATATATGGCCTTTGTCCGCCGCAGCCCGTTCCTCAGCATCCCAACGTCGGCTTCCAATGATGGATTTGCCAGCAGCAATTGCTCCCTCCTTATCGCCGGCAAGAAAACCACTGTGCCGGCCAAGGTTCCCTATGGCATCATTGCGGATTTGGATATCATCCAACACGTGCCGGACCGTTTCATTCTGGCCGGCATCGGCGATTTAATGTCCAATATCACCGCACTGGTGGATTGGGAGTTTGAGGAGCGGCATGGCGCCGGCGCAGTGAACCATTTTGCCCATATGCTGAGCAAGAAGGCGGTGAACAGCTTCATCCGGACACCCATGACAGACCTCCGCAGCCCGATTCTGTTAAAGGAGCTGATCAGCTCTCTCACCATGGGCGGCATCGCTGCTGTCATCAGCGGCAACAGCTCGCCGATCAGCGGTGCGGAGCATCTGATCTCGCATGCTCTCGATAAGATTGCAGAGAAGCCGGTCATGCACGGCATGCAGGTCGGCGTGGCCACCTATCTGATGGCCCGGGTGCAGGAGCATCGGGTGGAGCGCATGGTAAAGGTGTTCACCCGAACCGGCTTCTTTGCGTACGCGAAGGAATTGGGCCTGAAGAAGGCAGAGCTCCGGCAGGCCATTGAAATGGCACCAAGCATCAAGCCAAACCGTTATACCTATCTGCATGACGAAGGCTATCGGCAGAAGGCGCTGCAGCTGTTGGAGGAAGACAGTGTGCTGCAGGAGCTCCTGACGTAGGTTCTTTGCCTCACGTAAAAAACCAGCTTGGTTGGCTGGTTTTTTGCGTATCTGGCGTCTGCCCTATATCCATCCTGTTATCTGGCCGCCCACGCTTCCACTTCCACCTTCAGGTCCGGTCTTACTAGCGCCTGCACATAGGCAAGCATTGTCGCCGGCGGGTCCCCCTGATGAAATGCATCCCAGATTTCCACGAATTGCTCCCTCTTGATTTGCTCCGTAAACCAAATGTTCACTTTACATACGTGCTTGGGGCTCATACCTTCACTTGCCAGGAGCGCCTTTACATTTTCCAATGCATAGGCAAACTGTGTTTCCACATCTCCCGGCACATTTCCCTGCCGGTCGCAGCCGATTTGGCCGGACAGCACAACAAGCTCTGCCCCCCGCGGGACTACAGCTACGTGATGATAGCTGCCAATGGGCGGTGCCACTGCTTCCGGATTCCCTTTTTGAATCATGCGTCTCTTCCCCCTTTAGCACCAGTATAAGTAGAGGCCTTCTCCCGGCAGATTGAGAAGACCTCTCTCCTATCTTTCTTGATACACGTATATTCTCTCTGCGATCAAGCCGGCCAACACGCCAATCACCGCCGGCGCCAGCGAGCCGGTATGCACATAAAAGCCTGTTTTCTGATCCATGTATTCATGACGATACATCAGCCATTGAATCGTGAATGCATGCCCGGCTGCGTAGAGCAGCGCCGTGGTGCATATAAAGGTCCAAAAGGAGATCCATCGGGCTCTCTTTCTCATCTAACCACCTCTTCCCACATGCCTCCACTACGATTCTATCAGAAAAAGCGGTGATTCAGAACCTTCCATCAGCCGGCCTTCGGGCGGGATGCCCGCCGCATCATCCGCTTCCAGGGCGTTGCAGCCCCTGTCCATGCAACATGTCCTTGGCTGTACAGCACCTGCTCATAGCATTGTGTCAACTCCTGCATATCAGTCGTTCCATACTGCTTATCAACCTCCGCCGCATATTCCCGCAGCGTTTGCCCTTCCTGCCGCTTCAGCCCGGCGCGCGCCAGCTGCCAAAGCAACGCCTGATAGGCCTTGGGATAGGTCCGTGTGCTGCTGCGGCCCCAATACCAAAGCAGCAGCAGCCAGCTCAGCCATGCGAGTCTCGTCCGCCACAGCCCATATGCAAGGAGCGCCGCCCCTGTCCAAAGCAGCAGCAATAGCCTCCAGGAAAGCTTGCCATTGCCCGTTATTTTTGTTGACTTGGCAGCCGTGCCTTCTCCCATCAGCTCTTTCTCCGCCATGCTTTTTCTTTGCTGCTGTGCCTGTTGGACACTTGCCGGCGCTGCAGCAGGGCTGCTTGCTGTCTCGCCTGCCTTTGTTTCATTCACAAAGTCTGCCGGATTGGCAAAGCCCTTTGTCGGTTCAAACGGCACCCAGCCGTATTCCGGAAAATAGACCTCCACCCAGGAATGGGCATTGTTATTGGTCACCTTGTACTGCTGCTCCCCGGTTTCCGCATCCATTCCGACAAAGTCTCCCTCTGTATAGCCCTTGACCCAGCGGGACGGGATGCCGAGCGAGCGCAGCATCACGACCATCGAGGTCGAGAAGTTGTTGCAATAGCCCTTTTTGGTATCAAAGAGGAACTGGTCCACATAGTCTTGGTCTTCGCCCGGGGTGGCCACGTCCGTTTTTTCGTACGTAAAATTGGCGCCGCGCAAATACTCCTCAATGGCTACGGCCTTGTCGTAGCGGTTTGTTTTTTCCTTTGTGACGGAAGCAGCCAAATCATATACGCGCTGCGGCAGATTGGCTGGCAGCTGTGTATATTGATAGAAGAGGTAAGGAGGCAGCATCACCTTCTGTTTGCCGTCCCGCAAAGCCTGCTGTACCTCTGCCGGCATCCACTCAGGCGGATTTTGCCGGAGGGATTGCTGGATTTCATTCGGCAGGCTTGACAGCAGCTCAGGCGTTTCCAAACCCGTTCCTTCCTTCGCTGCCCGCAGCTGTTCAATTAAAAAGGTCGGCGACCGATAGGCAACCTTATAGTTCTCCAGCCCGCCTCCGCCCTTTACAAGTGCGGTAATTTTCTCTGTTTCATAGTTCAGGTAGTAATTTACACCGTCGGTCTGCTCCAGCGACGACAGGCCGGCCGGATACATAAGCGGCAGTCTCCGCCCTCCCTTTGTCCGGGAAATGCTGGCTTCCGCCGTTTCTACCTTCGTCTTTGGCTCATAAGCAAGCAGCGGCGGTTCTCCCTGCAGCGGAAGCCCTACATACTGCTCCAGAGCTTCTGATCTCCACCCTTTTCCTGTGTAGACACTTTTCACTTCCATCCGCCAATATTGGATTTTCTTGCCCTTTGTCGTAAATACAACGGCATCATCACCCTGAAACGGCCCGCCCAGCCTGGAGTCATCCGTACTGTAGCCCACCTTGCCCGTGCCGGGGCCATCCTTGCTTTCTTCCTTGTCCTCCGCCTTTATTTTCAGCAGAAACGGCACCGGGTCCGGCCATTGCGGCTGCAGCTTCGGGGCAGCATAAGCTCCGGCTGCCACTGTGCCGACGACAAGGGAGAACGGCACCGCCATTTTCCACAGGATGTTCCATTGCCGCTCCCCCTCGAGCAGCCGGGTAATCTGCATAAGACCCATCACCAGGAAGCCGGCAATGACAAGACGAAGAATGGCTCCTTTGCCCATATAAGCTGTGAAGGTATCCAGCCATGCCACATATATGATGGTAAGCAGCAGGAACGGCAGCACCTGCCGTCTCCGCAGCATGCCCCAGTAAAAGAGCCAGGTTACGGCCCACAGCAGGAAGAAGAAGAAAAAGGTCTGTGCCATGACAGAGCTCTCCTGCCATCTTCCCTTCAGCAGCACTCCCATTCCCTTGCTCAGGTCGGCGATGAAGCTGATCAGCCATGGCCGGCCTGTCCCATCATAAGCAGTTGCATATTCTGTATGCGTCAGCAGCAGGATCGCTGCGACTTTGACCGGCCCAGCCAGATACCAGCGCACGCGCAGGGTGTACATCCCAAAGCAAAGCGCCATAAAGACGATGAAAATCCAAAGCGCCGTGACTCCGGCAATTTCAGGCAGCGGCCGGAGCCACTCCCATAACAGCAGCAGCCCGAAGGCATATAACCAAAGGTCTTTCTTCATCGGCCCACCTCCGAAAACGCGCGGTGATATTGTCCTTCATGAACAGCCTTCACGAAGATGCCGCGCTGCTTCAATGCTTCCAGGATGGCATGCTCAGCGCCGCTTAATTGCCCCGTTTTGTCTTTCACAACAAAAACAAGGACAAAGCCGTGACTGCCCAGCCGCTCGGCTGCTTGCTGAATATCCGGTGACAGCCTGCTTGTGGCGATCATGCAGGTCACCTGCCGGGGCAGCTTCCGCAGCTCGGCGCTGCTTGTTTGGGCAAAGGAAAAAGGACTGTCATCCCGCACCTTGGCAAGATGGTACAGAATGTCCTGCTGCTGCCGCTCTCCCGGCCGCAGGGGCAGCACGGTCCGCTCCCGGCCGCTTGAGACAAAAGCAAGCTGCGATCCCTTTCGCAGCACAGCACGCGCCAAGGAAGCCGCGAAGGTGACAAGCTGTTCAAACTGCGGCGAGGCGGCCCTGTCCATGAACAGCACCACATCATGGCTTTGCTGCTGCTCAAATTCCTTCGTCATCAGCCGGCTGCGGCGTGCTGATGACTTCCAATCAATCCAGGAAAAACGGTCGCCCGGCTTATACTCCCGCACTCCCGCCGTTACCGCTGTATCGCGTTCTATATGAATCGTGGATGCTGTTGTTCCCTGCTCAAAGCGTGTCTCAAATTGCCGGTACACCATGTCCACATATTGCGGATATACGAGGAAGCGGTCATACACCTCGTACTCCTTCTCCAGCGACACGAAGCCGAAAAAGTCGCCGGTCCGCAGCTTGACTGTCTTCAAAACATGCTCACCGCGCGGTATGGAGGGCAGCTGATAGGAAATTTCAATCCGGCGCTTCCACCACGGAAACAGCAACACCTTCACTGTCTCCTGCCGCATGCTGTCCGGCAGAACATCCTCCGCAGCCAAGTACAGCAACGGCAGCCAGCTGTTGCGTTCGATTGTAATGGTGGCGGTGAACGGCTCGCCCGCCCCATATTCCTTCTGATTTGTCGTCCGGGTGATGCTGGCAATCCGCAGCCCCTGCAGCGGGAGCAGAATTGCATACAGCCCAAACGGGAGAAAGCTGTAAAACAAGAACCAGCTTACGAAACCGCCTTGAAACATGGCAAATATAAATGTCGTCAACAGGAAGCCGGGTGCAAGCAGACGCCGGCCTGTGTGCCGCAATCTTGCCCTCAGCGCCCGCATCATGCGTTCAACGGCCTTTGCACCGGCACCGGCGTCCGGGCCAGAATTTTATGAACGACACCCTCTGCCGTCACACCTTCAAATTTCGCTTCCATATTTAAAATAAGGCGGTGCGCCAGCACGGGCGGCGCCAAAGTCTTCACATCATCCGGAATGACATAATCACGATTGTGGATGAGGGCATATGCCTGTGCAGCCTTCATCAGCGCAATGGAAGCACGCGGGCTTGCCCCCAGATGCACTGAATTGTAGGAGCGTGTCTGATTGACGATATTGACGATGTAATGCTTAATGCCTTTTTCCATATACACCCGGCGTGCTTCCTCCTGCAGCGCCACCAGCTCGTCCACAGTGATGACCGGCTCCAGCTGCGCAATCGGTTTTCCTGCCTGGGCGCGGTTCAGCACTTCAAACTCCTCCTCAGCTGTCGGATATCCCATTTTCAGCTTCATGAGGAAGCGGTCCAGCTGGGCCTCCGGCAGCGGATAGGTGCCTTCGTACTCAATCGGGTTTTGCGTGGCCATGACCAAGAACGGGCGCGGCAGCTGCATTGTATTGCCGTCAATGGTCAGACTGCCTTCCTCCATGCCTTCGAGCAAAGCAGACTGTGTCTTTGGCGATGTCCGGTTGATTTCATCGGCAAGCACAATGTGGCTCATGATCGGGCCGGCGCGGAACTCAAACTGCAGCTCCTTCGGGTTATAGATGGACACGCCTGTGACATCGGACGGCAGCAGATCCGGCGTAAACTGAATACGCTTAAAGTCAGCGCTGATGGACTTCGCCAATGCCCGCACCATCATCGTTTTGCCGACACCCGGCACATCCTCCAGCAGCACATGCCCCTCTGCCAACAGCGCCACCAGCGTCATTACGGCAGCTTCGCGCTTCCCGATGATTACCTTTTCCATATTTTCAACGACCTTCCCCAGCATGGGGTGCATCGCGTTCATCTGTATCATTCGTTCTCCTCCTGCTTCTCCTGCAATATCGTTGCCTTCTCGCATTGCGGCAAAATTGCGAATTATCCACGCAAAATCCTTTCTGTATCTACCATCATACTATATGTTCGCGTTTTTTTCCCAAATTCCTGTCAAATCCATCTTGGCAACATGTGCTTGTCCAATGGACGCCGCTCTTTCCCCACAAAAAAAGAAGGAGCCCCGCTCCTTCCTCACAGCACCTTCTCAATCTCCCGGTACACATCCTGCAGCCGGATGATCCCCTCCGCTGCAATCTCCCCATTGACGAGCACCACCGGATAAAATAAATCCTCTTCCACCACACGCTCGGCAAATGCCTGCTTGTCCGCATCCTCCTGCGGCTCAAAAATATCCACGTACTCATACGTGAACGCCTGCTCCGGATATTTTCTGCCGATGGCCGCCTGCAGCCATTCGAAGGTCTCAATGGAAGACGGCGCGCCCACACAGCTCGCGCAGAGCACCTTCGCCCCGTATACACTAATTTTTGCCATAATCTGCCCCCTTGTCTGTCAAGCCGCACCAGCCTTGGGTTTCCCCCCAATATATTTCGGTACGCAAGAATAGATTTTTCTTCTCTTCCTGATTATAATAAAACTGAAGAAAGGAGTCGATTCTGATGGAAAACAACATGTTTGAAGAAGTACAAGAAGTATTAGATAAATTGCGTCCCTTCCTGCTGCGCGACGGCGGCGACGTGGAACTGGTTGACATTGAAGATGGCATTGTAAAGCTGCGCCTGATGGGTGCATGCGGCAGCTGCCCGAGCTCTACGATCACGCTGAAGGCCGGCATCGAGCGCGCTCTGCTTGAAGAAGTGCCTGGCGTTGTAGAAGTAGAACAAGTGTTCTGATAGATTGAGACCTGCATTTGCAGGTCTCTTTTTGTTTTTGGCGAATTGTTACTTAAGCCAATCTACTTCCCGGATGCCCAGCCGCTGCGCCGGCAGGCCGATGGCATCATAGAAGCTGCCGAGGAAGCGGCGGTGCTGCTGATACCGGTCCAAAAACGATTCCAGCCGGTCCTGGTACGCCTCGCGCAGCGCGTCACTGCCAGACAGGTAATAGCGCTCCACTGTTTCAAAATAGTGCAGCGGAAACAGCAGGCGGGCATACAGCAGGCGCCAGCCAAACGCAGAAAGCGGATTGATCTTTTCATAGTTCTGCAAAAATGCCAGGATGCTTTCCGACGCGTCATCTCCCTGTTCAAAATATACATGCCGGATCCATTCGGCCATGTCCCGGCTTGGATGGTCGTAAATCCATTCTGTCGGGATTTTCAGTCGCTTTGTATGGGTCAGGGTCAACGGCGTAAAGCGTTGGTAGCAGATGGTGCCCGCATCGGCTAGCTGCGGTTCGTCATCAATTTCTGTATCTACTACATATTGAATCGCATTTTCTGCCATACCAAGGTAGTAGGGAAACGATTCAATAAACAGCTTCTCGAATTGATTGGAGGGATGGCTGGCCACCTTGCTCTGCCAGAAACGCTCCAGCTGGTCGAGCCGCTTCTCCCACAGCTCCCGCCACTCGCCGATGCGCCTGAGTTCACTGATTTCACTTGGGTACATGCGGCCGCGGCTGTGGAACAGCGCCAGCTCGCTTCCCTCGTCAATTTGCCGGTCCGCCTGGCGCGTGCCGCGCAGCAGACAGTAATTCTTTTCCTGAATCGTGCTGACATAATAGCCCTGCAGTGTCGGGACGAATGCAGCGACATTGGTGTCGCCCTGTTCGAGCATGAAGTCGCTTAAGTGCTTCATTTCAACAAGCTCTTCCTCCTGGAATTGGCCCACCGGCACAAGCACGTAAATTTTATTGCGGATCCAGAAGGTTTGGTAGCTTCCGAGCGGGGACAGTTCACTTGGCTGTATGCCATACTGTTCAAACAGTTCATGTATCATGTTTTCGCCACCTGCAGTTTTTAGTACATATATATGAGCGGAGGTCTTGCCTTAATCGCATTTTCAATCAGCCGCACCCTCACATAATACACAAGCTTCACGTATACAATAATAGAAAGGAATAGGTGATGACGATGAATAGAGGAAACCAAATCGAACAAAAAGCTTTCGAAATGCTGAAGCAGCGCGGCGTCACGCTTGATGACATCGCGGAGCTTGTGTACTTTTTACAGGAAAAATACCATCCCAACCTCGGCATGGAGGAGTGCCGCTTTAACGTGGAGCGTGTCCTCTCCAAGCGCGAGGTGCAAAACGCCCTCGTCACCGGCATCCAGCTCGATGTGCTGGCTGAAAAGGGCCTGCTGGAGGAGCCGCTGCTGGACATTATCAAACGTGATGAAGGGCTGTATGGCATCGACGAGGTGGTTGCCCTCTCCATCGTAAATGTCTATGGCTCCATCGGGTTTACCAACTTCGGCTATGTCGACAAAGTAAAGCCGGGCATTCTGAAACGCCTCAATGACAAATCCACAGGCGAGGTGCACACGTTCCTCGATGACATCGTCGGGGCGATTGCCGCCGCGGCCTCCAGCCGCCTGGCGCACCGGGCCGCACATGCAGAATCATGATAAGAGAGGCTGTTCCGCCGGAACAGCCTCTCTTTCGTATGGTCTTATACCAGCCCCAAAAGTTGGACACTGGCATAGTAGGCAGCCTCTTACTTTCGCCTGAATCCGTCCATAATGATCGGAAATGCTCAATTTTGGCTAATCTGGCTGGACAAAAACAAGAGGGTAACTTTCGCTGTTTGTCTCCTAGGCCCACCACATATCCGCAGTCTGCTCTGTAAACATCACATCCTTGAGCAGGGAAATGGCTTTCCCCAGGCCTTCGTCTACAGATGCCAGCATGTCTTCATGCTCAATAGAAATGACATAATCATATCCAACTGCCCGCAGCGCACTCACCATATCCTTCCATCGCTTTTTATCTTGGCCGTAGCCAACCGAGCGGAAGGTCCAGGAGCGGTTTAAGATATCACTGTAGTGCTTCGTGTCCAGCATGCCATTCCGGCTGATGTTTGCTTTGTCCAAGTAAGTGTCCTTGGCATGGAAGTGGAAGATGGCTCCCTCCTTGCCCAACTCCTTGATGGCTTCCACCGGGTCGATGCCCTGCCAGATAAGGTGACTTGGGTCGAAATTGGCGCCAATGCTTGGACCGGCATGTTCCCGCAGCTTCAGGAGCGTTTCTGGATTATACACAACAAAGCCAGGGTGCATTTCAAAGGCAATCTTATGCACACCGTGCATCTCGGCAAACTCCGCTTCCCGCTTCCAGTATGGAAGAACCACCTCATCCCACTGCCAGCTTAACACCTCCAGGTATTCCGGCGGCCAGGAGCAGGTGACCCAGTTCGGCGCTTTTGCTCCCGGCTGGTCGCCGGGACAGCCGGAGAAGAGATTGATGACCGCAACCCCGAGCTGCTCTGCCAAAAGAACCGTATTGCGCCAAGTCTGGTGCGCGGCGGCAGCAATCTCTGGGTTCGGATGCAGCGGATTGCCGTGGCAGCTGAGAGCACTGATGATCAAACCGCGGCTTGTAATGGCTTGCTTGAAGGCGCGCAGCTTTTCCGGGTTGTTCAGCAGCTCCTCCGGGTTGCAGTGGTTTGTGCCCGGGTAGTTGCCAGTGCCAATCTCCACAGCTTCCACACCCATGCTTTGCAGCTTATCCAGCATGGCTTCAAACGGCAGGCTTTGATACAAGACTGTAAATACACCAAGCTTCATGCAAATTCCTCCTCGGCTACCTTCACCCAGCGCTGCTCGGCATGGCTGCGCAGAATGGCATCCGTAATGCACATGGAAATATGCCCGTCTGCGAATGTGGCGAAGCTTGCCTGATCCTGCTGCGGATCCTTGCCAGCGCGAATAAATCCGTAGAAGTTCTGCATCATATTCTTCAGCGCATCCGGCCAGCCCTCGTTATGGCCGCCCGGATGGTGGATGAACGGCTTGGCATCCGGCAAGAACAAGGCCGGGTCTGCCAGCAGCACCTCATTCGGCTTATCACGGTGGCCGAACCAAAGCTTTTCCGGCTCCTCCTGGTTCCAGAAGGCGGCATGCTTGCTTCCGTCGAGCTCAAAGCTCAGGCGGTTCTTGCGGCCGGCGCTTACCTGTGACACTGTAAATACTCCGCGGGAGCCGTCTTCCAATTTAATGAGAACAGATGCATAGTCCTCTGTGCGGATTTCTACGTCCTCGTACTCTGTTTCCTCCCGCTGAGAAGTGAAGGTTGCAGCACCGCCCTTGCTCTTTTTTCGCACAGGAATGACTGTTGCAAGGTCGGCGAACACTTCTGTAATGCGTTTGCCCGTTACATACTGTACAGTATCACACCAGTGGGAGCCGATGTCTGCCACTGCCCGGGAGTTGCCGCCTGCTTCCGGAGAAAGGCGCCAGTTAAAATCAGTCTCATACAGCAGCCAATCCTGCAGGTAGCTTCCGTGCACCAAATGTATATGGCCAAGGTCCCCTGTGCGTACCATGGAGGCGAGCTGCTGCACGGCTGCGTACTGGCGGTAATTAAAGTTTACCCCGTGCACAACTCCATGCTGCTTTGCCAGCGCCAGCAGTTCAGCAGACTCGCTGCTTGTCATTGCCAGCGGCTTTTCAGACAGAACATGCTTGCCTGCCAAAATAATTTCCTTATTAATCGTAAAATGAAGATGATTCGGCGTGCAGTTATGGATCACCTGAATGTCCGGATCCTGCAGCATGTCCTGATAAGACCCGTACGCCTTTGGAATGCTGAGTGCTGCTGCCTTCTGTTCAGCAGCAGCCTGACTGTTTTCCGCCAGGCCGACCACCTCCACAAAACCAAGCCGTCTGATTGCTTCAATATGGGTCGGTCCGATAAATCCTGTGCCGATAATGCCCACTTTGATTTTTTCCACGTCGCTGACCTCCCTTTACTTCTTTGCTGCCTTTTTGCCAAAAGCCACGGCGAGGATGATAATCAAGCCCTTAATAATCATTTGTTGGCTGACGTCCAGACCCATCAAGATAAGACCATTGTTAATGGTACCAATCATCAGGGAACCAATGACTGTGCCGATAACCGTGCCAATGCCGCCAAATAAGCTTGTGCCGCCGAGAATGACCGCTGCAATGACAGATAGCTCATCGCCATCGCCGAATGTAAAGCGCCCGGCGTGCATTCGGCCCGCATACAGAAGCCCGGCCAGTCCCGCCATCAAGCCTGTGCCAAGAAAAACGTACAGCTTAATTCGATCTGTCTTCACACCGGAAAATCTGGCTGCACTTTCGTTGCCCCCAGTTGCCAATGTTTGGCGGCCAAAAGCAGTTTTTCGCAGTAAAATGTGGGCAACAATGGTTGCTGCCAATGTCCAGACCAGCAGAATGGGAAGCTTGCCGATGTCACCGGAGCCAAATACAAAATTGAAGGTGGCATCCACGATCGGAACAGGGGCTGTGTTGGTGCTCCACATTGCCAAGCCCTTGACTGCCCCCATTGTACCGAGGGTGACGAGGAAGGACGGAATGGCCACCTTCGTTACCAGCAAACCATTTACTAAACCAACCACCAGACCTGTTCCCAGACCAGCTGCCAAGCCGCCGACGAGCCCGAGTCCCATCTTTAGGGCAAGTGCTGCTGTCAGAGAAGACAAGGCAGCAATGGAGCCGACAGACAAATCAATTTCTCCAGTGCTGATTACAAATGTCATTGCGAGGCCCATAATAGAAATCATCGCTGTTTGTCTAGCAATATTTAGGATGTTATCACTTGTTACAAAGCCCTTATCATATAAAGTGAGAGAGAAATAGATAATTACACCCACAAAAGCCAGATACACAATGTAATTGCGCCACTCCAGCCTCTTCAGCGGCTGTTGCTTTATCACTGGCTGGCCGCTTGTCTCAATACCCTTGGATGGCATGCTGCAAATCCTCCTCTGTTTGAATATCTGTCCGTTTTAGTTCCTTTACAATGGTTCCCTCATGCATAACAATCACACGGTCGCTCAGCGCAAGCAGCTCCGGAATTTCTGAGGAGATGACAAGAATCGCTTTGCCGCTGTCCGCCAAATCACGAATGACGTCTATAATTTCTGTCTTGGCGCCGATGTCCACCCCAATTGTCGGTTCATCCAGCAGCAGGGCGGTCGGATTGTTGGCCAGCCATTTGGCCAGCACAATTTTTTGCTGATTGCCGCCCGACAGCAGCCTTGCCGTTTTAAAGATATTGTCTGTTTTAATACGCAGCTTCTTGACCAGGCTTTCCGCTACTTCCTCCGCTTTCCTGTCATCCAAGATCATGCCCTTCCGCAGCTTGGAAATAATCGGAAGAATGATGTTGTCCTTCACGCTATGCTCGAGCACAAGCCCCTGCACGCGGCGGTCCTCCGGAATGAGCGCCAGCCCGGCTTTTACCGCATCCGGTGCACCCTTAATGGTTTGCGGCTTGCCGTGTATGAGCACCTCGCCGCTGTCCTTGGCATCGATTCCGAAGATGGCCCGGGCCATTTCCGAACGTCCGCTGCCCATGAGACCGGCAACGCCAAGAATTTCGCCCGGATAAATGGAAAAGCTGACATCCTTCACCTTCGTACCGGCATGCAAGCCTTTGACCTGCAGCACCGGGGTAACATCCGTCGCGTAGGTTCGCTCCTTCCACTCAAAAGCCTTGCTCATGTCGGTGCCGACAATATGCCCGATCACGGCTTCTAGTGTCGTATCCGCGCATCGCTCAGTCGCCACCAGCTTACCATCACGCAAAATCGTAATGCGGTCGCAAATTTCAAAAATTTCGTCCATCCGGTGGGAAATGTAAACGATGGAGTATCCCTTGGTCTTCAGCTTGCGAATAAAAGAGAACAGGACCTCTGTTTCCTTTTTCGTTAAAGAGGATGTCGGCTCGTCCATGATGAGAATTTTGGCCTCCTGCGACAAGGCCTTGGCAATTTCAGTCATCTGCCAATAGCCAACCCCAAGGTCTGCCACCACATCGTTTGGATCAATTGCCACCTCCAATTCTTCGAGCAGCTCCCTTGCCTTCTCAATTCCTTCCTTATCATTCAGCAGGCCAAGCGATGTTTTCGGTTCCCTGGTCAGAAACATATTTTGGGCAACTGTCAGTGTCGGAATTAAGCTGAACTCTTGAAAAATCATGGAGATATAGTTATCGCGGGCATCCTCCATGCTTTGGATGGACACCTTCTGCCCTTCTATGAAAATCTCGCCTGCATCGGCTGTGTATACACCCGTCAGAATCTTCATTAAAGTAGATTTCCCTGCCCCGTTGCCGCCCATAAGCGCATGCACCTCGCCGCGTTGTACAGAGAAATCTACTGAATCGAGAACTGTAATGCCGTTAAATGCTTTGGAAACACCCTTCATGGCAAGCATTGGCTGCTCCACGCTGTTCACCTTCTTCACTTGAGATAGAGGCTGCTTATGCAGCAGCCTCCCCTTCCACTACTTTACTTCCGCCAGCTCCGCTGCAGCTTTCACCCAAACACCCTTCTCTGCTGACTCCAGGATGGCATCCGCAATAACCGCGATTTGGTAGCCATCAGCAAAATCCGGTGACACACTTGTGTCGGACGCAATGGACTTCAGAAAATCGTATGTTTCAATAATCTTTGTTTCGCCGTAGCCAATGCCCAGTGCCGGAATTGGCCATAGGCCTTCACCGTACGGATGAGCAGGTCCTGTGTAGACAGTACGGAAGCCGCGGCTGTCAGCCGGATCATCCGCAAAGCTGACCTTCAGTTCATCACGGCGCTCGTAGTTAAAATACAGAGAGCCTTTTTCACCGTGAATTTCAAAGGTCAGGAAATTGTTGCGGCCCCAAGCATTGCGTGTCGCTTCAATGCTGCCGATTGCGCCGTTCGCGAACTTCACCAGAGTAATAAACTCGTCATCTACATCCACCGCGCCTTTTGGTGCTTCATTGTCGCCTTTAACCGTGCCAAGCTTGTCAGCGCCGCCTGTTTGCAGCGGCCGTTCTGGAATCCATGTCTGCGCCACTGCCATTACGTCAGAAATCTCACCGACGAGGTAGCGGGCGAAATCTACTACATGCGTACCAATGTCACCGAGCGCGCCAGAGCCAGCAATCTTCTTTTGGAAGCGCCAAGACAGCGGAGAGTTCGGATCAGCAGACCAATCCTGCAGATATGTGCCTCGGAAGTTCAGGATTTTGCCGATACGGCCTTCTTCAATATATTTCTTGGCCAGCGCAACCGCCGGTGTTCTCCGGTAGTTGAAGGCTACCATGTGCTTTACGCCGGCTGCTCTGACTGCATCCAGCATCAGCTTCGCCTCAGCGGCATTGCGCGCCAATGGCTTTTCTGAAATGATATGCTTGCCGGCTTTTGCTGCTGCGATTGCAATTTCTGCATGGGAGTCATTTGGTGTTACGATATCAATAATATCGATTTCCGGATTCTCAACTACCGCTCTCCAGTCAGAAGAGTAGTTGTCGAAGCCCAGACGCGCCGCTGCGTTCTTTGCCAGTTCGTCTGTTACATCCACCACTGTGTGGCGGTGCGGAATCGCGGGTGCCGGCCAGAAAAACATCGGCATGCCTGCATATGCGAGTGCATGCGCCTTGCCCATAAATCCGCCGCCAATCATTCCTACGTTTAATTTTTTCATATAAATATGCCTCCCTTATTTCGCTGCTTTTTGGATTACGTCAGGAGCATCCTGATGATACACAAGCTTCCAGGCATCCAGTACGTTTTCTTTTGTTACCTTCATGGATGGCACTGCTACGTATGGCGGAGCCTGCTTGCCGAGAAAAGCATAGCCTGCCAGGATTGCCTCGGAAATGCCCTGGTCATACGGCAGCTGAGCGCCAAGACCCTTTACGTTGCCGCCGGAAGCAATATCTAATGCCACGTTTGTGCCAAGGTCAATCGTTGTGATGGCCAGATCATTGCGGCCTGCCGTGCGTACGGCTGCCAGCACGCCTTCAGCCGGCACATCCCATACCGCAAAAATGCCTTTTAAGTTCGGATTCTTAGTCAGCATCGCAGAGGCTACCTTCTCCCCTTGGTTCGGGTCAGTAACACCGCCGCGCGCCACAATTTTAATGTTTGGATATTTTTCCTTCATAGTTGCTTCAAACGCTTCTGTACGCTGCTTTGTTACGAAGAAGTCCGCATCATGAAAGACGACGCCGATGTCACCTTTCTCGCCAAGTTGCTTTGCCATAATGTCGGCCGCTTCAATTCCGTTTCCATAATTGTCAGCAGAAACAACGCTCACATAATCCTTGCCAGCCTGCAGTCCCTGCGGCGCGTTGTCCATGAATACAAGCTTCACTCCGGCTGCCGCTGCTTTTTTGTAAGCATCTGCCGTGGACACAGCATCAACTGGGATACTGACAATCAGATCCGGCTTTTGTGCCAGTACGGTTTCCAGATCAGATACCTGCTTCTCGGCTTTAAACTGGGCATCTGTTACAGCCACCACCTCAATGCCCATTCGCTTGAAGGCAGCCTTCAAGCCGTTAATCTGCGCAGTGGACCAGTCATTGCCCGCATAGTGCATGACGATGGCTGCCTTATACTTGCCCTGCTTGATCTTATCGATTTCTTCCTCTGTCAGCTTCAGTGTTTTGGCAGATACTGCTTCCTCGCCGTGCGGCCCTTTGCTCATGATTTTCTTGTCGCTCGGGATATCAGGATTGATTGTCAGCGGTCCGGTTGCCGCCACATTTACTTCCTTCTGCTCGCTGCTGCTTGCCTTTTCTGTGCCGGCATTGCCGCAAGCGGATAGCATAATTGCCCCTGTCATGACTGCCGTCAATAAAACTGTCGTTTTCTTTTTCATATAGGCCTCCTGTTATGCTTGCTTCGCAGATTCATATTTTTGTAAAAAGCGGCGGCTGATTGCAGCACCCTGCTTCGGATCCGGGTAGCTGTCAAGCTCGACCGTCACCCAGCCCTCGTAGCCGTTTGCTTCAAGGATGGCAACCATGTCATCAAACTGCTGATGTCCTTCGCCAAGCGGCACGAATTCACCATTTTCATAGTCTTTGAAATGCACATACTTAATGCGGTCTGCATACTTGCGGATCACATCCACCGGGTCGCCGCCTCCCGCTTCAATATGCGCTGTGTCCGGGCAAAGATGGATGGCTGTCAGCGGCATCAGCTTATCGAGCTGCTCCGGAGACTGCACCATCGTGCCAAGGTGCGGGTGATAGCTTGGCACGAGCCCATACCTTTTGGCAATTGCCACAACACGGTCGAGCGCCTGGCCAAGCTCCTGATAATCACTTTCCAGAATGCCATTGCCGCGGATCGCGCCGCCGCCGACTATAAGATGCCCTGCACCGAGTTCAGCTGCCAGCGCCGCTGTTTCCTCCACCTTCGCCAGCTCCTCCTCCAGCACATCCGGATAGATGAAATTGCCCCCTGTATATACGCCAATAAAGGTTAGCTTGTGCTCCTGCAGCAGTGCTGTAAACTCTTCCTTACGATCCTTGAACTGCATGAGATTGCCGTCAAAGATTTCAAAGCCGCCATAGCCAGCCGCGGCAATGTCACGCAATGCCTCTTCTGTTGATCCGTTAGCCAGATAGTATAAGTCCCTGATAGAAGTAACACCTGCCGGGTGGCCAACGACACCACCCCAGGTATTTGTTTGATAACCGAGCTTCATCTCTGCTTCCTCCATTCATCCCTGGTTTTTGAAGTTTGGGGATACACCCATGAGATCCCACATCACCCCTTTCGATGTAATCGATTACACCCCATTGAAAAAGAAAAGCCTTATGCTTTGTCACCTGCATTTGCAGGTCGACAGGCGGACAACCAGCTCATCCTGCAAAATATACTGATCTCTGCGAATCTCTTCCTGCTGTATGAGCTGCAGCAGCAGCTCTGCCGCCTTTACGCCAATTTCATAGGCCGGCTGGGCAATTGTTGTCAGGCTTGGTTCGAACAGGGCTGAGAAAGCAATATCATCAAACCCAATTACGGAAATATCATCAGGCACTGTCAATCCCTTAGCCTGCACAGCCTTCACGGCTCCCATCGCCATCTGGTCGCTTGCTGCAAACACGGCTGTCGGCGGTGCATCCAGTGCCAGCAGCTTCGTCATCATATTGAAGCCGCTCTCATACGAGAAGTCCCCCTCCTGCACAAGCAGCGGGTCAATCATACATTCATTATGGGCCATTGCCTGGCGGAACCCCTTCAGCCGGTCGTGCCCAAGCACAATTGTCAGCGGCCCCGTGATGCAGCCGATTCTTTGGTGTCCAAGTTGAATCAAGTATTCCGTTGCCTTCCTGGCGCTGCTGATGTTGTCAATGGAGACCGTCGGAATTTGGGCGCCCTCCACATACTCGCAAGCCAGTACGATGGGATATTGCTGTGCCATTTCTTCAATAACACTGGCTTCCATCCTTGCTGTCAGCAGGATCAGTCCATCTGCCTGCTTTTGCTGCAGAATGCTTAAGTATTCCAGCTCCTGTTCCACATCATTATCGGTGTCTCCGAGCAATACACGGTAGCCATGCTCCAGTGTCAATGCCTCAATCCCCCGCAGCACCTTGGAAAAGAACGTATTTGTAATATCCGGAACGACCACAAGAATGGTTTTTGTCTCCAGCCGCCGCAGCTGCCTTGCTAAGAGATTCGGTTGATAGTTCAGCTCCTGCACAGCCTCCATGACCTTCTCAATTGTCTCCCGGCGCACAGCTTCGGGCTTGCTCAACACACGGGAAACTGTCGCTGTCGATACGTTGGCCCGTTTTGCCACATCCATAATCCTGACCATTCGCTCTCGTTTCCTTCCCTGTTGCTATGAACCGATTGTAATCGATTACAAACCAGGCGTCGAACAGGCTTCGGACAAGAATTAGAGCCGGACAGAAACCGCCTTTCCCCACTCAGACATCCCTTTCGTCCGAATAGACAAAAAAAGTAGAATTTTTAAAAAATAAAAAAGAGACTGATGCACGTAATGGGCATACAGTCTCTTTGATTCCGATTGTGTGTTCCATTAATCCTTTAGCTTTCGGCAGCAGCCAAACAAAAGAAGCTCAGTCCCCCGACTAAGCTTCACATTGCTTTATATTTCTGCAGCTCCGCCAGCTTGTGTTTGGATATCTTTGCTGCCTCTGTATAGTTTTTAAAATAGGCTTTGTAGTGCTGGCCTGCTGTTTCAATCCGCTCCAATGCTTCAAGGTTAATGAGATATGAGCGATGAGAGGAAACAAACCGGGCATCCAGCGTGTCCTCCAATTTTGCCAGTGCTTCATTTAACTCATACTTCCGCTGTACTGTATGAATGACCGCCTTGCGCTCCGCCCGTTCAATAAACAGAATTTCCTCAAGCGGCACGAAAATCATCTGCTGATGCTGCTTGATCATCATGCTTTTGCCGATAGGCTGCCTGCTCCGCAGCAGCTGCGCCGAATGCTCTAAAGCAGCATACAAGCGGTCCCGCTCGATGGGCTTGACAATGTAATCGATTGCATGTACCCGGAATGCCTCTATTGCATATTCCTTATGCCCTGTCGTGAAAATGACCTGCAGGTCCGGCTGCAATCGTTTACAAGCCTTCACCGCCTCCATACCATTCAGCAATGGCATGTCAATGTCCACCAGCACGGTATCCGGCTTTTCCCTCAACACACCGGCAATCAGCTCTTCCCCGTCTTTTGCTTCTCCCATCACCTCATAGCCAGGCACATGCTCAATCATGTGCCTCAGCATGCGTCTTGACCGCACATCATCCTCCGCAATAAACACTCTCACTGCCGGTTCCCCCTTCTCAGGCTCTCTAGCACAGACAATAATCCTCTTACATCAATCGGCTTTGTCAAATAGGTGTGGAACCCCTTCTGCAGTGTCTGCTCAATATCCCCTGGCATTGCATTTGCACTGATGGCAATAACCGGAATCCCACAGGTTCTCTGGTCTGCCTTCAGCTGTTCAAAAACTTCATATCCATGCATGTCCGGCAGGTTCATATCCAGCAAAATGATATCTACAGACTGTCTGCGCGCAAGCTCCAAGCCTTCTATTCCATTCGTGGCGGTCAGCAAGGTATAGCTGTCCTCCAAAAGCAGGATGTTTTTCACCAGTTCCAGGCTGCGCGGGTTATCCTCGATATAGAGGACGCGGTAAAACGCAGCTGCCTCCTCCACATGCTCTTCATTGCCGGCGGCCGGCTCAGCCTGATACAGCGGCAGACTGAACCAAAAGTCACTGCCCGCTCCTGGCGTACTTTGTACTCCCATCTGTCCATCCATCATGTCGACAAGATGCTTGGTCAGAAAGAGACCGATGCCGACGCCATCCTCCTCCGTCCCCCGTATACGGTAAAATGGCTGAAAAATCTTCTCCTGCTCATCGAGAGGCAGACCCGGTCCAGTGTCTTTTACATATACAAACAGCCGGCCTTCTCTTGCGCACAGAGAGACCACGACCCGGCCATTCATCTTGTTGTACTTCACCGCATTATTCAGCAAATTAAGCAGCACCTGCTTTAAGCGGACAGGGTCTGCCAGGACAACAGCATCGTTATGTCCGTTCAAGTGCTGGTCCATTAAAATATACTTTTTTTCTGCCTGCAGACTGACAATTTGCAGACATTCCTGCAACAGCCGGCTGAACGAAACCGCTTCCAACGAAACTTTCAGCTTCCCTGACTCAATGCGTGACAAATCCAGTACGTCGTCGATTAAATGCAACAAATGCCGGCCTGCTCCAAGAATCTCCTGAACAAACTCCTGCGGCTTTGCCGTAAGCTGCTGCATGTCCAATAGCTGGGCAAAGCCGAGAATGGCGTTGAGCGGCGTCCGGAGCTCATGGCTCATTTTAGATAGAAATTCAGATTTAGCAATACTGGCTTTTTGTGCTTCTTCTTTAGCCTGTTGCATTTCCTCCTGCATCTTGAGACGTTCTGTCATATCAATGCAGGTTCCAATAATCTCCACAACTTTACCCCCGTCATACACCGGCCGGATGTAGCACACGTAAGGTATGCCCCGCAATGTGCCTTCCATTTCCACATGCTGCCCCTGCCAGGCAGCCTGGTGATTTTTCAGCAAAGCCTCGGCTACGTCCGGTTCAAATACATCATGCAGGGTACGGTTGACAAACTGCTCAGGTTCCAGACCAAGCTTATGCAGCATCTTCCCTTCGCAAAACGTATGGATAAACTCTTGCCCTCGCCTGATACACTTAAAGATCAAACCGCTGTCCTTATAGGAAACATGCGCAACTGTATTGGAATATAGCATCTCTCTGCCCCCCTTGGTGTCTCAAAAAGATTCTCTTTCTTACAAGCAGCAAATTTTTCTCTAGTCTATCACACGGAAAAAGCAGTTGAAAAGACTGTGAATAAACACACACATGGGAATCTACAATATAACAAATCTCATATTGTTATATTGTGGTATATGTGATTATAATCGCAGCAAGTATACGAAAGGAGATGAGACCAAGCGCCAGGGAGCAGAGCGTATTTTGAATGGTCTGATTTCAATCTTGAATAGGACTACTCTTTACATCATCCTTGCAGGGATTACGATTTGGATTGAACGGTGCATCCTCTTTTTTCTCAATTTTTCGGAACGGATTTGGAATGCTGTTCCCTCCCGCTGCAGCTGGGGATGGAGCAATGCTCAGCATTTCCCCTCCTCTGCAGGAAAGATGCTGTCACGCTCCACCTTGCACACCCGCAGGGCAAAGCTTTTGTACCATTCTGCTTTTCCTCTTTTTTGTGCTGCCTGATGTGCGGCATGTTCCTTCCAGTTCCGTATAGCCTCCAAGGATTCCCAATACGAAATGGTCAGTCCCAGTTCATGGTCGCGAACACTCTCCATGCCCAAAAAGCCCTCTTGCTCAGATGCCAATTGCACCATCCTGTCTGCCATTTCAGCATAGCCCTTATCCCCTTCCATCCGCTGCGAAGCAAAAATTACGGCATAATAAGGCGGTTCCGGCGTTTTGGCAATCCTGCTCACCTTCAACACGCTCCATCTGAAGACACGGAAGCGGCACTCTGCCGCTTCCGTGGCCTCCTGACAAGCTCGCCGCCGCAATTCGGGCAGACATAATTCATTTCCTCCGTGCACGGAGCACAGAAGGTACATTCATACACACATATGTAGGCAAGAGAACTCTCTTCAACTGCCGCACTGCATCGTTCACAAGCTTCCCGCATTTCCAAAGCCATGCCAATCTCCCCTCTCTTTTGGATATAGAAGGAGTATACCACGCTTATATTCCCGCTTTAAGGTACAGATTGCCCGCCCGGCACAAGGTCACTTCCTCAGCTACCGGCTTGTCATTCTCTCTTTGTCCGGCCTGCGTCCTATTGTCGCCGCTTCTATAAGGACAGCATTTCCTTCTGTACGAGCTCCATATATTGCTGCAGCCGGCAAAAGGCCGCTGCGGCTCTTCCATACTCCGTTTCGTACGAAAAACGGCTCTGCTCCCGCTCTTCCCCCAGAATCCGAAGCTGCTCCGCCGCATACGCCAGTCCATGCCGCCTGCACTCCCGCTCCATCTCTGCGAAAAAAGAAGGCGGCACCGCTGCGAACCCGGTCAACAACAGTTCGTCGAGCAGCTGCTCCAGTTCATTCATAACGCGGGCGATTTCGGTCATGGAGCAGTCCTCCTTCCTCCAGCGTAACATTGAAAATACCGCCTGCTTCTGTATAGCACACAGCTGGCCGCACCATCAGCCTCCCAGCCTCCACATGCGGATACACGAGCAGGCGCTTCCTGCCCGGCAATTCCATATAATCCTTCAGCTGCCGGAGCTGCCGCTCAGAGTGCGGCTTCACCTGCAGCTGCAATGCCTTTCCTGCCGCGTCCATAAGCGGCACCCGCCAGCTTTGCAAAAGCTCATGATAGGACCATCTGCCGGCTTCTGCCGCCTCAATGAGGTACACAGAGCCTTCTTCTGTTTTTACGCGAAGCAGCAGCTCCTCCCAAGAGCTGAGGAACGGCGGGCTGCAGGCTGACAGGTCCGTTGCACCAATCACTTCTCCAATCGTTTGCGTGCTGGAGGAGAGCTGCCCATCCCGGCTCAGCTTGGCCCTATGGAGCCGCACACTGGACCGGGACAGCAGCGAGCCGCTTCCCGATACGCCCCACGGAGCAGGCTGCTCATACAGCTGCTTGGCTGTCACGCTCCGGCCCTCATAAAACAGCGGCCGGGATTGCGTATAGGTGAACAGGCGTTGCCTTTGCCCCTCATACAGGTAGTAGGTAACGCCTGTGTAGCCGGACTTCGTTGTCCAGCCGGCCGCACCCATGCCATGAAGCAGCAGCGGCGGCACTTCATAATAGTCTGCGCGCGGCATATCGCAGATGCGCCCCTTTTCAAGCAGCAGCAGGTATTCATAGAAATCCGCTGCCAGCCGCCTGTACGAAGCAGACTGAAAGCCGGCATGCTTGCGGCGGTACAAATCGATCTCCGCCGCCAAACGGCGCAGCATATTTTCGAGGCGCGGCAGCCGCAGGGCGCGCGCTTGGACGGACAGCCCCTCCAGTTCATGGATGATGCTTGCAGGCATTCTTGTCAGCCCCCCGCCAAGCAGCTGTCCGGCCACGGTGCGGAACGGCTCTGCTTCAGCGGCAGACAGCACCCGCGCCTGCTGCCCCTCTTCTCCGTATTGCCGGCCCTTGCTTCTTTGATAGGCATATAGCGCCTCTGCCTTATGCAGGCACACATCCGCCGCTTTACATGTACATACTGCCGCAGACAATGACGGCTCCAAAAAGCGGACCGTAATTGCTTCCGCCGGGAAAGACAACAGCAGTGACGCTCCTTCCTCAATCACCGGCTGTGCTTGAAACGGCTCGCGGAAGCAGAGTTCCTCCCACAGCTTCGGCGCCGCACTGCGTAAATCGATTGACAGCAACGCAGAGAAATCCCGCTGCTCCGCCTCCTGCTCTCCCGCTTCTTCTTGTGCCGCCAGGAGAGCCATAATAACATGCTTGCACACCGTCCGGGCGCCGCAAGAGCAGGAAAAGCGGTGAATATCGCCGGTAAAGGTGACAGCTGTGCCATCAGCCAGCTGCACACGTGCTGCTTCATCCGTCAGCTCCATGCTGACCTGCGGCGCAGCGGCTAAATCCTTTACCGCCCGCTTATAGGTTCCCTTGTTGGAGAGGGCAATGAAATATGCCTCATCCAAGGACGCAGCAGTATTTAAGAAATGATTTCGGCGATCCATTGTGCCAGCCTCCCTGGTGTTAATGCGGCGACATGCGCCCCGAGCGCCGCCATTTTCTGCGCTGCCTGCTTGTCATAAAACGGCTGCGCCTCCGGGTCCAGGGACGTCAAAACAATAAGCTTTGCCCCCGATTCCACCATACGGCGCGCTTCCCGGTACATTTCGGCATAGCTGCCTCCTTCATACAAATCGGTGACAAGCACGACAATGGTTTGCTGCGGCGCTTCCAGCTTTTGCGATGCATAACGGAGGGCGCCCGCAATGTACGTGCCGCCGCCCAGCTGCACGCTCAGCAGCGTTTCCACCGGGTCCTGGATCCGGTCCGTCAAGTCCACAATATCCGTATCAAAAATAAACAGGTCTGTCCGCAATGCCGGCAGGCTGGCAAAAATGCCGGCCATCACCGCGCTGTGGATGACAGCATCCAGCATGCTGCCGCTCTCATCCACAGCCAGGATGATGCGCCATGGTGTTTGATGCCGTGTTGCCGCATAAAAGTAGGGCTTCTCGATCCGGAGCGTGCCCGTCTCCTGATCGAAGTGCTTCAAATTTTTCCGGACTGTTTTTTTAAAATCAAAGTTCCTCATCATCTGGACCCGGCTCGGCCGGTTGCGGTCCGGCCTCCCGCTTAAGACAGGCTTGATTTCCTGTTCAAGCGTCCGACGCAGCTCCTCCGCCACAGCAGCCACAATGCGCTTTGCCGTCTGCAGCACATCCTGCTTCATATGATGCTTGAACTGCAGGATGCTCCGCAGCAGATTCATGTTCGGCTCCAGCTTCTGCAGCGTTTCCTTGTCCTCCAGCAAAGCGGTCAGCTCATACTTCTCCAGCGCGTGCTTTTCCATGACCTCAACCGCTTCCTTTGGAAACAGCTCGCGCACCTTGGAAATCCAGACGGGTACAGTGAGTTGGGAAGGGCTCAGGGAACCGCCCCGCTCTTCATCCCGTTCGCGCTCGTATAAAAAATCCAGAGCCTCATCTATTTCCACATACGCTTCATCCGGAAGCGGCAGCGTGTCATCCGCATATTTGCCAAGAACGAGCCGCCAGCGGTTCAACGCAATTTCCTTATTCCCCATCATACAGCCCCCGTTCTCTCAGCATATATCGGGCCCGCCTATCCAGCTCCATGCCATATGCAAGCACTGCTTCGGACACTGGCTCCTCCTGCCGAATGTCCACTTCACCTTCATACAGCCCAACAACCTGCTTGGCGACCCGGTCCACCTCCAGCGGTGTAAACTGCCCAAACAGCAGCCGCAAGTGCGGCAGCAGCTCTAAAAATGCTTCCTCTGCCAATGACTCCAGTACATGTGACAGCCCTTCCAGCAGTCCCTTGTTGTACAGAAACAGCTCCTTCGCCCCGGCAAACAAGCCTCTGAGGAAGAAGGGGGCTTGCTTCTGCATGTCGCCGCTTCCGTAAAAATATCCCTGTGCCGCAGTCAGCACGTCAGCCATACTGCGCCGCTCCAAAACGGCAAGCAAGCCGTGCGCGACACCCTCCACTTCACTCTGCCGCTTTTCCCGTACAGTGTAGCGCTCCAACGCCTCCGCCAATGCTTCGTCACCCGGGTCCAACTGATACAGCTCCAGCAGCTTCTCGGCAGTCACCGCCGCTTCGCCGCCATCCAGTGTGGAAAACAGGAAGAGCGCCTTGCTTCGCGCCTGCTCTGCCGCCCCCTCCGCTCCTTCCATACGGGATAAATAATAAGCGCACTCTGTCATGGAAACAAAGTCGCCGTCCTCCCCAATGGCCTCCTCCGCCAAGGCAAGATAGCGCGTGGCGTCTGCAAACAGGCCGCTCAAATACGCCTCCAGCAGCAGGAATGCCCGCTCGCCGGCACGCCCTTTTGTCCGGTGCAGACGCTCCTGCAGCAGGTCCTGCGCTGCCTCCTCCACTGTTGCCCCATATACAGACAAGTCGATCAGCGCGCTTTCCACCTGTGCCGAGAACCGGTAACGCCACGTTTCCCGCATGAGATGCACATGCTGCCGGCGGGCGAGGTTCGGGCCGCGCAGCCGCTCGCAAAACGGCACACCAAGAAAAGAAAGGCGGTGAAACCATTGGCTGAGCCGCCGGTGCGATTCCTTTTTATAGATATCGAGCGTTGTCTCCTGCGGCACCGTCGAACGCACCGGCAGGCGGAATTTGGCGGCAAGCGCCCGAAAGTCCTGCACAAGCGGCGGCACCTCCGCATCGGCAGACAGTTTCCCGCGCTTCGTGCCCCGCAGACGATCATGGAGCACCTGCATGGCCTTTTCAGCCGGGCCCAGCTCCCCTTTTACAAACACCGAGCGCACCGCGTCCGTCAGCTCATACAGGCCGGGCTGCAGCTTGCCGCGAAGCAGAGCCAGCTCCCGCAGCATGCGCGCCGCTTCTATTTCATCCGCAAGGGAAACCCCTTCCCCCCGCAGTTGCCGGGCGGTGCGCAGCATCAGCTGCTCCGCCGCTTTGTCTCGCCCCTTCTCCCACAGCCATTGGTAAAATACGGGCGCGGGCATGCCGCTGTCATAGCCTTCCGCCTGGTCGCTCTCCCGGAAGGAGTATGGCATGAGATAGGCTTTTGCATGAGCCGCTGGCAGCGGGCTTTTTGCCAGCTTTTCTTTTGTGCCCTCCAGCTCCAGCAGCCCCGGCACATGAAAGCCGCCTGTTATGACAAGAACGCGGCTGTACTGCTTCCGCGCTTTGGCAATTTCTTTGGCCATGTGCAGTTCACGCGCCGTGCAGCCGTCACGCTCCAGCATGTCCTTCGTGTAGTCCGCTCTTGTGTACAAGCAATACCCGAGCAGTTGCCGGATAAAAGCCGCCGTATCCATTTCCATGCCTTGCAGCTCAAAGTATTTCTCCCAAAACTCATGGAAGCTGCGGCAGCCTGTCCGTTCCGCCAGCATGTGCACATAGGCGCTCCGGCGGAAATAATGGTCCTCCGGCAGCTCACCCTCCTCACGCGTCGCAAACAGGTACTCCTTGTAAGGCAGATCGATGAAGGCAGACGGAATGCCGCGCGCAGCCGCCTCCCGCAATGCCACGAGCTCGGGCGAATAGTCCAAAAACGGATAGTAGGCCCGGTGCTTCCCGCCGCCGGGCGCGAGCGCCTCTGTTTTGTCATCGTAGCTGCAGTACATGGACACCGGCGCCTCTGTATCACCGCTGACAAGGTGCGGAATCAGCGGTGTGCATTCAGCCGGCCCCTCCACCAGGATGATTTCCGGCTGGTACACATCCATAAGCTGCTGCACATGAAACGCACAGGCCGGACTGTGATGGCGCACCGGCATGTACACAACCGGGCGGTCCAGGCTGGCCTGCTGCAAAAACGCCCTTACTTCAGGTGCTTCCGTGCCTCGAAGAATTCCCTCCATACGCCCCCTCCTGCCTGGCTGCGCTGCTTGATGATACTGTTGAAATAGCTGCGCAGCTTCTCGGTGTCATCCTTTTGCTCCTTCGCAACTGTTCCGGCCAAATATTTGACGAGCGCGTCCATCTTCACGCGGCCGTTCCCGTAGTAATAGGCATCCATTGCGCTTTGAAAATACACAGATACCGCTTCAGCCGTGCTCATCACCGAAGATGGCCGGTCAATTCGCCTACCGTCCGCCGTGACCCCTTCCCGAAGCTCGTGGAACACAGTCGCCAGCAGCTGCAGCACTTCATGGTCAATTTCCGGCTGGATGCCGGAAGCTCCCAAGAGCTGCGTTACCTGAGACTCCATAATTTCCGCCTCGAGCTTCACATCCGCAATCGGCTTCACCGTTTCAAAGTTGAAGCGCCGCTTCAGGGCGCTGCTCATTTCGTTCACTCCGCGGTCGCGCGTATTGGCGGTGGCGATGATATTGAATCCAGGCTTCGCTGCCAGCAGCCCGGCTTCGCCAAGCTCCGGAATATTTATCACTTTATCGCTCAGCACGCTGACCAGCGAATCCTGCACCTCCTGCGGACAGCGCGTCAGCTCCTCGAAGCGTGTCAGGATGCCCTGCTCCATTCCATGAAACAACGGCCCCGGCACGAGCGCCTCCCGCACCGGACCCTTTGCCAACAGCAGCGCATAGTTCCAGGAGTATTTAATCACATCCTCCGTCGTTGCGGCTGTGCCCTGCACCGTGTTGCGGCTGTTGCCGCAAATGGCCGCCGACAGCAGCTCGCTCAGCATCGTTTTCGCCGTTCCCGGCTCACCGATCAGCATCAGCCCGCGATTGCCGGCCAGCGTGACAATGGCGCGCTCCACCAGGGCGTCGTCTCCATAAAACTTCCGCCGGATGCGCACCTCCTTCCCATTCAAGGGCAGCGGCTCCTCTTCGCCGACAATAAAGCTTCGTACTGCCCGCGGCGACAAGCGCCAGTTGTGCGGCTTCGGAAACGCATCATGCGCTGCCAAAGCCTGCAATTCCTCCTCATACAGCTCTTCCATTAACGGCTTCATTGCCTGCATGTGTCTTCCTCCATTTATCGCTTGCTGCGCCAGTTTTCGTCACGGCTTGTGCTTCCCTCTGCCGTCCGGCTGACATCATATATAATTTCACTGAACATACGGGGCGGCACAGCCTGCGGCGGCACGCGCCGCGCCTCATCAATTTCATCGTATTCATAGGAGCCCCGTTTTACCGTGCCGGCCCGATAGAACACGATATCATATAAGCAAACGTCCTCCTCCTCATAGCCGACAGGCGCGCCGCTGAAGGACAGCTCCGCTCCGATGCCGGATCTTGCATCCTCCTTATAGAAGGAGTCATACACCCCGCCATCCTGCACGGAGCCGCGGCTCCAGCCGAACTTGGTCATCTTGCCAAGCAGCGACCGGCCGTTCAGCTCTATGCCGCCAAAGCGCTCAACCCTGCTGTTCTCGTCCTCTGCCACAGTAAATACCGGCCGCGCCGCCTGCAGAAATGGCTGCACAATCTCGTAGTCCTCCAGCTGCTCGTGCCAGGCGGAACGCTCCTTCTCTGAAAGCTCCAGCGGATGCACAAGGCCAATCACAGTTTGCGCCCCAAGCTCATGCTCTTCCTCCTCAATAGTATTGAACGTGCCATCCTCCATATGGCGGAAGGTTGCCTTCAGCCGTCCTTCCTCATACTCGCCCCAAATGAGGGAGATGGCAAACTGCTGCATAATCGGGTTTTCCACAAATAAATCCTTCCATGTTTGCTGTGACCAATACCGGTTCAGGGACAGCGCCATTTCCAGCCGCTGCGTCTGAATGCCGATTACGCTGCGCAGCTGCTTCTTGCTGGCGGACAGCTCCTCCTTCGCCGCTTCCGCAAGCGCGGCATCATCCTTTGCGTTCGGCTTCGGCAGGGACTTCATGACCTTGCCATCCTCATTCTTTAATTCAATTTTTAATTCAGGTGTCAAATAGGCAGTGAAGGTGCGGCTGCCATAATCAATTGTCTTTTCTCCGCGCTTATTGAAGCCAAGATCCGGGACAAGCTGGTCCTCGAGCTCCTCCTCCGTGATGCCGCGCGCCTTGGCAGCCAGGCTCATCGCCTCACAAGCCGCTGTACGCACTTGCTTTTGCTTGTATTTAAAAGACATAGATTGAATGAGCATAAGCGCCAGGCGGGGTGGCGACAGCGCCAATGCCTGCACCGCCATCGCGGCAAGAGCGCCTCGCATATGCAGCGCCCACTCATCCAGCTGCTTCTTCAGCAGCAGCACCATTTCTTCATTGCCATGCAGACCGTACAGCGTCAGCACCCCGCGCTTCTTGGCATCTGCCCCTTGGGAAATCCAAAGCTGATACAGCGCCTGTACAAGCTCACGCAAGTCCTCCTCACGCAGCGCTTCCCGGATGGTTTCCGCTGTCTCCTTCTTCCCGATGACAGGGTCAGCCAAGTATTGCTGCATATAGGCAAGCGGCAGGATCGGGTCCGCGATTGTCTCAACATCGCGCAGACGGACCTGCGGCTCGAAGCCAAGCCACTGCACAAGGGCAGCCCGCTTTTGCGGTGACAGCAGCCGGGCGCAGAGGGCCTCCACTCCAAGAGAGGAATGATCCTCCCGGCCAAGCAGCGCCGCGAACTCATCCACAAGCGAAGCATTTCTTTTCTCCTGCAGCGCTTCCTGTACAAGCTCATGATGGACTCCGCCATAGGAAAGCAAAATGCGCATGGCTTGCTCCCGGACCGTTTTCTTCTTGCTGCCGAGCTCCTTTACAACATCTTCTCCCGCTCCCTGATCCTGCACAAGCAGCTCCACTGCAGCGGAACGCACCTTTTTGGAGGAATCGCCGAGGCTTTGAATCAGAAGCGGGCGCACCGCTTCCCGATTGTCCTTTGCCAGCCCCTCCAGCAGAAGGAGACGCTCATCCACCGCAAACTGCGCAAACTGTTCCATCACGTACTGTCGTGAGCGTAAGATAAAGGTCCACAGCACTTCCTCCGCCTGCCGGCTGCGGTCGCTGTACATCATCCCTCTTGCGCAGTGGGCTACAGCCAAATTCACAAGCTCCTCCCGCGTCCAGCCATAGGCAAGCAAATCCTCCAGCACGTCGGAAGAGCCATGATAGCCCGCAGCCAGCTCATACAAGCTGCGGTCATATTCCGACCCGTATCGGAGCGAAATGGAAGCCTCCCGCTTTGCCGCTTCCTCCACATCCCAGAGCAGGGCTGTTTCAAATGCCGGGATGTGCAGATACAGCCGGTGCTTCGGCTGATCCAGCGTTTCGCGCAGGCTCTCATATGGCAATGTACCCGCCAAGTACTCCCGGTATGGCTCCCGAACGGCTGACGGGACAGAGCGCGTCACACTCATGATGAATTCCTTCTGCAAGCGGAGGCGGTTCGGCTCAAAGCCCTTCCCCGCCAGCAGCATCGCCACCTCCAAATAGTGGATCTTGCTTACATACTCGAGAGAGCTCCGCACAAACTCCGGGTCTTGGTCCAGCTTGTCCAACAGTAGCTTCCGCTCGTATTCGTGCGGCTGCAGCTCCGACTTTGTCAAAACATACGCAAATGTCCGCTCCGCTGACAGCCCGAACTCGCCGCAAATGGCGCCCAAGCGCTCATATACCGCTTCATCCAACTCCACCTTGCCCAGATAGGAGCGGTCCAGTTGGCCGCCGGCGCTCTGCAGGGCATAGGACAGAAACTGCTTGCTGTTGCGCTCCGCCAGCAGGCTCACATACCGCTTTGCCGCCGCGCTGTAAGGATACAAGCGGAACAGAAGCCTCCACGTCACCTCAGGCAGCGAAGAACTGACCGGAAATTCCTTTGTTTCTTCACCCGCCATATACTGCCTGGCTGCATCTGCATACTGCGGATATGTACTCGTGCGCAGCACAAAATCCGCCTGCTGCCGCAGTTCAGCTTCAAGCAGCGGCAAATATTCCTGAAAACGCTCATGCTCATATGCCAGCAGTAGCATGAGCAGCAGCAGCTTCTGCTCTCCATGCAGCACCTGAAGCTGCTTCTCCAGATAGGCTGGCTGCTCCCTCATCAAGTCCCGCAGAAATTCATCCGCCCGGTTCAGCTCCCCGCTCAGCTTCGCCAGCTGCTTGCAGGCAACCGCAACCAAGCCGTCCAGCGGAATGCCGCTCTTCTCCAAATACCCCCACATTTCTGGAAAGTCCATGTAAGAATAGGAAAAACGGACGAGCACGGCATTGTATAAGTCCGCCTCTGTCAAATGGCAAAACAGCCGCAGCAGCGCCGGATCTCTTTTGTACGTTTTCTTGAAGGCCTCCGGAAATTGCCAGGCAAATTGCTGCCGCCGCTTATCCCGGATTTTCGTTTTCTCCAGCTTCTCCAGTAAACTCTTATCCTCTGTCTGTAAATACCGGACAGCCAGTTCTTCCTGCTCTGATGTCATTTCCAAAAGTGATAACAGCTGCCTCACATCACTCGCCATATTTCTTCCTCCTCTTCAAAAATATTCTATAAGATCAGTATACTACATTCCGTAAAAACGAACAAATGTTCTTTTCTGACAACTCCTCTTTATTCATATAAACAACATAAGGATTTGGCTGTTTCCTGAAAAATCCCCTTCAAATATCCTACATATTTTGAGACAGTACGTTGACATGAAAACATGGAAACAAAAAGGACCTCTCTCAAGCTGAGATCGGTCCCTGTTTTTATATCTTGTCCATCCATTCCGTCAGAGAATGAATTGCATATGTCGGCTGCTCCCCATACTCGCGCAGCTTTTCCGGTGTTGTCACGCCCGTGTGCACCATGAGCGTGTCCAGTCCGGCGCGAAGGCCCGCCAGAATGTCTGTGTCATAGTAGTCGCCGACCATCAGCGTTTCTTCCTTGGAGGTGCCGATGATTTTCAGCGCCTGCTCAATGATGATGGGCTCCGGCTTGCCGATGAAGGTCGGCTGCACCGTGGTAGAAACAGCCACAACAGACGTTAAGGAACCGTTCCCAGGCATAAGGCCGCGTTCCGTCGGCAGCGCGATGTCAGCGTTTGTGGAAAGGAAGGTTGCCCCTTTGCGCACTGCGAGGCATGCTTTTGCCAGCTTCTCATATGTAATTTCGCGGTCCAAGCCCGTAATGACGAAGTCCGGATCCACATCGTTCATCGTGAAGCCTTTTTCCTGCAGCGCCGCTTCCAGCCCTTCTTCTCCGATCATGTAGACAGAAGCATCCGCTTTGCGCTCCGCAATGAAGTTCGCTGCTGCCTGGCTGGTTGTGAATACCTGCTCCGGCGTTGCCGGAATGTCCATGCTCATAAGCTTGTCCGCCACCTGCTCCGGACGGCGGGTGGAGTTGTTTGTTACGAACAGGTAGGGAATGCCCTTTTCCTGCAGCGCTTTTACAAAATCACTTGCCTCTTCAATCTTTTCCTCTCCGCGGTACATCGTACCATCGAGGTCAATGAGATAACCCTTGTACTTCTTCATGGCTGTACTCCTTTTAAATATGTAGTCTTCCTTATCTTAACCTGTTTTCAAACAGAAAAAAACGCTTCTGCTCAAAGCGTTTTCTCGGTAATGCGGTAGGTGCAGGCACAGTCGCCGCCGGAGACGCAGGAAATGAGTGCCACTTCCGTGTCGGGGAGGAGCTCCTGATACATATCTACCTCATTGTCACAGAGGGCGGGGAACTTCTCAGCCACCGACAGAAGCGGGCAGTTCTGCTTTTTCATAATGAAATTTCCTTGGCTCTCGAGCTCCATGTGTGCCATGTAGCCGTTTTGCTGCTGGGCGGCAATGACCTCAGCCAAGCGGGAAAAGGTGGTCGGCTTATCCAGCAGCCGCTGCTCCAGCAGCTCCTTCATCCGGTCCGTTCTTGCTTTCAGCAGCTGCTCCACAAGATTGGCATGGCCCAGGTCTGACAGGCTCTCCAGCATTTCCATGGCAAAATCCTTGTACTGCTTCGGAAAGATATCCTCGCCCTTGGCGCTCAACGTGTACACATACGTAGGGCGGCCAATATGCTGGCGCACCAGCGTCGCCTGAATATATTCGTCCTTCTCAAGCTTGCTGATATGGCGGCGCACCGCCATTTCCGTTACGCCCAGTTCCCGTGCCAGCTCTGTGACTGTCATTTGCTTCTTGGCCTTTAACAGGCTGAGAATTTCCTCTTTCGTGGAGCGTGTGTTCATGTCCATCGTTTCTTGCTCCCTCCGCTTACGAATTCGAAAAAGCCGATACCGGACCGAGCTCCTGCTCCAAATAGCGACGTACGTGAGATGGATAGGCCGCCAGCACGGCGAAATGCTCCCGCAGCACAGCCAGCACTTCCTCATGCTGTACGGCGATGTAATCCTGAATCAGCATTTTACGCAGCCGCACAACCTGCTTGAGTGCTGTGCCTTCCTCCGGCTGCACAACCTTTTCGTCTGTCAAAATCTCGATAATATCCTCATAGCTGCCCGGGTCCCGCATAATGAACCCGTCAATCATGGCATTGCCGACGTCCAGCACGCAATCGATTGCCAGTTGCGCAAGACGCTCCAGTGCATATTGATTTATCCGGCAGCTGAAATCCTGTTGCTCCTGAAATGCAGCCAGCACGTTTTCGAGATGCTGCAGTGTTTGTTCAATTTTCTTCCGGTCCACAAAGTACATCGTATTCAACCTCGATTTCGTTGGGAAATTAAAGCACTTCTCCCTTTATTCTAATGTGTTTTCACAAAAAAATCAGCAATTTTTCGAATTTCGCTTTGTGCCATTCTCTGCTATAGTTAATATGTAAGGGATTGCATACAAGGGAGAGATACACAATGTCAGAACGCTTTTACTTATATGATGATACAGTGGCAACACAAACGCGCTTCATCAGCTTTATGGGCGAGAACCAGCGCCACGATTTGGCTTTGATTACATCTGACCGTTATTACGGCAAGACGCTTGTACTCGATATTTTGCGCAATAAGTTTGCAATTATCGGCCGCGATGATTTGGAGGAGCCGGGCTACCTGGAGTATGCCTACAGCATCGATGAGGAAACAGCAGAGGAACTGCGCTCCTTCTTGGAGGAATTAATATAAGAAAAGCGGGGGAAGCTTCCCCGCTTTTTTTCATTTTCTCAGCTTCTTCAGCACAAAATGGGCGCATCCGAAATTACAGTACTCATACAAGTACTCGGACAAGGTGCTGATTCGCGTATCATATGTCGCCCGCTGGCTGTTGTCTTCAAAAAAGCCGCGCAGGCGCAGCTGGCCATAGCCCCAGTCTCCTACAATGTAGTCGTACTTATTTAAAATATCCGTAAAGCGGGCCTTAAACACATCTTCCTTAAAGGCCTCGCGGTATTCATGCACCAGTTCATAAGTCAAATTGCTGACTGTCACCACTCGTTTTACACTATGCTGCTCCATTGCCGCTCTCCTTTCGCTTTGCTTGTATATGCAATCCTCACGGGAGGCTTGGTTTTCCAAGGTTATCCCTATCGTATCATAAAGAACCCTCTCCAACAATTTCTAATCTGAAAAGATGGCCGGCGGCAGATAATAAGGCTGAGGGGGTGTATGAAATGAGAAAGCTTTTACTTGTCACACTGTCCAGTCTGTCCTTGTTGACCGCCTGCCAATACGGCAATCGCACTGCTGAGCAGCAGCCGCTTGAGCGCGTCAATGAACCGGGCACCATGCAACAACGCGGTACGGCAGACCAGGAGTCTCTGCAGCAAGAGCAGGGAAGCCGTGTGCTGCTGTCCAATCGGGAAAATGGCAAGCTGTATGGGACAAACCGTGCCAGAATGAGCAGGGAAACCACCCAGATCGGCTATACCCGCAAGCAAAAAGGGGACGCGAGTGTCGGCACAAGCCAGAATTCCTATGTCGACCGCGGCACCCTGTCCAATATTATTACCGATATGGCCGTCCAGCTGCCTGATGTGACCGATGCGGCCACGATGGTGACGGATGATGAAGTGTTCGTTGCCTACCGCGCCAACACTACAAACCGCAAGCTGGTGGCTGACCAGGTCTACAAAACAGCCGCCTCCGTCGTGCCGCGCTACTACCATATTTATGTGTCGCCGGAGCAAAAGCTTATGACGCAAATGGAGGGCTTAAAATCCGGCAAGCTGAATAACACAGAGTACGTGCAAACCGTGGAAATGCTGAAGCGCCAAATGGTGAAGACCTCCGATATCAATCTGCGCAACCGTGATAACCGCGAGGATCTGGACAACATGATGGACTAAAAAAATGTCCCGGAAGGCTCTTCCTTCCGGGACATTTGCTGTTTACTTCGCCTGAGCTGTATTCTCTTGCGCGGAGCGCACCTGCTCATCCGCATGGTAAGAGGAACGGACAAGCGGGCCGGCTTCACAGTGGCTGAAGCCCTTGCCGAGGGCAATTTCCTTCAGCTCCGCAAACTCTGCCGGTGTGTAGTACTTAACAACCGGCAAATGCTTTTTGGACGGCTGCAAATACTGGCCGATAGTGAGAATATCTACATTGTTGGCGCGCAGGTCATCCATGGCCTCAATCAAGTCTTCCTTTGTCTCGCCAAGTCCGATCATGATGCTGGACTTTGTCGGAATGTTCGGCTGCATCTCCTTCGCACGGCGCAGGAATTCCAGTGAACGGTCATACTTCGCGCGGGCGCGGACACGGTCGGACAAACGGCGGACTGTTTCAATGTTATGGTTCAAAATATCCGGTTTTGCATCCATCAGCATACGCAGGTTCTCTTCCACCCCGCCCATGTCGGAGGGCAGTACCTCAATTGAAGTGAACGGGTTTTTACGGCGTACCGCACGCACCGTTTCCGCAAAGACAGCCGCCCCGCCGTCCTTTAGATCATCACGTGCCACCGCTGTGATGACAACGTGCTTCAGGTTCATTTGCACGACAGAGTCTGCCACGCGTTCCGGCTCCTGCAAATCGAGCTCAGTCGGCAATCCTGTTTTGACCGCACAGAACCGGCAGGCACGTGTACAAATGTTGCCGAGAATCATGAATGTCGCAGTACGGCGTACAGCCCAGCACTCATGGATATTCGGGCACTTCGCCTCTTCACAGACTGTATGTAACTGCTTTGAGCGCATCATTTTTTTCAGGCCTGTATAGTTCTCATTTGTGTTGAGCTTAATCTTCAGCCACTCGGGCTTACGTAAGTATTCTGTTTCTTTTGCCATCTTTATCACTCCTGACTGCTTCTACAACACATCTATTTTACCGGAACATCTCAAAATGCTCAAACATTGCTTTCCTTTTACCAGTAATTTGCTCTTATGAAATAACGTCCGTATCTCACACTATAGATAGCAAGAGCTTGGAAAGGGGGCGTATGTAGTGAGGAAAAAACTCCTGCTTCTCTTTTTCCTTAGTTTGCTTCTTTTTCAAGAGAAAGTATACGGGCAAACGGATCAAGAGAAGATGTACGATGAACGCATGGCCTTATATAAGGAAATGGAGACACTTTCCTTCATTCCTTGGTACTATTATGCTGCCATTGACCAGTATGAGCGCAATATCCGCGCAGTCCGGCGCGACATTCCGAAGCGGGAAGGCGGCGTGATCTCCATCTACTTCAAGCCGGAGCAATGGGCGGGCCCGCTGAACCCGGACCAGCAGGATAAGGATCCTTATACCATCAGCCTGTTCGGCGGCATCGGCATGGACGGTGATGGCGACGGCTATGCCGATCAAACGAACGACCGCGATCTGCTGTATACAATGGCGCAAATGCTCAGCTACTTCGGCAGCGACCACGACCACTTAAAGATGGGGCTGTGGGAATATTATCAGCGGGCCAAAACGGTGGAAATGATTATTGGCTTTGCCCGTATCTACTCGCATTATGACCGCATTAATATGGAGGGCAATGCTTTTCCGATGCCGGTCCGCGCCAACCATAGCTATCGGAGCACATTCGGCGCCCGCCGCAGCTTCGGCGGACGGCGCTCGCATGAGGGGACTGATATTTTTGCGGGCCATGGCGTTCCCGTCCGTGCAACCTGCTATGGAATTATTGAGATGAAGGGATGGAACCGACTTGGCGGCTGGCGTATTGGTATCCGTGATATTAATAACAACTATCATTATTACGCGCACCTCGGAGGCTTCGCCCAGGGCATTTACCGCGGCCAAATCGTTGAACCGGGCACGGTTGTCGGCTTCGTCGGCAGCACGGGCTACGGACCGCCCGGCACCGCAGGCAAATTCCCGCCGCATCTTCACTACGGGCTGTACAAGGATAATGGCTACAACGAATGGGCCTTTGATCCGTACTATCACCTCAGTGTTTGGGAACGGCAGGATTGGCGGAAACTGAAAAACCGATGAAAAAGCACGGGAGCATTCCCGTGTTTTTTCTGTTACTCCTTCTTCTTTGCCGGCAAAGCCGGTGACATGCCGCTGCCGGTGCCGCCGTTAAAGTACTCCGGCACCTTCCCCTGGATGAGCAGCGTTTTGATCGGCACATCGGTCTTTACCACTGTTTGCTTTGTTTCGAATGGAATGATGACCTGCACCGCCACCTCCACCTCCATCACAATCTTCAGGATGGTGTTGTTGATGCCGGAGGGCTCGATCTGCTGGCGAATATTCGGCTGTACATCGCCAATAACAGTAAATTTAACAGGAATATCCGGGCCAAGGTTGGCAAGCAACGCATTTTTCGTAATCTGTCCAAGCGGGACGGACAGCGTGATGCCATCTTTATTATTTTGCTCCAGGTGCAGCTTTGGGTCATTTTCAATGCCGAGCGAGACACTGTTTCCTTTTTCGGCCTCATGCAAGTACTTCTCTACGGAAGCGGTGGTCTCCGTCAAGATATCATTGACGATTTGCGAGTTTAAGTCTGCTGCGATGACATTCCCATCCTTATCCTTCTCCAGCTTGACAATTTTGTCCGAATTCAGGCCTTCCTTCACACGCTCCTCAACGGCTTTTGTGATGACAACAGTCGCCAAGCGCTTTGTCTGCATTTCGGCATATGTAACAAGTGTCGGTTCAATGCTCCGGTTCACAATCCACAAGCCTTGAATCGTCATGAACAAAAAAATGATAAATGAGATCAGCAGTACATACGGAAAAGGCAACGGGCCGCGGCGCAGCCGGAAGGTACTGGGGCGGTATCTTCTCATGTAAAAATCCCTCCTTCCTTATCATATGTATGCAGGAAGAAGGGACAATATTGTCAGATCATTTTCAACAGCGCTTCCCGGCCGATGGTTCCAGGCGTGATGCCCCGGGCCTCCGCTTCGTGAGTCACGGATTCCAGCGGCGCATCCAGCAGCTGCTCGATCGTCCGGACGCCGACAGCACGGCCGGCAATAATGCCGCGGTCGCGCAGCTTTTCATTTAAAAGGCCGACATCAAGCGCACCGCACATAATATAGCCTTTGTCACTCATAACCGCAAGAAGAATCGTCTTCGGCAATTGAACGCTGACTGCTGTGAACGGATGGCCTTCAATCATAATTGGTTCAAGCTTTACCACACATATCACGCTCCTCTCCTTCTATCTGTATGAAGGAAAGAAAGGATATGTTATGAAAAATTCATGGAACTGTGCTGCACGAGCTTATGCCGCAGTACATCACGCAGCGTTTCCGGCAAAAAGTAGTGCGTGCCGGGCACATGGGTCAGCTCCGGGAATAAGTAGCCGAACGTGAACATGTCGAGCGTGCCGATGGTGTACATTCTGTCCGGCTCCAGCGGTTCGCCGTTCACCAGCACCTCCCGCAGGAGAAGCTTGTTCCCGGGAATCTCATCCGGTGTAAACTCCAGGCCGGAGTAAATCATCTTCCCCATCACCTTGCCGCGGAAGCCAAAGCCCTTAACCTCCAGCTGCTCTGTCTGCGGCCGGCGCGCCCGGATGATAACCTCACGCAAGATTTTACCGCTGACGGCCATGCTGCACGGATTAATGGGATGCGGACAGATGCGGTGCAAATCTCCCTTGGTTACAGCCCCGCTTGGCAGTGATTCCAACAGCACGCCGGCATTGACCATCCCGATTTCCGTACCGCACCATTCCTTCACCGCGTCTGCCAGCATGCCTGCAAACGGCGTCTCCGTGAACCAGTCAACGGTGAGCTCCTCCGGCAATTCTGCCACCTGCTCCTGTAGGGACAGCACACTGTTTTGCTCGAGCTGCCGCAAAGCCTGCTCTGTTTTGTGGTGGCCGCCAAGCAGCTTGGAAGCGATTACGCGTGCCTGCTTGCCCTTCACCTGCTTGGTGTCTGCATCCATGCACAGCTGCACATGGCCGACGTAATTTCCCCATTTCCCCGTACAGCAAAGCAGCGTCCCGTTCACCAGAAGCCCCGTTTCAAATAAATGATGGGTATGGGCCCCCAGCACTACATCCACGTCATAATGCTGCCCGATATATTCATCCGCATCGCGTCCAAGATGAGAGAGCACCACTACAATGTCCGCCTGCCCCTTCACCTGGCGCAGCGCCTCTTCCAGCTCCGGCATCGGGTCCGTTACCGACCAGCCCAGCTGGGAATAGAAGGTGTTATAGGCAACCGTTAAGCCAATGAAGGCAATGGTAATGCCGGACTCCGTGCGCCGCAGCTCATACGGCTTGACCCAAGCCGGCCGGCTGCCGTCACGCTCATATAAATTGGCGACCAGCACCGGAAAGTGTGCCTCTGTATACAAATCATCCAGCTGCGCTTTATCCAACGTGATGCCTTCATTATTGCCGATGGTGGCAAAATCATAGCCCGCTTCATTCAGCAGCGCCACGTTGCCTTTGCCATATGTCGCCTCTGATATAGGATGAAACCGGTCTACATGGTCACCGATATCGAGCACAAACACATCCTCCCCGTGCTGGAGGTGATGCTGCTTCTGCTGCTGCAGATAACTGGACAGATGAGGCCAATATTCAAAATGACTATGCAAATCATTTGTATGATACAGATGGATATGTATTTCGCCGTCTCGTTTCAGGGCCGCTCTCTCCTCTCTCTCGTATGAACATATTTAACAATAATCCGGCTTGTTTCGCAATGATTTCTTCTTATTAGCATATGCTTGGCTGCGGGGAAACATCAGTCGCAGACCGCAAATGCTGTGCACTTACGGTCAATGTGATGCTTCCATTGGACATTTGGCGTTTTATTGGCCAGTTTGCTTTCCATGAATCGGTTCCCGAAGCTCCTTGCTCCATCCAAAGTCACCGCTTATCGTTCAAACTATACAAAAAACCTCATGCCACAGGGACATGAAGCCTTCATCTTCCATATAAACCCACCGTCTGCACCTTAATTTGTAGAAGGCACCTCTACTTGGTTTACTTTGCCACGGCGTATGAAGAGCGCTGTGATGAAACCTATCAATGCTATGACCATTGCGTACAGGAACACGTTATGCGACCCGAACGTCATCGCTTTTGCCATTTCAGCCGGCCCTGTCGGTGCAGTGGAGGATTGCAAGCAACGATTGATACTGCCTGATAGAATGCTGACGGAAACAGCTGTGCCGATTGCGCCGGCCACCTGCTGCAGAGTGCTTATAACTGCTGTGCCGTGCGGGTATAATTCCGGCGGCAGCTGGTTCAAGCCGTTGGTTTGAGCAGGCATCAGCACCATGGAGGAGCCAATCATAAGCCCGATGTGCAACACTACGATTAAAGCCAATGAAGAAGCGTTGGATATACCTGTGAAAAACCATAACATAACCGCCATAATAGCGACTCCCGGTATCACAAGCCATTTGGGACCATATTTGTCGTACCAGCTCCCCATGCGCGGCGCCAGAATACCATTGAATGCACTGCCCGGCAACAACATGAGTCCAGCAGCTAATGTAGAAAGTCCCAACCCGTTTTTGTTTTGCAGATACATGGGCAGAATAATCATGGTTGACATAAAAATCATCATACATGCGACAACCATAATCACCCCAACAATGTACATTGGATATTGAAAGACGTGTAAATTCAGCAATGGTTGTTTCATCCATATTTGACGTAGAATGAATAGGCACAGTGCGACAAACCCAACTATAATCGATGTCAACACAACTGGACTTGTCCATCCTTCAGACCCTTCACCTGCCATGCTTAAGCCAAACACAACTCCTCCAAATCCAAGCGTTGAAAGTGTGACGGACAACAGATCAATACGAAGCTTCGTGACTGCAGTAACATTTTCTACATACTTCAGGCCTACTAAAAACCCGATTACCAAAAACGGAAGTGAAAGCCAGAAAATGAAGTGCCAGGATAAATATTGGATGATTACACCTGCCACAGTTGGACCAAGTGCAGGAGCGAACATATATACGAGTCCGACTGTTCCCATGGCAGCCCCGCGCTTTTCCTGTGGATACACGACAAGAACTGTATTGAAAATAAGAGGCATCAACAAGCCTATGCCGATTGCCTGCAGAACTCTTGCCGCCATCAACATTTCAAAATTCAATCCAATCGCCGCAATCCCTGTGCCGATGATTGAGCTTGAGAGTGCGCAGATAAACAACTGTCTGGTCGAAAACCTCTGCAGCAACAATCCGCTGATTGGACTCAAAATACCAAGAACCAGCAAAAATCCCGTCGTCAACCACTGTGCGGTCGCAGCTGAAATCCGGAACACTTCCATTAGATTGCTGAGTGCAATATTGAGGGCATTTTCGCTGAGGATACCGACGAAACCACAAATGAGCAAGGAAGCCATGATTCCCCTAGTGTTATACTGTTTATTTATTTCCATCTCAATCTCCTCTTCTTTACTATTTACTTAATTTGAAACACAAAAGATGGGTCAACACATCGGAATGGTTAACCCATCTTTTTTATGGGAGCATGCCCCATTCATTATCCGAAATTGCAAGTTTCCGCAATTATTGATTTAGTTCTTTTCTATCAGTCCACACAAAATTTGATGTTCTTTTAGCAATTAACCATTTTCCGTTTTCAAAAACGTACTCATCTTTATAACAAACTGCTGATGCATTGTTTATCTTTTTCCCATTTTCATTACTAATAAGGTCTACCCGGCAATAGAGAGTTCCTTCCGCATGAGTTCCCTTTATTGAAACTACATGTTGGCCATTGCTATGATAAACGGTTTCGAAATTTGCAAGGAAAGCTTCAAAAGCACCTCCAATTTCTTGGGTCCCCTTCAAACTTGAAGTTAACGCTCCGTTTACGTAAGAATCCACAGTTGCCTCTTTCGTAAAAAGTTCTGTTTGCTTCCAAACTTCTTTCTTGTCCGCCAGTATGGAAAAATGATCAACAAGTTCTCTAAGAGCTCTTACATTTTCCAATTCGTGAATTCTGTCTTCCAATGAGTTTTGATTCTGTGCCATTGTTTTTTCCTCCTGATTTTTCTTTCGTAACCATATATGGTTCAACCATCGAGGTTATTTGATTTACTCAAAATTGGTATTATTAGAAACATCGCGCCAATTATCCTATTCGGAAAGGTGTGTACAATAAAACTGCTCGACTGTTCCAACCATACCCTTACCGACTAATAGGCGGAATGAAGGGTTGGAATCGTTCACCGCTGCGATCAGAGCCTTAGCGAGTTTTGTAGGATCACCCGGCTCTTTACTGTGGAACGAAATGTACATGTTGTGCATGGCCTCCCGCACTTGATTGTTCGCGCTTGTCATTGCTTACTATCTTATTCCATATTGACTTTATAGCTGTTGAGATTTCTTGCCCGTTCAATATCGCTAATGTCATGGTACAAGCCTTTTTTGGTTTCCAATTTGGCAATCCGGTTCATATCTTCCGCGTTTAACTCAAAATCAAAAATATTGAAGTTTTCGCGGATTCTTTCTTTACGCACAGACTTTGGAATAGCCACCACTCCTCTTTGCGTCAACCATCGCAGGATAACTTGCGCTACAGATTTGTTATGCCGCCCAGCAATGGATGCCAAAACATCATTTTCAAAGATGTTATTTTTCCCTTCGGCAAGAGGTCCCCAGGACTCTATTTGAACATGATGCTCCTTCATAAATTCAGCACTTTCCGCTTGTTGGAAGAAAGGATGGACTTCCACCTGATTTACAGCAGGTATGACTGTGTTATTCATAATCAAATCTAACAGACGGTCTGGCTGAAAGTTGCTGACCCCGATTGCCCTGATTTCCCCTTGCTTGTTCAATTCCTCCATAGCACGCCAGGAACCATATACATCACCGTACGGCTGATGAATTAAATACAAATCCAGATAATCCAATTGCAATCTTTTCAGTGATTTTTCAAATGCTTTCTTTGTGTTCTCATATCCGGCATCCTGAATCCAAAGTTTTGTCGTAACAAATATCTCTTCTCTTGGTATACCGCTGCGCTTTATGGCTCTGCCGACTGCTTCTTCATTTTGATAAGCAGCAGCGGTATCAATCAGTCGATAGCCTTCCATTAAGGCGTCATATACGCATTGTTCGCATTCTTTTGCATCAGTAATTTGGAAAACGCCAAAGCCGAGTATCGGCATCTCAACACCATTGTTTAAAGTCACCTTTTGCATGTATATACCTCCCCCTGCTTCTTTTCCATTCATATTGATGGTTTAATACTCACATGTGTATAATATAACAAAAAGAGAACGGAACCTATGACCAATTTCATGCGTTTCGTGCATTAATACACACATAAAGAGGAATTGTGAATTGTTTCGGAGGACATATGTATGAAAAAAGTGGATAGAAGAATTCTAAAATCACAAGAGGCAATTAAAAAGGCATGTATTGAACTCCTGAATGAAAAAGGGTTTGATAAAATGACCATACAGGATATTTCCGACCGGGCAAACGTGAATAGAAGGACTATTTATCTTCATTATTCGGATAAATTTGATCTTTTGGATAAAATGATTGAAGAACACATTATCCATTTGCGGCAAATGTTTGAATCATTATTAGAAACGGACATTATCACGGCTGGACAGACATTTTTTGAATATTTCGAGAGCCATTATTTATTCTTTTCTACAATGATGGTCGGTGGAGGAGCGCCATATTTTCGTGCTCAATACCTTGAATTATCCGTTGAGTTATTAAAAACTGAAGTCGATGTCAGCGAAGGTAAAAATCAGGGGTTAGATAAAAATATTATCCTTCGATTTGTTGCAGCAGCTTACGTTGAAATAGTGGAATGGTGGCTCAAGGAAGGAATGCCTCATCCCCCCCGCGTTATGGCAGAACAGTTGGGAGAATTGGTAGAGAGAATATTATAGTTAACATAGTCACTCTGCTTCAGTATAAGCTTCTACAATAGAATCGGTTTAGGACCTTGTTGTAAGCCATCATCATAAAGTTGCAAAGCCCGGTTACATCAAACAAATAAAAACTTGGTACGTGCCAAAAATAAAAAACCCTTGATATACAAGGGTTTTTTTACTCGTTATCCGATAGAACCTTCCATCTCGACCATATATAAATGAAGGAAGTGAGCGAAAGTGTATTTTATCAACGTTTACGCAGTTTGGCGCAAGTGGATTTTTAGAGCGTTTTGTTATACAGACGAAAAAACGGTATCACAAGTGGTATCACAAAATACAAAACAAAAGAGCACAGCTGCTGATCCGGTGCTGGAACACCTGATTAGCCGTCCGCCTGACGCAACCAGGCAAACACTTGCTGTACTCATATGCTCTATTTTAGCGCATGTGGTGTACCCTAAGCAACAGTTTGCCAACCTTTTAAGGCATCCTGTTGCTTTTTTGTTTCCGACAAAAGGAGACAAGTGCCATGATGAAAAAGAAAATCGAAATCGTAGCAAGCGAAGAATCCTGCAGCAACCTCTCCCCTTTCGCTTCTGTGGAGGACATGAACCGGACTGTACGCATTTATAGAGAAAAAATCGCAGCTGATGTAAAACGTGCAGATGTGCGTGAGCGCCTGCTGAAGCTTCTGGAGATGTTGAAGCGTTACAGCTGTAAATTCAAGGGCGTAAGCTTTTTGTGCAAGCGTAGCATCGCCGCAGCTATGGGCGTATCCTACAAAACTATTCAGCGCCTCATGGCAAAGCTGGCTGAGCTCGGCATGATCCGGGAGCTGCCACGTAAGCGCCAGAAGGATATGCTGCAGACTTCCAATGCAGTCCTCATTTTGCCGGCTGAAGAAGAAGTGTCCAACAAGCAACCTGCTGAAGTGACCGAGAAGTGTCCGACCATTAAGACAACTACTAATTCCTTAAAACAAGAGAATAAAAACATAAATAATAATACAAACGTAATGGCGGCCCCTTCCACAATGGTTGTTGATGATTCTGTTCAAACAATCCAAGAATCTGATTTTGTGGCTCATTGGGTCCCTAAGCAATTCACTAACCTAGCAGCTCGACTTAACCAAGGGGCTAAGGCTGTACAAGAACTGTGGAAGGTAGTCCGCCAGTGCAATCACAATGGCCTCTTCCCTGCCGATCAGCAACTGCGTATTGGCCGCTTAGCTGCCAAAGAATTGATTATGAAAATGAAAGATGGCGTGAGCATGAAGAAAGGTATCTTTGCTTACTTCCACGGCATTGTCAGCAATCTTATGGATATTGAAACTGAGAAGCAGGCAGATACTCTTCTGGAGCAAGTGAAGCAGCCTTATCATGCAGACCGCCTTACACAGTTTGCAGCAGTCCTGGGCGCATAATGTGCCCTCTCCCCTGCTTGTCGAATCCTGCATAACGAAACTTAAATAAAACTTTATTAAAACTTCAAGAAATCACTTGCTATTCTCTTCCAAAAGCGTATAATGAGGATAGAAACATTGAAGTTTTAATAAAAATACATTAAAGTTATATAGGAGGTAACACTATGAAGAAGGTTTTAGTTCTCGACCATGGAAACGGCAAGATGAAGCTTCGCAGCTCCTTACACAAGAGCACCACGCCAAGCCTGGTCGCTTTCAAAAAGGACGTTGGCAAAAGCTTCACTGGCGATCAGCTGCAGGTGAGTGAGTACGAAACGGAAATGGGCCAGTTTGTATGGGGCGATGACGTCAGCGCAGTGCAGGCTGTCTATCCTACATATGGCTTCCAGAACCGCTACAAGGACACAATGTACCGCACGCTGACAAAGATTGCGCTGGCCACACTGGCACAGAAAAGCTATGTACAGCCGCATGATGAAGTGGTTGTAGTAACTGGCGTACCGTCCAACGAGGTTGACACATCAGCCGTCACTGATCTGCAGGCTGCTTTCACAGGCCGGCATGAAGTGATTGTGGACGGCAAACCGGTACACGTCAACGTAGTCCAGACAATTGTAATTCCGCAGCCGGTCGGCACCGTCATGAGCCGGTACTTGGATGAGGATGGATTTGTTGCTCAGGACAGATACGAGGATATCCGGGTGGGAATCATCGACATTGGGACCGGCACAACGGACCTGGACAGCATCAACGGCCTTCGCCGGGAAGAGCACAAGAGCATTGCGGCCGGCATGAAGGATGTATACCAGATCATCGCGGACTACGTAAACAGCGAGAACCCGAACGCAAAGGTTGAATACTATCACATCGAACCGTACTTTGCGGAAGGTATCTATAAAATATCAGAGCGGCACTCAGTAAACTTTGAAGCTGTGAAAATGGCAGCGGTGTTTGAAGTAGCTGAGAAAATCAAAACAGGTATCAAGAACGCCTGGAAGACATTTGACCGCTTTGACGAAATTCTCCTTACAGGAGGTGGTGCCAAACTATTTGAAAATGCAATACGCTTGCTTGTGGAAGATGTTGTAGTCACAGCTGATCCGCAGCAGGACAATGCCGAAGGGATGTACCGATATGGTGCCTTCGTAACAATGGAGGAATGAGAAACGTGGCGAATCAAGTGTATCAGATGTCATACGATGATGAGATTGACAAGGACATCCACGAATGGCTGGAAGGGCTGAAGCGCAGCCGTAAGGCGGAAATGGTGCGACATGCAATCCGCTTCTATATCACGGCAGTCGGCCAGAACAAATACGTTCACACAATGCCGGCCGTGCAAGCTGCAGCTCCACAAGCTGCTATCCTTCCACAGCAGGGTACACCGCAGCCAGAACCAGTAGCTGCACAGCCTGTGGAAGAACCTAAGCCGGACGCTGTTCCAGGGCATAAAAAAAAGCCCGCTCTCCCAAGAGACGGCCGCTTCTAAATCTCATCGTATGAAATGATACAGGGAAGTCCTCCCCGGTCGCCAAACTGAAAAGGACTTCCCACCTGATCCACGTTCACCATGACAGTGAAGGGGAACATCCCCTAGTATACCACAGCTTGCCACCCTCACTGTCATGAATTTTCTAAAATAGATGGTTTGATCTTTGAAAACTAAATATAAAGGGGAAATTCATGATGGAAGCTGCAGCTCAAATTCTCGCGTTATTATTCGACGCTCTGTTGGCTATCGGAAATGCGATAGCAAACATTCCTGGAGCACAAGACAATGGTATCCTGCCGATGAAGGCCACACACGCTGACTCTGTTTATGTAGCCACAAAGGTTATCACTTGCTGGCCGGTCATCGTCATCATCGGTGCATTCCTCCTCTACTCCCGGCACAACAATCAGCCGGCAAAGAGCAGAGCAAGACGATGAGCCAGTTTCTGGAGACGGTCACGCAGCTATTGCTCATGTGCGGATCGGCAGCCTACAACATCATCATCGAACTGCTGGGCATGGGCATTGAATCAATCAAAGCATACGCAGCTGCTACTACATACGAGACCACGCTGATAAAACTGCAGCAATTTGCAAAACAATATCCGGATGCCGCACATATGATTTCAGGTGCTTTCGTCCTCAATCTTGCTTGGAAGTTTCTGACCAGGAGGGCACGAGCCATCCAAAACGGAGCACGCCGAAAGGTGAATTCAGTGAAGCGAGGAGTCACACGGATTGGAGATTCTGCCCCTTCCCTTCCACAGGCTGCTGGGCATACTCCAAGGCTGCCAGTGCAGCGCTATGATGTGATTGATGCAGAATACGAAGAATACGACGATGAGGACTATGAAGATTGAATCACCCTCACCGCTTCAGATGCTCATTTTGCGGTGAGTTTTCCTTATAGAAATATAGGTTTCTGGATAGATGCCGCTCGTCGGCAATAAATACACCCTCCTCCCCCCTACCGCTGAAAATAGCCTCCCTCCGAGACTCAGAAACTCGGAGACTCACACTTTAAGCTGATTTTTTCATCGGGAAGGGAGGAGAGAGGAAGAGGGAGGAAGCCCTGTGGGATACGCGAATATCCGCTTAGATGATTTTCAGCAAAAACAACGCCGCATTACGCGCGGCCCCCGCTCTCACAAAAAACAGAAAGTGCAGGTGTTTGTTCCGGCGAACATTCACGCCCACTTTCTCTACAAACATAAGTCAAAAAGATTTCCCTCCTCTACTGCATACGCGTCCTCTATCTTCATGCGCGAGCTGCTGGAGGAGAAGAGAAGTGAGGAGCTCACCTACTTGGCTGAGCCGCCAGAGAGCGCAATGTACTTCCGAAAGGTGAACATACACATTGATGCTTTGTATGTCCCTCTCATCGAGCGCCTGCAAGAGAAATGGAGATACAAACACTTCCGCACAGCAGTGGCTAGAATTTTTTACAATGCCTGCATTAGGGAAGGAGCGAGTTGGTAATGGAGATTTTCAAAGCTTATTCCGCACACAACCTGCTTAGTTTGGAACTTGCAGATCCGGCAGACTGGAAAGGAGCACTGGAGAAGTGGAGCAGAACCTCTTCTCCTACAGTCTCCTTGAAGCTTAATGTGCCGGCTAGATACTTTCTCAAAGGTAGAGACCTGTGTAAGGTCATCCAGGAAGAGTACGACCGGAAGTTTACGCTTGATAAGCTGATTGAGTTTTTTATCCGGGAGTTTACCGAACAGTATGCCTTCCGGGACCAAGACCCGGCAAAGTATTATCTCAAGTGCGCGGAACTATATAAGGACATCCACACGAACCATTTTTACAGCGAGGAATGCAAGGAACCCATGAAGACATTCCGAGCTCGGATACTTCGTCAGCACATATATGACATGGAAATGCTGCTGGCCGATATCCACGAGTGCAACCCACAGGAGGTGCGGCAGCTTGAAGGAAAGAAGGTATCTGCCTCCCTCCCTGCTATCCGGGATGACCGCTACTTCTTCACTGTGGAAGACGTGATCAGCCGGCGCTTTACACTCTACTTCAACCGCACGATCAGGGGCTTTAACCCATACGCGGTGAAGAACCTAATCAAGGCGCTGAAGAACGATGAGGCCTTAGATGACATTGAGGAGGAGGCATACACACGATGATAGCCACACTGGCAGGAAGCCTACTGATTTTAGGATTCGGAATCAAAGAACTGGCGTGGGACATTATCCTACGCCGGCAAATCGGAAAGGAGCGGGTAAAATGAAAATCAAGTCTGCAGCTGCGAAGAACAAGCTGCGGAAGCACGAAGGCGGAGGGGCTAACAAGCGGAAAGAATCCCTCCTCCGCCAGATGGCTGCCGTGAAGAAGCAATTGGACCGCGGGGAATTTGACGATATGGTTGATTTGATTGAACTGCTAGAGCAGGTTGATTTATATAGAAGCAGATTGGAGGACATGGCATGAAGAAGAGCATCGACAGCCGCATTGCATTTTACACCCGGAAGGTGGCGGAACGGACGGCAGTACATCCGGCCCGCCCTCTCCCTCCACAATACAAGTACCGGGGCCAGCGATTGTTGCAGTATAAGAAGATGCTGCATGCAGCGATTGAAAAGATTGGAGCAGATGAGGAAGAGCATGAAGGAATCACCTGCGATCACTGCGAGCAGATGCTGATCGACGAAGAAATGTACTCTGAACTATGTCCATACTGCGGCGTGTATAGAAATTAATGAGAGCGGCTAAGGCTGCTCTTTTTATTTTGTCTTTATTTGTCGAACAGAAATTTCCAAAAACACTTGTAAAAGGTACGAATTCGGACTATACTATAGTCAAGAGGTACGGAAACGTACTACAAAAAGGAGGAGAGAACGATGAAAGCAGTATACCGGAAGATTGCAGCGGATGTGATGAAAAAGGCCTGGAAGAAAGCGCGCCAAGGTGCAAAGCGTTTTGGTGGCAAGCCGTCCCAGTACATCGCGGAATCCATGCGGATCATGTGGGCCTACGCAAAAGAAAATTGGGAAGAAAACGTGGAATTCTTCAGCCGTGTGGAAGCCCGCGAAGTGAAGTTCGTCCGCCGCGGCAATGTGTCCGAGAAGCAAGCTGCCTACATCGTTGCTCTGCTCGAAAAGGCTGGCGACAAGGTGCTGACACTGAAGCAAGTTGCATCCATCGAAAACTGCAAAAGCAGCTATGATGCATCCGGCATCATCGACACGCTGAAGAGCTACGCCTACGCTCCAAAGTGGATTTGAAACCAAAAATAGGGAGGAATGGATCATGATGAAAGTAGTTGAGCTGAAAAACGTTGCGTTGGATTTTGGATATATGTACGAAGAGGGCGGCGCAGACTTTGCGGCCACAGTAGTAGTAGAGCTGCACAGAGATGACGAAACTGGCGAGATTGAAATCATCCCGGTGAAGGGAATCGCGGAAGAAGCAAACGAAGTGTTCGGCGTGGAGGCCGGAGAGGAATTTGACCTGGGCGACAGCATCAACGTGCATGACCTGGTGGCCGACTACCCCGAATTGCTGGGAAAGTAGAATCCCCGCTCTATGCGGTACTGACAGCCTCCGCTGCTGATGCGGAGTGGGGGCTGCCTACCGGCTATACAAAAAAGCTCTGCAACCTGCGGAAGTTCCGCCCGGATGAAATGATGAAGTCTGGCGGCACATGGTTGGTCACAAGAGCGGGGATGGAACGTTTGTATGGAAATCGTTGATTTTTGGATTGTGGGATTTATTTGGGGAAACGGAAGCATCACAGGTTCAGGGAAAGGTGGGTTCCGGCTGCGCTCCAAGCGGCTGGACCTACTAGAGCAAATACGTGATGCCTTGTGCCCAGGTCGAGATCTGCTACAACGCACAAGTACAGATGGCGGTATATCCTATGTGCTGCACATTCCAATTCAGCATCACTATGTGGACTGGATGCGGCAGCACGGATATGAAGGCAAACTGAACATAGAGCGCAGAATGCCTGTGTTGGATGAGAAGGAAGAAGCGGAGTTTCTGCGCGGCTACTTTGCTGTTCATCACACTCAAGATACATTTTTCAATCGGATTGCCAACCATGCCGGAGAGCGTCTGCGCTTCTATGCAGCTGCAGAAATCCTGGAACGGTTGAATGAGCATCTGCATCAGCAGATCGGGGCCACAAAAAAGAAAATACAGCAGCACAAAGGAACAGAAGGGGCTTGCTGCGTACTGTACTATCAATCAAAGAGGGAAGTGCCGCAGATTATGGAGTATTTGCGCCTACACGAAAAAAACAAAGAATGAGAATATTCTACCCCTCCACAAATGAAAACAGCCCTCCTCCACAACGGAAGAGGGCTTTTGCATCACATTGTGAATGTATCATACCAATAGCTGCGCGCCTGCAGGAATGCCACAAGCTCTGCCAATGCTGCTTGGGAAGGTGCATCCGCAGTAAAGCCGCCTACAACAAACTCAAGTGTGCCGTCACTCTTGCGTGCCGGTGTATAGCCCCAATTCTTCTGCAGCAGCAGGCCGTGCACCTCTTTCAGTGCATCACCGGAATATCCGCCTGTGCGTACAAATGTTACTAGTTGTGCCATTTTCATGACCTCCTTTGGTGGTTGTTCGCCGGAAACCGCATCGCAAATCTCAAAATGTGGGTAGTCCTTGAAGCCTGTCCAATCACCGCCCCACTTGAAGCCGCGGGCTTTCATCGCCGCGATGACTTTTTGAAACGGTCCAGATACATCCCAAATGACATCTGATCCATCAGTGGTATATAGGCACAAGTCTACAGCTACACCAAAATTGTGATTGGACTTTCCGCCCTTCGCGTTTGTCACGATGCTACCGGGCGCTGTCCGGCCCTGCGCGTACAATGCGTTCTGCTCAGCAATGCTGCGGAAGCCCTGTGCCACACAGATGTAAATTCCTTGTGCATGCATATCTGTGATAACCTGACGCGTAAGCTCTGCCGCCACTGGGTTCATGCCGGCAGCATTCAACTTGCGGTTTGCCTTGTCTAGTAAACTTTGCAATGTCATAGCCATTACTGCTCATCCTCCTTTTTGTCATCGCCAAACCAAGTGTTTTGCGTAGTCGGATTGCTGATGATGCCTGCAGCTGCAAGCACACCCAGCACTAGTGCGACAATTTTGTTAAACAAGTCCACATCTACCTTCACATCGAAAGCCTGCAGCACCACGAGCAGCAAGGCTGCCAGAGATGCATACATGCCGTAGTTCCGCCATCTGTTCATCGCTTTTCTCCTCCTTCCACAGCATCAAGTCGCTTATGTGCCTGCTTGGCGCTCTCTTCTACTCTTGTCACACGCTCTCCTAAGTCACTGATTTTCCGCTCGGATGCCTTAATGTCCAGCCGGATATCATCAACACCGCGCTGGATGTAGGTGAGCTTTGCCTTTACTTCTGCATCCTGCTGTACATCCGCCCGCATATCCCGCTTACGGTTGAGACTGTATCCTAGATAGGCAACAGCAAGCGAGGCTATCGCAATTAAGACTCCTAGTTCCACTTTGTCCACTGTTCCCGCTCCCCTCATATCTATAAATAAAAAGAGCCGGTGAGGGCTCCTGAGTTTTCGTATGCGCAGCTGCTACACGGCAGCTTCTTCTAGTCTGGCCAGGCGTGCTTCCAGATCGGCATTTTGCTTTTCCATCGCTGCCAGCTTACCGGATAACTCCTGTATGGCTTTCCAGGCAACACTAGTCATTGCGTACACATCCACGCCGTTGCCCTGCAGATCAATGACCTCAACAGGTGCTTCTTCATAGATAAGCCCAACATGCTTCAACTCTTGATCAAGTTCGGACTTGTAATGATACTCCCTGAGCGTTGCACTGTTGACGATATCCTCACCGCTGCCTGTGTAATCCTCGATGTTCTTTTTGAGGTCGCGCTTCGACATGTTGGTAAATGCAGAAGCATAGACAGGAACGTATGCCGAAAAAGCAGGATTACACACTCGCAGCCCGTTTGATTTTGTTTGGATCTCGGCTGCCGGACAGTGCAGCACTACGTTTCCGCCTGTATCTGCTGATTTAACTGTTAAATTACCAGTGCCCGTAGGGTTTTCAATTTTCTCTTCTGTGATCACCATATAGTAGCCGTTTGCTGCATTTTTAACCAGCACGTTGCCATTCGCGGTAACTTTTCTATCAGATGTTAAAACTAGGACCGACACTCCGTCCACATTGAAGACCATTCCATAATCACTTGCCGCGCTTGCATTCCACAGAATTTGAGACTGTGCAGCCCTGGCCGCGTCGAACTTCAATCCTTGCACGGCCGCAACCACAGTACCGGCATTCATTTTAACAGCGCCCTGCACCGTACCGCCTTCACTCATCGGAAGGGCGTTGGCAATTCCGGTTTCCATATTGTTCAAGTTTGCTGCAGTGATAGGTGTACCACTAGCGATGATAGTTCCCTCAGCTGGTGTCAGTGTTACAGTCCCATCCGCATTATTTGTCATTGTAAATGTGAGCGGCCGCGATACTTGCCGGTCTGCCCAGGTTGTCTTCTGATAAGGCATATTAAATCCCCCCTCTGCTTTCCGTTACGCCGGATAAATAGCCCTCATAATTAAATTCCTGCTTATATACCCGCGTCTGCTTGATGACATTGTTCTGGCCAGACTTAAATCCAGATTCCACAATCACAACGTCAGTGGCCTGCAGGCAGGGATTCTGCCGCCAGGTAGATTTATATACTGCATTGTAATTGGATTCAGCTATAAACCAGTTAGCTACCTTAGCAGCTGTAGCTGCATCACTAATGAGCGGATTATCAATCGTAAAGGATTGACCATTCTGTCCGGCGATGCTCGTATTTGTAAAAACGCTATCCGCACTGGATCCGTCTACGCTGTACACTTTCACAACAACCTGATAGACCGATTTATCAAGCGTAATCTCAGGGATGGCATACATATCATTTAAATCAATGTAGCGCATGCCCCCGTCCGTGTTGTTCAGGATAGTATTGCTTGCACCGGGATAGCCCCACAATGTCCTCTGTGTGGAAGCATAGTTCAGGTAGAGCAGGCTGGCGTCCAGTGTCGCAAACCGCTTGACCATCACTGTGCCGTCCCTGTCCTGATACACCGCCGCCTGCCCCATAATGCCCACATGCTGCAGTGCGTTCCGGCAGGATAGCCTGTCTTTAAAGCCTGTACTGGTCGTAGTATTCTTCAGTGCCGGGTCTATGTAGTATTTCGTGATGCCGGCAACAGCAAAAATATCAGCTGCAATGTTATAGAGCGTCATGCCCTTTCCAGAGCCAGAATAGTTGATATTGTCCAGCATCATCATGTTGTCATGAGCTGTCAGCGTGATAGTCATAGCCCCCGGGTCATTCTTCCAGGCATCCACATAGTACGTGCCCATCTGCAGCCATTCTGTCGAGGTGTCCAGCTTCAAGCCAAAACGCACATCAATTTGTGGACGGCTAGCAATGATCTGCTGCATGTTCTGTAGATTTAAAAAGTTGAAGGTCCCGTCTGTATTGTCCAGTACGATTGTCAGCTGGTCAGAGGGGATTGTATCATTCAAAACAGATATCTCTTCCACAATGTTGATTTTCACAATCCGCTCATCGCCGTATGTTGTCTTCGTCCCTTGAAAAGTGAAATCAATCTGTGCATCTATCTGCCGGACATTCGCGTAAATGCCGGCTTTGTACGCAGCTGATGTTGCAATGCTCATATTGACTCCTACCTTTCTATTAGGTCGAATTTTAGGTCTTTGTAACGGGGGACGCTGTTCACATAATCAATCATTCCGACGGATCTATCCCCGCAGTAAAAGCTGCTTGTTTCATAGGCATTTGTGAGCGGATTTAAAAATGTGACGTTATAAAAAACAGGCGCAACGGCCTGTAGGATTTTCTGCATATCCGCAGCTGAGGCATAATTGTAGGACACTGAGAGCTTGCGCTTTGTCGCAATGCGCTCAATAATCATGAGTCCGTTCGCATTACGCTGGGCATTCGAAATATCCATGATGCCCACCTGCAGGTCGGAAGGAGTAGGCATCGCCACTCCGCCGATTGTCAGTAGTGCCATGTTCCCACTCCTTTACAGCGATTGTAGTCTTACATTTGCGCCAACGCGCTTGTTTTCAAGATCAAGATATGGCTTAACAATTCGGGCAAACTGCTTGCCGTCCACATTCAGGATGATGTCCCCACTCACATTTGAGCGCGGCTGATTGAATGACAGAGCAGTCATCATAGCGTTTGTTACAATGCCTGTCAGCTTATCCAGCGGCGATACGACCTCTTCCCCGCCGGGGTTGTCCCCGATGAGTGCCAGTGTAGGACCAGATGTAATACCGCCTTTCGCCAGTGCAGGAATACGCGGAATGTGTACGCCCCATTTCTGTCCACCGACTCCCGGCACCCAATCCGGAACATCTATGCTCAAGGAATTCAAACCGCCGATTACATCGTTAATCATGCTGATAATCCAGTTGAGCGGACGTTTCACCAGTGCATATAGACTGTCGAAAATTCCGCCAAAAATATCCTTCACGCCATTCCATGCACGCGACCAATTCCCGGTGAATACGCCTGCTATAAAATCAACAATGCCACCAAGAATGCGGAAAAGTCCTGATGCAAAATCAAATACGTCACCCAAAAATCCGCCTAATGCACGCATCAGACCGGAAAAAACTGCAGCAAAAATGGGACCAAGGACACCCACTAAGAAATTTACAATCGGCATGATAAATTTGTTGTAAATATCTAAAGCAGCCGTTATCAGTTTGCCAACAAAATCTAGTACTCTATCGACGAGAGCTTTCAGGTGGTTGTTCCATAGATCCTTTAGTACCTCTAATCCATTTTCCATAATCGGCTTCAGGAAATTCTCCCATAGGTTTACTATGAGGTCCTGTATAGACTTCATTGCATCGCCAATACCATTCACAATATCGGGGCCATATTTATTCCATGTGGCCATAACACTGTTCCACATGTCTGAGACAACGCCTTTTACAAAACTAGAAATTTTATTCCAGACCTCTAAAACCGAATCGCGGAATTTTTCGTTTGTCCTCCACAAATAGACCAGATTACCAACAAATAATGCGACCAAAGCAGCGATTGCAACAATTGGCCAGGCGATTCCGGCAAGTGCGGCTGTCAGTGCCTCCCAGGCAATAGTCAGCCCCCCTACAATTTCCGTCCAGTTTGAGAGGATTGCAAATGTAGCAAAGCCTGCTGCAATGCCGGCAATGGCACTGGTGATAATGTCCTTATTTTTTGACATGAAGGCACCGATATCGGACATAATCCCCTTTACACGGTTTGCGAAATCCTGTACCTTTTGCCCAATTTCCGGTGCATTCGTTTCGAAATTCACAGGAGATGCGCCGGCCATGCCGCCAGCACCAACGCCGCCGCCTCCGGCTCCTGGATCATCTTCAGCTGCTCCCTTTTTGGGGTCCTCTAACTGATGCACCTCGTCAAAACTGGCAACACTGCCCTTTGCATCAGCTGCTGCCTTCTTCGATTTTTTACCCGTATTGGCAATTGAATCCCCCAATTTATTCATTGCGGCTGCCTGTTGGTTTGTTGCAGCTGCTTGTGCCTTTTGACCGGACGTAGCTTTGCCAAATAGCGCAGAGCTAAAAGCAGCTACATACTGCAGGGCCATCTCGATGCCGCGCATGAATGATGTAAGAACCGGCAATACCACATTTAAAATCGGCAAAAAGGCCTGCCCGAGCGCAAGCCGCACATCATACAGCGAGGCAGTAAAAGCAGACATCCGCATTGCCGTATTGTCCTGCATTGTAGAGCCTAAATTTTGGCTCACTGATTCCAGGATGTGATGGTACAGGATTGCCTTCTGCATATTAGTAGACAATTCGTCCCACGGCGTGCCGTTAGCCATCTGCTTATAGGCATTCGACTGTGTAATGGCGGCCACGCGAACGTTCACGCCAAGCTCATCAGCACCGTCCGCCTCCTGGTTCATTGCGGATCTGATACGGTCTGATACCTCAGTCATGGCCATGCCACGCTTCGTAGAGATTAGCGCGGCCGTTTCCATCATCTTAGTTGTTTTGTCGAGCAGGTCCTGCTGGCTTGTTGCGAACTGCTTAAAATTCAAAGACAGTGTGTTTGCCAGCTCAGCAGACTGCAGCTTAGAATAACCCAACGATGCCCCTACGGTATTCTGCCATTTTACGAAGTCATTCATGCTGCTGCCCAGACTTTCACTGAGAGTACCCATCTGTGCCTCAAATTTTGCAGCGTCTTGAATTGCATCTGACATAAAGAGCGTAGTTCCGACTGCAACCAGTGCAGATTTAATGCTGCTCATTGAACTATTGATGTTCTCTTTAAAATTCTTGATTTTAGCCTGTGCCCGCTGCATCTGTTGCTGCAGCTCGCTGAAATCAGCGCCGGCACGTACTATGAGGTTGCGAATAACTGCCATATCTGTTCACCCCCTTGCTCAATAAGTCGCGCCGCCAAACGCGGCATTCAAAGCCTTCACTCGCTCAAACATCTGCTCATTACTCATCTGTTTTTTAGGCTGCTGCGGCTGCTTCAAAACGTCCTTCAGAGCCGGCATTTTCTTGACACGGTGCCAGTACGCAGTCAAGTAGGCAAGTGTTATATCATTCTCTTGCTCTTGCTTCTGTTTTTCGTAATAGCCATTGATAAATAAATTCAGCTCGTAGGGTGTCATGTCGTTATATTCTGCCAGCCGTATACCTACAGCAATAGCAGCCTTCAGTGACCTTTCCCAACACCAGGGCTCAGGTTCGGATGGAGCGGATCCATCCGCCGTCAGTTTTTTTCCGCATCCTCAAACTGGCCAAACGCTAGGTTAAAGGCAGCCTGCATCTTTTCCATGATGTGCCCATAACTCGGTGCCTGGTCGAGCAGGTCTTCCATGTCTTCTAGTTTCAGTGTTTCATTGTTATCTTTTGCATCAGACAACAGGCCGCAATACAGCACCTTTTCGATTTCTTCAAGATCAAAGTTGTCTGTGTCCAGCTTGTCCAAGCCCTTACCGGTTAGAGCAGTCAGTTTTTTCAGCGCCTTGTGCCCATAGCGCAGCTCACGCGGCCGGTCTAACTCAATGATGACAACATCGTTTTTATCGCTCATTTCATTTCCTCCTCATATAAAAAAGCCAGGGGATGATTCCCCTAGCCTTATGCCGTCTTCGCGACGTTGATTTCGTAAACACGTGGTGCTTTTGCTGCTTCAGCCGCTACAATTGTCAGCTTACGCACACCGATGCCGGAAAGCGTGATGGCAGAAGAAGCGGTGCCGCTTGTTAAGTTCTGGTTGAATACGCCATCCACATACAGGGCGATTGTTTGGTTTGCGCCTGTAGCCGTCACGGTAACAGATGTACCTGTTACGCCGCTATAGGAGTAAAGGCTTGTACCGTTCGCAAAAGCAGGAGTTAAACTGCCGCCTGTTCCAGACAGAGACAGTGCAGATAGGCCGGCGGAAGAAGTCAGACCAAGAGACGGCTGCCCTGTTACTTTTAGTGTGGCATCAAAACTTACAGTGTCTTCAAGATCAGCGCCTGTTCCGATTTTTGTTACAATAGCATTAAATGTCCAGCTTGCACCAAAGGGAAACAGGATTGTGTAAGCCAGGATAGAACCAGCCGTGAAGGCATTGTATAGCGCCGTCTGTCCGTTTGTGTCACCGGCATTGAAGAAGCCGCTCAGTGAAACCTCGCCAGCATCCTTCACACCTTGGATAAACTGCTTCCACCCGCCAGAATCCAGCGTTGTCACGTCTTTTGTATCAGCAGATAGTTCTAGTCCGCCAATATTGGTCAATTCAGCAACGCTATTTGAGCCAATCATAAATTTCGTGCCCATAGACAATTGAGCCATTTATATCACTCCCCTAAAATCTAAATTTCACTTCTAACACACTTCTATAACACAAGATTTCACTTTCATAGAGCTCCACCGGACTGTGGTATGTAACGTTCCGGATAAGGATTCCGTTCTGCCCACCGATGATGCGGCCCTGAAAGGATAGTATCTTTTCTAAAACCTGCTGCGATAAAGCCTTCATGCTGCTGTATGTGCCATGGATGATATTAATCTCGCATTCTACTTCTCTTGTGCTTAAATAGCCGCTAAGCGTCTTATCCTGCACACCATTGTTTGACACATAGACAACAAAAGGCGGTGCTGTCCCCTCGGTTGCATTGAGGGGGAACACCTTGTTATTTAGTCCATCCAGGGCGCTTAATTCCGCCCTCAACGCTTCCTCAAAGAGCATTTCCTACACCTCTTACTTAATTTTGTCGATTTCCTTTGCCAGGACTTCCACAACTCTAGTTTCAATCTGCTCTTTCTGTTGTTCCACAGATTTACGAAGGTAGTGAAAGCCGGGAATATACCGGCCGTTCCGTGCCATGAACCCGTATTCCTGGGAAGCCGGGTAATAATAGACACCAGCGCCCATTCTTACTGTTTTCCCGTCACGCCGCCGGATCTTCCCGCTCTTTGTTTCTTTTTGAAAAATATGGTTCATTGCAGGATTAAGGGTAATTTCATACACTTTTTTTCCGCGTTTCTTCAGTTTTTCGCCCTTCACAATTAAGCCTCGGCGCAAATAACCGGTATCTTCCGGCGCTAGTTGTTTAGCAGCTTTCAGGGCAATATCTGCCCCTTTCCGTGCCGCACGGGTAACACATTTCTGTGGAAGGGATTCAAGCTGCCGAATTGCCCGGATTAGCTCCTCCATACCCTGTATATCACTTCTAGCCATCTCACATCAGCTCCTTACACATCAGCTGCAGCATCACATTGCGCTCCTGAAAATTGATAACAGAGACAATTTGAAAAATACGGCCCTGAAACAGAATGCGCATATCCGGAGAAATGCTTGTCCCCGGCATATATCTCATGCTGATTTTATGTGTGACCTCACTGGTTACTCGGTCGGCCGTAAAGTATTCCTTACCGCTGACCGGGTAAATAGCTGCTCGTGCTGTGAGTACATCAGTCCAGGCGTCATTTTCGCCAAACGTGTTTGCAGCTGCGCGGTCCTGAAACGTGATAACATGCCGGAACTCACCCGGATTGATTGTAAATCGCGTCATATCAGCCACCTCATACCAGATTCGTCACATGCATGTCTAAAATGCTTTTAGCAACCCTGTTCACTTTGTTGTCCTGTACGGTGAATGAGCGGTTATCATACAACTCGTTGGCTAACACAAACAGGGCCACAGTAAGCTCCTCGCGGCTGTTCATTGCATCCGCTGTCAGTCCTGTGTAGCCCTGTATGTATGCTTTGCATGCCGTAAGAATCGTTGTGAACAATGCATCGTCCTCAGCATGATATACGTGAGCGTACTGCTTTAAGTCAGCAATAGTAACCTCACTGACCTTCATTTTGTGTCACATCCGCTTGCACTTCTACTGGTGCCGGCTGCTCTTCATCAGGCAATACTTCAATCAGACCGCAATCTGTCCAGTATTTTTGTGTAGCATCATCGAGCGGAAAATCATAAACCTGACCTTCCTTTGCCCAAATCACGGAAGATATAATTTCCTTCTTCGCCAAAAATCTAACCATGTCTATCACCTCTCTGTGATATGAAATAAGAGGGGGAAGCCCCCTCATTACTTACCTACATACATTGCAATCTTCTGCGGCTCAATGATACCTGCATCTGCTTCGACCACGGCAACGACTCCCACTGCATACTGATCAGCAAAGCGCTCGTTAAGCACCTGCATCTGTACGCCGCGCGGCATCTTGATGTGCAGTCCGGAGAAGTCTCCATAGAAAATTTCCTTGGCATTAGCGGCCATCGTTGGCATCTGGTCAGACACATACACAGGCTTGCCCAGGATTGTAAATGGCGCATCCTCATGCAGCGTGTTACCCATGATAAGGATGCCTGTGGATGCAGTCAGGGATTGAATGTAAGCCAGTGTGTTAGGGTGCATAATCCATGCACAATCCTTCTGGTACACTTGCGGTACTTTCATCTGAGTCTGTACAAGCTCTTGCACCGTAATTGTGCCGGCTGTTGCGCCTGTAACCGTCTGGCCAGCACCTGTGTTAGCAAGGCCGCCTAGTTTCGTAGCGCCGGAACCTACTGTGCTGTTTGCATTAGTCAGCAGCTCCTTCTCCAGGAAGTAGGAAATCGCCTTTGCAATCTCATTTACGATAAACGGCACGATGTCTACATCTGTACGGTTAATCAGAGACTTAGAGATTAGTGCAAGGGAAGCAACGATTGTATTGCCGAGCTTCACAGAACCGAAGTTAGCAGACTGTGCTGTCATAGTTGCCAATTCGGTGTAGTATCCAGCAGGAACATGCTGTGTGAAGTCATAAGACGGGATAATCAAATCGCCGCTTACGTCCCAAATTGTCGCCTTGGCCAAGATTGGAGACATATTTTTCACTGTATCAATGATACGGTTTGCCACAGACAACGGAATAACTACACCTTGTCCGGATGCATTCAAGGCACGCTTATCAATGCCCTTCACATATTCCACAAATGCGCGTTCTTCCTGCTCAATCTCCGCCGCACGCTTTTCCTCTGCCGTTTCAGCCTTCTTCACAATTTCACGTTTCTCAAGGCTGCGGGTTTCCTCTTCAGCCTTCAAAGTGGCATCAATGCGTTCAATTTCTTTCTTAATCTCCGCATAGCGCCCAGTCTCCTGGTCGGTGAAAGCACGCGTTTCTTGCTTTGCCTTTTCCAAGATACCTTCCATTTCTGCAAGCAGGTCGTTACGCTGCTCTGTCAGTCCCTTCATAGAGCGTGTCTCAATATTCTTGTGCATTGTCAGCACAGATGTTTTTCCCATGTTCATACAGGTTGTCCACCCTTCATTTTTAAAATTTCGATTTCCACAGAAAAAAGCTCCAGCGTATTGGCTGCAGCTTCGTCTCCGTCTGGCTCTTCATCGCCGTCTGGTTCATGTTCAGTTAGCGGTGCTCCGCATGTCGGGCATACAGATGCTTCATCCGGCTCTGGTTCGGTGCTCATGTCTTCCGTAACAGCACGGAATTCCTCGCCTCGCTGTTCGGTGATGACTTGTTCTTCCCCTCGGCTCTCGATACTGGTTGCAACATATGCAGGCGTTTTGTCTAGGATAGAAACCTCTATTAGGTCGATGTCCTTTAGAAAACGGCGTGCAATGCCGTCCTGGCCATCTGTCCATTCGTCTTCCACAGCCATGAACCCAAACGACCACCCGCGCAGCTCGCCGGCCTGTGCTTTTCGCACGACTTCCGGATCCGTCACGGTCGCAATCGCTCGCAAGCCGATTGCATCCTCAAACAGCTGCAGGTTTCCCTCTTGTGTGGACCCTAATTTACGTTTTTCATCATGGTTGAACAGCAAATCTACGTTGTCCGTGCGGCCCAGCGCCTTTTCAAACGTTTTTGCCTTCACAGTCTCAATGAAACGGCCTTTCGGAGAGGGAAGGACCCGGCTCTCCCGTTCTACAGCATTTACATAGCCATCAAGCAATACCTGATTGTTCCCCCGAATCTCTATTCGCATTATCATCACCTCCTTCAGGGGCTGGTAATGGATCCGTACCTTCTGGTTGCATCGTTTCGATTGCCTTGCCCATTTTGGCTACCTGGTTAGTGTTCGGTGTATAGATTTCCTGTGTTTCCGGGTTGAAGAGTACGTCCTGCAGGCCAAGTTTAATAAACTTCAGCCCACGCGGCGCATAATTTTCCTTAGCCCGGATTTCATCCACATCAAAAATACTGTTGCGGATGGCGATTTCATACGCCTGGAATCGCTTGAGAACGTCCGCTTTCAGTAGCTCATTCATGTCAAAGGCAAAATAAAAAGACCCTTTCTCTTTTTCTAGAAGAAGGTCTTTATTCAGAGCTGTTTCGAATGCCTTGATAATTGGCAAAATAGCCAGCTTGATGAAGCTGTCATACAGCATCTCATTACCGCCGGTCGCCTTGCCGTTTAGCAGCTCCACGGGGATGTGAAGCAGCTTTGCAATTTCTTCAGCGTTTGTGATTTTATTCTGGTTGATCTGCATCTCTACTGCAGAGTTTGTTGATTCTTGGAAGTCTAGCCCTGAATTGAGAACTACAATGTTGTCCGTGTTATTTGAATAAAGCCGCTTGAAGGCTGCCTTCAAGTTATCGAGTGCTTCTTGCGTCAATTTGCTTGCTGACTTCAAAAATCCCTTCTTATTGCCGCCCGTGCGGACCAGCATATCCTCAAATAGCAGCGTATTGTAAGCAACAGAGAGCATCTTGTTTGCCTCAGCTACAACACCTATGCCGGTTATGCCGTTTTTGGTCTTTCTCGTCATCTTAACAAACTGAAAGTCCTGATAGATGCTGCCATATACAAAGAATTCCATCTTTTTAAAAATTGGATTTGGGTCCACCAGAACCACGCCCACCTGTGGATTCGAGACATAATGCAGCGATTTTACCCCGTTTCTGACTTTGTTAATGTAGAGGTAGCCGGCACCGTGCACTAAATGGTCATCTACAAACGCCTTTTTCATTTGGAAACCATCCAACAAGTCCCCTGTCGTTCCATTCAGCAGCTCCACGCGCGGGTCATCGTCCACAGCTGAGATTTTCTGTCCTTCTCGCCTGTATAACCTAACTGGCAAACTGGCCACTGTGTTTGAAATAAGGTTCACCGCAGCGTTTAAAGCTGGAATGCTCATTGCTTGCTCAGCTGTGATAGTAGAGACATCCGCATTGGCTTGCAGCAAATCAGCAAGGGAGAAATCACGGGTTTCCTCAACTTCGGCGGGTTTATTTTTCCTTCTGTTCCACCATGCCATGGTTTATTCCTCTCCTACGCCTGTACGCCACCGAGCGTTGCTGAAAATGCCCCTGTTGTCGGTGCCACTGATGCTTGTACCGTCGCGTACAGCTGATAAATTGGTGTTTTAAGCACAGGGATGTCTACATCTGTTAGTACTTTCGTTCCTCCTGCAGGAATAGACAAATCAATGAGAACAGGAAAGCTTTGTCCGAGCGTATTTTTAATAAAAACATCAAACAATACAGACTGATCCAGCGCATTGTTCACGAGAATGTTGTTCTGACCAGACAGAGTTGTCATAGATACTGTTGAGCTTGTCGCCACGCTTGTATTCCGGATAGCCTGTGCGTTGAAAAGTGTCAATTCTTGATAGTTATGCCCCTCAATAAATACTTTCGGAATCGGATAACCAGCACTATCCGTTGTCATACCTACTGGATACATTTTTTGATCAAGTGCCATAGTTTTTTCACCCCCTTTCTATATCACCATAGCACCCCAGTCACTGTCCGGATTAAGGAGCAAATCCTGCTGCAACAGATACACAGACATGATGAGCGCCACTACCGTATCCACTTTTCCAGCGGATTTCTTCTTGTTCACGTACTTGTTCAAGTTTGTGTCCTCTGTACAACGAGCGTTTTGGAAGCCGATTTCAAGCATCAGATTTTCATCATATTGAAACCATTTCTTCAAAACATATTCCTTCAGCAACTTCGTAGGCATATGGAGTACGCTGGAATGCTGCTTGATTTCTACACACAAATAGCCGGCAGCTTCAAGCTTTTGTATTGTACTGATAGCATTGTAACGGTCATAGCCAATTTGTACGATTTCAACTCCGTACCGCTCTTCTAAAGTCAGAATGAAGTTTTCAATAAAGGAATAATCAATCACTTCATCCCCGCATTCGAAACAGACACCTTCCCGGATCAGCCGGTTATAGTCAACCTGCTCTTTCTTGCTCTTGAAATCCTTCCGCTCTGCCGGGATGAAGCCCCAAACTTTGGCATAAATATTGCCATCATACTCTGTGACCATGGAAACAGCCGTATTGTCATCGGTTTGTGACAAGTCGAGCCCTAAATACACCCGTTTCCCTCTCCAGAAAGCCATATCTTCCTGTATCTTGCACTCTCTCACCTTCGTGATATCAATGTAGCCTTCCACACCAAGCCCTTTATACTTGATGTTATTGTGCTTACACAGGTAGTTTTCACGCTTGTTTTCATACAAAATAGCCATCGTCCTCATGTCCCGGATGGCTTGGAAGATGTATTCATGAGCAACGGCAACCGGATTGGATTGATAAATGACCAAATCCTCTGTCTGCCACTTATCGTCCACTAAAAACTCACTGTCTGGCTCATACAAGAGAGCAAACCGCCGCCTATTATCAATCAGCCCATCCAGTACCTTCTTGCTGACATCAATCTCGTCAATCATGACATTGTTATCGTTCGGGTATTGAGTGCTGATGATAATCCCCAATTTGTTGAACAGGGTAATCTGAGAGGAGCGCATGGCTTCCACAGGATAGCTATCCATTGCGCCGGCTTCATCTGCTAGGAATGCATTGGCAAGCTTCCCATCCATGCGGTCCTCACTGTATGCCAGCGGCACATACTCGCTTTCTGTGAGCAAACAGCGAATTTCACTTCTAAGCACTTTGAAAACACCGTCATCTGCAAGCAGCGGACTTACTTTGATAATTTTACGGATAGCCAGCTTCAGCTCACTCGACAATTTGAGGTCCGGCGCTACTGAGAAGAATCGGCTGAACTGCGGATCCGTCAGCAAAAGCAAAATAAAAATCACAGCTGAGTTAAAAGTTTTAAAATTCTTCCGGCTGATTTCAAGGACTGCCGTTTCATAATAGCGAATGTCCTTCCCTTCCGGGTTTTTCAGTTTGGTGCAGAAGATGGCGATGAGAAGCAGCCAGGCGTAATCTTCAAGTCCTTCATCCATTGGACACTGTAGATCAGGATGCATCATCAGCTTTAACAGCTTGTTTATCCTGGCAAATGCCTTGCCATCCACATAGGCCTCATCATCCTTGCCTTCCACAATCTCAAGCCATGCCTGCGCCTGCTTCCTAACATAGAGAGGAACTTTCCTATTGCCTGCTTCGGCACACCATACAGCATACTGATATGCTCTGCTGTCCTTAACTTCCATTGAGAACCTCGAGCAGCTTGTTGCTGGCCTTCTCTTCCGGCTTCGGTATGCTCCGAAGTGCGGCCGCAATTGTCATGATGTTTTCCTTCTCTATATCAAGAAGCATTTTACGCTTCGTCTGGATCTGTTTATCCAGGGCAATGATCTGCTTTTGGATATCAATTTTCAAGCTGAAGTAATCCTTCGCAGACATTCCTTCCGCCTGCTCTAAAGCCTCCAGCTCATTAGACATACGGTCACGCATTTCCTCAAAACCATGGCATTCAGCCTGCAGCAGGCAGTACCGATTTATAACCCCTTCGTATATCGCATCGTTTTTCCCGATTTTCTCTAATAAATTACTAAGTCTCTCGAACTCTGCATGCGCTCTAGGGTTATCCCTCACCTCGGGACGTTCCTTCAATGCCGCGCCTGTTGCAAGTGCTTTTTCTCCGCTCTCTCGTGTTTTCAATTCGGCTTTCGTTTTATGCGATTTTTTCTCAGCTGACAAAACAGAAAATGGTTTTTTTGGCGTCGGCATTGGGTCACTCCCTTTCGAAAAGTTGATGCAGGAATATTTTATGTGTTGCGGATGACACGTGGCTTTAGGGCATATTCAAAAAACCAAATTTACCCCCCCGGGGGGTATTGGTGTAAAATGACACCTATTTGGTGTTCTGTTCGGTCGCAATGGCGAACAGCACTGCCCTGGGTATCCCCCCAGCCTCTGCCGCCTCGTGATGAGGACGACACAAGCAGAGAAGGTTGTCCTCGTCTAGCCTACGCTCCCAGTCTTCACGCAGCGGCACGATGTGATGGACTTGTATATCATCGTATGTGTATTGCGTATGTGTATCATATAGTTGACGGGTGCATACCTGGCATAGGTGTGTATCACGTTGCCTGATGTAGTTCCTCTTCTTGATCCATACCTGCAGTGTGCGGAAGCGGTGCACCTCGTCCCTCTCCTTGAATCGCTTAGGCTTCTGTGGGCACTGGTACTTGCTATCATGTATCCTTCCACAATAGCTGCAGCTGCGTAACATGTCAGCGGTCCAGCTTTCGTAGTTTATATTCGTAGTATCTTGCCATCCCGAATGAGATAAGGGATAGGACAAGAGCTATAGTTGATAAGATGTATTCCATGTCTATTTCACCTCAATATAAAAAGGTACTCACCTGTCAGTATGAGTACCTCCTTGGATCAATCCGGCTATTCATATTTTGATTGGAGTTTCCACACTCCTGTCAGCGTATGAGGATGGGTTCATACGCCGGCGGCAATGAGGAAAAAGGATGGCTGCCCTGTGCACCGAGCAGCCTGACTAACATTCGTCCTAATTCATACACAACAGGATTGTGTCAAAGCAATTTGGAGCGTTAGCTCACTGGGGCCTTCCAAACCCCTGAAGATGCACATGGACGGAGGGAACATATGCACCTGCAGGGAAGCAGAAGAAATGCGGGAAAGGATTTGCACCTTTCATGGTGTCGACAGAAGGCTTTCTTTTATGGTCTGCACCTCACCCTACCATACATAGCGTCTACCTATTCCGCCACCGCATTCCCCTTCTTCTATGCTATTAGAATAACACCGTTTTTCAATAGGTTCGAGGCAGTCCATGAGTGAACCTAAAGTGCAATATAGTCTTCCACAAACTTGATGGTTCTGACTAACTCAGCATGCCGCTTCTTGATGTGTGAATCGCTGTAACCGAGCTGCTCGGCTACTTTATCTAAAGTCAGACCATCAATGTACTTCAGCTTTAGGATTTGCTCATCCAGTCCTTTGAAGGTACTGACAAGCAGGATTAGTTGGTTGCGCTGCTCTTGCTTATATGTAAGTTCGTTGCGGATCTGCTCCAGCTTATCTTCCACTCTCGCGCCTGCCGAATCGGATTGAAGCTTGATTTTCTGCAAATCGCCGTCGACCCATCGTTTGAGCTCACGCTCTGTCTGTTCAAGGTTAAATTCTAAATATGCTATTTGGTTTTCTATCTTATGATAGTCTTTCAGCCAATCGTACATATGATGGTCAACTCCTTTCAGAATGTCCTAAAAAATAAGGACAAAATAGGGACGGAATAAGGACATTAATTCACCCGTTCTAATTCAAAATGCTTTAGGATGTTCAGCAGCTTGGTCATTGTCCGGCTGACAATCATAGATTGTGTGATGTTCTCGATGAGGATTTCTGTGGCATATACCCCTGAATGAGATGTACCAAGCCCTTTTGTATTTCGGACAATACTTGTGCTGAACTGCAGGATGTCTCCAACTTTTATGTCCTTGAACATGTCAGCGTTGGATTTCTTCAGGATGTCTACCACCCGGTACTGGTGACTGTAAAGCGAAATCTCCATATGTTTTCCTCCTCAATGCGGGTTTTGTAGCATTATTTCATGAACACCAGCCAATGCGTCTTACTGCGCTTGTTTCCAAACAGCGGCTTTTGGCCAAAGCACTTTAAAACTTCTCTGAGCGGCACTTGGTCCTCATTCCATTTAAATATCAATGTTCCGTTCGGCTTCAGCACCCTCATACACTCATTAAATCCTGTTGCAATATCTTCCCGCCAAGTATCATCTAGATTCCCGTACTTCTTGGCCAACCATGATTCTTCCCCAGCCTTTAGCAGATGCGGTGGATCGAATACAACCAGGTAGAAGCTCTGATCCCCGAAAGGCATATTGCGGAAATCTCCAACTACGTCCGGCTTCACAATTAATTTGCGGCCGTCACATAGTTCTGTCTCCAGCTCCCGTACATCCATGTATACAGCTTCTTCATGCTGCTTGTTGAACCAGAACATTCGGCTGCCACAGCAAGCATCCAGTACCCTCTTCACTCCGATTCCCCCTCTTTGCTATCCATAATGAAAAGCTGCAGGAAGCGAGAATGCCGACCATCACGCACAGCGAATTCAATAACGTGATAACCGAACAAGCTGTAATATTCGTACACCCTTTCATATGCCCTCACATTCCCGCTCCTTTTCTCTTAAATTCGGATTTAGTTGTACTTCGTTACTAATGCCTCGCACAGTTCTTCAATCAGTTCAACAGGAACGTATGCGTACACAGTGTCCTTAAATTCTTCAATTTCCTCTAACCGAGGAAAATCCGGCAAGATTCTTCGAACGGAAATAAATTCTTCTTCTCGGATGAGAGCAAATTCCATCCGGCTGTATTGTGTTAAATCCTCTAATGTTTTTCTTGGTGTGCAGTAATGCGCTTGACTTGCTTGAATGCTGAGGGTCACATCGCCAAATTGTAAACCCGCAAATCCTCTGTATGCGCCACTTCTAAGATTTTCTTGCATCTTATTGATAAAATTCATCTTTCTCCCTCCCGGTTTGCTTCAAAATCGGATATGAGTAGCAAAGAAGGGCTGTCCCTTCCTTGCTTACTCCATGCTTTCTACCAGCGCATTGTACAACGCTTCTATCAATTCAATCGGCACATACGCATATACACTGTCATAATGCCGTTCGATTTCGTCCAACAACGGGAAGTCTGGCAGTACATCCTTCACTCTAATAAACTCGCCGTTTTTATCGAGTAATGCAAATTCCATTGTGCTGTAAATGCTTAAATCATCCCGTGTCACGCGCGGCGTGCAGTAATGGGCAAAACTCGCCTGAACGCTCAATCTCACATTGCCAAACTGAAAATTTTTAAAGGCTCTGTACATGCCCTCGTCTCCAATTTGCTGCAGAGCTGCTATGAAGTTCATACTCTCACTCCTTCAGTATTCCGGCTTTCACAAAGATGTTCCGCCATGCCGCCCGCACAATCTCCCGTTCCCGCCGCTTGAACGTTTTGGCCAGTCTCCTCTTTCGCTTTTCCTTGTTCGCCGCCATCAAAGCACCTTCTTCCATGAGCGTCTGCCGGCACGTACATACAGGAATGTATGCCCATCAATGCCGAACAGCCAGAATTTACAAAGCTTGGTTTCAAACAGAAGATAATCAATGTTGGTACAAAGCCCGGTGCATCTACACTTCTCCAGTACCTTCAGCTTCATAGCTTAGTACCCGTTGTCCTGACGATTGTGGTTCTCTGCGTTCTTTTCCATGTAGGCTGCTTCAATTTCATCCCGCAGGAAGCCCAGCAGCTCACCCAATCCGAGGAATGTCTCAAACAGGCTAGCATACCAGTACGCCACATGCCCGTCATACTGAATACTTTCATGCAGGTGCATCGTAGCCGCATATACAAGCAGGAATTGTTCTGTAATATTGTCCTGTTTGAGTGCGCTCAGTTGCAAAGGAACCTTACTGATCAAGTCCATCTCAAGCAGCGTATTGCCGATGCTTAAAATAAAGTGCAGGCCATCCACATATTCCTCCAGAAGCGTCTCCTTCGCTTCCTTGTTCTCACTCCAGAATTTAAAGCCTCTCCAATCGTTTGCGGCCTCTCCTAGCTCCACCAAGAAGGCAAGCAAACGCTCCATCAGTACATCCTTCGCCTGCAGGCTAAACTTTTCGTGAATCCGGTAATCCAGCCCGCCTTGGATTTCGTACAGTTTATGTAAATTCATATTTCCCTCTCCTTATCTATAAATCTCGTTTAGCTGCCACACACAGAGATGTAATGAACAGCCCCACATTCCCCCCGATGAATAGCCCGGCAATGAAAGCCATCATACTGTCATCCCCTTTGTTAGGTTTACAAAGCCCCGCTTTTTAGTAACTCCCTAGCCATGTATAAAAAGTGATGATATATGTAGTTTCCTGTTGTGACGTTGGCCAAAAATACAGTAGAAAATCCGTACCGCACTTCAAACGTTTTAAGGCTGCCAAGCAACGACTTCGGTTCATATCGGCTGCGGTACATCCCATTTAGGATTTTTTGATAGCCCTCTAAGTCCTCGACAATGAGTGTGAACGGATGCTTACTGGCACGGATCAGCTCGTTCTCAAAGCGGGTCCGGTCTTTAATGCTCTCCACTAGCTCGTCTACTCCATTTTTACGTTCAATAGCAGCATTCAGGTATATGTCCCTTGTGATGCCTAGCCCCTCATTAGCCGGAAGCATCGCTGAGTAATCCCCGGTCTTCATCGCCTTAAATTTGTACTGCACACTCTTTTTATTAAAATAGTCAAGCACATGCTGGTTCTTCTGCTCCCTTGTATCTACGATAATGACAAGGCTGTCAAGAAGTTGCTTCAGCTCTTTCTCCGTATAGTGATGATATATCAGGCTCATAGTCAGCCTCCCTTAAAATGCCGCATGGCATTGTTAAAAATTATCTTTGATAGCTCCTGGGTGATGTGGTTCTCATAATTAGCGGTGGGCTCTCTCACCTGCATCCAGCCATTTTTCCGCCACTCTACGAACAGCTGCAAAAATAAATCAGCGGATGCTTCATCCTTCTTCAGCCAGTCTTGAATTTTACCGTTCACATCCTGCGGTTCTCCAAGGAAGCAAGCAAGTATCTTTTCAATAGTTTGGTCAATGGCCTGCTGCTGCGCTGAATACTCTCCCTTGAGATAAGTAATTACCCTCGGCTTATATGCTTTGATGAGCTCCTCAACTTCCGGGTAAATTTTCTCTGGGTTCTCCACGTACAGGTCGTTGCCTTCTACGGTGAGGACAGCACCCAACTCGGCAACACCGTCAACAATCTTCTTCGGATGCATATCACACCTCTTTTGCAAGATGGGTTACTGAAGGGTTATCGAATTTTAAACTCAGTAACCCGCTGAAAACCCAGTCATATCAAGGGTTTGACCCACTTTTGGGTTACTGGGTTACTGAAGGTTACCTATTTTCGTAAGAAGCCCCTATATTATATATTTATTTTTTTTATTAATTATTTTCATGGGAACGGAACAGGGAAATTCAGTAACCCTAAGTAACCCCTAAAAAATGTAAAAACACTGAAACCCTTGATACATAAGGCTTAGAGCTTCTTTCTGTTGCTAGAATTAGGGGTTATCGGGTTACTTTTCGGTTGAAATTCGATAACCCGTTCAGTAACCCCGTCCTTCTTCTCTTCCTCAATTTGGAACAAGTCACCAGAGACTAAATGATTGAGGGTAATACCAATTATGAAAGTTCGATTTTTTGCACCCTTCTCTTTTTTAAAGCCCCTGATTTCTAGTTGGCGATAAAAGGCCCGGTTCTTCAGCTCCATCTCACTGTTTTCAAAGCACCACTTTGTGTACTTCTCATACAGTGATTTTGCTTCAACCCTTGCGCTTAATCCAAGAGTGCAGCATTCTTCGATAAACGGACCCAGTATGTCCATGTCCTGCCGGTAGTCCTCTGTCGCGGCTTTCACGGCTGCCGGCTCTCCTAACCCGTCACGCTGCCACATCAAGCAGCCTTCCACAGCCCAGCGTAGGATGCCTGGCATTTCCGCAGCCAGCTTGTCCGGCAGGTCGTAGTCTATCTTGTCCTTCGGAATCGTCACTGTGAAGGGAATGAGCTTGATGCGGCGCCAGATACCCTCATCTGAACCTTTAATGATAGGCTTGTGGTTGGTAGTGAAGAACACTTTAAACTGTGGTGTAAACTCAAAGTATTCTTGGCGGAGGAAGCGGGCAGACATCTTCTCGCCGCCAGTGATCTGCTTCACTAGTGCCTCAGATAGCTGCTGTCCTTCCTCCGATTCGACAGCTGATACAAAGCGGGCGCCGTCCAGTCTGGCCACATCGTTATTGATGCCGCTGTCATTCCGCTTTTTCAAAAATGTGTCGCTGTTTGTCTGCCGGCCATAATCTCCAAGCAGGTCCTGAATGGTGTTGATGAATGTGGACTTACCATTCCGGCCGTTCCCGAATAGGAAGAACATTACCTGTTCTTTGGTCACCCCGGTAAGGGCATATCCAATGGCTTTCTGCATGAAGGCAATTAAATCATGGTCTGGCTGTCCGTCATGTTTTTTAAAGATACTCTCCATGAATGCCAGCCAATTTGGGCATTTTGCATTCTTGTCATACTCAAAAGGTGAAATTTTTGTAATGAGAAGCTCCCGATCATGCGGCCGCAGCTCCCCAGTTTTTAAATCAATAACTCCATTCCTGCAGTTAAACAGGAAGTCATGGGAATCAAAATCCTTCTTTCTCACACTAACCATGGGCCGCGCATCCAATATGCTGTTCACTCGTATGGAGCGCTTCTCACACTTCCGGGCCCAGCTATACAATTGCTTAGAGCGCTTTTCGTCCGGCTCTACTGCAGCCTCAGCATACAGGGCTCGCAGTGTGCCGGCTGTCATAGCTTCAATTCTCCGCCGGCTGTCTTCTTCCCATTGCTTACCGTTCCAGATAAGCCACTCTATTTCATTGCAGTATTTGATATTTTCGCCATGATAGTAAACGATGCGCTCAGCATTGCCCAGCTCCGTCAGGTGGAAGCTTGGTGCTTTCTCCTCTTCCTCCTCTTCGTGGGTGTCCACAATTCCCTGTTTCTCTGAGATATAGATTTCATAGGGCTTCTCTGGCGGCGGCGGTTCAAAATCTGCCACTGTAGAAGGAGTTGACATGATGGCCATATCTATGGTCAATTGTCCGTATGTACGGCCGTCAGAAGAATGCTGTTTGTCCCATTTGTCGCGTAGCAAGGACGTCTCCCGGAACATAGCGTCCATTTTGACTGGATTCTTGTCCGTCCAGAAAGCAAGGTGGTTGCACAATGCCAGGTCTGTGGAAGAGTGGTCACCGTTGATGAGGCTGCCATGGAACAGGTCCCGAATGGCCCCGCCGTTCTTGCTTCTGAACATCCTTTCCCAAAGTTCGGCATTGGTTAGGCCGCTCACATCAACTCTGTGTGAGGCAACCTGGGCGCGGGCCGGCTTCTCAGTTTCCTTTTCCTGCAGATACTTGTCAAAAATGGCCCGCAGCTCTTCTGTCCTCTCCTGCACAGGTGTTTCACCGAGGCTATTGCCAGTGAAGGTGAAGTATCTGCCGTGCCGGTATACTTCCAAGCCAATTGCGGGATTCTTCCGGCCCGTTCCCGGCCCCTTCAGCGGCAGCGTACCTTTTGCTATGATGTGGATGCCTTCTCCGCTCGGGCTGTATTCCGTGTAGCTTTGCAGAGTTTCAATCACATCTTCCGCCAGCTCCGTGAGTGCCCCCTCGCTCACACAATGGTCAATATCAATTCCTACAAAATCATCTTCCTTGGAAAACATGAAGCCAATTCCATCGTATCCGCCTTTTTGAAAGAATTTCAGGATGGTCGGGAAGGTGGACCAAGTACGCCTGTTGTTACTCTGCGCCATCTCCCCAGTGATTTGATATGGCACTTTCGTGATTTTGCCATCCCTTGGTTCTGCCTTCCACAGGATCCAGTGAGGAGTGTTTTTTAGTTCTGTCGGTATGTTATGAAATTGATACATTCCTTCACTCCCTTTGGAAAAGGGAGCATTGCTGCCCCCTCGTATTCAGAATCATGTTATTAGAAGGGAACATCAGAGTCTGAGATTTTAATATCAGCTGGCGCATGAACCTCAGAAACCCTAAAGCTTTTTACTTCCGGATACTTCTTGCCTTGGTACTCACGCTCGCCTACTACAAGACGCAGGTGCTTACCGCGGAACGTGTCGGCCCATTCTTTAAAGCTGCCAAATTGGATGCCGTCCGGGAACTGTGCGGCTTTGGAGGCTTGCTGGAACCGCCACATGGATTTTTCTGCTACCGTGAAGTTGTCATACAGGATTTTCTGTCCTTGGCATGGCTGCTCAACATCCGAACGGATTTCATAGTCAACCACAACGCGATTGTTTCCGGATTCCGCTTTCTTCAACTCGTAGTTTACGACAGTGACTTCGTACTCCCCCGGCTTAACATTTTCAAACTCAGTTGCTTGTGAATAGTCCACTTTAAACATAGTTGTTCCTCCTTAGTTTGAAGAAGCTTGCAGCCGCTCAATTGCGACCTTGGCCAGCTTAGCGCTAAACTGGTCTAGCTTCATATTCGCTTTAAACTCAAATTCTTCCACTTTCTTTTTCATGTCCGCGCTGCTGGCAGCTATATCCCGAACTTGCTGAATGAGGGCAAGTCGCTCAGCCTCCTCAGCGGCCTGCTTTGCTTGTTCTTCAGCTCTCACATCAATACCGAGCTCAAGCCATTGGTACAGCTTGCGTCCGACATCCGGTGTGAGTTTGGCCGGGTTACCCTCAAACATCCGGGTGTTATCCTTGCTTGTTTCGGCAACATGGTCGATGGCAATTTGGAAATTAAGCATGAACTCATATTCCATCTCATCCTTTTGTACTGGCTTGGTACCGACTTTCCGCGGCGCCATCTTGCCGCTTGCGTCCGGCTCAACTACATACTCTTGCTTGGTCCGCAGTGTGGCCAGAATGTGCACGTTGTTGCGGGTCAATGTTTTTACGAGCTTAGTAGTTTCCGGCACAAGTTTCCCCCAGTTTTGAAAGCTATTCCCGGACATCTGCCCATGGGTTTCTACAATGCCGCCCTCGCCTTGCCAGTTGTGCGAGAGGCTGTCCACAATGATGACTTCGGCCCCGGCCCTTTTCATGGCCTGAACAGCCATATCATAGCGATCCGTGGAGTATGGAGGACTGAAATCAATGTGTAGGAACTGGCCGATCCGCGTTCCGTCAAAATCAGAACTAGCGTAGAGCTTAGCCCGGCCATGCTCTGTATCAATGACCCCAATTTTCTCCCACACCTCCTCCTCTGTCGCCTCTGGATATGCCTCGCGCATCATGCCATAAGCGACAAGCAAAGCCCCGGCTGTTTTCCCGGCCCCGCTGCAGCCAATGAAGCCGACTACAGCTTTGAGTTTCTCGCGTCGCGCCTTCGTAATATTGAACATTGTCACACCTCAACCTTGAAGCTGACGCCGGCTGGCTCTACAGCGACACCAGGAACAATCTGCCCATCTTCATCAATGACAATCTGCTGACCATCCACTTCATGGACATACAGATGTTTCTTGAGTTCGCCCCACTTCACTTCTTCTTTGATAAACTCAGTAAAGCCGACTTCTTTTGCGTATGTAAGAAGGGCTTCCTTGTCTACCTGTTTTGGCGCTGCCTTCTTTGCCAGGCTCTTTGACTTGCCGTAAGGCGTGCTGAGTGTCTTTGCCTTCGGGTTCTCAGCAAGCTGCTGGGCATGATAATTCGTGATAAGGGCTTCAAAGTAATTCAATGAACTGTGGATGGCAAGCAGCTCGCCGTTCTCCCATTGATTGATACGGATCCGCTCAGCATCAGCCAGGCTCTTTACCTCAGCCTCTTTCGACTTCAGCGCCGCCACCTTACGGAATACCCAGTTAAGGCTATCCAAGCTAGTAATCTCAAAGCGTTGCTGTTCCTCTTGTGCTTCCACATCGACTAATTCAAGCTGTTGCAATGCGTTCAAGTTCTTCCCCTCCCAATACATTGAAATTCTCTTCAAACTGCTGTTTTCTTAGCCACGCGCAGTAGGTTACACCCTCATACTGTAATTCCCCATAATATAAGTCCCCATCTGCAGGCTTAGTAAATGTAACCATGTGCTCTCCAGATAGCTTAATAAACAGTTCAGAAAACAGGTGAACCTTATCCCCCTTATTATCCAGTCCGAGGATATCATGGTTAAAAGCAGCCTTATTCGCATTCAAGAGATTCACTGACAGCTGATGAATTTTCTGCATATCCATCCTTACCCCTCCTTCACCTTTCGCTTCAGCCGTGGCGGCCAGCCTTCCGGGTCGTGGAACTGCTTCCGGCTGATGTACTTCTGCACGCTACCTTCTGAGATGCCAAGTTCTTTGGCCATCTGCTCGTATGTGAGACCGTCCATATACAGCTTGTAGACCTTATCATGGTCCACTTTGTCCATAATTGTGGGTCTTCCCATCCGGCTCTTCCTTTGGCTTTCCACAGAGCGTTCAATGTGCTTCTTGCTGATTGGCTTTGCCAGTTCCGCCTGCATGGGCTTGCGCTCCTCAACGATAGGATGCTTTTCTATGTATGCTGCAAGCTCCTCCGGCGTAAGATAGTACGTTTTCACTTCACTATGCACTATATTCACCCCTTAAACTGTACAATTGTTGAACTATAAGGTCGGAATAACCCTCGTCTGACCAGTGAAGCGATGTACCAGGTGCATGTCTCCATCCACAATCTTGAAGATCAGCCAGTTCTCCGGGCTGAGTCCATATGATTGAATATGGCCACTCTGGCGCCTTGTCGGCTTCTTACCGTTCTTCATCATCCATCCCCCTTCCGTGCCCTGGCTTCTGCCATGCGTGCAGCTGCAGCATCCTTCTGCTCTTGTGTGAGGACACGCTGAATTTCTCGCTTCATGCTTACCTGTTTTTCGGAAAGTGTACCGCGCACTGCTATTGGTCTGTCTCCCTCGCGTTCTAAGACGAGAATCTCTGTTATTTCCTGTAGTTTTCTGATGTGTTTCGGCACGGTAGAGTAAATAGTCCACTCACCTGTCGCATTGTTAAAAACTATTGTAGTTTCTTGCTCTTCTCGGGTATATCCCACTACCTCACCTCTTTATCTGATATAATTCTCCTGAGAGGAGGTGTAAAAAATGGAAAATGTTCAAAGATTAGTAGAAATACTGCAAGAATTACGGCTCGCTTCTCTGTCAATGCAATCCACATTACAGACTGAATCTGAGATTAAAGCAGCTATGAAGAAATATGACATGCTCTTCCTTGGAGGAAACTTTAACTTTATAAATACTGTTGAACTTCATCACAGTGTAAAAAATGTGTTCAACTGGAATATTGAAAAAGATGAGTTTCTAAAGCTTGTTCCAGCAGCATGTGAATCTCTTGAAATTAAGTACGAAGTGGCTGTACTGGCGAACGAGCCTAACACATTTGCCGGGTACTTCATTACACTGACTTAATCGGCTTGTTAGCAGTTTCATCATCCAATGGTTGAAGTCCGGCAGCGATCCGGGCCTCGTTAATCGTAGATAATTCGTTTTCCTCACTTCCTGTTGCCGCAGGTTGTGGGGCTTTTTGATTTCCCTCCACATTCTTCACCCCCTTCCAAGCTGCCGCAGCATATCAGCAACCGTGATGACCTCACGCGGGCTTGTGGAATACTCAACAGCATCCATTTTGGTATGTAGGTCCGCATCTGAAATGTAGTTGTACAATTCCTGGCTAAACATCTGCACCATCCCCTAGTGTAAATTACATATTTTTACAAATTAATTCCTTTTTCGACATTTTAAAAGCAAAAAAATAAGGCTTACTGCTCACTCATTTTCTGGTGCTCAATGTACGGGTACTTCTCGTGAAAAAACTTAATCGGCACTTTTCCTCTCTCAATCCAATAACCTTTTTCTGATAACTCCTGATTAAGTGATTGGACACGCATTTGTGCAGTTCTTAGACAGCCGAGATCCAGCAGCTTCATGACTTCTTTAGAATCGTAAAAGTGCTTCATCCTCTCACTCCTTCTTAATGACAAGGTATTCCAGAATACGACAATTTCTTTTGAAAAAAAGTGAGGTTATTCAACCTCTAATTTTTAACCTAAAGTTAAACAAACAGTATGGTTAAAAAGGGATTCTAATTACATCAAGGTCGACGTTGTAGAGTTTAGCTAGTGCATAAATCACTAATTCCTTTGGCTCAACATCTCCTTTCTCCCATTTGATGACTGTTTGTCTAGTTACACCGAGACGATCAGCTACATCCTGTTGCGTCATACCAGCGTTAACTCTCAGTGCTTCTAGCGACAATTGCATATATTAGCCACCTCCTTTTGATGAGGGATACAATAATCATATTTAACTTAAAGTTAAAAGTCAATACTTTAAGTTAATCAACATTACAAAATGTACTTTAAAAAAGTTAACTCTAAGTATATAATATTTACACAAAGGGGGTGAAATGTTGAAAACACAGAGGGAAATATTTGGGGAAAATTTGCAAAGTCTCATGAACGCAAAAGGAGTATATCCCAGGATTATTGCAGAGGAGATTGGAGTTAGCGATGCAGCTGTGTCGCAGTGGCTTGCCGGGGAAAAGTACCCACGTATTGATAAAATTCAGAAGTTGGCTGATTATTTTAAGGTTCCGAAATCTGCGCTAATTGAAGAACGACCGGGCAACCTAGTTCCAGTGAACCCTGCCACAGTGAAGATTCCTATACTCGGCTTCATCTCTTGTGGGCATCCAATCTATGCAGAAGAAAATTTCGTTGGGTACAAAACAGAGTCACCGGACCTGCTGCCCAGTGGGAATTTGTTTTATCTTGAGGCAAAAGGACAGTCAATGGAGCCGACGGTCCCTAATGGTGCATATGTGCTAATCAGGGAGCAGCCGGATGTGGAATACGGAGAGATTGCTGCCGTTTTGGTGAATGGCGACACAGAGGCGACATTAAAACGTGTTAAGAAACAGGGTAACGTTATAATGCTAATGCCGGACAATCCGAACTATGAACCCTATATAGTTACCCCGGATAACCCTGCACGGATTTTAGGGAAAGCAATTCGTTTTACACAAAATCTTTAAATTCCTAGCGCTAGTAATTTAATCCGAGGAGTGGGCGACGGCCTGCTCTTCCCCTTGAAAGGTGATTGAAATGCCTGTATATAAAGACAAAGAGCGGAAGACCTGGTACTACAAAGTTCGGTACAAAGATATGTACGGGCGGAACAAGCAGAAGCTTAAACGAGGCTTTGCAGCTCGCAAGGATGCAATAGCTGCTGAGGCTGAATTCATCGCCAGTATCCAGGATGCCTTCTCCGATGAAGTGACCCTGGATGAGGTGTTTGAGCACAATATTTCATTCAAAGCATACAAAGAAAAAACAATCCGCCGGCGGACTAATGAGTACAAGCTGCACATCCAGCCGCGTTTTGGTCATATCAAAATCAAAGACATCAACGTGCAGCAGGTATTGGATTTTCAGAAGCACCTCAGCAGCTCGCTGAAGTCGCCTGAAAGTGCCCGTACCGTGTTTGCGAATTTCCGTGTGCTCATCAATCATGCGAAGAAGTTTTACAATCTTCGGCGTGATCCGGTGCTGCAGGTCCCGGCTATGCCCCGCGGGAAAAAGCGTATTGATTTCATCAAGCGTGAAGATTTTGACCGGCGTGTCCAGTCATTAGATATGCACTATTATAAAGAACTCAGTATCCTTATGTTTTATACCGGCTTGCGGATAGGAGAAGCCCTGGCGCTGAAGTGGAGTGATGTAGACTTTGCCGCACACAGGATTGATGTAAACAAGTCCTGGAGCATGAATGAGAAGAAGCTAACTAGCGTGAAGACTAAGGCAAGCGAGGCTATCGTTCCCCTTCCACAACTGTGTGTGGATATGCTCTCTGAAATAAAAAAAGAATCCGCAGAAAAAATCTACGGATTCACGGATGACCATTTTGTGTTCGGCGGCATGCAGCCTTACCATTACAGTCACTATCACAAGAAATTTAAAGAAGTATTTCCGGAGCTCCGGATACATTCACTAAGGCATAGTTACGCCAGCTACCTCATAAATAAAGGTGTGGACATCTACCTCGTGAAAGAGCTCATGCGGCACGAAAATATCACCGAAACTGCAGATACTTACGGCCACCTGTATGTCGAAAGAAAGCAGGAAGTCATGAATGTTTTTAATGACTAAACGGTATCATGGTGGTATCATGTACACCAAAGACACCGTTTAGCCCCTTATATATCAACGCTTCTGCTTACCCAATACTTCCTTCCATCTCGAACTTGATCAGACGGTTCATTTCAACCGCATACTCCATTGGCAGTTCCTTTGTGAACGGCTCGATGAAGCCCATTACGATCATCTCTGTTGCTTCCTCTTCGGAGATGCCGCGGCTCATGAGGTAGAACAGCTGCTCCTCAGATACCTTGGATACCTTCGCCTCATGCTCGAGGGAGATGTTGTCGTTCAGGATCTCGTTGTATGGAATCGTATCAGATGTAGACTGATTATCCATGATCAGCGTGTCACACTCGATGTTGGAGCGGGAGCCCGTCGCTTTGCGTCCGAAGTGGACGATGCCGCGGTAGGATACTTTTCCGCCCTGCTTCGCAATGGACTTGGAAACGATCGTGGAGGATGTGTTTGGCGCCAAGTGAATCATCTTAGCACCTGCATCCTGATGCTGGCCTTTGCCCGCAAGCGCGATGGACAGCGTCATACCGCGCGCGCCTTCACCCTTCAGGATAACCGCAGGGTATTTCATTGTCAGCTTGGAGCCGATGTTGCCATCAATCCATTCCATTGTCGCATACGCTTCACAGATCGTACGCTTTGTAACCAGGTTGTAAACGTTGTTTGCCCAGTTTTGGATTGTTGTATAGCGGCAGTATCCACCCTTCTTCACGATGATCTCAACAACCGCGCTGTGCAGAGAGTTTGTTGTATAGACAGGAGCTGTACAGCCTTCTACGTAGTGTACGTGTGCATCTTCGTCAACGATGATCAGCGTACGCTCGAACTGGCCCATGTTTTCAGAGTTGATGCGGAAGTACGCCTGCAGCGGCGTGTCTACCTTTACACCCTTTGGAACATAGATGAAGGAACCGCCGGACCATACTGCGGAGTTCAGCGCCGCAAACTTGTTGTCAGTCGGAGGCACAACCTTGCCGAAATGCTCGCGGAAGATGTCTTCGTTTTCCTTCAGCGCGCTGTCCGTGTCCTTGAACACGATGCCAAGCGCTTCGAGATCTTCCTTCATATTGTGGTATACCACCTCGGACTCGTACTGGGCAGATACACCTGCCAGGTACTTTTGCTCCGCTTCTGGAATACCGAGCTTGTCGAAGGTAGCCTTGATTTCATCAGGAACTTCATCCCAAGAACGCTCAGACTTCTCGGACGGCTTTACGTAGTACGTAATTTCATCGAAGTTCAGGCTGTTCAGGTCGCCGCCCCATTGTGGCATTGGCATGTTGTAGAAGTGGTCCAGAGACTTCAGGCGGAAGTCCAGCATCCACTGCGGCTCGCCCTTCATGCGGGAGATCTCTTCTACGATCTCCTTTGTCAAACCGCGCTTTGAGCGGAAAATGGAAACGTCTTTATCTTTAAAGCCATATTTGTAATCGCCGATATCCGGCATTTGCTTTGCCATTGTTGTCCCTCCTTATTGTTTCGCCCGTGGAACAATGTAATCACAGGGGTTTCCCCCTGTGATCTTATTGCTGTTGTTCGTTCAAGCCCTTCTCCATGGCCTTCCAAGCCAGCGTCGCACACTTGATGCGCGCCGGGAACTTGGATACGCCCTGCAGTGCTTCAATGTCGCCCAAATCCAGGCTGTCATCGTATTCCTTGCCCTGCATCATGTTGGAGAACACAGATGCCAGCTGCATCGCTTCTTCAATCTTCTTGCCCTTGATGGTTTGTGTCATCATGGAAGCGGAAGACATGGAGATGGAGCAGCCTTCTCCCTCAAACTTCGCATCCCTGACAATGCCGTCCTCGACCTTCATGGTCAGCTGGATCCGGTCGCCGCAAGTCGGGTTGTTCAGGTTGACCGTTACGCTGTCATCAGCCAGAACACCGCGGTTGCGCGGATTTTTGTAGTGATCCATAATCACCTGTCTGTATAGTGCATCTAAATTAGAAGACATTTGTGAAATACTCCTTTGTTTTAACTAGTCCTTCAACAAATGCGTCTACTTCGTCTTTTGTGTTGTACAGATAGAAGCTGGCGCGTGCTGTTGCCGATACCTTCAACCATCTCATGAGCGGCTGGGCGCAGTGGTGGCCGGCGCGAACCGCAATGCCCTCCACGTCCAGAACGGTTGCCACATCATGCGGATGCACATCTTCAATGTTGAACGTGATCAGTCCGGCGCGGTGCTTCGGACCGTAAATCGTCACGCCGTCCACTTCAGACAAACGCTCCATTGCATACTGTGCAAGCTCATGCTCATGACGCTCAATATTTTCAAGTCCGATGCTTTCCAGGAAGTCAATGGCTGCTGCCAAGCCGATGGCGCCGCCGATAATCGGCGTACCCGCTTCGAACTTCCACGGCAGCTCCTTCCAAGTGGACTCCTGCAAATCAACAAAATCAATCATTTCACCACCGAACTCGAACGGCTCCATGTTCTCCAGAATGCTCTCCTTGCCGTACAATACGCCGACACCCGTCGGGCCGCACATCTTATGGCTGGAGAACACATAGAAGTCGCAATCCAAGTCCTGCACATCCACTCTCATGTGCGGAGCGCTTTGCGCGCCGTCCACGATCATGATCGCACCATTGCGGTGGGCAATCGCCGCGAGCTCCTTCACCGGGTTGATGGTGCCAAGGACGTTGGATACATACATAATAGAAACAATTTTCGTATTGGACGTAATCGTCTGCTCGGCATCTGCCAAGGAGATTGTGCCGTCCTCCTGCAGCGGAATGTATTTCAATACCGCGCCGGTGCGCTTGGCAACCTGCTGCCACGGGATGATGTTCGCATGATGCTCCATATAGGAAATGACAATCTCGTCGCCTTCCTTCAGGTGCTCTGCCGCATAGCCGGTGGCAATGCCGTTCAGCGCCGTTGTCGTTCCGCGGGTGAAGACCACCTCGCGGATGGAACGGGCGTTGATGAATTTACGCACGGTTTCGCGCGCGCCTTCATAAGCATCTGTTGCTTTTGTCCCCAGTGTGTGCACACCGCGGTGCACATTGGAGTTATACTCTTTATAATAGCGACCCAATGTCTCAATGACGGAAATCGGTTTTTGCGAAGTTGCTGCGTTGTCCAGATAGACAAGCTGTTTGCCGTTGACCTGCTGGTGCAAAATCGGAAACTGTTCGCGTATCGCTTGAATGTCCATTATCGAACTTTCCTTTCAATAACCTCAACCAATTGCGCCTTCACGCCTTCCACCGGCAGCTCGTTCACAACCGGCGCCAAGAAGCCGTGAATCACAAGACGCTCTGCCTCACGCTTTGGAATACCGCGGCTCATGAGGTAGTACAGCTGTGTTGGATCTACACGGCCGACAGAAGCTGCGTGTCCTGCCATTACATCATCCTCATCAATCAACAGGATCGGGTTCGCGTCGCCGCGCGCCTTTTCGTTCAGCATGAGAACGCGGGAGGTTTGCTGCGCATTGGACTTGGATGCCCCGTGCTCGATTTTGCCGATGCCGTTAAAGATGGAAGTTGCTGTATCCTTTTGTACACCGTGCTTCAGAATCCAGCCTTCGGAGTGCTTGCCGAAGTGCACAACCTTTGTTGTGAAGTTTTGTGTCTGCTCGCCACGGCCGATTGTTACTGTCTTTGTGTCAGCAAAGGAGCCGTCGCCCACCAGGTTTGTGATGTTTTCAGAAACTGTGTCACCGTCGTTCATCAGGCCAAGCGCCCACTCCAGACGTGCATCGCGGCCAACTACACCACGGCGGTTCACGTAAGTCGTGATGCCTTTTGCCAGCAGGTCCACCGCACCGAACTTCACATGTGCGCCTTGCTCAAGAACGACTTCCGCCACGATGTTCGCCACGCCTGTTACGCCTTCAGCCGCCACATAGTTCTCTACATACGTAACAGAGCTGTTGGCATCAGCTACAAGCAATACATGGTTATATACATTGGCTTCTGCACCGTCCACCACAAAAATGGATTGCAGCGGTGCTTCCAGCACAACGTTCTTTGGAATATATACAAATGCGCCGCCGTTCAACAGTGCCGCATGAAGCGCGGTCAGGCGATGCTCGTCAACCTTTACGCCGTCCTTCATGAAGTACTTTTGCAACAGCTCCGCATGTTCGTTTGCCGCTGTGATAATGTCAGTGAGGATGACACCCTTTTGCTTTGCTTCCTCAGACAGAGACACGAATGCGGTTGTGCCGCTGCGCTGTACAAGCACGTTCTTGTTTTCTTCTGTATCGAGAAGCGCTTTTACGTCTTCAGGCAGCTCTTCCAGGGAGCGCACAGGCTCTCCAGCCGCAACGCCAGCCTTGCCGACAAAATCCCACTTGCTGATGTTCGTTTTGTCAGGCTTCGGCATTGGCAGTTCTTCCGCCTTTGCAAGAGCTTGTAAGCGCAATTCTGTCAGCCATGCCGCTTCATTGCCGGCAAGCTGGCGAATATAGTCTTGGTCAAATGGTAATGTACCGATCATGTGTATCCTCCTATCCGCTTACGCTTCTTGCTCTGCTTCGTCTTCGATGCCGAGTTCCTTCTTGATCCAGTCGTAGCCTTCCGCTTCCAGGCGGTGTGCCAGCTCAGGGCCGCCGGATTTCACCACGCGGCCGTTCATCATTACGTGAACATGGTCCGGTGTGATATAATTGAGCAGGCGTTGGTAGTGCGTGATGATCAAGCAGCCGAATTCTTCGCTGCGCATGTCGTTTACGCCTTTGGATACAACCTTCAGCGCGTCGATGTCCAGACCGGAGTCGATTTCATCCAGGATGGCGATCTTAGGCTGAATCATCATCATTTGCAGAATTTCGTTACGCTTCTTCTCGCCGCCGGAGAAGCCTTCGTTCAGGTAACGCTGTGCCATGGCAGGATCCATTTCCAGGAAGTCCATGCTCTTGTCAAGCGTACGGATGAATTTCATCAGGGAGATTTCATCGCCCTCTTCACGGCGTGCGTTGATGGCGGAACGCAGGAAGTCCGCGTTTGTTACGCCGCTGATTTCGCTTGGGTATTGCATAGCGAGGAACAGGCCGGCACGAGCGCGCTCGTCAACTTCCATTTCCAATACATCTTCGCCGTCAAGCGTGATGCTGCCGCTTGTTACTTCATATTTTGGATGACCCATGATCGCAGAGGACAAAGTGGATTTACCTGTACCGTTCGGACCCATGATCGCGTGGATCTCGCCGCCCTTCACTTCCAGGTTTACACCCTTCAAAATTTCTTTGCCATCAATTGCTACATGCAAGTCTTTAATTGTCAAAACTGAACCAGCCATGATAATACCTCCAATTGCTCTATGTTAAATTTGAACTTTCTGTGAAAACTTCTTCATTCTCATTCTATTCTCATTCTTATTTTATATCAATTCAAAAGAATTGGCAAACACCTAGTTTATAAAAAATTTTTTTTGGAAAAGAATTTGAGGCTGTTTTTCTTCCAAGCGGCATAGTCTGTCTTTCATTATTTATGTAGGGCTGCACCACGAATTACATACTCCCCTTATGCTTTGCATTTCGCTGTTTTTTATAAAATAAAAAAGCGGATTTCTCCGCTTTTTTATTTTATCGCTTATTCGCTTACAGGTACAACCGCACCTTTGTATTTTTCTTTGATGAAATCTTGAATTTCTTTAGAGTGCAGCACTTCTACCAGCTTCTTGATCGCAGGCTTGTCCTTGTCGCCTTGGCGGACTGCAACTACGTTTACATATGGGGACTTGTCGCCTTCACGGGCAATAGAGTCCTTCATTGGGTTCAAACCAGCGTCAATTGCATAGTTTGTGTTGATCAGAACAACATCGCCTTCTTTGTTCTCATATGCCTTTGGCAGCAGGGCAGCTTCTACGTCTGTCTTGAACTTGAGGTTATGTGGGTTCTCAATGTCTTTTACAGTTGCTTTTACTGGATCTACACCGTCTTTAATTTTTACAAGACCTTGGGCTTGCAGCAGCTGCAGCGCGCGGCCATGGTCAGCCACAGAGTTGCTCATCACAACTGTCGCGCCGTCTGGCAGGTCCTTCAGGCTCTTATACTTCTTGGAGTAGATGCCGATTGGCTCGATGTGGATCTTGCCAGCTACTTCAAACTTGTAGCCTTCGGACTTCATTTGGGACTCCAGGTACGGAATGTGCTGGAAGTAGTTTGCATCAATTTGCTTTTGCGCCAATGCTTTGTTTGGCAGAACATAGTCCTGGAATGTTTGGATTTCAAGATCTACGCCTTCCTTCGCCAGAATTGGCTTTGCCTTTTCCAGGATTTCTGCGTGCGGTACGTTGGAAGCGCCAACTACCAGCTTTGTTTCTTCTTTCTTGGCAGTGCTGCTTCCGCCGCCGCATGCTGCGAGGGAGAACATGGATGCTGCCATCATGACAGACAATAATACTTTCTTCATTGAATACTCTCTCCTTTTGAAATGTTTTGAATTTTTATAATAAGAAGCTTCAGCGCTCATCGCGCCAAAGCAATATTAACGTTTGTCAATCAGCGCCGTAATCCGGTCACCGATAAATTGCAGAACGAATACAATTACCAGCACCAAAATGGTAGCCACAAAGGTTACATCATTATTAGAACGCTGGAAGCCCTCCAAAAATGCCAGGTTGCCAAGGCCGCCCGCACCGATTACACCCGCCATTGCCGTAGAGCCGACAAGGGAGATGGTTGTAACCGTGATGCCGGAAATGAGCGCCGGCAGCGACTCCGGAATCAATACCTTAAAAATGATGGTTGCCGTGCTTGCACCCATGGCTCTGGATGCTTCAATAACACCTTTGTCAATCTCACGAAGCGCAATTTCCACCATCCGGCCATAGAAAGGTGCAGTGCCGATAATTAAAGCCGGAAGGGCAGCATTGGAACCGAACATGGATCCCATGAGCCATAACGTGAACGGCAGCAGGAGAATGATCAGAATAATAAACGGGATGGAGCGGAAAATATTGACGAACGCGCCAATAATCGTATTCACCACTTTATTCTCCCATAGGTTATCCTTTGAGGTCATAAATAATAACAAGCCAAGCAATAAACCAAGTACGAAGGTTGCCACCGCTGAAACGCCAGTCATATACAGTGTTTCTCGCGCCGCACCAATCATTTTTTCCCAATCTACATTTGGAAACAGATTACCCACGTCCGATCACCTCCAGCTCTACCTGTTGCTTTTCAATGAAGGAAACCGCCTCTGCCAAATCCTCTGCTGAACCATTCAGATGGACAATCAGATTACCATAGGAGCCGCCCGGCGTCTGCGAAATGCTGCCGTGCAGGATGTTTGCCTGCACCTTGCTGCTTTGCATCAGCCCGCTCAAGATTGGCTGTTCAACCGCTTCGCCGACAAACTTCAGACGAATCACTTTTCCAGTTGGATATTTTGCAACAAGATGGTCGATTGCTTCATTTGTATCTTCCGAATCTGTAATTTGCTTGACAAAACGCTTTGTAATTGGCTGCTGCGGATGGCGGAACACCTCAAGCACATCGCCCATTTCCACAATGTGTCCTTTTTCCATCACTGCAACGCGGTTACAAATTTTTTGAATCACATGCATTTCATGTGTGATCAGGACAATGGTCAAACCAAGGCGCTTATTGATGTCCAATAGCAAATCCAGGATTTGATCCGTTGTCTCCGGGTCCAAAGCAGAGGTTGCTTCATCACAAAGCAAAACCTTCGGATTGTTTGCCAGCGCCCGGGCAATGCCGACACGCTGCTTCTGTCCGCCGCTCAGCTGAGATGGGTACGCATCGCCGCGTCCCTCCAGGCCAACAAGGCCCAACAGCTCCTCTACGCGCTTCTCGCGCTGTTCTTTGGAAACACCCGCAATCTCCAATGGGAAAGCAATATTCTCACGGACTGTGCGGGACCAAAGCAGGTTAAAGTGCTGAAAAATCATTCCAATTTCCTGGCGCGCTTCCCGAAGCTCGCGTCCCCGAATCGCGGAAATCAGTCGTCCAGCCACTGTAATTTTACCGGATGTCGGCTTTTCCAATTGGTTCAGCATGCGGATCAAAGAGCTTTTTCCCGCACCGCTATAGCCAATGATTCCAAAAATCTCGCCCTGCTGAATGTCCAGGTTCGCATCCTGGACAGCAGTCACGTTCCCACTCTTCGCTCGATAAATCTTCTGTACTTGTTCCAGACGAATCAACGTTCTGTCCCCCCTCTTCCAATTTTCACAAAAAAAGCCTCTCTGCTTATGAGCAAGCAGAAAGGCATTATCAATCAATGTCCTTTCCCTCATCTCTCAAAGCATTGCTTTGCAGGAATTGGCACCATTTCAGCAAGTGCTGACGGTTGCCGGGCTTCACAGGGCTCAGTCCCTCCACCTCTCTTGATAAGAGAATACTATTTAAACCGAAGTTGTTTTTAGCATCTTATTATGTGCACGATAGCATTTCCGCATCACATGATTGTCATTCTATCAATCTGTTATGACTATGTCAACAAAGATTCCGATTATTTTCTACAAAATTCGAGTTTTTCAGTATAGTAATTTATGGATAGAATTATGTAATCGCATTCAATATTAAAATGAAAAAGGAGCCCTCTTCAGGCTCCCTGCTCCAGCGGCTGGCTTACATAAAACAGCGATTCCAGCAGCAGCAATGTCCGATATGTCCCTGTATACACCATGCCCTTGCGCCGCAGCAGCGGCTGCATGCGCACAGCTCCGGCCAGCAGCTTCTGAAGGTCCTCCTCCTGCTGCACCGTCACAACCTCCACGCTTTCTTCTCCCTCACTTACCGTAATGCCTTGCTGTGACAGACGAATTGTGCAGCTTTCCCCGCCGAACCGAAAGCTGACAGCCCTTTCTTGCTTTGGCAGCAGCGGCTTTAAATGCTCTTGGCCCTGCGCATGCATAGCGAATGATTGCAGCAATGAAATCATGGTACCACTCCCAGACAGTCTTTTGTTACTTATTTCCACCTCTTGCCCTGAGAGTCCTTGTAGAATCGCTCGACAGTTTCCCGCTTATTTCTCGGGGAATATGTCGAGATCAGCGGCCCATCCATCCGCCATCTATGGTAATAATTTCACCGTTCACATAGTTGGAGGCTTCCGAAGCCAAGAAGATGACCGCGCCGGCCATATCCTCCGGTTTTCCCCAGCGGCCTGCCGGAATACGCTGCAGAATCTGGCTGTTACGCACTTCATCGACCAGCAGGGCGGTGTTCATTTCCGTTGCCATATAACCAGGGGCCACAGCATTGACATTTACTCCGCGGCCTGCCCATTCATTGGACAGTGATTTTGTAAACTGCGCAACTGCTCCTTTACTGGCTGCATAAGCCGGCACAGTATAGCCGCCCTGAAAGGAAAGAAGTGAAGCCACATTGATAATTTTCCCACGGCCCTGCTGCAGCATTTCCCGCCCGATGGTTTGACATAAAAAGAATACTGACTTGGCATTTACCTGCATAACGAAGTCCCAATCCTCCTCGGAGAAATCCGCGGCTGGCGAACGGCGCTGCACCCCCGCATTGTTCACAAGGATATCCATGCGGCCAAAGCGTTCCTTCACATCTGCCGCCAGCTTCGGGATGCTTTCTATCTGTGCAAGGTCATAGGAGAATGTCTCGCATCTCCGGCCCAGTCCGCGAATCCTTGCAGCCACCTCTGTCTCCTCGGCAGAGCGCTGTACAATTGCAATATCCGCCCCCGCTTCTGCCAACCCATACGCCATGGCCCCGCCCAAGCCGCGATTGCCTCCGGTGACGATAGCTACTTTTCCATGCAAATCAAATAAGTGCATCCTTACTCCCCCTTATTGGACTGTCGGTTGATTGTGAGCAGCATGTACCAGCTTTCGGGCGTAAGCTGTCACTTTTGTGAAATCTCCTGTTTGCAGCGCTTCCTTCGTCAGTTCACTGCCCGTTCCGACTGCAACTGCCCCGGCTGCTAACCAGTCAGAAATGGTTTCAGCGTTTACGCCCCCGGTCGGAATGAAATGCGCCTGCGGAAGAGGACCTTTAAAAGCGCGAATGGCCTGAGGGCCGAGCAGATTGGCTGGGAACAGCTTGATGACGCCGCAGCCAAGCTTCAAGGCCTCCACTGCATCCTTCAGCGTGGCTGTCCCTGGAATGATGGGTACCTGATGCAGATGAGCCATCTGAATAACTTCTGCATCCAGGTGCGGGCTGACGAGGAAATCTGCACCGCTGTCGATTGCCAGGCGGGCACTGACAGCGTCCATCACTGTTCCGGCGCCCACCACAGCTGCCGCACCGTACTTACGCTTCAAATCGGCGATGATCTGCAGGGCGCCTGGTGTAGTTAACGTAATCTCCAGCAGCCGGATTCCTCCCTCGTACGCAGCTTCAGCTGCCTGAAGGGCTGCTCCGGCTGAATCCGTGCGAATGACCGCAATCACCTTTTCCCTGATCATCTGCTGTAATGTCTGCATGCTTTTCATCCTTCTCCCCCTACCTTGTGAGCTTGCTTCGCTGCAAGCTTGCATTCAGTTCTTCTTCTGTCGGATAGCCGCCATAGTCACTCGGATCGGTTACGGCCAAGGCCCCGACAATATTGGCGCGGCGGGCGCACTCCTGCGGCGGCAGCCCTCGCAGTACTCCCGACAAATACCCCGCACAGAAGCCGTCCCCGGCCCCTACAGAGTCCACTTCCGTTACTTGTATGCCCGTTACCAAAGAAGCACTGGCGGCATCGGCTGTAATGGAGCCTTCCGAACCAAGCTTCATAATGACCCGCCCTGCACCCATTTCAAGAAAGCGGGCAATGAGATCATCAACAGCGCAGTCCGGCTCCTCCAGCAGCAGCCGGGCTTCCTCCACTCCTGGGAAAAAGTAATCCGCCTGCCGAATCAGCTCCAACAGAACCGGTCTTGCTTCCTCAATGCTCCAAAGCTTCAGGCGAAGGTTCGGATCCACACTCACCTTCACACCATGCTGCTTGGCAAGGCCCACTGCCGCAAACACAGTATCCCTGCATGACTGGCTCAGCGCCGGCATAATGCCGGTCACATGCAAAATACGGGCGGAGGCAATGACTTTTTCCGGCAAATCTGACGGATGTAAATGCGAAGCTGCAGAATGCTGCCGATAATAGAAGACATGGGGGTCGCTTCCCTGCTGCCGCTGCTTCAGCATCATGCCCGTCCGGTGCTGCGCATCCACCAAAACATGGCGTGTGTCCACCCCTTCCCCACGCAGGCGGTACATGATTTCTTCTCCAAATGGATCCGCTCCCACCCGGCTGATCCAAGCGGTATGATGGCCAAGCCTCGCCAGTGCAACCATGACGTTGCTCTCTGCTCCTCCAATCTGCTTTTGCAGCACAGGCGCTTGTTTAAGCTTTCCATAATGCTCAGGCGCTGTCAGGAGCACCATGGTCTCGCCGACTGTAACAACCTCGTGCATCTGCTCCTCTCCCTTCTTCAGAAAAAGGACTGACCCTGTAGGGCATCCGCCACCCGAGTCAGTCCTCTTGTTATACACGCTTATAATTAATACAGCACATTGCGCAGCGCAATGTTTTTCACCTGTGTCATTTCTTCCAGTGTTACCGACAGTCCTTCACGGCCCAGACCGCTTTGCTTATAACCTCCGAATTGGGATACATCCGGACGATACAGTCCTGTACCATTGATGGCAACCTGGCCTGTTTCCATCTTATAAGCTGCATTCAACGCCCGGCGAATGTCCTTGGTGAAAACAGAACCGCTCAGTCCATAGATGGAATTATTCGCAATTTCAATTGCCTCGTTGTCATCACTGAAAGCAATGACCGGCAGCACTGGCCCGAAAATCTCCAAGTCGCGGGCAACGTCTGTGTGCTTGCTGACATTGCCAAGAATGGTCGGGGTCAGGAAGCAGTTGTCCAGACGCTCGCCGCCAAACAAAATTTCCGCGCCTTGCCCTACTGTAAAGTCTATCTGTTCTTTTACAGTCTTTGCTGCCTTTTCGCTGATCAGCGGTCCAACCTTCGTGCTTGGATCCATTGGGTTGCCGACAGTGTACTCCTTCAGCTTCAGAATGAGCTTATGGGTAAATTCATCCAGAATACTCCGCTGTACAATCATGCGCTTGTTGGCGCAGCAGCACTGTCCGTTCGCCCATGTCCGGCCGAATGCCGCATGCTCCACTGCTTCGTCGATGTCAGCATCATCAAAGACAACGAGTGCATCGTTGCCGCCAAGCTCCAGGAATGTGCGGGAGAGATGCTTTGCCGCATTTTGGGCAACGCGGATGCCTGTCTGAGTATCACCTGTCATGCTCACGATATTCACCTTCGGGCTGCTGGCCAGAATTTCCCCTACAACAGAACCGCGGCCGGTCACAACCTGCATGACACTGCCCGGCACACCAGCTTCATGCAGCAATTCGACGATGCGGATAATTGTCAGCGGCGCTTCCATGGCAGGCTTCACTACAACAGCGTTGCCGGCTGCCAATGCTGGTGCCACCTTGTGGGAGAACAGGTCAATCGGGAAGTTGAACGGCAGAATGGCTCCCATGACTCCAATTGGTTCACGGCGTGTCATGAAGATATCCTTTTCCAGGCCTGCTTGCGCATCCAACGGTGCTGTAATTCCGTAAAGGCTCTTAGATTTCTCGGCAAAGCCCTTGAACAGGCGCACACCTGTTTCCACTTCCGCCTCGGACTGAAAATACGGCTTGCCGTTTTCCAGCGTCAGAATCTCCGCCAGTTCGCTCTTATGCTTTTCCAGAAGGCCGGCAAAGCGCACCAAAATGTCATAGCGTTCGTGTGTAGGAGTATTCGCCCAGACTCTGAAGCCTGCACGGGCTACATCCAAAGCCTCCTCCACATCCTCCGCAGTAGCCAGCGGCACACGGTCCAATACTTCATTTGTTGTCGGGTTCAGCACATCTCCAAATTGGCCATCGCGGGAATCGCGCGGCTTGCCATTAATAATCATTTTTCCTACACTGAGTTTCGTTGTCATTCTTGCTTCCTCCCTTTATTTCCGGAATTTTGCTGCTTTTGCAGCTGTGCCTGAATAATGACGATGATAATTAAGAATGCACCGCGGATGACCGGCTGCCACCAAGAATCCAGTGTACCTTGCAGGTTGATGACGTTAAGCACGACACCCAGGAGCATAACCCCTACAAAGGTGCCGAACACACCGCCGCGCCCGCCGGTCAACAGCGTACCGCCGATGACGACTGCCGCGATGGCATCCAGCTCCCAGGCGTCTCCCGCCACCGGCTGGGCTGCCCCGCCAAGACGCCCCATCAGGATAATGCCTGTGAAGCCTGCGAGCGCACCACTTAACGCATATACCATAATTTTCATACGGTCCACCCGGATCCCCATAAGCCTCGTTGCATCCTCGTTACCACCTATGGCATAAACATTTCTTCCGAACTTCGTTTGATGAAGCACGAAAGAAAGGACTGCTAATGTAATGAAGAAAATCCAGACCGGATTCGGGATGCCAATGAAGGCTCCATTGCCGAGATCAATAAAAAACTGCTGATAGCGGCCGTCCACCGAAACCGTTTTTTCCTTTGTAAAAGCGTAAATGAAGCCGCGAACCCCGATCATCATTGCAAGTGTGACGATAAAGGGTTCCATCCGCAGCTTGGCAATGATCACGCCATTGAGGCAGCCAAGCAGGGTGGTAAGGACAATAGGAACGACGACAGCAACAGCAATGCCGTATGGCGACAGCGTTGCTGCCATGATGCCGCCAAAGGCCAGCAGCGATCCGACTGAAAGATCAATCCCCTTCAGCAGGATGACAAAGGTCATGCCGAGCGCCACCATGCCAATCATGCTGTTCTGCTTCAGGATGTTCAAAATGTTCACCGGCGCCAGGAATGTTTCATACCGGATAGAAGCGAAGATAATCAGTAAAACGAGAGCAACAAGCGCGCCTTGCTTTTGCCAGAACGCACCCGGATTTTTCAAAAGCTTGCCCGTAGGCTGTGCAACAGCTTTCAAACCTCAGCACCTCCCTGTTATTTGTTCTCGCGCTGCAAGTAAATGGCGCCGACAATGATGGCGGCTTTAATAACAAGCGAGTAGGAATACGGAATGTTATTCATATTGAAGGTGGCAGTAATAATCCCCATCAGAATGGCACCGAGAATGGTGCCCCAGATTTTTGGCTTGCCGCCTGTCATCAAGGTGCCGCCGACGACAACAGCAGCAATGGCATCCATCTCAATCAGTTCTCCGATCCGTGTCGCATCCGCAGCCGCCAGGCGGGCAGTCTCAATCATGCCTGCCAAAGCAGCAAAGGCAGCCGACAGCATATATACAGCAATCTTGATTCTCTTAACCTTCACACCAGCTAAGTGCGCTGCCTGTTCATTGTCGCCAATCGCTTCTACATAGCGCCCGAAGGTCATGTAGCGGACGACGATATACACAAGCACCGCAGCGGCAAACATGAAGATGACCGGAACTGGAATGGAAGCAACCTTAGCCTTGCCAATCGCTTCAAAGGCCGGATTGTTGAAGGAAACAAGGTACCCATCCGTCAGGATTTGCGCCACCCCGCGGCCGGCAATCATCACTGCCAGCGTAATGATAATGGGCTGTACTCCTACATAAGAAACAATAAGACCGTTGAATAAACCGATGCAGGCGCAGATCGCAAGTGTTGTGATAATAGTAATGATAATGTTTTGATTTAATAGAAAGGTGGAAACAACGGCAGCCAGCGCCATAACAGCTCCGACTGACAGGTCAATGCCGCCCGTGGCAATAACAAGTGTCATCCCTGTGGCAACCAGTGCTGTTGTAGATACATGCAGCAAAATGTTCCACAAGGTTTCTGTCGCAAAAAAGTTATTTGTAATGATACTGTTTAAAACAATCAGCACCAGAATGACAACGGGAAGAGCATAACGCCGGATGATCGGCCCAAGCGGCATTGCTTGCACCTTTACCTCCTGCGGCTTTACATTAACCTCTTGCATGACTTTCCCCTCCTCTCAGCTCCGAGTGGCTGCTGTGCTCGGCAATGACTCTCATAATATTGTCCTGCGTACGCTGGTTGCCAGTCAGTTCGCCAATCTTCTCCCCTTCCCGGAGGACAAGCACACGATCAGAATTATGAATCAGTTCGTCAAATTCCGAAGAGATTAAGAGAATGCTGAGCCCCTGCTGCGACAGTTCACTGATTAAGGTGTGAATTTCGGACTTGGCGCCAACATCGATCCCCCTTGTCGGCTCATCAAGAATTAATACGCTTGGATTCATTGCCAGCCAGCGCGCCAGCAGCACCTTCTGCTGATTGCCGCCGCTCAGATTTTTAATTTTTTGGTCCACATTTGGCGTCTTAATGCCCATGCGCTTTACAAATTCATTTACGACCTTATCCTGCTTTTGCCGTGATACAAAGCCAAATCTGGAGAACTGCTTCAGGCTCGCCAGGGTGATGTTCTCTCGTACGGACATGTTCGGAATGATTCCCTCTGCTTTTCGGTTTTCCGTACAAATCGCAATACCGGCAGCAATTGCTTCACTCGGGGAGGCAAAGCGGACTGGCTGGGATCTGTAGGAAATGGTTCCCTCGTCAGGCTGGGTAACCCCGGCAATTGTCTTGGCTGTTTCTGTACGGCCGGAGCCAAGCAGGCCTGCTAGGCCAAGCACCTCACCCTCATACAGCTCAAAGCTGACATCCGCCACACGGTTTCCCTGCTTCACACCCTTCAGCTGAACCATAACCTTGCCGCCGGATTTGTCGACAGTCTCCTTCATTTTCGTCAGCTCGGCTGCTTCCTTCTCGCTTTTTCCGATCATATAGGCAATCAGCTGGTTTTGCGACAGCTCCTGGATAGGCCATGTCCCTACGTAAGAACCGTCACGCAGCACAGTAATCCGGTCGCATACGGTGTAAATCTCATCCAAACGGTGGCTTACAAAAATGATGGCGACTCCGTCACGCTTCAGCTTATTGATGACTTCGAACAATACCTCCACCTCTTTGTCGTCCAAGGAGGAGGTTGGCTCATCCATGACCACAAGCTTTGCTTTCATGGACACAGCGCGCGCAATGGACACCATTTGCTGGATGGCGGTGCTATATGTATGAACAGGCTGCTTTACATCAATGGAGATTCCCATATCGAACAGGACCTGTTCAGCTGCTTCATGGGCTTTTTTCCAATCAATGGTGCCAAATCGTGTTACAGGCTCACGGCCGATAAAAATGTTCTCCGTCACACTTAGGTACGGAATTAAGCTGACTTCCTGATAAATCGTACTGATGCCCTTATGCTGCGCTTCAATCGGCGCCTTGAAATGAACATTCTCTCCGTCCAGCACGATTGTTCCTTCATCGTGGTGATATACACCAGTCAGAATCTTAATAAGCGTAGACTTGCCTGCGCCGTTCTCCCCCATAAGTGCATGAACCTCGCCTTTGCGGATATTCAGTTCCACACTCTTCAACGCTTTGACACCAGGGAAGGTTTTCACGATACCGGTCATCTGCAGCAGTTGTTCTGTCCCCAACCCGCTTCCCCCTTTCTCTTATGGCCGCCCCCGCGTGGCGGGGACGGCGCACAATTTCATAGATTAATAAGCTTGGTCAACAAATTCCTTCGCATTGTTTTTATCAAAGAAACGGTCTTCAATGATAATTTCAGTCGGAACGCTTTCCTTCTTCTGCAGCTTCTCGATTACATCAAATACACGAGGCCCGAAGAATGGAGAGCTTTCCACCGTAGCACCCATCTCACTGTTAATGATGGCCTTCAAAGCATCCTTGGTTCCGTCAACGGATACGATGGTAATGTCCTTTCCAGGAACCTTGCCGGCAGCCTTGATTGCATTGATTGCACCGATTGCCATTTCATCGTTATGAGCATATACGGCATTGATCTTGTCGCCGTAGGACTGCAGCAGGTTCTCCATCACCTTCTGGCCGTTTGCACGGGCAAAGTCACCAGTTTGAGAAGCAATGATTTTCATGTCAGGTGCTTTTGCCTTTAAGCGGTCCGTAAAGCCCTTCTGGCGGTCCATTGCTACAGAGGAACCGGATGTGCCTGTCAGTTCTACTACATTGCCCTTGTTGCCCATGGCTTGCATAAGCCAGTCAGCAGCTCTCTCACCCTGTTGGATGAAGTTGGAGCCCAGGAATGTTACATAGTCTTCGCCAACTGTACCTTTTGCTTTACGGTCTACGAGGATAACCGGAATGCCCGCTTTCTTGGCAGCAGCAAGAGCCGGCGCCAAGCCTTCGAATTCACGCGGTGCCAAAACGATATAATCCACCTTCTGCGCTACCATGTCTTCGACGTCAGACACTTGCTTCGCAGTGTCGCCTTGGGCATCGGAGTACACCATCTTAATGCCGCGTTTCTTTGCTTCGTCACGAATGCTCTTTGTCTCTGCAATACGCCATGGATTGTTGTTCTCCATTTGGGACCAGCCCACGACAATCTCCTTGCTGCTCTTCTTTTCGCTGCTTGTGCCTGTGCCGGCATTTGAGCTCGTAGTCGTTGAACCACTGGAGCACGCCGCCAGGAACAGAACTAGAATAGATAAAAATGCTGTAAGAATACGGTACCGCTTCAAACAAACCCCTCCTCTAGATATTTGGTTGTTTTATAGTGTGATAAGAACTTTCACGCTGTCTCCGCCGGCCGCCAGCAGTTCAAATGCTTCCGCTGCTTGGTCAGCCGGGTATTCATGCGTAATCATTCTTTCAAACTCAAAGTCACTGGAAAGCAATGCCGCCGCAATTTCATAGTCTTTCCTTGTATATACGCGGGTTCCCTTTACAGACAATTCTTTAAATGTAATGTTTTGCAAGTCCAGTTCTGTTGGATACTTGTAGGTGCCGACCAGTACAATTTGTCCCTTAATGGCTGTAACCTGCACCAGCTGTTTGGCTACTGAAGGATGGGCCGCGCAGTCATATACGACCGGCCGCTGCGGAATGACTGCATCCGGCTGTGACGGATCAATGACGGTAAAGCCCAGGGCAGCAGCAATCTCCTTCCGGAACGGCTGCACTTCCACCACAGCCACATCGGTGGCCCCGAACAGCTTCAGCGTAACCGCCACGCACAAGCCAATCGGACCAGCACCGAAAACGGTTACAGCATCTCCCGGCTTAAAAGCGGATTCCCGCACTGCATGCACTGCGACCGCAAAAGGTTCAATTAACGCACCTCGCTTCATGGACATGCCTGGCGGCAGCGGGTACACCTCATCCGCCGGAGCCAGCACATACTCAGCCATCCCCCCAGGCCGATCAATGCCAAGCAAGCCAAGCGACTCGCACACATGCGAATTTCCATCCTGGCACGGCTCACAGGTCCCGCAGAACAAGAGCGGCCTGACGGTAACTGCTGTTCCGGCGGGAAGGTCAGGATGCTCCACCACCGTGCCGGCAAACTCATGTCCAATAATAAGAGCTTCCTTAGCGCGCGGATGGCTTCCGGCAAAAATGTTCAAATCTGTGCCGCATACCCCGCAGAAGTCTACCTTGATGAGAGACCAACCTTCCTTTCCTTTCGGAAGCGGCACCTCTCTTGTTGCCACCTGACGTGTTCCTTCATATATAACCGCTTTCATATCATTCATCGGGGAGTGCCCCCAATCCCTTGGAGTTCGTTTACCGGGTTATAGGGCGCTTCCCCGAGCACGACTCGGCCTGCTTCCTCCGCAGCCTTTCGTTTTAGATCAAACGAAGCCTCTTCTGAATACCAGGCAGCATGAGGTGTAATAATGACATTATCAAACCTGAATAATGGATGATTCGGCTGCGGCGGCTCCTGCTCCATCACATCCAACGCAGCTCCTGCAATTTGATTAGTGTGGATGGCTTCTTCCAAGGCCCGTTCATTGATAATGGGACCGCGGGCTGTATTTACAATAATGGCGCCGCGCTTCATTCGGCGGAATGCTTCTTGACTGAACAAATGATGTGTGTCTGTTGAGAGAGGTACGTGAACGGAGATGATGTCTGCTGTTTCCAGCAGTTCGTTAAAGGTTACGGATTGCACACCTGCCATTGTACGTTTTTCATTGCGGTCATAGCTGATCACATTCCAGCCAAGGCCTTTTGCTTTTCTCGCTGTTGCCTGGCCGATGCGGCCAAGACCAACAACACCAAGCGTTAAATCCCGCAAACGGCGGATGGGGCGGCAGATTTGGAAATCCCAGTTATTTTGTTTTACATCGTTAGACAGCAGATTTATCTTTCTCTTCAGGGCAAAAATAAGTGCCAGCGCATGATCAGATACTTCCTCGACTCCGTAATCAGGTACATTGCAGACCTGAATGCCGGCTTCAGAAGCAGCATTCAAGTCCACATTGTCCACACCAACGCCGTAACGAACGACAACCTGGCAATTCGGAAGCGAGGAAAGCACCCGCTTTGTCAGCGGCGCATACTGATTGATGAGGCCATATGCCTCCTGGCATTTGGCAATCACGTCTTCTTCTGTACGGCACTGCTCTAACACGACTGTAAAGCCCATTCCCTCAAGTACTTCCCGTTCGATGGCCACCGACGGATGGTCACAGTCTGTTATTACAATTACTTTCCTCGTCATTTTAGCTGGTCTCCATTTCTAAAGGATGATAATCTTAGCTTAGGACGTTTCCGCCGTCAACGTTTACCGTTTGACCCGTCATATAGTTGGAATCCGGCCCTGCCAGGAAGGAAACGACGTTTGCCACGTCCTCCGGCTGCTCAATGCGGCCGAGCGGAATTGCTTCGACTGCGCGGCGGCGCGGTTCACCCTCTGGAAGATTTTGTAATCTGGCAAAAATTTTATCTACCTTTTCCCAGAACGGCGTATCAACAACACCCGGTGCGACAGCGTTTACATTTATCTTGTGCGGAGCAAGCGCCATTGCGGCAGACTGTGTCATGCTGATGACTGCAGCCTTGCTCATGCAGTAGGACAAGGCAAATGGCTCGCCGCGGCGGCCTGCTTGAGAGGCAAGATTAATAATTTTGCCGGAATTATTTTTCACCATGTACTCGGCTGCCGCCTGCATGGCAAAGAACAAGCCCTTTACGTTTACTTCATATTGCAAATCCAATTCTTGCTCATCAATTTCAAAGATTCCATTAAATAAGCCAACGCCGGCATTGTTTACAAGAATGTCGATTGAGCCGAGCTCAGCAACAACCTGATGCACACTATTGCGTACAGCCTCCTTGCTGCGAACATCCACCTGCATGGCAAATGCCCGGCGGCCCAATTCTTCCACTTCCCTTGCCACGCCTTGAGCAGACTCCAAATTCAAGTCAGCAATTGCGACATCAGCACCATCACTTGCAAGACGCAAGCAAATAGCCCGGCCGATTCCTTGGCCCCCGCCTGTTACTAAAGCAACCTTTCCAGCTAAACGAAGATCTGACATGTTTGTTCCTCCTCTAAAATGAATGTATGAAGCTAACATTACAAACATCTGGTCACCGGCTTCTCAGCAGCATTCTTCTGTTCTAGTAATCTCTTATGTACTCCCGGTGAATGTGAACGCTTACTTGCAGCTTAGACCATGTCCCTTTGCATGAGCAATGACATCCCTAATACGGAACTACCTTTCACTTTTTTTGATTTACCCAAAAATAAAGGAACATTGTTCCGCTGAACTCATAATACTTCCATTTTTCGGTATGGTCAACTATAAAATTCAGAAAATATAAAAAATAATTACATTTACCTTTGGCTTCTGCACCTCTCCCAAAATCATTCCAATATTGAAACCTCTGTAAAAAATAGTCAGAATATTTAGTTGACTAGCACCGAAAACGGAACTAATATTAGATTAAAGGAACATTGTTCCGTTATTCATGCTATTCCTGAAAGGAAGCGAGATGGTTTCTCATGAAAAAAGACTTGGAAAAAAATAATGCAGCTCAATCGAGCTCTGCAGTAGAGCGTGCTTTACTCATTTTAGAGCTGATTGCCTCCAGACAGGGGGCAGTTGGAGTGGGTGAAATTGCCGAAGAGCTCGGGTTGGCAAAAAGCACCACCCACCGCATTTTAGAAGCATTGAAAAACCGCCACTTTGTCGAGCAAATAGAATCCACTGAAAAATATGATATTGGCATTAAAGCGATTGAAGTAGGAATGTCCGGATTGACGAACTGGAACATTGTCGATATTGCTGCACCGCATTTAAAGCAGCTGGCCCATGATTTGAATGAAACTGCTTTTCTTGCGGTGTACAACAATGGCGAAATCGTGTATGTGTACAAGGCGGAAGGCAAGCAGGCTGTCACCACAAATGCCCAACTCGGGACACGAAAGCCTGTACACTGTACCTCGCTTGGAAAGGCCATCGTGTCCAATTTTCATATTGAAGAAGTAGACCGTGTGCTGACAGAGAAAGGGATGCCAAAGTTCACTGAGCATACCATCACGGATAAGCAACGCTATTTCGAAGAGCTTTCTCTAGTGAGGCAACGCGGCTTTGCCATGGATGATGAAGAGGTGGAGGAAGGGCTGACCTGCTTTGCTGTTCCGATTTTCAACTACACCGGCCATGCGGTTGCTGCGATTAGTGTCGCTGGACCAACGGACCGGATGCTTGCCAAACAGGAGCAAATCATTCAATCCCTCAAGCATGCAAACAACCATGTATCCACCCGCCTTGGCTTTGTGCCTGCTATGCGGGACAGCATCAACTTTTATTAACATGATCAAGTACGTGTCCCTGGCTGCCGGCCAGGGGCGTGCTATATAAACCACTGTAAGGGAGATGGCGGCTGTGAGGACAATTATAGACGTGGTAACTGAGTATTATCAGATTCCGCTGGAGGAAGAGCTGGGAGACGCGAAGCACGGGATACATACCCATTTTGAGCTGCCCATTGTAAAAATCAAAGTATCTGACGGCTCGGAGGGAGTAGGCTACACCTATACAGGGGGTGTTGGCGGCCGGGCGGTTTGTGCCATGATTGAGCATGACCTAAAGCCGTTTTTGCTGGGCAAAGATGCTTCTTGTGTGGAGAAGCTGTGGGAGGATATGAATTGGAAGATTCATTATGTCGGCCGGGGCGGCATTGCCTCCTTTGCCATTTCTGCCATCGACATTGCCCTCTGGGATTTACGGGCGAAAAAAGCAGGCGAGCCCCTGTGGAAGCTGCTTGGCGGCGCCAGCAATAGCACCAAGTGCTATGCGGGCGCAATTGATCTTAACTTCTCTCAGGAAAAGCTGCTGCGTAACGTGCAAGGCTACTTGGATGCAGGCTTTCAAGCAGTCAAAATCAAGCTTGGCCAGGAAACGCTGGAGGAAGATATGGAACGTGTCGCGGCTGTGCGCGAGCTGATTGGTCCAGACGTGGTGTTCATGGTTGACGCCAACATGAAATGGTCGCTCGAGACTGCCATTAAGGCAGCTAAACAGCTGCGGGAATATAATGTCCTTTGGCTTGAGGAACCAACTATTCCGGATGATTATCACGGCTATGGCCGGATTTCCAAGGAAGGTGGATTGGCCATCGCCGCCGGGGAAAACCTGCATACCATCTACGAGTTCCAAAACATGATTTCCCGTGGCAATATTGATTTTCCGCAGCCGGACGCCTCTAACATCGGCGGCATCACGGGCTGGCTGAAGGTGGCGAATCTTGCTTTTGCCCACAATCTCCCTGTCTGCACCCACGGGATGCAGGAGCTGCACGTCAGTCTCATGTCAGCCATGCCGCATGCCTCTTATTTAGAAGTGCACAGCTTCCCGATTGACCGCTACACCACGCGGCCGCTCGTCATTGAAAATGGGCGTGCAGTGGCCCCTGATACACCGGGAACCGGCGTAGAGTTCCGCTGGGACCTGCTGGCGCCATATAAACGGGACTTTCAAGCCATTACGCTATAACAAAAGGCGCCCCTTTGTTCACAGAGGGGCACTTTCCGTCTGTTCCTCCCATACAAGGCAGAATGGAAACAAGCCTTAGACAGGGATTGTTTCATGCGTCCCCTGTTCCGCAGAACTGTTCATTCATTCCTACAGCAAAAAAAGAGGCCAATCCGGCCTCCTCTTAAGCATCCTTCAGCGCATGATACACATGCTCCACGGATTGGAACGCGTATACCCGCTTGGCCACTTCTCCGTTCCGGAAGATAAGCAGGCAGGGAACACTTTCCACTTCATATTGCAACGCCAGCTTGGGCGCATAGTTCAAATCTGTCATGCCGACTTCCATGCCAAGTGCGGCTTCAGCGACCACCATCATTTTCTTCGCAAGCTGACATGTCCCGCACAGCGGCGTGTACAAATACACAATGACTCGTTCCTCGGCTGCGATTCTCCGGGAGACCTCGTCTCCTGTCCACTCCTTCATCCCATTCAGTCCTATCGTAAGTAATCTGCATTGACATCGATGTGCGCGCTGAGCAGAATGGCTGCCAAATGCTGCGTGGGCGCGGTTGCCACTTCCCGGTACGCACGGTCAATATACAAGTGCTCGGCCTGCGGAAATTCGCGCTGCAGCTGCCGGCGCAACTTTTCTCCCGCAGCATCCGCATCAACGAGAATATACACATCCTTATCATAAAACTGTTCAATGAATTCGTCCATCCTGGAAAGACTGATGGTGCCGTTTGTGCAGACAATCTCCACTGGTTCCTTAATCAGTGACTCAATTTTCTTCTTGTCGGATCTTCCTTCGACAATTATGACCTTCTCATGTTCCATCATTGTGCATCACCCGACTAAGTTAGACTATGATACAACCTTAGTATATAGTATATTCCTTATTCCCTTGTTGTTTCCTGTTTTTCTCGTTTGCATAATATACCATTTTGCCACGAAAAGCGGAACCGGCTCGTTCAGCTCACCGAAGGGAGGTTCTGGCCGCTAACAGGCGCTTTTTGCCTGTTATGCGGGCAGGTTCTCCCTGGCAGTGAGCTAGCCGGTGCAGCTGGACATCACGAAAAGCGGAAGCAGCCCGATTAGCCATCCGAAGGGAACGGTTCTGGCACGCAAAGGCGCTCCTTGCCTTTGTCTGGCCAGGTTCTTCCCTGGCAGATGGCTGGCTGCTGGAGCTGGACATCACGAAAAGCGGAACCGGCTCGTTCAGCTCACCGAAGGGAGGTTCAGAACCACTGTGGAAGCATGGCCTTTCACAGAAAAAAGAAGGCCCATCCTGCACGGACTTCCCGGCAGGAGAACCTTCTCTGGCATCAGTCTTGATTTGTCATCTCAGCATATTGCTCAGCCGTCATCAGGCTGTCCACTTCACTCAGGTCGGAGGCTTCAATTACAACCATCCAAGCCTTTTCGTAAGGAGACTCATTCACCAACTCCGGGCTGTCGCCAAGGTCGCCGTTTACTTCCACTACCTTGCCGCTGATCGGTGCATACAGCTCGGATACTGTCTTAACAGATTCCACGCTGCCGAATGGCTCGTTTGCCTTCAGCTCCGCGCCGATTTCCGGAAGCTCCACGAATACGATGTCGCCCAGCTCATGCTGCGCGAAATCTGTGATGCCGATTACGATACGGCTGCCCTCTGCTTTTACCCACTCATGCTCCTCTGAATAACGCAATTCCTTTGGAATACTCATTTCTGTCCCCTCCATGATTGTATACTATGTAAATACCTTATCGGTACTACAGCCACGTTTGTGCAAACTGCTCCTCGTTAAAGCCGAGTGTCACCTTGCTGCCGTCTGTTACGATCGGACGCTTCAGCAGCATGCCGTCAGATGCCAGAAGCGCCAGCTGCTCGTCTTCCGTCATGTCCTTCACCTTGTCCTTGATGCCAAGCTCACGGTACTTCATGCCGCTTGTGTTAAAGAACTTCTTCAGCTCCAGGCCGCTGCTTTCATAAATGGCTCGAAGCTGCTCGACAGAAGGCGGCGCTTCCACAATATGTACGAATTCATGGGACACATGATGCGCATCCAGCCACTTCTTGGCCTTCTGGCATGTCCCGCATTTCGGATAAGAATACAATTGTACTGTCATGATTTCACCTGCTTCCTTCTATGCCATCATTGTAGCATACACATGCAAAATTTTCATGTGTATCTCTGCTGCAGACAAACCTTTTACAGTATTCGCTGTTTCCTTTCTTTATCCTGCAAATTTCGAGAAATTTTTATCCTCTTGGCATGAGGGAGATTTCCCGGCTGGTGCACAGGAATTCCGCCCTTCTCCGCCGAATATATACGGTGAAGCTGGAAAAAAAGGGGGCATTATCAATGCGGAATCTCGTGGAAGAGTACAAGAAAGGCTATGTGTCTTTGGTGGAAACGGTGGCAGGCTTGTCGCCGGAGATTTTATCCTTTAAACCTTCTGAAACAGCATGGAGCGTACATGAAATCCTGATTCATCTGGCGGATGCGGAAAGCATCGGCATACAGCGCATGAAGAAAATTCTTGCGGAGGACAATCCGCTGCTGACAGCCTATGACCAGGATGCCTTTGCCAGCATATTGAGCTATAAAGACCAGGACTACAAGCTTGCGTTGGAGATTATAAAGCTGCTGCGCAAATCCTTCGCCTTTGTTTTGGAAGCGCTTCCAGCTGAAGCATGGGACCGTACCGGCGTCCATGTGGAACGGGGCAAGGTAACGCTTGAAGAGCTGCTGGGGGGGTATGTGGACCATCTGAAGGGCCATATTGCCCAGATTCACCGCAATTTGGATGCTTACCGCGCTTTAAGGCTGGTACAGCAGTAAGTACAAGAGGGACTGTGCGGCAGTCCCTCTTTCTTTGCCTCTACCTCTTGCTTGGCAGCCCGCCAATGTACGCAAGCTCCTGTACCTCCCAGCCGTCGGCAGCTCCGTCCAAAATCCGCTGCACGCCATGCAGCACATCCCGCAGATTCACGTTCTCCCCCGTTTTCTTCGTAAACGGCTCTGCCACATAAAAAGGCTGCGAGAAAAATGCCTCCAGCCGCTCGCCGCGGCGGTATGTTTGCTGATCAGCCTCCGGAATTTTATCGAAGCCAAGGGCATTGACAAGCGATCGGATTTCCCGGTAACGGCGCAGCAGCTTCTTCGCTTTTTGCCAGACAGCCATGTGCCCCGCCTCTGTCATTCCGCTTTCAATCAGTGCCGATACAGAATGCACCGGGCTCACTGCGGGGTACAAGCGCCGCGCCGCCAGGTCCACGTCCAGCTGCCAAAGCGTATCGAGCGGCCCGTACGGATCTTCTTCATCCACCGCTTCCCCGGTCGGGTCAAACAGCAGCGTCGTGATTGGGGCAATCCCCGCCTCATCCAGGCGCTCACGCAGCTGAAACAGCTTGCCGTTCAGTACAAAAGCACGATCTGCGGCAAGCACAACCTTCTCCTTGTCAGCAGCCAGGTTCACTTCCGCAAATGCCTCATCAATACTTGTGCAGAGGGCATCGGAAACTGACCGCACTTCCTCCACCACTGCCTTATCCAGCTGGGGCACGAGCAGCACTGTCCGGTATCCTTGCTTGCGGAGCCGTTCAAACACCTCCGCCAGCAGCACAAGCTGCCCAATCTGAGCCCGTGCCACAATCCCCGTTGTTCCCCCCTGAATCATCGGTGCAAACAAATCCACGACTTTAATTCCTGTTTCCAGCATGGTCATGCTCTCCCCCTTCAGGATTAATTCGTCCAGTGAACAGCCCGCCAATTCCGCCAATGCGACAATGGTTCTGACTTCCGCCCGGCCAACCGGAATTTTTCCGGTGCACAAATTGGATACCGTCGCCGGCCGCAGCCCGACTGTTTTGGCGGCAGCCGTCAAATTCGGCACCCGCTTTCGCAGCAGCGCTGCATTCAGCCTTATGTTTTCCTGCATTTACCATCCCCTCCTTACTTCCTATAGTAATAGATAATACGCTCGGAAGCAACCGTTTGTTACTCCAAAAAGAAAAATAATTACTTTTAAAAGTATGTAAAGATGTATCTATCCCGCAATGCAAAGCGGCAGAGCCGTTCTCTTATGTCTTTGGCACGCGCTTGTACTATAATAGACCTATTCTACAAAAGGAGCGCACTCTTATGGTCATTCGTTTCTTGCTCATGCTGTTGATATTTGCGGCATTGAATGTGTACATTGGCTGGCATGGTTCCTTCCTGCTGTCCTTCTTTGAAGTGCCGGTGCCGGCCGCCATGTATTGGATTGTATTCTGGATCGTATCACTTTCTTATGTGTTTGGCCGCTTCAAAATAGTGCCGGGCGTTCTGGGCCGCGCCTTTCAATGGGTCGGCTCGTACTACTTTGCGCTGCTGGAATTTGCTCTCATCCTCCTGCCGGTTGCTGACTTAATCGCCTGGGGCCTCCACTCAGCCGGTGTACCCACAACCACTTATGTGCCTGTGCTGGGCACATTTGTGATACTCGTGCTGGCGCTTCTGCTTGGCATCGGTTCCTGGAACGCCTGGAATCCGATTATCCGCACCTACGAGCTGCACATTGACAAGCCGGGCGGCGACTTCAAGGAGCTGCGGGTGGCGATGGCTTCTGACCTTCACCTTGGCAACATTGTGGAAAACAGGCATTTGGGGCGCTTAGTGAAAGCAATGAACGCGATGAAACCGGATCTGATTCTGCTGCCGGGCGATGTCATTGATGATGTTATTGAGCCGTTCATCAGAAAGGAGATGGCCCAGGTGATGAAGGGGCTGCAATCCCGCTACGGTATATATGCCGTTCTTGGCAACCATGAGTATTATGGCGGGCATATTCCGGAGTATATCCGGCAGATGAACTCCATCGGCATCCGGGTGCTGCAGGATGAGACAGTGCTGGTTGCCGACTCCTTCTACGTGGCCGGCCGCAAGGACAAAACAGCGGAGTCCATGGATAAGGCGGGACGGCTTCCGGTGGCAGACCTGCTCGCTGATTTGGACAAAAGCAAGCCGGTGCTGCTGATGGACCACCAGCCGTACCATTTTGACAAAGCAGCGGCCGCCGGTGCGGATGTCCTCATGTGCGGCCATACGCACCGCGGGCAGTTTGCGCCAAACCATCTCATTACAAAGCGATTGTTTGAACTGGATTGGGGCTATATGCTGAAGGAAAAGATGCATGTTGTCGTCTCCTCCGGCTTTGGCACATGGGGACCGCCTGTCCGCATTGCCAGCCGCTCAGAGATTATTCAGCTGATGATTCGGTTTGCATGACAAAAGCCCGGGGAAATCCCGGGCTTTTACTCTGAACAGCGAATGCCGTCTATGTAGTATTGCTCCTCTGATAATGGGTAGAAAATGACTTCCACCTCTTGTGCACCCGCTTCCTTAACATGCCGTGTCACTGCACCGGCAAAGCGGTCGCGCACCTCCACGCCGCGCTCGAACCATTTGACTTCAATCAACGGAAACGCCGGGATTTCAGCTCCATCAAACACAAACACAGATTGCGCGAGCTCCAGCGTGAAATTGTCCGTTCCGCACTCGCAGATACCGGCCAGCTCCTCCACCAGACTGCGGCTCATTTCTTTTGCGGCTTCTATCGTGATTCCCCGAAGGACCAAGTGAGGCATACACTGCACTTCCTCTCGTTTTTACTGCCTATTATATACTGAACTCTTGTGCCAGCGTTATATTGATGCAATTCTCTTCCTTTACCATGAAACAATGCCGACAAACGAAACAGCCTCCGGGCATCCGGGAGGCTGCAATATACGGCCTGTATGCTGAAGAAATTCCCTACAGGCCTTCTCTATATTTACTGTCCGCCGGGAACAGTTTGGTCAGCAGTCGGCTGTGTTGTCGAATCCGTTACTGGCTGTGTTGGTTGATCTGTTGTTGGCTGCGTTGCCGGTTGTGCTGGTTGGTCTGTTGCTGGCTGCGTTGCCGGTTGTGCTGGTTGGTTTGTTGTTGGCTGTGTTGCTGCTGGTTGGTTCTCCAGGCTTGTCTTCTGCTGCAGAAGATTTTGGATATCCGTTTGCAATTGGGCCATTTGCTGCTGCAGGGATGCAATTTGGTTTTGCAGTGCTGCTTGCGCCTGCTGAAGCTCCAGCATCTTCTGTTGGCGCTGCTTTGCATTCTGCCATCTCTGCTTTGCGGCACTTTGCATAGCCGCCTGCTTGGCCTTCATTTCAGCCTGCTTTTGCGCTACGCGTGCTTTTACGCCAGCCAGCTGGCTGTCGAGCATCGCTTTTTTCTGCTGGATTTCACGAAGCTTCGCATCGCGTTTCGCTTTCACTTCCTGCAGCTTTGCATCCACTTTCGTGCTGACTGCCGGCGCCAAGGCCCGTACCTTTTGCGGTCCATGTGCCGCAGAAGCCGTGCCTCCCAAAACAGCTGTTGCCATGACAGCGGCCATAATAATACCTGCTGATTTCTTTGCCTGTTTCATATGATTGCCCCCTGGATGTGAATGGCAGATAGATTAGATTCGGGCTATCTGTACTTTTATTATAAAGCTTTAATTTATTTATAAAAATACATATTTATATAAATTTTGTTACAATACAAGTAATTCTTTCTCCTTCTTTTGGCTGATTTCTATGAACACGAAAAAAAGGCGCCTGCCGAAGCAGAAGCGCCCAAGAACAGATATGATGGGTACTCCCATTTTTCTAATAATACCGATGGCCGGGGTCGAACCGGCACTCTCGTAAGAACACGATTTTGAGTCGTGCGCGTCTGCCAATTCCGCCACACCGGCATAAGAAAAGCGGAGCCGGCTCGTTCGGCCCACTGAAGGCAGGTTCTCCCTGGCGTGGGCCAGCCGGCATAGCTGGACAATTTCACAACGAATGTATTCTTATTGTAAGTAACACCGTGAACCCTTCCTTGTGATGACGACATAAGTGCTGCTGATCCAGCCAGCTCGTCCAGAGCTACCCTGCGACACACGAATGACACCACTTATGGCTGCTCCGTTCCCGGCCTGACCAGGTTCGTGGGCATTCGTTGCGAGGACTCCGGAGGTCAACGCCGCTTCTATCAGGCGAACCTTACATCCATCATACCGCAGAAGGGAATTCGGCCTCGCTGAAGCGGATTGCGAGTACAGGGCACCGCTAGCTCCCCACCTATCACGGTATGTAATTTTTGTTGTTCATTATGTTTAGGAAAATATCCCGCCGTATGCCGTGTTCCAGGATGCTTGATAACCCGCTCTCCGCAGGTGGGGTTCCGCAGCTTGGCCTGTCTGCGATCCTGACCGTATCAGGCGTGGCATCAGCAAAGCATATGAGAATCCCTAATTTATAATACGGTTTCAAGCATAACGGAATCACGAACACTGCAGGATGCTTGTGAACACTGTGTCGTTCACTGCTTACTCAGTATACAACACAAATCGTGTTTTTCAAATATAAAGGATGCATGTAGTTTTTTCCTGAAATTCCATATGCCAGAGACAGACCTGTGGATTGAAACAGATGCGCTGCTGTGCTTTTTGGCCATTTCCTTCTTTTTGAAGCAGGAATGCCAGGAACCAAATAGACCTCCGACAGGAATTGTTTCATTTTTTGAGGAGATTGTTTCACTTTTTAAAAAGATTGTTCCATTTTCGGACTTTTTTGTTCCACTGCCCTTCTCTTCAAAATGGGAATTGTTCCTCCCCGCTTTGGTTTGTTTCAGCGGAACCATTATTGTTCCACGCAGCGCGACAAAAACAGCCGGCATCAGCCGGCTGCTCGATCAACATCAAACTGTGTATTTTTCCTCAGCAATAATCTTTGCTGCAATTTCACGCTTCTTCGGAATCACGTTGATTGGCGTGTGGCGCGTGAACTTGCGCAGCGCGGACAGCATCATGCGCAGCGTGTCGCCATGCTCAACCGCAATGAGCGTTTCCTTCGCGTCTGCTTCAATTTCGTTGAAGGCTTCCTGGCAGAACACCTGCGTGTACAAGAGCTTCTGCTGGTTCTTCTCCAGACCGGTGCGCTTGATTGCCTTTTCCGTACGCAGCACAACAGACTCCATGGAGTAGACGTTGCTGACGATATCGGCAATATTTACGAGCACCTCTTGCTCTTTGTCGAGGGCTTTGCCATACTTTTGCACTGCCAGGCCGGCAATCATAAGCGCGATTTTCTTCGCATTGCGCACCAGGTATTTCTCCTGTGCCAGCGGCTCGTCGCCCACCTCTGTCGGCATCAGCATCATGAGCTCCTCCTGCACCTGCTGTGCTTTTTGCAGCAATGGAAGCTCACCCTTCAACGCTTTGCGCAGGAACGTGCCAGGCACAATCAGGCGGTTGATTTCATTTGTGCCTTCAAAAATCCGATTAATGCGGGAGTCGCGGTAGATGCGCTCAATTTCGTACTCCGCCATGAAGCCATAGCCGCCGTGGATTTGTACGCCTTCATCCGCCACGTAGTCCAGCACCTCGGAGCCGAACACCTTGTTCAGAGAGCACTCAATGGCGTATTCCGCCACGGATTCTGCCACCGCTTTGCCGTTCTTGACTTCCTCTTCTGTCAGCTGGCTTGCACGTGCTTCAAACAGGCCGACTGTCCGGTACACGGAGCTTTCTGCCGCATATGTTTTCACTGCCATATTCGCCAGCTTCTCTTGAATCAGCGGGAAGCGGGAGATTGGCTGCTTGAACTGCTGGCGCTGGTTTGCGTACTGCGCGGAAATCTCAAGCGCGCGCTTGGAGGAGCCGACTGTACCGACGCCAAGCTTGTAACGGCCGATGTTCAGGATGTTGAAGGCAATGACGTGACCCTTGCCGATTTCACCCAGCACGTTTTCCACCGGCACCATGGCATCCTGCAGGATCAGTGTCCGTGTAGAGGAGCTCTTGATTCCCATCTTCTTCTCTTCCGGGCTTGTGGATACGCCGGAGAAGCCGCGCTCTACGATAAACGCTGTGAACTGCTCTCCGTCGATTTTCGCATATACGACGAATACATCAGCGAAAGCGGAGTTCGTGATCCACTGCTTTTCGCCGTTCAGTACATAGTGTGTGCCCTCTGCGTTCAGGCGCGCCACTGTTTTGGCGCCAAGCGCGTCAGAGCCGGAGCCCGGCTCAGTCAAGGCGTAAGCCGCCAGCTTTTCGCCCGTCGCCAGTGCAGGCAGGTACTTTTGCTTTTGCGCTTCATTGCCGAACAGCACGATTGGCAGGGAGCCGATGCCCACATGCGCTCCGTGGGAAATGGCGAAGCCGCCAGCGCGGGAGAACTTTTCCGCAATCAGCGCGGAGCTGATTTTATCCAGGCCGATGCCGCCGTACTCCTCCGGTACATCCGCGCCAAGCAGGCCAAGCTCTCCTGCTTCTTTCAAAAGACGCACGGAACGCTCAAATTCATGGTCTTCGAGGTACTCCAGCTCAGGAAGCACTTCATTTACGACAAATTCCTCTGTCGTCTTTGCAATCAGCTTGTGCTCATCGGTAAAATCCTCCGGCGTGAACACCTGCTCGAATGTGATGTCATCTACTAGAAAGCTGCCGCCCTTTACAGCGGTAAAGCCTGTTTTTTCAACCATTGTGAATTCCTCCTTAAGAGTCTTCTATATTCTATATGCCGCATGCAAACATTACAGTAGTTCAAATACACCCGCCGCGCCCATGCCGCCGCCGATGCACATCGTCACAATACCGAATTGCTCGTTGCGGCGCTTCATCTCATGGATCAGAGACAAAGTCAGCTTCGTGCCTGTGCAGCCAAGCGGATGTCCAAGGGCAATCGCGCCGCCGTTGACATTTACCCTCTCTTCGTCCAAGCCGAGTTCACGGATGACCTGGATGGATTGAGACGCGAAGGCCTCATTCAGCTCAAACAAGCCGATATCAGATACCTCAAGGCCCGCCAGCTTCAGCGCCCGCGGAATGGCTGCCACTGGACCGATGCCCATAACCTCAGGCGGAACACCCGCCACCGCGAAGGAGCGGAATTTCGCCATTGGCTTCAAGCCTTCGCTCTCGGCCTTTTCCCGGTCCATGAGCAGCACCGCCGCTGCACCATCGCTCATCTGCGAGGAGTTGCCCGCTGTAACAGAGCCGCGGACATTGAAGGCCGGGCGCAGCTTCGCCAGTGTGCCCATCGTCGTTTCGGCCCGGACGCCCTCATCCTGCGTAAAGGTGAAGCTTCTTTCCTGCAGCTTATAGTCGCCGGCAACCGCACGCATGGCAACCTCCACAGGAACAGTCTCATCCACAAATTTCCCTGCTGCCAGGGCTGCCGCTGCACGCTGATGGCTGCGCACCGCAAACGCATCCTGCTCTTCGCGGCTGATGCCGTACTTCACGGCAACCTGCTCCGCCGTGTGGCCCATGCCCATATAGTATTCCGGCGCCGCTTCCACAAGCCGGCTGTTCGGGCGCACCACGTGGCCCATCATCGGCACAAGGCTCATGGACTCTGCGCCGCCGGCGATGATTGTATCAGAATGGCCAAGCATAATACGCTCCGCCCCGAAGGCGATGCTTTGCAAACCGGATGAGCAGTAGCGGTTGATCGTGATGGCCGGCACTGTATAAGAAAGACCGGCCAGGGCGCCGATGTTGCGGGCCATATTCAAGCCCTGCTCCGCTTCCGGCATGGCACAGCCAAAGATTAAGTCGTCAATATTGCCGTCATACCCGCCGGCACGCTTTAATGTTTCTTTTACAACCAATGCCCCCAGATCATCCGGGCGGACGGACGCCAGCGAGCCGCGCTTCGCTTTTCCGACCGGGGTTCTTGCTCCTGCAACGATTACGGCCTCTTTCATGCTTTCTCCTCCTTAGTTACGTAACGGTTTTCCTTTTACAAGCATGTGCTGCATCCGCGCCTGCGACTTCATCTCGCTCACGAGGCCCAGGAACGCTTCACGCTCCAGATTCAGCAGATACTGCTCGTCGACCTCTGTTCCGTACGGCACCTTGCCGCCCGCAATCACGTAGGCAAGCTTCTTCGCCAGGTGCAGATCGTATGCTGAAATGTAGCCGGACAGATGCATCGCCTGTGCGCCAAGCAAGAGTGTCGCATAGCCAGGCTCGCCGACAACCGGAACCTTTCTGCGCACCGGCGGCTTGTAGCCCGCTTCGTACAGAGACAGCACCTTTTGCTTTGCATCATGCAGCAGGTGGTCGGCATTCACACTGATGCCATCCTTTGCACCCAGGAAATTGTTCTCGAACGCCTCCTGCGCGGAAGTGGACACCTTCGCCATTGCAATGGATTCAAATACTTTGTTCGCCACCTTTTGCAGATCCACCTCGACACCGTTTGGCAGGCTACTCAAATGCTTCATGTACAGCTCCTTGTTGCCGCCGCCGCCAGGGATCAGACCAACGCCAACCTCGACAAGGCCCATATACGTTTCGCTGGACGCCTGAATGGCTGCTGCCGGCAAACATACCTCTGCACCGCCGCCGAGCGTCATGCCATATGGTGCCGCCACAACCGGCTTCGGGCTGTACTTGATTTTCATCATGGCATCCTGGAACTGCTTCACAACCCATTCGATTTCAAAGTAGTTGTCATCCTGCGCTTCCATCAGAATCATGGCAAGGTTGGCGCCCACGCAGAAGTTCTTGGCCTGATTGCCGATGACAAGGCCCTTATAGTTCTTCGCCACTTCATCTACCGCAAAGTTGATCATTTGGGTGATGTCCATACCGATGGCGTTGCTTTTGGAATGGAACTCCAGGCACAATACGCCGTCGCCGAGGTCAATTAGGCTTGCCCCGCTGTTTTGTTTGATGACGCCGCGCTTCGCCTTCAGCTGCTTCAGGCTGATCACTTTCTTGTTTTGTTCCATAGGCTTGTATTCGCCATCGTCATAGTAGTAGGAGACGCCATTGTCGTTCTTATAGAAGGACTCATGGCCGCTTTCCAGCATTTCCTGCACCCATGCCGGAGCTGTCTTGCCCTCTTCCGCCCATTTCGCAACGGATTTGCGGACACCGATGGCATCCCAAATCTCGAATGGGCCAGTCTCCCAGCCAAAGCCCCACTTCATGGCATTGTCGATTGCCACAATGTTGTCGGCGATTTCGCCATTCAGTTTCGCGGAGTACAGCAGCGTCGGCATCAGGATGCTCCACAGCAGCGTTCCTGCGCGGTCTTTCGCATATACAAGCGCTTTCAATTTATTCGGTAAGCCTTTCTCCTGCTTGCTTAATTCAATGGAAGGTGCTTTCAATTTTTTCTGAGGTTCATATTGCAGCGTTTCGGGGTTCAGTTCTAAGATGTCTTTGCCTTGCTTCAGGAAAAATCCCTGCCCGGTCTTGCTGCCAAGCCATTTGTTCTCAAGCATGACATGCAGGAGAGCCGGAACTTTAAACACATCGCGTTCTGTTTCATCGACGTTGTCATATACATTATTTGCGACGTGCACAAAGGTGTCCAAGCCAACTACATCAAGCGTGCGGAACGTTGCGCTCTTCGGACGCCCGATCAGCGGCCCTGTCACAGAGTCCACTTCGCCGACGCTGTAGCCGTTTTTCAGCAGCTCCTGCAGCGTAACAAGCAGGCCGTATGTGCCGATGCGGTTGGCGATGAAGTTTGGTGTATCCTTCGCTTCCACCACACCCTTGCCAAGCACGTCTTCGCCAAATGTTTTCATGAAAGCAAGCACGTCAGGGCAAGTCGCCTTTGTCGGGATGACCTCCAGCAGCTTCAAATAGCGCGGCGGATTGAAAAAGTGTGTGCCCAGGAAGTGCTTGCAGAAGTCCTCGGAGCGTCCCGCGGACATTTGCTCAATGGAGATGCCGGATGTGTTGGAGCTGATGATGGTGCCTGGCTTGCGGACCTCATCCACACGCGCGAACAGCTGCTTCTTCACCTCAAGATTCTCTACAACAACCTCAATGATCCAATCTACATCCCCCAGCTTGCCAAGGTCATCCTCCAGATTCCCCGGTGTGATCAGAGCTGCGTTTGCTTTCGAAGTCAGAGGAGCCGGCTTCTGCTTGAACAGCTTTTGAATCGCTGCCGAACTGAAGCGGTTGCGCACTTCCTTCGATTCCAATGTCAGGCCCTTCGCTTCTTCTTCAGGCAATAATGCTTTTGGTGCAATGTCGAGCAGCAATGTCGGAATGCCGATATTAGCCAAATGTGCAGCGATGCCGGAACCCATGACGCCGGAACCAAGGACAGCCGCCTTTCGAATTTGAAACATTCCCTTCTCCCCCTTAAAACTTTGAATGAATGCTCATTCAATTTTATGGCGCAATAATGCAAGCTATGAATGAGCTCCTTACTTACAAATATATGTCATTTTTGAAACTTTCGCAATAATTTTAAAACTAAAATTTGTATAAGAGGGGGTACACCTGCAATCATACCTTCTTCCGCTGTGGCTGCCGGATGCGGAGGATGGAAAATTGGCCGGGACCCTGCGCAAGAAAGATTTTCCGCGCAAAAAACATTGCTTTCATCAGTCTTGGAAATACTACGAAACGGAGGTGACAACATATGAAGCGAAAAGGAAATCCATCCAAAGCGGGTGTAAGCGCGGCAAGTGTGAAAGGCAGTGCAGGCCCTGGCAAGCAAACATCTGACAAAGGCCGCCACAGCAACAACGCCCAATACGGCAAACAAAACATGGGTGAAAGCTAACAAGAAAAGCGGAAGCCGCCCGCTTAGCCATCCGAAGGAAGGTTCCGGCCACTAAGAGGCGCTTTTTGCCTCTTATGGGGACGGGTTCTCCCTGGCAGTGGGCTGGCCGGTGCAACTGGACAACAAGAAAAGCGGAACCGGCTGGCTTGCCGAGAAATTTGACGGCAAAAAAGGCAGACCGGATGGCAAATCTTTTCCCATCAAGGCAGGGCGCATGGCATAATAAAAAAAGCTGTGCGCTCTATTCCGCACATGATACCATACAAAGGGAAGTGACACTGTGCTGAAAAAGCTTTCTCTCCTGTTCGTGGGAATTGCTCTCATTCTTCCTCTCTATCTTTCTTTCTCGCACACCAAAGCCCCGGTCCAGGCATCGCAGCCGGAAATTAACGGACGCTATGGCGTTGTGATAGATGCTGCGACAGGAGAAATTCTATATGATAAAAACGCGAAGCGGCAGGCGCCCCCTGCCAGCTTGACCAAGCTGATGACGGCGCTTCTCTTGCTTGAACGCGTCGGGGAACGCGAGGAAATTGTGATTACGCAGCACGCCATTGACACGGAATCCGGCGCGAAGCAGGTGCCGCTTGAGGCCGGTGAGCGGCTGCGCCGCAATGAAGCGCTGAAACTGATGCTAACCATTAGCGTCGATTCGGTGGCAGAATCGGTTGCCGAGCATATTTCCGGCTCCAAGAAGGAATTTGCCCATCTGATGAACCAGCGGGCGCGCGAGCTCGGAGCGGACACGCTTACCTTTTACAATGCAAGCGGATCGGATGCCTTGGGGCACCGGGCTTCTCCCTATGAGCTGGCACTCATTGCGCGCGAATTGCTCAAGCACCCGGAAGCGCTCGATTGCATGAGCCGCGTGACCAACACGGTGCAAACCTCCTTGCATACACGGGAAATCACAAACAGCGGCCGCAAGGACCTGAAGGATGATCCGCTTGCCCTTGGCAGCAAGAGCGGCCGCACTGCACTTGCTGACTATACCCTTATTACAGTGGATGAAAAACAGGGAAAGCGAGTGATTGTGGTCATTATGAAATCAGAACGGAAAACACTCTATACAGATGCGGCCAAGCTTGCAGCATATGCCCTGCACTAAGAAAAGCAGCTCGGACCGCTCCTGTTCCTCCCTGCAAAACAAAGGCGCCCTCAGTTGAGAGCGCCTTTTCCTATGCCTGCTTGCTCGGCAGGAAGCGGGATGCGTAGCCAAGCACCGTGAACAAATACAGGGTGAAGCTGTCATTTTCCATGATGCTGTACACCAGCCCGCCTACAATGGCCGCCACCGGCAGATAGACCAGCAGCGGAGAGAAGGCATGTCCGCGGCGGAGCCTCCAGGCAATGGACAGAATGCCTATTGCAAAAATGAGCATGAGCAGCATACCCACTGCACCTGTTTCGGCGAGTATCACAGCATACTGGTTGTCTGCATAAAACGTCGTGGGAATTTGGTATTTTTCATAAATCGGCGAGCCGTATGTCACCGTGGCTGCACTGCCATAGGTGGAAAAGCCATGCCCGATGACAGGCTTGTCCTTGAAAACCTCCAGCGCTTTCTTAAAGTAGTAAATGCGTCCGTTTCCCTGGCTCATTTCAATTTCCTGGCTGGACAGAGCCCCCGTAAATCGGCTGACGCCAACCTGCTGAGTCTGTTGTGCGCGCTCTGCTGTTTTCTGATCTCTGGATTCCAAATACGCTGTCGTCTTTGTGATGGAAACGAACAGCACAAGGGCGGAAACAGTGACAAGCAGCAGCTTCTTCCAATGCGGCACCTTACGATACAGGAACAGATAGACGGGAACGAATACAAGCAGCGTCAACAGGGCACCTCGTGAATAGGTAAGCCAGAAGGTTGTCTGAATGACAATCATGGCAGCATACAGCAGCCCGGCTTGTTTTCCCTTCACGTAACGGAGCAGGTAGATGGCCAGGAAAAACACAACAATCAGATACAAGGCCAGCTCATTCGGCCCCCCGGTCAGGCCATATACGCGGATTCGGTTTGTCTCGGCCAGCTTCATCATCTGCCAATCGTGCGGCAGCAGCCATTGGCGCGAGGAAAGCTTTTCAACCCAGCCGTGCAGCGACAACAGCACGCCTGTCACAACTGATACAGCCGCAAACAGGATGATGTCCGGCTGCTCGACCTTCATGCGGGATGTAATATAAAACAGAAGGTAAAATAGAAGGAGGGCATACAGCTGCATGGCAATGGCGCCCAGGCCAACCCCGCCCGTCAAGGCAGACACAACACCAACCGCGCAAAAAGCAAAATAGCCCCATTCAAAATAATGAAAGCGGAACAGCCCCTTCACATTGCTGCGATGCTGCCATAGAATCTGCAACAGAACAGCTCCAATTAACAGGAGGCCCAAAAACTTGTATCCATTGTTGAGCGCCGTGACTGCCGGGCGCATCGGCACAAACACAAGCAGGTACAGGATGCCCAGCTTATAGTCCCGCAGCACCACTGCCATCAGCAGCAGCGAAATCAGCAGAGCGATGTACGGGTTGGCAAAGAACAGACTGAGGCCGACCAGCACCGCTCCCGCCAACAGGAACGAAATACGCTGTTGATTCGTCAAATTCATATTTTTACCTCTCCATATACATAAGCTTATATTTCCGTCCTCCACATAAAGATACAGAGCAACAGATAACCAGTTTCAACGTTACGTGACATCACTGTTTTTGTCAAGGTTTCCCACAAGCCGACCCTCCCCATTTTCTGAACCTTCTGATTCATCAAATGAAGAAGAGTGCGGCCCTTTCAGGCCCTGACAGCAAGCACCGCAAAAAAGCTGACTTGACATTCTGTCAAGTCAGCTTCTCCCTGTCATTTTTTCGCGCGGTGCGCCTCGTTCAGCTGTTTAATCTCTGCCACAAGCTGCACCATCTGCTGCTTCGCATCCGGATACGTATCGTTCCAATGCTTGGCCAGCGCGGGCATGGACTTGGCAATGTAGGAATACAGCGCCCACACTTGCACCTTCTCCTTCAGCTCCCCATTTGCTTCTCCCAGCAGCAGCTCCGTGTATTTTTCCAATAGACCGTCAAACTGCTTCTGAAACTTCTCCTCCATGCTTGTCAGCCTCCCTTTCTTGCTTACAGCTTGCTTTGCACAGACTGCAGCTTGCCCGCCATCGTGCTTTTCTTGTCGCGGCGGTCATCAATGCGGATATTGGTTGCCACGCGTGCCGCGCCTTTTGTAAATGGAACCTCATGCAGCTCCTGAATGATTGCAAACAGCACCGGCAGTTCCCCTTCAATCTGTGTGCTCATCGGGGTCAGCTGGTACTCCACCCGGCCCTCATGCCGCTTCAATACTTTATGGATGTCAGCCACGTAGGAGCTTACGCTCGGGCTGCCCGTTCCAACCGGAATAATCGTGATATCAACAATTGCCATGAAAAAGTCCTCCTGAAGTAGATTCTCCCTCATTATAATAGAAGAAAGAAAAAAATGGGAGCTATGCGCTCTTACCGGAGACTGCGCATCAGCCGCACACTCAGCAGCAGGCTGAGCAGCGTCGCAAGCAGCAGCATCAGGCCCAGCTCCATCACATGGCGTGCGGACAGGTCTGCAGCGAACAGGCTGCCAATCAGCACAGAGGAAGCAATTGCCCCCAAATAGCGCGATGTCTGAAACAGCCCGGAGGCAACCCCGATTTCCCCGGGCGGGGCCGCGCGCAGCATGGCGGTTTGCAGGCTGACGTTTTGAAAGCCGTAGCCGGTTCCCATAACCGACAGCACCGGTATGAGCCCCTTCCAGCCTAGAGCGGGCAGGAAGAATGCAAAGCTGACAGCCCCAATCAGCATGCAGCCGGCGCCGAGAAACAGCGGCGGCAGGACTCCGGAACGGTCCACCCACTTGCCGGTGAGCGGCGATACTACAATCCCAAAGGCGGAAATGAACAGCATCAGCAGGCCGCTCCCCTCCAGCCCGAGCTTGAGCTCGTCCTGTAAATAAGCCGGCAGCCCGAACAACAAGGAATAATTGTAAATGTTGAGCAGGATAAACAGGACATTGACCCTCGTCAGCGCCATATGATCCCGGAACATGCGCAAATTGATGAAGGGGTTCTCCAGCCGCAGCTCTCTCCTGATGAACAGAAGCAGGCTCGCACCGCCACCGATGCCCAAGAGCGGCTTTATGCCGGTCTTGAAGGACAGCACGAAGCTCAGCAGCAGCAATAACGCTGCAGCAAACAACAAGATTCCAGGTATATCCAGCTGTGGCAGCACCTCCCGGAGGCTGCTGCGCCGCTGCTCGTCACGTGGAAAGATGGTCCAGGCGAGCAAAAAGCTGAGGAAAAGGAACGGAATATTTACTGTGAAAATGCTCTCCCAGCCGCCAAGGGGAATCAGAAATCCGCCAACCGTCGGCCCGATGGCCACCGTTACAGATGAGAATACGGAAATGACGGCGAGTGCCGCCGCCTGCCGCTCTGTAATATACCTGCGCACAAGCCCCATGCCCGAAGGATAAATCGCGCTCGTGCCGATGGCCTGCAGCACCCGCAGCACCAGAAGAAGCGAAAACATGGATACAAAGGGAGCGGCAACCGCCGGAATGAAAGCAATAGCCAGGCCGGCCAGAAACACCCGCTTGCGTCCGAACACATCACCGAGCCTCCCCATCACCGGCTGCCCGGCGGCACTGGAAATATAAAAAGCAGAAATCACCCAGGACACAGCCGCAAACGACAGGCCATACGCATGCTGGATGCCGTGCAGCGCCATGGAGATCATGGAGGAATTGAGCGGATTCAGAATCGTTCCCGAGGATACCGCCAGCAAGAATAACGCGCGGCTTTGACGCCACTCCTCCCGCCGCTCCAAAAGCGGCGTTGTCATTGGCTTCATGGCTTTCCCTCCTTTTTCCGTTAGTCTGTCCTGTTTTCCCGTTACATACTTTGCTGCAGAGGCGGGAATGGATAAGAGAGACAGGAGGGATTAGGATGATCAGAAGACGCAGACGTGCAGGCGGGCCGACCATAGCGCCGGGCATGGACCGGTACAAGGATCTGAACCGCAGTGCTACAGAAGAAGAAGTGGCCCGCGGCGAATATACAAAAGTCATTCGCATGTCCTGGGACGAGGTCGATCCGTCCGGAAAAGATTAAAAGCCAGAGAAGCTCTGGCTTTTTTGCTTAATCACATCCGCCGCCGTCTGAAGAGCCGCCGTCGAAGAAGCTGTGCGAAGAATGGTCATGATGGCTGTGATGGTGGCCGCCGTGATGATGGTGCCCGGGTTCATAGACATCCGCCATTGAAGAATGCACAACGGTTTGATTGGTTCCAGTAACCCGCGCGGCAGCATGCCGGCGCTTTGCCGCCCCTGACTTTTTGCTTGCCGCAATCAGGAGGACCGCAACTACAATAAGAATGAAAATACCCATTCCTCTTCACCCCTTTATAAATATGTAATTTCCTCTATTATATATCACTGGGACAGCCTTAAGCGAAACAAGCTGACCCGCCACAGATCAGCTTGTTTTACTCCTTAAGCAAGCCAGGAGAAAATGGATGGAACGACGACTGCTGTAAAAATAGCAGATAATCCCATCGCCACTGCAGCAATGGAACCCTGGAGCTCGCCTTCCTGCGCCGCCTGCGCCGTTCCTTGTCCATGCGAAATCGTGCCGAGCGCCAGGCCGCGGGAGAGCGGATGATTGATTTTGGAAATATCCAGCAGAAACGGGCCAATCATGGCGCCCAGAATGCCTGTGCACACAACAAAGGCTGCCGCAAGCGACGGATCTCCCTTCAGCACGCGGGTAATTTCTACTGCAATCGGCACTGTGACCGATTTTACACTGAAGGCAATGAGAATCAACTGCTTCAGCTGAAATACCTTCACCAGCGCCACTGCCGCCAACAGGCTTGCCAGTGCTCCGGTGATCAGACCATTAACAGCTGGAACCGCGTGCTTTTGCAGGATGGCCCGGTTCTTATACAGGGGCACCGCCAGCGCCACGGTTGCCGGCCCGAGCAAAAACGTCATGATGTGCTGCGCCGGCACATACGCTTGATACGACACATGGCTGATGACAAGCACGCTGATGATGACAGCCGTGCTGAGGAATACAGGTGTTGTAAATGGCGAGCGGTACCGCTTTCCGGCCCACAGGCTGAAGGTATAAGCCGCCACGGTGATGCCTATGCAGTAGAGCATGTACATGTTCATTGTGCCCGCTCCCCTCTCTTCGCCAGCACCTGCGATACGGAACCGGTTACATAAATGCCGACGCTGATGCTGACAATGAGCGTGACAGCGAGCACAAGTCCATTCGATAAGAATAAGCCGCCAAATTTCATCAGCCCGACTGCAATCGGAATGAAGAAGAAGGCCAGATGCTTGACCAGCAGAGCGGCGCCGCGCTCAATCCATTTCAGCTTCACCGCGCCGGTGGCCAGCAGGATAAACAGCAAAAGCATCCCCATCACATTGCCCGGAACCGGCACATGGGTCGTATCCACAAGAAAATAACCAAGCTCATTGAGTACATACAAAACCGCAATTTGTACTGTGACTGTTACAATGTCTTTCCACATACTTTGTTCCCCCTGATGATGATATCCTCTCTTATTCTAGGATACTTTCCAGGGCATGTCAGCAGGAATGCTTGAAAAACACAGTTATCCTTTTCTTGCCAGCCAAATCGTCCAGCAGTCGTTCTCTTGTATCTGCTGTTTTGGGACGCGGGCACAAATGTAAGATGCCAATTCCCTCAGCTCATCATCTGTCAGCTCATGCAGGATGGACCGTCCTGTGCGTCCCAGCAAATCCCGCTCCAGTTCCTTCTGATCGGCATACGTCCGGCGCGTCTCCCAAAGCTTGACTTCCTCCACATCGGCAAAGCCGGCTGTTCCCAAAGCCTGCCGCATGGTCATGCTGCTGTGGCGCCGTCCGGTTTCCTTTGCAATCAATCTCGGAAACAGCTGAAAGAAATATCCGCGCAAATGGGTGCTGCTGCCCGGGCGCAGGCAATCCTCCGGCGTCCGGTTCTGGACCACCAGCAAGCCGCCCCTTCGCAAAATCCGGTGTGCTTCCACAAAGCATGCCGGCAGCTTCTCTGCCGGCAGATGGTGTGTCAGCGCCCGCTCGAGCACCACATCACAGCATGCCGCAGGCAGTCCCGTTTCCGCCGCTGACCCCTGCCGAAACAAAATTCGCTCCTCATCCCGGCAAAACGCCGCGGCCCCCGCCAGCATTTCAGCCGAGAAGTCCACACCTATTACCTGCGCGGCACCCAAGCCGATGAGCGCCCGGCTGTAGATGCCGCCGCCGCAGCCGATGTCCACAGCTATCTTCCCTTGTACACTGGCCCTCTCAGCCATCAGCTGCAGCCATGTTTGGTCCGCTGCTCTTGCCGCATATGTCCCCTTGTTTTCCTCCGCAAAAAAGTCAATTCCCATCCTCTCACCCCCGGATGAATTGGACGACGTCCTTCAGCGCCTTTTCACTCATGGAATTTAAGCGCAGCGCATAATCTGTAAAAGCCAAATGCCCCGTCACTTGATTCGGAACAATGACACAATGGAGACCGGCCCGGCGCGCTGCGATCGAGCCATTCAGCGAGTCCTCAAACGCAATGGCCTCCACCGGCCGGACGCCAAGCGCCGCTGCTGCCTGCACATACAGCGCCGGGTCCGGCTTCACCTTCGCCACATCCTCTTTCGTCTTCAGCACTTCAAAATGAGGACGGATGCCAAAGCGCTCCAGAAATCCTTCAATCCAGGCGCGGCTGGAGCTGGAAGCCAGGCCAACCTGCAAGCCAAGCTCCTTTGCCTCCTGCAGATAATCCAGCACACCTTCGCGCGGCTGCAGGTCCAGCATTCTGCCGGAATAGCGCTTGTCTGCCAGCCTTTGCAGTTCATCTGCTTCAACTGGCTTTTTGGCATACTGGTAATAGTGTGCGAGCAACATTTCATCTGTGGTACCCACTGCTTTTCCAAATACCTCCAAGGGCAAGTCACACCCATGCTCGGCGAACACTTCCCGAAACACGTCATACCATACTGTCTCTGTATCAACAATTAATCCATCAAAATCAAATATGACTGCTTTTACCATTCTTGCCTCCCCTTTCCTGCCCATTGTACCATGCTTCCAGCAATATACATATCCTCCTTCATCGTGTAGGATATAACGAGAGAGGGAGATGCCTGTGCAGGCAAGACGCGACATTCGCAAGCAAAAAAAGCAGAATGGCACCTATACAGGGAAGGATGCTTTTTGGGACATCCTGCTGGCCGTTCCAGAAGTATTCCTGTACGCCGGGCGCCTTCTCTGGTGGCTCATCCGCGGCCTGATTAAGCTGATTGCCCATGCCGCCAACTGAAACAGGCACCAGGGGCCGTCCCTGGTGCCTGCTCTGTTATGAATCCCATCCCGCTTCTTCCCACTCACGTTCCGCCTTTTCATTTGCATGCAGCACATATTTCGCAAAAGAAACACCGATGCCGGCCGAAACAGCGCCGATGGAGCAAATAATAAACAGCAGAGAATCTGCAGCCGCCAGACAATAGATGGACAATGCGGCGTACAACAAGAGTACAATGCGATACAGGTCAATCCGGGAAAGCATATACTGCACAAATCCGCAAAGAAGCATAGCGGCAGCCGCCGATAGCAGCACTTCAACCGCCGCCAGAATTTGACGCTCCATTTCCGTTCCCTCCTGCCTTATCCTTTCCTGTTGTATTCGGCTGCCCCGATTTGTTTTCCTCGTTACGGCTGCCAAATCCGTTCAACAAAAACCAGCAAAAAATTCAAGGCAGCATGGGTACATAACGGAGGCCAAAGCCGTCTACATCTATTTCCCAAATGCTGTAGCCTGCTCCCGGCGGCACCCGCGGCCAGTCAGGATTCACACTGAACAGCAGCTTTTTCGAGCCGTGGAGAAAGGCCGGCGCTGCCGCATATCCCTTCATGCCGGTCACCTGTGTCACCTTGCTTGTTGCAATTTCCATTACATACACATCGTACTCATACACGGAAGCATTCAGCGTCTCGCCTGACACGGCAGAAAAGGCAAGAAGTCGGCCGTCCTCCGATAAGGAGGCATCATACACACCTGGAATTTCTAAATCATACACCGGCAGTTTCCGTTCCTGTCCGGTATGCAAGTCCCATATGTACAAAGAAGGAGCCTGCTCTTTTTCCTTTGCTTGAATGAAATACAGGGTGCGCCCATCGGGTGCCGCCGATAAGCTGTTGATATAGTAAGAACTTGTCACCTCGCGCACGTCACTGCCATCCGGACGCATGGAAAAGAGCTGGAATGCTCCCGGTTTGCCGGCCAGAAAGTAAATCACGGTTCCGTCATGAGAGAAAATGGCATCCGTAACATACAGCTGCCCTGAGGACAAGGACACTGCCCCGCTGCCGTCCCGGTTCATCATCCAAAGTGTCTGGTTCCCGCCCCGCTGCGAGAGGTACAGGATGCGGGTGCCATCCGGGGAGAACACGGGATGCAGATAGACCTCCTTCCTGGAGGTGAGCACCCCCATTGCTTTCATCCCCCTGTCCTTGGACACGTAAATCCCCGACTCGTTTCCCGTATTATATGAAAAAGCGATAGCATCATCATTCGGCGCCACCGCAAAGTAGGCTCCAATTCCGCCGGGCTGCTGCTGTGCGCTTTTCATCGAAAACAAAACCGCACAGACCGCCGTAACCAGCATCAGTCCAATGAGGAACAAACGCTTGCCTGATACGCGTTTCATACTCCCTCTCCTTTTGGCGCTTTCTCTCATTGTATTCCTGCCGGGCCTGCTCATATGTGCTGCTGTACATCCGAATATTTTGTCTTCTTCTTTTCCATAATGATATGATAGTACAAAACAGAACAAGGAGGCCTCCTATGCCTATTCAACGTGTACGGGAATATGTGAAGCAATATGATGCTTCCTTGGAACCGCTTGTGTTTGCCGAAAGTCTGAAAACCTCCGCCGAGGCGGCAGCTGTGCTTGGCGTCGAGGTTGGACAAATTGCCAAATCCATTTTATTTCGTTCTGAGGATACCTTTGGCCTCTTCGTAACGGCGGGCGATGTCAAAGTGCCCCCGAAGCAGCTGAAGCTGCTGCTTGGGGGAAAGAAGCCGAAGATGGCGACTCCTGAGGAAGTGGAGCTCATTACAGGCTTCCGTGTCGGTGCCGTCTGCCCCTTTGCGCTGCAGGAAAATATCCCTGTCTACATTGATACCTCCATGCAGCGCTTTGACCGGGTATTCACAGCAGCCGGCATCATTGAATCTGCGCTTCCGATTACCTATGAGCAGCTGAAGCACATTACAAACGGCATTGAATTTGACACCATCACAGCATAAGGCCCGGCATTTGCCGGGCTTTATCATTTCCCGGCACCCCGCTGGACAAACCCATTCCCCTTTCCTTTTGTATAATAGCATCCCTTCTTGGAGCATGATAAAAGCAAGACATACCAGACTGTATTACCGCATTATTTGATTTGATTTTAATAATGACAACAACCATGATGACAAAATGCATTTTTGTATAAATTGCTGAAACAGGTGTAAACGCTTTATCATAAGGTTGTGAAATACAAACACACAAATTGAAAGGAGAGACAAACATGCAACAAACTGTTGAAACAACTTCCAATACAAAAGTTAAAATTCAACGTTTCGGAAGCTATTTGAGCGGCATGATCATGCCAAACATTGGCGCTTTCATCGCTTGGGGACTTATCACGGCATTATTCATTCCTACTGGCTGGATCCCAAATGAGAGCTTCGCCAAGCTGGTTGGCCCAATGATCACGTTCCTGCTTCCGCTTCTCATCGGTTATACAGGCGGTAAAATGATTCACGACGTACGAGGCGGCGTTGTCGGCGCCACTGCAACAATGGGGGTTATTGTCGGTTCCGACATCCCAATGTTCCTCGGAGCCATGATTATGGGTCCTCTTGGGGGCTACATCATCAAGAAATTTGACCAAGCCATCCACGGCAAGGTAAAGTCCGGCTTCGAAATGCTGGTAAACAACTTCTCTGCCGGTATTATCGGCGGTCTGCTGACGCTGTTGGCATATAAAGGAATCGGCCCGGTTGTATTGGGCTTCAGCAAAGTGCTGGCTGCAGGCGTAAAAGCCATCGTAAGCGCAGGCTTGCTGCCAATCGCAAGCATCTTTGTAGAACCAGCGAAGGTTCTGTTCCTGAATAACGCCATCAACCATGGCATCCTGAGCCCTCTGGGCATCGAGCAGGCTACAAAAGCAGGAAAATCCATCCTGTTCCTGGTTGAAACAAACCCTGGTCCTGGCCTTGGTATCCTGTTGGCATATTGGCTGTTCGGCCGCGGTGCTGCAAAGCAATCTGCACCAGGCGCAGTTATCATTCACTTCTTGGGCGGTATTCACGAGATTTACTTCCCTTACATCCTGATGAAGCCAATTCTGGTTCTGGCAGCCATTGCCGGCGGCGCGAGCGGTCTCTTTACCTTCACACTGTTCAACGCGGGCCTTGTAGCAGCTCCATCACCAGGCAGTATCTTCGCGCTGATGGCTATGACACCGCGCGGCGGCTACCTTGGCGTATTGGCTGGGGTGCTTGTGGCAACAGCCGTTTCCTTCGCGATTGCATCTCTCATCCTAAAAACAAGCAAGGTAAAGGATGAAGAGGAAGAAGATTTGTCCGCAGCAACTGCAAGGATGGAAGCAATGAAAGGCAAAAAGAGTGTGGCTGCCGCTGTACTCGTTGAACAAGCGCCGGTTGTTGCCGGAGCAGTAAACAAGATTGTATTTGCTTGTGACGCTGGTATGGGTTCAAGCGCCATGGGTGCCTCCATCCTGCGCAACAAAGTACAAAAGGCTGGACTTGATGTAACAGTCATCAACACAGCCATTAATGCTCTGCCCGCAGATGCAGATCTGGTTATCACACACAAAGATTTGACTGATCGTGCGAAAGCAAAGCTGCCTGACGCCACTCATATTTCTGTGGAAAACTTCTTGAACAGCCCAAGATATGATGAGGTCGTAAACAGCTTGAAATCCGAGTAATGCTGAGAGTCCGGGGAACCACCCCGGACTCTTTTTCTGTTTCCTGCAGCTTTTCAATTTTGGCAACAATCTCTATGACGATTTCATAATTTCATCTTGTTGTACAAGCATTTCAACCGTTTTATGATCAAGATGTCAGTATAAAAATTAAATTTTGTCATCATCCTAGGATAGGAGGTTTACAAAAGACAGACGCAGGTGGAGTGATGCCCTTGTACATTTCCGCACGAGAAAGACAGATTCTTGAATTTTTGCTGTCCGAAAGAAGAGAGCACACAGTGAAGGATCTTGCGGATCATATTGCTGTAAGTGTAAGGACGATACACCGCGACTTGAAGAACGTGGAAGATATTTTGCAGAGATATGGTTTGCAGCTGCAAAAGAAGTCAGGTGTTGGCATCCAGATTGTGGGCAATCCTGAAAAAATCCACGAGCTTGAGCTGTTTTTGTTTAGTGTTTCACACGTGGAGTACACGCCGGAGGAGCGTCAGACGCTGGTCCTGTGTACCCTGCTGGAAGCCAAAGGGCCGGTCAAGCTGATCGGACTTGCCACAGATTTGCATGTTACCATTGCGACAGTAAGCAATGATTTAACAAAGCTGGAGACATCTCTTACCGGCTTTGGCCTTACCTTGCTGAGGCGCCGGGGGTACGGTGTGGAGCTCTCCGGACCTGAAAATGCGAAGAGAAGGGTCATGCGGCATATCATTGCCGAGCACATGGATGAATCCGAGTTCCTCTCTCTCGCCAAGGAAAATATTCAAAAGAAGTCGGTACAGCAAATTGACACGGTTTCCGACCGGCTGATGGGACTCGTCGAACGGAACAAGCTGCTGATTGTTGAAAAGGCAGTGGAATCCATTAATGCCGACCTCTCCTACTCCATTGCCGACAGTGCATATATCGGACTTGTCGTTCATCTTGCCCTGGCAATTGAAAGAATCCAGCAGGGCGAAAGCATTATGATTGATCCGGAGTATCTGGCCGAACAGCAGACCACCAAGGAGTACAGGTTTGCAGAGAAGCTGGCCGGTCAATTGGAGCGTGCATTTGAAATTGAAATTCCCTCAGCTGAAATTGGCTATATCACCATGCATCTGCGGGGAGCCAAATTGCGGCATGATAAGGAATATCTCATGGAGGACTCCAGCCTGCAAATCGCGCTGAAAACCAAGCATCTCATCCAGTATGTCGGCGAACGGCTGGAGCAGGATTTGACCGGCAGCCCATCCTTATTTGAAGGACTTGTGCTTCATTTGAAGCCGGCTTTATACAGGATGAAGCAAGGAATGGGAATCAGTAACCCGCTGCTTGAAAAAATAAAGGGAGACTACCCGGAATTGTTTGCTGTGGTAGCGGAAGGCATGGAGTATGCATTTCCAGAGACAACTGTTCCGGACGAAGAGATTGGCTACCTTGTTATGCACTTTGGTGCTGCCGTGCTGGGCCGCCGGTCTGGAGACGGACTGCGTGTGCTGGTCATCTGCTCCAGCGGGATTGGCACCTCCAAGATGCTGGCTTCCAGGCTGCAACGGGAATTTGCCGAAATCAAAAGCGTCCGCAACATTTCAGTATTTGAACTGAACCATATTCATAAGAGTCAATATGACCTTGTTGTTTCAACCATTCCGCTCCCTAATTACGAGTATCCTTACATTATGGTGAGCCCGATTCTCAGCCCCGCTGAGGTTGAGAAAATGAGAAATTATATACAGCAGCATACAAATGGACCGATGAGTGCTGTGAACATAAAATCTGCACAGCGGAATTATGATAAGGATGTATCCCGGCTCCAAAGGGAATTGTACCTCATTCGGGAATATGCAGATGTCATTTCAACTCTTTTGCAAAGATTTGAGGTCGGACAAAGCATGCCGCCGGCTCCTGTCACCGTTTTATTACCTGCTATTTGCGGCGGCTTGCTGGAAAAAGGCATCATAGCTGATCTCCAAGCAGTGGTTCAAGCTCTGCTGCGGCGGGAAGAAGTTGGCGGACTCGGGATACCGGGCACCTCTCTGGTGCTGTTCCATACACGGGATGACCAGATTTCCATCCCATTTTTCGGCATCTACCCGCTGGATGCAGCCATTGAGGTAAAGGGAATGGATAACATCATGATGGAAGCAGATACACTTCTGATGCTTCTGTCGCCCGGGGCACCGTCCCCCCAGGCAGTAGAGCTGCTGAGCCACATCAGCTCCCTGCTGATTGAAAACGAAACAACCATTGCCCTGTTCGAATCACACAATTACAGCGCAATCTCTGCCTATCTCACCACGAGATTTGACCACTATTTCAGTGAAAAATTAAAGGAAATAAGGAGTGTATAGCATGTCTATCCTGGCCAAAGAAAATATCGTACTACAGGCATCTGTTGCAAACAAAGAGGAAGCGATCCGTTTAACCGGAGGCGTACTTGTGGATCGTGGCTATGTTGAGCCGGCTTATATTGAAAAAATGCTGGAGCGCGAAGTATTAACTTCTACTTATATGGGGAACTTTATCGCAATTCCACATGGAACAGAAGACTCCAAGCGCGAAGTGAAGCAGTCCGGCATCGCCATTGTTCAGGTGCCGGGCGGCGTAGATTTTGGCAGCGGCAATATTGTCAAGCTGCTGATTGGGATTGCCGGAAAGGACAACGAACATCTGGATATTTTGTCGCAGATTGCAATTGTCTGCTCGGAAGAGGAGAATGTCGAAAAGCTCGTGAATGCTGCAACAGCTGAAGAAATTCTGAGCATTTTTGAGGGAGTGAACTAATATGCTGGCTGTCCATTTCGGTGCCGGGAATATCGGACGCGGCTTCATCGGGAAGCTGCTGTACCAATCCGGGTTTGAAACCTGCTTTGTTGATGTGAACAAGGAGATCGTAAACCTCCTGAACGAGAGAGGCGAGTACAGTGTTGTACTGGCTGACAGTTCACAGGAAGCATTCACCGTGAAGAATGTACGTGCGCTGAACAGCCAAGAGCAGCCGGATGCGGTGGTGGATGCAATCGCCAATGCCGACCTCGTTACGACTGCTGTCGGTCCGAACATCCTGCCGTTCATTGCCGGGTTGATCGCAAAAGGCTTGCGCCAGCGCAGCCAGACGACAGACCGCCCCTTGAATATCATTGCCTGCGAGAATATGATCGGCGGCAGTACTTTATTGAAAGAGAAAGTGTACGAGCATGTGAGCGGGGACGAGAAGGCTGCTTTTGACAAGCAGTTCGGCTTCCCGGACGCAGCGGTGGACCGCATCGTGCCGAATCAGCAGAATGAGGACAAGCTGATGGTCATGGTCGAGCCCTTCTATGAATGGGTGGTGGAGGAAACGAAGCTGGCCGGCGAAAAGCCTCCCGTCCAGGGCATTACGTTTGTCACGGATCTGATTCCTTATATTGAACGAAAGCTGTTTACGGTGAATACAGGACATGCAGTAGCCGCCTATTTCGGCTACCTGTTCGGAATTCCGACAATCAATGAAGCGATGGCCAACTCACAAGTATATGAACTGGTCAAGCAGGCCTTGGAGGAAAGCGGTGAGTTTCTGGTTGCGAAATACGGCTTTGATGCTGAAACACATGCTGCCTATATCCAAAAAATTCTCCAGCGCTTTGCGAACCCGTACATTTCTGATGAAGTGACACGTGTTGCCCGTTCGCCGATCCGGAAGCTGGGACCGAACGACCGCCTTGTCAGCCCGGCAAAGCAATATGCGGAAGTCGTTGGCAAGCAGCCTGTGTATCTTGTAAAAGCAATCGCTGCAGCCCTGCTGTATGACTACCAGGGTGATGACGAAGCAACAGCGGTCCAAACCACCATTCAGCAAAACGGAATCGCAGCAGCAATTGAGCAGTACACGCAGCTGGATCAAAATGATTCGCTGTTCCAGGCCATTTTGGACCAATATCAGCAATTCCAAGCTGAGAAATAAAGCTTGCACAGGTGCCCTTGCAGTCCTTCAGGACGCAAAGGCACCTTTTTTTCTATGGCGATGACTACATGCCTTGGAATATTCATACACCTGCCATGAATTCTTTAACGTATTGTGACAGAACAGAAGGACATCTTGAAGAGACCATACCGCCCTCATATAGTGAATGTGTACTGAACAGCGCCTGAGCTGAATGAAACGGTCTGTCATTCAGCTGACGAGGAGGAGGTTTATCGAGCATTCGGCGGATGCCTCCCGGCTGCAGCGATTGCAGCCGTCAAATTCTCTTGTAAAACAAGGGGGTAACCCTTTGCACAAATAGGGGAATATAATCGCAAGGATCCAAGTCTAAACAAAGAAAGAGGAATGGCTTATGTGTGGAATTGTCGGATATGTTGGGCAGCAGAACTGCAAGGAAATTTTGCTGCGCGGTCTTGAGAAGCTGGAATATCGCGGGTATGATTCCGCGGGGATTGCCCTGCTAAACGAAGCTGGCGTGCATATTTTCAAGGAAAAAGGACGCATCGCACAGCTGCGTGAAGCTGTAGACACAACTGTGGATGCTCCCGTAGGCATCGGCCATACGCGCTGGGCAACGCATGGCATCCCAAGCCGGGTGAATGCGCATCCGCACCAGAGCGCATCCGGCCGGTTTACTTTGGTTCACAATGGCGTCATTGAAAACTACACGCTCCTGTATAACGAGTATCTGCAGGGAATCTCCTTGCAGAGCGATACCGATACCGAGGTTGTCGTCCAACTGATTGATAAGCTTGTGCAGGAAGGAGCAGCAGCTGAAGAGGCATTCCGAAACGTGCTGTCACTGTTGAAAGGCTCTTACGCCATTGCGCTTCTTGATGCGGAGGACCCGGAAGTCATCTATGTAGCCAAGAACAAGAGTCCGCTGCTTGTCGGTCTTGGAGACGGCTTCAATGTTGTTGCCAGTGATGCGATGGCCATGCTGCAGGTCACAAGCCAGTATGTAGAATTAATGGATCAGGAAACAGTTATTTTGACAGAGAACAGCATCCAGATCAAGGATGCCGCCGGCCACCTCATTGAGAGAGCGCCTTACGAAGCGCTGCTAGATGCCAGCGATATTGAAAAAGGCACGTATGAACACTATATGCTGAAGGAAATTGACGAACAGCCCCCTGTCATCCGGAAAATTATCCAAGAGTATTCCAACGACAAGAATGAGCTGGAAATCGATTCGGACATCCGGCAAGCACTGTTGGACGTGGACAGAATCTATATCATCGCCGCAGGCACAAGCTATAATGCCGGGTTGATCGGAAAAGAGTTTATTGAGAAAATTGCCAGGGTGCATACGGAGGTGTTTGTTGCCAGCGAGTTCTCCTATAATATGCCGCTTCTGTCCCAAAAGCCGCTGTTCATTTTCATTTCGCAAAGCGGAGAAACGGCCGACAGCCGCGCGGTGCTTGTACAGGTTAAGGAGCTGGGTTACAAGACACTGACCATTACAAATGTTCCGGGCTCCACCCTCTCCCGCGAGGCCGACTATACCCTGCTGCTCCATGCGGGACCGGAAATTGCGGTAGCCTCCACAAAGGCTTATACAGCCCAGATGGCGGTATTGGCGATACTGGCGGTGGATTTGGCAAGAGCAAAGGGCAGCTCCGTGCCGTTTGATGTGACGCAGGAGCTGGGCCTTGTCGCCAATGCCATGGAAACCTTGTGCAATGAGAAGGAGGAAATGGAGCAAATTGCCGAGGAATATCTGTCTGTTTCCCGGAATTGCTTCTTCATCGGCCGCGCCGTGGACTACTATGTATGTCTGGAAGGGTCTTTGAAGCTGAAGGAAATTTCCTATATCCAAGCCGAGGGCTTTGCCGGCGGAGAGCTCAAGCATGGCACCATTGCCCTGATTGAGAATCGAACACCAATCATTGCCCTGACAACACAACAGCACGTGAATCTTGGCATTCGCGGAAACGTGCAGGAGGTCATCGCCCGCGGCGCCAATGCCTGCATCATCAGCATGGAAGGGCTGGAGCAAATCAACGACCGCCTTGTCCTGCCGCACGTGCTCGACTTGTTCACCCCGTTTGTCTCTGTTGTGCCGCTGCAGCTGATTGCTTACTATGCCGCCCGCCAACGCGGATGTGATATTGATAAGCCGCGCAATCTTGCCAAGAGTGTGACAGTTGAATAATATGATACAGAAAAGGAGCTCCGTTGCCGGGGCTCCTTTTCCGCGTCCTTTCTTCTCTTACGCTTCCTCACTCTTTGCAAATACACCCGCAGGCTCAGCCAATTTGAAGATATAGGCCATCCCGATTGCCGCCACAATGCCCATGCCCCAGTTCAGCCCCTGGCGCAGCACAATCGCCTTGCTGAACGCATCTACTCCATACTGATGAATCAGCTGCATCTTCAGCGCAGCAAGGCCGGCATCCCGCAAGGCAAACACCAATGTAATGAGAACGAAGAGGCGGTACACCTTTTTCTCCAAAAAGAAGGCCTTCACCGCTTTGCGGTCATAGCCCTGCAGCTCCACCACATCCAGTGCGAAGTACAGAAACAATGGCCGTTTCACAAAAATACTTACCAGGAAGAACAAACCAAGCCCGTACAAATAGAACACGTTGTTCCACAGCATCTGCAGCGCCGAGCCCGCCAATATATTAATCAGTGTCGTCACAATGAGATTGCCGAGCAAAAACATGCCGCCGAAGTTAATGCGTTTTTCCGCTTTGAAGCGGTACACCGAATATAAGATGCCGGGCACTGTTGTCACCAGCATGGCCGTATAGTCGCCGAGCGGCTTGCGGAACAGGTTCCACACGACAAGCGGCAGCACCACATAGCACACAATATCTAAAATTGCGATCCGTTTTTGCATAAGACCTCCAGATTGGTTTTATTCGTATTGTATCATAAACACTCCCCTCCCTGATGCTTTTCTAGAAACATATTGCCGTCTCCCAGAAATTTGTATACAATTCCATTATCTGAAAAAAGGAGGAATTTCCCATGTCAAAAACACCAAACATGCTTGTTCAAGAGGTAACCACCATCTAAGTGCGGCATGCCGGAACAATCCTATGCGTGCCGCCATATAAGAAAGGGCGATTTTTCCTATGCACGCATCTCGTGTTTACATCGCAATGAGAGCTGTCATGCAGCTGGCAAATGCGATCATGTTCACTACCTACGCTTTGTATTATGTAACAGGCCTTGGCCTGAATCCGCTGCAGCTCGTATTGATCGGCACATTTCTGGAGCTGACGGTGCTTTTATTTGAGATTCCGACCGGTGTGTTTGCCGATACGCGGGGACGCCGTTTTTCTGTCATCACCGGCACCATTATCATTGGCATTGCCTATGTGCTTGAAGGCACGGTTCCCTATACCTTCGGCCTGCTCTCCCTGTTTGCCGGTGTGGTTATTGCGGAAATTATCCGCGGTGTCGGCGAAACCTTCCTGAGCGGGGCAGCTTCTGCCTGGCTGACGGACGAAGTTGGAGAATCGCATGTGGGAAGCATTTTTCTGCGCGCCAGCCGGATTGACCAGGCCGCCAATGTAATCGGCATCCTGCTCAGTGTCGGACTGTCTTCCATCATACTGAATTTGCCTTATATCGTCGGCGGTGCACTGTATCTGCTGCTGGCGCTGTTTTTGATTTTAAAAATGAAAGAAACACAGTTTCAGCAAGTGGACCGCAGCGCAAAGGACGACTGGAAGGAAGCCGGTGCCACATTCAAAAGCGGCGCCTCCTTTGTCCGCCGCAGCCCCATTCTCATGGCGCTTTTGCTCGGCACCCTGTTTGCCGGTGCCGGTTCAGAAGGCTTTGACCGCCTGTGGGAAGCGAACTTCCTGATGGCGCTGCACTTTCCGGATTGGTTTGACCTGACGCCGGCTGTCTGGTTCGGCCTCATCAGCATTGCCGGCAGCGTTCTTTCCTATTTCGCGGCGGCGCTTGCGGAGAAACGCCTGGATTTGGATAAGGTGCAGCATACCGTTGGGATGCTGATGTCCCTTACCCTGCTCCGCGTCCTGCTCATTGCAATGTTCGCCTTGGCAAACAGCTTTCCAATCGGCCTCATCAGCATCCTGCTGCTGACCATGGTCAGCACGGTAGCCGGACCGCTGTATGATACATGGCTGAACCAAAATATCCCGAGCCAGTCACGGGCGACCATTCTGTCTCTCATGAGCCAGGGCAATGCCTTGGGCCAATCTCTTGGCGGACCGGTTGTCGGAGCCGTCGGGACACGTTACACGATTCGGGCCTCCCTGTTTTTGGCCGGCCTTCTGTATCTGCCGGTCGTTTGGGTATATGCCAAAGCCCGAAAGCACATCTAACAGCGTGAGGGATTGCCATTCGGCAGTCCCTTGCTTCTTAAGGAGGAGTATGGATGCAGATTATTGCAATGGGAGGCGGCGGCTTTTCCATGGAGCCGGACAATCCTTTGCTGGACCGCTACATTTTGGCACAAGCGGGCAAGGCCGTGCCGAAGATTTGTTTTATTCCGACCGCAAGCGGCGATTCTGAGGATTATATCGCCAGGTTTTATCGTTTCTTTGAAAAAGAATCCTGTGTGCCGTCTCATCTGTCGCTGCTCCGCCTCGAAATCGCGGACCTGCGGAGCTTTCTGCTGGATCAGGACATTCTCTATGTCGGCGGCGGAAACTCCCGCAATCTGCTGGCTCTGTGGCGGGAATGGGGATTGGATGCCATTCTGCGCGAGGCTTGGGAGAAGGGCATTCTTTTAGCGGGCATCAGCGCCGGCTCCATCTGCTGGTTCGAGGAAGGCCTGACCGATTCCGTGCCCGGCAGGCTGACCCCGATCCAGGCACTCGGATTCCTGCCTGGCAGCAACACGCCGCATTATGACGGTGAGGCAGACCGGCGCCCTGCCTATCTGCAATGCATCCAAAGAGGACAGCTGCAGGACGGGCTCGCCATGGATGACGGGGCCGCTGTCCATTTTGTCGGCACAGCTGTGCAGAGGGCCATCTGCTCCCGCCCCGAAGCAGCTGCCTACCGTGTTTCCCTGCAGGACGGAAAAGCAGTAGAAGCAAAGCTGCCCATGCATAATCTCGGAGAGTGAGGAATTCCTCACTTTCTTTTTTTGCCAAGACAGCCGTTTATCCTGCGCTGAAAGGAATACAAGAATGGAAGCGGCGGTACAGAAAGAAACCGCCCTGACAATCCGTCACGGCGGCGAAGAATTGGTTGCACTGATTCCCGATACACTTCTCTGCGATTACTCCGGCATTGTACCGTTAAGCCCGGTCCAAAAACTCCTGGATTTTCAGGCGGGCAAACATCCGGGCATCCTGTTCAATCCATCTTTCTTCATAGTGCCTATCCTTCTCCTGGTGAAAGAATGCCTTCTTTTCCTGCTGCTCATATTGCATATCATGACGCAATTCATGAAGCACGGTTTCGAGCATCTGCTCATATTCCTCCCACATAAACACGAAGATGAGGCGGCGCTCCTTATGATACAAGCCCGCAAGCGGAAACAGAAACTCCTCCTCCTCTTCTCCGAGTCCCGACAGCACACGGTTCGCTTCACATGTATCACAAAACAAAACAGTCGTGTCACGGTACGGCACCAATGAGAAAATGTCCCGTTTCACATCCCTTACATCCCACGGAAACTCCTCATCGAGCACATACCAGCTGCCATCCTGCTGCTGCACTCCCGGAAGCTGCAATGGTATCCCTCCTCCTTACTACTGTATTTAGCTTCAGTTATTTCATGAATGCATTTTCCGTAAACACCGCAGATTGATTTTTCCTTCCCAAACTGCGCAGGCTATAAACGGAAACTGTTTCACAACGGAGGTGGACATCATCAAGAAATGGCTGCGCCGCTCCTTCCTGTTTACCATTCTGCTGAGTGTGCTGCTTACGTGGATGCACTATGATGTGAAACTGGGAAAGCGTGCTTACACAAGGGAGCATCCACTTCAGACCACTCCCTTATATGAGGGTGATTTTCAGCTGTATACAACCGGGAAGGACTTGTACGATGCCCTGCTTCAGGATGTGACAGAGGCAAAATCACGGATTTATATCCATTTTTTTATTATCCGCAACGATGAGATCGGCAAGTGTTTCCTGCAGCTGCTGCAGCAGAAGGCAAGCGAGGGTGTGGAGGTGAAGCTGTCCGCCGACCTGCTCGGCGGCTTTAAGCTGACAAAGGATACCATCCGCTCCCTCGAAAACAGCGGCGTGTCCTTCACCTACAGCCGGCGCACCCGTCTGCCGCATTTCTTTTACAGCCTGCAGCGGCGGAATCATAGACGGCTGATCGCCATCGACAGCCATATTTCCTATATCGGCGGCTTCAATATCGGAGACGAATACCTCGGCAAGAACAAGAAGCTTGGAAGATGGCGGGACTACCATATACGGGTCACTGGCAACGGAACCGCTGAAGTGGAACAGCAGTTTCTGCGGGATTGGCAGGAGGACAACGGAGAGCGTGTTACCATGAAGAAACCGCCCGTTTCAGGCGGCACAGCGTATCAGTATGTATATTCCTCCGGAAGCGGGCTGGAGCGGGAGATGGTGAAGTGGGTGGACAGTGCCAAGCAGTCTCTTACCATTGCAACACCCTACTTTGTGCCGCCGCCCTACTTGCTCGTGGCGCTGCACCGGGCGCTGAAGCGGGGGGTGCAGGTCCGGATTCTTGTCACGAAAACAACCGATGCCTGGTTCACCCAGCCGCCGTCGTATCCGCTGCTGGAGAAGCTGCAGCGCAGCGGCGCTGCAGTGTACCAATATACAAACGGCTTCTTCCATGGAAAAGTCATTCTGATTGACGGCCGGTTTGCCGATATCGGGACGACGAACTGGGATCAGCGCAGCATCCTGCTGAACGATGAATCCAACTGCCTCATTTATGACAGGGCGTTTATCAAGCAGGTGCGGGACTCACTGCAGCAGGACTTTCAGCAGGCGGAGCGCTTCACCTCAGGGGAGCTGCCGTTTTGGCAGCGCTTCATGCGGGACACCCCGCAGTGGATTCAGCTGTATTTATGAAAATATATGTCGGATTGGCGGGTTCAAGGAATGTGTGACGGCATGGGACGGTCTCTTCAAGCCAGCGTGTCGGGTTATTTCGGAAACTTGACGGGTTCCCCCGATGCATCCCGGCAAAAAGAGGCATTTAGCAAGTAGAGCTGGTGTGGTGATTTGTACAAAAATGGACTGCCTTTGGCAGCCCATTTCTTCTTCTCTACGCGTCCAGCTTCTTCAGCGGCTGGTCAGCCGGTCCTTCCACCACCCTGCCGTCATAGGAAAAGCGCGATCCATGGCATGGGCAGTCCCACGTCCGGTCGCCGCTGTTCCAATTGACCTCACAGCCCAGATGCGTGCAGGTCGTGTCCACCACGTGCAGCTTGCCCTGCGTATCCCGGTAAGCGCCGGCCCGTTTGCCGCCAAAGGTCACGACTCCTCCTTCATCCGGCTCCAGCTCATCAATCTTCTTGCGGGTAACATCGAGCTTGCCCGCCACAAAGTGCGCCGCCACATTCACATTGTTCAGCGCGACCTGCTTCACGTCCGCCGCAGGATGGAAGCGCAGCGGTGTATACAGCTCCTCATACGGACTCTCTTTTTTCGTAATCAGATCGCGTAAAATCAGACCGGCTGCTGTTCCGCTCGTCATGCCCCACTTCCGGTAGCCAGTGGCGACAAAGATGTTCTCATGCTTGGAGGAGATACGGCCGATATACGGCACATTGTCAGGCGTGAACAAATCCTGCGCCGACCATCTGTAGGTGAACTCCTCAATTCCGAATACCTCCTCTGCAAAATCCCGGAGCTTTTCATAGTGCTCCATTGTATCCGGCCCTTGGCCTGTCCGATGGTTCTCGCCGCCCACGAGCAACAGCTGTTCCCCGTTGATCGGCGTATACCGGAAGGAACGGACCGGGCTGTCGACGCTGGAAAACATGCCGCCCGGATACTCCTTTTTCGGTTTAATCGCGGCTACGTAGGAACGGTCCGCGTACATGCGCATGAAGTACAGGCCGCCTCCGTCATAAAATGGGAAATGGGACGAGCTCACGACATAGCTGCAATGCACCCGGTGGCCGTTCTGCAGCAGCACCTGCGGGCGCGGGCCCGGCTCCACATTCTCCGCGACAGTATTCTCATACACGATTCCGCCCATCAGCTGAAACTCCCGCACAAGGTGGGACAAGTATTTCAACGGATGGAATTGGGCTTGTCCTCCCATCATGATGGCATTCTCTATCTGGATTTCAAACGGCAGGCGGGTTCTCATCTCACCGGGAATCCCCAGCTTTTGATAGGCATCAAATTCCTGCTCCAACTTCTTGCCGTAGGATGGGGTATTGGCATAAATCCAGGACTCCTGCTCGCTGAAATCGCAGTCGATGCTGTGGCTTTCCACCAGCTCTTTCACAAGATTCAATCCTGCAAGATTGGCCTCATAGTACTGCTTCGCCTTCTCCTGCCCATGTGTCTGAATGAGTCCTGCATAAGTCATACTATGCTGGACAGTCAGCTTGGCTGTCGTATGTCCCGTCGTGCCATTCAGGATTTTCCCGGCATCAAGCAGGGCCACCTTCACCCCTTCTTTGGCAAGCAGATAGGCGGTGGTAATGCCGGAAATGCCGGCACCGATGACCGCCACATCCACATGCAGGTTTTCATTCAGCCGCGGAAATGCCGGCAGTTTGTGGGAATCGCGCCAGTACGGCTCCGGAAAGCGCGGCATCTGCTTCGATTCGTTGTTCTCGTTCACAGCAATCACTCCTTCAATTGACTGCTATTAGGATTCCCTTTTTTTGGAACAAGATATACTTCAGGTGACATCGCGCCGCTGAAACACGAATAGGGCTGCTCCCAGGAACAAGGCCAGGTAGCTGAGCAAAACAAAGACGGAAAATATATTAGGATTCCAGGACAAGTTTGTATGGGCAAAGAATATATACTTGCTCCAGGAAAACCGGCTCAGCTGGTCCGCAATCAACCCCTTGGCCGCGAACAGAAGCACTGTCACGATTAGAGCCGGCCCGCTGGAGCGAAGCACAGCCGACATAGAAAAGGCCAGCGCTGCAAACAGCAGCAGCGGCAGGGCATCCAGCACATACACCTTCAGCGTCGCCCCCAGCATGCTCTCCGCCTGCACCGTGCCGCCGGAGACATGCAGCACAACCGCCGTCATCGCGGTCCGTCCATACAAAAACAATCCCTGTATAAAGGAATAGAATAGCAACACAACGCTGAACAGCATATACAAAACAGCCAATGACGCAAATTTCGCGCCAAGAATACCCATCCGGGACGGCGGCCTTACCAATAGAAAGTTCATCGTTCCCAGGCTGTGCTCCTTGGACACCATGGAGCTGGCGTAGAAAATGAGAAACATCCCAATTAAAGGTATAAGCGCGGAGGAACTGTTCATGAAACCCGTTACACTGTGGGCACTGTAAGGCGGGATATTATACTGCAGTTCATACTCGCCCACTGCGATTTGCTCCTGCAGCACCTGCACTGTCGCACTGTCAGCTGCCCCTTGGATTTCATATCTTTTATGCGCAATATCCTCCTGCACCTGCTGCCGCCAGTCACCAGCCTTCAGCTGCTGCTGATATTCAAGATAATCCCAGTTCCCAAGCACAAGCACCGGCAGATACAACAGCACAAGCGGCGCGATGAATCCGCGCCGTTTCATAATCTTCAGCAGTTCGTTATACACAAGCCGCAGCCATCTAGACAATCACATTCCCTCCCGTCGCCTGCAGGAACATGTCCTCCAGATTCTGCTTTGCCGGTGCAATTTCATAGAGGTCAATCCCGCTTTCTGCAAACAGGCGCACCACAGCCGGCACATCCTGCCGCTCCACTGCCGCCAGCAGGCTGTCCCCTTTCACGCGCACCGTATATCCCGCCTCTGTAAGCAACCTGGCTGCTGCAGCCGCCTCACTTACCGCAAAAGCGGTGTACACTGGAGCCGCTGATAAATCGTACTGCTCAATGCACACACCGTTTTGTATGATGATCACCCGCTCGCACATCAGCTCAATTTCCGCCAAGAGATGGCTGGATACCAGAATGGCCGTCCCTTCCTCCTTGGCAATCTGCTTCAGATAGTCGCGCATCTCCCGGATGCCGGCCGGGTCCAATCCGTTTGTCGGCTCGTCCAAAATTAACAGCTGTGGCCGGTGCAGCAGTGCCTGGGCAATCCCCAGCCGCTGCTTCATCCCAAGCGAGTAGGTACCTGTCTTTTTATGGATCGCCTCCGTCAAACCAAGCAGCTCCACAACCTCTTCAATGCGTTCGATCTCCACCCCATCCATCATGCGGGCATAGTACAGCAAATTATCGTAGCCGCTGAAATACGGATAAAAGGACGGTGCTTCCACCATGACACCCACGTGGGCCAGTGCCTGGCTCCGATTCTTCGTGATGCTGTGACCCTTGATGCGGACATCTCCCTCTGTGGGAGCAAGCAGGCCGACAATCAGCTTCATAGTCGTCGTTTTCCCGGCGCCGTTCGGGCCAAGCAGACCGACAATTTCACCGGACCGCAGCTGAAACGAGAGGTCTTCCACCAGGGTTTGCTGCTTCATTTTCTTTGTCACACGCTGGACGCCCAGCACAATGGCAGAATCCATTTTCCAACCTCCCCCTTTTCTCCCATCATATCTTGTCCCATAACCATCCAACAAGAAAAAAAACGAGCCCTGCGGCCCAGGACCCGTTTTTTCTATGTAATCAGCGCCTTTACTCCCTGGTATCCGAAATACACACCAAAGCCAATCAGCGACAAGCCGGAAATAATGGAGATGGCCATAAGGCTCCGCATCGTCAGGAAACGGCGGAATCCGCTTGTTAAACCTGCCACGAACACATCCCACAGAGTCAGGCCGAGAAAAATCATGGCGCTGTAGGCAAGCAGCTTGCCTGTCCCGTATGTCGCCGCGGTCTTTGCCAAAACCGAGCCGTAAATGCCGAGCCAGAACAGGATGGACAACGGGCTGGAAATGGACATGAGAAAACCGACCGTAAAGCATTTCATCAGCGACTCCTGATTTTTCCGGTAGTCGAGCGACAGCTTGCCTGCGCTCATCATTCCCTCCACCCCGCTGTAGATGAGAATGAATGCCCCAAACAGCCAGAGAAAAATCTGGATGATGGGAATGCTCAAAAACTTCACCACTCCAATGTACACACAGAGCATGAACACGGCATCCGCCAGCATAGACCCGAACCCGACAATCCAGGCATGCCAAAATCCATTTTTAATGCCCTTGTCAATACGCGCTGAGTTCACCGGCCCAATGGGTGCAGCCAATGTCAGCCCGAGCAAAATATAACTGAAATAAATTCCCACCTCTCTGCCCCCTCCTGTAATCAGACAACCTGTACATTCTATGCAGGCAAGCTGTCAGATAGGACAAGAGATGAAGGCAGGGCACATGCATTTCTCTCCGAAACATGGTACAGTCGGGGTTGGAGGTGTTCATCATGAAAATTGAAATTTGGTCTGATTTTGCCTGCCCGTTCTGCTATATCGGCAAACGCCGGCTGGAAGGCGCGCTGCAGGCATTCCCACAGCGTGACAAGGTTGAGGTTGTGTACCGCAGCTTCGAGCTGGACCCATCCATGGCACGGGATGTAGGCATGGACATGTACGAGATTTTGGCAAATAAATACGGCGGCGGCCGCGAGCAGGCAAAGGGCATGTGCGACAATATGGCCGAGCAGGCGAAAACAGTCGGCTTGGATTTCCGCTTTGATACATTGATTCCGACCAATACGTTTGACGCGCACCGCCTGTCCCATCTGGCAGCGGCTCATGGCAAAATGGGCGAGATGACCGAGCGTCTGCTTCATGCATACTTTACAGAGTCCAAGCATTTGGGCGACCATGCTGTGCTGGCAGATTTGGCGGCGGAGGCGGGTCTGGACCGTGAAGAGGCTGTGGCAGTCCTGGCCGGCGATGCCTACAGCGATGAGGTGCATGCGGACGAAGATTTCGGGCAGCAGCTTGGCATCCGCGGCGTGCCGTTCTTCGTCTTCAACCAGAAATATGCGGTATCCGGCGCACAGCCGACTGAGGTGTTTGCGGAGGTGCTGCAAAAGGTATGGCAGGAGGAGCAGCCGCTGCAGGTGCTGTCAGAAGGCGCAGTCTGCACGGATGATTCATGTGATTTCCCGGCGAAATAAGCAGCAGGACTTCCTTAAGATTAGATATATTGAGACAGTCAGTTATTTTTAGACAAAGCCTGTATTGAAGATTGCCAAGTAATCATCAATACAGGCTTTTTTCGAAATTTCTTATGAAACTGGCACCCCCGTTAACAGGACATAGTTTCATTATTTTAAAAATAGCTGCCCTTTAAAATGAGATAAATCCTGTAATACTTCTTTATGATGATAATCCCAGAAATTTTTTGAACCGATAGGTAAACGATCCAGTGGGAAAAATTCAGCATTTTGAGTTTCATCCGTTTCCCGCAGAAGTTCCCCGCTCCACTCATCAACTAAAAATAAAAACTCAAACATTTGGTATTCGTCTCCAAAATCATTCTTTATCGATTTATGGGGTCCTGTATAGATTGCTACCAATGTAGCCTTTATAACATGAATTCCAGTCTCTTCTTTCACTTCTCTTGTAAGCGTTTCGTAAATTGACTCGTTCAACTCCATTGACCCCGCGGGCATTCCCCACTGATTTTCCCCTTTTCTATCCAAGAAGAGCACTTTACCTTCAGCATCCCGAATAATTGCACGAATTGAGGGGTGAATTAACTTTTTATGTCCAATCAAGTCTCTTAGTTGTCCCACATATGAATCTTTCCAACCAATACTTGACACCCTAACTCCTCCAGTATATAGCCTTTCATTAAGAAAGAAATTAATTCTTTTTGGACTGTTTGTTGCTTTAGCAGCTCTCCGGTTAAGAAGACAATCACCACCGCAAGCCTGATGCCGCCAAACCAAAAGCTTCATGTGCCTTGAAGTCCGCATGAATACAAGACTGAGTGCTATCAAATATAGAATTATTGCGGTTTCCATGCCCGGCCCGCATTCCTATTCCGGTTTCACGGCATCCACAAGCAAGGACACAAACACCAGCTCATCCTTGTTCCGGGGATCAAAGCGCTTGGAGCGAAAAATAAGGCCCTTCTCCGCATCCCACTCACCATCATGGAATATACCATTCTCATCGCAATATTCCAGCAGTCTCACGATAAAGCCTGCCTCCGCAAACATTGCTGTGATGGTCTCATAGGTATATACAATTTTATGGCTGGCGGCGGGGTGGTCCACCGGGCCTGGACCGCCGATTTGGACGATACGCTGATACTCTTCATTTGGAAAATAAGCATCCGGCACGGCACAGCGGATGTAGCCGCCGGGCTGCAGGAACTCGAAACAAAGCTTGGCTGCTTCTACTCCTTCTTCATAGGTCAAATGCTCCCACACGTGCTCGGCCAGAATGGCTTCCACTGTGCCCGGCCGAAACATTGCCTCCCAGCCGCTTCGATTCAACAGATTCAGCTCTTTCTCCTGTGTCTGCAGCCAGCCCGGATTGTTGTTATATTCTCCGGCTCCAATGACAACTCGCAATCTCTCCATCTAGCATTCCCCTCTCTGCAGTGCCTCCCGTAAAGCCCCAATAGCCGCTCTCACCTTCAGCACCTGTTCCTCATCGTTTCTCTCTTTTCTTGCGTGCAACAGTACGGGCCTCACCGACTCCACCGAACGCCCGAAGGCCTGCATCCATTCATGGCGCGGCACCATCCAAGTGTGGAAATGGTGGGTTGTATCTTCATTATAGAAGTAATATACGTGCTCAATCCCCAGCACCTCCCGCTGTGCCCGGCGGATGCTTGTCAGCAGACGGATGTACTCCTGGCTCTCTTCCTCAGTCAGCTCATCCAGGGCTTTTATGTGCCGTTTTGAAGCTAAAATGACCAATCCCTCAATCGGATAAGCGACATCCTGGTGGGCATGGAAATGCTCTGTTTCCAGCAGCACGCCCCCATCCGGCTCAACTGCGCCGCTTGTAATGGCACAGCTCAAGCACGCTGTCTCCACCGTTTCTCCATTTGCCATCGTAATTCTTCTCATCCAGCTCCCCCCTTTCAGCATTATAGCATAAGTATTGTAAATTTTTACCAAACAGGCTATGATACTGAAAAAGGGGGGAATCACTATGAAGGATACACCATGTCTTGGCTGCCGCTTGGCCCAGCAGCAGCTGCCTGTTCATGTCATCTACGAAACGGAAGCCTTATGCTGCATCCTGGATCACGATCCCTTCGAGGAGGGCCACACGCTGATTTTGCCAAAGCAGCATGTAAGAGAACTGGAGGAAATGGAGCCTGTCCTGCTGCAGGAAATTCTGCAGACCGCGTCGCTCATCTCACAGGCGCTGAAGCAGCTGCTGCAGCCGGATGGCATCACGGTTTGCCAAAATGGAGGCATATTCAGTGAACTGGAGCATTACCATATGCATGTTGTGCCGCGCTATCAGGGGCGTTCCTTTCAGCACTTTTATGATGATACACCATTGGATAACAAAAAGGAAAAAGCCGCACTGGCAGAAACAGCCCTACGGATGCGGGAGGCTCTTGCTAGAATCGCTGACAGAAGCACAATTGGCGCACATAGTACTGCGCGCTTTGGTGAAAAGCTAATACAAGAAAGTTGACACGCCCAGCAGGGCTCCGTAATATTTAATTGTGGACAATTTAATTTTTGGCAGAAAGAAGGATGGCAGCGTGAATACAGACGAGTACTTGAAGCTTGAAAATCAGCTTTGCTTTGCCATTTATGCCTGCTCACGCGAGCTGAACCGCTTATATCGTCCCATCCTGGACCGATTCGGCATTACCTATCCGCAATATTTGACGCTATTGGTGCTTTGGGAGCACTCCCGCCTCACTGTAAAAGAAATTGGCGAACTGCTGTATCTCGACAGCGGCACACTGACGCCGATGCTGAAGCGGATGGAAGCGATGGAGCTCATTAAGCGGACACGGGCCGCCGAGGATGAGCGCAAGGTATGGATTGAGCTGACCGAAAAAGCGAACGCATTGCGCGAGGAGGCTGTGTGCGTGCCGCAAATGTGCTTCCCGCACTATGGCCTTACGCCGGAGGGATATACAGAGCTGCTGGCGCAGATGCAGCAGATTTTGCAGAACCTGCAGAAGGAAACAAGAAGTATAAAATAAGAGCCGATTGTCTCCGGACAGTCGGCTTCTTCTTTATACCAAATGATGCCGCACCGCAAACAAAGCCGCCTGTGTGCGGTCCGCCAAATCCAGCTTTGCCAGAATATGAGATACGTGTGTTTTCACCGTTCTCTCTGTAATGACAAGGGCGTCCGCAATCTCCTTATTGCTTTTCCCATTGGCAATTTCCCGCAGCACCTCCAGCTCCCGTTTCGTCAGCTCATTCAGCAGCCGGGAGCCGGAGAATTGCTGGAGCAAATGGGTGGTTGCCTTTGGGTGCATTTCATTTGTTCCCGCGCACACGTTGCGGATGCAACGCGCCAGTTCATCAGGTTCAATGTCCTTCAGCTGGTAACCGGATGCGCCTGCCTCCAGCGCCGGGATGACATGCTCCTGATCGGAGAAGCTGGTGAGCATCATGATTTTGATGCCTGGGTGCTGCTGCTTAATCAGCTTTGTGGCCTGGATTCCATCCATCCCCGGCATCACCAGATCCATCAGAATCATATCAGGAACAAGCTCGCCTGCCAATTGAACCGCCTGCTTTCCATCCGCGGCCTCTCCGACAATTGTAATGTCCGGCTGCGTGCCAAGAAAGAAGGCAAGCCCGCGCCGGACCATATGGTGGTCATCTGCAATCAGTACTCGAATCATCGTATTCCCCTCTATAATGGAATGGTAATGTGAATGGCAGTGCCCCGGCCAAGCCCGCTCTGGAGGACAAAGTGACCCCCCATGGCTTCCACGCGCTCGCGCATGCTTTTCAGGCCAAGTGAAGGCAGGCTGACGGACGCATCATACTGAAAGCCGCAGCCGCTATCCTGAACGATAAAGCTTACGGAGCGCTCCATTGCGGCCAACTCCACCGCAACTGCATCCGTCTGCGCGTGCCTTTTACAATTCGAAAGCGCCTCCTGCCCAATCCGCCATAAAGCTTCTTCCACCTTCGCCGGCAGACTTGTTACCCCTGTCACCTTAGCAGTGAAGATAAGGCCCAGCATGTCAGCATACCCGGTCAAAGCACTGATGAGACCCTGCTCCAGACCCCGCGGCCGCAGCTGCCAAATGAGGGCGCGCATTTCGCCGAGCGCCTCCTGCGCCAAATCCTGCATATAGGAGAAGGTTTCCCGCACCTGGGGCTCCTCCGTCAGCTCCCGCCCCGCCCTCGCCGTCAAGGAAAGCGAAAACAGCAGCTGATTCACCGAGTCGTGCAGGTCACGCGCCAGCCGGTTCCGTTCGGCCAGCAGCGCATGTTCCTGCTCCCGCTGCGTCAGGGCAATCCGCTTCAGCGCTGTGCCGATTTGAAAGGCAACCGACTCCAGCAGCGCCAGCTCTCCTTCCGCAAAATGCTCCTTGCCCGGCGACCCAACATTCAGCAGGCCAAACCGCTCCTCCCCGGCCCGCAGCGGCACAGTGGCATGATGGGTCAGCCCAAGGTGGTCGCCGATGTTTTCCTCTATGGCTTCTTCAATACGGGCGCACTCAATGATATTTGTCGCCTTTGTCAGTGTCCCTTTGTTATATCGGCTCACGCACCAGCAGGTTCCCCGGCACATGATGCGATCCTGTTCCATGCTTAGAGCAGGCGGCAGCGAATGATGCGCTGCCAGCTGATGCCCGCCGACTTCATCGATGAGAAACACCCAGCCTGTCTGCAGCCCTGTTACCTCCAGCAGCTTTGCCAGCACCTCCTGCAGCAGCAGCTTTGGGTCTGTGCCCTCATTCAGCAGCTCGGCAATTTCTTTTAAAATATAAATCTCCTTGGCCATGCATCCCCCACCCGTTTTCTTCCATTATATCTTGGGACACGATCTCTGCAAAAGCTCAATGATTTCCCCGCCCGGCCCTTCCAGGAACAAGGTCTTCCATCCGTTTTGCAGCGTGTATGGCCCCTCTATAATCTTAGCACCTCTTATCGCCTGCAAATCCTCCACTTCAAAGCAAAGATGCTGCTCACTTGCCGTGCTTTCCACCTCCAGCAATTCAATCGTACAGCTGCCAAGCTGCAGGAACGGAATGTCCTGATCGAGAAAGCGGACCCGATCTACCAAAGTAAACCCGAGGCGGATATAAAAATCCAGCGAGGCCTGAAGGTTTGCCGTCTCTACCCCAATATGATGCAGTCTCATAAGCTTCCTCCTATACAATGAGATTCATATCGCCAAACTCATGCCAGAGATACCGTTCCTGTATTGCAAGACCATAGGCATTGAAGAGGTGATTCGGGGCAACAAAGGCGCACAGCATATCCAGGTGGCTCGCCTTTGGCTCGTGCATGCCGGTAATAATGGCATCCGCGACCTGAAGCTGATAGTCTCCTGTAATATATAAATTCGTCCAGCCGGAGAGAGCATTTGTTTTTGCCGCCGTTTCCAGCGCCCGCACCACTGTCGTGCCGACCGCGATGACCTTGTGGCCATGCTCCTTTGCCCGCTGCACCTCCTGCATCGTCTCAACAGGAATGTCGTATTCCTCCAAGTTGTCCTCCGGCGAATGCTCCCACTTGTCATCCAGGAAATAGCTCAGCCCGGTGTGCAGCTGCATATAAGCGATTTTGACGCCCTTTTGCTGCAGCCGCTTCAGCAGCTGCCAGCTGAAGGCCCGCCCGGCCGACGGCATTTCCACCGAGCCCGGCTTGCTGGCGAACACCGTCTGGTAATACTCCAGCCCCCACGGCTCCTGGATATATTCATAGCGGACCGGCTCGCCAAGCGCATACAGCTCCTCCAGCAGGGCCGTTCCCTCCTTGGAGAACATGACTCTTGTAATGGGGCTGTCGCACTCGTCACCTGTCACAGTGGCGGACAGCGTATTTGAGAAGAAGAAGGTGTCCCCCTGCTTCACCCTGTCGCTGACAAGCAGGACATCCCAGGTGCGGCTGTCAATTCTTCTGGCAAGCCGCAGCTCCGTTCCATCCTGCGCCTTCAAAATGGCCGGCAGCGTCCGGCTGTTGTTCAGCACAATCACATCCCCCGGTGACAGATATTGCTCCAGATTGTAAAAGATATCATGGCTCACCTCTCCTGATTTTCGGTCCAGCACCAGCAGCTTCACATGATCCCGGCGGATGCCGCGCCGTTCTGCGGGAGCGGCGGCGTTCAGTTCATCCGGCAGCCAAAAGTCCATACTCGTACTAGTTGCCATATCTCTCACCTCCGGCAGTCAGCCGTTCCCCGTTCTCACGGGAAGCATCGGAAGCCAAGTATAGAAATACGTCCACCACATCAGCCGGATTCGCCAGCTCATAGTCGCAGTCCGGAACCGCCAACGCATGCATCGCTGTGTCCATCTCGCCCGGGTCCACCATGTTGATGCGTACATTTGTATCGCTGACTTCATCCGCCCAGACCTCTGTGACGCCCTCCAAGGCAAACTTGGAAACGGCATAGGCACCCCAGCCGGCATAGCCGGTATGCCCCGCCTCAGATGTTACATTAATAATGGAACCCGCGTTCCGCTGCAGCATCCCCGGCAGCACCCGCTTGCTGACCAGAAACGGGTTCATCACATTCACCCGCAGCACCTCCAGAAAGTCCTCCTCCGGAAAATCCAGCAGGTACGGCATCGGGCTCGGCCCCAGGATGGAAGCATTGTTAATCAGCACATCCACCCGGCCGAAGGCTTCCTCCGCAACCGCCACAAACTTCTCCACATCTCTGGGAACCGACACATCCACCGCAACCGCCACGACGCGCACTCCCAGCTGCTCCGCCTCATGCTTCACCGACGCCAGCGCCTCCCCGTTGCGGGCGCAGATTGCCAAATCGTTTCCCCCTCTGGCAAAAGCCAGCGCCAGCTCTCTCCCCAAGCCTCGTGAAGCACCTGTAATCATCACAACTTTACTCATCTATGAGCACCCCTTTGCATGTCTGATACTCTTATCTTACGAAAATACCGGACTGCTCTCGTCAGCGAAAAGAGCGAACTTTTCTCATACTTTCGTACGAGAAAAGCCCGCTCCTTCACTTCAGCACATATGCGGCCAACACACTTTGGACCTCATAGATGTTGAGATTTTTGTTGAATTGCTTTTGGATTGGCATTTGGCTGCCGGACACCCAAATCTTCAGCTCAGCATCCAAATCGAAGCTACCCGCTGTTTCCACGCTGAAGTGGGTAATGCTGCGGTACGGAATAGAATGATACTCCGTTTTCTTTCCGGTCAATCCCTGCTTATCAACCAGAATCAAACGCTTATCGGTGAATACAAATACATCCCGGATCAAGCGGTACGCCTTCTCCACAGCTTCACCCGCAGCCAGAATACTTTTCAGCTCACTCTGCACCTCTTTTACACTGACCTCTGAAGCGTTGCCCATCAGCCCATCAAGAAATCCCATTGTCTGCCCCCCCTCTCCGTGTTACTATATTTCTATTTTACAGCATGCAGAATTGGTATAATAGGAAAAAAAGGAGGATGCCCATGAAGCTGTCTTCTCTTCTTTCCCTTTCCGCGGCAGCACTGCTGGCCGGCTGCACCGGCAGCTATACCCCGAAAGAAACAGACATTGTGGAAAAGCACGGCACCTACCAAAACGCCGGGCGTCTGAAGGAGTTCTTGGACCATGTGGAAGCCGGCAAGAAGGACCACATCCGCCTTGTCCGCTACACCAAGGAAGGAGACCCTGTGCTGCAGGACCTTTCCTTTGACGGCAAAATCATTTCCTATGCTGAGGATGCAACGTATGATAAGTACGGCGGCGGCAAGTCCGAACAGATCTGCAAAAGCCTTCAGCTTGACAGCCAGAAGCAGGCCTACATCCTGACGGGCTGCTCCAAGAATGAGGAGATAGCTGTATTCCCATTCCCCGGTGTTCTCGACTAGGCATGAAAAAAGGCTCCCATCCAACCAGGAGCCTCTTTCCATACTCAGTCTTCTTTTTTCTTCAAATCATGTACGTCCTTCTCTTCTGCAAACTCGTACGCCAATGCCCCTCTGCCAAAGCGCATATCACGGGCGCCATCCAACTGCCGGCCTGCACGGCGGTCAGTCAGATAGCCGTGGACAAACACTTCCGTAATCGTAATGAGCACTGCTGAAATGCCGCTGCCCCAGGCAATCTGCAGGTAGCTGTCAAACAGCACGTTGCCGAAAATCCAGACGCTCATGTAAATCAGCAAAAAGTCTGTCATCAGTGCGGCTGCGTTTCCCAGCTGCGGCAAAATGATGCGGTCCCCCAGCATGTAGGACACGACTGCGGCGAAGAAAGCAAAGCTCAAAACGTCCACAATTGTCGCATCAAAAAATAAATCGAGACCAATTGCAAAGGCCACAGCGGCTACAATAAATTTTACAAGAACAATGGTTATTCCTTTCACAAGCCGAAACCTCCCTTTTCTATTCAGTTTGAGTTGAAACGGGAGATTTCATACATCCTCAGCCGCGAATTTGTCCGTTGCCCCGCACCATGTACTTCGTGGAGGTCAGCGCGGGCAAGCCCATTGGGCCGCGTGCGTGCAGCTTCTGCGTACTGATGCCGATTTCCGCGCCGAAGCCAAACTCGAAGCCGTCTGTGAAGCGCGTGGACGCATTGTGGTACACGGCAGCCGCATCCACAGACTGCAGGAACTGCCGCACATTCTCTTCGTCCTGGGACAAAATTGCCTCGGAATGCTTCGTGCCGTACTTGTTAATATGCTCAATGGCTTCCCCTGTGCTGCGGACTGCTTTAGCAGCCAGAATCAATGCCGAATATTCCGTTTCCCAGTCTTCTTCTGTCGCCGGAATCGCCTCGGCACAGACACCATGCACCGCTTCGTCGCCGTGCACCTCAACACCAGCTTCCCGCAGCGCCGCAAACAAGGCCGCACCATGTTCCGCCAGCCAGTTCCGGTGGATCAGCACGGTTTCAATGGAGTTGCAGACGGACGGGCGCTGTACCTTGGCATTCAGCACAATACGCTTCGCCATATCAGTATCTGCGGTTTCATCAATGAACACATGGCAGTTGCCCGCCCCTGTTTCCAGCACGGGCACAGATGCTTCCCGCACAACCGTATCAATCAAGTTTTTGCCGCCGCGCGGGATCAGCACATCGAGGTACTCATTCAGGGTGAACAATTCCTTTGCTGTCTCACGGCTTGTATCTTCAAGGAGCTGCACACTGTCAACCGGAAGCGACGTCCGGCGCAGCGCATCATGCATGACCTGAACGATGGCCATATTGGAGTGCTTCGCGGAGGAGCTGCCCCGCAGAATGACGGCATTGCCGGTTTTCAGGCAAAGCGTTGCCGCATCCACCGTTACATTGGGACGCGCTTCATAAATCATCCCCACCACGCCGATCGGCACACGCACCTGCTGAATGGAAAGGCCGTTTGGGCGCTCAATCGTCTGTACAGTCTCCCCAACTGGATCTGTCAGCTCCTGCAGCTGTCCGATTGCATCCGCTATATCACGCAAACGGCTCTCCGTCAGCAGCAGGCGGTCCAGCAGGGATGCAGTAAAGCCCGCTTCCCGGCCGGCCGCCAAATCCTTCTCATTTTCCGCCAAGATAAAAGCGCTTTGCTTCAGCAGTTCCTCAGCGATGATCCCAAGCGCTTCATTCTTCTCCGCGGTTGTCTTCGTCACCAGCACTGCCGCCGCCTGCTTCGCCAGACGTCCTTTTTCCCATACCTCACTCATGTTCCTCTCTCCCTCCGGCACTTGCCCAATTATCACGATGAATGACCGTATACGTTGTTCCTTCCCGCTTCCGCTGCTCCTGCAGCTCTGTCCAAGAATACGAAACCTGTCCTTTGCCGAGATAACCGCTCGGCCCGAATACCTCCACCACTTCACCTGCTTGGAAATTCCCTTCCGCTGCCACCACTCCGGCTGGCAGCAGGCTCTTGCCGCCGGTGCGGAGCGCTTCCTCCGCGCCGCCATCCACCACAAGCCGGCCCTGCACGCGGGAATGGAACAGAATCCATTGCTTCCGCTTGTTGAGAGGCATTGCCGCTTCATCCCCGACATACGTGCCGTCGCCTTCTCCCTGCAGCACCTGCAGCAGCTTCGCCTCTCCTTTGCCGGTGCCGATAAACACCGGAACACCGAGTGACAGTGCTGTCTGCGCTGCATACAGCTTCGACTTCATCCCGCCTGTGCCGACCTTTGAGCCGCTGTCGCCCGCCTTGCCGAGCATTTCCTCCGTAACCTTGCGCAAATAGTCGATTCGCTTTGCAGCCGGGTTTTTCTTCGGGTTATCATCATACAGCCCGTTGATGTCTGTTAAAATGATCAGCCGGTCCGCGCGCACAAGGCCGCTCACCAAAGCCGACAGCATATCGTTGTCGCCAAAAGTCAATTCGGCCACCGATACGGTATCGTTCTCATTGATGACAGGGAGAATGCCGCGCTCCAGCAATTCACTCAGCGTATCATAGGCGTTGCTGTACGAAGTTTTGTTTGCGAAATCCTGCCGTGTCAGCAAAATCTGCGCCGGCTTAATCCCGTGCTTCGCAAAATGCTCCATATACGCCCTCATCAAAAAGCCCTGTCCAATCGCCGCCGCTGCCTGCTTCCCCTTGATCGTAACGGGCCTTGAAGAGTAGCCTAATTCTACAAATCCGGCCGCCACTGCTCCGGATGACACAAGCACGACCTCATGCCCTTCCTTGCGCAGCGCCGCCATCGCTTCCACATGATCCGCCAGCTTCTCATGGTCGATGCCGCCGCATTCGCCTGTCAGCGAGCTGCTGCCAATTTTTACGACAATCCGTTGTTTTTTCATCCTTTCACCTCCAAAATTCAAAAAGCCATCAATAAAAAAAGCCCTCTCCGTCCTCTGGAAAAGGACGGAAAAGACTTTGCTTCCGCGGTACCACCTTCAATTGGGCATACAATGCCCCGCTCAATCCCATAACGCTGGTATGCGCCCGGGGTTTTCTCTCCCGGGACTCCAAGGCAGGTTCGGCAGCTTCGTCATGACGGAATCTTTCAGCCTCTGAATTCCGCTCTCTTTCATGCATCCCTTGCGTACTGGTCCTCTTCATCGCTCTGACTTTTCAATTATTATCAGCTTTATCTTCCGCTCTGTCAAGGCATTCAACAGCCTTTTCTGCTTGGAAAATCAAGTAACATGATTTTTGTCCCATATGGCAAGAAATCAGCTGCAGACAAAAAAGAAGCCTGATCAACCAGGCTTCCCAATCTACCAACAGACAAGGAGGGGAGGGTTTGTCTGCTTATTTGCTTTCCTTCAGCTTCGCGAGTTCACGCTCCACGGCTTCCTGCACTTCCACGCTTACCGCAGGCGCTGCCGGCACGAAGTATGCGCCCGCTGCCGCTTGCGCCTCCAGCTTTTGTACATACTCTTCCACACGGTTGAAGCCTTTTACCGCGCTGTCCGCGCTGAAGGATGCAATGGCAGCTTGTGTTTGCTGCTGCACCTTTGCCGCATGGGCGCGGGATACCAGCACCAAGCGCTTGTAGGACAATTCGCTGTACTTCTCCAGCAATACGTCAATCTGCTCATGGATCTTCACCGTCTGCTGCTTCATCGCTTCCAGCTGTTCCTTGAACAGGTTCAGCCGAGTCTCTGCCTGCAGCTTTTCCTGCAATGCCAGCTTCGCCATTGTGTCTTCGCCTTTTGCGACTGCCAGCTCAGCCTGGCGTGTACGCTTGGCCACAACCGCTGCTGTTTCCGCCACCAGCTGCTCCTGGCGTTTTTCGAGATACAGCTGCTGCGCCAGCGCGTCCTTCGCCTTGCCCACCTGCTCGTCCAGCTCCCGCATATACTGGTTCAGCAGGCTGATTGGGTTTTCCGCCTTATCCAAAAGCTCATGTACATCCGCTGTTACGATTCGTTTCACTCTTGTAAAAATGCCCATCTTATTTGTCCTCCTTGGAGATAGTTTGTTCCCATGCGTCCAATGCCGCCGCATTGCTGCTTACAATCGTTGCTTCAACCGGCACTGTCACGAAGTCTTCCTGCTTGGAGCCGCCCTTCTTCTTGAACAGCCAGTACGCGCCTGCGCCGATTGCCACTACCGGCAGAATTGGTTTTGCGATTGCCACAAGGCCCGCTGCCAGCAAGCCGTAGCCCGCCCACTTCTTCCATGTTGTCTCACCTGCGCCCTTGCGAAGCGTAATACCGAGAATCGCAAGCCCTGCACCGATGACTGCCTTCGACCAGCCGAAGCCAAATCCGCCTCTGCCGCCGTGGCCCATGCCATGGCCGCCCTGCATCATGTTTGCTCCGCCTTGTGCCATCCCGTGGCCGCCCTTGCCGCCCATCATGCCCTGCGCACCTTGCATCATCTCATGGCCGTGGTGGCCAAAGCCCAAGAAGTGTGAACCTGCCCAAACTGCCGCCGCTCCAACCGGGAGCCAAAATAACCAACTTTTCTTCATCTATAATTCCTCCTTATTGAGAGAGCCTTGTGTATGTGTGGTTGTTGTCTACAAGATTGATTATGCCGGACCAGCCTTAACATTTTCTTAAGCGATAGAAGAATTTTGAGAGAAATGAGAGGTTATGCATCAGAACACGCTGTAAAACAGAAAAATCCCCTTCTGCAGCTGCAGAAGGAGATTTTCCAGGAAGAACGCTCACCGATTTGCGGGCAAAAGTGGGGAATTGTTTCCCTGCAGCAGGAAAATTACAGAGACTAAACAGGCTCCCGGGAGGAATTGTTTCATTTTTTAAAGTGATTGTTTCACTTTTTAATTCTTTTGTTTCATATTTTAAAAAGATTGTTTCATTTTTTGACTTTTTTGTTCCACTGCCGGGAATTTGATGGTTGTGATTGTTCCATTTCTCCCTGTTTTGTTCCACTACACAGCGTATTGTTTCATCACATGACCACACGAAAAAAGACCAGCCATCATGGCTGGTCCTCTCTGTTGCCTAGCGACGTCCTACTCTCACAGGGGGAAACCCCCAACTACCATCGGCGCTGAAGAGCTTAACTTCCGTGTTCGGTATGGGAACGGGTGTGGCCTCTTCGCCATCA
>NZ_JANCLT010000062.1 GCF_024294785.1 Ectobacillus ponti | reverse complement strand
CGCGTCGCATCGCACTTGTAGCTCTCGACCCCCGCATCTCATCCCTCCTCTCGCTTAGTTCAGATCGAAATCGCAAATGGCGAAGATTAAGATCGGGATCAATGGGTTCGGGAGGATCGGGAGGCTCGTGGCCAGGGTGGCCCTGCAGAGCGACGACGTCGAGCTCGTCGCCGTCAACGACCCCTTCATCACCACCGACTACATGACTCGCCGGCGCCGACGCCGCCGACGCCCGGCGGCGGCGCCGGGGCGTGCCCGCGCGACGCGCTGAAGCTGCACGTGTGCGCCAACGTGCTGGGCCTCGTCAAGGCCAAGGTCGGCGCCGTGTCGCCGTACGAGCCCTGCTGCTCGCTGCTCGACGGCCTCGTCGACCTCGACGCCGCCGTCTGCCTCTGCACCGCCATCAAGGCCAACGTGCTCGGCATCAACCTCAACATCCCCATCGACCTCAGCCTCATCCTCAACAACTGCGGCAAGATCTGCCCATCCGACTACCAGTGTGCTTAATCACATTGGGACACTGCAGCCGATCGATCGATCGATCGATTGACAGTGTGCTACACGTCGTCTACATGTTTTTGTTGGTTGGTTTACTGTGAGCAGTCTGAACTCTCTGAACTTTGGAAACTGTCTGTTTTGTCTTTGTTTATGCTTGCAAAGTTTAATTAGTTCTGGGAAAAAACCATTGGCCAGTATGTATTATTACATGTGTAAGTGTTGGTTGTGACCCCGGGTGATCAGTTTACTGGTCAATATATATGTATTTTTT
>NZ_JANCLT010000060.1 GCF_024294785.1 Ectobacillus ponti | reverse complement strand
GGAGGAGAAGCCAGCGGAGGCGGCGGCGCCGGCGGCTGAGCCGGAGAAGCAGTAGGCTTCTCCCCTTCTTCTCCTCCTCCTCCTCGATTCGGAGCTCCACCCGCAGCCATGGCTAAGAACTACCCCGTCGTGAGCGCCGAGTACCAGGAGGCCGTCGAGAAGGCCAGGCAGAAGCTGCGCGCCCTCATCGCCGAGAAGAGCTGCGCCCCTCTCATGCTCCGCCTCGCGTGGCACTCGGCGGGGACGTTCGACGTGTCGTCGAAGACCGGGGGCCCGTTCGGGACGATGAAGACCCCGGCGGAGCTGTCGCACGCCGCCAACGCGGGGCTGGACATCGCGGTGCGGATGCTCGAGCCCATCAAGGAGGAGATACCCACCATCTCCTACGCCGATTTCTACCAGCTTGCCGGAGTTGTGGCCGTCGAGGTGTCCGGTGGACCTGCCGTCCCCTTCCACCCAGGAAGGGAGGACAAACCTGCACCCCCACCTGAGGGCCGTCTTCCTGATGCCACACAAGGTTCTGACCACCTAAGGCAGGTCTTTTCTGCGCAGATGGGTTTGAGTGACAAGGACATAGTTGCTCTTTCTGGTGGTCACACCCTGGGAAGATGCCACAAGGAGAGATCTGGCTTTGAGGGAGCCTGGACGTCCAACCCTTTGATCTTTGACAACTCTTACTTCACCGAGCTTGTGAGTGGCGAGAAGGAAGGCCTTCTTCAGCTGCCAAGTGACAAAGCCCTCATGGCTGACCCAGCCTTCCGTCCACTGGTGGAG
>NZ_JANCLT010000059.1 GCF_024294785.1 Ectobacillus ponti | reverse complement strand
GTCACAGATACATAGTAGGACAGAGGCTACAAATTAAAATGACCACACAACTTGTTAAGATCGGGACATGGGGTGGAAATGGAGGAGGTCGTGTAGACCTATCTGTACTCCCAAGGAGCTTGAAAAGCGTGACAATCCGTAGTGGTGCAGCCATTGATGCTATTGCCTTTACATACATTGGCACAGATGGGAAGGAACATCTTGCAGGTCCTTGGGGTGGTGGCGGTGGAAATCCAACTACGATTACACTTGGATCTCAGGAATTCGTGAAGGGAATCTCCGGAACTTTTACCAACGTCGTGACAAACCTTAAAATTGTCACCAATGTCACCACTTATAATTTTGGACAAGGTGGTGGAACTGCTTTTAGCCTCCCGCTGCAGAGCGGCAGTGTGGTTGGTTTCTTCGGACGCGCGGGAGCACTTGTGGACTCTATCGGAGTTTATGTCCACATATGATATATATTATCTACATATGAATATATCCTTGGATATATGGTTGGATCAGTGCTCATGATAAATTCACCCCTAGGTCTATTCGTTTAATCCCTCAACAAGAAGTTAAGTGAGATTTGTAGGAGAATAATTTCACATTTATTGAGGTGTGGAATTAATCCCCTCAATTCTCTCTAATCTCTCTCTTGGGAATGAACCGAACAAGACCTAAGGGTGATATTTCTTTCAATCACTATATAACTATACATATATAGTGTGCATGTGTATGTGCTTGGACTAGGTCCAAGGGTTTACCACACTAGCGCCCC
>NZ_JANCLT010000058.1 GCF_024294785.1 Ectobacillus ponti | reverse complement strand
CCTAGCCAAGCAGCACGAGCACACGAGAAAACAAGAGAAAAAAAGCAGCAGCGGCCATGGAGGGATACGACCGCGAGTTCTACCAGTTCAGCGACCAGCTGCGGCTGCAGACGGCGAGCTTCTCCGGCCTCTCCCTCGGCGACTCCATCTGGTCCTCCCCCTCCGACCGCCGCAACGAGCCGGCCTTCGACGGCGAGTACCACCACTTCTCCTCCCCCTCCCCCGCCAAGAACGCCATCGCCAACATCAACGGCGTCGCCGGAAACCTGGATGGCCCGGGCCTCATCGGCTCCGGCAAGCTCGCCTTCGGCGCCACCAAGGCCGACCGCTACAACAGCGTCAACCTCCCCGTCGACAACAACAACAACAACAAGTCCTACGGCGGCGCCGCCAAGATCAACAACAACAACGTCAACGCCTTCGGGTTCAACAAGATGGGGGGTTACAACAACAGCAGCAACGGCGGCGGCAACTACGGCGGCAACGGCGGCGACGTGAAGAGCTACTTCAACAAGTCAGTCGGGAGGCCGGCGAGCAACAACAACAACAATAGTAACGGCGGTGGCGGGTACTACGGCAAGAAGGGCGGCGACGGCGCCGGCGGGAAGAAGAAGCACGCCAAGAACAGCGACAGCGGCGCGCAGGCGTCGGACAAGAGGTTCAAGACGCTGCCGGCGTCGGAGGCGCTCCCCCGGGACGAGGCCATCGGCGGCTACATCTTCGTCTGCAACAACGACACCATGGAGGAAAACCTCAAGAGGCAGCTCTTCGGGCTTCCATCGAGATACAGGGATTCAGTGAGGGCGATCAGGCCAGGGCTGCCCCTCTTCCTCTACAACTACTCCACCC
>NZ_JANCLT010000057.1 GCF_024294785.1 Ectobacillus ponti | reverse complement strand
CTTCGCCCTCTCGACGAAGCCGAACCCGCGCAGCGTCTGGTTCGGCGTCGCGTCCTTCTCCGCCGTGCTGTTCCCGGCCGAGTCGAGCAGCACCGAGCCGTCGCAACCCCTGACGAAGCAGTCGTGGAAGTGCATCCTGAGGAGCGGGCCGGCGAGGCTGGGCGCGGCGCCGAGCGCGCGCACCATCTCCTTCCGGACGACGGCCTCCACGCTGGGGCACGAATTGCTGTAGAACTTCTCGTCCAGCTGCGCCGACGACGCCATCACCGCCGCCGCCGCGAGCAGCAGCAGCACCGCCATCGCCACCACACACCAACACACACAAACCATTGCAACTGCACTACACTGCAGCACACACACCCCGCACCCACCAAGCTAAGTAATTAATCATCAATGGCTTCCGCCGTGGTGAAGATGGCCGTCGTCTGCCTGCTCCTCCTGTCCGCCGGTCATCTGATGGCCTCCGCCGCCGCCGCGCGCCCGGACACCGTCGACGACGCGGCGGCGCTGCTGCGCCTCAAGGACCGCATCGAGCTGCAGGAGGAGGAGGCCCTGGCCCTCGCCGAGGAGCTCGCCCTCCTCGACGACGGCGCCGGCGACGCCGTCGGAGCCGGCTGCTCCTGCAGCACCACCAAGTGCAAGACGTGCATCGCCACCTGCGGGATCAAGTGCTTCCCCAAGGGAATCAAAGGCTTCCCCACCTGCTTCTTCGCCTGCGTCTTCACCACCAGCAAGTGCTTCGCCTTCGGCGCCTAATCGATCAATCGATCACGTCGTCGTCTCGGCTCGTCATCAATCGCGATCGATCGGTCGTTTTCACCTAATAATAATATAATCATATGTGTGTGTGCAAAGAATAACGAATTAACC
>NZ_JANCLT010000006.1 GCF_024294785.1 Ectobacillus ponti | reverse complement strand
ACTCTCCATAAAAGTGTTTGTCTAGCTTCAAAAAATAAATGTTGACGTTTTGTGTTTTGTTCAGTTTTCAAAGAGCTTGTCCGCCGCTCAAAAGCGACTTCTCGATATTAACATGTTCAATTCCTTATGTCAATATCATTTTCTATTTCACTTTCCACCGCCACACTGCAGCAGCGACGTTTATTAATATAACAACTTACAGAAGGAAATGCAAGAGCCTTTTTAACTTTTTGTAAAAGAATCCTTCCCTATCTTCTCTTACTGTATAGAATCTCTTTACGCCATACATCCAAACAAAAGAGCCGCCCCATCGTCCGTATCGGACCTCAGGCCGGCTCTTTCTTCATCAGAAATTCAGGCAGCAGACTTCCCTTTACTGCGCTTGCTCGTCTTCAGCGTTCCGGAGAAGTATTTGTGTAAGATCCCCGCTCCAAAACGGGCCAGTACGTTGAACACAAGAACCATTACAATAAGCAGTGCGGCTGACTTTGTTGCAATGGCCTTTGCATCCGGTACAATTCCTTCAGAGTTCAGCTTCCAAATATGCACCGCCAGTGTTTCGCCATTGCGGAACGGGTTGAAAGGATTCATTGGAGCATCCACTGGCGCGCCGAAGTTCAATAACGGCGCAACGAGGCCAGCTGTAAAAATAAGAGCAGCAGCTTCTCCAAAAATACGGCCTGCTGACAGGATCACGCCCGTGATAATTTGCGGCAGAGCAGCCGGAATGACAACACGGACAATTGTCTGCCATCTTGTTGCCCCCATGCCGAGACTTGCCTCCTTCATGCTGCGCGGCACTTCGGCAATCGCCGTTTCACATACACGGGTCAAGCCCGGGAGGTTCAAAATCGTCAGCGCAAGCGCCCCTCCCATGATGGTATAGCCCCAGCCAGTCAGATTGACAAACACCAACAAACCAAACAGCCCGACTACAATGGACGGCAAGGATGCCATTGCCTCAATACAAAGGCGAATAAAGTTTAGAAATTTCCCGGGTTTGGCGTACTCGGCCAAGTAAATGCCCGCTCCAAGACCCAACGGGACAGAAATGAACAGCGTTAACACAAGCATATAGAAAGAGTTGAACAATTGCGGGCCAATTCCGCCTCCCGCCCTTGTGTTGCTCGGTCTGCCTGTCAAGAAGCCCGGGTCCCAAAATCCCCAGCCCTTTGAAAGAATTTCATATACAAGGAACAGAAGCAAAATGACAACTAAAGCCGAAATGGCATATAAAATACCGGTCCAAATATTGTTGACTGTACGTGCATTCATCATGAACGCTCACCTCTCTTGCCGATTGCCCGGATGATTAGAATGAACAGGAACGACATCAGCAGCAAAATCATAGCCAATGTCCATAGTGCATTATTCCATGCTGTGCCGTTCAGCGTGTTTGTCATGTCCATTGTCAAAACACCGGTCAGCGTGGAAGTTGGACTGTACAGACTTTCCGGAAGCTTCATTGTATTTCCGATTACCATCTGTACAGCAAGAGCTTCACCAAATGCACGCGCCAAACCGAGAACAACACCCGTTAAAATTCCTCTTTGTGCTGCAGGCACGATAATCCGGCTGATTGCCTGCCATCTTGTGGAGCCAAGGCCATAGGAAGCCTCCAAGTACTCAAATGGGACAGCGCGTATTGCATCAGATGCGATGCTGGCAATGGTCGGAAGAATCATGATGCTCAGCACAACAATACCGGCAATCAGACTGAAGCCGACACCCCCGTAGGATTCACGGAGCAGCGGCACAAGGATGGTGACACCAAGCAACCCGTATACAACAGAAGGAATTCCAACCAAGAGTTCAAGAACGGGCTTCAGCACCTTGTTGCCGAACTTGGGCGAAATAAGGTTCATAAATACCGCCAAGGCTACAGCAATCGGCGCGCTGATCACTACAGCTCCGATTGACACAAGCGTAGATCCTGCAATAAAAATGAACGCGCCAAACTTTGGTTTTTCCGTATTCGGACTCCAGCTTGAGGATGTCAGCATCTCAAAAAAGGAGACTCCGTTTTGGGAAAATGTCTGAATTCCCTTTCCGCAGATAAAAGCAATAATCGCCAATGTGACTGCTACAATAAGGAAGCCGCACAGAGTAACCAGCGTCCTCCCTGCATACTCGCTTTTGAAATAATTTGTCTGTTTTTTCCCCTTCATCCATGTTCACCTTACCTTGTGTAGTGTGAATAGGACTGGCTATGCAGCCAGCCCTTTTCTATCTATCTTTACTTATTCAGCTTTGTCATTGGGATGTAGCCCATTTCTTCCACTTTCTTTTCAAAGTCCTTGCCGGATACAAACTCGATGAAGCCCTTTACTGCTTCCTTTGCTTCGCCTTTTGTAATCATGTACTCGTAAGACCAGAACGGGTACTTATTCGCAGCGATGTTAGCAGCTGTCGGCTCTGCTCCATCAATCTTCAATGTCTTCAGAGATCCTTTTTTGTCGCCTGTCATATAGGACATTGCAAGGTAGCTGACTGCTCCCGGTGTAGAGTTTACTGCCTGTTCAACCGCACCATTGGAGTCCTGTGTCGTGCCGACGCTGTCGTTTGCTTTCGCTTGCAGCATAATTTTTTCAAATGTAGCGCGTGTACCGGAGGATGCCGGACGGTTGATGACATTGATTTTCTCATCTTTGCCGCCTACGTCCTTCCAGTTTGTGATTTTGCCGGAGAAGATATCTTTAATTTGCTGTGTTGTCAGGTTGTCTACTGTAACATCTTTGTTTACAACGAGAGCGAAGGCAATGCCCGCCACTTTATGGTCAACAAGCTCCTTTGCTTTTTCTGCATCCAGCTTATCTTTGGAAGGAACATCAGAGTTGCCGATTTGCACCGCGCCTGCTGCCACCTGATTAATGCCTGTGCCGCTGCCGCCGCCTTGGACCGTGATGGAGACGTTTGGATTCTCATCCATGAATTCTGCCGCTGCTTCATCTGCAAGAGGCTGCAGCGCTGTGGAGCCTGCCGCTGTGATTGTGCCGGAGAATTCCTGTTTCGCAGTATTGTCTTTTTTGCCTTCAGACGCCTTGCTGTCCGTGCTTTCATTTGTACAGCCTGCCAGTGCGCCGGAGACTACCAATGCTGCGAGTGAGAACTTCAAACCTTTTTTCATCATTTTTGTTGTACCCCCAATTTAATTTGGCTTTTTCTGCTTTGGCATGTGAAGTGCGCATGTCCTTCAGCACAATTTCATTGTAGAGCAGCAATATTAGGGGAGTATTAAGCAAGTTTTAATTTTAAGTAAACCCCGGGAAGCCCTCATTTTCCGCGCTGATGGGCTGTTTGATACGAATTGTAAATACAATGTAAACACAAACAGCTTGCCCAACAGAAAAGTTTCCCTCACGCAAATAAATTGGAACTATTTTAAAATGTGGCACATACTCTAAGAATATAAATTGACAATTGCGTACGAGACTCTCTAAAATCAGCTATAAGCAAAAGTTTCTCTACACCAACTTTTTAGAACATAGACAAAAAAATAGGGGTGGGTAAATATTATGACTGTGGAGCAAATACAGCCGCTGTCCGAGTTTCCGGCCGGCAGCCTTGTCCAGCTCGTCAAGCTTGAACTACAAGGACCTTTGAAGCGCCGGCTGTTGGATTTGGGATTTATTCCAGGAGCAGCGGTAAGAGTGCTGCAAAAAAGTCCGCTCGGCGATCCGGTTGCCTACCGGGTCAGCAACACGACAATTGCACTCCGCAAGGAAGAAAGCTCCCTTATGTATGGGAGACCGGCAGAGGATGAAGAGCATGAGTAAACATTACATTGCACTTGCCGGGAACCCGAATACGGGGAAAAGCACGCTATTTAACACGTTGACCGGTTTGCGGCAGCATACGGGGAACTGGACTGGAAAAACGGTTCTGAAAGCAGAGGGAGAATACGAGCACAATGGCCAAACCTACGTGATTGTAGACCTTCCCGGCACCTACTCCCTCCACTCCAATTCGGCAGACGAAGAGGTGGCGCGCGACTATATTCTGTTTGAAAACCCGGAAGTGACAGTCGTTGTGCTGGACGCAACCGCCATGGAACGGAACTTGAACCTGGCGCTGCAGGTAATGGAAATGACCAATAAAGTGGTTGTTTGTGTGAACCTGATGGATGAAGCCCAGAAGAAAGGAATCATTGTGGATGAGAAAAAGCTGGCTGAGGTGCTGGGTGTGCCGGTTGTGAAGATCTCAGCCCGCAATAAGACCGGATTAAACAAGCTGCTGGACACAGTGGAACAGATGGCGGCCGGAAATATCCCCACAAAGCCGTATCAGATTGTATACAGCAAGGATATAGAGGAAAAAATTGCGGCATTGGAGCCGGAGGTGCGGGAGCTGTTCGGGGATGCCTATCCGGCACGCTGGGTGGCGCTCCGTTTGCTGGATGGCGATCAAAGCTTCCTGGAGGCGCTGCAGCAGCATCACAATCAGCCGAAGACAAAGGAGGTGTTGGTCAATGGAGTTTCGTTCAGCCAATAACCCCCTTCTTGAACAGCTGATGCGGCATGCCCGCGAGCTGAATCAGGAGGAAATCCGCGATGATATCGTCGGCAGCATCTATCGTTCTTCACAGGGCATCTGCAGAAGCGTTGTCACTTATCAGGATAAGGGTAAGCTGTACCGTTCGGAAAAGCTGGACCGGATTTTCACTTCGCCGGTTTGGGGCTTCCCGATTATGCTGGCCATGCTTGGCATCATCTTCTACATTACCATCGCCGGCGCCAATGTTCCCTCGGCTATGCTTGGAGACTTTTTCAGCTGGGTGGAAGGCTATCTGGCTTCCCTCTTTCAGGAAATCGGCGCACCCGATTGGCTCTACGGAGTATTGGTGCTTGGCTTCTATCGGGGCACGGCCGCCGTTATCAGCGTCATGCTGCCGCCGATGGCCATCTTCTTCCCGGTTTTTGCGCTTCTTGAAAACTACGGATATCTGCCGCGTGTCGCTTTCAATATGGATCGGCTGTTCAAGCGTGCCGGCGCCCATGGAAAGCAGTCGCTCACCATGGCCATGGGCTTTGGCTGCAATGCCGCAGCCATTATGTCCACCCGCATTATTGAGTCCCCCCGTGAACGCATGCTGGCAATTTTGACAAACAACTTTGTTCCCTGCAACGGCAGATGGCCGACTCTGATCCTTCTTGCTTCCTTATTTATGGCATCCGGCTTCACCGGAGGCATGCAAAGCTTTGTGACCGCTGCAGTTGTTGTCGGCATGGTGGTGCTTGGCATTATCGTTACACTCGCTGTATCCTGGGTGCTCTCCAAAACAGCCTTGAAGGGAGTGCCGACTCAATACACGCTTGAGCTTCCTCCTTATCGGCGCCCCAAGATATGGAATACAATCATGCGGGCCACACTGGATAAATCCCTCTATGTATTAAAGCGTGCTGTTGTTGTTGCAGCACCGGCTGCAGTGGCCACCTGGATACTGGCCAATATTTATATCGGCGATACCAGCATTCTCGGCTATATCGTACAATTCCTTGATCCATTTGCGCAGCAGCTTGGACTTGATGGATACATCCTGGCAGCCTTCATCCTTGGCTTGCCCGCAAATGAAATTGTCATCCCCATTCTGCTGATGGGTTACCTGTCCACAGGAGCGCTTACTGAGGTTGAAAGCTTGGCTGAAATCAAGCAGATTTTCCTGCATCACGGCTGGACGTGGCTGACCGCCCTGAACATGATGCTGTTCTCGCTGCTGCACTACCCTTGCGGCACTACGCTTGTCAATATATATAAGGAAACCAAAAGTGCGAGATGGACCTTCCTCTCCTTTGCCATTCCAACCGGCTTGGCAATTCTGATCACCTTCCTGGTGGCGCAGGCTGTCAGAGGGCTGGGGCTTTTATAAATGAAAGAAGAATCGGCCCCCGCCGATTCTTTTTGCTTACGAAAATGATCCCCGCTCCAATCTTTCACGCTGCTCATGCGCGAGCCGGCTGGAGGCGGCAGCCACAGCGCCGACTACATCGTCTAAAAAGGCTTGCACTTGGCCAGAGGACTTATTATTAAGCTTCTTCAAAATCCCATAAGCTTCTCCTTCTGGCTGTCACAGCATCGCCTGTCAGCGGTCGGTCCGCAGGTCATCCGTATGCGGATTGGAGGCCAAGTTATTGTTCTTCTGAAAGTTCACCGGCGGCAAATCCATTTGATACTGCCGCTGATTCCGCTGGCCCGGCGTGCCAAGCGGACGGCGGCGTTTCTCTTCGCTGTTCATATAGAATCCCCCTTTACATGTACTACCCTTAGTATGTGTAGGGGCATTTCGTTTATCACTACATATTAATGGCATTTTGCGCCAGTGTGACATCCACCTGTAGCAATTTACCCAAATCATAGGCGGGGTACAGACCCCGCTGCGCCATGTAGGTAAAGACCTTTTCATGCCAGCGTACTGCGGCATTCAGCTGTTTTAGGAAGATCTCCCGCAGCTCCGGTGTGGCTGTCTCCGTAATGGCAATTGCATAGTTCCGGACAGCCGTTTTTGCCGCCCCCAACAAATCCCCCGCGTAAAAGCTGTCCGTAATGCTTGGCATCATATCCCCGCCCCGCGCCGGCTCCACGCTGGATAGAAATCCAAGCAGCTCCTGCAGGTTTCCTTGCAGCGCGCCTATCGAAAACTCGTACAAGGAGCGCAATTCGGGGTCTTGTATTTGCGGAAGCACCATCTTAAACTTTGCCAGACAGTGGGCTTGCGATGCGATGAGTTCACCCAGCTCCAGTGTTTCGTGCCATGCCAATGTTCTCATTTTCCTCTCCCCCTTTTCAGCTTCTATTGTATGCCTTAGAGCATGGTCATTAGCACCGAGAAACAGAACTCCGCAGGCATAGAAAAAAGGCTGCCTCCATCGGCAGCCTGTCTTATTTTGGGGCAATGGCAATGGCCTGCTGCCCCATTTGTGCCCAAGCCGCTTCAAAAGGGGCGCGGCTCAGCTTTTGCGGCTGGCTGGCCAAGGGGTCATTTACATACACATACCCCTCATCATAGCCGACAACCACAACACTGTGCTCATGGTACGTAATCTTCACTGGTCCTGCAGCCGTATCCCACGTCATGAATTCATCATCAGGCAGCGGCTGAAACTCCACATTGGTAATCACCCATACAGGTGATCCTTGCTCCACAGCACGATATACCTCTTGTATAGTACGGCCCGTTAAATCCTGCACTCTCTCTGGCACATAAGTCTTGGCCAGTTGGGCAATCGGCGTATGGTACACGCCATAGCCGGGCTCATCCAGCGTATACATACTGCCGACAAAGCCCTCGTTTGGATGGCCGCGTTTCCCGTTTGCCTGAAATGGAACCTTCTTAATCTCACCGGCCAGCTTCATTTTATCTGTCTGAACCCCGTGATATTGCAGCAGCATTGCCAGGCTTGTCACTTCACAGCCGCGCGGGAGCTCCGGCCGCTGCTGAATCAACGGCACATTTTGAATATAAGCCCGCTTTGACAAAGAGACCGGCTGAATTTCCTGTACCTTCTGTACAAGCCCATCCTTTCCCTGCTGCAATACATCGAGGATTTGACTGTTGCTGCAGCCCGCCAGCATCCAAAACATCGCTGCAAAAACGCCTGTATATGTGAATACGCTTCGTCTCATAGTTTCCTATCCTCATATTCTCTTAATTTATACATCATACTCGCGTCAGCAAATGTTTCGAACTGACATTTCTCTTCTTTATTATAATGTTTGAAGCAGGATTTGCCCATCACACAGAAAAATAAATCTTTTTATATAAATAAAACGAAAGAAAACGTTTTCTTGAAAAAATATCCTTACATTCCTTATGAACACAATTTTGATAGGAACTAGATAAACTGTCATAAGTTAAATTGTCGAAAAACTGCAGAATGTATCCCAAAATGACGATAATGTTATACAATGTACTCATGTTGCGAACGTTATACATCGTTTATAACGTTCATTTGTGTCTAATTTTCGACATTGTTTTCGCACCTCTTGCCAATCTAATATTACTACGTTTATAGTATTTTATTGGCATAGTATTAAAGAAAAGAAAGGAGCATTTCTGCCGTGCAACCAAAGAAAGCACCCTGGAAGTTACTATCACTTCTTCCGTTGTCTCTTGCGTTGTTCCTTGGCGGCTGCAGCAACATGGCTGTATTAAACCCGCAAGGACCGAACGCGAAAAGTTTGTTGGACTTGATCTCATGGTCCTTTGGTCTCATGATGATTGTTATCGTAGTTGTATTCGTCCTCTTCACTATCATTATCGTTAAGTATCGTGAAAGACCAGACAACATGGGCTACGAACCGCCTGAGCAGCACGGTAACACGTTGCTTGAAATCGTTTGGACAATTGTTCCTGTTATTATTGTTATCGCGTTGGCTATTCCAACTGTTAAAACAACTTACGCGTTGGAGAAGCCGCCTGTATCAACAAAGAACATGAAGCCGATTGAGATTTATGTAACTTCTGCGAACTGGAAATGGATTTTCAGCTATCCAGAAGAAGGAATTGAAACCGTGAACTACGTGAAAATTCCTGCCGGCACACCAATTAAATTTAAACTGACTTCCATTGGTCCAATGAACTCCTTCTGGGTACCGGAGCTTGGCGGTCAGAAGTATACAATGGACGGTATGATCATGGACTTGTACCTGCAGGCTGACAAAACAGGGGACTACCTGGGCCGCAGCGCAAACTTCTCCGGTGAAGGCTTTACAGACATGGAATTCACAGTTGAGTCTGAGACAAAAGACGACTACAAAAAGTGGGTTGAAGAAGTTAAAGGTACAGCTTCTAAGCTGACAAAGGAAAAGTATACTGAAGTTACCAAACCTGGTGTTGTGGGACGCATGACATTCTCCAGCAACCACTTGGGCTATGTAGATGCAAAGTCTCTTGAGTATTGCGATTATAACTACTGGAAAAATAAAAAGTAATTATAGAATGGAGTGAACACAGTGAAGCTTAGTGAATTTTTTGTCACAGGCGATCCGATTATTTACGGTGCTGACGCCTCCATCGTCCTTGTTACGGTAGCAATTCTCTTCTTCTTGACAAAGTACAAGAAGTGGAAATGGCTTTGGGACGAATGGCTCACAACGGTTGACCATAAGAAAATTGGTATCATGTATATTCTCTCTGCAGTTCTGATGATGTTCCGCGGCGGTATGGACGGTCTGATGATCCGTGCGCAGCTGACTTTCCCGGACCATCCATATTTGAATGCAGAGCACTACAACGGCATTTTCACAACGCACGGTACAGTTATGATCCTGTTCATGGCGATGCCGTTCGTTATGGGTCTGATGAACGTGGCAGTTCCGCTCCAAATTGGTGCGCGTGACGTTGCATTCCCTTACTTGAATGCCCTCAGCTTCTGGCTGTTCTTCGTCGGTGCGATGCTGTTCAACATTGCATTCGTAATCGGCGGCTCTCCAGATGCTGGTTGGACCATGTACTTCCCGCTGGCAGGCACTGAATTCAGCCCTGGCATCGGTAACAACTATTATGCAATTGCATTGCAGATTTCTGGTATCGGTACCCTGATGACGGGTATTAACTTCCTTGTAACAATCCTGAAGATGCGTACACCTGGCATGAAGCTGATGCAGATGCCGATGTTCACATGGTCTATTCTGATTACTTGTGTCATCATCCTGTTCGCATTCCCTGTATTGACAGTGGCACTTGCACTGATGTCCTTTGACCGCCTGTTCGGCGCCCACTTCTTCACAATGGCAAGCGGCGGTATGCCGATGCTGTGGGCGAACTTGTTCTGGGTATGGGGCCACCCTGAAGTATATATCGTAATTCTGCCGGCGTTCGGTATCTTCTCCGAGGTTGTGAGCACGTTCTCACGCAAGCGCCTGTTTGGTTACAATGCGATGGTTTACTCTATGATTGCGATTGCGGTTCTCAGCGGTCTTGTGTGGCTGCACCACTTCTTCACAATGGGTGCTTCACCAGCTGTTAACTCATTCTTCTCCATCTCTACGATGGCAATTTCCATCCCGACAGGGGTTAAAATCTTTAACTGGCTGTTCACCATGTACAAAGGCCGCATCCGCTTTACAGTTCCGATGCTTTGGTCTCTGGCATTTATTCCGAACTTCGTAATCGGCGGTGTGACAGGGGTTATGCTGGCGATGGCTGCTGCTGACTATCAGTACCACAACAGCTACTTCCTGATTGCGCACTTCCACTACGTATTGATTGCAGGTACAGTATTCGCAATGTTCGCCGGTCTCCATTATTGGTATCCAAAAATGATGGGGTATATTCTGAACGAACGTCTTGGCAAGTGGACTTTCTGGTGGTACATGATCGGCTTTAACATCTGCTTCTTCCCGCAGTACTTCCTTGGTCTGATGGGTATGACACGCCGTATGTACACTTACTCTTCCAGCCTGGGCTGGACAGGCTTGAACCAGCTGTCTTCCGTCGGCGCAGTGATGATGGGTGTCGGCTTTGTAATCTTGTGCTACAACGTAGTTTACAGCCACCTGCATGCTGAGCGCGACATGACTGGCGATCCATGGGATGGCCGTACGCTGGAGTGGGCAACACAATCCCCAGTTCAGCATTACAACTTTGCGGCACTGCCTGAGATTAAGACTGCTGATGCTTGGTGGTACATGAAGAAAAATGGCGAGTCCCACATTGATCACAAGAACCTGAAGCCAATTCATATGCCAAGCAACACAGGTCTTGCAGTAGTGATTTCTGTATTCTTCTTTATCGCTGGATTCGGTCTGGTATTTAAATGGATTCCAGTAGCCATTATCGGCGGCATCGGTATTGTAATTGGCTTGTTTGTCCGTTCCTTTGACTATGACAACGGATATTACATTTCCGTTGATGAAATTAAAAAGACTGAAGACGTAGCATGAGAGGTGAAGCATAATGGCAGCAATCAGTGAAGCATATAAAAATGCGCCGCTGGAGTATCAGGATGGCCAAGGCCGCCTGAACATCCTCGGGTTCTGGATCTTCCTCGGAGCGGAAATTGTGCTGTTTGCGACACTTTTCGCATCCTATCTGGTGTTGGCCGGCCGTACGTCAGGCGGACCGACACAGACTGATTTGTTTGAAATTGGCCCCGTTATGGCCGAAACATTGGTTCTTTTAACAAGTAGCTTCACTTGCGGCATCGCAGTGTACTACATGCGCAAGCAGAATGTGAAAGGAATGCTGGTTTGGTTTATCCTGACGCTTCTGTTGGGTGCAACGTTCCTTGGTCTGGAAATTGACGAGTTCATCACTTACGTGCATGAAGGCGCCAAAATTCAGACAAGCGGCTTCCTGTCCGGATTCTTCACGCTTTTGGGAACACACGGTTTGCACGTAACACTTGGTTTGTTCTGGGCAACAGGTGTTATCATTCAGATCCGTAAACACGGCTTAACGCCAATTACAGCAAGAAAGATGTTCATCATCAGCTTGTACTGGCATTTCCTTGACGTAGTTTGGATCTTTATCTACACATTAGTTTACTTGCATGGGATGGTGGCGTAATTATGGCACAACACAACGCGCAAGCAACACACCATAAAGGATTTCCTTGGTCCCACGTATTCGGTTTCATCATGTCGCTTGTTCTGACATTTGCGGCACTGTATATCGCTCTGTATACAACGATTCCATTCGGCACAATCATGACAGTCATTGTTATTATGGCAGTCATCCAAGCTGTTCTGCAGCTGGTAATGTTCATGCACTTGTCCGAGGGTGAGGGTGTCATTCAGAAGGTTGCGATTCTCTACAGCTTCTTTATCGCTGCGGTAACTGTAATCGGTACGGTGTGGATTTTCTTCACAATGTAATTACAAGGAAAGGACAGCCCCGCGGCTGTCCTTTTTTTATACTCTTTCTCCCTGCAGTTCCCTCAGATATGCTTCCTTTTCATCCCGATAGAACAGGTTATATGTATCAAACGGGATGATACGGCCGTCCGGGTGCACAATATGCACACAGGATTTCTTCACGGAGCGCACATCCAAGTCATAATGATCCATGAACTTCATGATTAAGACACGGAACACATTCTGATAGCCGATGCCATTTGGCAGCACAACCCGCGGCAGACAGCACAGCAGGTCCTTTAAGGATGAAAAGCCGCTCTCCGGCGAATGATTCAGGCTGAACAGCTTGAATACCTTGTCGCGCAGATGTTCATCGCTTTCAAATACGATCGTGTTGCGGTCCCCTTCAAGCAGGATCGCAGGATCAATCATGCCTGTCAGCGGTGTAATCGTATCCCCCAGCTTCAGGGCATAGCCCATGGCCAGACTATCCGGGTGGCATGGAACTGGAATGATGTCCTCTGCCTGAAAGAAATCTGACTGGTCTATAATCATCTGCCGCACCTCACTCAACGTCAGGCGGTCCGTTGCCGGGTCATAATCTTCTGTCCGCCCTGCCTGCTGGATAGGCTGGAAGGTAACCCCGCGAATACAGCGCTGCTTGGAAGCATACGCAAGGATTTTGCCGATTTCCCGGTCATTTAGACCCTTTTTCAAGGTCACCACCAGTGTAGTGGAAACATTAAACTCATTGAGATGGGCAATGGCCCTTTCCCGTACCTCCCGCAAATCCCGGCCTCTCAGCTCGAGCAGCGCTTCCTTTTCAAAGCTGTCAAACTGCAAATACAGCTCAAAGCCCGGCATATATTGGGACAGCCGCTTGGCAAAGGAGCGGTCTTGCGCAATGCGGATGCCATTTGTATTTACCATCAAATGCTTAATCGGGCGCTGCTTGGCCATATCAAGAATGGTGAAGAACTCCGGATGAAGGGTCGGCTCTCCCCCGCTGATTTGTACCACATCAGGTGTTTTTTCATTTTTCACGACGGCATCCAGCATAAACTCCACCTGCTCCAGGCTGCGCCATGCTGTCCGCTCCGGAGAAGACTCGGCATAGCAAATCGGGCAGCGCAGGTTGCAGACATCTGTAATTTCAATAATGCTGAGACAGCTGTGCTGCTCGTGGTCCGGGCAAAGGCCGCAGTCATACGGACAGCCGTACCGGATTGGTGTATTCCAGCGGTGCGGCATCTCGCTCGGCTTCACAAAGTCACGGCATTTCTTATAGTACTCCACATCCGTGGACACCAGCACCTTCTCCGGGCCATGCTGGAGGCAGCGCTTCAGCATATATACCTTGTTATCCTCAATGATAATCTTTGCCTCCGCCTTGCGCAGGCACGTGGAGCATACGCTGCTTGTTAAATCATGATATATATATGGTCTGTTCGGCATTCCGCTTCTCCCCTTTTCGCTTCCGCATTATTAATGCCACATAATATAGGATACCTGCAGCACAGGCCCACTGTATGGCGCTTGAACCGCCGTACAGCTTATCCGTCGGCTTCAGCCATTCTATCCCCCAGCGGAACAGCAGATACAGCAGCATGAACAGCTGAAATAAGAAGCCCTCCCATGGCTTTTTGCTTGTAAGCAGCAGCATTCCTCCCGCCAACAGCAGCAGAAAAGCAATTTCGTACAGCTGTGTCGGATGCCGGGGCACGCCGTCTCCAAAATCAATGCCTGTCCACCAGCTTGTTTTGCTTCCGACTGTTTCATCGGACAGCCCGGTCAAGAAGCAGCCGACCCGTCCAAGCACAATGCCCAGAATAAGCGGAAGGACCATATCATCACCAGTCGATTCACGATGGCCGACAAGCTTTTTTACGCCCTCCACCCCCATAAGGCCGCCAAGCAGGCCTCCGACAATCGTTTTTCCCTGTACAAGCGCCAGTGCCCCCGCCTGCTGCCAATCTCCCTGCACCTGATGGAGATGCTCAAGCGCTGCCAATCCAACAGCGCCTATGAATGCGCCAGCCAGTGCGCCAAGAAAAATAAAGAGTGCATGCGATTCCTGAATGCGGTTCTTCCGACGTATTTTTAAGTACAAGCGGAATCCCAAAAACATACCCAGAGATTCCATCACCGGATGCGGATGAATGCGCCATCCCAGCACTTCTATGTAAAATGGAAAACTCATATAGTCCCTTCCCCGCAAAATAGTATGGTGTGCCCTTATATTCTGTTATACACTATACTAAAAGTTTCCACAATTTTATATTTTAAGAATAATAAGGAGGTTATGCAATGGAGCGAAAGCCGTTCCGGGAATGGGGAATTGGATTGGGAGCTTTTCTCGCCGGCAGTGTTCTTGCCTTTCTTCTGGCCACGATTTATCCCTACCTTGGCTATCTTCCTGGTCTGGGCGTCTTTGTTTGGGGAATTTACATGGCTGCAAAAAGGCGGCCCTATATTCTGATTGGCATTGTCAGCGCCCCCTTCATCCTTGGCTTCATTTCCCTCATTATTTGTGGCAGCTTCCTGCTGATCAATTCATGAAAAAAACATCACCCGGCTTGGGTGATGTTTTTTTACAGAAACAGATGACATCCAAATAAGACTGCAAACACGTAGAGCAGCAAGGGAACATCCTTCGCCCGGCCGCGCGCGATTTTTAAAATCGGATACAGCAGGAAGCCAAGAGCGATGCCATTGGCAATGCTGGAGGTAAGCGGAATGCTCAGCACTGTCAGAAATGCAGGCAGAGCCTCATCAAATTCGCTCCACTGAATCTCGCGGACAGACTGCGCCATCAAGCTGCCGACAATGATAAGAGCAGGAGCCGTCACGGCAGCCACACTTGATAAGGAAGCAATGAACGGGCTGAAGAACGCTGTAATAATGGTTAGACCGACGGCAACAAGGCCGGTAAGCCCCGTGCGTCCGCCCGCTGCTATGCCGGCGGACGATTCAATCGTAGCCGCCGTCGGGCTTGTGCCAAGCATTGCCCCGGCTGTCCCGCCTAAAGCATCCGCGATAAAGGCTTTTCCAAACCGCCCCTCCTGATGATTCAGACCGGCCTGTTTCACCAAGCCGAGCAAAGCACCGGTTGTATCAAATAACAACACAAGCAGGAATGAGAACATCACCCCGTATAAGCCATAATGAATGACATCCTGCACAGACTGAATGGGATTCCAAATCAACAGCCCCTGCGGAAGATGCGGCATCTGCACAATATGCTTTGGAAGCTCCATCTGCCCTGTCAGGAGCGCGATCACTGCTGTTAAAAACATGCTGATAAACAGCGCCCCTCTTACACGCAGCACCATAAGCACCGCAGCAATGATCAGACCGGCCAATGTTAACAGGACGGAGGGAGAATGGAAATCGCCGATTGTCACGAGATTTACCTCATGCTTGGCAATAATGCCGGATAGGCGCAGGCCAATAAATGCAATAAATAAACCAATCCCTGCTGTAATAGCATGCTTCAGGCTGTCAGGAATCGCCTCAATCAGCCTGGTCCGGAATGAAGTAAGCGAAAGCGCCAAGAAAATAAGGCCTGTCAGAAACAAGGCAGAAAAAGCCACTGCGTAGGTGATGCCCTTGTCAGGCTGAACGACGGCATAAGCAAAATAGGCATTCATGCCCATAGCCGGCGCGATGACAATCGGATAATTTGCCAGAAGTGCCATTGCCACTGTCCCAACAATGGTAGCAAGAATCGTCGCCATAAAGGCTTGGTCAAATGCTACACCGCTGTCTGAAAGAATTTTCGGGTTTAAAACGAGAATATAGGCGAATGTGACATACGTCGTAATGCCAGCCAGAAGCTCCTGTCTCCAGGAGGTCTGATATTTTTGCAATTGAAACATAAGACCGACCCTTTCTATATTTAAAAAATAATTACTTAATACTAATGAAGTCATACTTTCAGGTCAAGACCTCTTAAAATTGTTCCTTTATTAAAATGAATCCCAATATTCGCCCTAAACAGATAGCTTTTCATTCGTGCCTTCCTATTTATAGTTCCCATTTTTCCGCATACAAAAAGCAGCCGATTGGCTGCTTTGATTTGAGAAGCTATGACTCTATAACACTTTAATTTTCACAACACGCCGGCCCCAGGCATTGGCTGCTGCCTTGGATGGCTTCAGCACGTCAATAATATATCCCTTAATGGCGCCGCCCGTATCAGCTGCAATGGCGGTTCCGTAGCCTTCCACCCATACCTTGGAGCCAAGGGGAATAATGGAAGGGTCCACTGCAATCAGCAGCGCATTCGGGTTCTCTTTAATATTATAGCCGCCCCAGCGGGTAATGTACCCATTCGCGAAGGTTTCCTCCCAGCTGTAGGCAGTTGCTTCCACATACATTTCCCGTCCGCTGGCCGGAGCCGGACCTGCTTGTCCGCTGCCGCCCTTTGCCGCTTCTGCTTTTGCCGCAGCTTCAGCTTTGGCTGCAGCTTCAGCCGCCGCCTGCTCGGCAAGCCGCTTCTTCTCTTCCGCCTGCAGCTGCTGAATGGATGCCAACAGCTGTGCATTTTCCTGTTCTTTTGCTGCAGCTGTCTGTTGGGCAGCTGTCAGCTTTGTCTGCAAATCCTGCAGCATGGCTTGCCGCTTCTGCTGGTTTTGCTGCTGCTCTCCCTGCAGGGCAGCCAGCTTTTTCATTTCGGCTTGCTGTGCCTGCTCCTGCTTCGCCACTTCTTCCTTCTCCTGCTCAATACGAGCCAAATCACGCTGCTGTGATTCCATAATATCTTTATCAGCTGTCAAGATAACAGCTACAGCATTAATCCGGTCCAGCAAATTCGCCAGGCTGTCAGAGCCCGCCAATGCTTCAATGATCAGGCTTGTGCTCTGCTTGCTTTGCTCTGCCAGCAAACGCTGCTTCATTAGGTCCTTCCGCGTATGTACCTGATTTTCCAAACGCACAATCTGCAGCTTTTTCTGTTCAATCAGCTGCTGGACTTCTGCAATGCGGCGCTTTGTTTGCTCGACCTGACTGTTCGTCTCCGCCATTTCCTTATCTAATGCTTCCAGTTCCTGCTGCACACGCTGTATCTCCTGCTGCAGCTGCTGTGCCTGCTGCTTTGCGTCATTCGCGGCAGCTTGGTTTTGCTTCTGCTTCTCCTGCAGGCTTTCAATTTGCGCTGTTTCTGCGTAAGCCATGCTTGACATCAGAAAGCTGCCTGTTAGTGCCAGTGTAAGGATACGTTGAATAGATCGCATATTTCGACCCCTTTCTTAGTACTAGTTATACCATAGATTTGAAATGTTTTATTTTACAATCTCTTTAAATTAAATCGCAACTTTTGAATATGAATGCGTGACATTATATTGGCGGCAGCAAGTGTGCTCATTCCGTGTTATTCCTGCGCCGGATAAAAGCCCGTTTTCGGCCCTGGATGGGAGACATGGATTCCCTGCCGCAGACCTGTAAGAGGAAAGAAAAAAACTGAAGGAGAGAAATCCGATCGGTTTTTTCCTTTTCACAAATCCGTACATTCCCCTGTGCCGGCCAATTTGCTAGAATAGAGGAGTATACAGGTAAAGGAGGACATTCCATGTATCGAACAGCAATTGCACTGCTTCTCGGCTTTCTGCTTGTGCTGGCAGGATGCGGGGCAAAGGAAGAAACGAAAACAACGGGAGCTGCTTCCCCTCAGCACGAAGCGCATGAACAAACAGGAGATCTTGCAGAAACAACAAAGGACATCCACACCTTGCCAAGCTTCCTTTCTTCTTATCCAAAAGAGGTGCAGCAGGTATACATGGTTGCCGGACAAAATCATGAGCTGCTGAACTGGATTCCTTGCTATTGCGGGTGTGGGGAGAGTGTTGGACACCGCAGCAATAAAAATTGCTTTATCCGCGAAGTAAAAGCAAACGGAGAGGTAGTATGGGATTCTCATGCAACCACCTGTGTGAACTGCATGGAGATTGCCTTGGAGTCTGCTTCCATGAAGCAGGATGGCAAGTCCGCTTTGGAAATCCGTAAGTACATTGACAATAAATACAAGGAAGGCTTTGCAAAGCCAACACCGACACCAATGCCTGCAAATTAAGGCACAAGCCCGTTTTCCAAGCGGACTGGCTCTTTCTTACCCAGACTACATACTCTTTATGGAGTGCTGTTTTTATTTGGTCCCTATACGGACTAAGGAGGAAGAAAGATGAGTCATAACAGCGGAGGCGGATATAACGGCTTCAACAGCGGTTTTGCATTGATTGTAGTGCTGTTCATTCTATTGATTATTGTTGGTGCAAGCTTAGTGGGAGGCGTTGGCACAGGACCTGTTTCTCCTGGCTACACGTATGGCTATACTTCACCATACTATTGCTGACAAACTATAAAAAGCCGCTTCCTAAGTCGGGGAGCGGCTTTTTTGCACAAAAGGAAACGTAATGTTCAAAGAAGTTGTTTCTCCTGCCATACATCAGGCTGATGCATGCTCAAACTGGCTGTTGTACAGCTCCGCATAGAAGCCGCCCTTCTCCAACAGCCCCTGATGGCTGCCGCTTTCAATAATCATACCGTCCTTCATTACCAGGATGAGATCAGCATTTCGAATTGTGGAAAGGCGGTGGGCAATGACAAATGAGGTTCGCCCCACCAGCAGCTGGTCCATTGCCTGTTGAATCAATGCTTCCGTCCGGGTATCCACCGAGCTTGTCGCTTCGTCCAGAATCAACAGCGGCGCATTTTCCACCATGGCCCGGGCAATTGTGATCAGCTGCTTCTGCCCCGCAGAAAGATTGGCTTTGTCATCCAAAATCGTGTCATACCCTTTCGGCAGCGTTTGAATGAAATGATGCAGGCCAACCGCCTTGCAGGCTGTCCGCACCTGTTCATCCGTAACACCCTGCTTGCTGTAAATGATGTTTTCTCGAATTGTTCCTTCAAATAACCATGTATCCTGCAGCACCATGCAAAACAAGTCGTGCACATTTTCACGGGTCAGCTCACGGATCGGCACGCCGTCAACAAGAATTTCACCGCTGTTCAGCTCGTAAAAGCGCATCAGCAGGTTGACGAGGGTTGTTTTTCCGGCGCCGGTCGGTCCGACAATTGCAATCTTCTGTCCAGCCTTTACATGTGCAGAGAAGTCTTTAATAATGGTTTGACCTTCCTGATAGCCAAAGTCCACATTCTTGAATTCCACCTCGCCCACTGCCCCGGAAATTGTTTTTTCCTTTCCGCCTTCATCTGCCAGCTCTTGTTCCTGCAAAAATTCAAATACCCGCTCGCTCGCGGCCGCCGTAGATTGCAGGCTTGTCGCCGCCTGAGCGATTTGGGCCAGCGGCTGGGTGAAGAGGCGGATGTACAGCATGAACGCTACAATAACCCCGAAGGAAATCTTATCATTTACTGCCAGCAGCGCCCCGACTACGCAGACCACAACATATCCAAAGTTCCCGACAAACATCATCAGCGGCATCATAAGTCCGGATACAAACTGTGACTTCCAAGCACTTTCATATAAACGGCCATTAATTTCATGGAAGGTTTCCTTTGCCGCTTTCTCTCCGTTGTACACCTTCACGACATGATGGCCCGCATAAAGCTCCTCAACATGACCATTCATTTTGCCAAGCTCACGCTGCTGCTGGCGGAAAAATGTCTGTGATTTTGAAATGATGGCACTCATGAGCACAAAGCCTATCAGCGTAGCTGCAATTCCTGAAAATGCCATAATCCAGTTCGTATAAAACATCATAACCAGAGAACCAAGAAACATGGTCACAGAGTTTGCCAAAGCACCCAGACTTTGGTTCATTGTCTGGCCGATTGTATCTACATCATTTGTCACCCGGCTTAATATATCCCCATAGCTTGTGGAATCAAAATACTGCAGCGGCAACCGGTTCACCTTTTGGGAAATATCTGTCCGCAGCCGATTGGACACACGCTGTGTAATCGTGGCCATAAGAAATCCTTGGCAATAGTTAAATAGAAAGCCCAGCCCATACAACACAGCCAGCACCAGTCCGATGCTTGTGACCTCCTGGAGGTCAATCCCCTTCACGGTCCCCTCTGTAATTAAATCTGTAATGTCCCGAAGCTTTTCAGGACCGATAATATTGAAGATGGAACCGGTAATGGCTAAAATCAGGGCAGTCATGATCAGCGGCATATAGACACGGCAATATACCGCCAGCTTTGCTATTGTTTCCTTGAAGTTCTTCGGCTTCTCTCCGACCGCCATGCCGCCCATCGGACCGCGGCCGGGCCCCATCGGCCGGGGGATGCTCCTGTTTGCCTCGCCAATTTGGTACTCATTCTTAGCCATTTACAAGCTCCTCCTTTGACAGCTGTGAATAGGCGATTTCCTGATAAACCCTGCATGTCTTTAGCAATTCCTCATGCCTTCCCATACCAACCACTCTTCCTTCATCAAGGACAATAATCCGATCTGCATCCCTGATTGTGCCAATGCGCTGCGCAACAATTAAGGTGGTGGCTCCTTTTGTCTCCTGCTTTAATCGGGATCGCAGCACATAGTCAGTCTTATAATCGAGCGCGGAGAAGGAATCATCAAAAATATAGATTTCCGGTTTTCGGCAAATGGCGCGGGCGATGGCAAGCCGCTGCTTCTGTCCGCCGGACAAATTCGTGCCTCCCTGTGCGACAGTTCCCTCGTAGCCGCCCTCTAGCTTCTCTACAAACTCTCGGCCTTGGGCAATTTCAACTGCACGATGCACATCCTCGAGATCTGAGCGGTCCTTGCCATTGTCACCGTAGGCCACATTGGATGCGACTGTTCCGCTGAAAAGGACCGCGCGTTGCGGTACATATCCGATTTTGTTATGCAAAACCTCCTGTTTGTAATTCCTGACATGTATGCCCTCTACAAGAACGTCCCCTTGAGTGGCATCATAAAAACGTGGAATCAAGTTAATAAGTGTGCTCTTCCCGCTTCCGGTCGACCCGATGAATGCGACTGTTTCTCCGGCTTTTGCATGGAAGCTGATATCACGCAGTACATATTCCGCTGCGTCGGGATACTTGAAGCTGACATTTCGGAACTCTATTTCACCGCGCTTTCCTGCTTCGGAAGCAACAGCTGTTCCCTCCCTGATGGTTGCCTTTGTACTGAGCACTTCATTTATACGCTTTGCAGCCGCCGATGCCCGCGGCATCATGATAAAAATCATCGTCAGCAGCATGAAAGCCATGATCACCTGCATGGCATAGGCAGAGAAAACCACCATGTCGGAAAATAGCGTCAGCTTCTCCGGCATAGCAGCAGCATCAATGAGATATGCGCCAATCCAGTAAATAGCGAGGCTCAGTCCTGACATCAGCAGGCCCATTCCAGGCTGTATGATTGCCATGACCCTGCTGGCATACAGGTTTGTACTCGTCAGTTCATGATTGGCCCGCTCGAATTTCTCCTGCTGAAATGCCTCCGCATTATAAGCGCGAACCACACGGATACCCGTCAGGTTTTCCCGTGTTACTCTGTTCAAGCTATCTGTCAGTCTCTGAATCATTTTAAATTTCGGGATGGCAAAGATCACAACAACTGTCAGCATCAGCAGCAAAAACACGACTGCCCCGCCCGTTGTGGCGGTCCACTGCCAGCTTTTATCAGCAATCTTCCAAATTGCCCATGCAGCAAGAATGGGTGCCTTCACAATTGCCCGCAGCCCCATGGCAATAATCATTTGTACTTGCGTGATGTCATTCGTAGAGCGTGTAATTAAACTGGCAGTGGAAAAGCTTTGAAATTCCTCCATGGAAAAAGACAGAGTTTTTTCAAATATATGAGCGCGAAGCCGCATCGCAAAGCCAGCCGCAATCCGGGATGCAAAAAAGCCTACAATGAAGGAAGCAGCCAAGCTGCCAAGCGCACAAAGCAGCATCTTGCCGCCGGCAGCAAGGATATCTGCCATGGCGCTTCCCTTTCTCTCCACCAGGATTGTAATTTCCGCCATATAGTCTGGCAGCTTCAAGTCCAACCATACCTGTACAATAATAAAGACAAAACTATACAGGACAAGCAGCCACTCCCGCTTTTGCAAATACTTGAAAAGCTTCAACATAATTTCTCACTTCCTTTTTCTGATTGTATAAAGAGGATAATAGATGAGGATGACTGAGGATGTGGTTTCATTGTATCATCTTTCCAGCAGGGCAACATCAGCATAAAGTGCATGCATCCATTTCGGAGTTCCCATGTAAAATTATCTGTATTCATGCAGGCCATGGGCTTCCGAAGCGCTTCTATACAATCATAATAGTGTCATTTCAGCATTTGCCCGGGGCAGCCCGCAGCCCTGCATACTCCTCTGAAAGATATGAGGAGGATGCAGATTTCTAGAAGCTGGCCCAAATAAAAAATGGCCCGGCTTTCCGGACCATTTTTCTATACCGTCTCCAACGCAGGCTCGGCAACCGGCAGCAATATTTCCACCGTTGTCCCCTCGCCAAGCTTGCTGTCAAACTTCATTTTTCCTTTGTGTGCATCAAGAATCCGGTAGCTGACTGTCAGACCCAGTCCCGTTCCTTTTTCCTTATACGAGAAGAACGGCTCGCCAAGGCGCTTGATCCGCTCCTCCGGAATGCCGCAGCCATTATCCTGGACCTTTATCTTTACGTGTTGGTCTCCCGCGGCTTCCAAGCTTACATCCACAAGTGTGGAATCAGCTTCAATAGAGTTCTTCATTAGATTCAGGAACACCTGCTTCAACTGGTTGCATTCACAATTGATCAGCGGCACAGAGCCCTTCACGCTCATAGCAATTTCTACACCTTTGTAGTTGGCCTGTGACCTGGCAAGAGCCACCACATCCTGCATAATGCGCTCCAAATCCCCCATCTGAAACTTCAGCTGCTGCGGCTTGGCCAAAATCAGCATTTCGCCGGCAATCTGATTAATCCGGTCCAGCTCCGCAATCATAATATTATAATAGTGATCATGCTGATCATCGTCCTTATGAAGCAGCTGCACAAAGCCGCGAAGAGCTGTAAGCGGATTGCGGATTTCATGCGCCACACTGGCAGCAAGTTCTCCCGCCACGGACAGCTTTTCCGTACGGCGCAGCCGTTCTTCCGTTTCCTTGAGCTTCGTAATATCCTTGCTGTATCCGATTGCCCCTACAATTTGATTGTCAATCACCATTGGTACAAGCGTACAGCTGAGGATAACCTGCCGCCCGTCCTTGCGAATAACAGTCATTTCATTATTGCTTGAGCCTGTGCCACTTTCAATGACCTGATAAAACAGCTCTCTGACCGCCTGTCTATCCTCATCAGCCACGAATTGCAGAATGGGTTCGCCAACATACTGTGCGCTCTCGTATCCTGTAATCACTTCAAACTGTGGATTCAGGTTCGTAATTCTTCCCTTCAAATCCACCATATACACAAGATCCGGGTTATATTCAAACAAAGACTTATAACGCTGTTGGCTCTCAGCAAGCTTCTGTTCTGTAATTCGCCGTTCCGTAATATCACGGCCGATTACGACCAGACCCTTGCGGCTGCCGTCCTCCTCAAAGAGCGGGACTTTGATTGTATCGAAAATTTTGTTCTCCCCGTTCGGTATCGGGACTGTTTCTTCACAGTACGTGATCCCTCCCGCCTGCCATGCCTCCTCATCGGAGGTTTCGCAATACCGCAAGGCGTCACTATAGAATTCCGTATAATCCGCCAGCTCAGAATCCTTTTTTCCCCTATAGTTCACATGTTCCAATTGGAACAGCTTCAGGCCGAATTCGTTCGCTTCAATCCAGCGGCCTTCCCCATCCTTAAAATTTACAAAATCCACCATTGCATTGATCAAAGTGGATAGCCTTTGCTCTCCTTGTTTGGCTTGCTCAGACTCCTCGTGCTTGGTAAGCAGGGAATAGATGAAGCAGCCGGTTAGTCCAATATAGACTGCACCCTTAACGTACTGCCAAAGCATCATGTTTCCGTCGAACTTCTCCAGCAGGTAGTCTGTCAAAAACAGCCAGATGAAGCTGAGCAAGAGATAACCTATCAATATATTGCGTTTCTTCAATTTCACTTCACCTTTTTCTGTCTGTTTGCATTCATAGTAAATTTTACATCACCATCGCTGAATCAACAATCAGAAATGTGTAAATGTGTGAAGAAATTGTCGTTTGATTGCAAGGAGGAAAAAATAAAAGCTTACGGAATGTATAAGTAAGACTTTTTTGGATAAGGGAGGAAACGATGGAGATTGCCAAGCGTCTCGTTGTCGGCGGTTTTGCAGCAGTTTGTTTCTTATTTATTTGCTCCCAAATTGGTCCTGGCAAGCCCGAACCGCAGGAAGAATTGATTCTTACCGACTATCCGGCCAAACGAAGCGATGTGCAGACAGGCTACAGCCATTTGCAGCTGCTGCATACAACAGATTCCATAAATACTGAAGCATTCCGTGAATAAGAAAAAGGATGTGCTGCAGGGCTCTCTCGCTCCTGCAGCACATCCTTTTTTGCTTATATTACTCTTTTACTTCCTTCTTCCAAAGACCAAGCATCACTGCTGTAACAGCAGAGCCGATCAGGATGGAAAGGACATACAAGAATGGGTTGCCCTTTACAATCGGAATAACGAAGATACCGCCGTGTGGCGCCGGAAGACCGATGCCGAATACCATTGCCAAGCCGCCTGCAATTGCAGAGCCAACGATGATGGACGGAATGACGCGTCCCGGGTCAGCTGCCGCGAATGGAATAGCGCCCTCTGTAATGAAGGAAGCACCCATGATGTAGTTTGTCTTACCTGCTTCACGCTCAGCTTTTGTGAACTTCTTCTTGAAGAATGTTGTTGCCAAAGCAATGCCAAGCGGAGGAACCATACCGCCAGCCATGATTGCTGCGTGCGGTGCATAGTTGCCTGCATCGATCATCGCGATACCGAATGTGAAGGCTGCTTTGTTGATTGGGCCGCCCATATCAACAGCCATCATACCGCCAAGAACAATACCCATCAGAACAAGGTTGCCTGTGCCAAGACCCTTCAACCAGCCTGTCAAGCCTGCGTTCAATGCTGTAACCGGAGGAATTACGGCTAACTTCATGATAACGCCTGTCAGCAATATACCGAACAATGGATACAGTAATACCGGCTTAATCCCTTCCAGTGACTGCGGAAGACCGCTGAAGGCTTTCTTCAGGCCCACTACGATGTAACCAGCCAAGAAACCTGCAATCAAACCGCCAAGGAAGCCCGCGCCGCCGCTTGCTGCCAGGAAGCCGCCAATCATACCAGGAGCAAAGCCTGGACGATCTGCAATACTCATTGCAATAAAGCCGGCCAATACCGGAATCATCAGACCGAATGCGCCGCTGCCGCCGCCGATGCCCATCAGCAATTCTGCAATTGCATTATGAGAAGGATCCTTCGGGTCGAACGCCTTAATCCCCCACATGAAGGAGATGGCAATCAGAATACCGCCGCCCACAACAAATGGAAGCATGTTGGATACACCATTCATCAGGTGCTTGTAGAAGCCTGTGCGCTCTGTTCCTTTTGATGCTTGGCCTGATCCAGTTGCGCGGTATACAGGCGCATCTTTCTTAACAGCTTTTTCAATCAGTTCCTGCGGCTTGCGGATTCCTTGTGCAACCGGCACTTGAATAACGTGCTTGCCGTCGAAACGATCCATTTCCACCTGCTTGTCCGCCGCAACAATGATTGCAGATGCTTTCGCAATTTCTTCAGCAGTCAGTGCGTTTTTAATGCCGCCGGAGCCGTTTGTTTCTACTTTAATGTCCACACCCATGTCTTTTGCTTTTGCCTTCAATGCATCAGCAGCCATGTATGTGTGCGCAATGCCTGTCGGGCATGCTGTTACTGCCAATACAAGCTGGCCGCTGCCTGCAGGCGCTGCTTCTTCTTTTACTTCTTCGTACTGGTCGATGGCAGCCAATACATCCGCTTCAGTTGAAGCATTCTCAAGCTTCGCGCGGAATTCGCTGTTCATCAGCAGGGAAGAAAGACGTGCCAGTGTTTCCAGGTGCGCGTTGTTTGCGCCTTCTGGAGCTGCAATCATGAAGAACAGGTGGCTTGGCTGTCCGTCCAGTGCTTCATAATCTACGCCAGCCTTGGAACGGCCAAACGCGATTGCCGGTGTCTGTACCGCACTTGTTTTTGCGTGCGGAATGGCAATGCCTTCGCCAATTCCTGTTGTGCTTTGCTTCTCGCGTGCCCAAATAGCTTCTTCAAACTTTGCTGCATCTGCCAGTTTGCCTGCATCCTGCAGCTTCTTAACCAGCTCAGTAACTGCTTGAGCTTTTGTAGAAGCCTTCAGGTCGAGAATAATTGTATTACTTTTCAGCAAATCTGTAATTCTCATGTGAATCCCCCTTTTTTGATTAAAGAATTTGCACTTCTGGTAAAAGCCTTTCAACGTCCTGCTTTGTACATAAGTCTGTGGAAAATGCCGTTGCGCTTCCTGAAGCTACACTAAAACGAAACGCCTGCTCCAAGCTTTGCCCCTGCGTGTAGGCTGCTAAAAATCCTGCCAGCATAGAGTCGCCTGCACCAACAGAGTTTCTTACTGTTCCGCGCGGCGGCTTGGCAAAAATCACTTCATTTTTGCTGATGAACAGCGCACCGTCGCCAGCCATGGAAACAAGAACGTACTCAATCCCCATATCCACAAGCTTCTTGCCGTACTCGATTGCTTCATCCGCTGTTTGGATGTCCACTCCGAATAATTCTCCAAGCTCATGATGGTTCGGTTTCACCAAATTCGGCTTCGCTGCGATAATCTCCTGAAGTGCGGGTCCGCTCGTATCAACTGCTACTTTCGCGCCTCGTTCCTGTGCTGCCTGAACAATGCTTGTATAAATAGATGATGGCAATGAAGATGGTACACTTCCAGCCAGAACGAGAATGTCCGCGTGCTGCAGTTCGTTGATTTTTGCGAACAGCTGCTTCAGCTGCTCTTCCGAAATGATTGGGCCTTGGCCGTTAATCTCTGTTTCTTCGCCTGATTTCAGCTTCACATTAATGCGTGTGTCTCCGGTTGCTTGAATGAAGCTGTGCCGGATCTCTTCTTTCTCCAGCTCCTGCTTTACAAATTCACCGGTAAACCCTCCGATAAATCCAAGAGCTGTACTTTCGGCCCCAAGGCGCTGTAATACACGGGAGACATTGATGCCTTTTCCGCCTGGATATTTAGCTGTGTGTGTTGCGCGGTTTACAGCTCCAACCTGAAATGCATCCACTTCTACGATGTAATCAATCGAAGGATTTAACGTGCATGTGTAAATCATGTTTCCACAACCTCTATTCTTGTTTTCTCTTTATACGGCAGCAGTTCTTCTCCATAGGCATCAGTAATGATGATGGCCTCGTCCAAGTCAGCAATTTTGGCAAATGTACTCTCTCCCCATTTTGTATGGTCTGCCAGTACGTATGCCTTTTGGGCCAAGGAAATCGCCCTTGCTTTTACTGCAGCTTCCTCTGGATCTGGCGTGGTAAATCCATATTCCAAGTGGATGCCGTTTACGCCGATAAAGCTTTTGTCAAACCGATACTGCTCCAGCCCTCTCATGGCGCCTTGTCCGATTAAAGCCCTTGTCACCGGCTTTACTGCCCCGCCGATGATGTAGGTGGGAATGTTCTTTTCAAGCAGAGCCTCCAAGTGCGTAATGCCGTTTGTCACAACGACAATATCCTCCGCATTCAGAAAAGAAATCATCTGCATGGTTGTTGTTCCTGCATCCAGGTAGATACAGTCCCCCTTCCGGACAAGGGATGCCGCACAGCGGGCAATTTCTGCTTTCTCTCTCAGATTCTTGGCAGATCGTTCAGACATGCTCAGTTCTTCCCGCTTCTGGTTCAGCAAGGCTGCTCCGCCATGCACCCGCTTCAGTTTTTTCTCCTTTTCGAGCTGGCTTAAATCCCTTCGGATTGTAGACTCTGATGAGGATGTAGCATCCACGAGCTCTTGCAGCTTCACGACCTTCTGCTCTTCCAGCAGGTTCAGAATAATTTGATGTCGTTCTGCTGTCAGCATCACTTCACCTCCTAAGCATATGTCCTATTTGACTACGCTTTCATCATAGCGCAAATTTCGACACAAAGCAATCAAAAACATTCAAATTAAATCATTATCAACCAACATTTTTTAACTTAACAACATGAAACAATCAAAAACAACCAAAAGCATACAAAGCTGTTTGCAAAATACAATCCCTGCTTATGTAAAAAGGGTGCCGGATTGTTATGATTCCGGCACCCTCCCTGCTAGAACAAGAAATGGGACTCCGGCATTCTCCTGTCATTTTGACAGTTCTCACACAGATGCAGAATATTGGTTTTCTGCATCTCTGCCTCCGTCTCTTCCATTTCCTCTTGGCAGCCGCATACTTCACAAATCCGCAGCATTTTGCTCACTCCCCGCCATTGTTTTCTACCCGTTGTACTGTGAATCCGACATCTGCAAGCGCCTGTTCAAAATCCTGGCAGGAGGCTGCCTGCTCATCATAGCTGAAGTATGCCTCCTTCGTCCGCACATTCACCTCGGTCCGGCGTATCCCCCAGACCTCATGTAATACTTGTCGAACTTTGTCAGCATCCCGTTCGCTGTTCATCTCGGGAATATGAAACAAGCCTGTTTCCATCTGTTCCGCCCCCTTCTAATGAACATGCCGGCTGTCATGGGAGAAAGCTTCTCCCATGCCATGCAGGAATTCCGTCATTGTTGTCAGAGATGTGCGAATCTCGGGATGGCGCATGCTTTTGCCGATTTGCCACAGACTTGGCTTGTCTCCCCGTTCCACAGCATCTGTCAGACGCTGCAGGCCGCGCCCTACACCGTTCAGCATTATTTCCAGCCGCTCCGGTTGTACCGATCCAAGAAATTTCACGGCGTTCATCCCGTTCTTCATCATATTGTGCATGCCTGTCTGATTCATCTGCCCAACCGCAATTGCGCCTACATCCACCCGTTTTTCGAGCAGCGCATGCACTGCATCCAGCGCCCCCATTTCATGCAGTTCCTTTAAAATGCCTACCGTTTTCAGAATGGCATCCTTGTTTTCAGCAAGCACAGCCACCATGTCTGAAACTGCCTGCATTTGCTGCTCCTGCGGGTCCGGCGCTGTCTGCTTAATTTGTTTGATGGCTTTGGCCATATCCTTCCCCTCCTGTACCAAACATTTCTGGAAGCGGTGTGTAGTCCTCGCGTTTCCACTTGTCCTCCACACGGACACTGATCTGCGGAATCCGGTGGCCGAAACGATGATTGACCGGCGGCAGCGGACACTCTCCAGATTCCTCCAGCACTTCCATCTTCACACCCATTTCCTTGTAGTTCGGCGTATGAGTAATTGTATCGTGATAGCTGCTTGTCAGGCGGTTGACCGCTTCAATGTCCTCCAGCCCGTTCATGGTCAAGTACAGCTCATTTCCTTCCACGCGGTCCGTCACAACAGCCCGCACTTTCACATGGCCGTACGGCGAAGTCAACCTCACAAGCGCCCCATCCGTCACCCCGCGTGCCTCTGCAGCCTCCGGTGAAATCTCAAGCCATGGGTGCGGCACCTTATGCGTAATACCGCTGGATCTGTAGGTCATATTTCCTTCGTGGAAATGCTCCAGTAAGCGGCCATTGTTCAAATGTAAATCATACTCCTCGCCGGCAATGTATGGCGGTGTCCAATCCACCGGCGACAGTCTTGCTTTTCCATCCGGGAAAGCAAACCGATCCTTATACAGAAGCGGTGTGCTTGTGCCGTCCGGTTTGACCGGCCAGACGAGGCTGTTGAAGTCCTCCAAACGCTCATAGCTGACACCGGCGAAAACTGGCGCCAGGCTTGCCGCTTCTGCCATAATTTCACCCGGATGCTTGTAATTCCAGTTTGCGCCGAGGCGGTTGGCAAGATCTTGGAATATCTCCCAATCCGGACGTGCTCCCTCCATAGGCTCAAATACACGATAGAACCGCTGGATGCGCCGTTCCGTGTTCGTGAACGTCCCTTCCTTCTCCAGGCTTGGCGCTGCAGGCAGCACCACGTCGGCATGTTGAGCCGTTCTGCTGAAGAAAATATCCTGCACAACAAAGAACTCAAGCTTTTCAAAGGCGGATTCCACATGGTTGGCATTGGAATCAACGATGGCCATTTCTTCACCAAACAGATACAGTGCCTTCAGCTTGCCCTTGTCAATGCCTTCCACCATTTGATGGTTATCAAGACCAGGCTCGCTCGGAAGCGGAACGCCCCATGCCTTTTCATAGCGTTCACGCACCCGGTTGTCCTGCACAGGCTCATAGCCCGGGAACCAAGCCGGCATCGTGCCAAAATCACAAGCACCTTGCACATTGTTATGTCCACGCAGCGGGAAGGCCCCCGTTCCGGGGCGTCCATAGTTGCCGGTAACCAGCAGCAAATTGGAGATGGATGCGCTTGTATCCGTTGCTCCCTTATGCTGTGTCACGCCCATTGCCCAGCAAATACAGACTGATTTTGCTTCGTGAATCATGGTTGCGACTTCAATCAGCGTGTCCTCTGACAGCCCTGTCATTTCCGCTGCATAGCTCAAAGTGTATTTCTCCAATGATTTCTTGTATTCATCCAGCCCCAATACCCGCTTCTCCAAAAACTCTTTGTCCTCCCAGCCCTGATCCAACATATACTTGGTCACTGCTGAAAGCCAAATCAAATCTGTGCTTGGCTTTGGATGAATATAAAGATTTGCCCGCTCCGCCATTTCGTTCTTCCGCAAATCTGCCACCAGCAGCTTTTGGCCATGCAGCTTATGGGCCCGCTTCAGGCGCGTTGCCAGCACCGGATGGGACTCCGCCGGGTTTGCCCCGACAATCATGACCAAATCGGCCGCCATTAAATCCTCCACCGTGCCGGAATCACCGCCGATGCCGACCGTCCGCAGCAGGCCGGCTGTTGCCGGAGACTGACAGTAACGGGAGCAGTTGTCCACATTATTCGTACCCATGACTGCGCGTGCAAATTTCTGGAACAAATAGTTTTCTTCGTTTGAGCACTTTGAGGAGGCGATATAGCCGATGGAATGCGCACCATGCTCTTCTTTCATTTCACTAAGCTTAGATGCAATCAGACTGAGCGCCTCGTCCCATGTTGCTTCCACGAACTCGTCGCCTTGCCGGATCAGCGGCTTCGTCAGACGCTCCGGACTGTTGACAAAATCCCAGCCAAACTTTCCTTTTACACAGGTGGAAATGCCATTGACCGGTGCATGCGCTTGTGGCTCTACCTTCAGAATGTGCCTGTCCTTCGTCCACATTTCAAAGCTGCAGCCGACACCGCAATAGGTGCAGACCGTTTTGGTGCGCTTGATGCGCGCCCGCCGCATCGCTGATTCCATTTCCGAAATCGCAAAAATTTCTTTATAGCCCGGCTCCACTTCCTTTGTAATGTCAATCATCGGCTCCAGCACCTTCGGCGGAATGGCCGTCAGGAAGCCTGCCTCCCCGAGCATGGATTTCTCCATCAGGGCGTTGCACGGACAAACGGTTACACAATGTCCGCAGGAGACACAGGAGGACTGGTCAATCGGCACATCATTGTCCCAAATGACACGCGGCACTTCCCGGCTCCAGTCAATCGTCAGTGTTTCATTCACCTGCAGATCCTGACAGGCCTCCACACAGCGGCCGCAAAGAATGCACTGGTCCGGCTCGTACCGGTAAAAAGGATGCGAGTTGTCCGGCGCATATGGCTTTGCCCGAAATTCATATTTCTGGTGCTCAATTTCTAGAAATTCCGCTGTATTATGTACCACGCAGTTGCCATTGTTGTTATCGCACACCGTACAATATAACTCATGGTTTTTCAGAATGCGGGACATCGCCTCATATTGGACATCCTTGACCCGCTGTGACAGAGAATCCACCCTCATACCAGGTACAGCCTTGGTTGCACAGGAACGAACCAATTCGCCATCCACTTCCACATGGCAGGTGTCACAGGTTTGGATGCTGCCGAGATTAGGATGGTAGCAAATGCTTGGAATCATATAGTTATGCTCTGTCGCAACCTCCAGAATGGTTTGCCCGGGCCGCGCTGTGAACTCCTTTCCATTTACATAAATTGAAAAGGTTGTCTCGTTCATGCTGCCCCTCCTTTTCTTCCCCGCTTAGCCGCCGGCTCCAGATATCCTGCATAGGCAACCCAATAGATTGCCGCCACAAAAATACCGCCGCCGATGGCATTCCCTATAAATACCGGTATAAAGTTGCTGATATACTGTGCCCACGTAGCCTGTCCGGCAAAAACAGCCGCCGGAATCACAAACATATTGGCTACCACGTGCTGAAACCCAATTGCGACGAATCCCATAATCGGGAACCAAATGGCAAGGATTTTTCCGCCGATGCTTTCGGCACTGTAGGAAAGCCAGACGGCAAGGGCAACAAGCCAGTTGCAGCCGACGGCCGATAGCATGGCCTGAAGGAAGCTGTCATGCAGCTTCGCCTGGGCAATCGCCACGGTTTTTGTCAGAAATGGCCCTTCGGCAGTCAGTCCCACCACATGCCCAAACACATAAGCAATAAACACTGCGCCGATAAAGTTCATAATTGTAATCCAAAACCAATTCACGGCAAGACGGCCGACGGAAATGCTTTTTGTCAAACAGGCCATTGTCACTGCCATCATATTCCCTGTCAGCAGCTCTCCGCCGCCGATAATAATTAAAATCAACCCTAGAGGAAAGACCGCTGCCCCTAAAAAGCTGCCAAATGTCCCCCAATCCTTTGGTAAATTGGCGACAACACGGATATCCAACAAAAATCCGAGTGCAATAAAAGCCCCGCCCAAAAATCCGAGCACAATGATACTGCGCAGCGGCAGGGTTGCCTTCCGTTGCCCGGCCTCTGCAGCCATCCGGGCAATTTCCTGCGGACTATGAAACGCCATAATAATCTCCTCCTTTCATGTATAGGCTTACTATTTACATTTTTTTTAATCTCATAAGGTAAATCGCAAACAAACCGTGCGGAAGAATCTGTATAATCCGCTCCCCGGAATGCAAATGATATGGATGGAGGGGACTGCTGAACAAAAAGGAAGGTGGATTTATGAATAAGGAGCATTTGCTGCAGCGTGTCAGCGGCATGATTATGTCTTCTACCTACAAGCCAAAATATGCTGTGCTTTCAAGTGCTAAAATTGCAAATTTAATGGATACAACCCATACTGCGGTGGAGAAGGGTCTGCAGGAGCTTGTAGCGGAGGGCAGGCTGCAAAGGTCCGTGCTGTCTGATTCGCCGCACTACCAGATTTATCTGCTGCCTGGGCAGGAGCATGCCGAGGTGCTGACTCAAAGCAGATAATCCGCTGATATTTACATGGTATAAAAGCGGCCCAAGACTGAACGTGTCAGTCTTGGGCCGCTCCTATGTTACTGTTTCTTCTATAATAATGCTGCAACGCATGCCCTGCGGGCGCCATACAGGCAAAAATAAAACCGCCCCGGGGGAGCGGGGCGGTTCTTCCGTTCATTGTCTGCCAATATGCAAAGGGGAAAGGGGTTAGTTTGCTTCCATGATAATTCGTTCTGGTTTCGTGTACACATTCAGAGAACTGTTGCGGATGAAACCGACAGTTGTGATGTTCAGCTCGTCAGCGAGGCGCAGTGCCAGCTCTGTGGGGGCAGATTTGGACAGTACGATGCCACAGCCAATTTTCGCAACCTTCAGCAGAACCTCCGAAGAAATGCGGCCGCTGAACACAATGACTTTATCATGAAGAGAAATGTTATGCTGCAGACAATGGCCATAAATCTTATCCAGCGCGTTATGCCGTCCGATATCCGTACGCGCCAGAAGAATGCCATTCGCATCACACAGGGCGGCATTATGCACACCGCCGGTATCCTGGAAAATGGTGGAGCTTTGCTGCATGGACTGCATGAGGCGGAAGCAATCCTCAATGTTCACTTGTACCCCATGCATTGGAACAGGCTTCACTGTCCGGGCATCATTGTAAAAGTAAAAGCTTTGCCGGCTTTTGCCGCAGCAGGACGTCACATAGCGCTTGGAGTGAAACAGTTCGTTCAGCTTATTGATGCGCCGCGTTGCAACATGGGCTTTCCCTGTCGTTTCCACAACATGAATGCTTTCAATGTCCTCATAGCTGCTGATGGTGCCCTCCGACGCCAGAAAGCCAATGACGAGCTCCTCAATATACTCAGGGCTGCAGACAAGTGTCGCAAACTCCTGATCATTCAGCATAATTGTGATGGGGTATTCTGTCACAATTGTGTCCTCGACTGTCCGTACAGCACCATTTTCATACCGCCAAACCTTACTTGTTACTTGCATCGGCTGATTCATGCCCGCTCCTCCTCTCAGCCTTTCTACTTTTGCTTATTCTCAAGATTTCGGTCAAAGACAAAGACAGTCATCGCGATGTCCTCGTCGATATTGATGTCAGAGAACAGCCGCTCTACCTTCGCATCCAGCAGCTTCTCGAACTTATCGACCACCTCTGGACGCTTATAAATCTGCTTCACAAGCTTTGTCCGGGTTTCATGCACCATCTGCTTGCCCTTTGCCGAGCTGATCATGAATTTTTCAACATTCGTAAGGTTGCCCTTCATTTCACTGATTGCCCATGAACCGACAAAGCGGGTGCTGATTTCCTTCGGGCCGTTGCCGACATACTCTTTACGGATTTCCCGGACAAGCATGCTGAATTGATGCTCCAGATTTTTAGACATCGCCATTCCTCCTTACCTTCCGTACAGACAACAGAGGGAAAGCTCCCTCTGCCGCAGTCTTCCTATTTTTATAGCCTTCAACAAATTGTGCATTCTCATGCAAGAGTTACTTGCGCAGCCCTTCGCCGACACCCTTCAGCACATCAAGCCCGAAGCCGAGCGCCCGGTTAATATCCGGATCCTTCATGGCCTTCATCAAATCGAAGATGCCCACTTTTCTGCCGCTTTCAATGCCTTCCTGTGCCTTCTGCAGGCCGTTTGCGACACTGCCCATCAATTTCTTTGTCATTTCCGGATCCATTTCTGTCAGAGCGCCGCCTGCAGCCATGGCATTGTTGATCATGTTCGTGACAGGAGGGCGCGTCAATTGGCCCACAGCAATTTTCGCTACGTCTTCCTTCACCTTGACGAGGCTGTTCAGCGCCTCTAAAATGCCGCTGCTGTGCAGCTCCTGCAGCAATTCCAGCGTCTGCAGCAAGGAATCTTTATTTTGCGCAACCTCGGAGAGAAGATTCTCCAAGGATTGCGCTTTTTTCTGCTCTTCAGTGAGCTCGATTTTCTGAATCGTAGAAATCGGTTTTGCCATTATGCGTTCCTCCCGTCATACGTACCTGGCTTCACGTACTCGTTCACGCTTGCGATGGACACATAGTCCCCGCGCTCCCACTTGCGGTAAATTTCCAGACCCATTTGCGGTGTGCGCGTCGCGTTGCGCGGATTGAACTTCGGAAGTGGATTTTCACCCTCAAGCTCCAATACTTCCATACGAACCTTTGCTTGCTTATAGGCTGGTGTATGCGTTACAACATCCACCGCGCCGCCTGTCAGCAGGTTGACTGCACTTTCGTGGCTGGAGGAGTGCATTGGCACGTATATTGTCTTGCCTTCCACGCGGTCTGTCACCAGAACCGGCAGGCGGATTGCGCCATATGGCGATACAAGGCGCACCAGTGTGCCATCCTTCACGCCGCGCTCAGCAGCCAGTTCAGGGGACACTTCGACAAACACTTTCGGGAACTTGTACTGCAGACCCTCTGTCTTGTATGTCATGTTTCCTTCATGGAAGTGCTCAAGCAGACGGCCATTGTCCAGGTTCAGATCGAATTCTTCCGGGAATTCTGCCGGTGCCACATAGTCGAACAGACCGAAGCGCGCCTTCTTATCCGGGAAGTTGAAGCCGTTCAGATACAGAATCGGCGTGCTGGAGCCGTCTTGAGAGCCCCACAGGAAGCTGTTCCAGCCTTCAAGCACATCATAGTTACATTGTGAGAAGAATGGTGTCAGGCTTGCCATTTCATCAAAGATCTGGCTTGGGTGCGTGTAGCCCCAATCATAGCCAAGCTTCTTCGCGAGTTCCGTCAGAATGACCCAGTCCGGCTTGCTGTTGCCTGTCACGTCAAGAGCCTGATACAGACGCTGTACGCGGCGCTCAGTGTTTGTAAATGTTCCGTCCTTTTCCAAGGATGGCACACCTGGCAGGATAACGTCCGCAAACTGTGCTGTTGTTGTCAGGAAGATTTCCTGCACAACGAGGAAGTCCAGCTTCGCCAGCATATCCTGTGTATGGTTGGAGTCCGCATCCACCCAGGCCATATCTTCACCGACAATGAACATACCGCGCAGCTCGCCTCTGTCGATTGCTTCCAGCATTTGAATGTTATCAAGACCCGGCTTCGCAGGGATGCTTGCACCATACGCCTGTTCAAACTTCGCGCGAACCTCGTCATTGACAACCTGCTGGTAGCCCGGGAAGATGTTCGGCATAGTTCCCATGTCGCTTGCGCCTTGTACGTTGTTATGGCCGCGCAGCGGGAATGCCCCTGCGTTTTCACGCATCATGTTGCCTGTAGCAAGAAGAAGGTTTGCAATCGCCACGGACGTATGAGAGCCCGCGATGTTCTGCGTTACACCCATACCCCAACAGATTGCTGTGCCATCTGCATCGCGCACCATCTCTGCCACTTGAATGAGAGTTGCTTGGGAAATACCTGTGATTTTTTCTGCTTCTGCAAGCGTGTACGGCTCCATCATCTTCAAGAACTCATCGTACTGGTTGACATGCTGCTTGATGAACGCTTCGTCATGCCAGCCTTGGTCGATGATGTACTTTGTCACAGCAGACAGCCATACATAGTCTGTTCCTTGCTTCGGACGGATGAACAGGTCCGCACGGTCGCCCATTTCGTGGCGGCGTACGTCCACCGTAATCAGCTTCTGGCCATGCAGCTTCTGCGCACGCTTGATGCGGGATGCGATGACCGGATGTCCTTCTGCAGGCGCACAACCGACAAGAATGACAAGTCCGGCGCCCATGATATCTTTCACTGTACCTGTATCACCGCCGATGCCGCCGGTCTGCTGCAGACCCCAAGAAGCCGGAGATTGGCAATAACGGGAGCAGTTGTCCACATTGTTTGTGCCGAATATTTGACGGGCCAGCTTTTGGATCAGGTAGTTTTCTTCGTTTGTAATCTTGGAGGAAGCAATGAAGCCCAGTGCATCGCTGCCATGCTCCGCTTGAATGCCGCGCAGCTTTTCTGCCACAACAGTCAAAGCCTCATCCCATGTTGCTTCTACAAACACATCGCCCTTACGGATCAATGGTGTCGTAATACGCTCTGGAGAGTTGACGTAATCCCAGCCGAACTTACCCTTTACGCATGTAGAAACGCTGTTTACCGGTGCGTTCTCGGATGGCTCAATCTTCAGAATTTCGTGGTCCTTTGTCCATACCTCAAAGGAGCAGCCTACGCCGCAGAAAGTACAAACTGTTTTTGTTTTCTTGATGCGAGTGTCGCGCATGGCTGCTTCCACTTCGGAAACTGCAAAAATCGTTTGATAGTCCGGTTCAACCGCTTTCACAAGGTCAATCATCGGAGTCAGCAGGTCATCTTCAATGCCTGTCATGAAGCCCGCGTTGCCCAGCATGGATTTCTCCATCAATGCGTTACATGGACATACAGTCACACACTGTCCGCAGGAAACACAGGAGGATTCGTTGATGCTCTTGCCGCCGTCCCACAGTACGCGAGGACGATCATTTTCCCAGCCAATTGTCAGCGTCTCGTTTACCTGCAGGTCTTGGCATGTTTCTACGCAGCGGCCGCACAGGATACACTGATCAGGATCATAGCGATAAAATGGATGAGACATGTCTACATCGTAGCCCTTAGAAGTGTGCGGGCGTGTCTGATGCTCTACTCCCATCAATTCTGCTGTGTTGTGTACACGGCAGTTGCCGTTGTTGTTGTCACATACTGTACAGTACAACAGGTGGTTTTCCAAAATACGGTCCATTGCTTCCTCTTGCGCGCGTTTTGCCAGCTCAGAGGAGGTCAGGATGTTCATGCCGTCCTCCATCTCAGTGGAGCAGGCGCGCAGAATCTGGCCATTCACTTCACACATACATGTGTCGCAGCTTTGCACCGGTCCAAGAATTGGAGAGTAGCAAATATGCGGGTGCTGCATTTCCTGCTGCAGCAGGTAATCCAAGATACGTGTACCTTGTTCTACTTCGTGTATTGTTCCATTAATGCGAACACTCACTCTTTCTGCCAATGTAAGTCCTCCTTTTAGTAAAAGAAAAGCGGCGGCTCCTATGTCCGATGTATCCCGGATCCATTTAAGCACGTAAAAACCCCCATAAAACAGTCACTATACCATCAGGCACAAAACCGTTTTATGGGGGGAGAATGTCTGAGTATAATTAGAATACCAGCAATCTTTCCCGCCATATTGAAAGCGGATGCAGGAAACCGCAGCAATGTTAAGCCATGACCAGGGTATCAATACATCCTCTTGGGTTTCTTCTATTTACATTATTACTATAGCACACTAGTGAAATTTTTGTGAATGAAAACGGCTTACCACCTATTATCCACTTTATTCCAATCTTATATTATAATGAAACGTTTTTCGCCCTGTATATGAATCAGCTTGCTTTTTTCATGCTTCGGCTTGCTTCCGCGCCTGTTTCAAGCGCCTCCTTATGAACCATCCAGTACATAAAGCCGACAAATACGCCGCCGCCGATTGCATTTCCGATAAATACAGGAACAAAGTTGCTGAAGTAATCAGCCCAACCGAAGTGCCCTACAAAGATTGCCGCAGGAATAACAAACATGTTTGCCACAACGTGCTGGAAGCCGATTGCTACGAAGCCCATGATTGGGAACCAAATACCAAGAATTTTGCCGGCAATATCCTCTGCGCCAGCAGCCATCCAAACAGCAAGGCATACAAGCCAGTTACAGCCGATTGCGGAAACCAGTGCCTTCACAAATGTATCACCAAGCTTTGCTTGTGCGATTGCCACTGTTTTCGCCAGGAACGGGCCTGCTTCTGTCAAGCCGACTACATGACCGAAGAAATACGCAACGAAAATCGCGCCGATAAAGTTACTTACCAAGATTAACAGCCAATTTCTAATAAGCTGTGCTGCTGTAGCACGCTTTGCGAGTACCGCAACCGGAAGTGCCATCATATTCCCTGTCAGCAACTCTCCCCCTGCAATTACGATAAGCATAAGTCCAACCGGGAAGACTGCTCCGCCGATGAAGGAACCGAATGTGCCCCATTCCTTTGGAAGATTTGCGATAACGCGGATGTCGAGCAAGAAGCCAAGAGAAATGAATGCTCCACCTAAAAATCCTAATAAAAGTGCTTGCTGAACCGGCATCTTTGCTTTCTTGGCGCCGGCTTCAACCATCAACTGCGCAATGCGCTGCGGGCTGTGAAATGCCATAATTACTTCCCCCTGATCCTATAGTTTTCATGCTATTGCAAAGCACGTTCAGCGATCCTGTTAACGCTTACGAAAGCAATATAACAGCCTGCATGCTGGAATAAGGAATTTTTGAAAACGTTTATCCAACCATACAAAAAGCCCACCATAAAGCGGTTTCATGCCAAATACATACATCATGCATTGTGCATACCGTTTTATAGTGGGCTGACAGCTGAGCATTGTATCATACTTAGCAATCCTTCCCGCCATAGATCATACGCTTGGACCAGGACATACAGACAATTCGACATTATCCGACGTCAATAAACAAAGCGTTTTCTGATGACATTTCAAAATATAACACGAAACGACAGCTTTGTGAACAAAATATGAACGTTTTTTACAGCTATTTTTCACTTTAACCGTCAAATTTCTTCTTTATCCGCCAATATACGACATTTCGATTTTTTTCCGTTGCTTTCCTGTCGCGTGATAGGCCGAGCGCAAGTCAGAATAGCGGTCGTCGCGCTTTTGCCATGTCCGGTCTATCACCTCGAGAATGTTCTCGTCAGATGCGCCATTGCGCAACAGCTCCTTAAAGGATGTTCCCTGTTCAGCAAACAAGCATGTATAGAAGCTGCCGTCTGCAGATAAACGGGCTCGGGTGCAGGAGGAACAGAAGGATGCGGATACAGAGGAAATAAACCCTACCTCAGCATCTGTGCCGATATAACGATAACGCTTGGCAACCTCGCCAAAGTAACCCGGGTTTACCGGCTCAATTGGCATTTCTTGATGGATCATATCATGGATTTCCTTGCTGGTCACCACTTCATCCATCTTCCATCCATTGGTTACGCCGACATCCATAAATTCAATAAAGCGAAGTGTGATCCCCTTCTCCTTAAACAGGCGTGCCATCGGCAGGATTTCGCTGTCATTCATGCCTTTTTTCACAACCATATTCACCTTGACCGTCAAGCCATTTTCCACAGCTCTGTCAATTGCTTCCAAGATGGTTTCGGAGCGGGCGCCAATTCCGTTCATTTTCATGAAGACGGCATTGTCTACGGCATCCAGACTGACATTCACGCGGTTAATTCCTTTCTGTTTTAAAATTGGGGCATATTTCTTCAGGAGAGTGCCGTTTGTGGTGATGGATATATCCTGCAGCCCTTCAATTTCCGCCAGCATAGAGATCAGTTCCGGGAAGTCCTTGCGCAAGAGCGGCTCCCCGCCGGTCAAACGGATTTTTTCCACTCCCCGGCTGACAAATAAACGCGCCATGCGCGCGATTTCCTCAAAGGTTAAGAGCTCCTCCCTCGGCATGAAGCAATGATTCGGGCCGAATTCCTCACTAGGCATACAATATACACATCGGAAGTTGCAACGGTCTGTCACCGAAATGCGCAAATCCCGGAGCGGGCGCTGATATTGATCGTATAATTTCAAAGCACGTGTCCCCCTTTCTTTTTCTTTCTTTACTAAGGAGACGAATCTCCGTAGCTCTCATCATAATATTAATTAAATGCTATGTAAATGCAAGAAACCTGATGCAAATATGTCCAAAATTAAGCTTGTAATTTTGCGGAAATAATCTTTTGGACAAGCGCAATCGGATTTGGCAAAGCTTTTACGTGGCTCAGGCAGAAGGGTTTGAAATCAAAAAGACATAGAAATTCCTGTTACATAGGCGAAAATATCATCCTAATTTAAAATAACCATGCCTACAGCATGTCACAGTTGGAATTTTTGTTGTTATTTTTGGCAAAATAGGATATACTTAACCTGTAAATCAAATATGCGCGGATTGAATTCACATATTATCAAGCACTATAGGATGATATGACCCTTTGTTGCTTGCTAATGTGTGAATTCTTTTTTTGCGGTCATATGCCCAAGGAGGAAATACAGTATGAAAGCAACAGGTAAAGTGAAATGGTTTAACGGCGAGAAAGGTTTCGGCTTCATCGAAGTCCCAGGCGGCAACGATGTATTCGTACACTTCTCCGCTATTCAAGGCGAAGGCTTCAAGACGCTTGACGAAGGTCAATCCGTAAGCTTCGAAATCGAGCAGGGCAACCGCGGACCGCAAGCAAAGAACGTAGAAAAGCTGTAATGTGACAAAGGGGGACTGTTCACCATCTGGTTGGCAGTCCCTTTCTGTACTCTTTTCGAAAGGGTGGTTTCTATGCATTGGAATAAAAAGCGTGATCAAGCGCAAGAAGAACGCATACAGGAAGAGGTTCCTGTATGGGAATGCAGTTCTGAGGACTGCAAAGGCTGGATGCGAAAAAATTTCTCCTTCACTGAAAACCCCGACTGTCCGCTTTGCGGCAGCGAAATGAAAAGCGGCGAACGCTTGCTTCACGTACTGCCAGATTGAACACACAGAAAACCGCTTTCCCGAGGAAAGCGGTTTTCTTATGCGGCCTTTTGCTGCTGGGGCTTGGCCTGATTTTGCTTTGCAATCCGTTCTTTGGCAAAGCTGATGATCGTCGAAATGACAAAGATAGACAGAATGGAGTACAGTCCTTTCAGGATTCCTGTGGTGTAGAAGCCGCTGAGTACCACACATAAATCAAACACAAAGTTTACCTTGCCCGGGTCAAATGAAAGCTTTCTCTGCAAATACAGCGCCAGAATGTTGGCTCCGCCAAGCGAGGACCCGTTGATGAACAGCGTGACAAGCCCGCCCCCGATAACAGCGCCGCCAACGACACTGCCGACCAGCGGATGCACCGAAAAGTGCGGAAAAGCATGGAGCACACCATTCATCACAGACAGCAGGGACACTGCCAGAATAGTGGAAATCGTAAATTTCATCCCCATCTGCATAAAGCCCAGTACATAAAATGGAATATTAATAACAAAAAAGACAACTGCAAACGGCACCGACAGCAAATAAGATAAGCTGAGCGACAAGCCTGCCGTGCCGCCTGTCACCAACCCGGCTGCCTGCAGCAGCAGCACCCCAACGCTGACAATCGCACAGGCAAACAGCATCGCAATCCATTTCTTCACATTCATTTCCTCCTTCGCTCCTCTCAACCTTTTCATTGTAAGAAAAAATGACTCATTTCGCACCAATTTTCTTACCAGAGCGCAGAGACAGGAACAACCTCCTCGCATATTTGACACAGAGCATGTAAATCACGGCCTGCTCCTGCAGCCTCCAAAGGATGCTTGCGGGCGCAGGTTACGTTTGCATGCTCCAAATACTTCGCAAACAGCCATGGGGGCAAACCGTTGCCGCCGCCGCAGTAATCACAAGAAAGACGCACAGCTCCTTGTCCGTTCAGCTCGGCCCGGCGGATGCTGCGGCAGTTGGGGCACTGGTCCCAGGACGCCAAATATTGGTGCAGGGTATAAGAGGTCCGGAGCATGTCCCCCCCTTTCCTTGCAGCCTGCTCCGCCTTCAGCTCCAGAAAGCTGAGCAACACACCGGCTCCACGCGGCGAAGCAAGACGTGCTGCAACATACGGCGGTTGCGGGCATCCCCCGTAACGTGCATCAACCGTAAGCGGCATACCAATCCAAATCAGTTGTTCATCTATCACACAAAACGGCATAGCTGCGCTTTGTCTCGCATGCCAAAAGGCCTGAAGCGGAATTTCCTCCCGCCGCCCGGCCATAATCGTAATAACCAGACTGCCTTCACGCTGGTCCAGAGCAGTCCACAGCTCATGCGGGACCTGCTCCGGCAGCGGAAGGGACAGCAGCACACTCTGCTTAGCGTTATTGATATCGCTTATAAGCTGTGACAGGTCTTGTGCGGGAACCCACTGCAGCATGTCTGTCAGCCGGCGCGGCAAATGATGCATCGTACGGACGCGTCCGGTTTCCTCCATATAAGCTGTCAAAGCCCCCAGCGCATTTTTTCTCGCCAAGCGCGGCTGCATATAAGACCGGTCCGTCAGCTGGATGAACTTTCCGCGGGCGCGGGTTACCGCCACATTCAGCAGGCTCTTGCTTTCTTTTCCCGTCAGCAGAATGCCGGGGCGCGGCTGCGGAAAGCTGTCTACGCTGTCAAACACAATGAGATCGCGCTCTGAGCCTTGAAACCGGTGCACGGTGGCAGCTGTTATCCTTTTTTCATCCGGAAACAAATCTTGCATGCAGGCGGACACAAAACGGGCCTGTGCCCTGTACGGCGTAACAAAGCCCGCCGACTCCATGCCGCTTTTCTTCCCGCCAAGCAGCAGCTGCAGGCCGACAAAAGCGGAATAGAGGTTGAAGCGGGACTTCGAAGCCGCGTCCTGCAGACAATACGCCCCTCTCCCCGCCAAATCCAACAGTACAGCCGCTTCACCGGCAAAAGGCGCCAAGTCTGCAATCGGCTGGCGCTTCTCTGCTGCCGTCCGGCTGTCTGTCACCCTGCCGCCATATATGAACGCATTGGTGAAGCCGGAAATGTGCGGGTGCATCCGCCGCTGCTCCCGCAGCATGACCAAATTGGGGTGCTCCCGGCCCGCATCCACTGCTTCCACAACTTTTGCGGCTTGGAATATATCCTGCTTCAGCCAGCGCTCCGTCAGCTTATGCTGGCTGGAAGCGATCGGCGGCAGCTGCCGGAAGTCGCCGCACACCACAATCCGTTTTCCCAGAGAAGCCGCAAAGGCCGTCTGTGGAATATACGCCATGCTCGCCTCGTCGACGATCACCACATCGAATTCCCGCTCATATACAAGCGGGTCCATGGCGGCCTTCGACAGCGTGACCCCGAGCACAGCGGCATCCTCCACAAGCTGTGCTTCCTCTTCCTTCAGCTGCCGCCGGACCGCCCGCAATGAACGCTCAATGTCCGACAGCGAAGCCGACAGCCGGCCGCTCCGCTTCAGACCTGAACGCTGCAATTCCAGTGCCTCCCGCTCCTCCATCAGCTCCGGCTGCGCCATCTCCAGCAGACTTCCTGCCAAAAGCCCTTCTGCCTGCTTCAGCTCCGGATTTCGGCTGAAGCCATAGCGAAGGACTGCTCCTGTCTTCCAGCTGCCCTTCTTTTGCAGAAAGCGGGCCATCTCCAGCATCAACACATCGACCGCGGCATTACTGTGGGCCACGATGAGCACACGCTTCCCTTTCAAGTAATGATTTGCCGCCGCCCGGGCCAGCGTATATGTCTTCCCGGTGCCGGGCGGTCCCCATACAAAGGTGACCGGATTATAAGCGGAACGCAGAAATACCTCATGTACCTTGCTCTTCACTTTTTCCGCTGGATGCTTGGCCGGAAGATCGCCGCGGATCAGCTGCTGTACCCGCTTTTGCTTTGTCAAGGATTCATGCACCGTATCCAGGCGCTTTGACAAAGCATCCAGCAGCTCCCACGGCTCACTGAACAGCAGCGCCTCCGGTACTCTGTCCCCGATATAAGCCTCCAGCTCAATCATCAAGTCAAAGCCCTCCACCGCGACCACACGCCCTTTGACAGACTCGCCCCGATACTCGAGACGGACAGGGGAATCCTCCGGCAGCACAGCTTCCCCGTTCAGGAGAAACCAATACACGGCTCCCCGTTCAGTCCGCTCCAGGCAGCGGCCGTCCGACACGATATACCGCGCGCCGCCTTGCTCCTGCAAATGCCGCATCTCAATCCGGAGGGCCTTTTGCCATTGAGTGATATAATCCTGAATTTTTGCCATATAAGCCTCCTTCTCCCTCATTGTGTATGAAAGGCCGTTGTCCGGCTCCTCGACGTTATGGTCACTTTTGCCCTTGTCAAAAAGCACATATATTTTTTCCTGATTATTCCTGTTTTTTTGTGATACAGTATCACTATAGCTTGAACATTATACATGAAAAGTGAGGGAGGGGATACGATGAACAGCTTGTTTCACATTACGCATCCACAGGCCACAGATGCTCCGGCTATCACAGCCCTTTTGCAAGCTTACGATTTGTACATATCAGGAACCATATCCACCTCTGAAGAAGAGGTTGCGAATTTGCTTTCTTCTCAGTCCGGACAAAACAGCTGGGGGGTTGTGAACGAAAAACAAGAATATGTAGGATTTGCCATTGTAACAGGCAAGCCTCCCCTTCTGCCGGCCTTGATGGTGTTGCATCCGGACTGGCAGCATCAAGGAGTCGAGAACCTGCTGCTGCCCCTTATGACTGCTTATGCGGATCCATACCCGGAGACAGCAATATGCGTTTCAGCCAATACTTCCTATGAGGAATTTTTCTTTTCACAGGCCGGGTTTCAGCCAGTCCGCTACTGGTACGAAATGGGGATACAACTGCGGAACCGACAGCCCGTTGTGCCGGATACACTGGAGATTGGAACGGCTTCCTTATATACCGACGGCCGGAACATACATGCCGCTTTTGAGGAAGTATTCTCTGACCATTTTGACTATCGGGAGCGGTCTTATAAGGAATTTATGGAGCGCACGCAAAAGCCGGAATTTACGGAAGACCTGTGGTTTTTGCTGCGGGACGGGGAAGAACTTGCAGGCTTTGCATTCTGTACCCTTTCTCCGGACGGCAAAACCGCTGAAATTACGCATTTTGGCATGCGGCGTTCCTGGCGTGGCAGAGGGCTTGCAAAAGTTCTTCTGCAGTATGTGTTTTATAAAATGCAGGAGGCCGGCTGCAGCCAAGTCAAGCTCTCCGTTGACTCAGACAGCCTGACCCATGCAACAAAGGTTTATGAAGCGGCAGGGATGCAAGTGCTGCGCAAGTTTGTCCGCTATGACTATAAAACCGGTTCACTGACAATTTAAAACACTAGGTTTGTTACGGAAATTATCTTATAATTTGGACTATCATTTCGTTTTAAAGGGGGCTATTCATTGAAGGAGCAATTTATCACCGCCTGCTCGCTCGACTGCCCGGACACGTGCAGCCTGCTTGTCGAGACAGAGAACGGCAGAATTGTCAAAGTAACAGGCAACCCGGACCATCCGGTCACGAAGGGCGCCATCTGCCATAAGGTGCGCCATACACCGGACAAGCTGTATCATCCGGACCGCATTCTGTATCCGCTCAAGCGGATTGGCGCGAAAGGGGAAGGCAAGTTTGCCCGTATTTCCTGGGACGAGGCCTATGCAGAGATTGCTGGCAAGTTTTCTACTATTATAGAAGAATATGGAGCCCAGGCCATTCTGCCATACAGCTTCTACGGCAACATGGGCATTATTAATACGGAAGGCATGGACCGCCGCTTCTTCCATCGCCTCGGCGCCACGCAGCTGGAGCGGACGATTTGCAACGCTGCCGGCTCCACCGGATATATGTACACAATGGGCCGCAGCGCCGGCATTGATCCGGAGGACACCGTCCACAGCAAGCTGATCATCGTCTGGGGCTGCAATATGCTGAGCACCAACATGCACCAGGCTGTCTTCGCCAACGAAGCGCGTAAAAAGGGCGCCAAAATTGTTGTGATTGATGTACATGAAAACCGCACCGCCAAGTGGGCCGACTGGTTCATTCCGATTCAGCCGGGCAGCGACGCGGCGCTGGCGCTTGGCATCATGCATGTGCTCATGGAAGAGAACCTGCTGGACGAAGCTTTTATTTCGCAGTATACAACCGGCTTTGCCGAGCTGAAGGAAGAAGCAAAGGCATATACACCGGAAAAAGTCTCCGCAATTACCGGCGTTCCGGCTGCTGACATTGTGGAGTTGGCGCGTATGTACGGCAGGACAACACCTTCCTATATCCGCATCGGCAACGGGCTGCAGCACCACGATAATGGCGGCATGGCGGTGCGCGCCATTTCCTGCCTGCCGGCGCTGACCGGGCAATGGCAGCACCTTGGCGGCGGAGCGATGAAGGGCAACAGCTCCTTCTCTTCCACCAATTCCTTCCTGCTGGAGCGTCCGGATCTGATGCCGAATCCGGCACCGCGCAAAGTGAACATGAACCAGCTTGGCCGCGTTCTGCTCGAAGAGAGCAATCCGCCGGTCAAAGCCATGTTTGTCTACAACTGCAACCCGGCGCAGGTGGCGCCGGAGCAGTCTAAGGTTGTGCAAGGCATGCTGCGTGAAGACTTGTTTACTGTCGTGCATGAGCTGTTCATGACGGATACAGCCAAATATGCCGACATCGTTCTGCCGGCGACAAGCACGTTCGAAAACCTGGATTTGTATGCTTCCTATTGGCATCTGTACATGAGCCTTGGCGAACCGATTATTCCGCCGCAGGGCGAAGCGAAGTCCAACTTCACCCTGTTCAAGGAGCTGGCTGCCCACATGGGCTTTACGGAGCCTTGCTTCTCCGATACAGAGGAAGACTTGATCCGCCAGGCGTTGGACAATCCTGACAATCCGCATCTGCTCGGGATAACCTATGAAGCGCTGAAGGAGAAAAAATGGCTGCGGCTGCATACAGAGGGCATCGTACCGGCATATAAAAATCCGCCGACGCCGTCCGGTAAAATTGAGTTGTTCTCCGCAGCGCTGGAGCAGCAGGGCTTGTCCCCTGTGCCGGTTCATACACCGCTTGCAGACAATCAATATCCGCTCCGCTTCGTTCCGGCGCCAAACCATCAGTTCCTGAACAGCACAATGGCAAATCTGCCGAAGCTGCAGCAGCTGGAAAAGCGCCCGGAGGTATACCTGCATAAGGATGATGCAGCGGCGCGCGGCATTGCAGGCGGCGACCTCGTGGAGCTTTGGAATGACCGCGGCTCCTGCCGTCTGCATGCCAACGTCGGCACCGCCGTTCTGCCGGGCGTTGCGGTGACACAAGGCTTATGGTGGTCCGATGCAGAGACCGGCTACACCTCTGTCAACGCATTGACACCAGATTCCTTGTCTGATATCGGCCGCGGCGCCACGTTCTTTTCCGGAACAGTCGATGTGCGGAAAATATAGACGAAAAAACAGCCCCATGAAGCTTCATGAGGCTGTTTTTCTATGATTTTTACATCAAGCCAACCGGCTCAGCTGTTTATTGTTTCATTCCCTAATTTCTACAGCTTCGTCAGCACCAAGCCAAACAATGCCGCCGCAATCCCCAGCATCTGATACATCCGCAATCGTTCCTGAAACACATAGCGGCCCGCCAGTACAACCACCAGGCAGTTCAGACTGACCACCGGAAACACAATGCTGGCCACCCCTGTGCGCACCGCGAAAAAGTAGCTGCTGTAGCCGACGATGCTGAGCAGCCCGACAAGCAGGCCCACCTTCGCCTCACGCATCCGCAGGCTTGTCCGCTGCAGGCGCAGGCCCAGATACAGAGCACCGCCGCCATACATGGATACGAGCGCATCCAATGACTGGATGTGCAGCTGTGAGGACAGCTTCATCAGAATGCCAAGTGTGCCGAACGACAGCACGGCGAGCCCGACACGGAACAGCCATGGCCGGTAATTGCTGCTGCCCATTGCCCCCGGGCTGTACTGGATGACGGCAGCTGAAGCCAGCATACACACAATGCCGATCCAGTGGATCGTCTCTACTTTTTCATGAAACAGCAGGCCCGCCGCAAGCACCGGCAGAATGACGTTTGAAGCAATGACCGGGGCGGTCAGACTGACAAACCCCTTTTCAAAGGCTGCCGACATCTGAATATTGCCGTTTGCGTTTAAAATGCCAATTGCGGCGCCGAGAAGAACCGACACCGGGCTAAAATGAAACGAGCTGTACAGCAGCCCGTATGAGAGCGTCAATAGAAACGCCGCTGCGTAGAAAAAGAACTGCAAATTGATTTTTGACATCTGCTGCTTCGTGCTCCACTTGAACAGCGTGTTATTAATGCCAAAGCAGACTGCTGTCAGAAGTGCCGCCAACAACCACATACGTCCCATCTCTCCCTTTACTTCCACCAATTTCTGTACCTATAATACCATTAGTAGCCATATAAGAAAAAGGAGGATGCGGCATGAAATGCGAGCAGCTGTTTGCCGGCAAGGTGCAGACCTTGTCCCGTAAAGGAAAAGAAGTAAAGTCCGCTATTTTCAAAAGCCGACTGCCGGAAATTCATGTGCATGAGACCGGCGTGCTGGGAGATGAACAGGCCTACCATGGGCACGGCGGGCCGGAGAAGGCCATTTGTGTGTATCCGGTGGAGCATTATCCGTTTTGGAATGAGTATTATGGCACAGACAGCTTCGGCCCTTCGTCCTTCGGTGAAAATATTGCCTTCTCCGGCGGGACAGAGCGTGACATCCATGTCGGTGATGTGTACCGGATCGGCACAGCCCTTGTGCAGGCATGCCAAACACGTCCGCCTTGTTCGAAGCTGGATATCCGGAACAATGTGAACGGCTTGGCGCAGGCCTCCCGTGAACGCGGCTATGTCGGCTTCTATCTGCGGGTATTGGAGCCCGGCACCATCCGCGAGGGTGATGACTGGATGTTCGTATCCCGTCCGGAGGGTGCGGTTTCCATGCATGATTACGCCGATCTGCAATTTGGCAATGTGCAGGACAAAGCAGCACTCCAAACCCTGCTGGATACGCCGGAGCTGTCTGAGGAAGCGAAGAAGGATTTGCGAAAGATCAAATAAGGAAAAGGACGGGCTTCTTCGCGCCGTCCTTTTCCCTTTACTTGCCGGCAGCCGCCCGATTGATTTTGAGCGGACGCCGTGACACATAGCTGTGCAGCACCATTCCCCCTACAACGAGCCCAAGCCCAAGCCAGGATATCGCATCCGGCCAAGGGGCATGAAGAAACACAACTTCGCCGGCCAGCGAGAAGATAACGGATCCCGCTTGTGTCGCCTCCACCGCCGCCAGCTTGCGCCCATCTCCTTTTGTCAGATCAGTTGCAAAAAAGAACAGGGTGGTCGCAATGACACCGGAGCTGATGGCCACAACCAAGCATTGCAGCGTCTGCTCCAGGCTCGGGAGTCCGACAGACACGTATGCACCGCCCGAAAGCAGCAGCCAAAACGGCAGGCTGCAAAGCGTCATGCCGAGCACCCGCTGAAATGTATCCAGCCGGCCGCCGCACACCTCCATCATCTTTCGGTTCCCAAGCGGATAGGCAACGGAGGCAAGAACAATGGGAAGCATACAGGCCAGCGCTTCCTTCCCCCCAATCGTGCCGGCATGCTTCCACTGCATCAGCACGATGCCAAGCAGAATGAGCAGCGACATCAGCATGCCCCGAAACGGGATTTTTCCGCGGACGCGCCTGCCGCCCGGCAATGTCTGATAGAAGAATGGCGTAAGAAGAATGCCCGAAATGATTGTGACCTGCCAGGAGGAAGCAATGAGCCAGCCGGGCCCAAAGGAAGCGGCAAAGGTCAGCGGTCCATAAAATAAGACAAATCCGCTGAAGCTCCACAGCATCCATTTCCCCGGATTCCGGCGCATTTCCTGCAGCATCGGCCTCAGGTTGCTCCGCAGCAGGACAATACAGACCAAGAACGGCACCATAAAGAAATAGCGCAGAGATGCGCTCCACATCCAGCTGCCGCCGTTCAGATCCATGGCACGATTTAAAATAAAGGTGCATGCAAAGAAAAAGGAAGCGGCAACTCCCAACAAGACGGCTTTCATCGCTTCACCCCGCTCTATGGATTCTCTGTAAATATGAATCTTGTATTGTCTGGCATCTTGCTTTACATTTAAGTTTATTAAGAAAAAAGGGAGAGGATGACACCATGACAATCCGGCTGCTCCGCCTGCTGCTGTTCTTCGGCGGACTAATCTGCTTCGGCCTTGGCAACGCGCTTGCCGTACAAGTAAAATTCTTAGGCATTCACCCGTGGGAGGTGCTGAATGTCGCGCTGTACCAAAAGTTCGGGCTGACGATCGGCACCTGGAGCGTGCTGTGCGGCCTGTTTCTTGTCTGTATTTCCCTTTTCACCGCCAGACACTATATCAGTGTCGGCACCTTTCTCAATGCGCTGCTCATCGGACCCATCATGGACTTTTTCCTTTGGAGCGGCTGGCTGCCGCATGCCACACACACTTGGATGGATTATCTCATCTTGCTGGCCGGCATTCTCATTACCGGCATCGGCGGCGGCATGTATGTAGCCGGCGGCTTGGGTGCAGGCCCGCGTGACGGCTTCATGCTTTCCATCTCGGAAAAAACCGGTCTTTCTGTCAGCCGCGCCCGCATGGTTGTAGAGAGCGTGGTGCTGGTGATTGGTTTCCTATTGGGCGGGCCGGTATTCATTGTCACCTTCCTGTATACCTTCATTCAAAGTCCGGTGTTTCAGCAGTCGCTGAAGATATTCCGCGCTTTGCTTGCCAGGCTGAATCAACAGCAAAAACAATCCTCCGCGGAAAGCATATCCAAATTGTCATAGAATGCGAGGGGCTGCTTGAAACAAAACTGCCACACCTTTTCCATCAGTTCTGCACAATGTCCTGCTAGGATGGAAGCATCTTAGAGAAGAGGTGGGCACTTATGAATATGACACATTATATGGAGCTGCTGGCAACAGGCCAGCCATGGAATCTGATTTTATTCATGGCGATTCCGGTCATTTTGGCAGAAACGGTAGCCATTACCGAGCTTGGCGTTCTCTTCACCCGCCGCACGGACGGTACGCTGCGGGCCGTGAACAAATTTGCCAGCGTCACTGTCGGGCTGTACTTCACGGTTGTCTTTGTATACCTGCTGTTTCAGGTGGTCATTCCATTGACAGCGGGCGGCGGATGGCGCGGATGGGTGGATGTGGCGGCGGTCAGCTTCTACCTGCTTGGCATCGTCCCTCTGCTTGGATTGGCCTTGCTGGACATGGGGCTTTTGCAAAAAGGAAGACCGGAAGCGCAGCGGCTGAAGATACACGCTTATTTTGTCGGCATCTTCCTCGTCGTCACCCACCTGGCCATGATTTTCGGCATGCTGGATCCGTATCTGTTCAGCACGGTGCCTGTACATATGTCGCATCCAATGTAAGAGGACGGCTTTTGCGCCGTCCTTTTCCCTTCTCTGCCATTCGCATCTTGCCGGACAACATGGTAGAATGAAAAAAAACTACACATGAAGGAGTTTGGCAATGAGCAGTATGCATGAAAAACCGACGACACAGCGCAACTTCACCGCTGTAATCGTGACACTCTCAATCGTTGTGAATGCTTTAATTTTAATTGTCTTCTTCGGCCCATTCGGCCATAAGGGGCATGTCGGCTTTGACATCACCTTTATGCCGCGCATGAATGCGGTGTTCAATAGCTTCACATTTGTCTTCCTGCTGGCAGGCTTGTATTTCATCAAGAAGGGCAACGTGACGCTGCATAAGCGCTTTGTGCTGGCAGCCTTCACCACTACTCTGTTGTTTGCCATCACGTATTTGACCTACCACTACCTGTCGGCACAGCCGACGCACTACGGCGGCACAGGCTTCATGAGAACGTTCTATTTCTTCATTCTCATCACGCACAGCATTCTGGCTGCCATCATTGTGCCGATGGCCCTGTTCTCCCTCGTCTGGGGCTGGACCAATCAGCTGACGAAGCACAGAAAAATTGTGCGCTGGACGATGCCGCTTTGGCTGTATGTCAGCTTCACCGGCGTACTCGTATATGTCTTGCTTTCCCCGTACTATTAAAACAAGCAGCATGGCTCATCACCATGCTGCTTCATTTTTGGCGGCGGTTTTTCGGAATCTGCCGCCACATATTATAATACGTAAACAACAAAAAGCTGACGACACCGAGTGTGCCAATGTATTGCAGAATGCGAATGGTCTCCATGTCAATCCCTCCTTTTCCCTTATGCTTCCGCAGATCCCTCTTCTTATACAATTTTTCCCTATTTGACTGGACAAGCTGTGAATATTTGGTGTACGTTCATACAGAGGTGAAGACTATGAACAATCGAATTGCCCTTGTGACCGGCGCCGGCCGGGCAAAAGGAATCGGGGCCGCCATTTGCCGTTCCCTGGCGGATGCCGGCATGGATATCTTCTTTACATACTGGTCCTCCTATGATGCCTCCATGCCGTGGGGCGCGGGGCAGGAGGAGCCGCTGCAGCTTCGTGAGGACATTCGCAGAACAGGCGCACGCTGTGAAATGCTGGAGCTGGACCTGTCTGATCCGGCAGCTCCCGGCCAGCTGATGGAAGCAGTATGCGCACGGCTTGGCACACCTGACGTACTGGTGAATAATGCTGCGTATTCCACAAGCACGAGCTATGCTGATATAACCGCTGAAGAGCTGGACCGCCATTACTTCATCAATGTCCGGGCCACAGCTTTATTGAGCGCCGCATTTGCCCGCAGATTTGAAAAAGGCAATGGCGGGCGCATCATCAATCTCACCTCCGGGCAGTCGCTTGGGCCGATGCCAAATGAGGTGGCGTATGCCGCGACAAAAGGAGCTGTTGACGCCCTGACCGTCACGCTTTCCGCAGAGCTTGCGCCAAAGGGAATTACGGTCAATGCCGTCAATCCGGGCCCGACCGACACGGGCTGGATGACGCCGGAGCTGCAGGAGGAGCTGCTGCCGCTGTTCGGCTTGGGGCGGATCGGCCTGCCGGCTGACGCGGCACGCGCTGTCCGCCTGCTGGCAAGCGAGGATGCCGGCTGGATCACCGGACAGATTTTGCACTCGGAAGGCGGATTTAAACGCTAAGAAGCCGGCTCTATGAGCCGGCTCTTGCCCTATTCCCAGGCAGCCAGCCTGAACAATAAGACGGCGAGAATGGCTGTAAGCGGGGTCATCACGATCGTTTCCAGACTGGACAGAGACAGCAGGTTGCCGGCTGTATTCAGCACCATCAAACCAAACAAAGCCCACAAACCAATCCGGACCGCCCCTATGAATCGGCCTTGCAGGATATAGCCCGCCCTTGCGGCTACAAGTACAATAAAGAGAAGCTGCATACCGATGGAGACACTTTCAAAAAGCACAAGGTCACTGCCCCGCTGCAGCCGGCCGCCCCAAACAAAATCAGACGGCAGCACGCCCAGTAGAATCAGCACATGCATCAACAATATAATCGTATTGATTGCAAGAATACTATTGCCCGCAAATCTGGCACTCAGCCACTTCTCCATATGTTTCCCCCTTCTCCCACTGCAAAAAATAAAGGCGGTCCCGCAGGCCACCCTCTCTATTCCTTCCAAGTATACACTTTTTTCTTCTCCGTCTGTTTGATGGCATATTTCAAGGCTGCTGTACCGGCCATTGTTCCGCCGAAGGCCGCCAAGTCATGGACACCATGCCTCTTTAATGAAAGATACATGAATGGGCCAACCACGCACTCAAGCCAGAAAAACCGCCACAAGTCCCGCTTATCAAACACATAAATTTTCAGCTCTGCCGCTCTTGCTGCCATACAAAAAGCCCTCCCCGCTGATCTCTTCAGTCTAGCCTATGACAGCAGGAGGGCAAACATTTATGAATCTTCCTTCAGCCGCTCAATCTCATCCTTGAGCTGCCTCGTACGCTTGGCATTGCCCTCCGCAAAATTCTGCAGACGGTCCTTCAGCTCACCATCGTCATGAATGCGCTCTGCCGTAATCAGATATGTACGCATCATCTCATTTTCAATCTCCAGAGACTGCTCCAGTATATCTGTCAAATGCTCCTCTGTGATGGAGTTGCGCGGTGTTTCACCGCGGTCATAATCTTTTTCATGCTGATCCATGCTGATTCCTCCTTAATGAAGCGGCGTGCGCGGACCTTCCTCTGCATTCACCTGCACATGCATGAGCTGTCCATCAATGTAGGTGGAGCTCACCGTCACCTTTTTCCCTTCTGTGTCGATGAAAGTCATGAACTGCGTATCGCCCATTTGATCCTCGGTGACAAAATGATGGACAAAGTCCATGCCAAGCACCGGCATGGGCCCCCGTTCCTCCAGCAGCGACAGCATCAATTCATAAATATCCGGGTACTCCTCCAAGGGAAAGTGCTCTCCCAAATAATAACGGAATGCTTCACGCGCATCGGCTTCATTCATAATGAACAGACCCGGCTCGCCGTGGTAATTGATTCTTTCCATCAGCGATACCGCTTTTCACGGACATTCTGTAAAAATCCCCGGTGCTCATGCAGCTGATCCTCCAGCACACCGCGGGAAACGCCGTGCTTTACCTCTAAAATGTCTTCCTCCAGCTGCTGGATTTCACGCAGCAACTGCTCTTCCTTATGGGCATTCCATTGTTCGTCTGTTTGCTTCTCATGTTCCATACGAGTTCCCCCTTTTCAACGTAAGCAGAATCTATTTGTAAGTATGCGCTGTTGCCCGTAAATCATCCCATAAGAAAAACCGGATATCCTAAGACATCCGGTTTCCTTGTTTCAATCTTCGTAATGGCCGTATCTGTAATTTTGGTTGTTGTAACTGTAGCCTTCATTTTCATCTGCATTTTCTTGGTCTGAACCGTACTCAGCCTTCAGCTTCTGGCCATTTGAGAATTTCACCTTCAGCTCCAGCTCCTGGGCTGCACTTGTTCCCAGCGCCTGGTTGATGCGATCCAAGACTTGTCCTGTTGTCATGGTGGATTGCAGTGCCAAATCCTTCACAAAGGACTGCACATTCAAATCTCCAAACTGGCCTGTCTCATCTTCCATTTCCGCCTTGACTCTGCCTCTTTCACGCTCATACTTCAGCTCAAGACTTCCGGATGCAAGCTTCATCTCCAGCTGCAATTCCTGCAAATCGGCATTGTCTGAAACCCCATTTTTGTCGGCGTCCTCAGCACCATCCTTCACACCATCATGGTCACTGTCCGCCACAGACGGGTTTTGGCCGAGATCTATCTCAAGCTCGTTTGTCAGACCATCACGATCCGCATCTTCATCATTATCCAGAATCCCATCATGGTCCGTGTCAGCAGAACGCGGGTTTAAATGCAATTTATATTCAACCAGGTTGCTCAAACCGTCACGATCTGTATCCTGCTTTGCAACCGCCTTGCCCAAGCCAAGCTTGTATTTCACTTCCCAAGAATCCACAATGCCGTCACGGTTTTTATCTGTTACCACCGGCTTCTTGCTCTTCTTGTGCTCTTTGCCTTTTGCATCGGCAGCATACATCCCCTGTGCAAACAACAAAGTAAATGCGAGGCCTCCCGCCAACATCTTGTGCTGCTTCTTCATGATGATCCTCTCCCTTTTGTTATTGTACGGCAGCTGGCTGGCATAGCATGTCGCCTTAGCCCCTGTAGCTTTGCAGCCACTGCGTTTCCGCAGCTTTGCCCTTATCGTTACAACACCTGATGAAGATGCATAACTATATTTACTATAGCAAATACTAATATGCGCATCTATAGTCTTACGCTCCTAGGAAGGGCAGTATATTTTTCCTTTGCAGGAAGGTTTTCTACTGCGTCCATTTCAGCAAAAAAGGACACAAGCACCTGTGTCCTCTTTCTGCATCTCCCAATACCGGCTCCCCTAAAGGCGGCATGCTCTTATATAAGCTCCCTCCGCGGCACTTCTTCTCTCTTTTGCAGACACACACTTCGATGTGATAGTTATACTATCATTTACTTTTAAACAACGCTTTTATGTCAGAATCTCTCACATGATTTATATATTTCACTGTCCCTAATATCCAAATTCCGGTAAACTAGTATTACACACATTAGGAAGGGGGCATTCTTTCATGGAGCATGAACGGCCCTGGCTTTGGGTGGACTGGTTTCTGTTCGGGCTTCGCCTGTGCTGGCTCGGCAGCGGTCTCGCCTATTATGGAGTACGTCCTGAAGCGCTTGGCACTTTAGCCTATCCTCTGTTTCTCATCATCGCCTTTATCTGCTGCTTTATCCCTGTGCTGTTCTGGAGGCCCGGATACCGGAATCGAACTATGTACCTTGCAGTTGAACTGCTGGTGACAGGGTCCTGTTACCTGTACATGAGCATTGGGCTTCACCTGAACAGAGCCACTGTGTTCATCCTGATTCCCGTGTTGATGGCGGGGTATCTCTTAAATAAGCGGAATGCAGTTTGGACCATACCTGTTTTCATCGTACTGCTCCCGCTCGGCAACTATTTTACAGCGGCTGATATGACTACCTTTCTGATGCAGTACATTGATATCGGCATCTTTTTCGGATTTGGCTTTGCCTTTAACTTCATCATCACCTCACAAAGCAAAACAGAGGCTTTGCTTGCGGAAAATTTGCAGCAGTATGAATTGATTCAGAAGCAAAATCAGGCATTGGAGCAGTATGCACGGCAAATTGAACAGCTGACGCTGCTGGAAGAGCGAAACCGGCTGGCCCGTGACCTGCATGATACCATCGGCCATCATTTCACCTCTGTGATCGTTGGTTTGGACGCGGCAGCATACTTGGTTGATATACATCCTGAAAAGGCCAAAAAGAGGATTGAAACCCTTGCCCAAGTGGCGCGGGGCGGACTTGATGAGATCCGCCGCAGCATTCACCAAATTGCCCCGGACGAGGATGAACCATTCTTACAGCAGCTTGAAAAATTGGCACAGACCTTCTCCCAGCACACTGGCACAGAGGTGCGCATACATACAGAAGGCTCGGCCTATGACATTACACAGGCCGGGCAACTCACGCTCGTGCGCTGTCTACAGGAAGCTCTCACAAACGCCAAACGGCATGGAGATGCTACCGTTGTGGATGTAGCCCTTTCCTATCAGCCGGATGCGTTTTCCATGCGTCTTGTCAATAACGGCCATACACCCGAGCTGCTGCAGCACGGCTTCGGACTGAATGCCATGCGGCAGCGTCTGGAGGCATTGAACGGCTCACTGGAGACGGTGAGCACAAAGGAAGCTGGATTTGTACTTACCTGTACACTTCCACGGAGAAAAGAGGGGATTGCATGACACCGATTCGGTTATTGCTTGTGGATGACCAGGAATTAATCAGGGAAAGCCTGTCCATCGTATTGGATCTCGACCCGGAGCTGGAGGTTGCCGGCCTGGCAGCGAACGGGGAAGAAGCACTCGCTCTATGCGGCCAGCTGCAGCCGCAGGTTGTATTAATGGATATCCGCATGCCGGTCATGGACGGGATTACGGCAACACGGGAGATTAAGCAGCGCTGGCCGCATGCGCGCGTTCTCATTCTGACAACCTTTCAGGAGGTTGACCATGTGATTGATGCCCTTTCTGCCGGTGCCGAGGGATATTTGCTGAAAGCGATCCATCCGACTGACTTAATTGCCGGCATTAAGCTGATTCATAGAGGCGGCACACTGCTGCCGCATGACTTGGCCAAGCTGCTTGTCCAGCAGGTAAAGCAGCCGGCCAAGGAGGAAAAAGCAGCCTCGCGCTACGGACTCAGCGAACGGGAGGTACAGGTGCTGGAGTGCTTGGCGCTTGGCTTAAATAATAAACAGATTGCTGAACGGCTGTTCCTATCTGAAGGAACAGTAAAAAATTATATTTCCGGCATCTATCATAAGCTCGATGTAAAGGATCGCATGCAGGCGGCCTACAAAGCCCGCAATGAAGATTTAGTATGAGTGGCAAGAAAAAAGTCCGCACAAGCTGCGAACTTTTTTCTTATTTGACCCGGAGCTGAAAATCACCGGAGCTCGTTTCCACCTGCAGCTTATACTCGCCTGTCCCCGTTTTGCCGCGCAGGCTGTGCTTTCCCTTTTCTTCCCCCTCCAGCTTCATATCGGTGCGCCCGTCACCCGAACTGCTTTCAAACTCCAATGCCAGAGAAGCCGGCTCCTTCTCCAGCTCAATGGTTACATCGCCGCTGGAGGTTTCAATGCCCACCTGCTGCACGATATCTGCAGCCTGGAGCTTCACATCACCAGAGCTGGTGTTTGCGTGCAGCTGCCCTTGCAGACCCACACTGCTGATATCACCGCTGGAGGCCTGCAGGCTCGTTTTTTCTGCAGCTGTATCTGTGATGCGCATATCCCCTGAGGAGGTTTGTATATCGAGATTCTTTGCCTGTGCCCCGCTCACCTCAATATCACCGCTGGAGGTGCGCAGCAGCAGCCGCTCATATTGCTTTTTTGGCAAAGCAATCTCTAAGTTTGTTTGCAGATTTTTCAAAAACGTGAAATCGTCCGTTTTAACTGCCACAACGAGTTCATTGCCCTTTTGCTCCACCCCAAAATGGACGGATTTCACGCCCGCTTCGTTGCCTGTTCCATAGAAATGGACAGCGATTTGGCCATCCTTTGATGGGACAATTGTTACATCGGTTCCCTCCGCCGCCACCTGAATCCGCTGAATATCCCGTCCATCCATGTGCTTCTGCTTATCAATAGAATGCTGTCTCCCCATAACCGATTGGACGGAAAACCCGCCGCTTGTAAGACTTGTTGCCGCGAAACCGACCAATCCGGCGGCAAACACAAGCCCTGCTGTCAGCAATACCTTTTTCATTTCATATGTCCCCTTTGTGCCAGTTTTACATTCCATTTCACATACTTTATAACCAGCCGATACATGGAAGCCCCTGCGTGAATAAGACCTCCCGCAAGCAGCACCCCTAAACCGCCGGACATCATAGACAAGTACACAATCTGCGATACATGTTCATAGTCCATGAAAAGAATGGAAGCAAAGCCCCCGGCAGCCCCGACAACCAATCCGGCAGCCGCTGCCCATAAACCAATGTAGGCACCTGCCGCTCCGGCAGCAGGGCCGGCCACGAAAATCAGATTACATATGATTAAACCAAGCATTACAGCCGCCCTCATCGTTATGCCCCTTCCCCATTTCTTTGATGGCTTTATCATACCGGGAAGAAGTCACAGCACACAGTGCAGGAAGTCATATGATGAGTCACATCTTTACACGCCTATCTGCCTTAAAAAGAAAAAGACGGTACACTGCCGTCTTTTTACAATTTCCGTCCCATGAATTTGTTCACATCCGCGAAGCCGAATTTTTCGTACAGCCGCATAGCCTTATCATTATGGGTATACACATTCAGCTTCACTTCCTCATAGCCGAACTCTTGGAACTCCCGCAGAGCCGCCTCCATCAAGGCAGTGGCGCACCCTTGTCCGCGAAACTGTTCCTTTACAAATATATCATTAATCCAGCCAATTTCCTCGCCGGTCAGGTAGTCCATGCTTTTATCAATCATAACCCAGCCTGCAAGCATGTCCGCCTCTTTGGCACATAAGAAGTAGGCACCAAACCTGAAGGAATGCTCATAGGCGGAAATCATTTTATCTCTGCCATCTTCTCCCGTGTAGCCTGTGGCCTCTCTATGATTAATTCCTGCGAGCTCGTAAATCTCCTGCAGCTCCGCTTCTCCAGCACGTTTCATTGTAAACATATGTATCACTCTCCCCTTCCCATCCTACCATGATTGAAGACGGGACGAAACCAAAAAACGGAAAAAGCACCGCGCCTGCGGTGCCCCCTCTTATACAGTTTGCTTCAGCATCTGCTGCACGGTGTCCAGTACAGTCTGCACATCTTCAGCTGTGATATGGTAGTTCGTCACAAAGCGGACGTGCTCCTCACCCATGCCGCCGGCCAGGATGCCTTGCTCCGCCAGCTGGCGCAGGAAAGCTTCCCGGTCTTGGCCGGATTTTACCATATTGATCAGAATAATATTTGTCTCTACCTGATTATCAATTTGCAAACCCATGGCAGTCAATCCCTGTGCGAGCTGACGGGCATGCTTATGATCCTCGGCCAAACGGTCTGCCATCTTGGTCAGAGCGATTAAGCCCGGCGCCGCAATCACTCCAGCCTGGCGCATGCCGCCGCCAAGGCGCTTGCGCCATTTGCGCGCCCGCTCAATCACATCTCGCGGACCAGCCAGAATGGAACCGATCGGCGCCCCAAGCCCCTTGGACAGGCACACCTGCACTGTATCGACATACTGGGTAAACTCTTGGACAGGTATACCGCTTGCCGCAGCGGCATTGAACAGGCGGGCGCCATCCAAATGAACCGGGATGCCGCACTCCTTGGCAATTTCATACACAGCCTTCATGCTCTCAGGCGGAACGACCGCACCGCCTGCACGGTTATGCGTATTTTCCATACAAATCAACCCTGTATCCGGGTGATGGATATCATCATCCCGGATCGCCTTCATAAGGTCCTCCGGCTGAATGGCTCCGCGAACACCAGGTACAGTCCGGGTTTGCACACCTGCCAAAGCAGAAACAGCACCGCCTTCATATAAGAAAATATGGCTGTTTTCCTCCAGGATGATTTCCTCCCCCGGACGGCACCACGCCAGCACGGCCAACTGATTTCCCTGCGTGCCGCTTGTCACCAACAGCGCCGCTTCCTTGCCGAGCACAGCTGCTGCAGTCTCCTCCAGCTGTCTTACAGTCGGATCTTCCTGGTAGACATCATCTCCAACCATGGCATCAAACATGGCCTGGCGCATTTCCATCGTCGGCTGCGTCACCGTATCACTGCGCAAATCTATCTTTTTCATGGTCTCTCCGCCTTCCTGCATAAGCGATTTGAAACCATCATACTACTAATCTCTCATGCTGTACAAGAAAAGACGAAGGCCTTATTCTCCCTGTGCCTCCGGATGCTCATAGCGGACCTTTGCATGAGGGCAGCGCCCCTGCAGCTCCCTCATAAAAGCGGCGGGATCCAGCGGCATGGACACTTCAAAAATTTCATGCGGATACAGCATGACTTGAACTCGCGTCATGGTCCAGGCGGCCGCAATCGTGCTTCCCTCGACAATATCAACTGTACGGATTCTATCCAATGTCACCCGCAATGGCAGCGGACCGATATGATGGATCAGATGTTCATTTGTTACCTCCAAGCAGGAGCGCGTGGAAGCCCAGTACAAGCCTCCGCCGGCAACTGCAATCACAAATCCGAGCACCAGGCTTACAAATGCAAAAAAGCCGCTTTCCTCAATCCCCAGAATAAAAAGCAGCACGCCGATCGCTGTGAGACCTGCAATACTGCCTGTAATCGCTCTACTTCTTTGAATGGCAAACTTCACGTTGTGTCCCCCTTGCAGCATCATCCCTACTACATTACAAAACATGGTGTAACAAAAAAAGACACAATTCATTTCAATTTCTTAACATAGTGTTACAGGCACGAAAAAATTGAAGCAGCGTTATGTGCTCATACAACAAAAGAGACGTCCCAAAAGACCTTATGCAGCCTTTGGAACATCTCTTTTCAGATCAGCTTATCGAATTCAAGCTTCACATTTTGCAAGCTTTGATACACCTCTGACTGCAATTCGGCAGACAGATTTTGAATGCTCTCATTATCAAAGGAAAGGACCATTGACAGCATATCCGTTAAATAGCGATTATCCACAAAACGCTCTTCCATAGCCGGATGCACCCCCTTATACACAAATCTTTCCTATAGGATAGCCAAAAAACACGGCTTCCATACAGGTGCAGAATACATCCACCATCGCCTTGAAGGAGCAAGGGTTTTTTATCACCTGAATATACTGAAAAGTGTTGCATTTCGTTTCCCGGAATGGCATAATTTGTATCATATAAATTACATACTATCGTTCTTATCAAGAGAGGTGGAGGGTCTGGCCCGGTGAAGCCTCAGCAACCCCTGACAAGTCAGGAAGGTGCTACATCCTGCAGAGCAAATGCGGCTCTGAGAGATAAGAGGTTCCTATATGTACGCAGGCGGCCTCTTGTTGAAAAGAGGCCGTTTTTGTCTGCTTACCATATGGAGGTTACGTATCATGAAGAAAATCGGTTTAATCGGCGGCCTGAGCTGGGAATCCACTGTCCTGTACTATGAGCACATTAACACCCTTGCCCGCAAAGCATCTGCACACTGTGCCAAAATCATCCTGCACGGCATGGACTTTGCCGAGGTTACGCAGCTGACCCAACAGGGGTCTTATGATGTACTGCAGGAAAAGCTCATTGCGACTGCGCAAAAAATCGAGGCGTCCGGTGCTGATTGCATTCTTATGTGCTCCAATGCCGTCCATCAGTTCGCTGGTGCGGTACAGAGCTCTTTGTCAATTCCCCTTCTCCATATTGCTGATGCGGCAGCGGACAGCATGAATGCACATAGAATCCGTAAAGCCGGCGTCCTCGGCACAAAGCAGACGATGGAGCAGGACTTCTATCATGAACGCTTGGCCGCCCACGGCATTACCAGCCTCATTCCTTCTGCCGCCGACCGGGACGTACTGCAGCAGATCATCTTTCAGGAGCTGACGAAGGGCATTCTGTCATCTTCCTCTAAGCAGCACCTGCAGGATATCGCCGGGCGGCTGAAGGCTGACGGCGCAGAAGGAATCGTTCTCGGATGTACGGAGCTGCCGCTCCTGCTGGCCCAGGACGATGTGGATATTCCATTATTTAATACAACCTATCTGCATGCCGAGCAGGCGGTGCAGTTCGCTTTGGCTCCTGTGCCAATTTAACGACAAACGGGAAAATGGAGATTCTTATTCCATTTTCCCGATCAGCCGCAGCAGATGCTTCCGTGCCGTATCTGCACTATCCCTGTGAAATTGCTGCGTGTGCAAATAGTCTCTATCACATTGATCCCAATTTCGCGCCAAGTAATGCCCTTGCTGCAGATACTCCAAAAAAATGCCGCCAATCATCTCAATGTACCATTTCTCACATGTAAGCAAGTGACCTTTCACAATGGCCCGGTCGCGCTCATCCCAGCGCAAGATCCATCCCCCGCCCATCCGCAGCACCTCCGCTCTTTCTACAACATATGCAGAAAACAGCAGATGGAGACAGCTGCCTACCATTTTGAATGAATCGTTATAGATGGAACAGATTGCGGATTGGATACGCCCTGTTTTACATAGAGATAGACCAGCACAGTCAGGATGATCAGTACACCAAGCATAATATATACCGGCATATATTTTTTCCATTTACTCTTCCTTCTGAATGCAACAACCTTCCCCATGTATACCCCTTCTTTTCACTAAATATTCTGATAACATTATAACAAAAGAAGAAGATACATAGAAAGAAAACCTTCAGCCTGTATGCATTTGTACAGTGATCCATTCCTCACTTCGTGCCAAGAGCTGCTGCTTCAGCCCACCCATGGCATAGCGGCGCACTACATCCTTGTAGTTCCAGGTCACCATGCCTGATAGCAGCACCCGCCCTCCCTGCTTCAAATGGGACAAAATAAACGGACACAGGCTCTTCACCTCATCTCCGCCGATATTCGCAAATATCCAGTCGAACGCTTCATGCAGCCGGAATACAGGATCCAGTACATCTCCCTGCAGCACTTCAATACGGGACAGTTTGTTCAACCCGGCATTATACAGCACTTCCGCCCGCACATCCTCAATATCCACCGCCACAATCCGTCCAGCCCCCCGCAATGCCGCTGCAATGCTCAGCAGGCCGGCGCCCGTCCCAAGGTCCAGCACTCGCTTCCCGGTGAAATCCTCAGCCAAAATCACCCTCAGGCAATCCTGTGTTGTGCCATGGAGGCCGGAGCCAAAGGCACGTGGCGGCTCGAACAGAATGGTTTGCTCATGCGGGGCTTCACCGCAATCAGGCGGCTGAATGCGCCAACCGTTGCCTAGATCAATAACCGGAAAAGGCTGCTGCCAGCTTTGCTCCGGCACAAGCTGGCAGTCTACCGGCATATGCAGCAGCCCGGCAAGCCGCGCCTGCACCTGGTCCGGAACGGCAGTCTCTTCATAGATTTTCAGCAGCGCACTGCCGCTCCGGCATTCTGTAAATCCATACCCGTTATGATAGGAATACACTTCGATGGGCTGCTCATGGTACAAATGATAGAATCCGCTTGCTATCAGCATTTGCGTCATTTTCTCTGCTTTGGCGCACGGAATTGTGACTGAGAACTCATATAGCATACTGACTCCTCCTTTTCTCCACTATCCGCATTGTTGCCGGAAATGCACAACTACAAACAGCTCCTGCCAAAGCACATCTTTTTGCATTCTATTCCGCTGCAAGTCTGAAAAACGATCCGCCAAACAGACTAAGCACGCTTCCCCTCTATCTCTTTGTTGTTTTCTAAAAAGCTGTTGGGATTGGCCGATGGGCCTTAATTTCCTGGAAACCAGTTATTTTTGTAAAAACTGACGAGTATGCAGACCTTCTATAGTTGATATAGGGGATCATTCCCTTACAATCCACTTTTTCACCGCGTATCAGGGCAGTTTTTCACCTCTTTTATCGATCTTCATTGGAGAACCCGTCAAGCGTTCTCAAGGCTGCCAGCGAAACACGGCACACCCCCTTGCAAACTGGATAACTTTGCAGCGAATGAGCCTATTGTTCAATAAACTAAAAGGATAGGGCCGACTTAAGTCAACCCTATCCTTCACTTCATTCAATCTATTCAGCAGCCGTCCGGCCCGCAAGCCATGCCTTCGAGATCACCCAGACTGCTTTGCTTACGTGCTTCATCCCTGATAACCTGCTCCAGCAGCTCCTTCGAACGAACACCGGCCAATTTCGTTTCGCCGATGATGAAGGTTGGAACAGCTTGAATTTGCGCCTCATGCCAGGCATGCTGCAGGGCCTGCTCGTGCGCTTCCTTATAACGGCGCGTCTCCAGGGCCTCGCGGTACTCCGTCTCATGAAGCCCAAGCTCGCCTGCTAATTTCACCAGCACATCCACATCGCCAATGTCCTGCTCTTCCTGGAAAAAGGCGTGCAGCAGACGGTCGTTATAGGCAGTTCCCTTGCCTTGCTCCTTCGCATATTGATAGCCTTCAAATGCCAAGTGCGTGTAAGGCTGTGGTGAGACGCGGGGCAGTACAATTGGCACGCTCAGCTGCGCGGCCATCGGATAAACGGCCTGCTGCCATGTCCGCTGCAAATATTCACCTTCCGGGCGGAGTGTCTCGTTCGGGAACGGCCTCAGTTCATACGGCATCCACTCGACTTCCACATCTTTTCCCTTGATTGCTTCCTCCAACGGTCCCTTTGCCAAAAGGCAAAACGGGCATACATAGTCAGAGTATACTTTGATTTGTACTGTCATGACAGCAGCTCCTTTTCTCGATCATTACATGCGCATCTGCTGGAAGAAAGCAGCAAGATCCACATTCAATGCCGCGGCCAGCCGTTGGCCGCATTCCACATCTGCGCGGTAGAAATTACAAATTCCCAGCAGCTTCGTTCTCTCAGCCGCGCCGGCCAAATCCGCAGCGAGGCCGCTGATCAGCTGCGTACGCTCCTCTTCGGAAAGGCTGCGGTATTTTCCGCCCACCTCTTCAAAGTCATTTTCCTGCCACATGGAATTGTGGCTGGACTGATCCAGCCGCTTCAATGAATAGTAGTTTTCTGAAAAACTTGGCGCTCCTTGATTTGTTGTCAAATCTGACATGAAAGCTCCTCCTTTACATGATGATCCATCATGAGTATCTTTATTAGCGATCTCCAATACAAGTATTAGAGTTATTTCTTTTACAAAATAAGTATCTTTTTAAAATCATTATAAATAAAAACCATTGTGCTGACAACAAATTTGTTTACAGAAAAAAGCGCACTTGAGGGCTTCCTCTTCAGCCCCAAGTGCGCTTTTTTCTATTATCTGCTTCTCTTTCTCGTAGAGCTGCCGCGTTGCTCCGGTCTTGCCGCTCCCCGGCCTGCTTCCTGCCGGCCTCTTCCGCCTGGCGGTCTGCCTTCCTGTCTTCCACGGCTGTCTACACGTTCTGACGTCCGGCCTGCTTCCTGCCGGCCTCTTCCGCTTGATGGTCTGCCTTCCTGTCTTCCACGGCTGTCTACACGTTCTGACGTCCGGCCTGCTTCCTGCCGGCCTCTTCCGCTTGGCGGTCTGCCTTCCTGTCTTCCCCGGCCATCCGCACGTTCGGTTGATCTGCCGGCTCCCTGTCGGCCTCTTCCGCCCGGCTGTCTGCTCTCCGGCTTCCGGCTATCGGATCTGGCCGGTTTGTCAGTCCGCTCCCGGTAATCAGGCTTCTTTTCCATTTCCACCCGCGGCAGCTTCATCCCGATACCTGCCTCAATGTCACGCAGCTGTCCCATATCCTTGGCCGCCGCCAGCGTCACAGCCTTGCCGGCTCCGCCCGCCCGGCCTGTTCGGCCCGTGCGGTGAATATAGCTCTCGGCATCCTCCGGCATGTCATAATTGAATACATGGGTTACGCCCTCCACGTCGAGCCCGCGTGCCGCCACGTCCGTCGCCACCAAATATTGCAGGTCCGCTTTGCGGAACCGGTCCATAACCTTCTCCCGTTTTGCCTGCGACAGATCTCCATGCAGCTCTTCAGAATTATAGCCCAGGCTTATCAAGGCTTCATTCAGCTTATTGGCGCGGCGCTTTGTCCGGCAGAAAATGACGGCCAAGAACGGGCGCTCCTCATCCAGCAGCCTGCAAAGCAAGGCCTGCTTTTGCCGGTCCGTTGTCTCATAGACAATCTGTTCAATATCCTTTACAGTGATTTGCTCGGCTTTCACCCGCACACTGACTGGATTTTGCAGATACTTCTTTGCCAACGCCTGCACCTGCGGCGAGATCGTGGCGGAGAACAGCATGAGCTGCCGCTGTGGTGATACTTGGTGTAAAATGGCCTCCACGTCCGGCAAAAAGCCGATATGCAGCATCTGGTCCGCCTCATCCAGCACCAGCATGCTTGTCTCGTCAAGCTGCACCGTTTCCCGGCGCAGATGGTCCAGCAGCCGTCCCGGCGTTGCCACAATCAGATGCATTGTGCCGCGCAGCTTCTTCAGCTGCCGCTCCACATCCTGCCCGCCGTACACAGCCAATACATTCACATCAGATGTCTTCAGCTTGCGGGCCTCCTCTGTAATTTGCAGGGCAAGCTCCCGCGTCGGCGCAACGATGACGGCTTGTGTGTACGGCAGCTCCGGATTGATGCGCTGCAGAATGGGCAGCAGGAATGCCAAGGTTTTCCCTGTTCCCGTTTGTGCCTGGGCAATCACATCCCGCCCCTCCAGCAGCGGCGGAATCGCTTTTTCTTGAATCGGCGTCGGCTCTGTAATTCCGTTGCGCCGCAGTGCTGTCTGCAGCTGCTCATCGATTTGAAGATTCATAAAACTACTCATTAGATCCACTTCTTTCTCTTGTTAATATGTTCAGTATTTCCAAATTCCGCAAAAAAGGGCCGCTCCCAAACGGAACGACCCTCGTTCAAGCTTACAGTACCATCGCAGCAATCATGCCGAAGATGAGCACCGGGATATTATAGTGCAGGAAGGTTGGAATACATGTATCCCAAATATGATTGTGCTGCCCGTCCGCATTCAAGCCGGAGGTTGGACCGAGTGTACTGTCCGATGCGGGAGAACCGGCATCTCCAAGTGCGCCTGCCGCGCCAATGATGGCGATCGTCGCCATTTCACTGAATCCAAGTTGCATGCAAAGCGGGACAAAAATGGTTGTTAAAATTGGGACAGTTGAGAACGATGAACCAATTCCCATTGTAACAAGCAAGCCGATTGCCAGCATGAGAAAGGCAGCCAGCAGCTTGTTATCGCCAATCATATCCGCGCTTGCTTTTACCAAAGAGGCAACATCGCCCGTTTTGCGCAATACAGCGCCAAAGCCGGCAGCAGACAGCATGACAAAGCCGATGAAGGACATCATGCGCATGCCCTGCGTCAGCACCTGATCCGCTTCGCCGCGCTTGAGTGTTCCCGTCAACAACAGGACGGCCGTGCCTGTCAAGGCACCGAAAATCATGGACTCCGTCCACAATTGTACCGCAAGTGTCGCAACAATAGAAGCAATTGCTGTAATTAAGCTGAATGTTGTATAAGAGTTGGTTTCCATTGCTCCCTGTGCCGCCACATCTGTTGTCTTGTATTGGCGCGGCTTGCGATAGGAAAAGAATACAGCAAGCAACAGACCGGCCACCATACCGAGAGACGGAATCGTCATCGCTTCCGGAACCATGCTGACAGCAATGCTCATGCCGCTTTCCTTCATGTTCTTCTGGACAATTTCATGGAAGATGGCGCCAAACCCGGCCGGGAACCACATATATGGTGTAATCAGACCAAAGGTAATGATACTGGCTGTCAGGCGGCGGTCCACCTGCAGTTCATTCAAAATCTTCAGTAACGGCGGAATTAGAACCGGAATGAAAGCAATATGCACCGGAATGACATTCTGCGAGAAGCAGGACATGACCAGGATCATAAATAGAATCAGAACCTTTGAGTACATGTTTCTCTTGGTATCGCCATTTTTGCCGACAAGACGGATGGCGCCGTCAATCATGGCATCCGGCAGGCCGGTGCGGGACAGCGTCACCGCAAATGCTCCCAGCAAGGCATAGCTGAGGGCAATACTGGCGTTTGAGCCAAGTCCCTCCGTGAAAACGTTAATGGTATTTGTCAGGCCGAGGCCGCCAACGAGACCGCCCACAAGAGAGCCGATGACGAGCGCAAGCACGACATGTACCCGGAATAAGCTGAGCAGCAGCATGACTGCCACTGCAAGTACGACTGCATTCATATGTTGTTCCTCCTGTTATTCTAGTTGTCTATGGAATTGTTATTGCACACAATTAAAAAACCACTTTTACAAGCATCACCTCCTTTCCTGAAATACAAAAAAGCCATGCAGGCACAGAAATACCCACATGGCTTATGCTACGTGGGCAAACAGGAACAGCCCTGCATTGCCCACGAAAAATCGCGAGAACGCAAGGCCTAGAAATGATGATGTACAGTTGTCAGTTGTCGGATGGAAAGCTGGATCATCATAATCACCTTTTGATTCGAAAGATATATCCACTGTAGCATCCTATTTTTCTGCCGTCAAATGTAATATTATTCCGAAATATTATAAACGGCACACCATATCAATGTGCGGAATGCCGTCATCCAGGTACGGGTCTGTAATGGCGCCAAATCCAAGTGATTCATAGAAGCCTCTTAAATACTCCTGCGCTTGAATTTTGACTGTTTCCTCCTGCAGAACATCGCGGATGAAGGCCATCGCCTGCAGCATCAGCTCGCGGGCCAAGCCTTCACCGCGGTACTCCTGCTTCACCAGCACCCGGCCGATGGAGGCTCTCGTGTAACGCGTTCCAGCCGGCAGAATGCGGGCGTAGGCAACAACTTGTCCATTCTCCTTGCCCAGCAAGTGGCAGGCAGGCAAATCGTAGCCATCCACTTCCAAATATGCACAATTCTGTTCTACTACGAACACCTGCGTCCGTTCCCGCAGCATGTCGTATACTTCCATGGCAGTCAGCTCCGCAAAGCTTTTCATTTCCCAATTCATTACCTTCACTCCCAAGGCTTCTTTGTTGTCAAGAAGGCAGCCAGATCCTTGCTGTGCTGCTTCCGCTCCTTCCGTATCCGGGTCCGGTCCGGTGCTGTCTGGTGCAGGTACTTTTCCTCGTCTGTTTCCGGAGCAACTCCCGGCACTGCAACCGGCTTGCCGTTGTCGTCCAATGCGACAAAGGTCAAGAAGGCCGTCGCCGCCACTTTCCGGTCCCCTGTCAGCAGGTTTTCCGCAGTCACCTTCACGAATACCTCCATGGAGGTTCGGCCCGTATAGGTCACATACGATTCCAGACAAACCGAATCCTCCTGCGTGATCGGCTGCAGGAAGTCCACGGAATCTGTTGATGCGGTCACCGTCATGCGGCGGGAATGCCGCGCTGCTGAAATGGATGCAATATCATCAATCAGGCTCATCAGCTTGCCGCCAAACAAGGTTTGGTGGTTGTTCATGTCATTCGGGAATACCCGGCTTGTCTTTATGACTCTGCTTTCATTGCAAGTTCTTTGATCCATAGTAATCTCCTTATACTTGTTTTATGTACGGTAAGCGGTATAATGATTCACATACAATTCTTGTACAGTTTATCCCTACAGGAGGACAGAATCAATATGAGCAAAGCAAAATATGAACTGGCGACCTTTGCCGGAGGCTGCTTCTGGTGCATGGTGAAGCCGTTTGACGAGCAGCCCGGCATCCAAAGCGTCATTTCCGGCTATATGGGAGGCCATGTGGACAACCCGGCGTATGAGCAGGTCAAAACAGGCACAACCGGCCATTATGAGGTGGTCCAGATTACCTTTGACCCGGAAGTATTCCCATACAAGAGACTGCTGGATTTGTACTGGCCGCAGACAGACCCGACGGATGACGGCGGCCAATTTTTTGACCGCGGCCCGCAATACCGCACAGCCATCTTCTATCATACACCGGAGCAGAGGGAGCTGGCTGAGAAGTCCAAGCAGCAGCTCGCTGACAGCGGCCTGTTCAAGAAGCCGATTGTAACCGAAATTCTTCCGGCAGCTGTATTTTACCCAGCAGAGGAATATCACCAGCATTTTTACAAAAAAAAACCGGATGCCTACGCGCGGGAACGTGTAGAATCCGGACGTGATGCCTTTATTCAGGGAAATTGGAACAAGTAAAAAGGCGGGGCTGCATGCCTCCGCCTTTTCTCCGTTTATTGAGCAGCTATCTTTCGCGGCTGCTTCGCATAGCGGTCTTCAATCTTCTTCTCAATGCGTGCGAGCGCTGCTGTATCCTTCAGGATTTCCTGCTTCATTTCGTTGGTCAGCTCGCGCAAGGAAAGCTTGCGTTTCTTCATGACTGCGTCCTCCTTAGTTACATCATATAAAAAGACCTCTCCACGGCGGCAAAGGTCTGAAAAAGACAATACACCTTTACCAGTTCGGTAAAGGTCTCGCTAACAACATACAGTTGCCAACAAAGCCGGGAATGGATCCGTAATGACGACTTTGCTGTAAAAGCTACTCCCCTTTAGGAGATCGTATGCACCCTATTATAAGTTCTATGGAACTTTCGGTCAACCTTAAAAATTCTGGAAATCCAAATTTACAAACAATACGAAAAATGGGAAGAACCGGGGATGAACTGGCCCCCGGCTCTTCTATCACACCCCGCGATGCCCCACAATCGGATGCGGCACATACGGCTCTTCCAAGAAAGCCATTTCCCCTGCTGTCAGCTTTACTGAGAACGCTGCCGCCGCAGCCTCCAGATGGGACAGCTTTGTCGCGCCGACAATCGGCGCAGTGACCGGATGCTTATGCAGCAGCCATGCCAGCGCGATTTGTACACGCGGCACACCATGCTGCTCCGCCAGCGCTGCCACACGCTCGACTACAAGGCGGTCAGCGTCAGCCGTTGCATCATACTTGCCCTTTTGTACCTGGTCTGTTTCAGAACGGAGCGTTGTCTCGGACCAGTCGCGTGTCAGACGGCCGGATGCAAGCGGGCTGTACGGAATGACACCGATGCCTTCCTCCTTGCACAGCGGCATCATTTCGCGCTCTTCCTCACGGTATAGAAGATTATAGTGATTCTGCATGGACACAAACTTCGTCCAGCCGTGCTTCTCAGCAACGTGCTGCGCCTTCATGAAGCGCCAGGCAGGCATGGCGGACGCGCCGATATAGCGCGCTTTTCCGTATTTTACGATATCGTGCAGCGCCTCCATTGTTTCTTCAATCGGCGTATCATAATCCCAGCGGTGGATTTGGTACAGATCTACGTAATCTGTGCCAAGACGCTGCAGGCTTTGGTCAATTTCGTGCATAATGGCCTTGCGGGACAAGCCGCCGCCGTTCGGCCCCTTCTTCATGGGGAAATATACCTTCGTCGCGATGACCACCTCATCCCGGCTCACATAGTCCTTCAGTGCGCGGCCCAGAAACTCCTCGCTTGTGCCGTCGGAGTACACATTGGCCGTATCGAAAAAGTTGATGCCCAGATCCAGTGCCTTCTTGATAACCGGACGGCTGTGCTCTTCATCCAGTACCCACGGATGAATCCAGCGCGCCGCATCGCCGAAGCCCATGCAGCCCAAGCAAATACGTGACACATCCAATCCTGTCTTGCCAAGCTTGACGTATTCCACTCCCTTTTTACCCCCTTAGCTTTTGTGCTGTCTCCAAGACAGCTGCGCCGTTGCACACACCGTAGTGCGCCGGATGAATAAAGTCGACCGGAACTCCCTTTTCCTTTCCAAGCTCCCGCAGCTCCGTCAGCAATTAGCGCACCTGCGGCCCAAGCAGCAAAACATCTGCTTCATCCATGTGCCTTTTCACCGAACCGGCTGATACAGCCTGGATGCGGCAGGGAAAACCTTGCTCAGTTGCCGCCTTCTCCATCTTTGTCACAAGCAGGCTCGTCGACATGCCTCCTGCACAGCAGAGTAGAATATTCATATGAATCCCCCTGGGCTATTTCAAAATGCCAAGCATCTCCAGTCCGTGTGCAATGCCATCCTCTGCCACATCCTTTGTTACATAGCGCGCCGCATGCTTCACGGCTTCCGGCGCATTGCCCATCGCCACGCTCGTTTCTACAAATCGCAGCATCTCCACATCATTCAGCCCATCGCCAAAAGCGACGACCTGCTCCGGAGCGAAGCCGAGATGGCGTATGACTGCGTCCAATCCCGCAGCCTTTGAGCCTTCAGCTGGCAGCACATCCATTGATTTCTCATGCCAACGGACAAACCGCAGCGCCGGAAACGTACCGTCATACGCATGCTCCTCATCATCCGTGCAAAACAACAGCGATTGATAAATTTCCCGGTCCTGAAAGAACGAAGGATGATACTCCGGATAGCGTTCCGCCTTCAGCGAGCTGATGCTCTCCCGCACGTAGGCATGGTCTTCCACATTCATTTTCATATGCTCCGCATCCATATATACAAGCGGATGCCGCCTACCTTCCGCAAAGCGGACAAGTGAAGCAAATACTTCGGCCGGAAGCGGATTCCTCCGCACAATCATTCCCTTCACGACAGCATATTGCCCATTGAAGGTAACGTATGTATCAATGCCGAGCTCGCGCCGCAGCGGCTCGAACATGAACGGTGCGCGGCCGGTGGCAATCGCCACCTCATGCCCCGCCTCCTGCAGCTGCCGCACCGCCTGCTTGGCGGAGGAAGGCAACTGCTTTTCCTCATCTAATAATGTGCCGTCAATATCAAAGAAAATGAGCCGTCTCATTCGCGCACCAGCTTCTCTGCACCAAGACGTTCATGCAGCGCAACAATCTCCGCAGCCAACTCCTTCACTGTCATCGCGTTCATGAGATGGTCCTGCGCATGGACCATCAACAGGGAAATCTCGCTTTTCTCGCCGCGGATTTCACCTTGAATGAGCTGCGTCTGGATTGTATGCGCCTCGCCGAGGTCGCGCGCAGCCTGCTGAAGCTTTTCCTGCGCCAGCATGAAATCGCCGGCCCGGGCCGCCGCCATTGCTTCCATTGCCGAACTGCGGCCATTGCCGCCGTGCAGAATGATCTGGAAAACAAGCTGTTCTACATTCTCCATGTCCCGGCCTCCCCTACAGCTCTGCGCCGTTTGTCGTAATCACTTTTTCGTACCAATAATAGCTGTCCTTCTTGATGCGGCGCAAATCATGCCCGCCCTCTTCATGCTGATTCACATACACAAAGCCATATCGCTTCTGGAAGCCGTTCAGCCAGCTCAACAAATCCGTAAATGACCATGTGCAATAGCCCAGCATTTCCACGCCGTCTGTAATGGCATCCTGCACAGCCTCAAGATGCGCACGCAGGTAGGCAATGCGGTAGTCGTCATGCACAGCTCCATCCTCCAGCTTATCATACTCGCCCAGTCCATTCTCACTGATCAGGATTGGCAGACCGTACCGGCTGGTGATGCGGCGCAGACCGATGCGCAGCCCGGCCGGGTCAATCTCCCAATCCCAGTTCGTCGCTTCGAGATTCGGATTGCGGACCGTTTTGAATACGCCCGGAATGCCGGTGTCCTGAGACGTTCCCTTTTTGCCGGATGTATTGAAATGGCCTTCAGACACGCCGTTTGGCAGATTTTTTTCGTATGTTGTTGTCCGATAGTAGTTGACGCCCATAAAATCAGGCTTGCCGGATGCCAAGAGCTCCCAATCGCCGGCTTCAACCTTCGGTGCAAGACCTTTTTCCGTCAGGTAGTTCCAGGCTGCAGCCGGATATTTGCCCCATGCATATACATCCATCCACCAATGGGAGTTGAACTCCTCCGCGTTCTCCGCTGTGAGCACATCCTCCGGCTTGGAGGATGCAGGATATGCCGGGCTGTATGCAAAGCTCGGGCCGATTTTCCCATTCGGCACATATTGGCGGAATGCTGCGATGGCACTTGCATTCGCCAAATTGGCATGGTGGTTCACCTGATAAAACAGCTTCTCATCCTTCACCCCGGGCGGATGCAGTGCCAGCTTATAGCCAAGGCCGGTGAATATGTTCTGCTCATTCAGACTGACCCAATATTTTACCCGGCCGCCATAGCGTTTGAACAGCGTTACGCTGTAGCTGGTGAAATCCTCAACGATACGGCGGGATTCCCAGCCGCCGTACTCTTCCTGCAGCGCCTGCGGCAGATCCCAGTGGTAGATGGTCAAAATCGGTTCAATTTTATATTGTAACAGTTCATCAATGAGTCGGTCATAGAACGCCAGCCCCTTCTCATTGACTTCACCGCGGCCATTTGGAAAGATACGTGCCCAGGCGATAGAGAAGCGGTACGCCTTCAGCCCCATTTCTGCCATCAGCCGTACATCCTCTTCCATCCGGTGATAATGGTCAACTGCCACATCGCCCGTTGTGCCCTTGAACGTCACTCCCGGCTGGCGGACAAACACATCCCAGTTCGATAAGCCCTTCCCATCTTCATTCCATGCGCCCTCCACCTGATAGGCTGCAGAGGCGGACCCCCACAGGAAGCCCGCAGGAAATGATTTTCTCGCAGAATGAATCATGCATATACCTCCTCAAGCTGTTCATCTAATAATGCCAGTACTTCCTCTGGTGTCGCCTTTGCCAGAATTTCCTCCCGCAGCTGCTGCAGCTGCAGCTGTGACAATCCGCGCAGCGCACTGCGGGTTGGCAGAATAGAGGCTGCGCTCATGCTGAATTCATCAAGGCCGAGTGCCAGGAGAATGGGCAGGGCCTGCAGGTCGCCCGCCATTTCACCGCACATGCCGACCCATTTCCCTTGGGCGTGCGCCGCTTGAATGACCCCGTCAATAAGCCGCAGGAGTGCCGGATTGAATGGCTGATACAGGTGCGCCACTTGTTCATTCATACGGTCTGCCGCCATTGTATATTGAATCAAATCGTTCGTGCCGATGCTGAAAAAGTCGACTTCCTTCGCAAACTGGTCAGCAAGAAGCGCCGCAGCCGGAATTTCAATCATGATGCCAAGCTCAATCGCTTCTGACACAGCATGGCCTGACGCCTGCAGCTTCGCTTTTTCCTCTGCTACAATTTCCTTCGCTGCGCGGAATTCCTGCAGCGTCGCAATCATCGGGAACATAATTTTCAAATTGCCTGACACGCTCGCACGCAGCAGCGCCCGAATTTGTGTACGGAAGATATCAGTCTCCGCCAGACAAAGCCGAATGGCCCGGAAGCCGAGGAATGGATTCAATTCCTTCGGCAGCTGCAGATATGGAAGCTCCTTGTCGCCGCCGATATCAAGCGTACGCACGACAACCGGCTTGCCGCCCATCCCCTCCAGTACGGCCCGATAAGCCTGCAGCTGCTCTTCCTCCGTCGGCAGCGCATTTCTTCCCATATACAGGAACTCCGTACGGAACAGGCCGACGCCCTCAGCGCCATTTACCAATGCTCCTGCCACATCATCCGGCGTGCCAATATTCGCCGCCAGCTCCACTGTATGCCCATCCGCCGTCACCGACGGCTCCTGCACAAGCTTCCGCCATTGTTCCTGTTGCTGCTGTTGCATCAATTGCTTATCATTATAGGCAACCAGCTGCTCCTCATCCGGCTGCACAAGAACCATGCCGTCATTGCCGTCCAGAATGATCATCTCACCGTCCTGAACCTGTCTGGTAATGTCCTTTGTGCCGACAATTGCCGGGATACCGAGGGACCTTGCCATAATGGCAGAATGCGACGTGCGCCCCCCGATGTTCGTTGTGAAGCCCTTTACATAGCGTCGATCCATCTGTGCCGTTTCCGAAGGAGTCAGGTCCTCAGCCACAATGACGACCTCCTCCTGCAGCAGACTTAAATCCGGCAGCTTTACTTGTAACAGCTGCGCCAGCACCCGCTGCGTCACATCCTCAATATCAGCTGCCCGTTCCTTCATATAGTCATTGTCCATTTGGGCAAACAGAGAAATATAGAAATCAGCTGTTTCCGCCAGTGCGTATTCCGCATTGACACCTTCGCTTTCCACCTTCGCCTGCACTGCTCCGATAAGCTCAGGATCACTGAGGACAAGCACATGCGCTTCAAAAATAGCAGCCTTGTCGGCGCCAAGCCGAGCTTCAGTCTGGAGGCGGATTTCCTCTAATTCAGCCTTTGCCGCTGCTAATGCCCGCTCAAGCCGCTGTAATTCCGCTTTTGTATCTGCAACCGTTTGTCTCTCCACCTGCAGCTCCGGCATCTCAAGCAGATATGCCTTTGCAATTGCAATGCCAGGTGACGCCGCAATGCCCGCCACCGTTCTCATGCGCAAATTCCTGCTGTCTGCAGCACCTGTGTCAATGCAGCCAGCGCCGCCTCTTCATCCACGCCTAAAGCTGTAATTGTAATTTCCGCCCCCGTCGGCACACCCATTGCCATAACGCCCATAATGGATTTCAGATTCACCTGCTTGCCATTGTAAGCAATCTGCAGTTCACTTTGAAACTTGCTTGCCTGATTCACCAGCACCGCTGCCGGACGTGCATGAAGACCCGCCTGATCTTTTACTGTAAATACTTTCTCTGCCACAATAAGCACCCCTATTCATCAATTATATGCTTCCACTGTAGCAAGAAAGCGATTACAGCTACACACAACCTTCTTCCGTTGCTTAACGGAAGCATTTAATCCACTGAAACCATACCGTAAAAAAAGAGAATGCTCCTGCATCCCCTCTACTTTACAAACACTCTCGTAAACTCTTTATAGGTTTTACATTTTACCAACTGCTGCACAAGAGCGGCATCGTCCACCGCGCGGCCTAGCAGCTTGTACATATTTTGCAGATCTGCCTTGCTGTTGCGTTCCACGTTCAGGAGGCAGACAAACTGTACTTGCTTGTCCTTCCAAAGAATTGGCTTCTGCAGCGTGCAAACTGCCCAGAAGGTTTCATCCGTCTGCGGTGCCATCGGATGCGGAATGGCAACAAGATTGCCGAACGAAGTAGGAGAAAATCGTTCCCGTTCAAGCACCGAAGCAAGATACTGATCATCGACAAGTCCAAGTGCCTGCAGCTTGTCTGCTAAAAACTGCAGTACTTCCTCTCTAGATTCAAGCTTCTGCTGAAGAAAGACCAGCTCCTCGCGCGTATACTGCAAATCCGCCTGCTCCTCACGCAACGCCTGCTCCACCTTCGCCAAGTCCCCGCTCCCCAGAATCGTATTCACTGTAATCACCGGAATGGGCAGCGGCTGTGAGATCGGAATGGTACTAATCAAAAAATCTAACGTATCAAACGGTATTTGCGATAGCCTATAATATTCCGTTGTCCCAATAATGTCCAAGTTCCGGCCGAAGGTTGCCTGCAGCTTATAGTACACAAGCCGGGCACTGCCGATGCCGGATGCACACACAATCATGCAACGCTTTGGCGCATGCTGCAGCTTGCTGCGTTCCATTGCCGCGCCGAAATGCAGTGCAAGGTAGCCAATTTCATTTTCCTCCACATGCAGCCCTGTCTCCTGCTCCAACACAAGGCCGGCAAGCACTGCGGTCTCAAAAGCAACCGGATAGTTCGCCTTAATAGCGTCAAGCATCGGATTACGCAGATTCATGCCATAACGGTAGCGATTCATTGCGGGCTTCAAATGCAAGCACAAACCCACTATGAGCTCACGGTCATGGGCAATGTCAAGCTGCAGCTTCTCCTCAATCACCGCCAGCACCTTCTCCACCAGCTGAAAAATGCCTGTGCCAATAAGCTGATGCAGCTCCTCCTCCGGCAAATCCGTATCTGAAATCAGCTTCGTTCCAAGCAGATGAATGGCAATATAGGCAATTTCCGTCTGCGGAAACTCGACTGCCAACAATCGTTCAATTTCTGAAATAATGAGGGTCGCCACAGCATATTCCGCCTGCTCCGTGATTTGCTTCAGCTCCTGCGGATACAGCGTCACATGATTGCCGTCATGGATGCGTTTGCAAGCAATCGCAATATGAATGACAAGGTTATTCAGCCCAACGTCGGACAGGGTGATATTGTACTCGCGGATGTGTGCCATAATACTGCTGCGAATGCTATCCATTTGCTGTTCAGGCAGAATGCGCAGCATCGCCTGTTCCCCCGGCTGCTTTCTGTTGAACAGATGCTCCGACATACAGAAGCGGAGCCGCACCTCCTCACCCTTCACCCGCAGACCATAGTTTGGCCGCTTCTCAAGCACAATGCTGTACGCCTGCAGCAGCCGCTTTACATCGCGCAAGTCATTCTGCACCGTTGATCTGCTGATATACAGTTCATCAGCCAGGTCTTCCAGCTTCACATATCCATCTGCCAAAAGCAGCCGCTGCAGCAAATATTGCAGCCGTTCCTCCGGAGCATCCGGCACCGCCTGCGGCTCCTGCTCCTGAAACACATGCTGCACCCATCGGTGGAACTGCTGGTCATCCGTAATTTGCAGCGCATAGCCTGTTCCGCGAATCGATTGCAGCGCCGCTCCGTTCTTACGGAGCAGGCAATCCAGTTCCTTCAGGTCATTGCGCGCCGTCCTTGATGTTACCTGGTTCAAAGCTGCCAAATACTCGCTTGTAATCACTGTTGAGGCAGCCTTCGCTGCCATCAGCTCACGTAATGCCACCATAATCCGGGCACTCAGCATCGAAATCCCTCCCCTTATGTGCTATCGCCGTAAAAAGCTTTGTACGATTTGAAGAGTTTGCACAAGCACCGCCCGCGGCGGGATGCTATGCTCCGGACCAATTAGATGGCCCCGGGCAGCCATCCGCTGTCCAACGCTTAAGAACACATTCGCGATGGTTGATACAAGCAGCTGCGTATCTCCCTCATAATGAAGCGACCCATCCGTAATCCCCTCAGCCAGTGGAACCGGCAGCTTGCCTTCTCCATTCAAAAATGTACGATATGCTTCCTCCAACTGTGCATTCGGATATGTATTGCGATAATAGTGATCGAATAGTCCCATAAACCGCAGGCTGTGAGGATGCGTATCATAAAACCACAATGCCCCCTCAAAAAATAAATCCAGTTTGTCTGCGCCTGTTCTCCCCGCCAGCATCCACTCCCGCAGCAGCACATTCATCTCCCGAATCACTTTCATTTGCACCTCAAAGGCAATCTCATGGATGGATTTAAAATATTTATACAGCGTAACGCGGCTAATGCCTGCCCTCGCCACAATATCCGTCATTGTCACATTGGCTAAATCTCTCTCCAAAAACAATGCCAGCGCGCTCTCAATCAACTGCTGCCGCCGACTGCTTCTGTGCTCTGCTAAGGATTGCTTCCACGTTTCATCCATCTGCTTGCTCCCATCGAAAGAAATTACATATTGTAAAGATAGGTTTACACATTGTTAACTGATGAAAGCGTAGCATGCCCGTCATTTTCAGTCAATTTCCAAATAGGAAATTTCTTATAATTTTCACAAATATTCGAAATATATCATTTTCCTTCAATCCTAGCGCAGAAGCATTTCTTTCTCCATACAGGATTTTTCCGTTTTCAGCCGGAAACAGCTGTGTCTCGAAGCCGCCTGTCCCTGCCATATTTAGGCATTAAAAAGAAGCACCTCCTCAGGACGTGCCTCTCTCCTAATGCTATGCCCGCACAAGCAAGCGCTCCATCCCGCGGCTGCACATTCCGATAAATGTGCCAAGGAAGCAGACAAACACGAGACTGCCAAAACCGACCGGACCGCCAATCATAGATGCAAGCAGCAGACCTGTCCCCTCCAAAATCGTACGGGAAACCCCCAGCTTCAGACCAAAGCACTGCCCGATCGCCAGCATCGTCCCGTCATATGGCATGGCCGGGAACTTGGACTGCAAATACAAGCCGACGCCAATCCCAATCAGCACGACACCAAGCAGGAACAGCAGCCAGCGTGACATAAGCGGCAAACCTGCAAACACTGCATGCTTCAGCAGCCCCTTGTTGCACAGGTCCAAAATAAAGCCCCACAGCAAAATTGTGATGGCTGACTCAAACACCGGCCTCTTCTTCAGTAAGGCGCTATTAAGCAGCATAAATAGAATTTGTCCAACAATGACGCAAGTCCCAAGAGACAGCCCCGCCTTCTCCGCTGCCTCTATGTAAAATGCATCCCACGGGCCGGCGCCGATATTCGACCGGATGACAATTGAGACACCCGTGCAGGCAATGAACATACCGAGCGCGTAGTAGATAACTTTTTGTAGCATGCCTTCACCCCCTGCCTCATTGTACCAGCAAGGGCAAGCAATTTACATACAGTTTTTTTCCTCATGCCAACGGAAACAGGCATGAGCCTGCCTATTGCCTTTGCCCGCATAAAGAGCCGCAGCAAAAGCCATTTTTCCATCAAATAGACCGCCATTGAAGCCCTTGATGATACGATGGGATCCATGGCGGTCTTGCCGTTCTCTTTATGGATTGGTGGACCACATGCCGGCAGTCTTGATGAAGATGCGCGGATTCATCTTCAGCTGCGCCACCATGAATTCAGCAAGATCCTCAGGCTGCATCACCTTTTCCGGATTGCCGTCTGTCAGCTTGTTCTCCACTGCCAGTTCTGTTGCGACGGTGCTTGGCGCCAGCGCGCTTACACGGATATTGTACTTTCTCGCTTCCATCATCAGAGATTCGGTCAAGCCAAATACCGCAAACTTGGACGCACTGTAAGCGCTTGTTGCCGCTGCGGCGCGCTGGCCTGCAGAGGAAGAGATGTTGATGATATCGCCTGTTTTGCGCTCCATCATTTCAGGCAGCACCGCACGAGTTGTATAGTACACACCCATGAGGTTTACTTGAATAATTCTTTCCCACTCAGATGGGTCCAGCTCCATGAAGCCGCCGAATTTCGCAATGCCAGCGTTGTTGATGAGAATATCGATTGGACCCAGGTCCTCACGAATATGCGCCACAGCATCCTGTACCGCTTCCAGGTTGGACACGTCCGCTACTGCCGCAGATACATTCACATCATACTGCTCCAGTTCATTTGCCACCTTCTCAAGGTTTGCCATGGTTGTCCCAATTAAACCAATGTTGACACCTTCCTTTGCCAGTGCAATGGCAGCCGCACGGCCAATCCCTTTGCCCGCTCCGGTGATAATCGCTGTTTTTCCTTGTAGAGATTCCATCATCTTCACACCTTTCCTTATGTATTATGCCATAACAAGTTCAGATTATAGAGAAGTGGTATGTAAAAAGCAAATATTGTGATTTACTCTATTTTCACAGAAAAAGCCGCCCAAAAAAAGGGCGGCTTCTATCATTACGCCGATAAACGATCTTGTTCAGACTGAGATTGCACATGGTTCTTCTTTACCTGGCCATAGAACAGGATACCGCTCAGCAGCAGCAGCATACCGAACGCAAATGTCTTCAGGTCCGCTGTTCCGGCTATGATTACCCATGTAGAGTAGATTGTGGACAGAGCAGCCACGATGCCATCTGCCACACGCCCCTTGCCGTTCTCATACGTTTCACCTGTGAACACCAGCTTTAGCTGGAACACAGAAGAAATGAAGTAAGGAATCAAATAAGACAGTGTTGCCACGACAATAATAAAATCAAATGCCTTGGAAATGGAGTTGGACACTGTCGAGAAAATGAACAGCTGTCCAAGAACGTTTGTCACAGTCAAAGAGAAAACTGGCAGGCCCTTTTTGTTTTCCTTCATAAATGCCGGAATGAACAAGCCCTGCTTGGCAGCCTGATATGGAACCTCGGCACTCAGCATCACCCAGCCCATGGTAGAGCCCAGCAAGCTGATCAAACCGATGCCAGCCAGCAGCTTGCCGCCAATTGGGCCAAGCACTGTTTGGATCGCATCAATCAATGGCTTTTCAGACTTCATCAATGTGTTTTGATCCAGCATGCCCATGACAAGCGTACTGATGCCGATGTAAAGGGCCAATGCAATAAACAGACCAAGCATGGTAGCACGCTTTACATCTACTTGATTTTTCGCACGCGACGCAAATACAACTGCAGATTCTACGCCGATGAACGCCCAAAGCGTTGCGACTGCCGCATTTTTCACCTGTCCGAACAAGCCGATGGTTGCACCGCCATCGCCTGCTTTGTCAGCAACGAATGGCACGAGGTTAGACGACTGGAACGCGAATAGTCCAATGACAATAAATAGGAAAAAGCCGATGACCTTTGCCGCAGTTGCTGCGAAGTTCAGTTTGCCGGCATTCTCAAGCCCGCGCAAGATAATAAAATGTGTCGCCCATAGCAAAGCTGTACAGACTACAAACGTCACAGCATTGCCGACCTTTAGTGTGAACGAGCCGACTGTAAACAGTGCAGCTTGGTTTGTCATAACCGGGAAGAAGGTAGAAAGATACCCTGCAAAAGTTGTGACAATGGCTATGTTTCCTGCCAGGTTCCCGATCCAGTAGCCCCAAGAAGCCATAAAACCGGACAGCAGAGATGCCTTAGAGCCTGGCTTAAACAATTCTTTCGCATAAATTTGCGGTCCGCCTGTCAAATTCGGCTTGCGCAGCGCCAGATTGCCGAATACAAGTGCTGTCATTAATACACCAAACCCTGTCAAGAGCCATGCGCCCATGACGCCTGCCGGGCTTGCCGCCTCCGCCAAAGAACGCGGCAGCATGAAAATACCGGAACCGACCATGTTTCCGACAACGAGCGCTGTCAAAATCCACAGGCCGAGCTTATTACCGTTGCTCATTGTTTGTTCTCCTCCCAAGAATTCCCCCGCTCAAAATAGAGGGTATGTCTGCTGCTTTCGTGTCAACAACACAAAAAACACACCTTAGCTGAGGGTGTGAGGACAAACTCCACCGCACCAGATCAAAGGATAGTTCATCATAGCAAGCAACTATGACAGTCCTGCACCTGTTCGGATACAGTCCCAGCTGCCGCAACCAGAGCATGGCGGCGCTTCGGCGATGCTTCCTTTCCCTTGCTTTCATCAAGCTCTCTGACTCTCCGGCAAGATACTCTTAAGCCTCGCGACCTCTACCTCACCTTGAGCCGATGAGGAAGTTATTATTTCATTATATGTATACAGCATACCGACAAAATATGCACATGTCAATATAGAACTATATGGCATTTGTCGTATTTTGTTGAAGCTATTTCCTATACGAATGGATCGAATGAAAATTCACTGTACTATCCGGTGATTCTTACAGCTTATTGCTATTCCACTAAAAGAATCCTCACGCAGGATGCTGGACATCTCTCCAAGAAACGCCTACGACTAAATCATATATAAAGATAACAACTCCCCTTCCCGGACACGAAGTCTCTCCGGCTTTGCATAAGTGCATAAAGGCTGCATAAGGCCTCTGTACACTCTCTTCCTGCGTCCCAATGATTTTCACTGAAAGCGCCGCAGCTGCTCCAGCCTGTTTTCCGCACGCAAAATCCTTTCCTGCCGATCTCCAAACAAGTCAAAATGAGGATACTCGGAGCGCCGGTGAATGAAGCGCGCCTCCAGCCCATGCTGTTCGCCCCATTTCGCCAGCTTGTCCAGATTTGCACAGCCGACCTTCGTCACCGTCCGCATCTCCGGAAAATGTTCATCCACCCAATAATGCGTCAAAAAGGCGATTTCCCCGGACTTCACCCGCTGCTTCCATTCCTGCAATTCCTCCCGTTTAATGCCAAATGCCATGCTCTCATTCCTTTCTGCTGCTTGCGATTCCTTCTTCTTCCCAGTATAGTACTTGCATACACAAACTGCACGTTACGGGGAGATGTATTCCATGATGTACCATGTCACCTACCTATCCGGCGGATTCCGTGTGAAGGGATATCTTTGCCTGCCAAACGGCTTCTCGCTGCCGGTTTCGTTTTTAGAGCAACACCTGCAAAGGCTTTACGGAGTGAGCCTCACTGTCATCCCGCTGACATGCCCGCTGCCGCAGGCAACTGAGGACATCCGCTCTCTTCAGCTGCCGGCCTTCCTTTACTGCCGGGGCGGCATCAATCGTGTCGGCCGGGTCAAGCCGGATTGGGTTGCCCAGTTTGCCAATCAGGGCTTTGTTGTCTTTGCGCCGGCCTATCGCGGCAATGAAGGCGGCGAGGGGCGGGATGAGTTTGGGGGAGCGGAAAATGAGGATGTGCGGGAGGCATACCGCTTTCTAAGCAGCCTGCCGTTTGTGGATGAAAACCAGATTTCCATTATGGGATTTTCACGCGGGGCTGTCAATGCAGCGCAGACGGCTGTACAGATCCCCGCTATCCACAAGCTCGTGCTTTGGGGCGGTGTATCTGACTTGGCGCAGACCTATGAAGAGCGTATGGACCTGCGCCGGATGCTGAAGCGGGTTGTCGGCGGCACCCCCGCAAAAGTGCCGGAAGCTTACCAGGCCCGCTCCCCCATCCATCTGGCGGGGCAAGTCACCTGTCCGGTGCTGATCATGCATGGTACAGAAGATGTGCAGGTTGACTTCAGCCATGGCCTGAATATGTATCGAAGCCTGCAGGAGCTGGGCGCAGACGTTATCATGCATACATATGAAGGCTATGGTCACCACCTCCCCGCACCGATCCATGCGGAAGCTATTCAGCGTATGATGGATTGGGTGCGCTAGTCTTATGCTTTTTCAGAACGAGAGAGGGGAGTTCATTCACGGATTTATACATCTTGCGAATGAACTCCACTTTCAGTTCTTCCTCCCGCTTGTCCACTGTATAATGATGGTAAAGCATTGTAATAAGGAGGCTGCCCTTGAAAGCGATGCAGTTTGTCTTATTGTATATCATCACTTCTGTTATTTACGGCATTTACAAAGCACTGTTTGTCGCCGTACATTTGCAGTTTGGATTATCTCTTCCCTATGAAGCTCTCCTGCAGGCGGCAGGCTTTTTGCTCTTCCTATTCTTCTCATTCTCGGCAGCCTATGCTTATCAAAAGCGGCTTGCCCATGCATGCACCCTTCTTCTCTTTTCCCTGCTTTGGACCTCCGACACCCTTTGGCTGTGGACATACCTTCATGTGCTTTCTTAATATACCAAACCACCGAAAGGATTATGGAGATGAAAGACATTTTGCTGCAGTATATGACCCGTTTCACCTCCCTCAGCAAGGAGGAACAGCAAGCGGTTGCTGATGAACTGCCAATCCGTGAATATAAAAAGGGAGACCTCCTTCTGCAACAAGGAGACATGACAGCTGTGAAATGCTATTTCGTGCTGAAGGGATGTGTGAGGCAATACTTTATTGATGAGTCAGGCAAAGAAATTACCGTTCAATTTTTTACCGAGAAGCAAGCCATCCTCATCTCAAATGAACAAAAGCAGGAAGCACCGGCTGCATACTCTTTTATATGTATGGAGGATTCCGTGTTGCTTGTCGGCAGCACGGATTCAGAGAGAACCATGTACAAGAAATACCCGCAGCTGGAGACTATGGTCCGTAAAATGATGGAAATCAGCATGGGCGAAATGCTGGATGAGCATGCGATATTTATCAGTTCCTCCCCGGAGGAACGCTATAAAGCCCTATTGCAGAACCGGCCTCAGCTCATCAGCCGTGTCCCGCAGCACCAGTTGGCAAGCTATCTCGGCGTGACGCCCGAGTCGTTGAGCAGAATTAAGAAAAGACTAAGCAAGGATACCTAGCAGTCAACCGCTTTTCGGAAGCTTCCCGCCCCTGAGCAGCAGCCATATGCCAAGGCTGAATTCACCCAGAGACATCGGGACACTCAGAATGGCTTCAAGCATACTGATGGCCTTGTTGAATTGCGGCAAAAAGGCATAACCGGAATGAATGATGGTATAGCCTGCCGCCGCAATCAACAAAAGAATACCGATGACCTTCGGGACAGCCTCTGTTTTGAAGGCCATGAAGCCTATAATCAGCAAGTGGCCGCCAAACACAATCAAGCCGACGGACCACATCAGATGAAAATTTTTTAGAAAAAGGGCTGTCAATGCCTGAAGCTGCTCAAGGTTGAACGAAGAGAAGCCGCCCGCTTTGCCGGCCAATGCGGCTGCAAACATCAGGTTCATAATTGCCGCTCCCAGTATCCCGGCGTATACAAGACGCAGCCATGCACCCAGCAGGGACAACTGCCAATGAATGGGCTTGAAAAAGATATACAAGCCCCAAGCCGCCACAATATCACAGATTAAGGTGATCAGCCAGCCAGCTATCCCCGCACGAAACAGGCCGGGTGATGCCTGAAGATTATGAAACGTCGCTCCCTTATCCCCCTCAATCACAAGGCTTCCCCAAACAAAGCCATAGGAAAAAAAGGCTGCAAGAGCCATAATCATCAGCACTGTACCCGCTGCCAGCGCAGCCTTCCGTTGATACATCATATACAATCCCCCTGTTCACCATGTTTCCTTCAGTGTAACAGGGGGATTGTGATATCTCATTGACTTAAGTTAAGAAGATTTACTGCATCAGCTGCAGCATTCCCTGATCACGCTTCTGCCGCTCCTCCGCCGAAGACAAATCATATTTCTTCAACAGGTGAAACAGTTCATTCAGCACCTCCTGCGTATGCTCGCGCTGCAGGAAGCTGGCCAATCCTGCAGCAATCTCCTGCGGCAGAAATGCCCGCTGTCCTTCAAATTTTTGTACAACATCCTCGTGTGAGTGGTCTAAGTTACAAGCCATATGTATCCTCTTTTCTCTTGTTTTTTCTATTATATCTGTTTCGGCTGGCATGGCAAAAGCCCCTGGCTTGCAGGGGCTTTTGTATATAGTTATTTGTTCTTGCCTTTAATAATAATATTGATAGCCATAGTATGGCATCGGATAAGGAACCGGGTACGGAACAGGGTAGCCATAACCAAAGCCCGGCGTCAGCAGGGCGCCTGCAGCCAATCCTCCCAAAAACGGCAATCCAAAACCAAAGCCCCATGGTCGGCCAAAGCCCCATCCCCACGGTCTGCCAAAACCCCATGGTCTTCCAAATCCAAAGCCGAACGGACGGCCGAACCCGAATCCGAATGGACGGCCGAAGCCGAAGCCCCAGCGTCGCTGCATATCTTCCATATTTACTCACCTCGTATTTATTTTAGAAAAAGAACGGAAACCCAATGCCAAAGCCGCCAAAGAATGGCCCCCCGAAGAACGGGCCGCCGAAAAATGGCCGGCCGTAGCCCCAGCCCCAGGGCCGGCCAAAGCCGCCGTAGAAAAAGCGTTGGTCGTCCATCGTCTGCGGCATGTATGGATCAGAAAACTGTTGCGGGTACATCTGTTGTTGCATCATGTATGGATTCATGTACCACCCTCCCCTCCTGCTTTGTAACTCCTGTCACTCACAGCGTATGTAGGACAAACGTCCACGGCATGGGTATTTACCCGGCTGCAGCACCTTTTTTTTTGCAAATGAAAAAGGAGTCATCCGAAGATGCTCCCCATAGTTTGTATTGCCCATCAGTAGCCTGTTGGGTAGCCGTAGCCTGGATAGCCATAGCCCGGATAGCCGCCGTAATATGAAGTCTGCGCTGGGTATGGCACTGGGTATGGTGCCGGATAACCGCCGTAGCCGCCTCCCGCGCCAAGCAATGCTCCTGCTGTCAGACCGCCCAGAAGTCCGCCCGCAAAGCCGCCAAACGGATAGCCGCCTCCGCCCCAGCCGCCGTGATGGTGATGGTAGCCTCCACCCCAGCTGCCTCCGCCATGATAGCCGCCGTAGCCGCCTCCGCCCCAACTGCCTCCGCCATGATAACCGCCATAAGGTGCTCGTGGATCATTCATCATATTCATGTACGTAAGTCCTCCTTTATTCTGCTGAAGCTATGTCAACAGTAGCACTATATGCAGGGCATTTGTCCTGTGTATAGGCATTCGCCTGCCTATGGTTTCCTTTGCGCGGAAAAGCAAAAAGGAGTATCATAGCATATGGGTATAACAGAGGAATTTTTACATCATAACAGAACAGGTGGGAGCTTCATGCTACAGCATTTTCATATAAATACACAGCTGAGAAATCAACTAGAACAGATTCACGAACGCAACAAATCGGCCGTTGGCGAAGCGGCGTTAATCGGTAAAAAAATGTATAGAGCACAGGATCACAGCATCATTGAAGATGCCCTGACAGCGCTGCTGCTCGGCAAAAACGTGCTGCTGAAGGGGCCGACCGGAAGCGGGAAAACCGTATTGGCGGAGACATTATCGTATTTGTTCCAAAAGCCGATGCACAGCATCAACTGCTCCGTTGACCTAGATGTGGAAGGCATTCTTGGCTATAACACATTAAAAGGAAACGGTGCTTCCTCTGAGGTTGTATTCGTGGACGGCCCGCTTATGAAGGCGATGAAAAACGGCCAGTTCCTGTACATCGATGAAATCAACATGGCAAAGCCAGAAACCCTGCCCTTGCTTCACGGTGCCCTTGACTACCGTAAAATGGTGACAAACCCGTTCACGCAGGAGGTTGTGTACGGCCAGGAGGATTTCCGTGTCATCGCCGCGATCAATGAAGGCTATGTCGGCACAAGCGAGCTGAACGAAGCCTTGAAAAACCGCTTTGTGATCATTGAAGTGCCGTATATCCAAGGCGATACACTGAAAGAGCTGCTGCTGTCGGAATCCAAGCTGAAGGACGCCGCAATTCTTGAAAAGTTTGCCCAATTCTCCAGCGACATCATCCCGCTCGCCCGCGATGGCCGTGTCAGCGAAGAGGCTGCCAGCATCCGCGGCATCATTGATGCATGCGATCTCAGCGTATTCATCCCTGTGATGCGGGCGATTGAACGCAGCATCATTGCCAAGCTGAGCGACGAGGCGGAGCAGGCCACCCTGCGTGAGCTGGCAGAAAGCTACTTTCTTGAGGGATAACCTATGAAGCATGTAATGTTCAACGATAAAAAAATTGATGCTTCTCTCTTCCTGCAGATGGAGAACCTGATGTATGCCCTCCTGAAGCAGCAGGATGCTTATCTGGAATACGGCTACCAGGCATATTATGATGATCGCGAAAACAAAGTGGTCATCAGCCACTTTTGGGATGACCGGAGCCAGGGGGATAAGGTGAACGGGCTGAAGGGCGAAATTTACTTGAAGGCGCTTGGCAACAAGCATTATTCCGATATGAAGCTCATCCGCGAATACAGCCATGAGCTGCTGGAGTCGCCGCTGAAGCGTTTTTTCACCCAGCTGTTCGTCCTGCTGGAGGACTTGCGGATTGAGGAAAAAATCAAGGCGGTCCGCCCCGGCACGAAAAGCATTTTCGCCCGCCGGCGCGAAGTGTACCGCAGCTATTTTCAAGCCCAGCACGAAATCAACCGCATTCGCGGCTTTCAGGCGGATATGCTGTTCGCCCTCATCCATCTGACGCTGACGAGCGACAAGTACGAAAGCTTCTCCAACCCATACCTGGAGCAGGTGCAAACTATTTTATATGATGCCTTCCATGCCCAAAGCACAGAGGACATCATGTACACAGTCGAGAAGCTCCGCTACCGCCTGGAGGAGCAGCTGCAGGGCGACATGATCAACCATTACTTCGGACTGGCGCCCATCCGCAACAATGTGGCTGCGGAAAAGGAAGAACGCGTCCATAAGCTGGCGAATGATGATATGCAGGAGCTGGAGGACGACGATAAGAAAAATAAGATGGATGAGAAGTTCTCCACGTGGCACCGTGAAAACAAAAATAACAACAACGAAAACTTCCTCCGCTTCGAGCTCGAAAGCGGGACCAAAACAAATTTGATGGGCAATACGGCCCGCGAATCTGAGGATGCAGATCAGGCAATGGCCAGCGTGCAAGGCGGCTCCAAGAAAAGCGCCCAGGCCGACTTTGACCAGGCTGACACGAAGGATACCAGCACGGACGGCTCCTCCGCCGGGGAAAGCGCCTATGGCAAGTACAACACAGGAGCGCATCATACGTTCAAGCAGCCGCATAAGCCGCTTCCCGCTGAACGGGCCGCCTATCAGACCATTAAGTCTCTGGTAAACCGTGATGTGCGCGAACTGAAAAAGATTATTGAAAAGACCATTGAGAATAAAACGAATGCCCATACAGAGAAATATTACGGCCGTCTGCGCAAGAAGTTTATCCGTATTTTTACCGAAAAGCAGCCGCGCATGTTTTATAAGAAGGGCCAGGAGTCCAAGGAGCTGGACGTGGCGTTCCATCTCCTGGTGGACTGCTCCGGCTCTATGTACAACAAGATGGAGGAAACGAAGAAAAGTGTTGTCCTGTTCCACGAAGCGCTGAAGTCCCTGAAGATTCCGCATGCCATCAGCGGCTTCTGGGAGGATGCAGCCAACGCGAAGGAATCCTCCAAGCCGAATGTCCTTCACGAGGTCATTTCCTACAACACCTCCCTCATTCCGAGCAGCGGTCCGGAAATTATGCAGCTGCATGAGGAGGAGGATAACCGTGACGGCTATATCATCCGTATCGTGTCCGAGCAGCTGGCAAAGCGCCCGGAAAAGCATAAGTTTCTGCTTGTGTTCACGGACGGCGAGCCGTCAGCGCTTGATTACCATCAGGACGGCATTCTCGATACACATGAAGCGGTAAAGCTTGCCCGAAAAAAAGGGCTGGATGTCATCGGCATCTTCATTGAGGAAGGCGAAGCGCAGGAAGCAACATACCTGCTGATGAAAAATATTTATAACCATCACTTCCTTGTGGCGCAGGATGCCGAGGATTTGCGCTTGAAGATTAAGCCGCTGCTGAAGAAGCTGCTGCTGAAGACGATTCAATGATGCCTTGCGGGGCATCTTTTTTTTTCTGTTTGTTGCGTATTTCGCTGCTCAAACAGCTATAGTTCCCTTCCTGGAATTGGTATACTGGAGAAAAAGGGGAAAACTCATGAGGATCATGCTCGCACTCCTGCTTCTGCTTCTCTCCGGCTGCAGTAAGGGGCAGCAAAATGTCATCATCGATTGGGCCGATGTTGTACACATCACCAATACAAGCTATGACGGCGCGCAGAACAGCGTTTTGACAGACCCTGCTCTGGCAGGCGAGGAACTGGGTACGGTGAAATTCAAAATGGCCGACAATGTGAAGGACCCTTCCTACCGTATCAAAAACGGAGATGCCACCTTCCTTGAAAAAGGGACAAAGCTGTATGCTATAAACGGCGCACCGCGCTGGCTCGCAGTCAAGGACGAAAAAGCCATTCACGGCTATCACCTCTATTATGCTCGCAAGAAGAGTGAGGAAGGATATTTATGGGGCTATGATGCGCTGGACAAGAAAAAAATCCAAAAAGTGGAGCTGTACAAGGAGGACCGGGATCAGCGGAAGCAGCTGGTGCGGACAGTATCTGAGCCGGACTTAACTCGTTTTCTGTCCCTCTTGGAACGCTCCGTTCCAGATGACTCAGCCATAATTTCCAGCGAGACCACGGACTTTGCACGGTTCCACATCATCGTCTATACAGATAGCCCGGTTGCCCCCGGCTACATCCTATTCCGCAGTGACGGGCAGTATATTTGGGCACCGGACGACCAACGGCGTCTGCCGCCGGAAATCAGCGGGTTTATACAATAAGAAAAGAGGACACCCGCGTGCCCTCTTTCTTTATTTACAATGAGCTTGAATGAATGAGATTGCCCGCTCGGCAATCAGCTCTTTATCCTGATCAAGCGTCGCTACATGATAGCTGTTTTCAAGCTGCAGGATTTCTTTTTCCGCAGAACTGATGCTTTCCAGAATCAGCCGGGAATTATCCGGCGGCACAACATGATCTTCTGTTGATACCATGATAAGTGCAGGACATTGAATGAGCGGCAGCCGTTCCTTCGTCAGGCGCATGAGCTGCAGAATTTCGCCGACAGATTTCACTGGCGTTTTTTCATATGCCAGTTCAACCACACCCGCCTGCTTAATATCCGAGCCTATCGCATCCAAATAGCGCGGCTCGCTGGCACCTTCCAGCGGCTCCATTGCCGTAATTTCAATGGCGGCGTTGACCGGAACAATACCGCTGATATCGGGGTACTTACTGGCAAGATACAGCGTCAGTGTGCCGCCCATGGACAATCCCAGCACAAACACCCGCTTGCACTCCTGCTTCAGCTTCTCATAGCCCTCTTCCACAGAAGCAACCCATTCCGCATATGTACTGGCCTCCATATCCTCATAATGAGTGCCATGCCCTTTCAGACGCGGGCCATATACAGTGAAGCCTGCCTCTGCCAATCTTTCGCCAATGAAGCGCATGCTTTGTGTCGTGCCGGTAAAGCCATGCGACACCAGCACGCCAATCTCATTTCCCTTAAAATAAAATGGCTCTGCTCCTGGTAAAACCGAGTATCTTTCTGCAGCCATGGGAATCCCTCCTCATCTTTTACGTAATAGATTCTAGCTGCACACACCGGTTCCCTTTCAGCTTGCAGAATAAGAAACAGCTCCTCTAGAATCCCGACAGTCGGGCGTATTTTCCTGCAAATCAAAATGCTTTTCCTACAATTCATTTGACTCTTCCTGCAATTCACGGCTGTTTTCCTACAAATTGCGGCGTCTTCCTGCAGTCTGGTTGGCCCCTGCAACTATACTGTTTGCTTCACTCGCCGGCCTTTTCCATGCGGAATGCACATCGGCGTCCCAAACAGCGGATCCGCTGCAATTTCGCATTCCATCCGGAACACATCGCGGACAAGCTGCGAATCTACCACTTCCTCCGGACTGCCTTGTGCATAAATCTGCCCGTCAGCTACAGCCACAATATGATGCGCGTAGCGGCAAGCCAAATTCAAATCATGCAGGACCATCACGACGGTCCGCTGCTCCTGTTCATTCAATTCAAACAGCAAATCCAGAATTTCAATTTGATGAGTCATATCCAAATACGTAGTCGGTTCATCCAATAAGATAATATCTGTTTCCTGCGCCAATGTCATCGCGATCCAGGCACGCTGCCGTTGTCCGCCAGAAAGTGAATCCACCGGCTGCTCCATCAGTTCTGTCATACCAGTTGCGGCCAGCGCCCGCCCCACGATGGCTTCGTCTTGGGCTGACCATTGCCGGAACCAGCGCTGGTACGGATACCGTCCCTGCTTCACAAGCTGCAAAACGGTTAATCCCTCCGGCGCGGCCGGACCCTGCGGCAAAATCGCAAGCTTCTTGGCTACCTCCTTCGTAGGCAGCTTGGCAATCTCGTCGCCATCGAGCAGAACCGCCCCTGAAGCGGGCTTCAACAGACGGGCCAGCGAACGAAGCAAGGTGGATTTGCCGCAGCCGTTGCCGCCAATAAACACCGTAATTTTCCCTCTGGGAATCTGTAAATTCAATGTATCAATAATAACGGTATCTCCGTATGACAAGGTCAATTCTTTTGTTTGCAGTGCTTCCACAGCTGTTCACTTCCTTCTTAAGCATTTCTGCTTCGATACAGCAGATAAATAAAGTACGGGGCTCCAATCGCTGCTGTGAAGACACCCGCAGGAACCTCAAGGGGTGCAAACAGCAGACGGCCAAGCAAATCAGCCGTCATGACAAGAATGGCTCCAATCACCGCAGCGGCAGGCAGCAGCACCCCGTAGGCCGAACCGACAAGGCGGCGGGCAATGTGCGGCGCAATCAATCCGACAAAACCGATTCCGCCGGCAAAAGCCACAGCGCCGCTGATCAATGCTGTACATAATAGAAGCAGCCAGATGCGCTGCCGCTGCACCGCACTGCCCAAGCCGGTCGCCAGCTCTTCCCCGAGCTCCTGCACATTCAGCTTACGTGCCGCTATCCAAACCAAGGCAAAGAGAAGGGTGGTCCACGGCGCCAAAATGCCGACCTGCTTCCAATTGGCCCCGTATACTGTGCCTGTCAGCCAAATATTAGCTTGGCTCGCTTGATGAATCGGACCAAGAATCATCAGCAGCGTGGTCAGCGCCTGCATCACTGCTGATACCCCAATGCCAATCAGCACCAGCCGCAGCGGTGAAATGGCGCTGCGCTGCCAGGCCAGGGCGTACACAAGGATGGCGGTAATTGCCGCCCCGGCAAAGGCCCCGACCGGCAACCAATGAATGCTGATGGTGAGGGCATTGCTTCGATCGCTGAAAACAGCTAAAAACAGCACCACCGCTGCACCTGCACCTCCTGTAATGCCCAATATCTCAGGCGAAGCAAGCGGATTTCGGACGATTCCCTGCAGGATGCTGCCAGCCGCCGCAAGCGAAGCACCGACAAGCAGCGCCATGAGGATGCGCGGAAGACGAAATGACATGACAACGAGCCGCTCCAGCTCATTTCCCATGCCGACCAATGCCTTGGCAACATTCCAAGGTGCAATCCTGATTTCGCCAAGACCGGCGCTGATGAAGAAAACAGCAGCAGCGGCTGCCAGCATCCAGAGGAGGCGCCGCACCTGCTGCTTTTCCCACATAAAAGATATGCTCCCTGCACGAACAATACGATATCGGCTCATTTTGCCAATCCCCCTTTGCGTGCCGCGTAAATAAAGAATGGGGCACCGATCAGTGCCGTCATAATACCGACGGGCACCTCCTGTGGCATGAGGATGTACCGCGCTCCGATATCGGCTGCCAGCAGCAAAATGCCCCCGAGCAGAGCACTGTACGGAATCACCCACCGGTAATCTTGTCCGACAAACAAACGGGCAAAGTGGGGCACGATGACGCCAACAAAGCTGATCGGTCCCGCCGCAGCCACCGCACTGCCGGCAAGCAGCACCACAAGCAAGGCCAGTATGCCTTTTATAAATTGTGTCCGCTGCCCAAGACTTTGGGATACATCATCCCCCAGCAGCAATATGTTCGTTTTGCCGCTCAGCAGTATAGCGCCGGCCCATGCCAGCATCATATAAGGAAGCACATTTGTTAAAGCCTCCAGCTTCCGCCCCTGTACCGACCCTGCCAGCCAAAACAGCACCTGGTCCAGGGCCGTTTCGTCCAATACAAGCAAGCCTTGTGTGAAGGAGGAAAACAGCGCTCCCATGGCCACACCGGCCAGCGTCAGCTTCACCGGAGTCAGCCCCTCTCTTCCAAGCGAACCAACCACATAAACAAGCGCTGCCGCAGCACCTGCACCGGCAAAGGAGATCCAGCCGAAGGCCTGCAGCGATTGCACAGAAAACAAGGTGACCGCCAATACAATAAAGAACGCCGCACCGGCATTGATGCCGAGAATGCCTGGCGATGCCAGCGGGTTCTTCGTCAATACCTGCATGAGTGCGCCCGCAACCGCCAAGCTCGCCCCGACAGCCGCGGCAATCAACGCCCGCGGCAGGCGCACAGTTTGAATGATAATATGTTCGGTCGACCCATTATACTGTGTAAAAGCGGCGATCGCCGTCTTCGAACTTGTATCCGTATAGCCGTATATAATACTCGCCCAAATGCAGGCAAGCAATATAACCAAGCAAGCAAAGAGGCCTGCTGCCTTTCTCTGGTGTGTTCGTAATTGCATCTTCCCGTTCCTCTCCAAGCTTTTTCCTCCTTTAGTCTACCGAATATGGAAAATGGCGTCAATGAGAATGATAATTTTTTTCAATTAGATATTGACACTTCTGATAACTGTCATGTATGATTCAATTGAAAATGATTATCATTAACAATTGGAGGGTACATACATGAAGAAGAAGTCATGGAGCTTATGGATGTTGCTGCTGGCATGGACTGTATTTATCAGCGCTTGCGGTGCAAAAAAGGAAACAGCAGCACCTGAGAAGGAAGCCAAGGCAACTGAGTCTTACACAGTACAGCATGCCATGGGCACAACAGAAATCAAGAAAACTCCCAAGAGGATTGTGATTTTGACAAATGAAGGCACAGAAGCATTGCTCGCAATGGGCATCAAGCCTGTTGGCGCAGTAAAGTCCTGGACGGGCAATCCTTGGTACAGCCATATTGAGAAGCAGATGGCTGATGTGAAGGTCGTAGGTACTGAGAGCGAAGTAAACCTGGAAACAATTGTGGGATTAAAGCCGGATCTCATCATCGGCAACAAAATGCGCCACGAAAAAGTGTATGAGCAGCTGAAAGCAATTGCGCCAACTGTATTTTCTGAGACACTGCGCGGTGACTGGAAGGAAAATTTCAAGTTTTACGCAAAAGCTGTCAATCAGGAAAAGAAAGGAAATGAAGTACTGGGCAAATACGAGGAACGTGTTTCCGGCCTGAAAAGCAAGCTTGGCGACAAGCTGCAGCAAAAGGTGTCCATTGTCCGTTTCATGGGGGCGGACGTCCGTATTTACCATAAGGATTCCTTCTCTGGTGTAATCCTGGATGAGCTTGGCTTTACACGCCCGGAATCTCAAAATAAGCCTGACTTTGCGGAAAAGGGCATAACAAAGGAGCGCATTCCGGCCATGGATGGGGACGTACTCTTCTACTTTACGTATGAAGAAGGAGACGGCAAAGGAAATAAGGTAGAAGCTGACTGGGTGAATGACCCATTATTCCAAAACCTGCAGGCAGCAAAGAACGGCCAAGTGCACAAGGTAAGCGATACAATTTGGAACACGGCAGGAGGCGTATTGGCAGCAAATCTGTTTTTGGATGATGTGGAAAAGTATTTTTTAAAGAAGTGACGCATAAACAGACCTTCCCCTTGCTGGAGGTCTGTTTTTCTGCGAAACAGGAAAGCACCGACTTCGATTCCCAAGTGCCTCATGTATGACATTTTCTATTCGAATATATAATTATTAATTATATAAGAAAAATAATGCAGTTGTATAAAAAGGATGATGAAACCAAAAAATACAGATAAATAAGATTATTTCGGCTTTATCAATGCAGGCAAACTCGTAAAACGCTTATATTTTATGACTATTTTCATTATTCCCATATAATTCTATTGACCCTCTTTTAGTTTGTGAACTAAAATATTGTGTATGACCAAAAACAATATAGACATAGCTTTATAAGGAGGTTGTACTATGGAAGCAGCTGCAAAGCTGACAAATCAGCAGCCGGCGAAGAAGCACCCGCCCGGTTTATATCTGCTATTCTTGACAGAGATGTGGGAACGGTTCAGCTACTACGGTATGAGAGGACTGTTGATTCTATATTTGACAAAAGAGCTTGCCAGCGGCGGGCTTGGAATGAAGGAAAGCACCGCCATTACAATTTATACACTCTTCACGGCTCTCGTCTACATTACGCCGCTGATCGGCGGTTACTTGACTGACCAGTTTATCGGCAAGCGCTTTGCCATTACCATCGGTGGTATTGTCATGGCAATCGGGAACTTTATTCTGTTTGCGATGAACAGCGTGACAGGCTTGTATTTGGGACTCATTCTGCTGATTGTCGGAAACGGCTTCTTTAAGCCGAATATCTCCACGCTGGTTGGAGAACTCTATGAGAAGGATGATGCGCGCCGCGACGGTGCCTTTACAATCTTCTACATGGGCATTAACCTTGGGGCATTTTTAGCTCCGCTGATCTGCGGCTATTTGGCTGAAGATTATTTCAAAACAACAGTTGGCGGCACTATTCAATACGGCTACAAATACGGCTTCCTTGCCGCTTGTATCGGTATGATTATCGGCCAAATCATCTTTAACGTACTGGGGCCGCGCTTCCTTGGAGAAGCAGGTTTGAAGCCCGCAAGCAAGGTGGCAAAGGAAAAAGCGGGTTCAGCTGCCCAGGCGCCGCTGACGAAGAAGGAAAAGCAGCGTACTGCGGTAATCCTGATTCTTGCTTCCTTCGTTGTCTTTTTCTGGGCTGGCTTCGAGCAAGCCGGCAGCTCCCTGACACTGTATACAGACAAGTTTGTGGACCGGAATCTGTTCGGCTGGACAGTGCCGACATCCTGGTTCCAATCCTTGAATCCCATGTTCATTATCCTGTTGGCTCCCTTGCTTTCCGCTTTCTGGACGAAGCTTGCTTCCTCCAAGCGCGGCGACCTGCCAACACCGACAAAAATGGCATTTGGCATGATTCTGCTCGGCATCGGCTTTGTGGCTGTCATCTTGGCTGTCATGCAGACAGGCAGCGACGACAAGGCTTTGACTGTAAAAGCAAACATGATTTTCATTGTAATGACGTATTTCTTCCACACAGTGGGGGAACTGTTCCTATCACCAATCGGTTTGTCCATGGTAAGTAAAATTGCCCCTATCAAACTGGCTTCTCTGCTGATGGGCGTTTGGATGGCCAGCTCGTTTGTAGCCAACCTTCTGGCGGGCACACTTGCAGTATACACAGAGTCTCTGGGGTATCTGGAAGTATTCAGCCTCATTGGTGTGGTAGTCATTCTATTCGGCCTCATCCTGCTGGGACTTTCCAAAAAGCTGACGGCAATGATGGAATAAGCCTGTGGCATACAAAGACGCTTCTTCGTTTTGGAAGGAAGCGTCTTTGTAGCATGGTTTCTTCCCATGCTTGTTTTCAGCACGCAATATCTCGTCTATGCTCCCGCGATCAAACAATGTACATAAGGGTTATTTTTAGAAGGAGGGTTCAACATGCAGGCTCATGAAATTATGAACACTGAAGTCTTTAAGGTAACTGAAAAGGATAGTGTGCGTGCTGTAATTGAAAAGTTTATTGAAAAAGGAATCAGCGGGATGCCGGTGGTAAATGACAGAAATAAGATTGTGGGCTATATCAGTGACGGCGATATCATGCGCCACATCGGCAAGCACAAGGATATTGTGATCGACGGCTTTTATTTCATCAATATCATTGTAGGTGATGAGGATGAATACGAGGAACGGGCGAGAAAGACATTGGACTTGAATGTGATGCAGGTGGCGAAGCGAAATGTGCTGACTGTTGCCTGGAATGAAGATGCCGAAAACGTGGCGGCGATTTTAGGGAAAAAGCATATTAAGAAGCTGCCTGTTGAACGCAATGGGGTGCTGGCCGGCATTATCAGCCGGGGAGATGTCATCCGCACCTCCTTTAAGCATTTGCTGTAAAGGGCTGGCGCAGAAGATGGATGTCTTCCGCGCCAGCCTTTTATTTTTTACGGTGTTGTCCCACGTACACGCGCCCAGCATTTTGACAAGAGACACTACTCCTGCAACAGCGCCTGTACCTGCTCCAAAGTCGGCAGCGCTGTCATTGCCCCCTTTTGGGAGGCGGCAAGACCACCGGATACACTTGCAAAGCGCGCAAACTGCTCAAGCTCATGCACTGTAATTTTGTCGCCGGCAAACTCATGGAAGCTGTACAGAATGCCGGATACATAGGCATCCCCGGCACCTGTTGTATCCACTGCCGTCACCTTCATGGCTGCTGCGCGGCTGAGTTCGCCGCCTGCCGCCACATAGCTTCCTTCAGCGCCTAATGTGATGAAGATGTAGGGAATGTTGTATTGCGCCAAGGCAGCGAGTCCAGCCTCAATTTCTGCATGACCTGTCAAAAACTCCAGCTCTTCTTCCGAGATTTTCAAAAGGTCCGCATGCGGCATCATCGATAGGATACCTTGACGTGCCGCCTCCCCGCTTTCCCAGAGACCAAGACGCAAATTCGGGTCATAAGATACAAGCACTCCATGCTTCTTGGCCAGTTCCACTGCGCGCATAGTAGCGCTTCGGGATGGCTCGTGAATCAGTGAAATAGAACCAAAATGCAGGATTTTGCTTTGCTCAAGCAGTTCTTCACTTATATCCTCTTGCGCAAGCAGTTGATCAGCGCTGCGTTCAATGAAAAATTCAAAGCTGCGCTCCCCGCTTTCCGCCAAGGTTACAAATACAATGCCCGTCCGCGCTTCATCCGTCAACGGCAGATGGTCTGTCCGTACTCCGTAGCCCGCCAATGTCTCCTTTAGAAACGTACCGAGCACATCGTTTCCTAATTTCCCGAGAAATGTCGAAGGGATCCCCAGCCGCGCAGCCCCCACCGCTACATTCGCCGGAGCACCGCCCGGGCATTTCTGATAGACCATATTCGTATGATCCGCCGGGATGAAATCTATTAGCGCTTCTCCCAAACAAACTATACCCTTTTTCATGAAATCCCCCCTGTTATGTATCTATACACTTCTATTATAGGTTGAAAAACTGCTGCGGGGAAGAAGGGACGTCCCGCATCAGGCCATGTAAAAAGGGACCCTTCAAAAGTACACCTTTTGAAGAATCCCTGCCCGCATATTACATCTCCTGCAATTCTGTGATGCTTACTTCCACTGTCTCATCCGGATTTTTCACATCGTGCACATTGGCAATGCCGTTGGATTCATCACAGCTTTCAATCCATACCGGCACCCCGTTGTATTCCACCCGGACATGGCTTGGGGATGATAGAATTTGCTTCACGCGGTTCACGTCCATAAGGAAGCCTCCTTCATTTGGTTTCCCCTTTAGGTTGCCGCATTTCGCCTTGATTATGTGCTGCGACCAGCCGGACAGCTTCAGATTCAACACATGACATGCCGGAGCATCCATAAAAACTGGCAATTGCTTCGGCAGATTACCTGCTTTTCACAAGGAGCTGGACAGCCTCTTTCACTAAATCGCGGTCCGCATACTCGCCGTTATCCATCTGCTCACGCAAGCATTGCTCCAAATTTGTGCCGACGACAAGACCGATTGTACGGTCAATGGCCGCCCGGGCAGCGCTCAGCTGTGTAACAACTTCCTTACAGTCCTTCTCTTCCTCCAGCATGCGCAGCACACCGCGGATTTGTCCTTCAATCCGTTTCAGCCGGTTCTTCATTTCCTGCGTATATTCCATGCGACACCCTCCAGATTACATACCTTAATAGGTATACTAATGCATCCAGTATCACTTGTCAAAAACACGGAGAAAAAGAAGCAGCCGGACGGCTGCTTCCCGGATTATATGGCGTCAGGCAAAAAGTGTTTCCATAACCTTTCTAATCCGCTCATCCTGCACTTTGTAGTATACTTCCAGGCCCCGTCTGTCAAATTGTACAACACGGCTTTGCTTTAGCTTCGTCAGGTGCTGCGAAACAGTTGACTGCGGAATCTGCAGCAGCTCCTGCAGCTGCGTCACATTGCAGGTGCCGCGCTTCAGCAGCTCGCGCACCAAACGCAGGCGCAGCGGATGTGCAATAGCCTTCAGCATTTGAATATCGTCTTCAGCAAACTCATGATTGAACTGATGTTGACCCATAATTTCCCCTCATTCGCACTTTATTGCATATACGGTTCTAATATCTCAAGCATTGCGTCCTTCGGCTGGAATCCAACAATTTGGCCAAGCGGCTTTCCATCCTGAAACAATACCATAGTCGGGATGCTCATGATTCCAAATTGCGCAGCCGTCACCTGGTTCTCATCCACGTTCACCTTCACAATTGCCAGGCGGCCGCCCAGCTCTTGGTCCAGCTCCTCCAGCACCGGAGCCACCATGCGGCACGGTCCGCACCAAGGGGCCCAGAAGTCCACCAATACAAGGCCCTTGGCAACAGAATCCGCAAAGGTTGCATCTGTTGCATTTCGAATTGCCATCACAATCCCTCCTATTTGGTTTGTATATGCTTTCTGCTTATTAACAGTTATTTATAAATCAAAATATAACATAGATATCGTTCTTTATAAAGCACATTTTTTGAATGAGGGGAAATTATTTTTATGGTTATGCTCGCTGCACCGCAGAATATGTTTTATATCCGCCGTCCAAATTTCTCACAGTAAACCCATGCTGCTTCAAAATACGGCTGGCCAAGTATCCGCGCAGCCCAACCTGACAGGTGACATGGATGATTTGGTCATTCGGAAGCTCCGCAAGACGATCGCGAAGCTCATTCAGCGGAATGGCTGTTGCCCCCGGAATGGTGCCGCGGGCCACCTCACCGGGGTCGCGTACATCGATCAGCATACCGCCTCCGCGGACAATTTTGTCAATCTCATGCCATTGTACCGTTTCTACATCACCTTCTACGATATTGGATGCCACATATCCCGCCATATTGACTGGATCCTTGGCCGAAGAGAACGGCGGTGCATAAGCCAGCTCCAAGTCCGGCAGATCCATGACAGCAAGACCGCCTTTAATGGCTGTAGCAATCACGTCAATCCGCTTATCGGCTCCGTCTTTGCCGACTGCCTGCGCCCCGTATATTTCGCCCGTCTCTCCATTAAAAATCAGCTTCAGCGAGATTGGGGAAGCTCCCGGATAGTATGTGGCATGGTTTGCCGGATGAACATGCACTACCTGATATGGGATGCCCAGATGCTTCAATGTTTTTTCATTGTTGCCGGTTGCAGCAACCGTTATATCAAAGATTTTTGCGATGGATGTTCCAAGTGTTCCTCTGTAGCGCACATTGCGCCCGTTGATATGGTCGGCAACGAGACGCCCCTGGCGGTTGGCTGGCCAAGCAAGCGGAATCATCGTTTCTGTACCGTTAATATAATCCCGTACTTCCACAGCGTCACCAATCGCATAGATGGCCTCATCTGAGGTTTGCAGCGTCTCGTTCACCTTTATTGTGCCGCGCACACCGAGTTCTAGTCCGGCCGCTTTCGCCAGTGAGCTTTCAGGCTGCACACCAATTGCCAGAATGATCATGTCTGTGGCAATCTCCCGGCCGCTGTTCAGGCGGACTGTTTTCCCTTCACGTTCGAATGCCTGCACGCCATCCTGCAAAATGAGCTCCACTCCATGCTCACGCATGTGCGTATGGACCATTGCCGCCATCTCATAATCAATCGGCGCCATCACCTGGTCCGCCATTTCTACAAGCGTTACCTCCATACCCCGTTCACGCAAATTCTCAGCCATCTCCACTCCGATAAAGCCGCCGCCAATGACCATTGCATGCTTCGGCTGCAATTCATCCACATACTTCTTGATTCGGTCTGTGTCCGGTACGTTGCGCAAAGTGAACACTGCCTTCGCCTCCCCCAAACCGGGAATTGGCGGCTGAATTGGCTTTGCACCCGGTGACAGCACCAGCACATCATAGGACTCCTCGTACACCTCGCCGGTCCGGACATTGCGCACGGTCACTGTTTTACGGTCCCGGTTTACCTTTGTGACTTCGCTGACATTCCGGATATCAAGCTTAAAGCGCTTGGACATCCCCTCCACCGTTTGTACAAGCAGCTTCTGGCGCTCCGTAATTACGTCCCCGATGTAATAAGGAAGGCCGCAGTTCGCAAATGAAATATATTCTCCGCGTTCAAACAGCACAATATGATCTTCTTCATTCAAACGGCGCAAACGCGCTGCGGCTGTAGCTCCTCCGGCAACTCCGCCGACAATGACGATTTTCTTCATGGCTTCGTTTCCTCCCTATTGTTTTCTTAACTCCAACTTCATTATATACCCTGTAGGGTATAATGTAAATGAACAGAGTGCGCCACTTTTTATCGTTTTTGTGAAAACTCCCCTCTCTATATACCTCCCTATGTATTTGACAGATTTTTCTTGCCTTTGGTACGATGAAAGCATGAGTTCAACTACATCATAACGGCAGCGATGCTGCTTATTTTGGAGAGGAGAACAATAAAATGAAGAGATGGATCCTGATTCTCCTGTTGGCCGGCATGGCCATCTGGGCGGTTATGAATCAAACAGGAAATGAAAAAGAAGCTGCCGGTGAAAAGCTGGCTGCCTCTGATGTACGCATCGGCACAAATGAAGGAGAGGCTGCTCCCCATTTCGCGCTGCAAACCTTGGATGGGCAAAAAGTAAAACTCACCGACTACCGTGGAAAGAAGGTGCTGCTGAACTTCTGGGCCAGCTGGTGCGGCCCTTGCAAAGCGGAAATGCCGGAAATGCAGACCTTCTATGAGGAAACAAAAGGCACAGATGTGGCTGTACTGGCGATTAATGTGACCTCCAGCGAGAAAAGCATGGATGATGTGAAAGCCTTTGTACAAGCAAACGGCTACACCTTTCCTGTGCTGTTGGACAGCGAGGGGCGGGCCAACGGAGCATACCAGACCATCAGTATCCCCACCTCTTATTTTCTGGATGAGAAAGGCATTGTCCGGGTCAAGCACATCGGCCCAATGAGTGCTGCCGATATGCGGGAGTATATCAAGAGGATTAAATAAAAGACCGGCTGCCCCCTATAGGGCAGCCGGCTTCCATATTTCCTGCAGCGCTTGTACAAACAGCTGATTCAGCAGCCGGACATCGACCTCCGCAGCATCCGGCAAATCCTTCGTATACCCCTCGTAGTAGGCAATCCGTTCCGCCAGAAACCGCTGCAGCACGGGTCTCTGTGCACCGGAGCGCAGCGTTTCGCCCGCTTGCTTTTGGGCCAGCAGTTCATCCGCAGCCTGGCGCACCTCTTCGCTGAGCTCCAGCGCTGACAGCAGCTCTGCAAGCGGCACGGGAGGAATGCTCTCCTCACGCTCCAGCCACATGCATGCCAGAATCGGCCGCAGGACATACAGGTATTTCTTCACCTTCACTGTGTCTCCTTGCAAATACTCGTGGAAATTCCGTTTCGCCATATGCAGGTAGTGATAGATGCTTGCTTTTGTGGAAATATAGCTGCTGCTGATTTGCCGCAGCTGCTCTGCCGTGCTGTATGTTTCCTCATAAACGATGGGAGAGCGCAGCCATTCAATGAGAGCCGGGTTGGATTTCAGCAGAAGCCGCAGGGCCTTCTGCAAATCCCATCCGCTTATATCCAGCTGCTCACTGACAGGCCGCTCGATTACATCGCGGCGGGAATCTATGGACAAATACCATTCGACAGGGTGCACATACAGAAAGCGGACGTCATAATCGCTGTCAGGAGCAGCAAAGCCCCAGGCGCGGCTGCCGGATTCCACCGCATACAGAACCTTGACTCCATCCTCTTCTTCAATCCGGCGCAGCTCTGCGGCAATCTGCTCCCTCATGCTTGCCCTCTCGTCTCGGCCAGCGCCTGCTCCGTCAGCAGCGACATTGTAATATCATCCGCCGGTGGATTATGCAGCCCTGCCCGGACATTGACATAATAGCGGTGCAGCGGGTTTCCGGCAGACAAGCTCCGGGCGCCGACAATCCGCATAGCTTTATCCACGACAGCAATTGCAGCATTTGTGGCCACATGCTTCACTGCCGCCAGCTCCCGCTTCAGCTGTCCGCGCTGCTCTGAGGCATCGTACTGCGCGGCAACACCATACATCATATGCCGGGCTGTCAGCAGCTCCAATTCCATTTCAGCGATCAGACGGCGAACATTCGGCAGAGATGAAATAGGCTCTTGTGTGCTATTATTGTGATAGGAAGCGGCAAACCGCAGGGCATACTGCCTGGCGGCCTGCGCAATGCCCAGATAGCAGGCGGCAATGTGCAGCAGCCAGCCGCTGTTCTTTGGACGCGGGCTATTGCGCCATTCCACCAGATATGCCGGCGGGATCTGCACCTGCTCCAGCACAAGGTCATGGCTGGCCGTACCGCGCATGGCGACACTGTCCCACGTTTCCTCAATGCTGACGCCTGCAGCCTTACGCGGAATTAAGAATTCGCCGATTTGTCCTTCCTCCTCGACCCAAGCAGAAATGAGAATATAATCCAGTGCCGGCGCCATGGAAGTGAAGGTTTTACGGCCGCTGATTTGCCAGCCGTTTTCGATGCGGACCGCAGCTGTTTCCGGCCGGCCGCCCCGCGCCGGGCTGCCGGTTGCCCGCTCAGAGGCGGCACGGTTCAAAAGTGCTCCATGTTGTACCTCCCCGCACATCCAGGCAAACAGCTCTTCCTCCCATTGGCGGTTTTCCGTCAGCTCCTGCATAATCCCCATATGCCAGCCGATGGACAGTGCCGTTGCGCCGTCCCCTTCGGCAATTTTCTCCTGAAACAGCAGCAAATCATACAAGGATGCCGCTTCGCCGCCATATTCCTTCGGCAGCGTCAGCTTATGATAGCCCATTCCCTTTAAATCCGCGATGTTCTGGAAAGGAAAGGAGCCTAGAGCATCCAGTTCATGCTCTCTGCTTTGAAAAATCGGCACAAGCGCTTGCAGCTGCGCCATGATTTCAGCCTGTTTCTTTGTACGAATGAATACATCTGCCATACTTTCACCCTCTTTTCTCTTCTCCTTGCTCCTATTGTAGAGCACCGCTCTCTCCTTCTCCAAATAAAAAGGATGCTCCGCAATAAGGTCTGCGCAAGCATCCTGCTCCATTATGTGTGCTGCTTCTGTACCAGCAAGGAAGCGCCGGCAATTTCAGGATGCGTCATTTCGTACGGATCCAAAATGATATCAAGCTCCGCCTCTGTCAGCACACCGTAATGCAGGCAAAGCTCCCGCACTGATTTTCCGGTGGCAATGGCTTCACGGGCAATGCGCGAGGCCATTTCGTAGCCGATGTGCGGGTTCACCGCCGTGATGACACCTACACTTCTTTCTACGTACTCCCTCAGCACCCGCTCGTTGGCGACAATGCCTTCTATACAATATGCACGGAATACCTCAAACGCGTTCTTCATAATATCAATGGACTGAAGCAGATTGAACACAAGCACCGGCTCCATCACGTTCAGCTCCATCTGGCCCGCCTCAGCAGCCAAACAAATGGTGTGGTCATTGCCAATGACTTGAAACGCCACCTGGTTCACCACCTCAGCCATAACCGGATTCACCTTGCCCGGCATAATGGAAGAGCCGGGCTGACGGGCGGGGAGCTGAATTTCCGTTAAGCCGACCCGGGGTCCGGAAGCCATCAGCCGCAAATCATTGGCGACCTTGGACATGTTCATCATACACACCTTCAGTGCTGCCGACACCTCTGTATACGCATCAGTATTTTGTGTCGCATCCACCAGGTCCTCAGCACGGACAATCGGGAAGCCGCTGATCTCAGCAATGTGTGCGACCACCCTTTCAATATAGCGCGGATCCGCATTGAGCCCTGTCCCGACTGCGGTTGCCCCCATATTTACCTCATACAGATGCTGGCGGGACTGCTGAATCCGCTTGATATCGCGGGCGAGCACGCGCCGGTATGCTTCAAATTCCTGTCCTAAGCGGATCGGTACGGCATCCTGCAAATGGGTGCGCCCCATTTTAATCACATGGTCAAATTCCCTTGCCTTTTGCGCGAAGGCATCATGCAGCTTTTCCATCGTCTCAAGCAGCTTTCCCAGCATGCTGAGCACTGCGAGATGAATTCCCGTGGGAAACGCGTCATTTGTGGATTGCGCCATATTCACATGGGTGTTCGGGCTGATTGTCTTGTAATCACCCTTCTCCTTGCCAAGCAATTCAAGAGCCCGATTGGCAATCACTTCGTTTGCATTCATATTAATGGAGGTTCCTGCCCCTCCCTGAATCGGGTCGACAATGAATTGGTCGTGCAGTCTTCCCTCCATAATCTCATCGGCAGCCTCGATGATAGCATGGGCGATGTCCCGGGGAAGGTAGCCTGTTTCCATATTGGCCGATGCTGCAGCCTTTTTCACGATTGCCATCGCATGAATCAAGGATGGATGCAGCCTGTAGCCGGTGATGGGGAAGTTCTCTACGGCCCGCATGGTTTGGACGCCATAGTATGCTTGCTGAGGAACCTCCTTTTCTCCAAGAAAATCCCTTTCTATTCGCACATTGTCATGCATGTGTCCATCCCCTGTCTTTCATCCATTTTTAGTGGCGAAATCGCTTGTTTCCGCGGAAATACTGCCTGTTATACAAAATCCTTTTCCACCGCTTTCTGCTTCCGTCTTCACAATATAACAGATGGGGGAAGGCGCGATTGTCTTCATGGTATAACAAATCGTATGAATGACTCTCCCTTTGCCGCTGAAGGGCCGGGAGATTTTCTTATCTTTCCCCGCACTTCAGAAAATCAGGCATTCCGCCTGTCTATCCCATTTGATTCCTATCAGGTGTGTGCCATAGATTCCTGACATATGCACAAACTATACAGGATTCTGTCTGCTATACTCCCCGCATTTTGGGCACAAATCCCGCAATTGAAAGTATAGTCAGAGAAATTGGCAATTTGTATCAACAATGTAATGGTAAATGAATGGGTACATCATGTACAATAGGAATTGGTCATGCAGCTTTCCCATATGGACAGATATCATAAATATTGATACATTGGATAATAGTAATTATCACTAAAGGAGTCAGTTTAATGAAATCGAACTTACGACAGGAAAGAAACGAGAAGCGCAGCTCCAGGAAGCGCCGGATTATGCTGCTGGTGATTCTCCCCTTGCTGCTTATCATTGGCGGAGCAGTCGGATACGGCTCTTATATATACAACAAAGCAAGAGCTGTGGTGAATAACTCCTATAAGGAACTCGACCGTGGCACCAAGTCCAACAAACGTGAAGAAACCGTTCAGCCTCTGAAAGACAATGTCTCCATTCTCATTATGGGCGTCGATGAAAGCGAGCAGCGGAAAAAGGAATACGGGGATGCCGTACGGACAGATGCGCTGCTTGTCGCCACCATTAATAAGACTGACAAATCAGTAAAGCTTCTCAGCATCCCGCGCGATACCCGCGTATATATCCCGTCCCGGCAGAAGAAGGACAAAATTAACCATGCACATGTATTTGGCGGAGTCGACAGCACAATCGAGACTGTAGAAGGATTCTTGGACATCCCTATCGACTATTATGTGAAATTCAACTTCGAATCTTTTATCAAGATTGTAGATACCTTAGGCGGCATTGATATGGATGTGCCTGTCACCTTTACCGAGCAGAACAGCAAAGACCAAGCCGGTGCTGTCCATCTGAAGAAGGGCTATCAGCATCTCAATGGAGAGCAGGCTCTTGCACTGGCGCGGACACGCCACATTGACAGTGACCAAATGCGCGGGCAACGGCAGCAGCTCGTATTGGAGGCTATCGCAAATAAAGCCCTGTCTGCAGGGACAATCAATAAGCTTGGGCCGCTCATCGACGCCATCGGAACAAATATGAAAACAAACCTCACCTTTGATGATATTATGGCAATCGGCAAAAATATGGCCGGTTCGAACCTGAATATGGAGAAAGTACAGATTGAAGGCGAAGACCAGTATATTGATAAGATTTACTATTATGTTCCAAAGGAAGAAAGCGTAAATAAGCTTTCAGAGCTGCTGCAGCAGCACCTTGGAGTATCGGGCAAAGAAGAGCATAAAACAATTAAATAATTGTGCTGTATGATGTAAGGCAGTTTATAGAGGATCTTTGACAAAGGACTCTACAGGCTGCCTTTTCCTTTTGCAGCCAAATGAATTTCCAGTAAAAACTCAGGAGGGAAAAGCGCACTCTCCACATATCTGCACAAGATTATCCCATAATATGAACAATCTTGCATTTCCAAGGCTGCCTGTATGCAATTGAAAAAAATGGATTGAATTTTACGGAATAGTAACAAAAATTATGATTTCATTACACAACTCTCATGATTGATAGTATAATAGAGGCTAAGTACATGGAGGCCTTGCAATCTCAGATAAGCATGATTGCATATGCGTTTTTGGGGGGAAGTATATGAAGATGCGCAATTGGATGATTGGCACTGTAATTGCCGGTACCCTTGGGATCGGTGCGTTAGGGGCAATGGCTTACAACTACACCACAAAGCTGAATCATGAGCTCGATACATACGTATTGCCCCACACAACCTTCGAGGGCGTTTCCCTTGACGGCAAAACAAAAGATGAAGTGCAAAAAACCATTCAGCAAAAGGTGGAGGAATGGAACAACAAATCTATTACGTATTCTCTGCAGGGCAAAGACAGCACTTACTCTTGGAAGGAATTAGGGGTTAGCTACAAGGGACTGGACATCGCAGACACCATCTTTAAGGAACAGAAAGGCTCTCTGCAGGAGCGCTATCAGCTGCGCAAGAAAGCAAACCAGAATGGCTTGAATCGTTCCTATAAGCTAGAACCATATTTAGATACTGCAAAATACGACGCAACGATGAAGGATCGTTATAATGAACTGCTGACAAAGCCAAGCAATGCCTCTATCAGCATTGCCGGCACGGCTGTTGCGATTACTCCGGGCACAGACGGACAGAAGGTCAATAAAGATAAGCTGAGGGAGCTGTCCATACAGGCAATCAAAGACACAGCAGCCAAAGTGGAAGTCCCTCTGACTGCGGTAAAGCCGGAGCGCACCGCTGAAGACATTGAAAGCATGGGCATTAAGGAAGTCATCGCGGAGTACCGCACCTCCGTTTCCGGCCGCAATTCCAGCCAAGTCTTTAACGTGGCACGCGCCGCCAACACGCTGTCAGGCGTGTTTATCGCACCTGATGAAACCTTCAGCTTCAACAGCCGCGTTGGCATCACGGACGCTGCGAACGGCTACAAGACAGCGGCTGTATATGTAAATGGCAAAGTAGAGCAAAGTGCCGGCGGCGGTGTATGCCAAATGAGCAGCACGCTGTATGGCGCCATTCTGCAGGCCGACCTTTCCATTGTAGAACGGAGCAACCACTCCATGCCGGTCCACTATGTTCCGCTCGGCCAGGATGCAACAGTGGCAGACTACGGTCCGGACCTGAAGTTTAAAAACAACACCGGCCACCATATCTACATCCAATCCTTTGTTGAGGGCGGCAGCACGGTTGTCCGCATCTTCGGCACCAAAACCGGCAAAGAGGTATTTGTCTCGTCACAGGTTGTCGGCGAGAATGATAAATCCATTACTGTCGTAACATATAAGACAGTGAAGCAAAACGGCCAAGTAATCCAAAGCGGCATGTTAAACAGAAGTGTATACAAAAAATCAGCAGCATAACAGAAAAGAAGGCAGGAGCCCGCAGGCCCTGCCTTCTTTTCTGTTGCTTATCCTCCTGCCCTGTCATACAATCAAAAAAACTGTACATAGAGGACAAACCGATGAATTGGGATATACCTGCATTTTTAGAAGGATACGGGCTTTGGGCTGTTCCCGTCAGCATTTTACTGAACATCTTAATTAGTGTCGCAGGGCTGCTGCCCAGCTTCTTTCTCACAGCTGCAAACCTGGCGTCGTTTGGTATCGTGGAGGGGACCTTGATTTCCATTGCCGGGGAGGCAATCGGGGCCATCGTTTCCTTCCTGCTGTACCGCCGCGGACTGCGCCGCACTGCTGCAAGAAAGACCTCAGCTTTCCCGGCCATGCACCGGCTGCTCCAAATCGAAGGACAGGAAGCCTTTTGGCTGATTCTCTCTCTGCGGCTGCTGCCCTTTGCGCCATCCGGGCTGGTTACCCTGTTCGCCGCCTTGGGAACAGTCTCGTTGCCCGTATTTGCGGCTGCCAGTACAATCGGCAAGATTCCTGCTTTGCTGCTGGAGGTATACTCCACCTATCAGGTGCTGAAGGGAACATCACAGGCCAAATGGGTGATTGGCGCTCTTGCTGCTTTTGGCGTCCTTTATGTATGGCGCCGGAACAGGCAAAGCAAATCTTAAATGCTTTCCGAAGCGCCCTCTATGCTTTGCCCGCCTTCAGCCGGCCGGTACCATACCGTAAAGAAAATTGTGCCGCCCCAGGCGAGAAAGGCGCAGATGCAGCCAATGACAGCCAATAGCATTTGCTCAAAGGATTTGGTTACGCATTCGTATAAAAACAAAACAAACAGCATCAGATAAGGAACACTTCCCAGAAGTCCTCTTCTCAAGCGGCCGCCCATCCCTTCCGTCCGGCAAGCCCCCAGCATGCGCCAAATGGATACACTGGATATCCCCCAGCAAGCCGCGGCTGGAATGGATAAATACGGCGTAATGTCGGAGCTGCCGGCAACGCCAAGCAGCGCGCAGGCTGCCAGCAATCCATTCAGCCCCAATATGAAAAAACCGGTCTTGCGCCAGCCCTCCTGAAGCATGAGCTGAATCCGCTCCTGGTTCCATTTCATATAAAAAGCAAGCAGGATACACAGCACCATACTGAGTATGCCAAAGACACCGAGAAGACTCATATGCATCAGCGCTCCTTCCCATTTTTTCCATTATACAAAGAAAACAGGCACACGGCTATGCCGTGTGCCTCGCTTTTTAATATACGCCGACTGCGTCGAACGCCTTCTTGACGGAAGTTACAACGGAAGAAGTGGAACCATACAGGTCCACTGCCGCTTGTACCACTGCCGCACGCGCCTGGCTGAAGGTCGCAGACTGTGTCAGATAGTAGTTGTTGGCGCGGTAGAAGACCGCACCCGTTGCATCGTTGCCAACGCCTGTCACGGTTACGCCATAGTGCGTGCCGCCGTTTGCCAGCAGGTAGGCCGCTTTGTTGATGATGCTGCTGTTTGTATGAACGCCGCCATTATCCTGCGTGCCTGTATAACGCTTGGAGTAATGGTCAGGGTCGCCGTACTTGGACGGATCGCTCAAGGAGCGGAGCGCGTCACCGGCTGTTCCCGGCGTATAGATATCTTCGCCCATTTCCCAATCCGGTGTCCGGTTGTTATAGTATTCTACCAATGTACCAAAGATGTCGGAGATAGATTCGTTCAGTGCGCCGGACTCGTTTTGATATACGAGGTTGGAGCTGTATTCTGTCACCGCGTGGGACAGCTCGTGCGCCACAACATCAAGGCCGCCGGACAGAGAACGGAAGGTTACGCCGTCGCCGTCGCCGTAAACCATCTGGGAACCGTTCCAAAACGCATTGTTATAGCTGCGGCTGTAGTGGACGGAGGAATATAAAGGTGCTCCTGCGCCGTCATAGGAATTGCGGCCGAACTTGTTCTTGTAGTAGTCATAGGTTACGCCTGCATAGTAATGGGCGTCAACAGCCGCCGCATCATAGCTTGCGTTGAATACATTATCCACATCAGACCAAAGGGAGCCTGGGAGTGTTGTACGGTTCTTTGCATCGTATGTGTAGATCTTTGCACCGCGCGTGTTATCCTGCAGGTAGTAGTAGGAACCGGACTTTGTCGTATTGATGGACTTTGTATCCCCCAGTACGCCGCGTCCTGTTCCGACTGCGTTTGTTCCTGTAACCTCGTGCAGTGTGTTGAACTTATTCAGGATCTTTCCTGTTGCCGCATCCACGAAATAATAGTAGTTGCCCGCTTCCGGCTCCAGGAAGTTCAAATTCACAACATAAGCGTATACAGCTTCTGCGCCATTCTGGTACACATATACTTGTGGAGATGGCTTCTTCTCATACTTTGGCTGGAAGCCAAGGTCTGCTTCTGCTGCCTTTACAGCATCCGCTTCAGAAACCCTCTTGTTTAAGAATGATAGGCCTGTCTGCTTGTCCAAATCAGCAGCAACAGAGCCGGAAACGACCTTCAGTGTACCATCCTGCTGCACATGGGCGACCTGCTGGGAGCCCCATACCGGATACCCGTTATACATCTGCTGCATACGCATAACCGTCGTGCCAAACTGGTCCTGCTCCTTCTTCAGCATTTTAAAGGATTCCTTCGCTGCCTTTTTGCCCAGCTTGTACTCGGCCTTGTTTGCTTCCAAGTAGTCAAAGACAATTGTCTCTGCATCCTTGGAGGATGGCTTTGTCAATGCGCCAGATGCGAATTCCAAAGACTTTGTTGCCTCATTGAACTTCTTCGTGGACAGCACATTTTGGGACGCTGCAAATGTTGCAGACGGCGCGAATGCCGTAATTGCCAAACCTGCTGTCAGGGCTACTGCCAAGCTTTTCTTTCTCATAACCTTCCCCCTAACGGATCTCTTCTCTTCTCTTTTTTCGGAAGAGTAACCACATCTTATCATTTGCCAGATAGTTTGAAAATACTGAATTGACACTTTATAACTTTCTCAAGTTTTGCATGCATTTCTTAAACAATTTTTATATAAATTAAAAAGTCCTGCTTTACCAGGCACGGTAAAACAGGATTTTTTACTGGCTTATACGGTTGCCTGCACATCGCTTCCCTTAGCGAACAGGCCTGGATGGTCTGCGTCAAACTGCGGCGTTACTGCTCCACGCTTGGCAAATAAGCCTGGATGGTCTGCGTCAAACTGCGGCGTTACCGCTCCACGCTTGGCAAATAAACCTGGATGGTCTGCATCAAACTGCGGCGTTACCGCTCCACGCTTGGCAAATAAACCTGGATGGTCTGCATCAAACTGTGGCGTTACTCCCCCTAGTACAAGGGAACCCAAAACCAATCCTGTTAATAAAATTTTTCTCATATTTTCTCCTCTCTCCCCTGTTCTGCTATTTGTACAGCTAATTTATAATAGCGTGCACTTTCCTTATATTCTAGCTTCATTTCAAAATATTCTGCAAGCTGTAAATATACTTTTTTCAAATTATGCCAACTTTTTCTATCCTTAAAAAATGGAATGGCTTCCTTCTCCAGAAACTCCTTATAGAGTTTAGAGTTTGAACAATATTTGTAATAGGCTGCCTGGAATATGTATTTCCAGTGTTCTTCCACCACTCCTTGAAGTGCAATCTCTACCCCGACAGTAATCCAGCTTTTTGCCTCCTCCAGCAAATTTAGAGACAAGTATTGGCTCACGAGTTCCTGCAGAGTAACCAGGTAGCTGTCGGTACCTGACTGTTTATGCCCTAAGCTTTTCAAATACCATTTAATTGCGCTTTCAAGATTATGCTGATGAGAATGTACGTGTCCCATATTGTGATACACAATGGCATATATCTCACTTCGATCCGAGAATGAAGCCGCCGCCTGCAAAATCTTCTCGTAAGTCTGCAGTGCCCGCTCATACTCCCCTAAGCGGGTATAGTTGATAGCCATAATGATCTGGCAGTTAATAATTACACGGAACATATAGTCATTCTGCAGCCCATCCATCGCAATCTGTGCAAAATACAGCGACTTGTATACGTTGTGCATCCTGCTGTGGGCCAGCGCGAGATTGTAGTACATGCCTGCTTCAAAGTATTTCAGCTCTCTTGCTTGCTTTTCGGCTTCTGTCAGGACATGGATCCCCTGCCCCCACTCGCCCTTTATACAAGCCATGATTCCGCATACATATGTGTAAAGCATACGGTGAAACGGCGCATACTTTGCCGCCGCTTTCTTTAGATCCTTAGCCAGTTGTTCCGCTTCCTGCATGTCCCGCACCAGCACCTTGTATCGCAGGCGCAGCACATTATAGTAGTTTAATATCTCCGCGTTGGAAATGCGTGCAAGCTTTGCCTCCAGCTCCCCGTACAGCTCTGCGGCTGCTTCACGTTCCGTATCCCGTAATGCGGCATTCCATTTATCCAGCTTGTCAGCTACATCTTCCTCCATGTCTCTTACACTATCTTCTTCAATTCCGAGGCGCTCGCACAGCAGTCGCAAAATATCAGCAGAGGGGACAAGCCTGTCGTTTTCAATCTTACTCAAGTAGGATACCGAACAAATACCCCGGCAGAGCTCCTCCTGCTTCATCTTCTTTTCCAGACGCTTATAAAAGAGGTCCTTGCCAACCAGCTTTGTCGACTGCAAGTTCATCCCTCCATCCCTTCTTCATTGTGTCTCTATTTTACTCTCTCTGTTCTGGAAAGAAAACAAGGAATCGTCAGACTTTTGTTACATTTTCAAGTCCCGGCAAGGCTGTGGACAAGGAATTTCATCCCTTCATATAGAAGGGAATTTTTAACAGCATTCTGACTCATACTGTATAACAGACCAAGGATGGAGGGGTCCAGATGGAGAAACATTATGCGGATGACAGCTTCGGGCTGCATACGGACTTATATCAAATTAATATGACAGAAACATACTGGCGCGATGGCATCCACAATCGCCGGTCTGTGTTCGAGATTTATTTTCGCAAGCTGCCTTTTGGCAATGGCTATGCGGTATTTGCCGGTCTGGAGAAAATCATTCAATACCTGCAATCCTTCCGCTTCACAGAAAGTGATATCGCCTATCTGCGGGAGGAATTGGAGTATGAAGAAGAATTCCTGGATTACTTGAGCAAGCTCCGCTTCACCGGGAATCTCCGGTCCATGCAGGAGGGAGAACTTGCGTTCAGCAATGAGCCCCTTATCCGGGTGGAGGCACCGTTGGCAGAGGCACAGCTGATTGAAACGGCTCTGCTCAATATTGTCAATTATCAAACCTTAATCGCCACGAAGGCATGCCGGATGAAGCAGGTGGCCGGCAATGGCGCACTGATGGAATTCGGGACACGGCGGGCGCACGAATTTGATGCTGCCATTTGGGGAACACGCGCAGCCTTTATCGGCGGGTTTGCCGCTACGAGCAACGTGCGTGCCGGCAAGAAGTTCGGCATCCCTGTTACAGGGACACATGCCCACGCTCTCGTACAGGCCTATCGGGATGAATACAAGGCCTTCTGCGAGTACGCAGCCTCACACCGAAAGTGCGTGTTTCTTGTGGATACGTACGATACACTCAAGTCCGGCGTGCCGAATGCTATCCGTGTGGCCAAGGAATTTGGGGACAAAATCGAGTTTGTCGGCATCCGCCTCGACAGCGGGGATATGGCCTATCTGTCGAAGGAAGCGCGGAAAATGCTCGATGCTGCCGGCTTTCCGCAAGCAAAAATCATTGCTTCCAGCGACCTCGATGAATACACGATTATGAACCTGCAGGCGCAAGGGGCCAAGATTGATATGTGGGGTGTCGGCACCAAGCTGATCACAGCCTTTGAACAGCCGGCCTTGGGGGCAGTCTACAAGCTCGTTTCGATTGAAGGTGAGAAGGGCGAGATGCTGGACACAATTAAGCTTTCCTCAAATCCTGAAAAAATCAGTACGCCCGGCTTAAAGCGGGTGTATCGAATCATCAATAAGGTGAATGGCCATTCCGAAGGAGATTATATTGCTTTGGAGCATGAGGAGCCGCAGCACGAAGAAAGACTGCGCATGTTCCACCCTGTGCACACCTTCATCAGTAAATTTGTGACTGACTTTGAAGCGAGGGAATTGCAGCACGATATTTTTCAAAACGGCAAGCTTGTCTACACCTTGCCCGACATCCGCGATATTCAGGCGTATGCTGCCGGCAACTTGGGCCTGCTGTGGGAGGAATATAAGCGGACGATGAATCCCGAGGAGTATCCGGTCGACCTCAGCCAGGCCTGCTGGGATAATAAAATGCAGCATATTCAACGTGTGCGGGAAGAAGCCGCGCGAACATCACAATAAAAAGCCGCGGCTGCGGCTTTTTATGCTTTCTTATACAATGCAGTCCGCGGGTTGTCAAAGGTGCGGAATTGCTGCTTTTCATAAAAGCCGGCGGCTTCCGGGGCGGTCAGCAGAAACAGCATCGTCCCTTCCTCCAGCAGCCCGGTCAGCTGCTTCAGCAGCTCTTCGCCAATGCCTTTTCCCTGATAATCCGGATGAACAGCCAGGTCATTCACATAGCAATCAAAGCAGGCATCCGTGAAGGCGCGGAGAAATCCGACAAGCCGTCCCTCATGACGCGCGGCAATCCGCACTGTTGCCCGGTCCAGCATCATCCGCAGCTTTGCCGCTTCCTGCGGCCGATTCAGCCCGGCTTCCCGGTACAGCTTCAGCACCTCTCCCACTTCGACTCCGCCATTAATTTCGTAGCTAATCTGCTGCTTCATCTCTTCTTCTCCCCTTATGTCGTATATATTTGCAAAAAAATCTCTCCACCCCTGGATACTTCTCTCCCAAACTTGAAACAGCAAACCCGCAGCTTCGATAGAATCCGACGGCATCGGCATCTGTTTCTGCTGTCAGCTGCTGCAGATGATACAGCCGGCAAACACGGCGAATCATATTGCCGGCAATGCCTTTCCTTTGACAAGAAGGAGCGACAGCAAGATGACAAATCTCCGCTGCACCCGCCCCGGACAGTTCAATCCCAATGCAGCCGACAATATTTTCATTCTCCATCCAAGCATATAATCCTCTATTTTTGTTTATTACATATTCCTTATAAATAGCAGGAATTTTGTCTGCCGCCGCAGCCAAAGAAAGCAAATCATACAGCTCCGGTTGTATGATTTGCTCGGTCATCTTCTTCATCTTCATAAGCTCAGCAGCCCTTCCGGCACACTGCCGAGCAGCACAGCACCAGGCTCTTTCGCATATACATGCAGCCGGTGCAGCGGCCTTGTCATCCCGACATACAGCAGCTGGGCGTCCAGCTCCTCCGGCTGATAAGCCTCGTGATAGGAGACAATCCCGACACAGTCAAACTCCAGCCCTTTGGCAACATGGACAGGGATGACTGAGAGAAAGTCATGATCCAGCTCCTGCTGCTCAGTCATCAGCTGGACAGGAAGCAGGCTGTACTTCTCCAGCACTTTTACCACCCGCTCGCACTCTTCCTTCGTTTTCCCCAGCAGGGCAAAGGATTTCAGCTTCGCTTCCTTTCCTGTGCGCACCATGTCCTCCACAAAAGCAGCCAATTCACCATCAGTCTCATATCGCCGGCACTCCGGCAGTCTGCCGTGGCGGACAACCGGCACCGCCAATGGCACCTTCACCTCACAGTAGCTGCTCAGGACATGATTGGCCAGATTCATAATTTCAATGGTAGTCCGGTAGCTTTTTTCCAGGGTCATATAGCTTGCCTGCGGAAACAGCTGCTGCTGCAGCTTCTCCCAGCGCCCAATGCCGCGGTAGCTGTGGATGCCCTGCGACAGGTCGCCGAGGATGGTGAACAGCTCGGTCCGGCATACCTTTTTTAAGGCATACATTTCAAACATCGTATAGTCCTGTGCCTCGTCAATCACGACACTTTTCGTTTTGACTTCTACCTTTGTTCCGTACAAATAGTGCTGCAGGTACAGAAGCGCCGCAGCGTCCTCAGCCCGGTAGCTCCGCTTCTTCGGCAAACGGGAGGCCTGCAGCTCTGCCGACAGCTCCTCGCTCAGCTGCGGGCCGTACTGCCGGAGGACCGCTCCATCTGTCAAAAACTCCTCATAGTAGCTATAGATGTCCCGCTTGTGAAACTTCTTCATGTATGCGTTCGCTGCCGTCCGGCATTCCCGCTTAAATTCCTCCAGGAGCGCTTCCTTTTTCTCCATGACCCGGGTGACCATTTCCTTCCGCTTCTCATCGTTCTGAATGGCCAGCGCCTTTTCCAGGCTCACCTCGTACCGTTCCAGGATGCGCTCCTCCAGCTCCTTTTTCTTCGTCCGCACGTAATTCTGCAGGACATTCTTCAGCTTTTCCATACGGCGGTAGACGGGCAGATACTTATATTCATGCAAAAAGAGCTTGCGGATCCGCTCCTGCCGCATCACTGTGATGGAGCCGATTTTGAAATCCTCCTGCGGCACGAGCGCTTTTTCCACATCCTTGGCATATTGCTGCACCATGCGGGCATACTGCAGCGATCCCTTAAAGGCGACAACCTCTTCACGCTCCTTGATCCCCGACAGAAGCGGAACCAGGTCCTGATCCATTCGGGTGAATGCCAGCTTCTCGTCTACACATTCCCGGACAAAATCGAGAAAGGTCTTCTGCTGTACCTGATCCACCCCAAGCTCCGGCAGCACCTCGGAAATATACGTCAAGAACAGCTTGCTCGGCGCCAGAATCATGATGGACTGCGGCGAAAAATGCTGTGCATGCTTATAGATGAAATAGGCGATCCGATGCAGAGCAATTGTCGTTTTCCCGCTGCCCGCCACGCCCTGCACAATAAGGGGGCGGTACAAGTCAGCGCGGATAATCCGGTTCTGCTCCTCTTGAATGGTTGATACAATATCGGTGAGGCGGTTTTGCGCACTGCCTGACAGGGCCTCCTGCAGCAGGTCATCATGGGTTGTGATATCAATATCCCGGATTTCCTGCAGCTCCCCCTCCTCGATGATATACTGCCGCTTAAGCGAAATGTCCCCTTCAATCACTTCATCTCCGACCTCATAGGAGACATAGCCGATTCGGCCGTCATAATACACATTGGCTACAGGAGAACGCCAGTCCACAATGATATTCTTCTGCGTATACCGGTCATATAGGGATACCTTGCCGATATACAGAGGTTCCGGCCTGCTTTGTGTGGTATCCTGAAAATCAACTCTGGCAAAGTAAGGGCGGTTCTGCACCCGCTCCAGCTGCTTCTGCTCCCGCTTGACCATTTCCAAAAACTGCACGTTTGTAAGCAAGCTTGTGTAGCCAAGAGAACTGTCCAGGGAATTCAGATTCGCAAAGGCCTCCCATATATTCTCCTGAAACTCCTCACCGCTCTGCCTTGCTTCCTTCAGCACCTGTTGAATATACGTTCTCGTAGACTGTAAGTAAGCCTGCTCCTGCTGATAATCCGGATGCTGCTTTGCTGACATGTGTATGCCTCCTTCCAAGGGCAAGAAAAGGACAAGCCTCATGCAGCCTGTCCTTGCTTCCTGTACCGTTCTTACTAAAACAGAAAAATATTATAACAGCTATCCCCATCTATTTCCAGTTATTTCTTTACAAAAATCGGGAAAGCCTTTAGCCAAGCCACTTTGTATGTAACACTTGGATGACAGCCAAGAAAGCCAGCGACAAGCTGACTGTCAGCAGCACCCACAGCCACGCCAACTCCATATTTCCGGCGTCCATCGCCATATAAATGGCCAGCGGCAAGGTTTGGGTCCGGCCGGGAATGTTGCCCGCAAACATGAAGGTTGCCCCAAACTCCCCCAATGCCCGGACAAAGCTGAGAATGGCCCCGCTCAACAAGGCCGGGAAAGCGAGCGGCAGCGTGATGTGCCAGAACACCCGCCTCTCATCCGCCCCAAGGTCACGGGCGCTTTCCTCAAGCGCCCGATAGTTGCCGGAAAAGCCGCTTTTGGCAGACTGATACATCAGCGGGAAGGCAACCACGGCGGAGGCAAAAACTGCCGCCCACCAGGTGAACATAATGGGCTGCTGAAATACCGCTTCAATGAACTGGCCGATTGGGCTGGTCCGTCCAAAGATGACAATCAAGAAGAAGCCGACTACAGTCGGCGGCAGCACAATCGGCGCCAGAAACAGCGTCTCAAGCAGCACCTTCCCGCGAAAGGAAGACTTGGCCATAGCACGGCCGGCAAGCGTGCCCGAAATCATGGCGATCAGGCCGGCCGCACAGGCTGTTTGTATCGATAGCATGACAGGTGTCCAAAATTGTGAATGCATGATTTTCACTCAATTCATTGAGATTTGAAGCAGTGCTTCTCCCTTTATTATAGGAAGCAGGCATATGAAACAGCAACGCCAAAATAAATAAGTCTCCCCTGCCGGAGACTTATTCAGTCAAGCCTGTGCTTGTCAAATCCACATCGGCCTTCACCTGGAACCGCAGCTTTGGGTAAATCCCCTCCCAGGCCTTCATTTCAGCGGCAACCGAATCTGTATGCCGCGCCCGGTAACGCATCCCGAGCCCCAGCGGGTCGATATTTTCCTTCTGCATATCCTCCAGAAACTGCTGAACCTGCTTTGCCAGCGCCGGTTTGGCCATCCTTTCATACTTCGGCATATCCTTCGCCTGCAAATCCTGAAGCGATTCTTCAATGATTCCCTTGAACGTAACATGAAATGCCGCATAAGGCTGATCTCCATCTGTATGCAGCACATATGAAATCTTTGGATTATTGGCTGACACAACAAAATGTATATTGTCGTTTGAAACATTTAAACCCACATTGCTGAAGGAGTTGGTCAGCACATTCAGCATCCGCGTCTGCCGCTTATTCAGGAGAACCTCTTTCTGATCATGGATCACCACTGCTTGATTAATAGAGAAGAGGTCTTTCTCTTCATTCGCCTGCATGACAGGCAGTGCCGGATCAATCCCTTCATCGAACAGTTTGCGGCGGAAATCAAATAGATAGGTGGACGTAATGAAAGGGGTTTGCGTACCCGCCTGGCCGAAGGAGAGGAAGATGCTGTTGGAAGGCAATCGCTCCGATTTTGGCTTAATGAGGAGAACTGTCTTTGCATCCGGCTTCCCTTGGGCCATCCAGGCAATCTGCTGAATATCACGGCGTCTGGCAAAAAAATCCACAGTCTGGCGTAAATTGTCATGGATAATTTTCTCGCCAAGTATAATCACTTTGGCATGGCCAAAGTCCAGCTCCTTGTCAACCTTCGACTTGATGACCCGGATTGCTTCGGAAATGGAAGTCGCCTGCTCTGAAACCACAATGAACGTATTATCCGCCACCTTTGGTGTGCCGTTCGGAACTGCGAGCTTGAGCGACACCTCATATGGCTTTTTGTCATCACTGCTTCTATCGACCCCAATCGTCACAACGAAAAACCGTTTGTCAATATCCTTGAAGGAGCAGCCTGATACAAGCAGAAAACATGTACAGATTAAGAGCTTGATTCTGATGGCCGCCATTTCTTTTCCCTCCAAACAATCCAAATCATCAATCCTGCAGCAAGTATATTAATTGGCAACAGCGCCTGCAGATAGATTCTCCCTATGTTATAAATCAAATACTCATCCACTTTCAGTGCAAGACTAATGGAGATGGAGCAAAAAGCAAGCAGAAAGATGCCGGGCACAACAGGCATGCCCTTCCACTTCAGCTTTTGGCCCGGCAGCACTTCCTTCCCCAGCTCGATAGAGACATGCCACAGAATGGAAACATAAACCAGTGACATAGCCAGGTACAGCAGTAAAAAAACAAACAAAACCCGCTCAATGAAGCCGTATTCCATCCGCAGTGCATCGGCAGTCATAATCCAAGGGTATACATAGTCCTGAATCCCTTCCACGCCATTGACGCCAATGGGGATGTACATGGTTGTAAATAGATTGACCATTCCCCCGACACCGATAAGCAGCCAATATTTCCAGGTGATTTTTCCCTTCAGAATCCGATTGAACACAGCAAGATTTGAAATGCCAAGCATCGTATAAGATGCGGCGGCAACCCCATTCCATGACGGTGGCTCCCTATAATGGCTGAGCGACTCCAGCACCGCGTCCCAGCTCATGTACTCGTTCGCATAAGCCTTGAAAAAAATCAGAAGAACCAACGGCACACAGAAAATCATCACCAATTCCAGCGCATACAGAATCCGGTCGGACTTCATCACAGCGCCAAAGCAAACTACAACAAGATAGATGCCAATCAGGTACCCTGGATTAATTTCCGGGTCAATAAAGCGTTCCGAGAGATGGGAAAATGCCTGTAGTGTCAATAGTCCGGCCGCAAACCACATAAGGGAAACAAACAGGACATAGACGGTCACCAGCCATCCCGGCATATGTCTCTTGACAATCTGCGGATATGTTTCCCCGGGAAATTTCGACATAGTCTTGTAAAAGATATATGAGAACAGCAGTCCAATGGGCACGGCAATCAGCATAGACAAAACACTGCCCGAGAGGCGCTCCTCAAGCAGCATGTGCGGCACATACGCCACCACATTCGTCAGCATATTTAACATAATTAAGTATAAAAAGTAGCGGTTCATGCGCTCTCCTTTCCTTATGCCATTTCTCTCCAGTTATTCTCTTCCCCCCAACCCATTTCTATCCATAAAAAAAGAAGAACCCTGCTGGTTCTCCTCACCTTTGCACTTCCCCATGCTTTTGCATATACTCAAACAAAAAGGACTGGCCGTTCCGATAAAAGCGTGGATCATACACACCAATCCGCTTGTTGTCATCCACGACCACAACAAATGGCGCCCATTGATACAGGGTTTTTGCTGCCGGCACGGCTCGAAACAGCGCCGTTAAATTGGCTTCCTCCTTGGAAGCGAGAGTGGTTTGCAGCTTCGCTTCGCTCAATAAACTGTCATCTATAATATCCACTCTTTCCCCCTTCTTGCCGATGACCGAATAATGCCACGGCAGAAAGCTGGCAGACAGGGCAACCTGGTCGTACTTGCCGGCATACTGCTGATACAGCACATACCCTTGCGCGCTTTGCAGCAGCACATGCAGAGCCATGGCCGCGAAGGCCCAGCGGTATATAACAGGCGCCTGCTGCCTGTGCGTTCTCGCCATGAGATATGCCGTCAACAAAATAAACCAAAACACAAAATCGACAATGGGGATGGTGCCGAATGTGACCCTCATCTTGGAAAATGGTTCAAAATAGCCGGTGCCCCAGGCGTTGAACAGGTCGCTGGTGCTGTGGATCCATACAGCAAGCAAGGCCAGCCAATATAAGCGGCGGTCCCGCACCCCAAACAGCAATACGCCCAGCCCGTAGAACAGCAATGCCCACAGCGGCATCAAGAAGAGAGAATGCGTGATGCCGCGATGCCACATTTGATACAGCCCTTCTGTATCCCATAGCTGGGATACAACATCAATATCAGGAATTTGGCTTGCCCCCACAGTTGTCAGCAAGCAAGCCCGTCTCTCCTGCTTTGTCATCTCATCCTTGCGAACAGTCCCGTACAGCCCGAGACCGAACAGAGTATGTGTAATTGTATCCATGGAAAGCTCCTTCCCGAGCGGATTTACAATTTGGCCCGGAGCCATTGCCAAATATCTTCATGCACTTCCTCCCGGTTCACCTCATGCAGCATTTCGTGCCGCCCCTCCGGATACAGCTTGCAGGATACGTCCTGCAAGCCCGCTTCCACGAAAGCCTGATAGGCGTGCAGCACACCCTTTGTTTGCTGTCCGACAGGGTCCAGACTGCCTGATACAAAGAAAACGGGAAGCTGCTTGGGCACACTGGCGATGCCCCGCTTATCCATGATGGCTTCTGAGCCTGTGAATAAGTCGTAGAAGAAGCCGGCGGTGAAAATACCGCCGCACAGCGGGTCCTGTATATAAGCGTCCACTGCTTCACTGTCACTGCTCAGCCAGTCGAACGGCGTGCGGTTCGGCTTAAATGACCGGTTGAATTGGCCAAATGATATCTCATTCAGCACGTGGCTCCGGGCACGGCTGCCCCGAATTCGCTTCTCCATGCCGGCAATCAGCTTTCCAAGCTTCAGGAGAAAAGGCGGGTTGTCGCCTGTTCCCGATAGAATAAGCCCCCGTACCTCTTTTCCATACAGCTGCACATAGCGGCGGGCCAGGAAGGAACCCATGCTGTGCCCAAACAGCACGATCGGAATACCCGGATTCTCCTGCTGAATCCGCTCTGTCACCGCATGCATATCCTCCACAACCTTCTCAAAGCCGGCTTCATCCGCAAAATAGCCGATATCTCCGGCTGCCGCTGCAGTCCTGCCATGCCCGCGATGGTCATTTCCATATACCGCAACACCCTTACTGACGAGGAAATGGGCAAATGCATCGTATCTGCTGACATGCTCAGCCATGCCATGGGCAATTTGGACGATTGCCCACGGCTGTTCCGTGCCGCTCCACCGCTGCACAGAAAGCTGAATATCATCTGGTCTGCTGATTGTGAACCTATGCTGTTCCATGCGCCTTGCCTCCTTAGTTTGTCTGCAGCATGGTATTGACCATAATGGGCGCAATTTGCGTCAGCCGGGCAAACAATGCCTGCCCCGCTTCCGTTTCGCTCAGCCCCATTTCATCGAAAACTTCCTTCATCAAACGAAGCCACTCCTGGGCACGCTCCGGCGTAATCTCAAATGGCAGATGGCGCATCCGCATATTCGGCGGGCCAAATTCCTGTGAATACAGCGGCTCCCCCCCTGTAAGCTGTGTCAAAAACATATATTGCTTCCGCATGATTTCCTCCATGTCGCCATGAAACAGCGGGCGCAGCTTTTCGTTGCTGTATACCTTCGGGTAGAAGGTTTCGACAATACGGCGGATAGTTTCCGCTCCGCCAACTTGTTCATAGATGGTCTGCAGCTGCATATCTGCACCTCTTTCGCAGCTCTCACTCCAGCGGCTTGCCGCAGTGAGGGCATAGATTTTTTTGATATTCCCTGGCAATGCGCCTATTGCAATGGCGGCATGCCTTCAACAGAGCTGCCGGCCGATTGTCCATGTCATTGGAAAAACCGTAGCTGTCGTTCAAAAACTTTAAGGCAAAGCGTATAAGCAATCCAAGAATCAGACCGGATACAAGAATGGGGATGAGCAATGACGGTAACCCTCTTTCCTATTTCATCTCCCAACAGTTTACCATATCAATACGGCCGATCCTGATACAAATAGTTTGGCGCAACATACTTGTTCTCATAATTTTTATGGAACATGTGCGTGGCTGCCGGCGACATCGGCGGAATGAGCCAAGACCATTCCCCCGTCACAGGGCGTTCTGCGGCTGCTTCCTGCTCCTCAAACAGCTTAAATTGCTGGGCTGCTGTATGATGGTCCACGATGCTGGCACCCGCCTCTTTGAAGGAATACAACACAGCCGCATTCAGCTCCACCAAGGCCCGGTCCTTCCATAGAGAGGAGTTCCGCTTTGTATCCAGCCCCATGAACTCCGCGATTTTCGGCAGCAGGTTGTACCGCTCCGGGTCTGCCAGGTTGCGGGCGCCGATTTCCGTGCCCATGTACCAGCCGTTAAAGGGGGCCGCTGTGTATATGAGTCCGCCAATTTCGAGCTTCATATCCGCAATCATCGGCACAGCATACCAGCGGAGCCCCAAATCCTGAAACCAATCCAAATCCGGATGGATGAGCGGCACCTCCAGCACAAGCTCCCTGGGCACCTCAAACCATTTGGGCGGCCGGCCGTCCATGCCGATGACAAGCGGCAGAATATCAAATGATGTCCCTTCTCCCTGCCATCCCAGCCCCTGGCAAACCTTTGTGAAAGGAACAGAGGCCGGATCGCCCAGAATGCCATGCTCGGTTTCGTAGCCGGCGTAGCGGATGAGCTGATGGTTCCAAAGGCGAATCTCCTTCTCCTCTCTTTCGGCACGGAAAACAGTGATGGCCGGCCTGATTTTCCCATCGTTTGTCGCGTATCGAATATGGCGGAGGAGCGCCGCATATACTTCCTCCTCTGTTTGGCATTGCCGCTCATCCCAGACCGTCAGCATATTCCAAAAGAGCCGGCCGATGCAGCGGTTGCTGTTGCGCCAGGCCATTTTGGCCCCATGCGCCAGCTCCTCAAAGGTATGCTCGTAGGTTCCGGTTTCCTCAATCATCTTTTGAATTTCCCGCATTCTGCTGTCAATCTCCTGCGGCCTCCCCAACTCCTGATAGCAGGTGTGAATAAAGGCTGCTGCTTCTTGCAATAAATTTTCTTGAGTTAACACAGGTTCCTCCTTGTTTTTGCCCATGATGTACGATACCTTCATTATAAGAGACTTGACTTCGAATAGAAAAGAAAGCGTATTTGACAAAATGGTGTCAGAGCATTCGGCACACATTTTACCGCGACTGAGGGAGGGGGACATCCGACATGTGGAAGAAATGGCTGTTGGTTGCCTTGCTTGTGCTGATTGGCATCTTGCTGATTCCATATAGTTTACCAATTATTTTTGCCGGCTTGACTGCTCTGCTGCTGGATGGCGCCGTTTCCGCCATACAAAGATATTGGAAATGGCGGCGGCTGTATGCCGTGCTTGTCATTTTCCTTCTATACATAGCTTCCTTGGCAGCTGCTGCTTCGTTTTTAATTAACACCATTTTTAAACAGATGGTCATTCTCGCACAAAAAACGCCGGCATTTGCCCAGGAGTTCTATCACTCTACCCTGATTCCCCTCATTGATGAAGGGAAGCGGTATGCAGAGACGCTCCCGGGAGAAGTGCTGCTTTCAGCAGAACGGGCGCTGGAGCGCAGCATCAATTCCTTGGACAGCTTAGCCCAAGGCTTAATCCAAAAGGTGTTTGGCGTGGTCACAGTCGTGCCGGGCTTCATGCTGGAATTCCTGATTTATATGGTGGCTCTGTTTCTGATCAGCCTGGAGCTTCCGCGTCTGAAGGAAAAAGCCCAGTCGTACTTGACTCCGTCCACAAGCCGCAAGGTGCAGCTGGTCACCTCACAGCTGACCAGTGCCGGCGTTGGCTTTCTGAAGGCGCAGGTGATCCTGAGCGCCCTGACATTTCTGATGGCTGCTGCAGGGTTGTGGTTCCTCGGCGTTCCTTATATTGCCCTATTATCCCTGTTGATTGTGCTTGTGGACATTTTACCGATTCTCGGCACTGGCTCCGTCCTTGTTCCATGGGCCATCGTGGCGCTGCTCCGTGATAATCAGACGCTGGGCATCGGCCTGCTGGTGATGTTCGTTGTGATTACAGTCGTGCGCCGGACGGTTGAACCGAAAATCTACTCCCAGCATATGGGGATTTCACCGTTGGCCGCTCTTGTCAGCCTGTATATCGGTTTTAAGCTCCTTGGCTTTGTCGGCTTGTTTGCCGGCCCGGCTCTTGTCATTCTCTATGAAACGCTGAAAAATGCCGATGTCATCCATATCCGTTTCAAGCTATAAGACAGCCTGCTGCCCGCAGGCTTCTTTTTATTGGAAAAACCTGCATAAAAAAGCATGAATGCATGAAACTAGTATGGTCATATAGTACAAGGAAGACAAGTCATTTGGAGGTACCTGTCATGGAAGGAGCTCTTACATTTTTGCAATTTATCGTTCTGGGGCTGAGCCTGGCTGCCCCCATCGGCCCCATGAATGTGGAAGTGATGAAACGCGGTTTGACAGAAGGATTTCTTTCCTCCTGGCTCGTCGGGCTGGGCGGATTAACAGGTGATATTTTGCTGCTGCTGGCCATCTACTTCGGCTTTGCCGGCTTTATGCAGCTGACCATCGTGCAAATTGTCATGTACGCGGCCGGCTCTCTCATGCTCGGGTACTTGGCCTATGACAGCATGAAGGGCGCCTTCAGCAGCCGGCTTGCTTTGCTTTCCGGAGGGAACAGCGGCCATTCGCGCAGTTCCTTTGTGACAGGGCTGATTATTGCTGTGGCAAACCCGCTCAGTTTGCTGTTCTGGTTTGGCATATACGGCAGCTCGCTGCAGACGCTGGCCGCCAGCTCCTGGATGTTTTCACTCGTTTGCAGTTTCGCCGTCATTCTCGGGCTGTTCCTATGGAACTTAAATATTGTGCTGACTGTCCATTTTTCCAAGCGGCTGATGAACGAGAAATTCATCCGCGGCATTACCTTTGCCGCCGGTATGTGCCTCTTTGGGTTCAGCATTCATTTCGCTGTTCAGCTGTACAGGCTTGTAGTGAATTAATGCAGCAAAAGCCCCTGCCACAGCAGGGGCCTTTCTGTATTCTTATGCGGTTGGCTGCGGTTCTTTTTCCGGCTGCGCCTGTGGTTCCAGCTGCTTCTTCAGCAGCTGCAGCTCACGCTGTACAGCGCTCTCCAGTTCCACATTCACAACAGGGGCCTGCCCCCGGAAATAAGCCTGGGCTGCCGCTTGCGCCTCCAATTTCTGCACATATTCTTCCGCGCGGGCAAATTCTTTTGTAAAGCCGGTTGCCTGGAAGGATTGGAGGACAGCTTGTGTCTGCTGCGCCAGCTTGGCAGCATGTGCTCTGGATTCCAGCACGAGCTTCTTATGCCGCAGCTCTGTATACTTGTCGCGCAGCTGGTCAATTTGCTCGTACAGGGCAGCTGTTTGCTGCTTTACTGCTGCGTGCTGCTCCTTGTATGCGTCCAGCTTTGCTTCCCGCAGCAGCTTTTCCTGCAGCGCCAGTCTTGCGATATCATCTTCACCGCGTGACACCGCCAGCTCAGCTTGGCGCGTCCGCTTGGCCACTGCCGCTTCCGTCTCCTGCACAAGCTGCTCATGGCGCTTCTCCAAATACAGCTGCTGTGCCAAAGCATGCTTCGCCTTATCCAGCTCGCCTTCCATATCCCGCACATACTGATTCAGCAAGCCCAATGGCTGCTCCATTTTATCCAACGTCTCATGTACATCCGCCAAAAGGATTGTCTTGATACGCTTGAACACTCCCATTTATTTCTCCTCCTTCCGAATGTTTCGCTCCCATTCGTCCAGCTTGGCTGCATTGCTTGTTTCCGCATACATCTCCTGCAGAGCAGGTGCTTCCACCCAATCCTGAGAAGGCGCTTTTCTTCTTGTATACAGCCAATACCCGACAGCCGCAATCATGATCACAGGCACTACTGCTGCGGAAAGCAGCATGCCAAGGCCAATTGCCATCAGCGCCCATCCTGTCCATTTCTTCCAAGCTGTTTCACCTGCTCCGCGGCGCAGGAACCAGCCAAGAATGAGAGCTCCTGCTGCCAGCAGGTATTGTGCGAAGCCGCCGTGCTTGCCATGACCCATCTTGCCGCCATGGAAGCCATCCCGCTGAAAGCCATCTTTTCCTTGCTTCATCATGCCAGCCCGGCGCGACCCGCGTTCATGCTTGCCGAACTGCTGGTTCAGCGCCTGTTGGCCGCCTTGTTGATTTGCGGCAAAGGTCTGCTGGTTTTGCGGATTCTGAACAGCAGCCTGTTGATTGCTTTGCTGTTGCGTATTCTGTCCTCCGAAAACCTGTTGCGTGTTGCTTTGCTTGCCAGTGCCATTTTGTTGATTGCTGTGCTGCCCAAAGGCTGCTTGTGCCGTATTCTTGCCTTGCTGCCAAGCGGATTGCAGTGCCTGCTTTGCATCATACTGGCCAAAGAAGTTCTGTACCTGCTGCACCTGGGGATAGCCGCCCAGATGAAGTGCCCGTGCGCCACCGAAAAGAATGATTGCCAGCACCGGCAGCAGGAGCAGCAGCTTCCAGCCTTTGCGCCGCTTCTTTTCCTTCTTGTCCTTTTTCTCCTTCATCATGTCTCCTCCTCTGCTATTTACTTTTTACTCGCTGTGTTTCTCACGTACTCCTTACAGTACTCATTATGTAAAACGTTCCTTAAGTTTTGCTTAAAGAAAAAAGGATGTCCCAAAAGTTTAAAAACTTTTCGGGAACATCCTTTTTTGTTCTATTCGTTAACATACCGGCCTTGTTCCGGCACAGCGATGGTATCAAAATCACGCACCAGCCTCGCCAAGCTTTCTGTTAACTCTTCACCGGACATCGGGAATCCGTGCCCGGTGATGGCCGCGGCCGGCTTCAGTGCCGCCAGCTTCTCCACAGAGGTGCGGGCAGCATCCCAATCCGGGGTGAAATACTTAGGCGGACCGCTGATTTCCTGCTTTTGTGTGACAACCTTATACAGCGACTCCTGCTTTACAGTAACAAACGCATCACCGGCAATCAGCAGCTTGTCCGCGTCCCGGAATAGGGAGACGTGCCCAGGGCTATGGCCCGGAGTATGAATCCAGCGCCAGCCCGGCATATCCGGCACACTTCCGTCTGCCGGGAGCGGCCGTACGTTCTCTCCCAGCTGAATCGGATCACGCGGGAAGGCCGGGGACAGTTGCGCCACCATGCCGCCCACCTCCGGCGAAGCCGGCGGATAGGACTGCTGTCCGGTCAAATACGGCAGCTCCAGCTCATGGGCGTAGACAGGCACACCATACGCCGCCACAGTCTCCTCGACCGCGCCCACATGGTCAAAGTGGCCGTGGGTGAGAATGACCGCCTTCGGTCTGCTCCCGTCACCAAACCTGCTTTTCGCTTCTTCCATGATTTTCTCAAATGACTTCGGCATACCGGTGTCAATGATCACATACTCGCTTGCTTCAGCCGGACTTCCATAGAAGCAAAGATTCACGATCTGCGTACAGAGATATGATACATCCGGGGCCAGCTCCTGTGACACGCCGCTGGCAATGGACGTCATCGGCATCAGCTTATCCTCTTCCATCTTTCTTCCTCCTCGTCATACTGCTCCTGCATATTGTGGCTGTTGTCCCAGGTGAATATGTGTGCCCCGCTGCATAAGAAAAAGACTTGGCGCTTTGCACCAAGTCCCTGTCTTATTCCTTCCACCATGCATCGAACATAGTGGCCGGCAGCTGCCGCTTATGCTCCGACATGAGGTACCGCTTTTCAACCTTTGCTGCCACTTCCTCGGAGACAGCCTTGCCTTCGAGATAGTCATCAAGTTCATCGTACGTGATGCCAAGCTCTGTCTCATCTGCCTGCAGCGGCTTATTGTCCAGCAGGTCGGCTGTCGGTGCCTTCAGGTACAGCTGCTCCGGACAGTTCAGCTCCTTCAGCAGGCTTTTTCCCTGGCGCTTCGTCAAGCCAGTCAAGGGCAGCAGGTCCGCCCCGCCGTCTCCATACTTTGTAAAGAACCCTGTTACTGCTTCAGCTGCATGGTCCGTACCAATCACGAGCAGGCCTTCCTGGCCGCCGACAGCATACTGGGCAATCATGCGGGCTCTTGCTTTGACGTTTCCTTTATTGAAGTCGCTCAGCTGCCCGCCGGCCGCTTCTTGGTATTGTAAAGAGAATGCGTCCACCGCTCCTGCAATATCGAAATGGATGAGGCGGTCCGGCTGCACAAATTCGACGACAGCCTTCTCATCCTCAGCGTCCTTTTGTACACCGTACGGCAAACGCACCGCCACAAAATTGGCTTCATAGCCTTCCCCGCGCAGCTCCGTAACTGCCATTTGGGCCAGCTTGCTCGCCAGCGTAGAGTCCTGGCCCAGGCTGACGCCGAGCACAAGCCCCTTTGCCTTCGCTTTTTGCACATATTCCTTGAGAAAATCCACCCGCTTGCGGATTTCCTGCTTCGGATCGATTTGCGGCTGCACATGCAGTTCCTTCATGATTCGCTGTTGTAATGATGTCATGCTCCTTTGCTCCTTTACTTATGATGTTGTATGTACTGCTCCATTTTCTCCTGCTTTGTTCTTCTTGTCTACCACGAAGCAAGCAAAACAGCCTTGTTCCGGAATTCGGGTCCACCATGACAATCAGACAGCGCCCACAATAGCGTTTCAGCTCCAGCACCGCCTCTTTGCCAAGCTGTATGCGCATGCCAAAGCTGTTATCTTCTACGAAAGGCACTTTGTTTCGCAGCGCCAGCAGAAGGTTGGGCCGAAAGCGCTGATCGTCCACAGCCCCTCCCCATATTCTTTCCAATTCCGCCAGCGAAGCATCCGTGACAAGCTGTCTTAGCGCAAACCCCTGTGGCCCCTCATACAGAAAGAGATAGCCCGGAACGCAGCAGCATTCCAGGCTATCTCTTTCTTGTTCACTTAAATTTTAAATCGGCGTACACGCTCCTGAAGGCGCTCAGCCATATGAGAAAGCTGGACAGAGTTTTCCGTGATGCCTTGAATCGTTGCAGACTGCTCCTCGGCAGAAGCCGCCACTTCTTCTGCCACCGCTGCAGCTTCTTCTATTACAGAAGCAATCTCTTCCACTGACTGGCGCACTGCGGTGGAAGTCTGGCTGGTTTGCAGCAGGATTTGCTCCACCTCGCGTGTTTCTCCCTCGGTGCGCTCCACCACGGCCACAATTTCCTCCAGTGCCTGCCCGCCTCTCTCCAGCACGCCCACCTGTAAATTAACCGCTTCAGAGTTGCTTTCCATCGTCCGTACTGTCACTGATGTTTCTGCCTGGATATCGCTGATCAGCCCCGTAATCAGGTCTGCCGCTTCCTTCGATTGCTCGGCCAGCTTGCGTACCTCTTCTGCAACAATGGCAAAGCCACGGCCGTTCTCCCCGGCCCGGGCTGCTTCAATGGCCGCATTCAGAGCCAGCAGGTTTGTCTGGTTGGAGATGCCTGTAATTGTCGTAATGATGCCGCCAATTTCCTCTGAACGTCTCCCCAGCTTTTGTATGGCATCTGTTGCAAAATCCACTGTTCTCGTTACATTTCCAAGATTGCGGATGGCTTCCTGAATGGCAACGCTGCCTTCACGGGCCATTCTGCTCGACACGGCAGCATTTTGCTTCGTCAATTCTGCTTTTTCCAGGCCGACTGTCAGTTGGTCCAGCGAGCTGTTCACCATATCCAAAATGGAGGAGGAATGGCTGGACTGCTTCTCTGCTCCCTCAGATACAGTTACGACAGCGGATGCCACTTGCTGGGCTGCCAGCTCCGTTTCCTGCATGGAGAGAGAAATATGGCCAGTCACTCCGCTTAGCTGTACGGCACTTTGATTTACCTCTGCAATCAGCGTATGCAGACTCTGCTTCATTTCATTGAAGGCACGGGCAAGCACACCCAGCTCGTCTGTATTTGCCAGTCTTACCTCGTCAGCTGTCAAATCCCCGGCTGCCACTGCTTGTGCACTGCTTGTCAATGCCCGAAGCGGTCTGACAATCATGCGGGAAATAATAAGAGCGACAACAACCGCCAAGGCCAAAGCTGCCATTGTAACAAGCAGAATTTCTGTTACAGCTGTCCGGATCATGGTTTCATTCTTCTGCATGGCTTCCTTCATCACATCGTATTGCTTCTTATCTGTCTGTTCAGCCAACGTCCGCATGTCAATTCCAAAAGGGATGACTTGCTCATTGGCATTCTTGACTGCTTCGGGCAGGTTTGTCCCGGCAATCAAGACAGCTTCCTCTGCCTCTTTGGCAAATTGTTCATTATATTTCTTCAGTTGCTCCAAACTGCTGCGCACCTCGGCCACATGGACCTTTGGGAGCGTTTCATCGATCAGCCGGGCAACCTCTTTATTACTGTTGCGGACCTTGTCCGCGTTCTCTTTGAACTTAACAGGATCCAGCAAATATCCGCGCAGAAAACTCACCTGCTGAGCAGCATTATATTGAATGTCCTTTAAGTTCATCAGGATGACATTCACACGATTAATCATGTCTCCATAGGAGCTCTCAAGCTTTTGTATATAAGCATAGGAAACCCCGCCTGTTACACCTACTAAAAGCGCCAAGGCCAAAAATCCGGATAGTAGCTTTGTCCGAATGGAAAACCGCATGTTCTTCTCCTCTCTCCAAAAGCAGCTGTATGTGATCAGTATTCTTCCAGCTGCAGCTTTGTCTGTTTCTTCTCCTGCAATGCCTTTACTGCACCCTCAAGCGTATGTTCAACCGGGAACAGCAGGTGCAGCTTGGAAATGGAAAAGAGCTCGCGGATCAGCGCGTCCTTGACGATCACCGCAATATTTTTGCTGCCTGCCTTTTTGGCAAAATTGATAATGACGCCAAACCCAACGCTGTCAATGGACTGCAGCCAGGACAGGTCTAAGATATACTCCTTGTCCGGCTGGGCGATGTCCGCCAACTGCTCCTTCACCTCGTTTGTTTTGCCGTATACAAGTGCTCCGTTCAGTGAAACCTTCACATAATCGTAGTGGGATTCCACCTTCAATTCCGCTTCTTTTCCGTACATCTCCTTGTTCATATCTAGTTCCCCCGCTTTCTGATAATTAAAGTTGTCATGTCGCCTTCCACCTGGTAAAACACCTCATCTGCCAGGTGTTTGATAAGAAGCAGCCCGCGGCCGCTTTCCTCCAGCAGGGCATCACCCAAGCCTCCTGTCTCCAGCTTCTGCAAAGACTGGGCCGAAATGCCGCCCGCTGAGTCCGAGATTTGAATTTCTGCCAACCCGCCGTTTGCGGCAATCCGTATAGAAATAGGGTGCGCCAGCGTTTGACCGTAGGCCACCTTAGTGGCTTCGACCGCGTTGATGAGACCCTCATGAACGGCAAACAAAAGGCGGTCTGTATGCGAAAAGCTGACTTCCTCCAGTATTCTCCGGCACAGCCCTTCCATGAAATCAATGGTATGGACCGTAGGCGGGCCATTCCATTCAATCCACTCCATCTTCTTTCCTCCATTCCGCCTTCCGTAAGCCCGTGCCGGAGAGAACAGCCGTGATGATGCAAATATCATCATAGGCATGCTGCTTGATCCGCTTTTGCGCCACAAGCTCCTCCTGCTCTTCCGGGCTCCTGCTGACCCAATCCAGGACATCCTCTTTATTCAGCTTGGCTCCGGCCTCCGGGCTGATGAGCTCCAGCAATCCATCCGTATATAACAGCAGCTTTGCTTCACCGCTGTAGGAAATAGTCCCCTTTTCCGCCGGCAAGTCAGGCATAATACCAAGCGGCATGCAGCCCTTCGTCATAGGTACCAGTTCCCCTGTCTCACGCAGAAGATAGCCGGCCGGATGTCCGGCATTCACATATTCAATTCTTTGCTGCTTCGTGTCTACAAGCACATATATACCTGTTGCATAAGACATGAAATGCGCATCTTCGCTTGGATACAGCACGTTGAGCTGACGGTTCAATTCTTCCATGACCTGTATCGGTTCCGCCAAGCGCTTGACCATGCCCCGCAGCAGGGAACGGATGGACATACTGATAAGAGCAGCGGGCACTCCGTGACCCATGACGTCGAGCACCATAATGCCGTACCTGTGCTCATCGATTCTGCACCAGAAATACATATCGCCGGACAGCTGCTCCGAAGCCATGTACAGTGCCTCCACCTGAACCTTCTCATTTCTGATTGGATCAGAGAGGACAACCTGCTGTACACGTCTGGCCAAATCCAGCTCCTCCTGCTTGATCTGCTCAATGCGCCTGCGTTCAGAAATATCCGTAAGGGTACCGGCAATCCCAATCATTTCACCCTTGGCATTGCGGAACCGCTGAGAGCTCACCTTCACCCAAATGGTATCCCCATTCTTATGCAAGCCCTTTATCTCCTTGTGGTACATATCAATTTCCCCCTGCAGCACACTTCGAAAATCAAGCGTTACTTCCTCGTGGTAATCCGGATGTACAAATGCCACGAAGGATTTCTCCAGCGACTCCTCAGGAAGAAAGCCGGTAAGTGCTGTCCAGGACGGATTCAGAAAGGTCCAGTTCCCCTCCTGATCAATCTGAAAAATAACCTCCTGCACATGCTGAATCACATGCTCATACTTTGCTGTCAGCTCATACAATTCGTCCTTTGTCACCCGCTGCAGCTCCATATTGGCCCTGAGGTCCAGCTCGCTTTCGACCCAGCCGCCGAAGCTGCTTAGCATCTCTTGCTCCTGCCGGGTAAACGTCCTCGGCTTTGTATCCATAATACAGAGGGTTCCGATCACCGCATTTTGCAAACGCAACGGAACCCCGGCATAAAACTGAACCCCCAGCGCGCTGATTACACTTTTGTACTCTTCACCCATTTGCTGCTGCGGCTGCAGCATTACCTGTGCGGCCTCGGCAGCATATACAAACTTGCAGGGAGCAAAGTCAAGCGCTACTTCCCGTATCTCTTTGGGCACGCCGGCAGAGGCTTGTATACATTGCTTTTGTCCCTGCCGAAAAGAAATCAGGCATAACGGCACCTGGAAGGCCCGGCTCACCGTATCCGCAATTTGCTCCAGCGAGGAGAATGAAAAATCCTCAACAAGCTTGGCGACAAACTTCTCCTGCTGTTTTCTTTCCTCCATTGCGGCAATAATTTGAGCTGCATTTCTGCGCATGGCTACCTCCGAATATGTGGCACTTTCGTACCTATCATTGTTGTACAGAAAGCAATAATAACTATATTATAATTTAATATGTTAATATAAGAATAGTAATTGTACTGGAATCAGGTGCAGATGTTTCCACAAATGAATGTATATCCCTTAACTGCCCTGCAAATAAAAAAAAGACGACATCATGTCGTCTTTCTACTCCTTCACAGAACCGGATGTCAAACCGGATACAATGCGTCTTTGGAACAGCAGTACCATTACAACAAGCGGTACGGTTACAATTACAGTTGCTGCGGAAATCTCGCCCCAAGGAATTGTATACTGACCTTGGAACATCCCAATTCCGACTGGGACTGTCTTATATTTGTCTTCTGTATTCAAAACAAGCGCGAAGAAGAATTCGTTCCACGCCGCAATGAATGTCAGAATTGCCGTTGTAAACAAGCCTGGCAATGCCAACGGCAGAATCACTTTGAAGTATGTCTGCAGCGCAGTCGCACCGTCCATCTTCGCCGCCTCCTCCAAGTCCAGCGGGATTTTGCGGAAGAAGGTAACAAGCAGCCAGATGGAGGACGGCAAAGCAAATGTTGTATACGGAATGATCAAGCCAAGGTAGCTGTTTGTCAAACCGATATTTTTCAAAAAGATATAAATTGGCGAAATCGTCGCGACCTGCGGGAACATGGATACCGCCAGCACAATGCCGAGAATGACAGATTTGCCGCGGAAATCCAAGCGCGCGATCGCATAAGCGGCAAAGGCTGCCACAAACACGGAATACACGGTCGTAATGAATGCAACAACTGTACTATTCCACAAATAGCGGCCAAACGGATAATTCGTAAAGACTGATACGTAGCTCGCCGTTGTTGGGTTTTTCGCAAACCAATTGAACGCCGTCTCCCCAAACAGCTCTGTCGCCGGCTTGACAGATGCCAGCAAAATCCAGAGGAACGGGAACATGACAAGAAATACAAAGGCTAACAGAAAAATATAAAATAAAGGACCTGCCTTCTTTTGCACGGTGTCACACTCCTTACTTTTTCGAACCGTCAGAAATCAAATCCGCACCAAGGAATTTGATGTAGATGATGGAGATAATGGCCACACAGATAAAGACGATCACTGCGATGGCAGAGCCTTCCCCGAAGTTGGACTGCGAGAACATGAGGTTGTAGGCCATCATGGAGATGGTTTCTGTCGAGTTCGCCGGGCCTCCGCCTGTCAGTACATAGATCAAGTCAAACACGCGGAATGCATCCAAGGTACGGAACAGCAGCGCTACGAGAAGACTGGATTTCAAGAGCGGCAGCGTGATGGTAAAGAATTGCCTTGTCTTTGTTGCGCCATCCATGGATGCAGCTTCATAGAGGGAATCAGGGATGGTTTGCAGGCCGGCCAGCAGTAGAAGCGCCATATACGGTGTTGTCTTCCAAACGTCCGCAAAAACCACGGCAAACATCGCGCCATTTCCTGTTGTCAACAAATCACTCATCTTATGAATAATGCCGAGATCAGCAAAATACTTGGCAACGATTCCATTCTGTCCATCGTATAAAAACTTCCACATCAGTGCTGATACGGCTGTCGGAATGGCCCAAGGAATCAAGATTGTCGCACGCACAAGACCACGGCCAAAGAATGCCTTATTGATAAGAAGAGCAATTGCCAGACCCAGCACTGTTTCCACAATAACTGAGATAATGGTAAAAATACCTGTATTTCTTAAGGCGTGCCACATCCGGTCACTGGACAGCAAAGTCTTGTAGTGCCCCAATCCAATCAAGTTCGGCTTCACAATGGACTCATCCAAGGAGGAAGCCAAGCCCGCCACTTTGTCGCCGTCCTGCAGCACCTTGCCATTCTTATATTGGTTCAGCTGCTTGGCAGCATCTGAAAACACTTTGTCATACTGGTTCGCTTCATCAGCGGAAATTTGGGCAAACTTCTGTTTGTCAGTCGGATTTTCATAGTTCAGCACCATTTCACTGACTTTATCGTACTGTTCCTTATGATTCTTCTGAATGCCTGCATCGGCCTTCCGCAAATCCTCTATGATTTGGGTGAGCTTGCTCTTTACATCCGCATCTTTGGCAGAATCGGTTTCTGTCTGCAGCGATTTCATCAGGAATGGATAGTTATTGGCATAGCGCTCCAGATCCAGCTGTGCCTTTGTTTGAATGGATGATTTTGCAGGATCAGTCAGCTTATAATCAAACAAGCTGAAATAAAATGATTGCAGCACCGGCCATACAGCGATAGCCAGGATGAGAATCAGGGCGGGCGTCACAAGGAGATAGCCAAGCCTTCTCTCCGCTTTCTTCTCGCTTGAATAGGATTGCTCTTTTTTTGCCACTGCGATGTCCTCCTTTATGACATAAAGGATTAGTCTTTCTCAGGAGAAGGCTCTCCCGAGAAAGACTAAAGTTTTTGCCTTATTTCTTTAATGCATCCTTCAGTTGCTTCTCCATTTCAGCAGCTGCCTGCTCTGCAGTCATTTGGCCCGCAATCGCTTTGGACAGGTTGATCTGCATGATTTCGGATACCTTCGGATAGATTGGTGTAACAGGACGCGGAACAGCTGCACTCAATGCATTGACAAAGCCCTGCTCTTTAAAGAACGGGTTCTTCTTTAGAATGTCCTGGTCGTTGAACAAGTCTGTAAGAGTTGGAGCCAAACCGCCTTCAATCGCAGAAATCTTCTGGCCTTCCGCACCGTTCATGAACTTCACAAACTCCCATGCTTCCTGCTTATGCTTGGAGTATTTGTTGATGGCGGACATCCAGCCGCCCAATGTCGCTGCAGAGCCCTTGTCGCCCGCCGGCAGCGGAGCTACGCCAACCTTGTCAACAACCTTCGATTGCGCCTGATCCTGCACCATGCTCCACATGTAAGGCCAGTTGCGGATCATCACGCCTTGACCTTCCAGGAAGGCTGTATGGGATTCGATTTCCGTAAATGTGTTATTGTTGTCAGGCACGAAATCAGACTTGGCAACCTCCACAAGCTTCTTAATGCCCTTGATGGCTTCCGGGCTGTTAACAGCCACGTTGCCGTTTTCATCAATAACCTTGCCGCCATAAGCAGCGATAAACTCTACTGCGTTACATACAAGACCTTCGTACTGCTTCGCCTGCATCAGGTAGCCAAACTTTGTGCCGCCTTGCCCCTTTGTGGCCTTTGCTGTGGCAATCAGCTCATCCCAAGTTTTTGGCACCTTGCCGTCAGGGACAAGGTCTTTGCGGTAGTACAGCATACCGGCGTCAATGAACTTCGGCATGGCCCACTGCTTGCCGTTGAAGCTTGCTGCCGCCACAGCACCTTTGTTGTACTTGGCCATGTCAACATTGTCTTTTTGAATGAAGTTATCAAGCGGCAGTACATAACCTGCTTGTGCAAATTCTGCCGGCCATACTACGTCAAGATCCATTACATCAATTTCAGAGGACTGGGCATTCAATGCAGTTACGTATGCATCGTGCTGCTTGCCGGAGTCAGATGGCATTTCGCGGAATTCAACCTGGATATTCGGATGCTTTTTGTTGAACTCTTCCACGATTTTCTTTGTCGCGTTGGTGGTGTCTTTACCGCGTGCATAAATCAGCTTCACGGTGCCGCTCTTGGCAGTGTCCTTGTTTGCCGTGCCTTCATCCTTCTTCGTATCATTGTTGCCGCCGCAGCCTGTCAATACAAGCGGAGCTGCAAGCGCGAATGGAGCGATTTTCTTGATAAGCTTCATAATCATGACCTCCAGTGTAGTTGGTATCGTTTTCATTTTTCTTTTGTGGGCAACACGCTTACACATGTTGACTCCCTGACAATCAACTCGAGCGGATACTCGTATACTTCCCGCTGAGTATACTGGCGGGACTCAATCTTCTCAGCCATGAGTGCAATCGTTTGCTGTGCCATCAGACCAATTGGCTGCCGGACTGTTGAGATGTTGGGCTCCATAAGAACCGTAATCTTCTGGTCATCAAAGCCAATGACCGCCAAATCCTCTGGAACACGGCAACCATGCTGCTTTGCCCCGGCAATAATCCCCGCAGCTACTTCATCTCCCCCAGAGAAAACAGCAGTCGGCCGGATTTTCATGTCCTTAATCTGCGCAAAGACACGGATTCCATCCTCAATCGAGTACGCATCGCGAAAAATATATGTGTCTGGAAGAAATAATGAATGCTCCTGCAGCGCCTTTCGCAATCCTTGTTCCCGATGAAATGCAACCTGACTTCTTGTTCCTCCCGAGCAGCAGGCAATTCTCGTATGTCCCATGGCAAGCAAATGCTTGCCGGCTATGTAGCCTCCATACTCCTGGTTAAGACGAATCATCGGCACTTCCGCAGCATCATCAAACTCATTGCAGAGGACAATAGGCCCATATCGAACATATGGAGCAATCGCTTGCCATTCATTCTGAATAGAAGTCATGACAATCCCATCCACTTGCTTGCGTCTGAGCAGTTCTGCATACTTCAGTTCCTTTTCCTGCGAATACATGGTTTGGCACACGATGAGCTGATAATCCCGCTCGGATGCTGCAAGTTCCATTGACTGTAGGAGCTGACTGAAAAAGGGGTTCATCAGCCGGGGCACAAACACGGCGATAAGGCCGGTGCGCTGTCTTCTCAGACTTTGTGCTGCCGAATTGGGCACATAGGCTAACTGCTGCATCGCCGCCAGGACGCGTTGGCGTTTTGCTTCGGACACGTGCGGATAGCTATTGATGACCCGCGACACAGTTGACTTGGACAAACCGGCCAGCTTAGCAACATCATCTATAGTCGACAAAAACTGACTCCCCTTCCTGTTTTGGTAAATCATCCCACAAAATTGAAATTGATTTCAAAATCATTCTACGATGTTTTGGAAAGGCTTTCAACATTATTTTTTGAAAGTTTTATATACACTTTATATTCTGATATTAGAAGAAATGAATGCGATTTATCTTTATATCGAGATAAAAAGAATTAATTTACTTAAAAAATGATTTGGCTCTCGCATACATACCTGCGCCAGATAGAGATTTGTCGAATTTCGTGATAATTTCTGCTATAACATTTGCCGCCACAGGAAAAGCTAAGTGCACTCCCCCGTTGCGGCATTCTATGGCTGCTCCCGCTGGCGGAATTCGCGCGGTGTCAGGCCGGTGTATTTCTTAAATAATGCTGTGAAATAGCTTTGGTTACAAAACTGGAACAGCAGCGCAATGTCAGAAATACTGTAGCTCGTATGCAGTAAAAAATACTTTGACTCTTCAATCCGCTTTTGGTTGACAAAGTCCGTAAAGCTTAAGCCGGTCTCCTGCTTAAATCTGCTTGAGAGATAACCAGGATGCACATGGGCCTGCTGTGCAGCCTCATCAAGGGAAAGTCTCTGCAGAATATTCTCATGTACATATGCGGCGGCTGAGCGGACAGGGAGACTGTAGCCGTGGACCTCCTGCTTCCCGCGCACTGTCTCCGTGAAATGATGGAGCATATCATACTCCATCTGCTGCAGGGCAGGTAAGCTGCTCAGCTTTTCAATTTCAAGAATGTATGCGTCACTCAACTGGAATGCTGTCTCTGGATGTACCCCGCCCTCAATTACAGCCCGGGTAAACAAAGTACAGGCAGCAATCAATGAGTTCTTGCGTGAACGGACCGGATCTTGGGCCAACCTTGCCCCCTTTAAAGCATTGATGCGCTCCAGCACTTCTTTGGCATGCGCTTCTTTGCCCAGCCGAATGGCTTCAAGCAGCTGCCGCTCATATTCAAAAGGCGGATGAAGATAATTCTCCTGCTGATGCTGTTCCCGGGAACGCAGGTATTGCTTTATAACAGATTGTTGAATTGAGCTTTGCATGCTTTATCACATCCAACCTTAAATTTTTAACAATATCCTTTATATTTTAATAGAAAATAGCTATTTTTCCCATTACAATGCAAGTAATTCCATCTGGCCCCGGCCGGAATGATGAGGTAGGAGTGCAGATACGATGACATGGATCATTACAAAAAATGAGCTGACTGAGTCAGACCTTCTCAATACAGAAAGCCTGTTTGCACTGGGCAACGGCTATCTTGGCGTACGCGGCAACTTCGAGGAAGGCTATGCTTCCGGCATGAACTCCATCCGCGGTACATACCAGAATGCCTTTCATGATGTAATTGAAATCTCGTATGGAGAAAAGCTTCACGCCTTCCCGGAAACACAGCAAAAGCTTGTAAACGTGATTGACACGCAAACTGTTAAGCTGTATTTCGGCGAACAGGAGGAGGAATTCTCCTTGTTTGATGGCGACGTCTCCTCCTTTGAGCGCACGCTGCATATGGATCATGGCTACACAGAGCGGCTCATCCATTATCGTTTGCGCAATGGCGAAGAGGTGCGCATCCGCTTCCGCCGCCTTGTATCCTTTACGACACGAGAACTGTTTGCCATTGATGTTCAGATTGAGCCGGTTACCTTCCGCGGTCAGGTGAAGGTGGTTTCCACAGTAAACGGAGATGTTTCCAACTATGTGAATCCCATGGACCCGCGTGTTGGCGGAGGCCATGCAAAGCTGCTTCATACAGAGCAAGCCGGCTTTCAAAATGATTGTTTGTATGTGATGAACAAGACAACAGCATCCGGGCTTTCCACTGCCTGCGTGTCCCGCCATGCTGTACAAGGTGCACACCAAGTAGAGATGCGCACAAGTGAAAAAGCTGCAGAAGCCATCATTACCTTCTCTGCTTTGACGGCACCTGTTTCAGTCACAAAGCTGAATGTGTATACCGATACACTGCGCCATGAAAAGAACTTGATTGAAAAGGGTATTTCCATTCAGGAAGAGCTGCGCTCTGCCTCGTTTGAGGATATGCTTGGCTGGCAGAAGCAGTATCTGGATGAGTTTTGGAGCAATGCCGATATCATCATTGGCGGCGAAGAAAGCCTGCAGGAGGGCATCCGCTTTAATCTGTATCACCTGCTGCAATCAGCCGGGCGCGACCCGTTCAGCAACATTTCCGCCAAAGGCCTCTCCGGCGAGGGCTATGAAGGCCACTATTTCTGGGATACAGAAATTTATATCATTCCCGTATTCCTGATGACAAAGCCGGACTTGGCCAAGCAGCTGCTGATTTACCGCTATTCCATCCTGGACGGTGCCCGCGCACGCGCGAAGGAAATGGGCCACCGCCAAGGCGCTTTGTTCCCGTGGCGCACCATTGCCGGCACCGAGTGCTCCGCCTTCTTCCCGGCAGGAACCGCCCAGTACCATATCAGCGCGGATGTGGCTTACAGCTACATTCAATACTATTTGGCAACAAGAGATACGGCATTTATAAGGCAGTACGGTGCCGAGGTGTTATTTGAGACAGCACGCCTCTGGGCGGATACTGGGCACTATGATAATGGCCTGTTCAAGATTGACGCCGTGACCGGTCCGGATGAGTATACCTGCATCGTCAACAACAATTACTACACGAATGCCATGGCGAAGTACAACCTGCTTTGGGCATCAAAAGCGTACGATATTTTGGCAGAGGACGAGTCTGCTTTTGAAGCGCTGCGCGGGCGCCTGAACCTGGACGCGCAAGAGCCGTTGGAATGGGAAAAGGCTGCGGCGGCCATGTATCTGCCATATGACGAGGGCCTGAAAATCAATCCGCAGGACGATTCCTTCCTGCATAAAGCCGTATGGGATTTTGATAACACACCGGATGACCATTATCCGCTGCTGCTGCACTACCACCCGCTGACATTATACCGTTATCAGGTATGCAAGCAGGCGGATACTGTATTGGCGCACTTCCTGCTGGAGGACGAACAGGATTTGGAGACCATCAAGCGTTCCTATGACTATTATGAAGCAGTCACAACGCACGACTCCTCCCTATCCTCCTGCATTTTCAGCATTATGGCTGCAAAGGTTGGCGACCAGGATAAGGCGTATGAATATTTCAACGAGACTGCCCGCCTTGACTTGGACAACACGCATGGCAACACAAAAGACGGCCTGCACATGGCAAACATGGGCGGCACTTGGATGTCCATTGTCTACGGCTTTGGCGGTGTTCGTCTGAAGGAATCCGGACTATCGCTCGCGCCGATTCTGCCATCACAGTGGAAGAGCTATTCCTTCCACCTCCTGTATCAGGGCCGCAAGCTGAAGGTGGAGGCAGAAAAGAAGCATGTACGCGTTACACTCGTGAATGGAGAGAGCCTCACGCTGAAGCTGTATGGCGAAGATGTGCAGTTGACTGCGGGCCATGCTATAGAACAAAAGCTTCATTGAGCAAGAAAAAGATGTCCCGCGGGACATCTTTTTCTTGTTGCGGCTATGTACTTCCTTATTTGATGACTCCCTTCCGTTTCATCTCCCCCCATCCGGTTTTGCCGCGGATGGCCTGGAATGTGGCAATCAGGCGCCAATAGGAGGTCACCGGCCGGTACCAAAAGGATTCTGACAGCGCATAGACGAACAGCTTGGTTAAATCCCGAATGCGCGGGTAGTTGCGGACCCCCCAGTTTTCCAGCAGCACTGCTGCCGCAGAGAGAAACGAACCGTACAACGCGCCGACAATGAACACCATAATCACAAACTCGCTGAAGCCCCTCATCACAATGGCATCTATCACTACAAATACATACCCTGTGAATTCAATCAGCGGGCCCAGCAGCTCTACAATAAGAAAATACGGCATGGCAACAAGTCCCATTCCCCCGTAGCGGGGATTGAACAGCATAGCCTTATGGAGCCACAAGCTTTCATACAAGCCCCGGTGCCAGCGGGTGCGCTGCGACTTTAAAATTTTCCATGTATCCGGTGCTTCGGTCAGACAGATGGCTTTTGGCACATACAGAATACGCCCCCTGCTTTTTTGCTCCCGCTTTAAGCGGTGCAGCCGGACGATGAGCTCCATATCCTCCCCCACCGTTTTCTCCCGATATCCGCCAGCCCGCACGATCCAGGCTTTATTAAAAATACCGAAGGCACCAGAGATGATGGGAAGAATATTATAGCGGCTCAAGCCAAGGCGCCCAATTAAGAAAGCCCGGATGTATTCAATAATTTGCATGACGACAATCGGGCTGTCAGGCAGACTGATTTTCTTCACTTCCCCCTTCTCAATCACGCTGCCGTTGGCAATGCGGACGCTGCCGCCGACGGCAATGACCTCCTCGCGGGACTCCAGCACCGGCTTCATAATATTGGCCAGCGCATCCTTTTCCAAAATTGAATCGCCATCCAATGAACAAAAATATGGGTATCTCGATGCATTGATCCCCGCATTCAAGGCATCTGCCTTGCCGCCGTTCTCCTTGTCAATCAGAAGCAGGTTGCTAAAACGCGCGGAACGGTAAATGCCGCGCACTTCCTTCGTGTTCAACTGCCGGCGGACAACGTGCTCGGTCTTCTCCATTTCGAAGGTCTCCAGCATCACCTGCATGGTGGCATCCTTTGAACCGTCATTGATCACGATCACCTCAAAGAGGGGATAATACATGTCCAGCAGGGATAAAACGGAGGCCCGAATGACCAATTCCTCATTATAAGCAGGGACAAGAATGGACAGCGGCGGCACATTTCCGGTTTGCTGCAGGAGATCCGTATAGGATTCCCTCAAATTCACTTCATTTTCCCGGTACATGCGGGAAAATGCAATGAGGAACAGAATGATATAAAAGCTGCACAGCAGGAGAATATAGATGAAAATGGGAATGGCCAGCGCTTCAACAGCATATCTAATCCATTGAAGTACGCCCATGCGGCACCATCCTTTCCAGACGCTCCTTTGCGATATCACGGGCAAATGCATCCCTGCCTGTACGCACGACCTGCCAGAGCACATCCCTTCCAGTGCTATAGCCGGAAATCGCTTGCGCTGCCGCCAGACGCACCCACCAGGATGTGTCTGATAACAGCTGCACGAGGTACGGAAGGAATTCCTGCTTTTGAACAATCCCCATCGTCTTGGCAGCCATGACCCGCTCCTGCCAGATGGAAGAGCCCACAAACGGAACAAGCATTTCCGGGTGGCGCACCAGTCCGATTTTACTGATGGCCTTCAGCGACCGGGTCCGGATTTCCGGGTCAGTCTGATACAGCAGCGCCTCCAGCTGCGGCAGAAAGGAAATATCTCCCTTGTCTCCCGCCACATCCAGCAGATTATATTGCAGCCGTTTCGGATAGATGGAGAGGCCACGCATATACTCCCGGAACCGTTCCTCCGGCAGCCGGTGCAAAATATCCCGGTATAATACATCAGGCCAGTCTCTGGCATGCTTCAAAATATTCCTGATGCCGGCATAATCTGTTTTGGCAAGAATCCGATAGGCCTCCAGACGCTCTAAATCCGTGGTTCTCTCCCGCATCAACAGCTGCAGCAAATCCTCTGTCAGCTGCGGGATATAAAATTTGTCGATCAGTAGCAAAGCATTATAACGCACCCCTAGGCGAGGATATCGTAATCTTTCCCGGTAATATTCCACAAGGAGCCGTTGGGCGAGCCGTGATAAACGAAGGCTGGCCTTCCTGCTCTTTAACACATTCATATATTGCTCCAGCAGTTCTTCGACAGCCTCCAGCTCCATCTGTCTGGTGAGCCTGAGCCGGAGGAGCTCCCCTGTTTTCACACAATGGGCCACCAAGTGCCGCAGGTGCTGCTTATGCTTTTCCTTTCGCCGCGCACGTTTGCGTTTCACAACATAGCGCAGCACCAGATAAAGATAAATCAACAGCAGAATGCTCAAAAAGCCTGCCGCTGTCCACATCATATAGGTTACCAGCATACATACCTCCGCCAGCCTGTTTTTCGTCTCTATATTGTGCCCCATGACACTGCATTCTTGCCTGACAGTTTTGCACAGCAAAAAAGACGGCTATCTGGAGAAGCCGTCTTTTTTGCTGTACCATTCTGTTATGTTCTGCCCTTGATGCATCTGCGGGCCGTTCCAGCGTTCGTATCCCTTCTGCAGGCCGATCGCCGCCAAGTATCCGAGCAAAAGAACAAGACATAATATGCCGACATTCATAATCATCTTTACATTTTCCAAAGCCTTCGGTTCTGCCAGCGGACGTTCCTCTTCGCTCATCTGCTTATACTTTTCGGTGTTCATTCGCGTCCCGCCTTTTCATCCCGTCGTGACACATTATATGCAAATGACAGGCTGTACGAGACGCAGGCATAAAAAAGTTTCTAGCCCTTCCGCACTTGGCTGTTCACTGCCTCCAGCAGGTCCTGCGCCGCCTTCAACGGCGAGCCGGCCTGGCTGATGGCAGTAATGACAGATACCCCATCAGCACCAGCTGCAACCACTTCTCCAGCGTTGCCTGCATGGATGCCGCCGATTCCGACAATCGGAATATCCATGCCCAGCTCCCGAAGCTTCTGAATCAGCGAAACACCCTGCACTTCCTTCGCATCCTCTTTTGTTCCAGTCGGAAACACGGGTCCAAGTCCGAGATAATCAGCTCCCTGCGCCACGGCCAGCTTCGCTTCCTCGACCGTATGGACAGACACGCCAAGAAGCTTATTGCCAATACGCGCCCGTACTTGATCCACTGGTTCATCCTCCTGGCCGATATGGACGCCGTCTGCATCCAAAGCCACCGCCAAGTCAATATCATCATTGACAATGAACGGGATGCCATGTGCCCGGCAGAGCTGCTGCAGCCCCCGCGCCAGGGCACGCTTAGCTTCACCCTTCAATGCATGGCGGCCCTTTTCCCGGAACTGAAATATTGTGATTCCGCCCGCAATCGCTTCTTCCAGCACTTGAAGCGCCGGCTGTTCCGTGTTCGGGCTTCCCATAATGAAATAGACCTGCAGCGCCTTCCGCAATTCCCCTTGTGTCATGCTTTCCCTCCTAAAACTGCCTGTCTCCGTCCATAAGCCCAATGGTTCGTAGGGCCATGGCCGCCGCCAATTTGCAGGTCATCCGCAATGGCTGCCTGAATGAAATCCTTGGCTGTCTGCACGGCTTCCGCTGCCGTTTTCCCTTTTGCCAGTTCCGCTGTTACAGCCGCGGCAAAAGTACAGCCAGTGCCATGCGTATTCTTGGTAGGCAGCCTGTCGCTTGTAAAGTACTGAAAATGCTGTCCATCATACAGCAAATCCGATGCCTGGCTGCCTTCATCGTGGCCGCCTTTGATCACGACATGACGGACACCGGTATCAAACAAGCGGCGGGCTGCCTCCTGTTTATCCGCCGGGCTTTCAATCTGCATCCCTGTCAGCACCTCCGCTTCCGGAATATTCGGTGTGATGACAGCGGCCAAAGGAAGCAGATGCTCTTTAAGAGCCTGCACAGCCTCTTCTTGCAGGAGCGGAGCACCTCCCTTTGCAATCATTACCGGATCAACCACAATATTTTTCCAGCCGAAGCGGCGGATTTGCTCTGCCACTGCTGCGATAATTTCACTGCTGAACAGCATGCCAGTTTTCACCGCATCCGTTCCTATATCACTGCCGACAGACTGAATCTGCTGTACAATCGCCTCCACGGGAAGCGGATACACCCCCTGTACCCCAAGGGTATTCTGGGCCGTCACCGCAGTAATTGCCGACATGCCGAATACGTCCAGCTCTTGAAAGGTTTTTAGATCTGCCTGAATCCCGGCGCCGCCGCCGCTGTCCGAGCCTGCAATCGTGAGGGCTTTATACGTCATACTGTTTCCCCCTGCAGCAGCTCCGCTTTGCCAAGCGCCAGCACGTCCTGTACGGACACAAGAGCAAGCTGATTCAAGAACTCGATTTGGAAGCTGCCCGGCGCTGCAGCCTTGCCGGCTGCCATTTCAGCCGCTGTCCCATAGTATACAAGCGCTGCCGCTGCTGCAATTTGCGGATTCTTCTCCACGGCCGCGAAAGCGCCAAGCACAGATGTCAGCAAGCAGCCGGTTCCTGTCACCTTCGTTAAAATTGGATGGCCGTTGCGGATGACATATACGATTTCGCCATCTGTGACTACATCTTCTTTGCCTGTAATGACAACCGTGATGCCCAATTGCTTCGCCGCTGTTTTCGCCAGCTCCACAACACTTCCGTTGCCCTCTCCCGCATCTACTCCTTTAATAGCCCAGTTTTCACCGATGACATTGGCCACCTCCGCCGCATTGCCGCGAAGCATTGTCAGCTTGACTTCACTCACGATTCGGCGGGCTGTCTCGGTGCGGTAAGCGGTAGCTCCGGCGCCGACAGGATCCAGAATGACAGGCACGCCATGGGCATTCGCAGACTTTCCAGCCAACAGCATGGCTTCCACTTCTGTTTCATTCAGCGTGCCGATGTTCAGCACCAGCGCACCGGCAATGCTTGCCATATCGGCAACCTCTTCCTTCGCATAAGCCATAACGGGAGAAGCCCCAAGCGCCAATAATCCATTTGCGGTAAAGTTCGTCACTACTACATTCGTGATGTTGTGTACGAGCGGATTTCTTTCTCTTACTTGCTCCAATACTGCTGACAGCTGATTTAACATATTATGTCCCCCTTAAAATAGAAAAAATAAAAGCCGTCCTGCGCAAGCAAGACGGCTGGTAGATACACTGCACCCGTGATCTCTTCCTGCGCTGGCATTACCCAACAGGTTCAAACGGTCTACGACGGATTGGTCGTACTCTCAGCTTGCTTCCGCAGGCTCCCGATTCCATATATTCGTTTACAAGAAAAATTCTAATACTTTTGAAAATAGAAAGCAAGTAATTCAAAATGAAAGCAAAATTGACTTTTACAGCAGACAGACTTACAATGGGGCAGATAAAATGCAGAAGGATAAAGAGGTGTAAGGCTTTGCAGAAGAAAATTATCATGGGCGTCGGAATCGTAATCGCCGCACTTGTTTTGACTTTCATCTTCCTCGTTGCCAAAGGCTTGTTCAGCCTGTTTTTTTCTTAAAAAAGCGAAAAAGCCTTGTGGATACAAGGCTTCTTCATTATGTTTGCGGCACACTTTTTGGTGCGCAAGAGTCAGACTTGCTGTCCTCGTTCTTGCTGCTCTTCGGCTTTACGAAGAACATGATCAGCAATGCCCCGGCCAAGCCGGCTGCCCCGGAAACCCAGAAGATATCCTGGTCAGCACCTTTCATGAAAATGGCGTATAACGGCGGGCCTGCCGCCACCCCGACAAAGCGCATAGAGCTGTAAAGCGAGGTAATGGTACCGCGCTCTTCCTTTTCAATTCCCTCTGTAATCAGCGCGTCCAGACTCGGCAAAGCCAATCCAATGCCGACTCCCCCTATGCTCAGGCTCGTAACAAGTGTGTATACATTGTTGAAAAAGACCGGGATGATAAAGGAGCCTGCCAAGATAAAGAATCCCAAATAGGCACAGCGCCGCATAATTTTCTTGTCATCCCCAATTTTCTTCCCGGTAATAAAGGAACAAAGTGACAGTGCGCTCAGAGGGATGGCAAGGATAAGCCCCTTCCAAATGCCGTCCGTATGATACTTCGTTTCCAAAATGGTTGACAGATAAAACAATGCGCCAAACAGCACGAACATGATAATGGCGCCGGCGATAAAGATGGTGACAAGCCATTTGCCTTTTTCCTTCAGCAGCTTCCAGACGGAATGGACAAATTCCTTTACAGGAACAGGGTCATCCTGCTTCTTCGGCGGCTTGACAAGAAAAATAATCAATAAAACCGCGATGGCACAGAGAATAGGGATAAACCAAAATGGCAAGAACCAAACAACTGCAGCCAGCGCTGATCCGAGAATCGGACTGAGTACTTTCCCGAAGGTATTGGATGTTTCAATCATGCCAAGGCCGCAGCTGATATCCTTTTCATCTTTAAACATATCCCCTACACATGGAAGCACTACCGGCATGGCACCGGCAGAACCAATTCCCTGCACAACACGGCCGGCGAGAATAATCCAATACGGATCGCTCATCTTCCACGATGCCCAGCCTGTGATGGCCCCGCCGATGCCTGCAATGATCAGACTTGGAATAATTACCTTTTTACGACCCCAGCGGTCAGATAAATATCCCGCAATTGGAATAAGAAGAATGGCTACAATGGAGTACACCGTAATAATCATGGAGACCTGGAAGGCTGAAATATCCAGCTTCTTTTCAATTGCCGGCAGAACAGGGATGAGCATCGAATTTCCCAAAGTCATGACAAGCGGTACAGAAGACAACGCCCATAAACAACACTTATCTTTAAGTTCCATTGCTACTCTCCATGTCTACAGAATGGTAAAAGCCGCTCCGGCATCCTGATCCGAGAAAGAACTGCCGAAGCTGATTTCGCATATTTTACGCTTGCTTTGTTTCCTGATGAAGCGGAGGCGGCATAATCCAGCCCTTTTCCTTCATCAAACGAAGCAGTCTAATCCCATCTTTCACTTTTTTGGCATGTAGCTTTTCAAATAGGGCTCCGACGTCTTCACGGATGGATTCAGCAATCAGCTTGCTGTAAGCCGGAAGACAGATGCCGATATCCATGGCCACTGTGTTGGCAATTTGCATATCATGCAGACGCGCCCCTGCCGGGATTTGCTCCAAATCCGCTTTTGGCCGGTCAGCCGGTGTTGGCGGAACCGCAATCTCATTATGAAGCAGAATATCCTCCATATCTTCAATAGAAGGGCGGATGGTGGACTGCATCACATCCTGCAGGAACCCCCGCAAATCTTCATCACCGGTGTGATTGATGTATACCTGATATGCATCAATCGCTGCTTTCGCCACGCTCAGGCTGGACCAAATACCGTATATTTCGCCGAAATGAAGCGGTTCTTGCTTTGGATTGCCGCTTAGAATTCCCATTTGAATTCCTCCTTTGTATTGTGTTCCATATGCCTATGTAATATGACTTACCCTTTTTACCATTCCCATCTTCTTTGTTTTATAAAAGACCACAGCATAGGAACAGTGCCATCGCTGAAAATCGCGGCAGAAAGGCGTCCGTCCAAGCCTGGCCCTTTCCTTTAGTTATGAGCCGAAGCGGCACAATCCTGTCCGCATGAAAAAGGGGATGCAACGCCCGCAGGCATTGCATCCCCCTTTTTTTATATATGAGCTTCTGTTGGTGCTTTTCTGAAGAACAGCTTCATCACAGGCGGGGTAAAGATTGTCGTGACAAGGACCACCATGACAATGATGGAGAACATGGATGCCTCAATTAAATCTGCATCCAATCCAATGGATGCGATAATCAGCGCCACCTCGCCGCGCGAAACCATGGCTGCCCCGATGCCCATTGCGCTTCTCCAGCCAAATCCGGCCGCCTTCGCTCCCAAGCCGCAGCCCACAAGCTTCGTGAGAATAGCGACAACACTCAGCCCAAGAATCAGCGGCCATTGCTCCTTCAGTCCCGTGAACTGCACCGCAACGCCAATGGAAGTAAAGAAAACAGGAACAAAGATGGAGTAGCTGATGGTTTCCACCTTCTCAAACACTTCATGCCTAAAGTCAGTCAGACTGATGGCAATGCCGGCAATATAGGACCCGATAATAGCGGCAACTCCTGCATATTCAGCGGTATAAGCGAAGAAAAAGGCAATAATGAGCGCAGCTGAAATGACAGACTCTGTCACCTTCAGCGAGGCAAGGCGCTTCATGATCCACGGAACAGCTTTCCAAGAAATCAGGATGATGCCGGCGAAGAAGATCACCTTTTTTAACACGACCATCCCGAGATTGACATCGCCTCCAGCCAGACTCATGACAAATGCGAGAGCAAGGATCACAAGGATATCATCAATCACCGCTGCCCCAAGAATTGTGGCACCTTCCTTGGATCGCAGTTGCCCCATTTCCTTCAAAGCCTGCACCGAAATGCTCACGCTTGTGGCGGACAGCAGCAGACCCAGAAAGACTGCCTGCATGGACGGCATGCCAAGCAGCAGACCTGCTGCATAGCCCAGGCCAAGCGGCGCAGCCACACCGGCAAGCCCCACAACCGTGGCAGCACGCGCCGAACGCTTAAACTGCTCCACGTCTGTTTCCAGCCCGGCAATGAACATGAGCAGAACCACCCCGATATGGCTGATTTCCTGCAGTGTGTCTGTTTCCTGTATCAATCCAAGTACAGCAGGCCCCAGAAGAACCCCGATCAGCAGCTTGCCGAGCACTGCCGGCTGCCCCAGCTTCACACTGATGTCACCAGCAAGCTTGGAGGCCAGTACGATAATGGCCAATTCCAAAATAAACATATTCCCACTCCCTTTTTCTGAAGCTTCTATCTGCAAAAGAACGCAAAAAGGAGCCTGCAACTGCAGGCTCCTAAAAAAGACAAAAAGAAGCCCCCAATGACAGACTCCTCCAAAAGCAATTCTATATGCGTTTTTCTTATTCAAGTATAACATAACTGGATTGCTTTCGTAAATCCATTACTATTTTTTATGCCATTATGCACATAATCATTCCGAAATCCTGCGAGTCCCCGCATAGCCAAAGAGAGCCCGCAAGCCCCCTATTCCTTCGCCGGCTCTTCAGGCTGAACTGCCGCCCGCTTTTTCTTGCGGCGATGCCGGATCCACATAATGAACAGAATGAGCAGCAGCAGGAGTGCCCCGCCGGCAGCAATGGCAATGTTGCGGATGTTGGGCACCTTCACCGTCATTGCCAGTTCATTCTTGGCAATGGGATTGATATTCCAAGCAAGCGTCTTTCCGCCATCTGTTTTCTTGTCCGCATTCGAGGAGGCTGCCTGAATCGGCAGGCTTACCTTAAATTGCAGATCCATATGCTTCTGCAGCTGGTCTGCCGCATACTGCACCGCAACTGCAGTTGTCCCCAATTGCTTTCTTGCCGTCGCCAGCACATCCTGATAGACTCCGGAGAAGTCCATTTTGCTCTTCACATCGTACACTGTAAAAAACAGCTGCTCCTTTTTGTTGTACTGAAAGGAAACAATGTCAGCAATTCCTTTGCCGCTTGCCGGTTTAATTTGCTGCTGTTGAAAGTCTTCCAATGACTGATAATGACGGGATGCTTCAAATCCGAAGTCCTGCTTCCGGTCATAGCCCTTCACAGCAAAGCCGTTGTTTTGCAGCATGGATTGAATGTAGACGAAGGGGTTGAAATCCCCCAAATACTTTTTCACCTGCTGCTCCGCTCCAAAGCGGACGTTCATATCGGCACTTCCGTTTTGATTGATTTTCAAATGCCCATCTCCTGATACACAACCGGACAAGAGCAGAGAACTCAGCAGTAAAAGATAGAGATATCGCTTCATTGTGACCTCCACAATCCATCATGTTTCTCCTATTTTGCCATAACCGGTGTATTGTCATCCATCAAACAAGAGAGCTGAACATGGTCAGCTCCCGGTTTGCTTATACTGGAGAATAGGTGATGGCCTGGCTGCCCATCTGAAGCCAAGCCTGCTCAAAGGCAGCCCGATTTTTCGGCACAGCCGCGCTTCCATTCAGCGGATCATTGACATAAATATGTGTGGCATCATAGCCGACGATGACAACACTGTGCTCTCTATACGTAATCTTGACCGGCCCGCCGCTTGTCTGCCAAGTGGAAAAGGCACTTTCATCAAGCTGTGCAAATGTCGAATTTGTAACAATCCAAACCGGTGTCCCTTGGTCCAATGACTGCAGAACCTCCGCAAACGATTTGCCGCTCAAATCGACGACTCTGCCGGGCAGGTATTTCTCCGCCAAAGCGGCAATCGGCTGATGATAGACCCCGTATCCCGACTCTTCAAAGGTATACATGTTGCCGACAAAGCCCGCATTCGGGTTGCCCCGCAGTGCTCCTTCCCGGAACGGCACCTTCGCAATTTGCCGGGCCAATGTCATTTTGTCAGCCGGCACACCGGCATGTCCGAGCAGCATCGCCAGGCTGGTGACCTCACAGCCGCGCGGCAACTCCGGCATTTGCTGCAGCAGCGGGACGTGATCAAGCAGGACCTTCTCCGGCTTTGGCTCCTGCACCACTTCATCCGCAACCTCTACCGGCGCCTCTTGAATCTGCTTCAGCTCCGCCGCTTTCGTCACAGCCTTCTCCTCCGGCGAAGGAGCAAAAGCTATATACAGGCCAGACAGCAGCAGCAGAGCCGCCGCCGTCCATACTAATATGCGTTTCATATGGATTCCCCCTTACTCTCTGCTCCAATCTTACAAAAGGTTTCTTAATTTTCACTTAAGGCCAAAGAAATAGACCTCCGCTGAAAACCTGTTACAAGCAAGGTTTTCAGCAGAGGTCTATCTGTTTACTTTTGATGTTTCGGAAAGGTGATTTCAAAGCTCGTTCCTTCCCCTAGCTTGCTTTGCACCTTTACCCGGCCATTATGCTTGTCGATGATCCATTGGGCAATGGACAGGCCCAGCCCAAGCCCGGCATCCTCGGCAATGGTCCGCGCTTTATCACTTTGATAAAAGCGGTCAAAGATGCGCGGAATATCCTCTTCGCTCATGCCGATGCCTGTGTCCTTCACCTGCAGCGTGATGGCAGAAGCTGTCTGTTGGCAAGCAAGCTCAATCCGGCCGCCCTCACCGGTATACTTCATGGCATTGTCGAGCAGGATGACAAGCAGCTGATGAATCCGCTCCTTATCTGCGGTAAACATCACCGGCTCCGGCACATCCATCGTCAGGCTCTTCTCCTGATAAGAGGCAATTTCCCCGTACTGGTCCACCAGATTCTCCAGCAGCTCATGCAGGGCAAACGGCTCCTTCTTCATTTCAATCTGATTGGAGTCTGAACGTGCCAGGGTCAGAAGCGTTGTCACCAGCTTGGACAAGCGGCGGCCTTCATTCGAAATGGTGGAAATATCTGTAATTTTATCCTCAATCGTTGCGGATGGGTTGCGGAACAGCAGATCTGTTTTGGACTGAATAACCGCCAGCGGCGTCCGCAGCTCATGTGAAGCATCAGAAACAAATTGCTGCTGCTTGTTCCATGCCCGCTGGATCGGCACAAGCGCACGGCCGGCCAGGAAGTAGCCTGCTCCTACGGCACATATGATGCCGACACCGCAGCCGACTGCCAAGATAATAAGCAGCTTCTCCAAGAATTCCTGCTCGGAGGTGACATTCCGGATCAGCTGTACTGTCACCATGTCCGAGCCGACATAGCCCTCTGATGCAACTGTGCGGAAGGTAAAGCCTTTCGCTTGCACCGTCTGCACTTCATTCAGCACCTTTGGCTGCACCAGCTTGCCATATTGCTGCAGGAAGAGCACCTCCCTGCCATCCCCTTCACTGACAAGGTTTCCGTTTTGGTCCCAAATAAGGACAGAAACCCGCGGGTCGCCGACAGCAAGCGAGACATCCCGCGTGCCGCCACGGCCTCCCCCAAATTTATTATTCTGCGGTCTGCCATTCTCTCCATGCCCCGCCTTCTTCACCGTGTCCATTAAACTCATGTCCACAGAATGGTACAAGCGGTCATAGGTGTAGGCATAAATGACGCTTCCAAGCGCCCCGATCAAGACAATGAATACCAATGAGTTCAAAAGTGTCAACCGAATATGCGTCTGCCGAAACATGCTGCTCCCCCTTACTGCTCCTTCAGCCGGTAGCCGACACCCCGTACTGTTTTAATATCTTCATGATAGCCGAATGGCTCCAGTTTTTTGCGCAAATGATGGACAAATACCTCTACAATGGCGATCGTTGTATCAGAATCAAAGCCCCAGACACGGTCATAGATCTGCTCCTTTGTCAAAATGGCGCCGCTGTTTTGAATCATATACTCCAGCAGCTCGTATTGCTTGGCTGTCAGCTTCAGCGGCTTGCCGTCCACCTTCACATCCTGATCCTTGCCATGCAGTTCAATGCCCCGGTAGCGCAGTGTGTGCTCTGTTGTCAGGCTGCCGCTCCGGCGCAGCAAGGCCCGGATGCGCGCCTGCAGCTCCGGCGCCTGAAACGGCTTTGTTAAGTAGTCATCGCCGCCGTAATCCAATCCCTTCACCCGGTCCTCCAGCGAATCTCTTGCCGTCAAGAACAGCACGGGTGTCTGAATGCTGTCGCTGCGCAGACTCTTCAAAATCTCAAAGCCGTCCATGCCCGGCAGCATGACATCCAGGACGATGGCATCGTAAATATTTTGAGCTGCCAGGAACAGGCCTTCTTCACCGTCAGAAGCGCTGTCCACTTCAAACTCCTGTGACAGAATTTCCACAATGGATTCCAGCAACGGCACATTGTCCTCAACCACCAATAAACGCATACACAATTCCCCCTCATGTTTTCCTATATTACAACAAGTCCGTAAACTTACTCTTTGGATGTTTGCTTTTCTTATCCTTAAGATACCGTGCTTCGCTTAACTTTTTCTTAAGGATCACAATGAGAAGCTGCTTTTGGAAACAGGATGCTGTAAGCCGCCCTTGGATTCCCGGCAGCTTTTCCTTCAAGTTAGGTTTGATGGGCGGCTGTTCACACAGACACAAAAAGGGGATGACCCAGAAGCCTGCCTCCAGACTGTCTTTTGGGTCATCCCCTTCCCTTCTACAGAGCCGCTGCTTGCTCCTCTGCCAGCTTCTGAATTTCCACCCGCTTAATTTGGTGGGAATCCTTCATCAGCACCTTGAATTCATAGTCGTCCATTATCACGGACTGGCCCTCCAGAATTTCATGATTTTGCATCATCATCCAGCCCCCGATGGTGTCAACATCCTCCTCATCGACATGGAGGCCCAGCAGATCATTGATTTCGCTGATCAGCACTTTGCCGTCGACAATCTTATGATATTCACTGATATGCTGCACGGGCGGATGTTCATCCTCATCGTATTCATCGCGGATTTCTCCAACAATCTCTTCCAGAATATCCTCGAGTGTTACGAGACCCGCTGTACCGCCATACTCATCATAGAGGATGGCCATCGGAATCCGCTTCTTCTGCATCTCCAGCAGCAGATCGTGAATCGCCGTTGTCTCCATCACTTCAATCACCGGGCGCATGAAATCACGAATGGATTTCCATTGCGTGCCTTCTCCATTCATATACCGGATGAAGAAGTCCTTTACATTCACCATGCCAATGATATGGTCCTTATCCTCGCCAAACACAGGATAGCGCGTATATTTCTCGCTTTGGATGATCTTCATATGCTCTTCCACCGGATCGTCTGCATACAAGCCGGTGATCTCTGTGCGGGGCACCATGATTTCCTTGGCAATGCGGTTATCGAACTCAAAAATGTTATTTACATACTTGTACTCAGCTTGGTTAATTTCGCCGCTTTCATAGCTCTCTGACAAAATAAGGCGAAGCTCCTCCTCGGAATGGGCTTCGTCATGCTCCGATGCCGGCTTTAAGCCGAACAAGCCTGTAACAACACGGGCTGAGCTGTTCAAGGTCCAAATGAATGGATATGCGATTTTATAAAACAGCATTAAAGGACGGGAAAACAAAAGCGTAATTTGCTCCGCCTTTTGAATTGCAAATGTTTTCGGCGCCAGTTCGCCGATGACAACATGCAAGAAGGTAACAACAGAAAATGCGATGATAAAGGATGCTGTGCTTGCGACTGCCGCAGACAACTGCAGCTTGATCAGCAATGGGTGCAGCAGGTTATGAATGGTCGGCTCTCCCAGCCATCCAAGGCCCAATGCTGTCACTGTAATACCGAGCTGGCAGGCCGACAGGTACTCATCCAAGCCGGATGTCACCCGCTTCGCCGCTGCCGCCCCGCGCTTTCCTTCTGCCACAAGCTGGTCAATCCGGCTGCCGCGCACCCGGATAATCGCAAATTCCGCTGCTACGAAAAAGCCCGTGAGAGCGATTAATACCGCTACCATGACTAAATTAAATATGTCCAAGAATCTCCCTTAGCTCTGAGAACTAAGGTGTCCACCTCCTGTTTTTTGTCGCTCAAAATGTTAATGCTGCCATAACAAGGCTTGCATCAGCGCAGACACAGACGGTGCAAGCTGCCGCTTCAGCTTTTCCTGCTGCTCTGCCGTCAGCAGGCGCAGCTGCGGCTGAATATGCAGCAAATCGCCCTCGATCCGGCGCAGCAGCTGTGCCAGCTCTTCCACTTGCATCGGTGCCTGCTGGCTTTCCGCCCTTTGCTCTAGTAAGCTTTTAATCTCGCAAAGAGGCATATGCATCCTTTTGCAGTGCTCAATCAATCTGAGCGTCTGCAATGCCTGCTCATCATAATACCGATAATTGGACTGTGAACGCTGTGCCGTCAGCAGCCCCAGATTTGTGTAATAATCAATTGTCCGCTTCGATACATGTGCCAGCTCTGCCAACTCTCCGATTCGATACACGTTCCCAATGCATACACCTCCCCCCGGTCCGTATTTGTTAAGCATATCGTACCATGTGAAAAAGTGTACAGTCAAACGTCATAGTTTTCCGTTTTCCGCATGGGAATTGACAAATTTTCCGGAAAACAGACGAAAAACCGGCTGAATCAGCCGGTTTCCTACAATTTTATGCGCTGCAGCCGCAATGCGTTCAGCACGACAGAGACCGAACTGAAAGCCATGGCTGCACCTGCCAGCCACGGAGCCAGAAAGCCCGCTGCTGCAATCGGGATGCCAAGAGCATTATAAGCAAGCGCCCAAAACAAGTTCTGCTTGATGTTGCGGATGGTCAGCTTGCTCATGAGAATCGCATCAGCAATGCTGTTCAGGTCACCGCGCATCAAGGTGATATCGGCAGCCTCCATTGCTACGTCCGTTCCCGTTCCAATTGCCATGCCAATATCAGCCAAAGCCAATGCCGGGGCATCATTGATGCCGTCCCCGACCATGGACACCTTTCTGCCCTGCTCCTGCAATCTTTTTACCTCAGCAGCCTTGCCGTCCGGCAGCACCTCCGCAATCACTTCCCGGATACCTGCCTGGGCCGCGATTGCCCGGGCTGTCCGTTCATTGTCTCCCGTAATCATGATGACTGTCAGCCCCATGTCCTGCAGCCGCCGGACAGCCTGCTTGGACGTGGTTTTGATCGTATCGGCAACCGCAATCATTCCGGCATATTTTCCATCTGCCGCTGCCAGCATGGCCGTCTTGCCGGCCTGCTCCAGCTCTGTCAGCTGATCCATAGCCGCTTGGGGCACCTCCACTCCACGCTCTTGCATCAGCCTTCTCGTCCCGACAAGAATCTCCTTTCCATCCGCCTCGGCCTTCACACCGTAGCCGGGAATGGCCGAAAATGCGGTGACAGCTGCCAGGCCAACGCCCTTCTCGGCAATACCCGTCACAATTGCTTGAGCCAGCGGGTGTTCCGATTGCTTCTCGGCCGCTCCAACAAGCCGCAGCAGCTCTGCTTCTTCTATTCCCTCTGCCGGCAGAACATCTGTTAAAACAGGGGCGCCATTCGTTACGGTTCCTGTCTTATCCAGCAGGACTGTATCGATGCGGTGCGTCAGCTCCAGGTGCTCCCCTCCCTTAAAGAGAATGCCGAATTCCGCAGCCCGGCCGGATCCCGCCATAATAGAGGTCGGTGTTGCCAGGCCAAGAGCACATGGGCAGGCGATGACAAGCACGGCAATTAATTTCTCTAAGGCACCGGCAAAATCTCCTGGTGCAGCCCAGAAATACCAGAACACGAAAGCCAAAACGGCAATGCCTACGACAATCGGGACAAAGATGCCGGAAATTTGGTCTGCCAGACGCTGAATCGGTGCTTTGGAGCCTTGTGCTTCCTCTACCACTTTAATAATTTGCGCCAGCGCTGTATCACGGCCGACTTTAACCGCCTGCACTTTTAAAAAGCCATTCTTATTGAGAGTTGCGCCGATCACCGTATCGCCAACTGTTTTATCGACAGGCACGCTTTCTCCTGTCAGCATGGACTCATCGACTGCCGACTGCCCCTCCAGGATGATACCATCCACGGGTACCTTCTCACCAGGCTTCACATGAACGATATCTCCTGCTCTGACCTCTTCAATCGGCACTTGGAGCTCCTCGCCATTCCGCTCAACAAGAGCAGTCTTGGCCTGCAGTCCCATCAGCTTCTTAATAGCTTCCGAGGAGCGGCCCTTTGCCCGCGCTTCAAACAGCTTGCCAAGCAGAATCAGGGTGATGAGCACAGCACTCGTTTCATAGTACATCTCCACCATATGTCCTCCGTCCCCAAGGGAGGCAAGGGTGAGGTACAGGCTGTAAAAGTAGGCGGCACTTGTTCCGAGCGCCACCAGCACATCCATATTGGCGCTGCCGCTGCGCAGCGACTTATAGGCGCCGATATAGAACTGCGCTCCAATCACAAACTGCACCGGTGTCGCCAGCGCCAGCTGCACCCACGGGTTCATGAGGGCGTCAGGAAGCGGAATCCAGGCTGTGAAGGAAAAGTGGCTGACCATCGCCCACAGCAGCGGCAAGCTCAGCACCAAGGAAATGAAAAATATATTCTGCTGCCGTTTCAGCCCTTGCTTCCGCTGTTCTTCCACATTCAGCTTCTCTTCCTTCACGACCGCCCCATAGCCGATTTTCTCTACGCGCTTTACAATATCGCTCGGGCTTACCTCAGATGGGTTGTATTCCACTGCCGCTGTTTCCAGCGCGAGGTTGACGTTTGCCTGCACAATGCCGGGCAGCTTGCCAAGCACCTTCTCAATCCGGGCTGAGCAGGCTGCGCAGGTCATGCCGGTAAGGTGAAATTCCGCCTTTTCGGTCACCACATGATAGCCGAGCTGCTCCACCTTATGCCGGACAGCCGCTTCATTTGTCACTTCCGGGTCAAAGGCGACAGCGGCCCGCTCCAGCGCCAGATTCACATTCGCCTCCTGCACCCCATCCATCCGCTTCAAGCCTTTTTCAATCCGGGCTGAACAGGCTGCACAGGTCATGCCTTCAATTTGAAAGCTCATTTCCTTTTGAGCTGCACTCATATAAGCTCCCCCTTATAAACCCCTACAGGGTATATAAATTTGCCAAAGAGAGCGCGCGCTGCTGCGCACGCCTTAGGCTACATCATAGCCTTGCTCGTCAATCGTTTCCTTAATAGTGTCCACCGTTACAGCATCCGGGTCAAACTCCACCTGAACAGTACCGGCTCCCAGGTCCACCTTCACGGCTTTCACACCGTTCAATTTGCCGACACTTCCCTCCACCGCGCTGACACAATGCCCGCAAGACATACCTTTTACCTGTAATGTAACGTTCTCCATTCTATATGCCTCCTACTTTTTCATTAATCGTCCGACTGTTGTTAAGAACTCATCCAGCACTTCCTGGTCGCCCGCCTGTATCCGTTCCACGACACAGCTCTTAAAGTGCCCTTCCATCAGCAGCTTGCCGACGCTGTTCAAAGCAGCCTGGGCCGCCGCAATTTGCGTGATAACATCGTCACAGTAAGTATCCTTCTCAATCAGCCCTTTAATACCGCGGATTTGTCCTTCAACCCGGTTTAAGCGCTGCATGAGATTCCGCTTCATTTCTTCGGAGTGATGACTTTTCCGCCCATGTTCAGCGGCACAGCATTCTTCATGATTGTGCTCCATCGAATCCCTCCCTTATACTTTATAATATACTATACCCCTCTAAGGTATGCAACTTCAGCTGCAAATGCTTCAAAAAATAAATGTCCGGCATGAAAAAGAGGGAGCGTGGCTCCCTCTACTGTACAACCTTATCAATTGCCAAAGCGATCCGGCGCTCCACATCCTCCGCAAACTGCTTAAGTTCATCTGTGTCGAGCATACTGATCAGCGCCGTCGGCTTCACCATGCCGATATGGACCTGCTCCCGCTCTGTGTACACCGCAATCTTGCAAGGCAGAAAATAGCTTGCCATCATGTTATGTGCGAGCACACGGTGCGCCTCTTCCGGATTGCACACCTCCAAAATTTGCAGTTCATGAGAAAAGGGCAGCCCCTTGCTTTGCAGCTTTTCCGCGACATCAAACCTCCAAAGCACGCCAAAGCCATCCTCCTGCAGGGCTGCCTCCGTTTTTTGCAATGTTTCCTCCATTGCATATGGAGAAATGACAGTGTAATGAAATTGCATCTTCCGTCCCCGCCTTCCTTTCCGTTATCCTGCTTAGAATGAGTTAACTTTTTATATTTCATTCCCGTTGTTAAGATTGTCTTAAGACTTCTCCCTTACAATGAAGACTATCAACAGCACCAATTCCATTCCATGAGAGGAGTCATTCATATGAATCAAAATACAATCAATAAATGGGGCATCGGCATCGGCAGCCTGACACTTGTGGCCGGCATGGTTTCTTATCTCGCCTTTGACAACGGCAATGTACAGATGCCCTGGAACACGCAAGCAAAACAGAATCAATCCGGAAACGGCCAGTCCATGAATGGACAGCAGAACAGCCAGAGCCAGCAATTTGGCAGCGGACAGGAGCAGGGACAGATGCAGCGCGGGTTTGGCGGGCGGCATGGCCATCACCGCGGGCAGGAGCAAGGCCAATGGCAAACAGGCACAAACGGGAACGGCAGCCCGGGAAATAACAGCAGCTCTGCGAATGCCAATTCCGGAGACGGAGGTTCACAATGGATCCCTGGAGGCGACAGCTCTCTTGGTTCACAAAACGGAGGCAACAACAGCCAAACTCAACAGAACGGACAGTTTTCACAAATGACACCGGAAAATAATGGAGGGTTCCATACAACAACAGGAGGCAGCTAAGATGCAGGCATACTCTTTTCAATCCATGAGCACAAACATACAGGCGGCTGCGGTTGATTTGCGTGCAGACACAGCTATGCAGGTAGAGGCTTTATTCACAGAAGCCGAACAAATCTTCAGCCGTTTCCGTCCGGACAGCGAGCTTTCCCGGCTGAATCAGCGGGTGGACAAAGAAACAGCCGTGTCATCCTTTATGTTTGATGTGCTCCGCCAGGCGGCGCGGTTCCATCAAGAAACAGACGGCTTGTTTCAGCCGGGCATCCTTTCCGCCCTGGAGCAGGCCGGATACCGGCAATCCATTGAACTGATTCGGGACCGGGAGCTGTACGGACAGCATGCGGATTCACAGCCTGTTCACGCGCTCCCTTACGTGCTGAATGAACAGACCAAGACGGCCATACTGCACCGGCCAATTGACCTTGGCGGCATTGTAAAGGGCTGGGCTGTGGACCGGGCAGCCGAATTGCTTTCTCCATTGGAATACGGCTTTGTGAATGCAGGCGGCGACATCCGCATATTCGGCACCCTGCCGCAGCCGTTGCAGGTTGGCATTGAACACCCGCTGGCAGCCAACCGCATTTTTGAGACGCTGTCTCTTGTCTCCGGCGCCGTGGCCACTTCTTCCACCGGCAAACGGCGCTGGCTGCAAAACGGTGACCTCTCGCATCACCTGATTGACCCGCGCACCGGCGCCCCCGCTGACAGTGCCATTGTTTCAGCCACTGTCACTGCGGTCACTGCGACAGAAGCAGATGTCCGCGCCAAAGTCACCTTATTGCTCGATGAACAGGCCGGCCGGAAGCAGGCAGAGATGTGGAATTCACGGACAGTGCTGATGAACTGCCGCGGAGAGATTTGGAGGAACCCGGCTTGACCTTATACACACGGTACATCACCCGATCCGCTGGAACGGTTACGTGCCTGCCACTTATGTAAAAGCACACAGGAATGTCCTGTGTGCTTTGCTATTCCCCACCTGCTGCTATTTAGATTTTTCCGTCTTCAAATATCATACCTTCAACGAACTGACTGCTATATATCTAAATATAAAATAGTTGGCAAGATTGCATCTCTCATCTATTCAGGATTGTAAAACAATGATACAATTCTCGTGAAAATTTCCTAATGGTGGTGTATGTATGTATTCTTCCCTTAAGCGGTTTCTCATTGGAAAACCGCTGAAGTCCACAGAGCTGGGAGAGCAGAAGCTGACTAAGCTGAAAGCATTGGCAATCCTGTCCTCTGATGCATTGTCTTCGGTCGCGTACGGTACCGAGCAAATTTTGCTGGTGCTGGCTACGGTCGGCGCTGTTGCTTTCTGGTATTCGCTTCCGATCGCAATCGGTGTACTGATCCTACTGACTGCACTCATTCTTTCTTACCGCCAAATCATCTACACATATCCCCAGGGCGGCGGCGCATACGTTGTATCGCGCAATAACTTGGGGGAAAACGCCGGCCTCATTGCAGGCGGTTCACTGTTGGTGGATTACATTTTGACAGTGGCAGTAAGTGTCTCAGCTGGAACCGATGCCATAACCTCCGCTTTCCCGCAATGGCATGCGTATACGGTGCAAATCGCAATTGTATTGGTCATTTTGATTACTATTTTAAACCTGCGCGGTGTAACGGAATCTGCTTCTGTGCTTGCTTATCCCGTTTACCTGTTCGTTGTGGCGCTTGTCGTTTTAATTGGCGCCGGCATTTATCACGCGGCAACAGGAGGCATAACAGCTGAGCATGAAGCTGCGGCTGTCGGCACTGCTGTACCGGGAATCACCCTGTTCCTGCTGCTCCGGGCATTTGCTTCCGGCTGCTCTGCTTTGACAGGCGTAGAGGCCATTTCCAATGCCATCCCGAACTTTAAGGATCCTGCCGCCAAAAATGCAGCCACGACACTTGTTATGATGGGGGCGATTCTGGCGGTTCTGTTCTCAGGCATCACCTTCTTGGCTTACACATACGGTGTTGCGCCAAAGGTGGAGGAAACGGTTGTATCGCAGATTGCCGAGCATGTGTTTGGCCGCAGCTTCATGTACTACTTTGTACAGGGAACCACTGCGTTAATTCTTGTCCTGGCAGCCAATACAGGCTTCTCCGCCTTCCCGCTGCTCGCTTATAATCTGGCTTCCGACAAGTACATGCCGCGGATGTACCTGATGCGCGGAGACCGTCTTGGCTACTCAAATGGAATTCTGACACTTGGCCTGGCTTCCATTATCCTGATTATTGCCTTTAAAGGCCAGACAGAACAGCTCATTCCTTTGTACGCAGTGGGGGTATTTATTCCTTTTACCTTGTCACAGACAGGGATGACCCTGAAATGGATCCGCGAAAAGCCGCAGGGCTGGCTTGGCAAAATGCTCATTAACTCAATGGGAGCAATCATCACTCTTACCGTGTTGTCCATCCTGTTCCTGACGAAGTTCGGACAGGTATGGTCCGTGCTTATATTCCTGCCGATTATCGTGTCCATTTTCCACCGCATCCACAGCCACTACAGCTCAGTCGGCGAGCAATTGCGGGTGGAGGCGGGCTATGTGCCGGAGCAGATTGAAGGCAATGTCATTGTCGTACCCGTTGCCGGCATTACCAAAGTGGTGGAGCATTCTGTGAATTACGCCAAGTCTATTGGAGATCAAGTCTTTGCGGTATATGTATCCTTCGACCGTGAAGAAGAAGTGCGGATGAAGAAGAAATGGGAGGAACGCCATCCCGATGTGCGGCTGATTGTCCTGCACTCCTCCTATCGCTCGCTGACACGCCCCATATTGAAGCTGCTCGACACAATTGAAACGAAAGCAAACGAAAACAACTATGAAGTGACAGTGCTAATTCCGCAGTTTGTACCGAAAAAGGGCTGGCATAATATTTTGCATAATCAGTCCAGCGTTCTGCTGCGGACGTATCTGCTGTACCGGCGGAATATTATTGTCTCAACAGTTCCATATCGTTTCTCTAAATAGAAAAAGGAGGGTACCTTGACGGTGCCCTCCTTCCTTTAGTTAGTGGCCGCAGCCTGCGGCTCTTCTTGTGTTTCCTTTTTCCCTGTCTTCCGGTCTGACAGCTTAATTTGGGGTACAAGCAATGTGAACAGCGCACCCACTACAATCACTGCCAATCCTGTCAGGAATACGCTGTGCAGCGAATCCATCAAGGAGGTTCTTAAGATCGGAACCAACTTCTCGGCCATTGCTGACGGAATTTGCTTCAGGGCGGCAGGGCTGAAGAGCGACTGCAGCAGACCTTCCGGATTATCCGCAATCATGGCTTTGAACTGCTTCACCATGGCTCCGGCTTGTGCCGGCAGCGTATTCAGGAACGGTACAAGCTTATCATTTAAAGCTGTGCCGGCGCGGCTGTTCATGACAGCGCCGAGCACGGTGATGCCGAAGGTTCCGCCGATGGAGCGGAAGAATTGGCTGGAGGAGGTGACAACGCCAAGCTCCTGCTTGGAGAAGCTCTCCTGCAGCGCCAGGGTGAGGAGCGGCATAACCAAGCCCATGCCCAGACCAATCACCACCATATACGACGTGGCAGCCAGCTTTGTTGTATCCACATCCATCGTTGTCAAAAGGCCGAAGCCGCCGGCCATCACCAGCATGCCAATGACAATTTGAATTTTAATCCCGATTTTATAGACAAGCTGTCCGCCCAAAATACTGGAGACAATCATGGAAATCATCATCGGTGTCATGATGGTGCCGGATGCTGTGGCACTTACACCGACAATCCCCTGCATGAAGAATGGAACAAACATGATGGCGCCGAACATGCCGATGCTCATGAAGAAGCCGATCAGATTCAGCGATGTAAATGCGCGGTTCTTAAACAGATGCATTGGCAAAATAGGTTCCTTTGCCTTCGTCTCCACAATCACAAAGCTGATCAGGCCGATTGCCGCTACAGCAAACATGCTGATGATCTGCCAGGAATTCCAATCATAATCCTTGCCGCCAAGGCTCATCGCCAACAGAAGGCTGACAACGCCGACAATCATCGTGAACATACCGGCAATATCAAAGTTGACAGGGCCTGTATGCTTGCGTCCCTGCAATCCTAATGCGATAAAAATTGTTGCGACAATGCCGACGGGCAGATTGATGTAAAATACCCATTTCCAGTTCCAAGCATCGACAATCCAGCCGCCGATTTGCGGTCCGATTACAGAGGCAAGGCCGTAGATGCCGCCGAATACCCCTTGAAACTTCGCGCGCTGGGCGCCCGTGAACAAGTCACCGATGACAATCATGGCCATCGGCATCATAATGCCGCCGCCAAGTCCTTGAATGCCGCGATAAATAATCAGTTCTGTCATGTTATGGGCCATGCCGCAAAGGGCGGAGGCACCCATGAAAATAATTAAGCCTGTTACGTAAACCACACGCCGCCCTAAAAGGTCGGCCAGCTTTCCCGCAATCGGCACAACTGTGGTGGACGTCAGCATATATCCTGTCGTCAGCCATGTCATCATGCTTAAACCGCCCAAATCACCGACAATTCGGGGCATTGCTGTCCCGACAATCGTCCCATCCAGCGCGGAAAAGAACATTGCGATAATCAAACCAATTAACAGCAATGTCCGCTTGTTATCCTTCTCCTGCATAGCCATTTTGTTCTCTCCTCTGCTCTTCTGTTGTACTGGCTGCTTGAATGATTTTCTCACTCATATCCGCCAAAGCCCCAAGCTCTTCTTCGTTCAAGAATGACAGATACCGCCTTACTATATCCCTTCGTTCCTGCAAGGCATGACGAAGCTTTTCCTCTCCCTCATCGGTCAGACGGATATTGACCACTCTTCGGTCCTTCTTGTCATGCTCGCGGACCACAAACCCATGCTGCTCCAGACGGTCCATCATTAAAGTCACTGCGCTTGGCTTTACATCCAAATGCTCTGCCAGCTTCGACACCTTGCTGCTGCCCTTTTTGCTCAAATACATTAATACAAAAAACTGTGATGGTGTAATGCTTTGACGTTGCATGCTTTCTGCCATCAGCGGCTGCAGCTGCTGAAAAGCCGTATGCAAGGCTGTCTGAATCCGGTCCATGTAGCCTTCTGATTTTGCCATCTTATAACACCCTTTACTATTTAATCCAAGCTAATATATAACACACATATATATTTAATGCAGATTAAATATTTTCATTTGATAACTATACAATTTAACGTTTGTATTGTCAACTTGTTTTATCCGGCAGCCGGTTTCTTTTTGCCATAACGATAAACAAGCAGTTAATTTTTTCCTCGTTTCCTATTATAATGGCTATATATTCAAGATAGAGAAGGTGACCCTATGCCCCAGTCCAAGCTGTTCCGGTTCGGCTACGGCGTTTTGCTGCTGTTCCTCATTATTTGGATCGGAACCAAAATCAATTTCATGTTCCGTCCTCTCGTTGTACTGATTCAGACCCTCTTTTCCCCCTTTCTTGTGGCAGGGGTATTGTACTATTTGTTCCGGCCGTTAGTAAACTATTTGGAAAAGAAGAATGTCAAGCGCCCTCTGGCCATCTTGCTCTTATATGCAGCGGCGGGAGGCTTGCTCATTTTGTTTGTTGTATGGCTCGGTCCCGTGCTGCAAAAGCAAGTGCAGAGCTTTATCCAAAACGCGCCTGCATTAGTGGAGGCGGCGCGGGTGAAATTCACGGAGCTGCAGGAAAATGAACTGATCCGCCGCTTTCTGCAGGATAATACCCCTCAGCTTGAGGGCGCGGCAAATCAAGTATTTCAATACATATCCTCCAGCCTGTCCCATGTCGGCACCAATGTTGCCAATGTGGTCGGCGTCATTACCAGCATTGTTACTGTGTTTGTCACAGTGCCGTTCATCCTGTTCTACATGCTGAAGGAAGGGGAAAAGGCACCGCAGCAAATTTTGCGTCTGCTTCCATCTGCCCAGCAGCAAAACGGTTGGAGGGTCTTAAACGACCTCGACGCGGCGCTCAGCTCTTACATCCAGGGACAGATTTTCGTAAGCATCTGCGTGGGTGTCATGCTGTATATGGGATACCTGATTATCGGCATCCAGTACTCGCTTGTTCTGGCCATTGTCGCCATGTTCACAAACGTTATCCCGTTCCTTGGACCTATCATCGCCATCATTCCGGCGCTTGTGGTAGCAATTCTGCAGTCCCCGGCTATGATTGTAAAGGTGCTGATTGTCATGGTGATTGCCCAGCAGGTGGAAGGCAACATTATTTCGCCTCAGGTCATGGGCCGTTCCCTGGCCATCCATCCGCTCACAATTATTTCCATTCTGCTGGTCGCAGGCAGCCTCGGCGGTGTATTCGGCTTAATCCTCGCCGTTCCGGTCTATGCAGTGCTGAAGGTCATTGTCCAAAATGCCTATCGCCTTTGGAAGCTGCGCCAAGATTAAAAAAGCAGGGCAGAGACTCATGGGTCTCTGCCCTGCTTTTTCTGTCAATAAATAGGAGAAGAACTGGACAACCTATACATTGAGGTGATACAGATGAATTATTCCTTCCTTGCAGCACTATTCTTTGCACTTGGACAAAGGCTGCTGGACAAGCGCTCTCAACAAACAAACTGGGAGCGAATCGTAAGTCTTCTTTTTCATACATCCTTTGATGTGGTAATCAATCGCTTCACCATTAAAAAGAAGCCTGCCCCCATTGCCTGCCGGTCTCCATACACGGATGATCTGCCTGGAAACGGTCCAGCTCCGAGAATCCCCGGGCTGAATGCCTTATCCGCTGTACTGGCGGCTGCCCTGATTTATGCATGCCGCGGACTGAAGCTGATGCAGTACAAACGGCTCTGGACATGGCTCTATACCCTGTTTGTCATCAGACGGCTTGCGCGCGGCCTGATTGTGCTGGTCCGGCAGGCTCAGCGCAAAGAACAAGATGCATGCCAAGCAGAAGAGGCGCTCCGGTAAAGGGCGCCTCTTCTTATCTTCGCCGTATGATTCTTCCGCCCCCTGATCCGGTGCGCGGCGGAGAAACCCTCGGCGGTGTGGTGACCCGCGGGGTGCTCGGCGTAACATTGGTGCCGCTGTCCGGGGATCTGATAATCTTCCCGCTGCTTCCGCCTGATGGGGTCCTTGTACTTGGCGTGCTGCTGCCGGATCCGCCGGCCGAATCGCCCCGGCGGATGATGCTGCCGGTGCCATCCCGCGTCAGCGGCGGTACAATGCGCTTTTCTTCCGTAGTCGGCTTCCGGTAATCAACGCTCGGTTTTTGCAGATCGCGGGAATTATATCCGCGGTAATTGCCGTAGTAGCCACCGCGCCCGCCGAAAATATTATCGAGAACACTGGCCAGCAGAAATCCCTGCAGAAAGGAAGGGCTGTAATTCTGCCGGACAAACTCGTCATTGCTGACTTCAATGATCGTGTCCGATGGTTTGTCGGCATCCTGCTGCAGGTTATACAGCTCATCCGGATACACAAGAAACATTTGCTTCGAGTCTTCCTTGGACATCTGATCCGGCTGCCGCTGCTCCGTCAGCTTTTTTGCCACCTGCGGCACTGTTTCACCGGCAGCCCAGTACACGTAGGACCGCTGATTGCCGTCACGGACGACGGATTCCAGCGGATAATCCTTCTGGACTGTCTGGCTCACGCTGCCGCACCCTGCCAGCACGGTGAACGCAACAGCCATTGCGACAACGACCTTCAGCCATGTCAGCAGCCGCTTCGTCATATTGCTTCCCCCTTATGTTGCCCGAATGACCTGCACATCCGCAGGAAGCACAGCTTCCCCTTCATACATCATCATCTTTCCCGCCTGCCATTCAATCCGCAGCAGCTTGCGCTGGTCAGACTGAAAATCCCAGACATGCTGCTCGCCTGATGCAGGAAAAGGTGTGTGGCCCAGAATCAGTACATGGCCGGCATACTGCTCCTCCAAATGGTACACGATGTCTTCCAGTTCAATCGTGGTTGGAATGTCCGCAGAATCCAGACGGCCGTCAATCGGGGCAAACAGTTTATAATATAGCTTCTCTCGCTGCTCTACTTTTAAGTATCGGATGATATTGCCATCCCGCAGGGTCAGAAACATTTCCCGGCGCTCCCGCCAATCCGCCTTGCCGATGACTTCATATGTAACAAGGGATACCTCCACGATATCGCCCGGCATGAGTGTTAAAATGCTCCGTTCCGGCCGCGGCGGCTCCGGCGCCTTCATTAAGTTCTTCACCCGTTTGAACAAATCCACGCTGCTGCACCTCCCTTATTTCAAAAACCGGGGAAAATCCCCGGTCATCCTTATTTGCCATATTGCTGCATAAGCTTGGCCAGTTCGTCATCCACTTCTTTATTCCGGTTGAGGGAAGCAAATTCTTCATCCAATGATTTCTCCCGCTTGTGCACCTCACCGCTTGCTTCCGCCTCAGCCTCAAGCTGCAGCGCCTTCTCTTCCATCCGTTTCAGGCCCGCCATTGCTGTGTTGGAATCGAAGCCTGACATTGCTTTGTTAATGTTCTTCTGCGCCTTCGCAGCGTTCACACGCGCCACCAATGTCTCACGCTTATCCTTCAGGGCCGTTACCTGCTTGCGCATTTCATCCAGTTTGCCGCGCAAATTGTCAGCGGCCGCTTTATTCTGCTCGTAGCTTGCTTTATATTCACTCGCCTTTTGCTCGGCGCTTTTCTTCTCTTCCAACGCCCGGCGCGCCAAATCAATATTGCCGGCCTGCACCGCGGTATGCGCTTGCTCCTCGCGCTTCTTCACCAGCGCTTCCTGCTCTTCATACAGGGTTTTAAATTTCTTCTCCAATGCAATCTGGGCAGCAACACTTTTCTCGGCCTCCGCTACATCTTCCTGCATGTCGCGCAGATACTGGTCCGTCATTTTAATCGGGTCCTCCGCCTTCTCAATCAAAGCATACACATTGGACATGGTCAGATCACGCAATCGTTTGAAAACAGACATATTTATTTCCTCCTATTCGTCGCTTCACCCGTTATGTTACAGAAAAACAGCTGCCTGCATACGACTCGGGCGACTGCTGCGGGTTATCTACTATATTACACCTTTCACATCATATGTTCAATTGAATTTTTCAAGATAGGGTTCTTATGAACTTATTTTATTATGGGCCAAATGTAAGATTTCACCCAGCTCCAACATTCATAGGAGTCCTTCTCTTCCTATTATACCTGTCTGGGCCAGCAAATCGCTTCAGTTCTTTACTTTTTTGTTTCAAATTTACAAAACATAGTTTTCTTGCACTGTCCTATTATAACCTTTTGCAATTGCTCCACATCCGCAAAAACTGCTTGAAAGGCCCCCCTTATTGCTTCGCCTGCAAAAGAAAAAAGGAGGACGCATCCCCCTATTCCTTCACAATATGCTGACGATACCCCGCCACATGATTCATCACTTGGGCCAGATGATGGTCTTCGACTCCATGCGCCTGCATCGTATCACGCAGGTATCCGACAATGGCATCGAAATGCTCATGCTTTTGCGCCATGTTCCGATGGGCTTCCGCCACAGCGTCACTGCTGTATCCATGCGGGCCGCCCGTCGCCATCGTCAGCAAACGCTGCTGATGCTCATGCTGCTGCTCCGGGCTCAGTCCGCCAAAGAAGGCTTGCAGGGATGCATCTCCCTGTATGCGATCATGAAGATCCGCCGCCATCATGCCCAGCTTCTCCTGACCGCCAATTTGCTGAAATACGTTGTTCTCCATTTTCTCTTCTCCTTTACTCTTCCCGTACCTGGTTTGTCTTTTGGAAGAACTTGTAGGTAATATAGGAACAAATGAACGTGAAGCCGAGTGCCCCCGCATAATACGGGAGTTGGTGGTAATGCTCGGCTAAATATACCTCCACCATGTATTGCACGAGAATAATTTGCACTGCCAGCAGCGCCATGAAAATCCACCAGGCCATTCTCATCCTTTCACCCCCTACATGCTGCGGCCATCCAAGCCCATCGCATAAATGCCGTCATTGCGCTTTTCGAGCAGCACGGCTGTCAGCGGCCGCTGCGGCGGTCCGGCCAGTACGTTTCCATCTTCTACAGAGAAATAGCCATTATGGCATGGACATGCCATTTGGTTGCTCGGCTTATCGTAATAGACGGGGCACTGCAAATGCGTGCATTTAATGTTATAAGCCCGGTATTCCTCCTCGGAGATACGAATTAACAGCGATGGCTCATGCTCATCCGGGTAATGGAACGGCTTGCTGTCGCCGACCTTCAGCTCATCAGCGCCCGCAATCTTTATCCCTTTTGGCGGGTCCTCCAAATTTTGATGCAGTGTGCGGGCCACCAGCGGGAAGGAGGAAGCGAACATGACTCCCATCAGGCTCAGGCTGGAGACAATAAAGCCTCTCCGGTTCAAATCAATTTCCTTGTCACGCCGTACATTGAATGCTGCCTTTTGTAAAAATTCATCGAGTCTCTTCATCTTTCGTCACCCTGTGGATCGTAATAGCCGTACTTGTGCGTCTCCGTATCCGGCATGCCAATCACCGTTCTTGTTTCAATCAGCGTGCCGCCAAAGTTCCAAACAAACTGCACCGGTTTGCGGGATTTCCGCTTGACCTCTTCTTCCTCCAAAAACTGAATCGTATCCGTCGGACATACACTGACACACATCGGCGGACGTCCCTTGGAGGTGCGGTCATAGCACAAATCGCACTTATACATCAGCTTCCGCTCATCATCCACACGCGGAATGCCGAATGGGCAGGCATATGTACAGTTTTTGCAGCCGATGCATTTTTCGTGGGAGGCCGACAGCACAACGCCGTCGCTCGTGATGCCGATGGCCTGCACCGGGCAGGATTCGGCGCAGGCCGGTGTGTAGCAATGCATGCAGGGTGTCGGTGATGCAGCCACCGTTTCACCCGGCATGAGCTGGTCTACAAACATCCGGGAGAGATGATCATGGCCGCTGCACTCCTCGCAGCCGATCATACAAGCCCGGCAGGCAATGCATCTCTCGAAGTCAATGTATAGAACCTTTGCCATTATGCTCTCCTCTGTTCCGTTTTTTCAATGCGGACCGCGCATACCTTGAATTCCGGAATTTTGGACTTCGGATCCAAGGCCGGGTTGGTCAAATGGTTGATGGCCATCGTCTTGCCCCAATGGTATGGCACAAAGAAGGTGTCAGGGCGGATAATTTTCGTCACGCGGGCCGGCACCGTCAAATCGCCGCGGCGGCTGACAAGGCGCACCATTTCCCCCTCCCGGATGTTCAGCTTGCGGGCTGTTTCCGGATTGATTTCCACATACGGCTCCGGACACAGCTTGCGCAGCGCTTCAATCCGGCGCGTCTGATTGCCGCTGAGATAGTGGTAGACAACCCGGCCGGTCGTCAGGATATAGGGATATTCCTTGTCAACCTTTTCATTCGGACCCTTGTATTCAAAGGAAAGAATGCGGGCCTTGCCATCCGGAAAGAAGAATTTTTTATCCTCAAATAAGCGAGGGGTGCCTTCATGCTCCTCGGACGGGCATGGCCAAAACACACCCTGCATCCGCTCAAGCTTCTCGTAGGTGATGCCGGAATAGTCGGCTTTGCCATCCTTGCTGGCAATCCGCAGCTCCTCAAAAATGTCCTCCGGCGAGTCGTATTGAAAATACTTGCCGCGTCCGAGGCGTTCTGCGATTTCGCAAAGCACCTTCCAATCGCGCTTGGACTGCCCAGGTGTCCGGTCCAGCCCTTGCAGCAGGATTACACGCCCTTCCACATTTGTCGTCGTCCCGGTATCCTCAATCCAAACGGTGGACGGCAGGACAACATCGGCAAGCTCTGCCGATTCTGACAGGAACATGTCCATGGCGACGAAGAAGTCCAGCTTCTCCAGATACGTCTTGACACTGCCGACGGTCGGCGCGGACACCATCGGATTGCTGCAAATGAGCAGCAGCCCCTTTACCTCTTCGCCAAGCGACTGCAGCAGTTCGAAGGCAGACAGGCCCGGCCCCGGAATTTCAGCTTCATCCACACCCCATACCTTCGCGATGTAAGCACGTGCTTCCGGATCCGTAATTTTGCGGTAGCCCGGCAGCTGGTCCGTCTTTTGTCCGTGCTCGCGGCCGCCCTGGCCGTTTCCTTGGCCGGTGAAGGTGGCAAAGCCTGCGCCTTTGCGTCCGACTTTTCCCGTGATCAGGCACATGTTGACGTAATTAGATACTGTGTCGGACCCATTGGAGTGCTGCTCGATGCCGCGTGCGAACATGACCATGCCGTTTTTTGCCTGTCCGAACATCCGGGCAGCCGCCTCAATTTTTTCAACCGAGACACCTGTAATATCCGCCACTCGTTCCGGCGTATAGGAGGCTGTCAGCTCCTTTAATTCTTCGAAACCGTTCGTATGATTTTGCACAAACTCCTGATCAATCATATTTTCCTTAATTAAGATATGAATGAGCCCGTTGACAAGCGCAATGTCTGTTCCCGGACGCACATCGAGGTGCACATCCGACACAAGAGCCGTTTTCGTCTGGCGCGGATCCACTACAATGAGCTTCGCGCCGCGGTCACGGGCCCCCCATATGTACGGCATGGACAGCGGATGGCACTCTGCTGTATTGGAGCCGGCAATCAGCAGCACGTCCGCAAACTTAATATCGGACCAGGGGTTGGTGGAGCCGCGGTCAATGCCCACTGTCTGGTTGAAGCCTACCGCGGCCGAGGACATACAATAGCGTCCATTGTAGTCAATATTTTTCGTGCCAAGGCCGATTCTGGCAAACTTGCCGACAAGATAGCACTTCTCATTTGTCATGGAGGAGCCGCTGTAGATGCCGAATGCATCCTTGCCGTACTTCCCTTGAATCTCTTGAATCTTAGAAACAATGAGATCCAGTGCTTCCTCCCATGTCGCCTCCACCAGCTCCCCGTTTTTGCGGATCAGCGGATGCATAAGACGTTCATCATGCTCGGCCTGCCGATAGGCTGACACGCCCTTTGGACATAAGCGTCCGCCATTCATCGGAAAGTCATAGCGCGGCTCTACGCCCAGCACCTGATTCGTTTCTGTGCTGACCCGGATATTCATGCCGCACTGCATGCCGCAAAAGCAGCAGTGCGTCACAAGATTTTTTTCCCCTTGCCTCTCAATTGCATCATAGGCTCTTTGTGAGTAATCAGCGTTCTGTGCGTGTCCCATCATTAACTCCTCCCTCTTGCTGTAATATGAGGCCATTTTGTCCGTTTGGCTTTACCAGCACATCAGCTTGCCCGAAGTGCACTGGTGAACCGAAGGCGGCCAAACGGTTTGTCACCCGGCGGCATTGCGAGCACAAGTCAGACATGTGCAAATGCGACTGCTCAATCGGTACAGACAATCTTCTCTGCGATAAGGCGTCCTGCACGTCCTTGATTTGTGTTTTTGTCGCGTATTTCACCCCGCAGCGCGCGCAATGCTTCTCTTCCTCCAGCGCGTGATAGGCAGGGATGACAACCGCCAGAAAACGCAGCGGGATATGCCAGAACTTCCCGAATGGAAAGTACAACAGAAAAATGATGACAACAATCTGATGCGCCAGCGAGATGCCGACATAGAAGGTGCCTTCCATAAAATAAGTGGACAGCGTCAGCAGCGATCCTGTCACCGAAATGGCAATGAGCAGAATGAGCGGAAAGAAATCATACTCCTTGGACTGCTCGACAAGCTGCTTTTCCTCCTTGTACCGGCGGTAAATCGCCATGAAGCTGCCGATAATGACCGCAATTCCGGCCCAGTTCAAACCGTGATAAATCATGAAGGCCAGTACGGAATCCACCGGCATCCGGAACACCGGCAGGCCGAACATGACAACCTGATAAGTACGGGAGCTTACCAGTTCAAAGTGCAGCCAGCTGAACACAAGCGAGAAGGTGATGGCAAAGGAGAGAATGACCCCCCAGGAAATGCACATATGCTGTGTCCACCGGTACCAGGAGCGGTGTGAGATAAACTTTTGGGCGCCGATATTGTTGTACAGCGTTCCGAAGAGGAACTTCCAGCCTTTCGGGCTGCTGAACATTCGAAAGCCTTGCTTCCAGAGCCGCCGCGCCGGCGGACGCAGGGTCCAAGCTGTGACGCGCATGGTCATTAAAATAAAGCAGAGAATGCTGGCCCACAAATAGCCATACAGGGCCATGTCAAAATAACCGAATGCTTCTGAGCCAATGTAAATTGAGAAGAACAACAGCACGGTCACGATGAACGCATTCCGCATCGCCCGGACCGAGAAGGTGCCGCCCGACACCGTGTAGGCTTGATACGAACGTGCATTTTCCTCCATACAAAAACCCTCCTGTCTCTATCGCGTAATTACCCTTATTCTGTCTGCATCAGCCTGTATTATTCCATAATTTGATAAATCTGAAGCATCCTGCCCATACTGATAAAACACACATGATAGAGGAGGAGTTTACATGAAGCCTGTGCATGTTTCCATCGTGAGCGGGAAAGGCGGGGTCGGCAAGTCTACTGTATCTGCCAATCTGGCGGTCTCACTGAGCCGTCTTGGCAAAAAGGTGGGACTCATCGATGCAGATATATACGGATTCAGCATCCCCAGCATGATGGAGGTGCGAATGGAGCCGGAAACCGTACAGGAGCGCCTGCAGCCCATTGAAAAATTCGGGGTGAAGCTGATGTCCTCAGGGTTTCTGCGGCTGGATAATCAGCCTGTGGTCATGCGGGGCCCCATGCTGGGGCGTGTGCTGAAGACCTTTTTACATACGGTAGATTGGGGCGAGTTGGACTATTTGCTGTTTGATTTGCCGCCCGGAACCGGGGATATTCCATTGGATTTGCATGATTTGGTGAAGGATATGAGGGAAATTGTGGTTACGACACCGCATGAAACAGCTTCCGAAGTGGCATTCCGCGCCGGGGCCATGACTGCCCGGACCGGAAACGAGATATTGGGTGTGGTGGAGAACATGTCCTATATTCAATGCGGCTGCTGCGACAAGCCGCTGTATCCGTTTGGAGAAAACGGCGGAAAGCAGCTCGCGGAAAGTCTGCGCAGCCGGGTGCTGGCACAGTTTCCGATTGAACGCCCGGGACAGGAAGCACCGGCGCTTGGGATTTACCATGAAGACTCCTTGATTGGCAGACAATACCGGGAATTGGCCGATGATGTTATCAGACTGACCTCTTGAACAAAAAGCAGGGAAATCCGGCACCCCGGATTTCCCTGCTTCTTTATGCCTCTACCGGCTGAAAAAACTGCGGCAGATACTCTTTGTGCGCTTCCAGCATTTCATCCAGAATTTCCTTGGCAATCTTGTCTGTCGGCACGAGCGGGTTAATGGTCATCGCCAGCAGTGCCTTGTTGTAGTCACCTGTTACTGCTGCCTCTGCCGCCACACGCTCAAAGGACTTGATTTGTTGAACAAGCCCGCGTACAGCCACCGGCAGGTCGCCCACAGCAATCGGCTTCGGGCCTTCCTTCGTGATGACGCAGTTCACCTCTACCGCAGAATCGTCCTCAATGCTGGCAATCGCACCATTGTTCCGCGTGTTTACCGGCTGAATATCACGCTTGTCATTATAGATGGAATTGATTAAATTGCAGGCTGCATCGCTGTAATACGCGCCTCCGCGTTTTTCCAGCTGAGGCGGCTTGATTGCCAGATTTGGATCCTTGTACAGCTCAAACAATTCTTTTTCCACCTGCTTCACCACTTCGGCGCGTGTGCCCTTTGTTTCAGCTGCTTCCAGCTCCTCGGCAAGCATTTCACTCGTCTTGTAGTAGTAGCGGTGGTACCCGCATGGGATTACACCGAGGCCGCGCAGAAAGTCAGGCTCCCAAGACAGGCCGGAAATGTTTTTCATTGTCATCGCATTGGATGGGTCAGCCATTGCCTCAACCACCTGCGGCAGCACGGACACTCCGTCCAGGTACACATTCAGACCGTATACCATATGGTTCAAGCCGGCGAAGTCCACCTGCACGCGGGAAGCATCCACATCCAGTGCCTTGGCAATTCCCATGCGCATGCCGATTGGCACATTGCACAAGCCGACAACTTTTCGAATATTGGAGTAACGAAGCACCGCTTCCGTCACCATACCGGCCGGGTTTGTAAAGTTGATCAGCCACGCATCCGGACACAGCTCCTCTATATCCTTGCAAATCTCCAGAATGACCGGAATGGTTCTTAATCCCTTGAACAATCCGCCTGGCCCGTTTGTTTCCTGGCCGATAACGCCGTATTTCAACGGAATTCTTTCATCCTTGGCACGCGCATCCAGCAGGCCGACACGGAACTGTGTTGTAACAAAATCTGCATCCTTCAACGCAGCGCGGCGGTCCAAAGTCAAGTGCACTTCAATCGGAAGACCAGCCTTCTCCACCATACGCTTTGCCAGTGCGCCAACAATGTTCAGCTTTTCCTGTCCCTCTGGGATGTCCACAAGCCATAGCTCTCTGATTGGCAATTCATCATATCTTTTAATGAAGCCCTCAACCAGCTCCGGTGTATAGCTGGAGCCGCCGCCAATTGTTACGATTTTAATTCCTTTTGTCATACCATCACACCTCCAAGTTTTGAAAGACGCTCATGCATTTCCACAATCTCTGCCGCCAAATCCTTGACTGTCATTGCATTCATCAGATGATCTTGTGCATGAATCATGAGGAGCGAGACTTCCACCTTTTCACCGCGTATCTCGCCTTGAATGAAGGATGTCTGCACATGATGTGCTTCAGCAAGCGCTTCGCCGGACTGCTGCAGCAGTTCCTTCGCTTTGGCGAAATCACCTTCTTTTGCACTGATGATGGCCTCCATCGCCAGGCTTCTTCCGTTTCCGCCGTGCAAAATCAGCTGGAAGATTGCAGTTTCTAGTGATTCCATTGTAATCTCTCCTCTATATGCTTTGTTCTTTGGGCCCTATTCCTGCACCAAGTGTAGTTTTCTGTGAAGGGGCGGGGCCTGCGTGAAGCGCAGCCCCATCCTCTCTTATCCAGCCTTTGTAGTGCTTGTTGGGGTCGTATCTGTACCTTGCTCCATCTTCAGGTTCTGCTTATCAATGATGCGGAAGAATGGATAGTAGATTAAGAAGTTGATGGCAATTGTGACGAGCTGAATGACTGCGCCGGAAATCTTGCCGCCCGTTGCCATGTATCCGCTGATGATTGGAGGCATTGTCCAAGGAACTGCGATACCCGCTGTCTTTGCCACCATACCTGTTTTCATCGCGAAGTAAGTTACAATAACTGAAGTAACAGGTCCGAGAATAAACGGTACCATCATAATTGGATTCATTACAATCGGCATACCGAAAATGATTGGTTCATTAATGTTAAAGAGCGCCGGACCGAATGCCAGTCTGCCGAGCTGTTTGGATTGCTCACTTCGTGCACGGAGAAGCATGGCAAGTGCAAGTCCAAGAGTAGCGCCGCTGCCGCCGATATTGATAAAGTTATCGAAGAATTGCTGTGTGAAAATGTGCGGCAGTGCATCACCTGCTTGGAAAGCCACACGGTTTTCATCTGTCGCAGACAGCCAAATTGCTGCCATAACGCCGCTTACAATGGAGGAGCCGTGCAGGCCGCAAGACCAGAGCAGCATTTGTACAAGTACGATTACAATCATGCCCGGCAGGGTTCCCGCAAGATGTCCCAGCGGTTTTCCCAGCAATTCGCCAACAATGTTGTGCAAGCTTCCAAAGGATGTGTTCTCAACAATCAAGCGCAGAACCCAAATCACTGTCAGAACTGCGGCCGCCGGAATTAAAGCAACGAAGGATTTACTTACGGATGGCGGTACACCGTCAGGCATTTTAATGACAATGTCTTTTTGAATAATCCAGCGATAAATTTCTGTGGACAGCATGGCAATCAGCATAGCTACGAAAAGGCCTTTACTTCCCATCAGAGCAGATGGAATAGCGCCGCCAACCATCACGGCTGTCTTTGATCCTGCTGGTGTAAAAGCTACTTGATACGGTGTTGCCAGCAGGAATGCTGCGACGGAGACCGCACCCGCTGCCAAAGCATCCACGTTATACTTCTCTGCCAGGCGATAAGCAATTGCGAAAGCAGCAATAAGGGCCATAATGTCGAAGGTTGCGCCAACCGGGTACGTCAGCTTCGTCAGCCATTGGGCGCCGAAGGTATGTGCCATGAAATCACTGTATCCTGGAATCGGAAGATAACCCAAGACAAGAAATACAGAACCGACAATGATCAGCGGCATTGTCATCAGGATGCCATCACGCAGCGCCTGCAGGTGGCGTTGCCCCGCAATGCGGCCGGCTACCGGTATAACCTTTTCTTCTAGGAAACTGTTTACCTTACTCACAGCGTTCACTCTCCTTATTTTGAAATCATCTGCTCAGCAAACTTCAGGACCTCAGGACCATTGCACATACCGTAATGAACAGGATTGATTACATCTACCGGAATACCTTTTTCCGCACCCAGCTTCTTCATCTGCGGCAGCAGAAAGCGCACTTGCGGACCCAGCAACAGTACATCCGCCTCATTAATATGGTTCTTCACCGCATCGCCCGGAACAGCCCAAATCTTGCAGGACTTCCCTTGATCTGCGGCACTCTTCTCCATCTTTGTTACCAGTAAGCTTGTAGACATACCTGCTGCACAGCACAATAAAATATTCATCTTCGGTTCCTCCTATAAAAGTAGTTTTTTCAGTATATTTTGCAGTCCGGCTATAATGAGAGCCCTCTCACCAGCCTGCACAGGATGGTTTTTGCTATCCTCCTTATCAGCTTGATCTTCTTGATAGTTTTATTCTAATTTGCAAACGTTTTCAACTACACATAACCTTTTTCCGTTGCCCGGCGGAAAAAGGTGGTTGAATATTCAGACTTAGTAAAATTGAAAGAACAGCTTTGTGTAATGCCATTAAAAAAGGCGGCGGGATTTTATCCCGCTGCCCTCATCTTTCGCTTTCGGTTCAAATACAGCTCCTCTGCCGAACCCGAGCCGAGAAGCACACCGCCCAAAATCATGACAAAGCCCGCAACCTGGGCAAACACCAGCTTTTCCCCCAGGAATACTACCGCCCCGAGCAGGGAGAAAAACGGCGTCAGATTCAAGAAGATAGATGCTTCCGCCGCCCCCACCGCCTGAATCGCATAGTTATAGCTCATATGCCCGAAAGCAGTGGCGAGCACTGCCGAAGCAAAGAATACGGCCCAAATGCCCGGAGAGCCATGCTTCATCTGCGCCAGCCCATCCGGCTCCATCCAGAGTCCCAATACGAACAAAAAGCCCGAACCGATCAGCAGCATATATCCGGTCATCAGACGAGGATCCAAGGTTTCTGAAGCTTTCTTAATCAGGATAAAGCTTGCGGCCTGCAGGAGGATTGCCAGAAATACATCCACATCTCCGAAGGAAACACCGGCTATCCCGCCGCCTTCAAGCACAATGAAGGAAACACCGGACAGCCCCAGCACAATGCCGATTACCCGAAGCACCGACATGGCGCTCCCCAGAAATATGACTGCCATGATAGATGTCAACAGCGGCCCCAGCCCAAGAATCAGGCCGCCGTTGGAAGCTGTTGTTTTGGACAGCCCGACTGATAGAAAATAATGATGCCCCACCACATTCAGCAATGCGCCAAATGCGACATAGAGGAACTCTCTCCTTGTCAGCCGGCGCACCTTCTTCATTAAAAAGAGCACGATAAACACACTGCAGCCTGCTGTGAAAATACGGAAAGCAGTCATTGTCACCGGCAAAAATGCGGCCACCAGCAGCTTCGTCGCAATGACATTGAATCCCCAGGCAACCATGACACAAAACAACAATACATACATATGGTACTTTTTCAAATTCCCAATTTCCTTTCTCATACATTCGATGTATCTTCCATTCTAGCAAATCCTTCACCAAGTGAATATAAAAAAGCATTTCCATATGTATGCATTTTACGGCAAAAAGGGACTGCATCTGCAGTCCCTCCCCCCTTATACAAACCGGCTCGCCTGAACCTCGCGCTTGTTCCGCAGCATACTGTCCACAGAAAAAGTGCCTCCTCCTGTTACAAGCAGACTGATTGCCATTGCCAGCAGCGCCAACTCCAGCTCCCAGCCAGCTCCTTGTCCATTTCCTGTAAAACCGGCTGCCAGCTTTACCTTTACAATGGCCCCGGCCATCACCAAAGCAAGCAAAGCGGCAACAACCTTTGTGCCCAATCCAAGAAGAATGGCAATTCCGCCGATCAATTCAACCGTGGCGACACCGTACGCAAGCACGCTCGGCAAACCAATGCTCTGGAACCAGCCTGCAATATTGCTGATTCCGCTGGAGAACTTCATTGATCCGTGCACAATAAAGGTTGCTCCCAATACAATCCGTAAAACCAACGCGCTCATTTCACTCTTCCACGCCATATTTCATTCCTCCTCAAATATGTAAATGTGTGAAAACCAGAGCAAACTGCCTCCCTTACATACAAAATAAGCAAAAGAGTTCCCACGCTTGTTGTTCACAATGGTAAAACTTAATTTTTTATTACAAAACTTATTATAGAGAACTGACTTCCATCCGTCAATTCGTTACAATAAAATGATGAGAAAAAACTTGCAGTAAAGGAGCAACAGTATGGACGTAGGTGCAACCATCCGCGAAGTGCGGCTGCGCAAAGGCTTTACCCTGGCGCAAATCTGTGAAGGAACGGGCTTGTCAAAAGGCTTCATGAGCCAGGTGGAAAATAACAAAACCTCTCCTTCCATTTCAACCTTGGACTTGATCGCCAAGTTTTTAAATGTGCCGCTGCCTTATTTTCTGTTGGAAAAGAAGGACCGGCTGAGCATTGTAAAGAAGGAAGAGCGCCAGCACAGCATGTATGGCCGGGATCAACTGAAAATTGAGCATGTGGCAGAGCAAGGCGGATTGCGCCTGTCACTGGTGGAGATTCCGCCGGGCTTTCCGCGCGAAAATCGGGAAAATGTCCACGAAGGAGAAGAGTGCCATCTTGTGCTGCGCGGCACATTGGAGGTCCGGCATGGCGATGACATTGCCATTGTGAGCGAGGGGGACTCCTTTTCCTGGAATGCCAGTGTGCCGCATCTTGTGCGCAACATCGGCGAAGAGCCGGTGCTGCTGCTCATCTCCTCCCATGCTGAAAATCGGCAGCGCATCTATTAAACGGATGCGCCCCTCACAAACAGACATAAAGAAAGGACTGACTCTGTGGGTCAGTCCTTTCTTTATGTCTCATCTCTTGCGATCAGCTGGATACACAATCCCCATTTGCTTTCGGGCCTCGTCCATGATTCCCACGGTAATCAAGGAAGCCTGATGGGAATTGACAGCAGACTCCCGCTCACCCATCTGAATCAGCCGGATAAACTCCGCTGTTTCGTAATACATGGCCGGCCGCTGCAGCAGGCTGGTTAAATCCTCGACCTCCCCGTTGCGATAGCGAAGCTCCACCTTTTCCGGGGTATGGATCCGGTCAATCCTGATGCTTCCGTTCTCCCCTTGAATTTCCGACGGCAAGGCGGAATCCGTAATTTTGGAGTACATGACAACCGCGTCCATCTCCGGATATTGCATTACCATGCTGCCTTCCCCGTCCACGCCGGATTGCAAAACCAGGCCGCTTGCCTTTACTGTATCAGGCTTCCCGAACAAAACAACGAGCGGATACAGGCAATATACCCCGATATCCATCAGTGCCCCGTTGGAGAAGGCTGGATTGAATGCATTCAAGATGGTTCCTTGCTTATAGGCATCGTAGCGCGAGGAATATTGGCAATAGCTCGCAAAGTACCGGCGGACCGGCCCGATTTTATGCAGATTCTCCCGGATGAGCCCGAAAGCCGGCAGCAGAGTGGACTTTACCGCCTCCATCAGCAGCACCCCATTTTCCTTTGCCGCTTCCGTCATCAGCCTTGCCTCCGCTTCATTTGATGCCAGAGGCTTTTCACAAAGCACATGCTTGCCGTGCTTCATGAATAACACAGCCTGTTCGGCATGCAGAGAATTTGGGCTGGCAATATATACGGCATCAATTTCTTTGCTGGCTGCCATGCTCTCCATATCTGTGAAAACCAGGGCAGCCTCATGCTTGGCTGCAAATGCTTCTGCCGTTTCCCGGCTGCGGGAATACACTGCGGCAAGCGCAAACCCGGGCACCTCTCTTGCCGCCTGAAGGAAGGCATCCGTAATCCAATTCGTACCGATTGTTCCAAAGCGAATCATGTTTCATGCTCCTTTTTTATCAGTAATCATATTTTTAAAATAATATTATTGCAAAACTCCCCTGGTTTCGGGGAGGAATTCCTTGTAAAAAAAGAGAATATTACCTAAAAGTCTAACAATAAGGCGAGGGTTGCTTCATGATCATTCCGCAAATCAACGCATTGGAAATCTTAGACCGCATTACTGATGGATTTTTTGCATTGGACCGGGATTGGAATTTTACTTACATGAATGCAGAGGCCGGCCGCCTGCTGTTTCGTGACCATGCTGACATATGCGGCAAAAATATTTGGGCCGAGTTTCCGGCCGCATCTGCGTTGCCGTTTTATAAACAATACCATAAAGCCATGTCCGCGCAAACAGCTGTCACCTTCGATGCGTATTTTCCGCCGCTTGATGCTTGGTTTGATGTCAGGGCGTATCCCTGCGAAAATGGACTGTCTGTTTTCTTTAAGGATATTACGGACCAAAGGCTGGCTTCTGCGCAAAACGAACAGCATTACCGTTCCCTCTTTGAACAGAATCCCGATGCCGTATACTCCTTTGACCTGCAGGGTAACTACTTAAGCGTCAATCCGGCCATGGAGAAAATGTTCGGCTACAGTGAGGCAGAGCTGCTGCAATCCTCCTTTACGCTTCTTGTGGCGCCGGAGGATTTAGAGCGGACCATCCACCATTATGAATTGGCTGCCAACGGGATTACCCAGCATTATGAAGTAAAGGCCCGGCACAAGGATGGCCATGTGATTCATGTACGTGTTACAAACATCCCGATTATTGTAGACGGGGAGATTGTCGGTGTTTATGGCATTGCCAAGGATGTGACCATACAAAAGCAAACGGAAGACCGCCTTGTGCGCTCTGAAAAGCTGACGGCCGTCGGACAGCTGTCTGCATCCATTGCCCATGAAATCCGCAATCCGCTCACCTCCCTGAAGGGCTTCCTGCAGCTGATGCGGACATCTGCCGAAGACAGCAGCACCAACTATTTCCACATTATGGAATCAGAAATCACACGCATTGAAGCCATCACAGGAGAATTGCTTTTGCTGGCCAAGCCGCAGGCACAACAATTCCGCCTGGAAAGCGTACAGGATATTGTGGAAGATGTTATGCTGCTGCTCAGTTCCCAGGCGCTCATGAATAAAGTTACTCTGGAAGCCGATTGCGAAGTGCTTCCTCCCGTGCAGTGCATCGGCAATCAGCTGAAGCAAGTCTTCATTAACCTTGTTAAAAACTCCATTGAGGCCATGCCTGAGGGCGGCTGCATACGCATTACCCTGCAGCAATATGATGCAGAAAGCATCTGTGTCCAAATTCAAGATGAAGGCTGCGGCATTCCGGCCGAGCTGCTGGACAAAATCGGCCTCCCCTTCTACACAACAAAGGAGAAAGGCACCGGGCTTGGCATGCTGACCACCTTCAAAATTGTCGAGTCCCACGGCGGGCGGATGCACATTGAAAGCAAAGTTGGCACAGGAACAAAGGTTTCTATCTATCTGCCATTTCAACCGCCATTATCCGGTGCTTAAAGAAAATAGACCATTACTGAAGCCCGGTGCAATTAGGGACTTCAGTGATGGTCTATTTTCAGCCGAATTTCCCGCAGGGCTGGTTCAGACGGATACTGGCTCAACAAAATCGCGCCATTACTTGCATGCCATGATAAAACTGATGGGGCAGCCAAGGCATTCAACAGGGATTGTTTCATTTTTTGGACTTTTTGTTTCACTGCTTGCACTCCCGCCGGGGAAACAATTCTGTTTTGTTTCATTTGTGCTGGTTTTGTTTCACCACAATCGCCTATTGTTTCACGCCAGGAAGCCAACAAAAAAGGAACTGATTGTCAGCTCCTCCGTTGTTTTTTCTGTAACTAGATTTCTCTCAAGAAACCAGCTTCAGCCCGACAGCGGATCCCAGCACAAGCGAAATGAACAGGATGCGCAGCCCGCTGCGCGGCTCCCCATACAGCACCATTCCCAAAATTGCGCCGCCGGAAGCACCGATGCCGGTCCAAATCGCATAGGCAGTTCCCATCGGCAGCGATTTCATCGCCAACGCCAGGAAGCCGAAGCTTGCGCCAAATCCGATTCCCAGCAGCAAAAGGGATTTCCAGCTGCGGTCGCGATGCAGCCGGCTAATCATCACAACGCCCATCATCTCAAACAAACCGGCAAGCACCAGATACAACCATGCCATTATGCTTCTCCCCCTTCTTCTTTGGTCACCAGCTTCAGTCCAACCACCCCGATTAACAAAATGCCAATCAGCAGAAGCTTGATGAGCTTCATCGGCTCCTGAAACAACACAATTTCTGCAAGGACTGTCCCGGCTGTGCCAAGCCCGACAAATACTGCATACACCGTCCCGACCGGCAGCCGTTTCCCTGCCATGATCAGCATATAAAAGCTCACTGCAATCGCAATCGCAGTCCCGGTCCATTCCCATATCGTATCAGCATGCTTAAGCCCCACGACCCAGCCCACTTCAAAAAAAGCAGCAAAAAATACCTTTGCCCATTCTCTGTTCATGAAATCTCCTCCCTTTCAAAGAGGTGCCGCAAAAAAGCCCGGAAAGATATCCTTGATATCCTCCCGGGCTTTTGTCCCTCCGTGTGACACAGGCACCCTGTGCGTTTTCTCTCGGACCAGGCCAGCCACTGCTGCGGAACCCTAGAAAACTGTATGCAGCTTTTCTCTTCCTTGCATTATAGCAAAGCGGGCGGCTGCCTTCAATTGGAAAACACAACCCAACCATAAATCCCAATAGTCAAAAGTTCATATGTTTGGAATACACATAAAACACACGCTACAATAAAAAGACACTATACTTTTGTAAGGAGGTTATCCTATGTCTGTACAGACAAATGCAAGTCGCCAATCCGCTTACGACATTAATCCGGTCTTTCTGAATCGCTGGTCACCGCGTTCCTTCTCCACACAGGAGGTGCCGGAGGACATTCTTCTCAGCCTGTTTGAAGCGTCACGCTGGGCACCATCCGCCTTTAACCGCCAGCCTTGGCGTTTTATTCTTGCCCATACACAAGAAGCACGCGAGAAGTTCCACTCCTTCATTGGCGAATTTAACATGCTGTGGTGCAAGCCGGTGCCGGCATTCGCGCTCATTATTTCCGAGAAAGTAACAGAGCATGGCGAAAACCGCTCCGCCAGCTTTGATGCAGGAGCAGCTTGGGGATTCCTGGCTTTGGAGGCTGTGCACAAAGGCCTTATCACGCATCCGATGACAGGCATCGACTTTGCCAAAGCGAGAGAGGTGCTGAATATCCCGGAAACCTATGAAATTGACGCACTTGTTGCCATCGGCTATCAAGGCACCCCGGAAGCACTGCCGGAGCAGCTGCGGGAACGCGAACAGCCTTCGCAGCGCCGCGCCACGAAGGAATCTGTATTCGAAGGCAGCTTCGGCCGCTCCCTTAAATAAATCACGCAGCCCGGCCATTGTGCCGGGCATTTTTTTGTTTGTCTCCCATATAGTGAACTAAAAGGGGGAGCGCTTATGGCAGAGCAAGAGGAGCCTGGTCTTCACACTGACTTTCGGGAACGCATGACATATGGGGATTATCTGCAGTTGGATGCCATTTTGTCCAGCCAAAACCGGCTGTCCGGGCATCATGATGAAATGTTGTTTATCATTATTCACCAGGTGAGTGAGCTTTGGATGAAGCTGACCTTGCACGAGCTGGATGGAGCTGTTGCCTGTATCAGCCGGGACCAATTTTCTCCGGCCTTCAAAATGCTGGCACGTGTCTCCCGCATCCAGGCACAGCTCATCCAATCCTGGGACGTACTCGCCACCATGACTCCGGCCGAGTATTTGGAATTCCGCAGCGAGCTGGGACAATCCTCGGGCTTTCAATCCTATCAGCACCGCCTGATTGAATTTGTCCTCGGACATAAGTCCCCGCACATTCTGAAAATCTATGAAAAAGACCCGGCTCTGCAAGCCCGGCTGCAGGAGGCTTTCCGCGCGCCCAGCCTGTATGATGCCGCCATTGGGGCGCTGGCCCGGAACGGATTCTCCATCAACCAGACCGTTTTGCAGCGGGATGTTACCCGGCCGTATACAGCTGATGCCAGTGTGGAAGCAGCCTGGATTGCTGTCTATCATAACGTGAATGCGTATTGGAACCTGTATCAGCTGGCCGAAAAGCTGGTGGATGTAGAGGATTGTATGCAGCAGTGGCGCTTCCGCCATATGAAGACGGTTGAGCGGATTATCGGACATAAAACCGGCACGGGCGGCTCATCCGGAGTATCCTATCTGAAGAAGGTATTGGACCACCGCTTTTTTCCGGAGCTGTGGGACATCCGGACGAAGCTGTAACCAGCTTGCCGGATATCCCTGAAGCTTCCTTGCGTCACAGCGGACGCTGCAAATCAAAGGTTTCTCCCAGCTTTACAAACGTATTGCCTGCCAAACGGCCAATCGGGCGCAGCGCAGCCGCATCAATGCGCCCGTTCTCATACAAATCTTCCCGGACATGATATTGCACCACACGGCCAATCAGCAGGTCACAGGCCGGACTCTCCCCGTTCCCGCCGAGCTGGATTGCCTGTTCGAGCACACATTCCATTCTGATGCCAGCTTCTCCAAGGCCGGGCACCGCAATTTCCTTGCTCGGCACAGGAGTCAATCCTGCAAAGTCAACTTCACTTTCATCACCAGGCAGGCTCGCACTTGTCTTATTTAATGCTTCCACATATGCTTCATCCCCGATATGGACGACAAATTCTCCTTTTGCTATCGCATTGCGGGCTGTATCCTTCATCTCTTTCCCCTTCCGCTGCACTGACACCGAAATCAGCGGCGGGTTGGATGCAACAATGCTGAAATAGCTGAACGGCGCCGCATTTAACACACCCTCCTCAGAGAGGGTGGTCACCAAGGCCACCGGCCGCGGGATAATGCTGCCAATCAGCAGCTTATAGTTTTCACGTTCTGACAGCTCGTTTGGGTTTATTTCTCTCACTTAAGTTCCTTCCTTTCAAGCTCCTCATTTAAAAATGAGAATCATTTTCAAATCAAATGAAAGTAACATCTCTTCATGCTATAGAAACGGCAGCGGAAAGTAATCCGCCCAGAGCCGGCATGAATATAAGGAGGCATACGTATGAAGCGTCAGTTTGTTGTGCTTGAATGGTTTCAGCACGAAGCCGGCTGCAGAAGCTGAAAGAGCAAATTCATTGTGCAAATCTATCTGTATGATTCCCCGTGTGCGTTCGGTTTCCTTCCGGAGCATATAAAAAAAGCAGAAAGCTTTGTGAAGCCTGCAGAACTTTCCCTTAGCTTGAACTATTGCCGGTTCAGATGTTTCTTCCTGGGCACGCTTTATAATGCTTCTCTCTCGCATATTATAAAGCCCTTCCCTATAGGCTTCGAAGGTACGGCATCGCCTTGGGACAGGAACGTTCTTCTCTTTCATGCCAGGAAAGAGCTGTCTCTTACGACAGCTCTTTCGAAAAATGGTCCAGCACGCGCTTGACTCCTTCCAGATGCCGCAGCAGCGCTTCTTCTGCCCCTTGCACATCCTGGCGGGCAATGGCCGCAAAGATATCCTGATGCTGCTGCACCAAATCTTCCGCAGTTGCCCGTTCTCCGTGTAAAGCGACGCGCCGTGTTTCATGGACCGCCTCAAGCACCCGGTTCATCAACTCCAGCAGGGTGTTGTTGTGGGCGGCCTTCGCCATAGCCATATGAAACTGCAGGTCAGCCCATTCACTGGCTTTTTCGTCGCCAAGGTGCTGTTGTCCCTCGTCCAGCCATGCTTTCATCACTGCCAAGTCTGCGTCCGTCCGCCGCAGGGCAGCCCCTCTTACTACACCTACCTCCAGCACTTTGCGCACTTCCAGCAAGTCCATCAGGTCCTGATGCTTCATTAGGAGCATCTGATGCAGCGGCATGGCTGCGGCTGCCGGTTCCGGAGCCTTGACAAAGGTTCCTTCGCCCTGGCGAACCTCAATCAAGCCTCTGGCCCGCAGCGCGCTGAGCGCCTCGCGGACCGCCGAACGCCCGACCTGGAACTGTTCCGCAAGCTGCCAGGAGGACGGAAGCTTGTCCCCAGGCTTCAGAGAACCTTCCTGTATCCGTTGATGAATAATATCAAAAATCTGCTCATAAATCTTCTTTGTCTGAATTGATGAATACTCCAATGACACCCCTCCACTTTTGTCCGAATCATAGTATACGTGATAATTGTGAAAAAGCGTACTCATTTATAACCGGCATACTTCAATTATCCTGCGTGCTTGTGCGCTGGAAATGGCAAACCGCCCCCAGAAGCCCGGCATCATTCCGATGCTTGCAGACCTGCAGCGGCACCTGCAGCATCTCCCAATATGGCAGCGCTTCCAATTTTGTGGTAAGCTCCGCTGCAATTTCCTCCCTTGCGCTGACGCCGCCGCCGATTAAAATCTTCTGCGGGTTCAGCGTTGCCGCCAGATTGTAAATCCCGTAGCTCAGGCTGCTGTACCATTGATCGAGAATACGCTTTACCTCTTCGTCACGGTAGGCCTCTGCGAACACATCCGCACCTTCTACCGGAGTTTCAATTCCTTTATATTCCTTATATTTCTTGATCAAAGCAGCAGTAGAAGCATTGTCATGCATGCTGTCTTTATTTGTGTCACTTGCTTGGGTAAACATAAAACCAAATTCGCCGCCCCGGAAGCGGTGGCCATGCACGATTTGGTCATTGACGAAGATGCCCCCGCCAATCCCTGTGCCGATGGTCAGGCAGATGAAATTCCGGCACTCCACTGCATTTCCATTCAATTTCTCAGCCAAAGCGGCACAGTTTCCGTCATTTTCAATCTCAACCCGCAAGGAAGTCCGTTCTACGAGCAATTGCTTCAAATTCTGGCCTTGCAAAGCAGCTACTGCTCCGGCCCACTCTGCATAGCCCGTGTCCACATTAATAAAACCAGGCATGCTGATCGCAATCCCCGCTGCCTCCTCCTGGCCATATTCCTCTATAACCCTGAGCATATCAGCCAGAAATATCTCCAGACTGTCACAGTCAGTCCGGTAGCTTCCTTTATGTATAATGGTGCCATCGGCCAATACCAGTCCATGCTTCACCTTTGTTCCCCCGATATCAAAGGCAATATACTTCTCCATGCAATCCCCTGTCCTCTCATCACATCATCATATCCTTTTACATCTCTATTATAGCTTTTACTGCCAGGTTTCGCTTCATTTTCCTGACTTTCTCCCCCTAAAAAATGAGGATGCCCAAATCAGGCATCCTCCGCAATCCTATACATGCAGCAAAATACGGTTCCCGGCCGGGTCCTCTGTAAAGAAGCGGCCGTTCTCCTCGGTTACCGGGGAACCAATGGCCTGCAGCTGCCGGACAACCTGCTTTCTCATTTCCTCACTCGGAAGCACAAGTGTATACCATTGCAGCCCCGCACTGTTCCGGGCCGGCGCAGGCGCCCCAACTCCATTCCACGTGTTGAGGCCGATATGGTGGTGGTAACGCCCGTAGGAAACAAAGAGCGCCTGGCTGCCATAATGCAGAACGACATCCATGCCAAGACCCTTTGTATAGAACTGTTCCGCTTCTTGCAGGTCAGATACATGAAGATGAATATGCCCCATAATGGTGCTTGCAGGCAGCCCTTCCCATGGCGACTCATCAGCTTCTGCCAGCACACCTTCTGCGTCCATGCCCACTGTTGTCATAAAGACATGGTCGCCTTCCCATTTCCAAGCTTCCGCAGGGCGGTCGACATAGATCTCAATTCCGTTTCCATCCGGATCCCCAAGATAAATGGCCTCGCTCACATGATGATCGGATGCGCCCTGCAGCGGCCAACCCGTATGAAGCAAATGGCGAAGTGCCTTTCCAAGCTCAGCACGGTTCGGCAGCAGCAGAGCAAAGTGGTACAGCCCTGTTGCGCGCGGCTGCTTTGGCAGCACATCCGCCGGCTGTTCCAGGGTAAGAAGCGCTGTTTTTCCATCTGCAGTTAAAGATGCTTCATGATTGGACTGCTCCAAGATGCGCAATCCGATGACTTCCTGATAAAACCGAAGGGAACGCTGCAGATTTTGCACATTAAGACGAGCATGACTGACAAATGCATGTGGATACTGATGAAATTTCATCTGCTTCTCTCCTTTTAAAAAATAAATAAGTTAATTACTTTATGTAAGCTATTATACTTTCTCGAATTATATCTGTCAATCTGATATAGAATTGCAGAAACATGCATTTTCTATGGGGAATATTAGGCTATAATGGAACATGAGAACATTTTCACAAAAGGAGCATCTACCTATGACGCAGAACCTTTTCCACGGCTACATCGGTACCTACACAAAAGGTGACAGTGAAGGCATCTACTCCTTCACCCTCGACACCGCCGCCGGCAAAATCGGCCATGTGCAGACAGCCGCGAAGCTGGACAATCCTACATACCTGACCATCAGCTCTGACAACCGCTATGTGTATGCAGTTGTCAAGCAGGGAGACGAAGGCGGCGTGTCCTCCTACACATTGCAGGATGGCACGCTGACAGCGCTGAACACACAAACCTCAGCCGGTTCCCCGCCTTGCCATATCAGCACTGACAAGGAAAACACAACGGTGGTGACGGCCAACTATCATAAGGGCACTATTGAATCTTATCTTGTCCAGGAGGATGGCTCTGTAAGCCCCGCTGTTTCTGTGATGGAGCACGCCGGCTCCGGACCGGACCCGCGCCAGGAAAAGCCGCATGCCCACTATGCCGGATTCACGCCGGACGGGCAGTATGTGGTCGCGGTTGACCTTGGCACAGATACTGTTTTCTCGTACCGCTCCTATAACGGCAACCTCACAGAGGCGAGCCGATTCTCTGTGAAGCCGGGAAGCGGCCCAAGACATATCGTCTTCCATCCAAACGGCACATATGCATATATCATGACAGAGTTCGGCTCTACCGTAATCGCTGTTTCCTACAATCCGGCTGATGGCAGCTTCACGGAGAAGCAGTACGTTTCCACACTGCCGGCTGATTTTACAGCCAACAACCAAGGAAGCGCCATCCACATCTCTGCCGACGGCCGCTTCGTCTATGCCGGCAACCGCGGACATGACAGCATTGCAGTCTTCAGCGTGAATCAGGACTCTGGTGAACTGACATTCGTGGAGCATGTATCCACAGAAGGCCACTGGCCGCGTGATTTCGTGTTGGACCCTACGGAGCAATTTGTCATTGCGGCGAACCAAGAGTCCAGCAACCTCGTTTTATTCGCGCGTGATGCTGAAACAGGAAAGCTCCGTCTGCTGCAGTCTGATGTGCAGGTGCCAGACCCGGTTTGCGTGAAATTCCTGCATGTATAAGAAAAAGGGAGGCAGCCGCCTCCCTTTTTCTCTACCCTTCCAAGATTCCCTTCAGCTCCGACCAGCAGGTGATGCGCGGAATATGTAGGTGCTGATTGTAGGAATTGCTTTTGGCGTACACCTTCAGCTGCTGATCCATCAATGTTTCCAGCACCCGCGGCTTATCATCAAAGTAATAATCGAGCCCAAGCTGCCCGATAATCTGCAGCTTCTCTTCATCCTTCATGCCGTAATAGAACCGGTCATCACGAACAGGAAAGCCGTTATCCTTCATCCACTGCTTGGTCCGTTCGCCATGTTCCTTCGGGCGCGCAGTGATGTAATAGATTTCATGCCCCTGCTCCTCCAGCTCCCGCAGCACTTCGACCGCATACGGAAACGGGGGACAGTCGGTAAAGTACACCTCTTCCATGGAATCACGCCACATCCGGCCGCCTTCCTCCTTCGTCAGACCGAATGCCTCATGAATCTCCAATGTTTTCAGCCCGTGAAACACATCCAAGCCGACATTTTGGTTCAGCTTCCTATTGTACAAATGAAAGGCATGCTCCCGCAGATTAATCAAGGTATCATCAATATCAAAGCCAAGCTTCATCTTAGGCCTCCCGGTATACAGGATATCCTGTAAATTTGAAGTCTTTGCCGGCCTGCGTCATTGATACATCGGTAAACTCAATTGCATCCTTCATCTTCTCTGCGCCAACGCCCTCCAAAAAGCTTGGCGCCAGTTTGCCGCCGATGGCCTTGGGCGCAATATACAAAACGAGCTTATCAATCAGCCTTTGCTCCAGAAATGCGGCGTTGATTTCACCGCCGCCCTCCAGCAGGACCGAGGAAACAAAGCTCTGCCCCAGAATCTCCATTGCCTCCTGCAGATCTACATGCTGCTCTCCCTTGGTCACAAACACCTTGACACCCGCCGTCTCCAACGCATGCCGCTTGTCTGTATCGTGCCGCTCTGTTGTGAAAACCCAGGTTGGCGCCTGCCCGTCTGTTACCACCTTTGCTGCGAGGGGAATGCGCAGCGTGGAGTCCAGGATAATCCGGATGGGATTGCGCCCGTTTGGAATGCGGGATGTCAGCTCCGGATCATCGTGAATCACCGTGCTGACACCGACCAGAATGCCGCTGTTTTCGTTTCGCATTTCATGCACTTCCCGGCGGGCGGCTTCGGAGGTAATCCATTTGCTGTCGGAGGAGGCTGTCGCGATCTTGCCGTCCAAGGTTACCGCAGATTTCAGGGTGACAAACGGCAGCTTCGAGACAATATATTTATTGAAAACCTCATTCATTCTGCGGGACTCTTCCTCCAGAATGCCTGTTTCCACTTCAATGCCGGCGTTGCGCAAGATTTCAATGCCGCGTCCAGCTACAAGGGGATTCGGGTCCAACGCTGCCACAACCACCTTTTTCAAGCCTGCCTGCACAATGGCCTCCGCGCATGGGCCGGTCCGGCCATGATGCGAGCACGGCTCCAGCGTCACATAGATTGTGCCGCCCCGCGCCTTCTCGCCCGCCATACGGAGCGCATGAATCTCGGCATGCGGCTCCCCCGCTTTCATATGTGCGCCAAACCCGACAATGCGGCTGTCATTCACAATAACAGACCCCACCAGCGGGTTCGGGTCCGTCTGTCCCTTCATCGCACGGGCATTATCCAGCGCCAGGCGCATATAATGCTCATGCTCATTCATCCGGATGGCCTCCCTTTAGGTGGCCGGAGCGCTTGATTTTTGTCTGCAGATATTTCTCGTTGAACTCGGACACGTCGCCCCAAAGCGGCTGGCGTTCAGACACATTCAAGCCTGCCTGCTGCAGCGCCTCCAGCTTGCGCGGGTTATTGGTCATCAACGTTACCGGCTTGGAGCGCAGCGCCTTGAGCACTTCAATGGCATCGTCATAATTACGGGCATCATCGACAAAGCCGAGCGCCAGATTTGCCTCCACTGTATCCAGACCATTCTCCTGCAGCACATAGGCCAGCGCCTTGCTGAACAAGCCGATGCCGCGCCCTTCATGGTTGGCGAGATAGAACAGCGCCCCTGTGCCAAACTCGGTAATAAGCTGCATGGACTTTTTCAGCTGATAGCCGCAGTCGCAGCGCTTGCTGCCGAAAATATCACCTGTGTGGCAGATGCTGTGCATACGGATAATGGCTTCCTCCGCATTCTCGAAATCACCGTAGACAAGCACACTGGACTGCTGCATTTCAGCCAGGTTGACCGAGGACAGCTTTTCCACGATACGCTCCACATCCTCCGTCACTTCACCGCATTCGAGCCAGCAGTACCACTGAAAAATCTTTGTTTCGCCGTATAGATTAACCGGCAGCTTGACCGGGCCGACCAAATAAATGGCCTGATCCTCCTTTGGGCGAATGAGCTGTATTTTATCCTTTAATATGCCAATGGCATTTGCTGTCAGCATGAAACCTCTCCTTTTCATCATTTCTGCTTATGCTGTTAGTATCAGCATGCATAATCATCTCATGTATCATGCTAGAGGAACTTCTATCCACTTGTCAAAGGACAAGGTTTTGTAAGGAATTCCCGACGCTTGAATCGGAGGAAAAGGCGAACACTATAAGAGGTATTCCATACCATCATTATCAGAAAAGAGGGATAGCCTATGTACTATTACAAAGAAGAGCTCATTAACATAATTGTACCGGACAAGCCGGACCCGGCGGCAGCCAAGGTACTGCAGGAAGCGCTCGGCGGCCAGTTCGGCGAAATGCGCACACTGATGCAATTCTCCTTCCAAAGCGCCAACTTCCGCGGAAAAGCCAAGCAATACCGCGACTTGATCCGCGGCGTTTTCCTGGAGGAGCTGAGCCATGTTGAATTGGTCCAAACAACGATCAATCAGCTGCTGAATGAGTCCGGCGGCGAAATGCCGGGGAATATGGCAGCCGATGGCGCACCGCTTGATGATGTGGTAAAACACGCCAATCCGCACCATTATATTATCGGCGCGAAGGCTTCCCTGCCGGTTGATGCCGGCGGCAACCCTTGGAACGGCTCTTGGGTATACGACCACGGCAATCTCGTGGCGAACCTGCTGAACAACGTCATGCTGGAGTCTACCGGCGTACTGCAAAAGTCCCGTATTTACGAAATGAGCTCCAACAAAACACTCCGCGAAACCATCGCCTTCCTGATGGTGCGCGACAATGCCCACCAGAATGCCTTTGCGAAGGCGCTGGAAACTCTGGGCGTTCAATGGGGCAAGCTGTTCCCTGTGCCAAACTATGATTTGAACAAATATCCGGAATGCCGCAAGTATGTGGAAATGGGCTTCCATAATACGCAGTTCAACTTCCGCCTGGACCCGACCCGCATTGGCGAGATTTACAGCGGCACAACACCAAGCCGCAACGGGGGCGAACTCATGGTTACAGAGCCTCCGCAGGGATATCCAGTACCGGAGCTGCCTGATATGCCGAACGAGCATGCATCCGGCATGTGGGATTTGAACGCCTAAAGCAAGATTCCCCGGCTTATGCAGCCGGGGAATTTGCGTATCATCATTCAATCTGGACAGACTGCTTACCCGCCAATTCCACGCAGGATAAAGCCAACCATCCGATCAGCCTCCGCTTCATGGTTCAGCGGCTGCCCCGGAAGCAGGGCAAACCGGGAGAAAAAATAACCGAACAGATATGTTCCCGCCAGCTCCACGATTGCTTCAGCCGGTATATCTGCCACTTCGCCGCGCTCCCGATACACCTCAATGACAGTATACAAATGCTTCAGGACGCGCTTCTGGAACATCCCGAAGAACTGCTGGCGAAGGTCATCCCGATGCAGCAGTTCCATCACCAAAATCTTAAAGATTTCACGGTTTGCTTCCAGGAATGCCAAACGATTTATAATGAGTGCCCGAAGGAAGGATGCAAGGCTGTCGTGCGGCGGAATCAGCACATCATGCACCAGTTCGTCAGCAATAACAGGCGCTGCTTCCATTAGGAAAGGCACCAGCACGGCAAGCAGCAGATTCTCCTTTGTGCCATAATGCCGGAAAATCGTTCCCTCTGCCACGCCGGCCGCTTTTGCAATCTCGCTGGTGGAGGCTGCCGCATAGCCTTTCTCCGCGAAAATCCGGACAGCCGCATCAAGAATCTGCTGCTGCTTATCCGTCTGCTTCCCCTTTACCTGCAGCCGGGCAAGTGCAGCTTCAATTAGATTATGGGATGACACAGGCCCTGCCCCTTCCTATAGCTTGCGATATTTTTTCAGGGCGACGATATTCAGGATCATAAAGAGCAGTGCGAACCCTGCCAGCACCAGCAAATTGCCCGATACATCCGCCAGCCCCATTCCCTTGTACATGACATCCTTCAATGCCTCAGCACCGTAGTACATCGGCATAATTTTCGCGATTGCCTGCAGCCAAACCGGCATCCCCTCCAACGGAAAAATCCCGGTAAAAAAGACCTGGGGAATAATCACGAGCGGAATGAACTGAATCATTTGGAATTCGGAAGCGGCAAAGGCCGACAAGAGAATTCCGAGCGACAAAGCCACCAAGGCCAGCAGCAGATTGATTGCGATCACACTCCAAATGGACCCGACCAAAATAATGCCCAGCACATTCACGGCATACAGGACGACAATTGTTGTTTGCAGAACCGCCAACGCACCGTACCCAATCAGATATCCGGCAACAATTTCCCAGCGGCGGACCGGCGTCGACAGAAGGCGCTCCAGCGTTCCGGTGACCCGCTCCCGCAGCAGGCCGATGCCTGAAATCAAGAAAACGAAAAAGAAGACAAAGAAGCCGACCAGAATCGGGCTGAACACATCAAAGAAAGAGGTATCCTTGTTGCCGTATACATACTCCACTCCCATTTGCGGCGGCTGCGGCACAGCCTGCTTCATTTTTGCCGCCTGCACCTGCTGCATATAGGCGGCCAGAATCTGCTGCGTCTTCATCTGCAGCTGCTTGCTCTTGGTCGGGTCTGTATTATACAGGGTCAGCTCTGTTTTGCCGTTTTCTATTTTCAGCAAGCCATCCAGCTTCTCTTCCTTCAAGATGTCGTTGCTGCTTTTCTCAGTGTTGTAAGTTGTAACGTCCAAATCAGCAGCCTTCAGCTTTTCCACCAGAGCACTGTCTGCCCCCACTACACCAAGCTTCGGGTCCACCGCGCTGCTGTTGAACAGAAAGTGCATGAGAGTGAGCACAAGCAAGGGCGCCAAAAACAGCAGCGCCAGCGTCCGCTTATCCCGCCCGATTTGCCGCCAAATTCGTTTAATGAGCGCCGCTGTCCGCATGCTTGCCGCCTCCCGCCATCAGAAATACCTGCTCCAGTTCTCCTACGCCATACCGCTCCTTCAGCTCCTGCGGTGTGCCGCTCGTCAGGATGCTGCCGTCCCGGACCATGGCCAGACGGTCGCATTTTTCCGCCTCATCCATAACATGTGTCGTCACCAAAATTGTTTTCCCTTCCTCACTCCTCAGCCGCTTCAGCTCCTCCCAAATGGAGAGCCGCAGCTCCGGGTCAATGCCGACAGTCGGCTCATCGAGCACGAGCACACTCGGATTTTGAATGAGTGCGATTGCCAGGGAGAGACGGCGCTTCATGCCGCCGGAGTAAGCTGAGACCCGCTTGCCAAGGTCCTCTTTCAGATTGACCAACCCGGCTGCATACGAAATCCGTTCCTTCTGCGCAGCCCTGTTCAACCCGAACAAAGCGGCAAAGAAGGCCAAATTTTCCCGGCCGGTCAGCTCCGGATATAAGGCATCTGATTGTGCCATATAGCCGATTTCCTGCAGCAGCCCCAAATCCGGGACTGAGGTGCCGCGCACCTCCACCGCGCCTTGTGTCGGCCGGTCCATGCCGACAATCAGCTTGACAAGAGTGGTCTTCCCGGAGCCGGACGGCCCAATCAGCCCATAAATTTGGCCCTCCTCCACCGTCAGATCCACATGGTTCAGTACTTCCTTCTTCCCAAAGTGCTTGCTTACCCGCTTGACTGCAATTGCCGCTTTCATCCTCTCAGCTCCTCACAAGTGAGTGATTACTCACTTTATACTATACAGGATATAGTTCATATAAACAGATCTTTCATTGAACACTTTTTTACATGTCGCGACCGCTTTCGGCAAATAAAAAAACAGACCCTGTATCGGGTCTGTCTGACATGTCGACAATTATACTTTTTGCACGTTTGTCGCTTGTGGTCCACGCTGGCCATTTTCGATGTCGAAAGTAACCTCCTGGCCTTCTTCGAGTGACTTGTAGCCTTCGCCCTGAATCGCGGAGAAATGAACAAACACATCCTCGCCGCCTTCACGCTCGATGAATCCAAAACCCTTTTCGCTGTTGAACCACTTTACTTTACCACGTTCCATTGTTGTTGCCTCCTAGCATGTAACAAGTACATAAAATTGCAATTTTCATCTTGCGTACTTATTATGACCCGCCCATTCTGTATTTAAACCTGTCAGCAAAAATTATTTTTGCTCCAGCCGATCCACCAGCTTTTCCGCAGCCCGGCGGTACAGATTGCTCATATGAACAAGTGAGGCGGTCAGCAGCACCTCCGGCAGCTGTTGTTGCTCTGCCGCCGCGGCGCGCACCTGCAGATCCTCTTTGAATGCCGCTGCATTTTGGGCAGCCAGCTGCAGATAGCCGCCGTATACTTCTTCCAGGTCAATTTCGTTCTCCGTCACTTTTTCATTCATGGGGCTCAGCAGCGCCTTAATATCATTGATGGACAGAGCTCCCTTCAGCTGGTAAATCAAGCTGATCAGAATTAAATGCTCTTTGGTGTACTTTTTATTTCTAATCGGAAAAAACAGCTTTCCCTTTGCGTAGTTATTGATCATCGTTTTCGTTAAAATTTTTTCCTCGCCGGTCCGTTTGGCATCCTTGAATTTGTTCTCAAACAGCTGAATGACTTGATCCATATACAAATCCAAATTCGGGATATCCTCCAGCTCCAGCTGACTGTCGACGTCCAATTCTCTCATGATTTTCTCAATCTCGCCCACATTAAAACCCCTGTTTTCAAATTTTGTTCACATGCTGATCGTATCATAGACTGTAATGATTGACTACTGCACAGAATACATATATCATTATAAGTAGTAACAAAAACTACATAAGGTGATGGAGGTCTTTTTATGAATCAATATATTCGCGAGCCAATCAATGGACTGACGCACTTGGCCGGCGCCATTCTTTCCTTTGCGGCGTTGTTGGCCATGGTAATCAAAGCTGCCATGACTACACCGTCGGCTATTGCCATTGCAGCTGTCACTGTATTTGGCATCAGTATGATTCTGCTGTATGCGGCATCCGCCACCTACCATATGGTGATTGCCCGGGATAAAGTGATTGCTTTCTTAAGAAGACTCGATCACTCCATGATTTTCATCTTGATTGCCGGCTCTTATGCTCCCTTCTGCCTGATCAGCCTGAACGGGCTGACAGGCTGGACACTTTTCTCGGTGATTGCTTGTACAGCCATATTCGGAGTTGTCTTTAAAATGGTATGGTTTAACTGTCCCCGTTGGCTGTCCACTGTCCTTTATATTCTGATGGGATGGATGATTGTATTTGCGGCAGGCCCGCTTGCAAAGGCACTGGCCGGCGGCGGCTTATTCCTTCTTATACTGGGCGGCATCTTCTATACCATCGGCGGTGTCATCTATGCGGTGAAGCCAAAGTTCCTTGAATTTAAGCACATGGGCTTCCATGAGATTTTTCATATTTTTATTCTGCTTGGCACGCTGGCCCACTTCTTGAGTGTATTCCTGTTCGTGCTGTAAGTGAGAACAGGGGATGATTCCGAAGGTGCGCCTTTCATCGCGCCTCCGGGATCATCCCCTTCACTCTTCCTGCTTCAAGTCCACCCCTTCGCCTGCTCCCTTGTCATCTCCAGAAACACCCGCGCTGCCTGTGAGAGCCACCTTTGCTTATGATAGGACACGAGTGTTGATGTGCTGCCAAGTGCATTATCCCACGGAATGCCGCGCAATTTGCCTGCTTCCAGCTCGTTCCGTACGGTCATAAGCGGCAGCATGGCAACACCCAAACCGCAGATCACACATTGCTTGATGGCCTCGATGCTCCAAAACTCCATGCCGTTGTCTGTGCGGATGCCCTTCTGGCGCAAAAAGGCTTCAAAGTAATCCCGGTAGCCGCCCCGTTCCGTAAATAATACATGGTCCTGTGGAGACAGCTGCAGTTCCCCCAACGCTCCCGCCGGATGCTCCGGCGGAAGAATAATGACAAACGGCTCTATGAGAAGCTGCTCTGTATGAACAGCCGTGTTGGTCAAGGATGCCTGCAAGGCAAAGGCAATATCCAAATCCCCTCTGCGCAAGTCCTCCTGCAGCGTCCAGCAGGAGGCTGTCTTCATTATAATTTTGACCTTTGGATATTGACGCCGGAAGGCTTGGATAATGGAGGGCAGCCGGTACACTGTCAAGGATTCCGGCGCGCCGATCCGCAGCTCTCCCTGCGGCTGATCCTGCAGCCTGGAAATGTCCTTTGCCTTCTCGTACAGCTGAATCATTTCCGCAGCATGCGGCAGCAGATGCTTTCCTGCTTCCGTCAGCAGCACTTTCTTCCCGACCCGGTCAAATACAGGCATTCCAATTTCCTGCTCCAGCGCTTGAATGTGTGCGGTCACTGTTGATTGGGCATAGCCCAACTGCTCGGCAGCTTTTGTAAATCCTCCCGCTTCCACTATTGTCTTGAAGGTAACCAGCTGTCTGATTTCCATCTCTCTGCCCCCATTATCACTTTTTCCGATCGCTTACATCAAAAACATTCATTTTACTGATGGAAGATACATGAATATACTCAAGATAAAGGAAAGTACCTTTTCCTTCAAGTATATATTGGGGTGAAGTAAATGAAACGAAAACAAATCGGTCCCATTGCTTTAAGTGGTCTCATGATTGGTCCTATTCTTGGGTCAGGTATTATCATTCTGCCGCCGGCCGTATATGAGGCTGCCGGCGAATATGCGATTGCCGCCTGGCTCATTATTCTCGGTCTCAGCTATTTGTTTGCCCGCCTGTTCGGGCAACTGACCATGCAATTCCCCGGTGACTCCGGTATTTCGCTTGTTGTGGAGCGGGCCTTTGGGCGCTCCATCAAAAATCTGTCAGCTCTATATTTTATCCTTGCGGTTTGCTTCGGTCCCGTCGCAGTGCTCGGCACAGCCGGGAGCTATCTGCAGCTTTTGCTGGGGCAAGAGCTTATACGCCCGGAATGGCTGACACTGGCCCTCCTTCTTTTTACCTATGCAGTGCTGACCCGGGAAATTGCCGCAGTCGGAAAAATTGCCTTCATCATGTCCAGCCTGGCAGTCATTATACTGCTTATAGGCAGTGCGGCCACATTGCTGCAGGCAAAGCCTGATTTGCATCTGGACACCCCATTTCAAGCAAAAGCCTTCGGATACAGCCTGCTGCTGTTGTTTTGGGCCTTGATTGGCTGGGAGGTGATCGGCAGCTATTCCTCCGATATCCGGGATATGAAGCGCACCATTCCGCGTGCCATCCTGCTGAGCTTCTCAGTAATTGCCGCTGTCAGCATAGCTGTTGCACTCGCCTTTCAATGGTCACCGCATTCTGATGCTCAATCGTATTCACTTGCTGTCATTTTGCAGGCAGCCTTTGGCCGGCTTGCCGTTCCCTTCATTTCAGGAATCACCATTATTCTGTGTATTTGCACGGTTCTGCTTGTCATTGGAGCTGTAGCCCGCCTAATCAGTGATCAGGCACAAAGTGGAGCCCTGCCTGTTTGGCTGGCCGCGAGAAATCAAGAGCACGTGCCGGTCCGGGCTTTCCTGCTCATGTTTCTCCTTCATACTGCCGTCTTTGTTCTCCTGTATTTGCAGGTTGTTGCCATTCATCAGCTCGTAGCCATTGCCAATGCCTTTTTCCTTTGCAATGCCCTGCTTGGCACATTGGCTTCCATTTCCGTGCTTCCTTCACGTCCCATGAAAGCAGCCGGCATTCTTCTCTCACTTTGCTTCTTCGCTATTCTGCTGTTTTCTTCTTACTGGATGCTGATGATCGTATTCGCTCTGGCGGGCGGTTTCGCCTACCTGCAATATAAAGAGCATATGCGGCAGGCTTGCCGCCATACAGACCCCCCCTTCAACTGAAGGGGGTTTGCCCTTATCTTCTTCCTGGCCTTCGTTCAAAATTAAATCCATGTATACGGATTTGGTATTATTCGTGGATGTTTTCTGACAATTTAATTACACTTACTATAGATGATATAACGTGTTTTCTTTATATCCCGAGAAAGGGGGATAACACCTTGAAGCAACTGCTCTGGAATCGAATGGATTTAAGGCGATTTTTGCTTGTCAATCAGGAAACCGTTCAAGCGGAGAAGACAGCTCTTTCTCATTATACCGTCCGTGCAAAATTTCTGGCCATTGCCGGCTCACGTGTTGAAGCACTGCAGCTTTTTCAAAAACGGGTTCGTGATTTTGCCTCACTTGAAGTAATCGACTCTTACCGCTTTTTTGACTATAACCTGTATATTGTTTCCGTCATTTCTTTACAGGAGGATGCCAAACAGGTACAGAAGAAGCTGCTGCCCTCACTTGACATTTATGCCTTGGATGGCGCCATTACCTTCCTGCGCAGGAACAGACAGCACTTGGATTTATATATTAAGCAGCTGGAACGGGAAAGAGTCCTTTTTACGATGTTTCCTGATGTCCCCACTGAACTTATTCTTTGGATTCAATCCCATATGGCGGCTCCTGAAATGGATAAGCAAAGGATGTACATGGCAACAGGAGCCGGCGGGCAGCGGCAATGCTTGCTGGCTGCCAATGCACAAGGTGTTCTGCATGACCTGCAGAAGCTTTATCCGGATGCTGTTGATTGGTCACAGAAGCAGCTGGCAGAGCAATACTGGACGATTACAGTCATTGGTGAGGAAACGGACAACGGCCTGCAAATACACACCCAGCAGCGCTGACATATTGAACGATGAAAAGAACCCGCGTGTGGGTTCTTTTCACATTCAGCATACGTAAGAAAAGGAGAAGCCTATGCCGGCATCCGCAAGAACACAAAAGCCCCCTCTGCTGCAAAGAATATATATCCTGATAAGAAGAAATGTCCGAAAGTACTATCCAAAAGCAGAACATCCGCAGAAGCAAAGCCGCAAGGGAAAATCCATTGTGTTTGCTCTGCTTTTTCTGCTGCCTCAGCTGTTGGCGCCGGCAGCCTTAAATGACAGCTCCATTCTCCGATTTGCGTCAAGAACCGGACAGCAGTCATCCAGTATAGAAGCTGCCGCTGAACAGCCGGGTAGAAAGGAGCTGGCCATCATGCGCACCGCCATCTATCAGTTTGCCATTGCAGAAGGCAGGTTTCCGGAGAGCTTGGCCGAACTCACCTCGCCGTTTCCGGCAAACTATCTGTCCTTCCTCTTCCCGGAGCCGATTTCAGGCAGCCGTCAAGTGGTTTCCCGCTACGATGGCAAGGGCGGCTGGGTATATCAAAAACCAGAAAAGCTTGATCCGGATGACCTGCAAAAGCAGGTGGAAGCTGCACTCTCTCCAAATGTACCGGGCTCTCCGTCATACGGGTTTCAGCCTGTCCACCTCGTTGTGTCCAAGGAGAAGCACACCATCAGTATGCTGTCCGGTGAGGAAACGCTCGCTTCCTTTCCGGTCGGGCTGGGACAGAAAACACCTGCGGGAACCTTCTTTGTGAACAGACGGGTTGCAGAGCCAAAGTCCCGCGTCCCCAAGGTATATGGAACGCGGGGGATGGAGCTCTCCGACCCGGTCTACGCCATTCACGGGACATATGACACGGGCAGCATCGGGCAAAACAAGTCAAAAGGCTGTATCCGCCTGGGTGTTGCCGATATGGAAGAGCTGTATGCCATGACGCCATTGCATACCCCGGTTACCATTGTTTCCGGTGATCCATTGCAGGCTGACGTTGCACCGGATTCGCAGGTGCTGCAATATCAGCAGAAACAAAAACAAAGAGAACAAGGAACACCATTGAGCAAGGTAACGCCGCAGGCAGCTCAGCAAAGAGCACAGCGGCAGCCGGGAGCACCCGGTTCCTTCGAGCAGGACCCGCAAACCATCTATCACTGGGCCCATTAGCTTCTAAGCATGGACGCTGCCCACAAAAACAGATAATAACAAGAAACTCCCCGTCTGCCGAGAGACGGGGAGCTTCAGTTTTCCACTGGTTAAGCTCTTGCTGTTTTACAGTCCGGGCAAGCTGTTGCCGCCGAGTCGTACTGTGTGCCGCAGCTTCGGCAAAACACAACTCCCGACCCTGCAGAGGCGCTTGCTGCTTGTAACGCGCCAGCCTGCAAAGAGGCTGCTTTTTCTGTCTGTACCTTTACCCTGCGCCACAGCACAAGGACAAGAATCAGTGTAATTACGCTTACAGCCAAAGAAGAGGCTGCAAGTACTGCGACGAGTGTTGCTTCTCCAAACATTGTTGTATTAGCCTCCAATCGTTTCTTCTTCGCGGACTGCTCTTTTATTTCGGGAAAGGATGAAGTATCCGGCAATGGCCATGGCCATTGTGCCGATCCCAATTAAAGATCCGACAAACAAGGCTGTGTTATTGTACCAACGTGCAAATACATTTGTTGTAACCAGGAAGCCATCCACCTTCGCAACCAGCTCATTCCCGGCCGCATCCACCGCCTTGATCGTGACATCCTGCTTTTGGTTGCTTCCCGGAATTTCGAAGGTATAGCTTTCGCCGCTTGCCTTATACGTTACCTTCTCGTCATTCAAGTAGATGGAAGCATTTTGCAGCACCAAGTTGTCTTTTATGGACACGCTGGCCGTTTTCCGGTCCACTGCGTACTGCTGGCCGTTTTCCAAATCAATCGGTACAATCACAGGCGCCGTTTTATCGATGCCGAAGGAGATTTCAGCTCTCTTTGTCTCATCGATATTTTCATTCACATTGCCGGCAGCATCCTCTGAGTAGAGCGCCACTGTGTACCGGCCATCGCCGGCAAACAGTGTTTTCTTCACTGTATACTGGTACTGGCTCCATTTTCCGTTGCCGCCCGACTTGGCGACAGTATAATCTGCCCCCTCCTTCAGGTCGGAAGGCGTGCCATTCTTCGTCATTTTGACCCGGATGGAGCCTTCCTTCAAGCTGTCGACGTTTGTTTCTGTCAGTGTAATATCTCTCTCGTTTTTCACGTACTTGCCATCGATGTTCTGCAGGGAATTATCGAACACATAGACGGAACCAAAGCGGTTTACCGAGAAGGCAATGGTTTGCTTTGTTTCATTTCCGGCAAGGTCTGTCAATCTTGCTGTCAAGGTGTAGATATCATCCACTTCTTTTTCCTTCTTGAAGTTACGGAAAGTAAATGCTTGCCCATTCGGCACATCCGCATAGCTGCCATCCAGCTCCACCTTCTCCCGATTGGCGCCGGTTAAAGTAATCGCCGCGGCATTTTTGTTAAAGTTCGTATCCGAATACGTTACGACCGGCACGACATCGCCGTTGTTGGCCGATTTGTCCTGTACGCCTGTAATGGCAAGGGCCGGAGCCGTCTTGTCGACATAAAACTCCTCTGTCTTATAGTCATCCATGACATTGCCCGCCATATCGGTGAAGTCGATGTCAAAGCTGTATTTGCCATCCGCCTGATACGTAACGGTAGCTGTGTGCACATCCCCATTTGCAGTCCATCCGCTTGCCTGGGGGAAGCTGATGGCAGCGCCCTTATCACTTGCGGAGCCTGTGATCTTGATGCGGCTTGGATTGAAATTGTGCTCCGTCATGGAGATGGTTGCTGTTCTCGCAGCCTTATAATAGTTGCCGTTCGCCGCGGCGCTGTTGCTGTAGGAAACCTTCACCTGCGGCTTCGTCTTGTCAATGGTAAACTTCTGCTGGGCAAACGGTGCAGCCGCATTGCCGGCATTATCCTTGTATGCGATATCAAACGTGTAATCCCCATCCGCCTCATACAGGATGGTCGCCGTATGCGTGGTCTCATCAGGATCAGCCGGATTGGCTGTTGTTCTCCAGCCTGACAGAGCCGGGATTTTGCCATCCGTATTGGTGATAAGATGCTTCGCATCCTCTGCCCGGAAGTTGCGCTCGGTAATAATAATGGTTGCTGTACGGTTTTCCTTATAGAACTCTGCATTTTGGGCATCCGCTCTGTTGTTATCATACGTGACCTTAATCTCCGGCGCTGTCTTATCAATGCTGAAGCTCAGCTTCTTTTCAGATGTGTTGCCGGCCCGGTCCGTCATCTTCACGTTAACCGTAATGCTGTTGCTGTTGTTCTTGACGTTCAGAACCTTCGTCATTTCATAGACAAGATTCTTTTCCGTTCTTGTCTGTGTCCAGCCTTCCGTGCTGCTGCCGGCTGCATATGACTTGTCATTATTCAGAACAACCGTTCCGCGTTGATTGTTTGCCGTGTCATACGGGGCTTCCACGGACCACTCTATTTGGCCGATGCCGGAGTACGTGTCCGTCACTGTCAGCTTCACATCCACATTGCCAGCATACAAGTCCATGCCGTTGTTATCCTTGTAAGATGTGACTGCCTTCTCCAGCTGAATATGATCTCCTTCATCAGCATGCTTCTCGGCATTTTCAACAATCGTGCCGTCCGGTGTTTGGAAAGCACTCGTGTTGTAAACGCGGTCTGTCGCTTTGGTGAAGATTTGCCCTTTGAATGCTGCCGGAACGTTGAAGGTGATTTCTTCTGTTGCCGCAACAGGGGTGATCTTTCCAATGGCAGACTCTTGAATTTCCTGCAGGCCGCCGCCTTTCAGGACAGCGTAATACTTGCCATTTTCATAATCTTGCAGATAAGCCGTGATGGATTGAACGCCGCTGGCATGATCCTTCGGAAGCTTACCGTCCACTGCCTTTATCGTCACCCGGGTTGGCTCCTCGAAATAGAAGCCGTAGCCTGTCAACTCCACTGTGCTCTGCAAACTGGCAGGCTCGCCGACTCGATCGTATCCCCCTTTGCTGTTGCGATTGAAGAAGGAAACATCGGTAATTCTCGGCTTTGTCTTGTCCCGGTAGGTTGTGATGTGTTGCTCTGTTTCATTGCCCGCGTTATCAATTGTCTTAACGGCCACTACAAAAGAGCCGTCATCATTGATGGCAATGTCTCCATTGTCTGTGCTTATCCCTGGAACATCCGGAGCCGTTTGCTTCTCAGCTCCATCTGAGTAATGATGTGTGTATACTTTTCCATTCACATTGATCTCAACAGTATTCACACCGGAATCAGGGTCCACTGCCTTTACCTTATATGTGACATCGCCGTTGTACTCCTTGTTTCCGCTGTATTGGACGCCCTCATGCGGAATGACCTCGATATTCACAGAAGGCTTTTCCTTCTCAAACATGATGGCTGCCGATTTCTCCGAAGCCATGTTGGAGTTCAAGTGTGTGATGAGGTACCCCTCTGTATTATGGGCCAGGTCTGTAACCTCCGCAGTGAACGTTCCTTCAAATCGGTCCGCGTCGACAGTGAACTCCACTTCACCTGTTAAGCCATTTTGCTTCCAAGTATTCGGCTTCACCTGTGGGATTACCTTGCCATCACTCGTACGCAGTTCAATCTTCTCTACGCCTGTAGCCAGGTCCTGGGCTTTCACCTGTACCGTGATCTGTTTATTGAAGAAGGTTCCAAACGTAAGCAGGTTCAAGATCTTGGCAATGGTGCCGCCATTTTCTTGGGTGAAGGTTACCGCTTTGGATCCATCTGCAAGAACCGGGACTGTTTTGTCCACATAAAACTCTTCAGCCTTGTAATCGTCCGCATCATTGCCTGCTTTATCTCTGAAGTCGATGTCAAAGCTGTACTTGGCATCTCCCTGGTACACAATTGTAGCAGTATGCGTATCGCCATTCGTCATCCACTCACTTGTCTGCGGGAATTCCAACGGCTTCCCGTTATTCGTTGCAGAGCCTGTCACCCGCACACGGCTTGGGTCAAAGTTATGCTCTTTAATGATGAGGGTGGCAGTCCGGTTGGCATTATAGTAGTTGCCGTTTGCCGCGTTATTATTGTCATAGGAAACCTGCAGCTCCGGCTTTGTTTGATCCAGCGTGAACTTCTGCTGCTGAAACGGTGCAGCAGCATTTCCGGCGGCATCCTTATAAGCGATGTCAAACGTATAGTCGCCATCTGCCGCATAATGAATTGTTGCCGTATGGATGGTCCGGTCAGGGTTCTCTTCATCCACAGCTGTTTCCCAGCTGCTCAGCTCCGGAATGGCGCCGGCCGTGTTTGTAATGGTATGCTGCACAGCTTTTGGATTAAAGTTGCGCTCCATTACCTTGATGGTCGCAGTCCGGCCTTTTTTATAGAAGTCCTTGTGGTCAGCATCTGGTCTGTCATTATCATAGGTTACTTGAATTTCCGGCACTGTTTTGTCAATGCTGAACTCCTGCGTTTCCGCTGATACGTTTCCGGCCCGGTCGGTGATAACAGCCCGCACCCGAATTCTATTGCTGTTGTTTTTTACAACAAGGGTTTTCTTCATTTCATGGACAAGGTTGCTATCTGTCTTCGTTTGGCTCCAGCCCTCAGATTCGCTTCCTGCTTCATACTGCTTATTGTTGTTCACCATGACTTTACCGCTTTGGTTGTTTGCTTTGTCATTGTCTCCTTCGACAAACCATTCCACCTGCTTCAAGCCTGAGTATGTGTCTGTGACAGTAAGCTGCACATTCACATCATCTGCGTACAAGTCCTTGCCGTCAGCATCCTTGAAGACGGCAGCAGGCCTTTCCAGGGCAATGTGCTTCTCTTCCTCGTGCTTTTGCTTATTTTCAAGAACGGCTGCATCCGGTTCTTGCGGAGCACCTGTGTTTTGTACATAGTCTATTGCCTTGGCAATGATCTGTCCTTTAAACACCTCAGGAATACTAAAGGTAAACTTGCTGTCTGCCGCATTGACAGGCGTAATGCTTCCAAGATCCGCTTCACTCACTTCCTGGAGGGATCCATCTTGCTTGACCGCTTGATATGTCCCGGTATTGCCGCGAAGATAGATGACCATGGACTGAACACCGCTTGCATGCTCATTCGCAGGTGCAAGGTCTTCCGCTTGCACGGTCACCTTTGTTGGCTGCTTGAAATAGAAGCCGTATGTTGCGGGCTCGACCATGTCGTGCGGTTGGGCCTCGTCTTTTAAATCCTCATACTTCCTGCTTACTTCGTCATAAACAGAGAAACGGAATCCGGAGATGATTGGACCTGTTTTGTCTACGTAGGATATAAGCTCCTTTTGCTTTGTGTTGCCGGCATTATCAACTGCAGCCACTACAATGCGGTAGGCGCCTTTCTCATCAGGCTTCCAATCCTTTGTTTGGATTTCAAAGGCTGCTGCCGTCTTCTTCTCAGCAAGCTGCGCGTATTCATCAGTCTTGTATTCTTTTCCATTGATTGTAATCGCCACCGCATGAAGACCAGAGTCCTCGTCGCCGGCTGCAATCTTGTAAGTCACGTCGCCGCTGTAGACACTATTGTGCTCGTGTACACCTTCCGGCTGATCCACTTGTATGCTGACAGAAGGCTCATTTTCCTCAAACAGGATGACTCCGCTGTTATCAGCAGCAATATTGGAGTTGTCCTTTGTAATGAGATACTCCTTCTTATTGCCGACACGATCCATAATTTCAGCAGTAAAGGATCCAGTGACCTCCTCTGCCTGCACTGTAAATGTTGCTTCTTCAGCAGTGCCATTGCCCACGGAGCGAATTTCCCCGTCCGGTTTCACTGTAATCTTGCTGTTGCTTGGATGCAAAGAGATTTCTTTGATGCCGGAGCCATCCTTCTTCGCCTTTACCTTAACAGTAATTTCTTTTTTAAAGAAGGTGCCGAAGGACAGAAAGTGCAATGCTTCAGCAAATGCGCTATCATTCCTTTGCTGAAACTCCACTGCCTTGCCATCCGCAAGGACAGGAAGTGTTTTGTCAATGTTGATATCCACCGTCTGGACATCGGACATATTTCCGGCTTTGTCTACAGCCCATATGCTGTACACACCCTTGTAGTCCTCATCATCTGTGGTGAAGGAATAACGGCCTTCGACAGGGGCGATTTCTGCACCCACTGTCCCTTGGGAGTAGTTCCCTTTGGTGTAGTAGACCTTATCAATGCCGGAGGCAAATGTGATGCCTTCGAATGTCTCCTCTTCATTTTCCACAGTGAAGGATACGTTTACCTTGCCGCTGTGCCAGATTGAGCCATCGACCTCTGCTTGCTCATCACTCTTCACCTCAGGCTTGTTAATATGAGGCGCTTTTTTATCAAATACAAGCAGCATCTTTCCGCCAAAATCCACTCGGCCTATATCTCGTTTCACGCCCTTTCTTTCCTTGACAAACAACTGCTCAATGGACGTGGACGAAGAGATTGTGTGGCTCTGCTTCCAGTTCAGGATAAGGTCAATTGGACCTAAATCCAGGTAAGACAGGCTTACATAGTTATACGGATCTTGTGGTGCAATGGTGACTTGTGCATTCTTGGAGTACAGGAGTGCCTGGTCCTTGCCCTTTTTAAATGAATCTAAATATTCCCCGGAGGTTGGATTGATGGATACATATGTATCCCAGGCATTCTTTAAATCTTGCACCTTCTCAAATACAGCAGTTACAGAAATGTCGCTGGTCACATTTGAAATGGTGTATGTTGTGCTGTTATCCTCGTGGTCTACAAATTTCTCGTCCATCGGGACAGGCGTGTTGTTAATCAGCAGCTCGGCTACCTGATAAGACAAATCCTCCGGACGCATCGTCACGGTTGTCTGGCCGCCGTGTGCCACAGTTGATGGGCTAACTGAAACACTGCCATTCTTTATACCGCTGTCAACTGTAACCTTATATGTCTTCAAGTCAAAGGTAACTTGAACGCTGTGATTCTTATCTACTTTTCCGAAAGAGTAGCGATAGCCGTCAGAATCAACCTTCCCAGCTTCCGTTCCCAGTCCAACCGCCTTTCCATCCACCAAGATTTCCTTTACAAGATATCCCTGATTGGGAATGGCGGTAAAAGCTGATTCTTTGCCGTCTTGCACTTCCACATCGACCTTGCCCGCCACAGATTGGATGATTTGGCCATTCTCGTCCTTGATATCCCCATTTCCATTGCTTTCAAAGGTAATGGTATAGCTCTTCAGGACGAATTTCACATCAATGACAGTGTCCTTGGAGATGCCGGAGAGAGCAGCCTTATAGCTGGCATTCTTAATCTCCTTTGCTTCTCCATTGATGGTGACAGATTGAATCTCGTAGTTTTCATCAGACACAGCCTCCAGCTTCACATCGCTCCCGGCCTTCACCTGAACCGCCTTCGTATAAGGAGTGCCATTCAGCTTCACTTGTCCATGCTCTGGCGCCGCAGCCAAGGAAACCTGATACATGACCTGGTCTGCGCCGCGCGTCACTGTCTTTGTTCCCACATCATAGATGTAATGGGCTGTTGTCTGCTCCTCCAAGGAAATTTCAAATGTGTCCGTTCCCGTTGCAAACCGGAATTTCTTATCAGCACCCAAGCTCGCATTCGTCAGCTCTGAAAATGCCGCAACCCCGTTTTCATCTGTTGTATGTATGCCAATTTCCTGCTCGCCGTCAAATACAGCAACGGCCTGGTTGGCAACCGGGGCTTCCCCATCAACAAGCTGCAGTGTAAAGACCCCCGGGTTCTTGTCAGTCTGGGCAAAGGCCGTCAGGATCGCTCCTGCAGGCACATTATACACAGCAAGCATGACTGCCAGGATGACTGCCAGCATTCTCGTAATCTTAAACCTTCTTCTCGCCATTTCTCCCTCTCCCTAATATGTCATTCCCGCGACAGCTTTCTTGTTTCTCAAATCACCTCACTTGTGTGTACAATCTTAATATTTTTAACTATCTTAAATGCCACGGCTTGCGGTTCGCCCTCAGGTTCAGGACTCAGCTCGCTGGTGGCGCCTAAAACAGTTGTTCCCTCGTCCTGCAGCAGTACTTCTGTTCCATAGTCTGATACAGCGGCGGATGTGCCGCTCTGCGGCTCTTCTGTCAACACAGTTGTTTCTTCGGCAAGCACAGCAGTATCTTCAAACAGTACTGTTGTTTCTTCAGGCAATACTGCTGTTTCCTCAGAAAGTACAGTTGTGTCAGGCTCTGCAAAATGGCTCTGCGGGACATGGATCTCCCGCTCCGCCTGCACCCGGTTCATCATGACCGGCGGAGGCGTTTCCTCTGTTTTGCCCTTCAGCCTTTTGGAAGCGCCGAAGGCCGTGCGGATGGTCCGGGAGACAGGTGTTGTCAGAGGCCCCCGTTCTACATTGAATACATCAGGCCGGTGGCGTTTTTCCCCTGTCCTTTGGTTCAGCTCGCGAATTTGCTGAATTTGCTTCGCCGCTGTTCTGCCGGTTACATCTCCAATCACGGCCCATATATTCATTTTAAAGAACATGAACACAGCGGCTGCGAACAGGATGCCGGCAAGGGCGTACCCTGCCACAGAGACTACCAGCCAAGTTGTCGCACTCATTCTGATCCCCCCTGTGAGCTCTTAAATGCATGATCAATGGCCTTCTCCGTTGTATCAAAGCGCTGAAGGATTTCATTCCGGATGGCTTCTGTTTTCTCAGTTGTGGCCGTCATGTCACTTGTGCTTTTCTGAATGGAAGCAGCAACAGACCTGATGTCACTCTCGGATATGCCGTCCAGCTTCAGCTTGCGGGCATATGCCTCAATGGAATGGGCAGCCAGCTTGTACAGCTCCAGCTTCACAATCTCGCTTTCGTCAGGCGTTTCATTAATCAGCTGGATCAGCTTCCTCATGTCATTCCAATACGGCTTATATTTCCCCTTGTCAGATGCTTCTTCCACATGCAGGGTAATATCGCGGTTGAACATCCCGATGTTGCTGTAGATTGCCGCAATCTTATAATAGTCCTTCTTGGCTGAGCCGTATTTCACCGCATCCTGAAACCATTGAACGGCACTTTGCATTCTTGTCAGCTGATTATCATTCTGCTTTGTTTTGCCGTAATCATAGTAATACCAATACGTCTTTCCAATTTCAAAGGCAAGGTCGGCATAATCCGGACTCTGGCGAATCTCAACCAGATGGGGGTTTATTTTTTTCTTGAACTGCTCCTCTTCCTCCACCGTATAAGCCGCATCATTTTTAAAGGTATGAAGAAGACCCATATAGGCTTTCTTCTCTTCCGGCTTAATGTCGATGGCCTGGGAGTAAAATTGAACCTTGTCCGCATATTCGGCAGATTTCTCAGCCATTTGCAGGCTTCGGTCATAATCAGCATTATTTGTCCGTGTCTGCATCGCCTGGCCGGTGATTCCGACGAACAAGGACAGCAGGGCTGCTCCCGCCACAAGGGAAACATTGCGCAGCTTTGCTTTTTGCTTCTCCCGGTACAGGTCATCCACTTCTTCATAATGCTGCAGTGCGTACAAAAGCTCGGCACAGGACTGATAGCGGTCCTCCGGGTTCAGCTGCGTACACTTTTGTATAATCCTTTCCAGGCCCCCGGACAGCTGCGGGTTCCACTGGCGGATTGGATAGAGCTCATATGGCGGCTCACATGGGTTTTGCCCTGTCACCAAGTGATACAGGGTCACACCAAGACAATACACATCCGTCCTTGGGTCTGTCTGCCCTTTCCCGCCAAACTGCTCAGGGGCTGCATATCCCTTTGTGCCAAGGCTCACTGTATCAGCCAGGTTCTGCTCCTTATATTCCCTGGCAATGCCAAAGTCGATCAGCTTCAGATTTCCATCAGGCCTCAGCATGATGTTCGCCGGCTTCATATCCCGGTAGATAATGGGCGGATTGCAGGTGTGTAGATATTCCAGCACCTCACACAGCTGCTTGGCCCATTCAATGACCAAGTCCTGCGGCTGCGCCCCATACTCATCCAAAATCTTGCTGAGCGGTTCTCCTTCAATATAGTCCATGATGACAAAGATGACGTCCCCGTTATCAATAATGTCAACAATGCGGGGCAAGGAAGGATGATCGAGCCTTTTAATCATATTCGCTTCCGCAATGGCGCTTTGAATGATGACTTCGTTATTCCTGTCCTTTGCCTTCTTTTCGATTTCCTTTACGGCCCACTGCTTGTTCAGGCGCTGGTCCATGGCAAGATATACCTTCGACATCCCGCCCTGGCCGATCAGCTTCAATATCTCGTATTTCCCGTCTATAATAGAACCGATGACTGCCAAAACAAAATCCCCATCCTCACTTGATTTTCACAAGCAACACAGTAATGTTGTCTGTTTCCTGCCGCTGCTTGTTCAATTCCACCAGTTCCTTTACCTTCCGCTCCATAATGGCCTCATCAAGCAGGCCTTCCGGCGCGAATTCCTGATACATTTCCTCACTTGTGATCATATGGCGGAATCCATCGGAGCAAAGCACATATACTTCGCCAAGCACCGGCTGCCCGCGCACAAATTGCGGCTCCACCAGCCTGGATGCTCCGATGCACTGCAACAGCACATTTCGTCTCGGATCACTTTTCGCCTGCTCAGGGGTAATCGTGCCGCGCTTCAGCTCTCTGCCAATCACGGTTTGGTCTTCGGTCAAAATCTCCAGCTGCCCACGCAGCCGGTACACCCGTGAGTCGCCAATATGGCCGATCAGCATATGCTTCTTATCAATCAGCAGCAGCGCAGTCCAAGTCGTCCCCAGATGAATGTTAATTCGTCTGCCATACTCCGCAATCCGTTGGTTTTGCTCCTGGATGATGCGGCTCCAGCGATACTGGATCTCCTCCAGGCCGCTGCCCGCAAGCTGCAGCGGCAGCTCCTGATCAAACCAGTCGGAAAAGGCATGAATGACGCTGGCGCTTGCCACTTCCCCCTTGGATAACCCGCCCATGCCATCGCATACAACCGCCAACATGACGGTCCCCAATGGGGTTTCCGCCACCTTCAGGCACAGGCTGTCTTGATTGGTTGCCTTTTGTATTCCAATATCCGTGTATACCGCACTTAATACTTCCATGTCAGAACCTTCACCGCCTAAATATAAAAAACAAATTCTTCGTTTGCGAGCTTCAGCTTTGTGCCGGAAAAAATCTCAATCTCCTTCTGTACAGGAATGGCCCGCCCATCCACATATGTTTTATTTGTGGAGTTGTTATCGAGGATGTAATACCGGCCATTGCGCGTAAGGATATCAGCATGGCTGCGGCTGACAGCGTTATTGTTCATGACAAAATAGTCACAGTAGCTGCGCTCCTTTCCGATACGGAATGAAGGCTTATTCACGCTGATTTTCTCCTCCGTCTTACTGCGGATTAAATACGGAAACACCGGCTCCTCAAACGTATCCATTCCAAGCACAGTTGTGCCGCCATTCTCCTCCATGCCAAGGACCGTTGTTTCACTGAAGTTCTGCGTGCTGATCTCATCCGCACCTGGGGCCGGGAAACCTGGCTGCAGCGACGTCCCGCAGTTCACACAAAACTTTGCCCCCTCCACCCGGGCATGCCCGCAGTGTATACAAAACTTCGGCTCAGCTTGCTTCACAGGGGAGGCGGGTTGATGCTTCTTTTCTTCATTAGAAATATTTGCAGCGTCCTGCTTGCCAAGCGGGTTGTAAGCAATATTGCCCGTGTTGCCTTTCGCATGCTCCAATCTGGCGGAGACTCCCCTGCCTTCTCCTGACTCTGTTGTATCCGTAGGAATATGCAGCCGGCTCTTCAATGGCTTTCCCATCAGCTCCAGAATCAGCTTTTCAAATCCATTCATAGAGAAAGAGCTATTATTCTGGAAATATTGCAGATAAATAGGCACATAATCATGCTTCTCATCTCTGGAGAAAATCATTTGAAACGGAAGGTCATTCAGAAACTCCGCGGCTGAACAAGCATTCTGATTATTGACAATCGGCCAGAAAATGCACTTGATTGTTTGCGACTTTGGCTGTACAAAGATGTAGTCACAGTCCAGCATCAGGTTATTGATGTTCATAAGCCCCTTCTCGCAGTGCTTCATAATGGCAATAAGCTGAGACACGATGTTAAAGAATTTGGTCTTGCTCACCACACCGCCCACATAAGAGCGTAAGGATACCACATCAGCAACAGAGCTTGTCAGCACGGTACCCTTCTTGCCCTTCTCTGCCTTGACAGGAAGGAGGCCGCTCATGTGTCCGCCGGCAATGGCTTGCAGCTCCCGCTCATTCACGGCCTCAGGATACATCAGCTTATTTGTAACAACATGTATACCGGCATTTTGTTCAATAGATGTTTTTCCCATACAAGTCTCCCAATATCAAAAATACTCAGTTTATAAATCGTTGGCGCGGTTCACGGCCTTTGCTTGCGCGTTCTTATATTCACCGGCAGCATATCGCAAAAACTTCGCATAGCTCTCCATGGATTTGGCCATCTTCTTGGCAGTGGAGTCATTGTCAGCGACCCGGTCCCATTGCTGCTGAAACTGGGCAGAATCCTTTCCCTGCCAGGAGCTTGACAATGCTGTAACCTCTTGACTTGCAGCGTTCATATTCTTGCCGTGGTTGGCAACGTACGTTTCAATAGCTGCGGCGGCAGCCTCAAACTTGCTGTGGTTCACACGAATATGGCCCACTTCCACTCCTCCTTTGCCAATACATGGATCACTTAAAGGCATCCGCCAAAGATGTGTTTGTTTGCTCTGTCTGCGTGTAGCCCGGGTCCACCTGCTGCTGCAGGAAGTTTACGAAATTCTGAATTACCTGATACTGCGGCTCATAGTAGGCATGCTTGATCTCATAGAAAGAATGCATGGCTGAGGCAGACGCCTCTCCCTCCCAGGAGCTGTCCAGGGCCTTCATTGCCGACTCAACAGCCGCAAAATCCTGCTTGATCTTGTTGTTGCAGCGGGCAATGCCTTTGGCCGCCGCCGCCACACGCGCAGTATCCACTTGAATAAAATCCGCCATCCTTCATCCCCCTTACCTTTCCATTTCCACTCAGGTTGTGCATTGGCTGCTGCCGGGGAAGCCTTCCTTAATCTTTGTCGTATCAATACGGCTCAGCTTGTCGGTCACACTCCGATAATGGTCTGCCACCTCATGAATGGCGGAAGCGCACCCGCGGTTGCCGATCCCTTCAAAGTCATGGCCAACCCCTGAGGCAATGCTCTCCAGCTCATTAATAATGCTGCGCAGCTCCTGCTTAATGGCATACAGCTCCTGTTGTCCACTCATCCACGGCTCCTCCTGATCTATACAATTTGCCCCTGCAATCCTGCGTGCTCAAATGAGAACTCCATTCTGCTCTCCAAGTCTTTTACTGACCACACTAAAAAACTGAACTAGTACATTTCTCTTATCAAAAATTTCATCCCTTGGAATTATATGTATGAATAAATATAATTATCTCAATAACTATCCATATATTCCAGAGTTTTTACCAATTACTCATGAATTCCCATAGGAAATCATAGCTGGATAACTTGCCCATCAGATAAGGCTCAAACCAAAGTCCACTGTTTTATCTATACGTTTCTAACGGATTTTCTTCTACAGAAAAATCACTTTTAATCCAATGTTCCTTCGCCTCCACAAAAGGCTTCATATGTGAGGACATAATATCCTCAAACAGAGAATCTCTAATTGTGTCGGTGCTGTCAGGAGCAATGGCCGTGAAATACACATCTTGTAAACATCCTTCTTTTCATTTACTTCAGCAAGACCGCAATTCTCTAAAACAATTATAAAAATTAGTGGAGTTGACTTGCGATTTTACGTTCTGCTGCCTCAAAATCGGCAGCCGTTTCTTCTAGATAAGCAATGCACTTATTCAGCTTTCGGCTTTTTCCCGTCATTATATCTGCCTGCATTAAGCTTAAAACATCAAGCAGCCCCACCTTAGTATATAAAGAATTCAGTCTCCTATCTAAACTGCCTAATTTCTTGTTCACATCCTGCAAGCGCTGTGCATATTGGCGAAGCTTATGGGTGTCAATTTTCACTTCCGGATGTGTCGCTGCGTACCGGTAGCCTGCATTAAAAGCTTTCTTTAATAACTCTTTAGCCCTTTGAATCTGGGAATGGACAAAATCTTTTAACTCATTTACCTTCTCCCTTGTCCAACTCACAATTTCACCAATGAGTTCACACGTTTTGTTAGCCAGCCAAACAATTCCTTCGTAAATAAGCTCACCCACCACAACTGCTGCCAAGAACGCAACTGTAACAATGGCCACTATCTTAATTACTGCAAGGATTGGACCTAACCCGATGATTCCAATGCCAACAAGCGTGGCAGCCACAACAGTCCAGCCAAAACTAGTTAAATTTCCGCCCTTAACCATTCTATCCTTCAACCAAATGGCAGAAAGCAACAGTCCACCCGTCAAATCCACCAGCTTATTTCCAATTCCGTTAGGCAAATGATCCATCCCCCGGCTGAATAAGCCGATGAATCCCGAAAACATATCTTGCTCTCCCCTATAGGCAGTTCCATATTTATCAAATTCAAGACTGCTGGCGGAATGTTTGCCGCCTATATTATAAACAAGGCTATCTTTCTCTTTAACCTTTAGCGTCTCGAACTTGACCCCTGGCAGTTTTTCAAGTATATTCCCAACTAAACTCCATTGAAAATGAAGCATCCTGTCTGCCATGGCAGCAATATGCTCTTTATGTTCACGAATATATTCTTCTGAGAAACCGGGTCCGTCAAAATTAACAACTTGTGTAATTTTTTGGGCAAGCCCATACTTGTAGGCCATTATAGCTGAATGGTCTGCCAGGTTTCCACCTAAAGAATGGCCTGTAAATGCAAGATTATCGTATTTATTGACATAATCGCTTTTAGAAATCTTCTCCAAAAACTTCTCTGCTTCCTTTTGCTGCTCTGTCAGCATGGAGTTTACTAGTTTTAAATCTGCATTATACCAATCATTTTTTGCATTGCCATACTCTCCAACAGGCTCACTCCCCCTGAAGCTTACAATAATGCCTTCTCCCGTATCAATTGCACAGCCGTAGAACCCTGTCTTTTTATTCGTGTCATGATAGTCTACAATTTTCCAATTCAGCTGTGTTTCCGACAGACCATTTAATCTATCAAAATTCATGTTAAGGTCTGGCATCTTAGATCCTTCTTGAATTAACTGTTTGACTGTGTAGGGGGGACCGGGAACATGGTCAGGCATGCCTTCAATTACCTTTGAAAAGTCAACGTAAGCTATGTCGGTAGCATTCCGCAGTTCCTGTTCTGAATTTGCCATGCTACTTGCCTCCCTTAATCAGAGATTCCAGTTCACTCTCACTTTTGTTAACTCCAGCGCCAGTAACACTTACTGAGAACTCACTCATAACTTTAAAATCTTCATACCATGTTTTTGTTACAGAAACCTCTTCTCTAAACTTCTCCGCACAGTCAGCATATTGCTCAGCCGCAATGACCTTTACTTTTCCTTCTAATCCTGTACCGTATAAATTCGCATATATATTCTGATAGGCCTGCATTATGGATGCCGCACTTGCTTTCAAGTCACCAGTTGGATTCTTCAAGATGATTTGGGCAATGAACAACTCCGGCTTGTGCGACTTCACATACTCCTCCAGTGTAATGTCCGGATTTGTCGGTTTAGCGCCAGTCGGTCCGTATATGTGTACATTCGCAAGAGCTTCCAGCGACTGATCCTGGAAGCTCTTGCGAATGATGTCTTCCACCTGCCGCGTCACTCTGCGTTCAACGTAATTGTCAAAGGTCAGTTCACCCTTCGTATTCACTTCCGCTTCAAATAGGACATCCGGCTTATTTTCAGCATATACATAAGAAGTTACTGTATCATTCGTTGCCGTGCCCAACCGATTTCCCAAGCCTGTAACCTTAAACTTCTCGCCATATTTCTTCTGTAGAGCCTCGGTGATTTGGTCTGCATTGCTGTCATTTAAAATGCTGCAGCCAAACAGATTGATTAAAGCTAAAAGCATAATAGCTACACCTGCTTTCCTTAACACAATAGAAAATTCCATGTCTAATCCTCGCTCTTAATCAGACAACACTGTCCGACTGGGTAGTCTTGTTATATCCCGCTTGCCATGCTGTTATTTCAGGAAAGAGCACAAATCTAAAAACCTACGTCTCACCAAGCCACTCCAACAGGGCATGTTGGCCAAACCCTGATGCAAATAAAAAACTTGCACTGAAGGCAGCAGAAAAGCCGCCCCCAGTGCAGGTCACTATTATTTAAACGCGTCAGACAGGCTTGTGTTGACTGTCTCTGTTTCTGTATAGCCTTGGTCAACGTTCGCACGCAGAAACTTCACATAGTTGTCAAGGATGTCATAGTAGCTTTGGAAGTACTTCGCCGCAAACTCATCGAAAGCAGCCACTGTTGCCTGCGCAGCCTCACCTTCCCAAGAGTTTGTCAGGTTTTTCAAAGTCGCCTGGCTCGTCTTCAGCTCTTCCATGAGACGCTTGTTCAGGCTTTCTACAGTGGTAGCTGTTTGCGCGACCTGGGCGGTGCTTACGCGAATATGTCCAGCCATTTCATTCACTCCTCCCGGATGGTTTAGTTTGTCAGGCGCTTAACCTGCACCGTGTTGTTTTCTTGCGTTGCCACATAGTTGTCTCTTTGCGTCTTCAGCGTAGTGCTTGCTGTCGTCAGCTTATCGGCCATTGCCTTCAGGTCTTCAGTCATGCCATTGATCTGCTCAACGAATGCGAGATTGTCCTCGCCCTCCCAAGCTTCGCCCATTGTTTTGGCAACCGTCATCAGCTGCGTGTAGATGCTTGTATAGCTTTCGGACAGCTCCGCAAACTTCTTGGAGGCTGTTTCCATCTCCTGAGGTGTTACTCGAATGCGTTTCCCCATGTTCGTTCTCCTTTCACCCTTTGTAATTTATATCAACATGAGCCTGGAGCCGTTTCGGATGCCCAGCTCCGCAACAGCCATGTTAATATTGTAGATGATTCCTGTATCGGCATCGCACAGGATTGCGTTGTCGGCAGCCTTGTACTTGCCGCCTGATACATCACTCAGTGCCGCGGAGACGAGGGCCAATACCTCGCTCATCTGGCTGTCCAACGGTATATACACATCAAAGCTCGCATTGGCTGCAGGAAGGAAAATTTCAACAAGTGCTTTATTCATCGTTGTCCTCATTCTCTCTTTCTGAGTTTAATAGCTTTACCTTCACACTCTTGCCCTTGTGCAGGGAGAAGCCGAAGTGGTCCGCTATGTCTTCGCGCATTTCCGATGTTGTTTTGCTTGGCTTCAGCTGGTATTGGTTGGCAATGCCGCTTCCCACCCAAATGCCGTCGCCGGCGTCAATGTGACGTTTGTACCATTTATCAAATGTAACAGCGGAGAGGTTTTTGGCTTGCTCGGTAAAGATGATGGTCAAGTTATACTTCACATCTCCTCTTTCCAGAATTAAACCAAGCCGTTCAGCTCCCTCGCTGGACAACACATTTTTCAGCGCTGTTATAGAATTTACAACAATGATCTTCTGATCAAACGGCTTTGCTTCCAGCCCTTGCTCCATAGCTTCCTTGCAGGTGTTATGGCGATATACCACAAGGTCAAACAGGCTTACCATGGCTGCCTCGCACTCTTTGGCTGTTGCATAGTAAGAGACATTCGCATTGTCTTTCAGCACAAGAGTTTGCGGCGCATCAAGGACCGTCACGTCAAAGCCGCCCTTTTGCGCCAATAGAAGGGACAGATCCTTTGCAAACGGCTCATGTTCGTTGCCATTGGCCAGCACCATATGAATGTAGGAGCTGCCAAACGGGTAGTAATGGACATTCAGCGAGCCCTTCTCCACACCAATTGGGATATGCAGGCTCTTATGGCTGCCCATGTACTCGGACAAGAATTCAATATCCACTTTATCAGGCAGAATTGGAATTTTCTTGGCGGTTGGCCCTTGCCAGCTGTCCTGGAGCTTTTTGCATTCCTTTTGAATGAACCCAAATGGCACCGGCTCATCGGTGATGTGGGCAATTTGGAACTCATAGAGGCCATCCCGCTTCACAAGGCCGCGTCCTTTCATCTTGGACGGCAGCAGGCCTTCTGTTTTGCCGACAATGGTTGCGTAGTCAGATTCATCATTCATTTGCAGGGCAAGCAGCTGCTTAAAGTTCTGCAGCATACGGAATTTGACGGAGCTCGTGCCGAGCGCGGTCAAAACAAAGTAAATGCCGTACTTCGTTCCTTCCCGTGACAGGAAGGATACTGCCTCTTCCTTCTCGTCATACATTTCTGTGAAAGCGGCAAAGTTGTTGATTGCAATTACAATTGCCGGCAGCTTCCCGCCGGTTGCGGTAATGTAAGAAGCATAGTCGCCTCCATAATCAGCAAACAGCTTCTTGCGCGTCTCCACCTCATCGCGCAGCATTTTAAATAGATTGCTGACCTTCTCGCTTTCATAAGACAGAATGACATCACCGACATGCGGGGCCTTTGCGAAGGCGCGCAATGTTTCAGAGGCAAAATCTAATAGGTAAATATTTACCTCTTCTGGTGTATGCTCCTGCATAAGGGAAAAGACCATCGTGTTCAGGAAGGTTGTTTTCCCGCTTCCCGCCGCCCCGTAAATGACGACGTTGCCTTCTTCAGAAAGCGGCAGGCGCAGCAGGCTCTGCTGTTGCTTTGCCGGATTGTCGTATTCGCCGATGACCGGATTCAGCTTAAAGGATCGGTCTTTGTCAGCATGATATTTCTTCTTAAGATTCTGCAGTAAAATCATGGCCGGAATCGGCTCCAGCCAAATTGGCCGAATCACAATATTCTCTTCCGCCGCAATGCTGCTTAAGTATTCTGTAATCACATCCATCTGCTTTTTCGGATGAGCAAGCAGACTTCTCTTTCTATCAAACTTCACCTGCTTGATCGGACGGCCGTTCCGGTCAATGACGACAACACTGTTATCCTTTTCCGCTATTACCTTGTCAGATGGATAATACGGTGCGCCCGCCCATGCGGATTGCCCCATTTCAAACAGTTCGTTATAGCCCACTTGGAGATAGAAGCGTCCCGCATCCGTCAGCTCGGCTGCATCCGGCCGTTTCAGCATATCCATACTGTCCGCGCGTTCCTGCACCTTCAGGGATACCCGGAACTTACTGTTGCTCCAAATCTGGTCATCCACTACACCGCTTGGCTTCTGTGTAGCCAGAATGAGGTGCACACCCAGGCTCCGTCCGATACGGGCGGCGCTGACAAGCTGCTGCATGAATTCCGGCTGCTGCGTTTTCAACTCGGCAAACTCATCAGAAATAATAAACAAGTGCTGCAGTGGCTCATGAACCGCACCTTCGCGGTACAGCTTCTGATATTTATAAATATCAATGTTGCTTTCGCCAACCTTCTTGCTGGCTTCCGCAAAAATGGCCTGTCTCCGCTTCAGTTCACTTTCCACCGCAATGAGTGACCGCTTGATTGCCGCTCCATCCAGGTTTGTGATGATGCCGGCTGTATGAGGCAGCTTCTCAAACGATTTCGCCATGCCGCCGCCCTTGTAATCGATCAGAATGAAAGCAACCTCGTGCGGATGATAGTTCACCGCCAATGATAGAATATACGTTATAATGAACTCACTTTTACCCGAACCGGTCATCCCGGCAACAAGTCCATGCGGCCCATGGAATTTCTCATGCAAATCCAGCTTAAACAGCTCTCCCATTGCATCAACCCCTACGGCTGCTTCCAGAGATTTTGTAGGGTCGTTATCCTGCCAGCGGGTAAGCGCATTTAAATGCTCAACCTTTCCCACTCCAAACAGCTCCAGGAAGGTAATCATGGATGGAAAGTTGGAAGCTTCCGCCGCCTGATCAAGCTGTACATTGGCAAGCCGAATACTCAACTCATCCGGATTTGCATCTAGGTAAATATCCGGGATAAACGGTATAGATTTGCCGGTAATATCATTTTTATCAAACAGCTTCCCGCTGTTTTCCGCCAATTCCACCACCATCGTACACTCTTTCGGCAGATTCTTGAGCTCATCGTAGAAGTGTAAGACACTGATGTGCAAATTCTTCTTCTTTGCGTAAACCTGCTTCAGCATTTCTGCTTTGACAGCCAGCTTTTTGCTCATGGAAAACACAACATAATACGGCTTGATGTCTTCCATGTCCCTGTCACTTGTTTGCGAGCTTTCTTCAACCTCTTTTTCTATGTAGGCCGAGACTTCCTTCAGTTCATTGCCGGTTGTCGCAATGAAACGAAATTTACCATCATTATTCCATACATGCGGCAGCCATTTCACAAATGCAAATTCATGTTCTTCCTCTTCATCATAGAGAAAGACCATCTTTACCTCGTCATAGCTGTATAAGGCAGCAAGCTGGAAAATGAGGCCCTTGGCAAACTCAACAGTTTGGCGGCGGCTGCCAATCACCCCGGATATATGATTTTCAAACAAAGATAGTGTAATAGGAACATTCTTCAGCTCCTTAGGGGCTTCACACAAGGTGTATAGTTCCTCTTGTAAATTATCGTCGTCAATGGTGAACTGCTTCTCAGAATATGTAAGGTTGGCAGATAAAAGCCCATTTCCAAGACCAACCCTCAGCTTTAAGAAATCATTCTGTCCGTAGCCGCGCTCCCAGAGGTTTCTTTGTACATTCTCTATTCTGCTGACACAGTCAGCCAGCGGAACATAGTTTTCCCGCAGGATTTCTTCTTGCTTCTCGCTCTCCTCCCGGAACAGCACCGCCATTCGATCCAAGTAATCTCTGTATTTCTCTTGGCGGACCTTCTCCTTCTTCCGTCTGCGCCGCATATCATATTTTTTTGAAACAAGGGGCCATAGAATTGTGCCCAGCAGCATGCTTGCAGACATAATGATGGAAGGAGTGGCTGCCGCAATATTCCCATTTGCCATCGCATGATTAATCGCAAAAATTGCCGTCCCCATGGAGGCCATCCCCATCGTCATGGAAGGGCCGAGCACCAGCATCATGGGCATCTCATCGCCAATGGCGTTTGGCGGCGGAGAGTCAATCTTCAAATGCAGCTCCTCAATATCCCGCTTGAACCGGGGCGAACGGTAGAAATACTCAACGGCCGGCAATTCATAAGCATCTTCCTCATCCACAGCCTGCGCTTCCTGATGGATGAACGGCTTCAGTGCATCCGTCTTGACTGATACAGCCCCATCCGGATTATTGAACGCAATAAACTGGGCTCCGATAATGATCTTGAAGCCCATAATGTAAATCATATCCCCAATGCGCAAGTCTCTGCTTTGCACTCTGTTCCCTTCCAAAAAGGTGCCGTTTGTGCTGTCATTATCCACGATGCTCCATTGCCCGCGTTTAAAAGACAGCTTGGCATGCGCTGCCGAGACGAAACGATTCGCAACTACGATATGATTCTGCTCCGCCCTGCCAATGGAAATATCCATATCCCGGTCTATCATATATTTCTTGAATACTTGCCGGTCATCTGTATTTGGCTCTGTAAATACAAAGGTTTTATTGTCCTCTCCGGCCACGGCTAAATGATAGATGCTGAGCGGGCTTAAGACGGTGTTGCGGATGGGCTTGCCGGAGCCATCCATTACTTTTGCATCCTTATTGGACTTTAAAATCCATTGGCTGTTCAACTCTTCAATACTGATCAGCTTTTCGGATGAACTGCTGCTGGATTTACGGATCCAGTACTGCCCTCTTACCTTCTCGGGCAGTGTGAGGGAGTTCATCCTTTCCCTGTTCATTAACGTTACAATCATTCCCAAGTTCTCCTTATAGCACGCTTCCATATATCTATGTATCTGATCAGAGCTTCCTGCAGGCAGGAGGTCTTCCAGGTTCATAGATGAAAAGAAGACAATAGCTGTCGAATCAATTAACCCACTAAATCCTCCTTGATTTTACCATGTATTTTTATGGAATGTCGATGCTTATATTTAAATTCTTAGATAAAACAAAAACTCTTTATATGCTTATATCCAGGATAAATGCTCATTAAAACTATTCCATCCCTCCTGAACTTCTCTCCCCTCTCCCAAGCGGAATAAAAGAGGTGTATCCAAGGAAATGAATCCAAAGTTCTCCCCTTGAATTTGCGGCGACCCGGTGTTTTTCCGGCAAAGCATATAAAAAGGACGACCCGGAAGTCCGCTTGTGGGCAGTCTTTTGGGTCATCCTCCTTTTCACTTCTATCTTTTCGAGACTTGTCCTATATATCTATTAAGCTTTCTTGCGGCGGTACAGACCGGCAATGCCTGCACCCACTGCCGCAAGGCCCGCTGCCAGCATCGTGAAGATGTTGGTCGCTGTGTCAGGAAGCTCACCCGTTGTATTGGAACCGCCTGTGTTTGTTGCAGGTGTTGTACCCTGATTGCCGCCTGCACCCGTTTGAGAGCCGGGAGCTGTTGTGCCGGTTCCCGGAGCTGGTGTACCCTTGTCCGGAGCTGGTGTTTCAGTTCCAGGGTCTGGTGTATCATCGCCGGGAGCCGGTGTGCTTGGCGCCTCAAACTTCAGGGAGTATCTCGCAAATCCCGTGTTTACATCAGAAGCTCCCACATATTTAATGTCAGATTCGTCCGTCAAATACTTTTGGGCATTTGGCGAGGATTCAAAGGTAACATTCAAGGTTTTGCTGTCAATCGGCTTAAAGGACCAGTTGCCGTCCGCAGATGGATTCACTGTACCTACATTGCGGATATATTCCACAATGATTTGACGGTTCTCATCCGGAGCCCGCAGGATGATTTCACCCTTGCCTACGCCAGGGAATGACGGGTTGCTGCCGCGATAGTTGTTTGTCGCCACAACGAATTCTTGCGTGTCAGCCACCGGTTTGCCCTGGTATGTCAGGTTCACAATACGATTGGCTCCTTCGTTCACTACTTTTCCATCCTTATCAAACCTGGCCGGCTGTGTAACGTCAATTTGATATTGTACGCCATCCAGCACATCATAGTTGTAGGTTGGGAAGACTGTGTTAATTAATGCCTGCTCTTCTGTCTTGGCCGGGTCAATCTGATTGAACTGTCCTGCAGACATTTCCAGCCAGTCCTTCAATTGCGCACCGTTAATTTTCACTGCATACAGTGTATTCGGGAATACATACAGGTCAGCCACGTTCTTAATGGCCAGTGTGCCCGCCGGGATATCTGTATAATAGTCTACGCCATTACGGCCGCCTGCTTTAAATGGCGCGCCTGCTGACAGAACCGGCAGCCCTTCATATTTTGTCCCCTTCATCTTCTGCTCTGTATACCACTTTTGGGCATTCGTTACAATCTGAATGGACGGGTCGTCCTTCACAAGTGCGAAGTAGCTGTTGATTGGAGCAGTTGTTTTTCCAACCGGCTGATTGACATAAGCAATGGTTCCCTCATGCTCCGGCTTCACTGCATCGACCAGTGTTGGGTCAAGCTGCACTGCTGTAGTAGGAATTGGACGGACAGACGGAACAGAAGCCTGCTGATTCACAACCCACTTTCCGTTCTCCTGCTTGAGCTCCATATCAATAATACCGAGGTTGCTGCCGAACGCGCCCGGCATAACAACGGGTACACCGTTATAATTCTTCGCGATTACAGCATGGGAGTGGCCGGTCAGCACAGCATCAATACCTTGAACCTGTGTCAAGTAGAAGGATGCGTTTTCCATGCCAAGCAGATAACCTCTCTCATCCACACCGGAGTGTGCCAGGGCCACAATCACATCGGCTCCTTTTGCTTTCATTTCCGGAACAAGCTTATTGGCTGTTTCAATAATATCCTTCGCTTTTACCTTGCCTTCCAGGTTCGCTTTGTCCCAGTTCATAACTTGCGGCGGCACAAAGCCCAACACGCCGACTTTCAGGCTGTGCTTTTGCCCGTTTTGGTCTTCTACTTGCTTATCAATAATCTCATATGGCTTGAAATAATTTTGATCATTTGCATCATTATTATCGCCATCGTCCTTGTACACGTTAGAGTTAATAACAGGGAATTTCGCTGTCTCCAATGATTTTGCCAGGAAATCCAACCCATAGTTAAATTCATGGTTTCCCAGTGAAATCGCATCATATTGCAAAAGATTCATCAATCGGTACAGCGGGTGTGTTTCGCCAGTCTGAATGCCCTTTATCTTGGCCATATAGTCGCCAAGCGGATTGCCTTGCAACGCATCTCCATCATCAAACAGGACAGAGTTCTTCACTTCGCCGCGGGCAGCCTGAATCAATGTTGCAGTCTTAACCAAACCAACCTTTTCGTCTACCTTTGTTTGATAGTAGTCGTAGTTCATCAGGTTTTCGTGAATATCGGATGTCTCCAGAATACGCAGCTGTACAACAGGATCAGCCGCAGCTGTTCCTTCAGCAGTGGCCATTGCCGGCACCAGCTGAGGAACCGTTACCCCCAATGCAATTGCAGTTCCGAGCAGCACTTTCTTGTCTTTCTTCACCGGTAAATTCCCCCCTAAAAAAGTACACACAAAAAATTCCCTGTACGTAAGCTCCGCCGCAAGAAAAAACTTGCGTATAAGGGACCTGCCAACGCTTCCCCACGAAACGGCCTGCCATCTACAAACTTCCCCCTGCTTCCATTACCGGATAGCAGCCTGTTGGCCATATCACCTTAATTACATAAGATAGTTTTTATGTATGCGTCTTCAATTATAGAGATGGCATTCTTAACAGTCAACGCTATTGTTCTCAATAATAGACAAATTCCAACTTTTCTGGACATGATTCGCCGGCGGTTTCTACCCCGAACATAAAAAATATGTTGAATCCACACCTGTTTGCAGGATGGATTCAACATATTTTAATTCAAATCATATGATAAAGCTTACGCTTGCGGATTGACTTCCAGCTCTACTTTGATTTTAACGTCTTTGCCAACGAGTACGCCGCCTGTTTCCAAAGCTGCATTCCAAGTCAGGCCGAACTCTTCACGGTTGATTTTCGCTTCTGCTTCAAAGCCGTATACTTCCACGCCCCATGGGTTCGTGCCTTTGCCGCCAAATTCAACAGCGAATGTTACCGGCTTTGTTACATCCTTGATTGTCAGGTCGCCCGTCACTTCGTAATCGTCGCCGTCTCTTGTGATGCTTGTGGATTGGAACGTGATCGCTGGATATTGCTCTGCATCGAAGAAGTCTGCAGATTTCAAGTGTCCGTCACGGTCTGCACTGCTTGTGTTGATGCTTGCCACATCAAACTTGAAGGAGATGCTTGCTGTTGTCAGGTCTGTCAGGTCTGCCGCTTCTACGTCAGCAGTGTAAGAAGTGAATTGTCCTCTCACCTTGGATACCATCATATGCTTTACTTCAAAGCCAACGCTGGAGTGCGCTTGGTCAACTGTCCACTTTGCCATGTTAAAATTCCCCCAATATTTTTATTTTATTTTCAAAGCATACAGCCTCGAAAGTAATTATCTCGAAATTAATTATCTTTAATTCGAGATAAATGTACCATGTCATGAGGAGCACTGTCAACAAAAATAACTGCCTGTGCAGTATACCCGTCCATTTTTCAGCCACTAAAGAACAACCGCCTGCTGCACGCAGACGGTTATTGTCCTTTAGTTGATCCACTGCACAATCTGCTCCAGTGACTGTCTTGTTTTTGCGCGGGCCGGATCCTGTGCCCGGTAACCGAACGCCGCCATCACAGATAAGCCCCACTCCTTGCTGTCAAGCAAGCCTTCTTCCTCCAGAATAGCTTGTACCTTATCATAAGGGAAGCCTTCAATCGGGCAGGAGTCGATGCCAATCAGGGCGGCAGCTGTCATCATATTTCCTAACGCAATGTATGTCTGCTTGGATGCCCAGTCGAACAAAGCGCGTTCGCTTTCAAACAGCTTCTGGTCTGACTCCTGGAACTCCTTGTAGCGCGGCTCAATCATCTGAATGGTCTCTTCCGGCATCCCCTTCACGTTCCGCTGCAGGTCCAACACATACTCGGAGTCATAGCGGGCATTCTTTTTCGCAAGGATAATCATAAAATGGCTCGCTGTCGGCAATTGTCCCTGCGCCCCCCAGCATACCTCACGCAGCTTTTCGCGCAAGCTCTGGTTTTGCACAATCAGAAACTTCCATGGCTCAAAGCCGACAGAGCTTGGGGATAATCTTCCTGTTTCTAAAATAAAGTGAAAATCCTCATCGCTGATTTTCTTTGTTGGGTCAAACACCTTTGTTGCATGGCGGAATTCATAAGCGGCGAGAATTTCTTGTTTCTTGGTTGTGTTATTGCTCATGTTGTTTTCTCCTTTTCATTCAGTTCATATGATGTAGGATTTAAAAAATAGCATGATTTTATGTAGATGGCAATTCAAACGCCTTGTCCAAGAGAAGAGGTTCCCAAAGAAAAGCAAGGATGCGGCAGCCACAGTTTTGGCCGCCATACCCTTGCTTTTCTGGTATGTTACTATTTTTCATGCGGAATCATGAATGTATCAGTTAACCCCAGATTCCCCTCGTATTCCATAATTTTGCTCACGCGTTGCTCATGTCTGCCGCCTGCAAAAGGCGTTTCCAGCCATACCTTTACAATCTCACAGGCCAAACCCGGCCCGATGACACGCTCGCCCATCGCAAGCATATTTGTATTATTATGCTCTCGTGTTGCCTTAGCGCTGAATGTATCGTGCACCAGCGCGCAGCGGACACCTCTTACTTTATTGGCTGCGATACTCATGCCAATGCCCGTTCCGCAGATTAGGATACCACAATCGACTTCACCGCGCGCCACCTTTTCCGCCGCTGGAATCGCATAGTCCGGATAGTCAACGGAACCACTGCAGTCACAGCCAAGGTCCAAGTATGTAATATGTAATTCCTCCAGCAACGATATAATCTCTCTGCGGATTCCTACTCCGCCATGGTCAGATGCGATTACGACCTTCATCCTATCTCTCCCCTTCACTCATCCGCTTTTTCCCCGAACAGCCCGCACATACCCCATACCATGTTTTCACTGCCTCCGCGCCGTCGACCTCGGCAATCACCTCTTCACATGCCTGGCAAATAATAATCCCCTGCTTTACCTGCATTCCTCATCCTCCATTCTCTTCCCTTTAGAAATCTCCCTATAGGAGGGTAGCCAACAGCTGATATTGCTCTTGCTTATCCGCCGTTTCAGCATGAATATCCCGGAATGCCTTATGAATCAACTTATTCTCCTTCATTCCAACGGCCTGTCCTGAGACACCCTCTAACAGCAGTTCTACCGCCTTGACACCCATCCTGCCTGCAAGCACCCGGTCAAATGCCGATGGATTTCCCCCTCTTTGGATAAAGCCCAGTACGGTTGTTCTGACGCTTACATGCAACTCTTCTTCAATATATTGCTGCAGCTCTGGCAGACTGTACATTCTCTCGGTTACAATAATGAGATTGTCATGCTTTCCGGCAACGATTCTCTCCTGCAATTGTGAACAGATTTCAGCAAATCCAAGCTTCTGTTCAGGAGTGGATATAATCTCTCCTCCGCCGGCTAAAGCAGAATACAGGGCAACATCACCGCAGTACCTTCCCATAACCTCAATGATGGTTGTTTTGTCATGAGAAGAGTCTGTGTCTTTGATCCGTCCAATGCATTCCAGCACAGTATTCAGCGTTGTATCAAACCCGATGGAGTAATCTGTGTAGGCTAAGTCGTTGTCAATCGTTCCTGGAATGCCAATTACCTGTATACCGGATTCATGCAGCTTCTCTGCTCCTTTAAAGGAGCCTTCCCCGCCAATTACAACCAGACGATTGATTTCGAGGCGCTCCAGTGTACGCAATGCCTTGCTGCGTCCTGCCTCTTCCATAAACTCCAGAGAACGGGATGTCTTTAGGATTGTTCCACCTTTATCTGCAAAATCCGCTACATCAGCAAACTGCAACTGGCGGACATCTCCTTCCATTAAGCCTTGGTAACCGCGCTGAATCCCTGTCACATCTAATCCATGATGGTTCGCAGCTTTTACCGCAGCTCGAATGGCAGCATTCATACCCGGTGCATCTCCGCCGCTTGTTAAAATCCCCAGTCTACTCATACGCCTTACACCTCCCACTTCATGAAATGGTTTATCCTACGGAAGAGATTCCAGGTGCCTGATGAATACGGCCACTGGAATCTCCTTTTGGAACATATTATGTTCAGCTGGACTTTTGCAGCTTGTCCTCCGCTTGGCGATTGACTGCTTTACCAGACTGCTTCACCAAAAATACAATGATGAGGGAGCCAACAATCATACTAATGCCAAGGAAAATCATGCTTGCATTAAAGGAACCCGTTACATCCTTTATGTAGCCTACGATGTAAGGACCAAAGAATCCGCCCAAGTTACCGATACTGTTAATGAGTGCAATCGCTCCGCCCGCTGCCGCGCCTGTCAGGAAGGACGGCGGGATGGCCCAGAACGGGGAGTAGGCGCCAAATGCTCCGCACAATGCAATTGTTAGAAGTACAAATGCCAGAACGATGTTGGAGCTTGCTACGTAGGTGCTGGAGATCATGGCAATTGCACTTACTACCAGACATACCGCTACGTGCCAGCGTCTCTCATTCTTCTTATCAGAATGGTTTCCAACAAGGAACATGGTAACCATCGCACACACATACATGAGGCCCAATACCCAGCCCATATTCTGCATCGTAAGGGATGTCTTATCAGCCAAGCCCTTGGAAATTGTCGGAAGGAACATGTTGATTCCGTAATAGCCAATCAACCAACAGAAGTACCCGGCGGACAGAATGAGCACATCCCGGTCCTTCAAAGCTTGGAGGAAGGTATAATGCTTAACCTTTTGCTTCTCCAGGCTTTCTTTTGTTGTTACATCAATCAGCCACTTCTTCTCGTCACTGTTCAGCCACTTTGCATCTTCAATCGTATCATCAAGATAGAAATAACAGATAACGCCCAGGACAAGAGCAGGCACTGCTTCAATCACGAACAACCATTGCCATCCGGCCAATCCCATCCAGTTGATTCCCAACAGGAAGGTAGAGAGCGGAGAACCCAAAGCGTTGGCACCCGGGATTGCCAGCATAAAGCCGGCGATTGCTTTTGCGTGATGCTTGGATTGATAGAATCCGCTCAGGTAATGAACCATACATGGATAGAAGCTCGCTTCAGCCATACCCAACAAGAATCGTGCTGTATAAAACTGGCCGGGTGTTTTAACAAATGCCATAAAAATTGCGATGGCTGCCCATGTAACCATGATTCGGCTGATCCACTTTCTTGCGCCAATCTTGGTCATGATAGCGCTTCCCGGCACCTCCAGCAGGAAATAGCCAAGGAAGAAAATACCTGCTCCAAAGCCGAAAACAGCATTAGAGAAACCCAAATCTTTATTCATTTGTAAAGCGGCAAAGCCGATGTTTACTCTGTCTAGGATTGCGATAATAAAACATAAAAATAAGAACGGAATAAGTCTCATAGTAACTTTTCTCGTAGCGGATTGCTCCAATGCCAGTTGATCCAAAATAACTCCTCCTTAGACCTTTATATCTTTCTTCCTTTAGACCTTGCAACTGCTTTCATATCTCTGCATGGCATGTGACATATAGAGAATTTATTGAAAACCCTTACAGTAATTTAAACACCTTTCCCCCCTGAAAGTAATGCGTATCTCCCTCCCGCCTAAACTTGACTACTTGTCTACTAAGTTACCTTATGTATTCAGTATATATTTGTTAATATTGCTTGTCAATGCAGTTCGTTTTAATAATTCTAAATATTTATACTGGGTTAAGCGTATATAACAGGGGTTCACAAAAGAGCTTCAGCCTTTCTATCTTAAGAAGCTCCCTTCTTGAAAATAAAAAAAATTCCCCTCTCTCTTTAGACGGGGAAATACAATGAATAAAGCAATATTCAGTATACTATTTCATCTATCTTGAGATATCAAAGCTGCTTGTTCTCATTTAATCCTTCCAGTACCGGTCATACAGATTCTGCATGTGTTTGGTCATAATATCGACAGCTTCCTTCTCATTGTGCCTTTCAATAGCTGCAATCAGCAATTGATGCTCCCGGAAATTAACTTCCCGATAGTCCGGTCTTGTAACCGTCCGATCCCGGATAAACTTCCACATTTCCTGCTGCTTCATCGCGTTGGCGATTGCCGCCATGATGCTTACAAACAGTTCATTATGAGAAGCCTTGGCTATGCCATAGTGCAGCCTTTCGTCCGTTTCCGGCACATAGACGCCGGCACTTGTTTCTTCTTCCATCTGCTTAATGGTTGCGCGGAGCTCCTCTATATCCTCGTCAGTAGCTCTCTGTGCCGCAAACCTCACGATTAAGGGCTCAATATTCATTCTGGCTTCTACAATCTCTTCTGGAGACACAGAGTGGGAGAAAATGGATGCTTGGGGATCATTTACTGCTACTCGATTGCTTTTTACGTATATTCCTTCGCCTTGGCGGGAGTAAATAATACCGTTCAGCTCCAGCGCGCTCAACGCCTGCCGAATTGGCGCCCGGCTTACGCCAAACTGTTCGCACAGCTCCCGCTCAGCCGGAAGCTTGTCGCCAATTTGAAAGGTGCCTGACTGGATTTCTGAAAGAATCTGATTATAAATTTGCATATACAACTTTTTGCTGGAAACCGGATTGAAACTAATAATAACCACTTCTCTCTATATTGTGTTCGCTATATCTGATGTAATTATAAAGAAAATTACCAGTAAGGGCAATATGATTGCAGGTCCGCCATACAGCAGACACAGGCATACTGGAATAGTATGCCTGTGGGGGACATTAGTCCATATGGGAACCACCGTTAATATCGATTTCTTCCCCTGTGATGTAGGATGCTTCTTCGGAAGCCAAGAAGGCAATGGCCGCCGTAATTTCCTTTGTTTCCCCAGGACGCCCCATAGGAATTCCCGCAATGACACTTTGTGCCTGCTCCTCAGGAAGCGACTTCCAGATATCTGTATTGACAAGACCTGGCGCAACACTGTTTACCGTGATGCCATCAAGGGCAACCTCACGGGCAAGGTTTTTGGCAAAGCCTAGTACAGCTGCTTTGGAGGCAGAGTAATGAGGTCCCCCAAACACGCCTCCGCCACGCTTGGCTGAAACAGAGGAGAGATTGATGATTCTGCCGTACTTTTGCTCCTTCATTGGCTGCAAAACAGCCTGCGTGCACAGGAACAGTCCAAACATGTTCACATTGAACACCCTTGTAATATCCTCCAATGACATGTCGGCAACTGTTACTTTCTGTGAGATGCCGGCGTTGTTGACAAGAATATCAATTCTTCCATATGCCTGCAGGACCTTCTCAACCATTGCCTCATTGGACTCTTTGCTTGTAACATTCAACTCTACACCCAAAGCTTCGCCGCCAGCTTCCTGAATTGCATTCACTGTATCCTGAATGCCCTCTATATTCAAGTCAGCAACAACAACCTTTGCGCCCTGCTCTGCCAGTGTCAGTGCAATGGTGCGTCCAATTCCTCTTATAGAGCCGCTGCCAGTGACAATGGCTACTCTGCCGTCTAATCTAAACATGCGATGTCGTCTCCCCTGCTTCTATTATTTTAATAGATCCTTTGCGGTTGCTACGATATTTTCAATAGTGATGCCATTCAGCTCCAATAGCTTTTCGTACGGTGCCGACTGGCCGAATTGATCCTGTACACCAATTCTTCTCACAACGCCTTTTCCTTCCTCCGCCACTACTTCACATACAGCGCTGCCGAGGCCGTTCAGAATATTGTGGTCTTCAACCGTGATGATCTTCCCAACATGCAGGCATTCCACTACAGCTTCCCGGTCTAAAGGTTTAATAGTATGCATATCCAGCAGCTTCACAGAAACTCCTGCTGCCTCCAGCTGTTTGGCTGCTTCCAGTGCCAGATACACAGTATCCCCATTTGCAATGATGGCAATATCTGTGCCCTCTTTCACCTTTTTCGCTTTACCGATGATAAACTCCTCATGTTCATCATAAATCATTGGAACGGTATCTCTCGTAAAGCGCAGGTATACCGGGCCGTACATTTCTGCCGCCTGCTTTACCAGCTTTCTGGTAGAGTAATAGTCCGCTCCCATAATGACTGTCATGTTCGGAATGGTTCTGAGTACACCCATATCTTCAATGCTCTGATGGCTCGCCCCATCATTGGCCGGAGTCAATCCCCCGTGCGAGCAGGCAATTTTCACATTCAAATTCGGATAACAGACTTCCTGTCTGATTTGCTCTGCCATCCGCAGAGAACCAAATACAGCGTAAGTGCTTACAAAAGGAATTTTGCCTGTTGTCGCCAAGCCTGCTGCCAGGCCGGCTGCATTTTGCTCAGCAATCCCCACGTTCACATGCTGATTCGGAAACTGTTGGGAAAATGCTGTTGTTTTGCATGATTTGCCGATATCAATATCCACTACATAGATGTTTTTGTTCTCTCTGCCAAGCTCAACAATTTCATCGCCAAAAGCTTCCCGTGTTGCTTTTTTCGTTAAAACGCTTCCTGCTGTACTCATTATCGCAGCCCCCCAGAAATCTCTTCCAATGCTTGAAGATACTCTTGTTGGTTAGGCGCCACGCCATGCCAGTTCACTACATCCTCCATGAAAGAAACTCCCTTGCCCTTCACCGTATTGCACACAATGCATTTTGGCTTTCCGTTTCTTGCTTCACGGGCGTAGTCCAGGGCTTCCACAATTTCTTCCATAGAATGGCCGTCAATTCGCTTTGTATCGAAACCAAAGGCGGCAAACTTCTTTTCCAAATCAAGGTTTGGCATAACTTCTTCTGTCGTGCCGTCAATTTGCAGACCATTGTCGTCCACAAACACAATGAGATTGTCCAACTGGTACTTCACTGCGCTTTGCGCAGCTTCCCAAATTTGGCCCTCTTGGCATTCGCCGTCTCCAACCATTGCGAAGACACGGTACTCTTTCTCATCCCGCTTGCCCCCCAGCGCCATGCCCACTGCACAGGAAAGTCCCTGACCGAGAGAACCAGTGGAAATATCAATTCCAGGGCATCTTTTCATATCGGGATGCCCTTGGAACGGCGAACCGTATTGTCTCAGTGTATAAATGGTATCGTACGGTACATAGCCGCGCAGAGCCAATGCGGCATACTGGATTGGACATACATGCCCTTTTGATAAAACAAAACGGTCGCGGTCCTCCCACTGCGGATACTCTGGATCAATATTCATTTCGTTGAAATAAAGAGCCGATACTACATCAGCTGCAGATAAAGATCCGCCTGGATGCCCGGACTGCGCTTCATAGATCATCGTAATGGCTGCTTTTCTAAGCTCAATTGCTTTTTGCTTCAGGTTTTCAATACTGACGGCGTTCATGCCATTCACCTCACTGAATTATGACTTGCTGCTCTTGCCTGAGAATCACGCATCATCTCGTTGTCTACTTGTCTACTAAGTTACCTTATGAGTTCAGTATAGCACTGTTGTAAATTTTGTCAACTCAGATTTTGTTTGTTTTGGCCCGGAGACGTAAAAGCAAGACAGGCATATTTGTGAATTTCTCAAACACTCTCCTGTGTACCAGCTTGAACAAATAAAAAGGAGCTCTACGCCAGACTGGCATAGAGCTCCTGCTCCAGTTATTTTTTCTCTCGCTAACTTGATATCTACGGAATTCCCCATTCAATTAACACGTTAGCGCGCCGGGGGACTGCTCCCATACTTCACGAAACTCATCCATGATGGAGTTCATAATGGTTTTTACCGGGAGAATTTCCTTTATTTCATGAACACGGGCGCCGGCGAAGACGAGACCATTTTCACAATCCCCATTCATCGAGGTGACTAAAGAATCCAATGTACAGAAGCGGTACGAGCAATTCTTCAAACAATCCTGGCATTTCCTAATTTTGACCTTTCTTTCTTGGTCGGCGATGAGTTCACTGAAGGCATTTTTAATGGCACGGCCCTGCAACCCTACTGTAGTTTTGACGAGCATTGTATCTTCTTCTTTTGCCTGAACGTACTTCTCCTTGAACGATAATGGGGCATCGCATTCTTCGCTTGCGACAAATCTTGTTCCCATTTGCACACCAGCTGCCCCCATTTCAATTGCACGGGCCAGATCCTTGCCATTCATAATTCCACCAGCAGCAAGAACAGGAATACCCACGGCTTCAACTACTTCCGGTAAAATATCAAACAATGGACGGTCGGTACCGAGATGGCCGCCCGCTTCATGACCTTCCACCACAACAGCCGCTGCCCCAAGCCGCTCGGACAATCTGGCCAATTTTGCAGAAGAGACGATGGAGATAACAGGAATAGAGGCTGCTTTCCTCCATGCATACATATCTCTGGAGATTCCTGCTCCTGAGATGATGAAGTCCACCTTTTCCTCAATGGCTGCTTTCATCTTCTGGGCAAAATCATTCATGGCAAACAACACATTTACGCCGATATAGCCTTCTCCTTGCATAGACTCTCTTGCCTTTCGAATATGTAACCGCAATTCATCTATAGAGATGCCAGTCCCCGAGATGATTCCAATTCCCCCTGCATTCGCAACTGCAGAAGCCAGCCCGCTAAGAGAAATTCCAACTCCCATCCCGCCTTGCATAATGGGAACCTTTGGCATCATATGCCCGATTTTCAACTGAGGAACCTTCATTCTGAACAACCCCATTCCTTCATATTTACCCTTCCATCCTACCAAAATCCCCTCCGAAAACTAGTGATATACGTAACACATACTATCAATAGCTCATCATAATTTTGATCAGGGCTGCCTGCGCTGATAACAAGCCCACAATTAAAAAAGTCCTGCTTATGCAAAGTCCCGTCAGCTGTTCCAATGTCCAAAACAATCCGCTCTTACACGACATGGCTTGCTGGAAACACACGTTCCATTGCTGCAATTTTCCATTGCATCTTATCAGCTGGTTTTAAAATAAACGCTGAAAAGCACATGTTCTTTTCCAAAAGCTTTCTTGCTGGTATCGGAATGGCCACCTCATATACTTGATGCTGCTGAGTATGCTCTACTATCATACCTGTTCCTGTAAGCTTATCAACCCGAAATAAGCCTTCTATTACTCCTTCATGCCGTTCCCCAATATGGGGCAGCATCGCTAAGCCCGTTTGCAGGAGGGACGGCATATACCTCCTTTGGTCAGCTGGTGTGTAATAATCCCAAAGGGCAATTGCCCGCCGCAACTTGGGCTCTGTTTCTTGTATAAGCGTTATCACTGCCGGGGCAGTCTTAGTCCCACATTGCCGATCCAGCCATTTCACCAGCGCCCTTAGGACAGCCAATACGGCTTTGAGCTGGTTCAGACTCACATCGTCTCTCGTTTCAAAATAATAGACAGACAAAAACCTCTCCCAATGATACACCGTTACCTCCTCCCAGGAAGATGCCTGCAAGGTTGTGAGATAGTCCGCCAGAATGGTAAGCCCGGTTCGATATTTATAATAGGTTCCCTCTGATTTACCGGATATCTTTTGTTTAAAAAACTCAATTACATCATTCACGAAAAAGGATTGCATGGCCTCTGCTGTGAGCTGCAAACCCTCATAGAACATGAAATCCTCCTCTTCTATAAGAGGTGCCTGTACAAAGGGATTGACTGCCGGATCCAGCTTTGTCTCCCTCTTCTCCCGCAAAGTAACAAATGGAGAAAGAGGCAGCCCCAGCTGTTTTCGAACCGTATTATAGTCGGCGGTAACCGCAGAGACAGCATCACGCAGCCGATAGCTACTAAATTCTCTTTGGCGCAGCCATGTCTCCACCTGCTCGCGATAGCCCTGAACCACAGCCTCCTCCAGCGAAAGATTTTGCATAGCCGGCAGTCGAAGACTCTTGTCATACAGGGATGCCGTTTCCTGTGCAATGAGAGCCGTTTCCGATGAAAGTGCCTCCTCAGACCGGATGCTGTATGTTTGCTGAATAACACCCTCCGGAACGCGATGTGTACGGGTCTCCTCATGTGAAAAATGAAGAGTGGCGTGCAACGATTCTGCCTTCTGTATGAAGGATTGGATATGAACTGCATTTGCAGACGTAAACTTCATCACTCCGGACATCACATGAATGGTGCCGTACACAGGTGCCATATATAGCACAGCCGGCAGCGCATTATCCGTATAGCAGGTCCAATCACCGACAAAGCTGATTTCCGCTTCCTTCTGTGATAGGTGGTCAAATGAGAATGCGGAATCCTTCATAAGCTCTTGGAATACCTGGTCAGTCTGAGGAACCTCGTAATATAATGTCTTCTCCTCTAAATCCATCATCCTGCGATTTTCCGCGCCATGGACAGGCTTTCTCATTACCCGCAGCAGCTCCAAGTAATATGTAAATATAACCTGTTCGTAAGGCTGCTTTGTTTCTTCCAATACTTCCTGTAAACGTACAGTTCCTTTCTCCAGCTCTTGCGGCCCGACAATCAAGGCCATTCCATGGATATAATAGCCGCTGCCCATCTCCTCCAACAAACAGAGAGCTCCGCCCCAAGGAATCGGGTCTGGCATTGTTGGCGCATATGGCATCCACAGTCGCTCCTTTGTCACAGCATCCTCCACAATGACACCCTGTTCATCATAATCGATCATTTGTATAAAGCGCGGTATAAGCCCCTTCCAGATTTGCAGCATAGATTGAAGCTCCTGACTCAGCCGATGACCTTGCTTGTCGGAGAACCACTCCACACCGCGTAAGCCATTAGAGAAACGGTGCAAAAATGTGAGCCAGAATTGAAACATGCCCTCCTCGCCAAATGAATCTCTGCCGCTTCTTCTCTTATACTCTTTTTGCAGCTGCAGCATGTCCTGATAGGACAATTGCCCTGAGATAAACTCCCACGTCCGGAGGGTAAGCTCATGCTTGATTCGAAAAAAATGATCCTGTCTGGCTTGTCCCGCCTCCTGTTCATTTTTCCGCTTCATACAGCATTTCTTATACTTTTTGCCGCTGCCGCATGGGCAGGCATCATTCCGATTGATGGACATATCTATCACTCCTCTTTTTCTACTAATATTTTGGACAAACAAAAGCAAATTCAACAGAGGAAATGGACTATGTTCCAACAAAAATCCCTGCGCACACCGTACGCAGAGCCTCCCATCAACTGTTCTTCTCCGTTGATTCATCTATTTTGTCCTAACAAAACTTCCTCATTGCAGATTCCCTTGCTGTCGTTCAAAACACCTTTCCGCCAATACCGTAAATCCCTCGATCACAGAAGAGAAAAGCCCTGTATGCGCGGCATACAGGGCTCTTCCTATATTCTACAGCTTCTCTTTATATCTTCACAGAGACGGGCAGTAAGTCCCTCTTGATAACCGGCCACCTTCTTTTCTCTCATAAGACTTACTACCTCTTGGAGTTCCGCCGCATACATTGCCTCCAGCTTGGAGATTCTCCCGGATATATCTTCCTCTGACAAAGCCGCTTCATAAGACTTTGCATCCATTTGCCAGAAGGCTACCTGTTCCCCATAGCGTTCCTTCAAGCGCTGCGCCATCACAAGTCCTTCCGGGTCAAAATCACCGGAGTAGTACAGCGAACATCCTGACTGGACAAGGAAATCCAACATAACCCAGCTTGCCATCCGGAACTGGCCATGGGTGCATAGAATGGGGGCATCCGGCACTTCATCGACAATGGTAGAATACACGCTGGAGTTTTCCACAATCCAGACTGTGCTGCCTCGTGCAGGCCTGATTCTTTCCAGCTTCACAAGCTCCTTCATCGGGATGTTCAAGACTGTATTTGTTTTTACGGCAGCTTCCCAGACTGGATGAATACCATGTTCATTTTCTGCCAAAAATCCCCGGCACGAAAGAAAGCTCCATAAATCATCCTTCATAATTCCGTACAAGCCCAGCAGTTCATGAATTTCTTCTGCTGTTCTCGGCATACGGGCCAGCTGCGTTCCCTTATGCTGTTGGTCTATGTACAGGGAGTGAAGAAGCAGCTTTCCAGCCGTTGTACCGCTATCAAAAAAATGTGGATTGCCTGTCGTTCTTTGCGCAAACAAAGGCAGCTTTTCATACTTGCCTGCATCGGGGAGCTTTGTGAATGCTTCACAACAAGCAGTCAGATGATCGAACAAGGCTGCTGCATCTTCCCGATACAGCGACCAAATCCAACGGACATCTACTCCTTTTGCCCGGATTCTGTCCCACCACCATGCCCCGCTTGGATATGCGTCGTACAGCCGTTGCAGAAATGCCTCTTCTTCCTCCTGCAACAGCCTCTCCTGCTCACTTTTTGTCAGGATGGGCTCTCCTGTGGTGGCCTCCAGAAGCTGAAGAAGCGAAAAATCCGAAAAGGAGGTGTGCTGCAGCGCTTTCTCAAACTCAGAAAGGGACACCTTTCCCTTTTGGCGCAACATATCTGCTGATTGTGCCAAAAACCCGGCAATTGCTTCAATCTCTGAATCGGTAAAAGAACGGAGACTGACCGTTCCCCCCATTTTGCCGAGGGAACGGTATTTTTCCTTAAAGAGCAGAAATAGCTTCATAAAGCCCGGTTCATCACGGAACACCCGCAGTCTGTCATTCATGGGCAGCCAGCTCCTCCATTTGCGCCATGTCCGCCACAAAGCCCCGCCGTTTCCCGTTCCAATAGTACGGGATGACGGTGACAAAGTCGGCATTCTTCGGCCGGACCAATTCATAAATGGCCAAGCTGGAAATGGTATCGTAATCGCCCCATAACGCCTGTGAGTTCATCATATAGTCAAATTGCAGCTCCTCCACGACCTCAAACATATCCCGGATGTTGTTTTCATCTACTCCTGCAAAGGCCTCATCCAAGGTGATGATGTACGGCGCCATATCTGCCGCTTCCTGATAACGGGAATAGGCCGCCGTGAACAATGGAATATACATCGCCATCGCCTTCTCCCCGCCGCTGAACTTGAAGAAGGCATTGTTGGTCAACTCCCGCTTCGGTTCGTTCACCCGCTTGTAGGATAAAACAAAGGAGAACCATTTGCGGTAGTCCAGCACTTCCTTCAACACTTGATGCAGCGTGGTCCCTTCATTGCGCAGCTGAATGAATTCCTTTGCCTTGGTAATTCTCGACTGAAAGTGCTTGGTAATGCGGTTTAAGTCCTCCTCCTGCAGGAATTTGCTGTTGCGCTGCAAAAGCTGTACAAGCTCTTTTGTGTCGAGTTCCTGCTCCGCCTCAGCGGTCCGCGGCTTCCATGCAATCGAGAAGGTCAGCCCGGACGAGCTGTTCCGGCTCGCCATAATTTTGTCCATATCCCGCACCCACTTTTCAGCACGCTGAATCCGGCGGCGCAGGATGACCCCGACCGTATTGACCATGATATCCTCATACAACTGCCGGTCCTGCTCATCAAACCAGCTTTTCTGCTCCTCCAGCTCCTGCTGCAGCGATTTCGCCACAAGGTAAGGCGTGACACGCTGTCCCTTGTATTCCATTTGAATGAGTCTGCGGCTTCTGAACTGCTTCCATTCGCTGATAAAAGGCCGCAATGCCTCATCCCATTCCTGCGAAAACCAATCCGGCTGCTCGAAGTCTTCCGAGTGTTCAAACATCCGATACTCCGTCAAGGAAGGCTGCTCTTGTAAGAAGGTCTTGGTCAGCTGCTCCTGCAGCTTGGAGCGGTCATGTTTTGTAAGCATGCCGCCAAACTGGGCAGTGACCATATCAGGATTCAGCTCCCCCACTGCAACGAACCCGCGCGCCGCCTCCCGCTGCACCATCTGCTCCCACTGTCCGGCCATATTCCGCCAAAAGGAAACCTGCGTCTCCAAGCTCTCCAGCTTTTCCTGACATGTCCGATGATCTGCTTTCTTTTGCGGCAGCTCTCCGGTAATCTCATCAATTCTGGAGGCAGCCTGCTGCAGTCTATTCTGCACCTCCCGAATTTGCAGCCGGATTTCCTCAACGCCTTTTAGCTTCAGCTGCTGCTCGATCGCGGCAAGATTGCCCTTCTCCTTTTCCAGCTCAGCTTCTCTGCTGTTTTGCTCGCCCTTCATTTCGTCCAGCTCTTCTTCCAGCTCCCGGGTGCCTTCCCGCAGCTGTTGAATTCTCTCTCGCACATGTACATATGCCTGGACCGTCCGCTGCAGCTCATGCAACTCATCCTGATATTCTCTCATGGCTTCAGCAGCTTGCCCGAGCACTTCCGCTGTCAATTCCAAGCCCAGGCTGCTCCCTTGCTGATGAATGTCCAACTGCAGCTTCTGCAGCTGTTCATATATCCTCTTCCACTGTTCTTCCAGCTTCGCTAAATCAGCCTCCCGCTGCGTCAGCCTGTCCTTTGTTTGCACTATCTCCCTGTCTATGCTCAGCAAATCCTTATCGCCTGGGATGGCTTTACGCCACTCTGCCGTCTGTTCCAGCTCTTTCTGACAAGCTTCTGCCTGCTGCTGCAGAAGAAGCTTGTCTGCTTGCAGCCGTTCCATCCGCGCCTCACATTCTTGTATCATCTCAAGCTGGTGCCGCTTGCGGGAAGAGCGGCCGATATATTTTGCCGCGCCTTCCTCCGGTGCATGTCCAACCATGCATCCAATCGCATATGTTCCATCTGCATCAATCCGGAAGCTCCTCCCATCCTGGTCCACAGGAACACTGCGCAGCACTTCATCCACAAGCGCTGCCGGGATTGTACTATTTTCATCTACGTCCGGCTCCAAATAATCCGCTAATGTATAGCCAAATGCGACTGGATCCGGCTGGATGAGACGGTCATGCAGCGGCACCAGGGGGTGGTCCACAAGCAAACTGTCCAGAATCCCGACTTGCTTCAGCACTGCCTCCAATCGGTTTCGCTGCTCTTCCTTCACATGAGCACGGAATTCGACAGCGGCATAAAATGGCAGATAAGCTCGGCCCTTCTCCATCAGCTGCCGGCGGGAGACTTCGGTTGCCGCTGCCCGCTCCGGGTTCGACAGCTTCAGTGTTTTCCAATGCTGCAGCTCCTCCCCGGCCGCCTGCAGCTCCTGCTTTTTCCCCTGTATCCGGCCGTTTATCCCCTGCAGCTCGGCCTCTACACGCAGTACGTAATCTTGAATCGCTCCAACGAGAATGTCCCGCACCTCTTCATATGAGTTTTCCTCATACAATCCTTCTAGAGAACGGGCGATATGCTGGAGCTGCGTGCTGGAAAAGGAAAGAGAAGGATGCTGCTTGATCCAAGCGAACACCTGCTGCTCCAGCTGCTGCCGCTGCTCTGTAAACCAGCCATCCAGATGCTGCAGCTCCTGCTTCAGCTTATCCACCTCTCCCTTCTTTCCAGATACATCAGCTTGCACTCTGCTATACTCCGCCTGTGCCCGCCCCCGCTGCTCAATCAGCTGCCTCAGGACAGCCAGCCGCTGCTCATGCTCCCTCGCTTCCTTCTGCCACACCGAGAAATGGAAAACTTGCTTTCCTTGGCGGGTGAAATCGGCCAAATTCACCTCATGCTGGGAAAAGTCAGCTTCCTCCGCCCTGTAAGCAAGCTCGTCAAGCAGCTCCTCCTGCTTCCGCTCGGCCTCTGTCAGCTGCTCCTCCGCCTTCTGCTGCTTTTGCAGGGCCTCCTTATACTGCCCATGCTTTTTATCCCATTTGCTTTGGATGGATTGGACCTGCCTTGCCAGCTCCTGAAGGCGTTCCTCCTTCTTCTTCCGCTCTCCTTCTAAATCCCATACCTCGTGCTTTTGTAATCGTTCCTTCTGCTCCTCAGCCAGCACTTTCTCCGCCAAGCAGCTTTGCTTTTCGATTTCCAGCCGGGCAATGGCGGCAGCCAGTTCCCGCTCTTGCTGCTGCCGCCTGCCCGCCTGCTCCACTGCTGCATTGTATTTCTCAATTGCCTTTTGCCAGCCATCAGCACGTTCAGCCAGCACATACTGGTTGTACGCGTCATACTGCTTGACCAGCCTTTGAATGGAGCTATACTCACGCTCCAATTGCTCCATCTGCTGCTGCGTCTGATCCAAGCTTTCAATCGTGTCCGATAAATGCCGCAGTTCATCGTCAGTTAAGGGCGGCAGCGCGGACTCCAAAATTTCATAAATAACGGTCGGCTTGAAGTCCTTGGAAAGCTTGGGGCTCCGCAGCTGAATCAACAGCTTGATGAGATCCTCATATGCTTCCGAAGACGAGAAGCCAAACACGTACTTGTTCACCAGCTCCATATATTCCTGCTGTGAGTCCACAACATAGCCGCCGGCGCCGATCCGGTTCTCCAATTCCTTTTGGGACAGCGGAACACGGTCTCCCAAATGCTCCTGCGTCAGCTGCAGCTCCCCGCCAATCCGGCGATTATCCGTCACGACAAAGTACCAGGACTTGATTCCCTTGTTCCGCCGCGCCTGCATGCCGATGCCTGTCGTTATATACCGGTCCATGCCTTTTTGCTTATATTCCAGAAATAAGTAGCCCGTCCGCTCATCCCGGTCCACCACCTCTTTCTCGCCAAGCAAATAGTCCTCCATTTTACGGGCCTTGGAGCCAAAAGGGTCCAGCCGGTCTGCCGATTTCTTTCCATCCAAGAGCACCGGCAAAAAGCTCTGCATCGTAACAGATTTCCCCGAGCCGTTTGTTCCTCGCAGCAGCAGCTTTCCATCGGAAAACTGAAATGTTTCTTCGGTATAGTACCAGAAATTCACGAGCCCTGCCCGATTCATCACCCATTTGCCATTACTCATTTGCTGTCCCCTCCTGAAAATCCTTTGGATACTGGCCGGCCAGCACGCCCGCAAGCGGCCGGATACGAATGAATGCCTCATCGGCTTCTGCCATCATCCAGTATTTCATCTCCCCCAGCATATCTGCACAAACGGCAGACACGCTCTTCTCCCGGAATGCCTTGGACCAGCCCTGCTGAAATTGCTGGCGAAGCTCTTCCACCATTCGTTCGAACTCGCTTTTCGTCAGCAGCACCTGTCCCGACTCATTCGGCTGAAACCGCTCCGGCTGCTGATGCATATACCAGGAAAGCTGCAAAATCAAATCTGATACTGCCTGGTTGGTCGGAAACACCTTATGGTATTGCCGCGGTTCAGCCGTAGACAGGAAAGCCGTATTTTTGTAGATATGGAGTGTATAGTCGCTATGCTCCTCAATATCTTCAGATAACCGGTTCCGGAAATTGCGGATATAGTGAAAATCCAAGTCCTGCTGCTCCCCGCGCTGCAGCCCCGGTGAGAAAAACAGCTTGCGGTACACCCGCTTGCGGCGCTCATCCTCTTGATTCATCTTCCAATCACTTTCCAGCAGCTCTTCCCAATGCCGGTAGGCGGAAAAGTCATCCGGGTAGGTTCTCATGAAATATCGGCTGTATACCGTTGCTTCGTACAGCACCTCCTGCTCCTCATTATGGTCAAACCGGGCGATATCGCCATCAACCACCCGGATAAGCTGAAAATCCAGCAAAACCTTCATGACGCGGATCAGCGACTTTCGATGCGTATACAGCGTCCAATCAAGCGGAAGCTCTCCCGGATAATCTCCCTGCAAATCCTGGCACAGCTCAGAAAGCAAGAACTGCTCCTCCACCGCTTTCCCTTCCAAAAAGGACAAGGCGCAGCAGAAAATAGCATAGTCCATCTGCTCCTGAAAATCTTGAATTCCCATCCAGCCCTCCGGCTCGACCGGAATTTTCTCCAGCTTAATAAAATACTGATGCACAATGAGGCGCAGGCCAAACTTATCACTGATATACCTGCGCAGCACCTTCTCCCGTTCACGGATGAGCTGATACCATTCCGGCTGCTTTGCTCTTAGAATCCAATAGTGATGCAGCAACAGCTCCAAGCCCTGCTTTGCTTTTTCATCAAACAACTGCCCTGCTTCCAACACCCTCACCTCACTTCAGCAAATTCAAACACCGCATCCGGCATAACCAAATCTCCATCTTCCGCCTTCAGCGTTATACTCTTTTCCGGATCCAGCATGACTTTGACAAGAAAGCCGTAGTCCGTCTTCACGATGCTGTCTTTGGCTGTAACGGATTTGCCGATCCAGCCGAGCAATGTCTTTCGGACAAACGGCTCCACTGCCGGCAAGGAAGAAAGCTGAATTACGCCTTGGTCCATATATGCCTCAATCAGCTGCTTCTCCTGCTGCCGTTCCGCCAAATATTGCTTTCGTTGCTGCTCCCTTTTCTCTTTCTGCAAACTGAAGGCCCCCGGCTTTGTCTTTTCCCGGTAGTGTACCGTTCTCGGTTTAATCGTCAAGAGCGACGGCTTCTCCTCCCATGGGTCCGCATGAAGGTTGTCTGTCGTTCCCTGCTCTACATGCAAATGCCGCACGGTTGTCAGTCCAAATACAATAGAAGAAATTTGGTGCGCTTCCTCCATGCTTTCGCTTTCTGCAAACCATTTTGCTAAATGCAAGTAGTCTTTTTTCCGGCTGCGAAAATGCTGATGCCGTTCCCCGACTCGCTGTACATATCTGGTCATGCGGCGGATAACTTCATTCGTTTGCCGCTGCAAAATATCAAGCTCACTCTGCTGGCCGGCAAAGCCAAGGAACCAGCCCCGAAGAGAAGACCAGTACCCGTCATACTCCGAAAGCAACTGTTCCTTTGGAAAAGGAGCATCCTCCAGCCGGGGAATGGACTCCTCATGCTCTAGCAGCTTTTGAAAATAGCTGCCTAGTTGGACAGACGACACGTCCTGCAGAACCTGCTGAATTTGCAGGGCTGTTTTCTGCAAAGACACAATGAAATCCCGCAAATATGCCGTAAAACGGCTTTTGTATACAAGAAACGCCTCTGTTTGCATGCGCTGGTCCGTACGTTCACTGTTGATGTAGGCAATATAGTCAGCCGTGCTTGTCCGAATGGACTGAAAATAGCGGAATACGTCCTCCCACATCCGCTTATACTCTTCAGCCGGCCGGGACAATTCCCCCTGCAGCTCCCCCTGCAAGGCAGTGAGCGCCTGAAGCAAACGCTCAAATTGCGACCGCTCCAATGAACCCTGGAAGTTGTCGCTCATCCGCTCCAGCTGAATCAGCATTCTTTCAATTTCAACAGTGTACGGCGTACATTGATACCGAAATCTTTTTTTCTTATATTCTTCAATGCTTTTCGCATTCGTCATATCCTGCCGGGCCGTGAGATTGTTCCACTTCACCAGCTGGGCCAGCTGCTGATGCAGCTGCGCTTCTTCATAATCGGCAAAGGTTGAGATGGAACGCATGTGCTCCAGAATTTCCTCCGGCGCAATATAATCACGCATTCTCTCATGCTGCTGATAGAAGTATCGCAGTATCGTCCGATAATGTGCTGCAGAATCGGCAGTCAAATAGCTTGCCTCAATAATTTTTTTCATGGTTACATCCATCCTGCACCATCCTCTTTCCTTCTTACCTCTTAATTGTAAAGCATACATATGTAAATATGGAATAAAAATACCAATTGATAAAATTGGAAAATACCTGCGGGTGCCAAAAGCAGCAGCCTCTACGAAAACAGCCTAGAATAAACAAAGGTGCTAGCGAAGCTATTATGCAGCTCTTACATTTTTCTTAACTATACCAACTCTTTTGCATGTATACTAAAATTAGACTTGTCAAACAATTGAATGAGGAGGCCTATAAATATGGAGAAAGTCACACCATTCTTAATGTTCCAAGATGGAAAAGCAGAAGAAGCAATGAATTTCTACACGTCCCTGGTTGAAGATTCAGCAATTACCAATATCGTGCGATATGGCGCAAATGAAAACGGGGATGAAGGAACTGTCATGCAGGCTACTTTCACCTTAAAAGGTCAAGAATTTATGTGCATCGACAGCAATATAAAACATCCATTTTCCTTCACACCTTCCTTCTCTATATTTGTTACTTGTACTACTGAAGAAGAGCTTAACAATCTGTATCAGCAGCTGAGCGACGGCGGACAAGTGCTTATGCCAATAGGAGATTATGGCTTCAGTAAAAAATTTGGCTGGCTAAATGACCGTTTTGGGGTTTCGTGGCAACTCAATCTAAGTCATTCATATACGGGCTGAATACCCTGTCGGCTATGAAGGCATTGTTTCTTCAAGCCTCCCACAAAAAAAGACCCTGCACATCCCAGATGCAGGGCCTCCCATCAGCTGCTCTTCTCCTTTATTGTCAGGAGAAGCTATCCATGATGTTGAACACATCGGAATTTTGCTTAAGGATATGTGTCCTAACAAGGGAGCCTCATTGCAGGCTCCCTTGCCGTCATCCAAAACAACTTTCCGCCAATACCGTAAATCCCTCTATCACAGAAGAGGATGCTATGCCGGTGTCCTTCACGGCAGTTGTTTGGATATAATAGCCCTCTTCATTCAGGAGATACACGAAAATGGTGTTCAAAAGAGGATTTACAATCCAATACTCCCGAACCCCATATTGCATATAGACATTCAGCTTTGTTACCAAATCATGCGCTTGGTTGGAAGGGGAAACAATTTCTACAATCAAGGTCGGAATCCCAACATATCGTTGCTCTCCAAGACCTGCTTTGTCACAGATCACCGATATATCAGGAATGACAACCTTTGTATCCTCCATTGCTTCGCTTTGCAGTTCCACATCAAAAGGGGCAGTAAACACTTCGCAGGATGTTCCCTGCAGCAAACTGAACAGTTGGGCGGACAATCTCATTGAAATACGTTGATGCTGCGTGGAAGGAGATGGAGTCATATACACTGCTCCATCTATGTACTCCCACAGACCATCTGTTGATTTGCGGAACTCGTAATATTCCTCTAGCGTCATACGTTTTTCTTTTGGCATCCTCAGGCATCCCTATCTTTCATTTCCTTATTTCTCATTATAATCCTACTCTGCTTGCGACACACGCCGCAGCAGAATTGTCCTTATTCTACGGGCAGACGCAGCACCATTCTTGTTGTTTTTAAGATATGGCCATCAAAATCATCATCAAACACATCAACCACTTTAAAGCCTTGTTTCTCGTAGAAACTTCGTCCCTTGAGATTATCTGTTTCCACGTTTACATACAGGCTGCTTGCATCCATACGTTGTATGGCTGCAAGCAGCAAGGCCTTACCTATGCCTTTTCTCTGCTGACCCGGAAGCAAATAGAGGGCAAAGAGTTCCACTTGCTTTTGTTCATCCGGCGAAGAGAGGTTGATAAAGCCAACAATGTGTTCCCCTCTCTCCGCAACGAGCAGACAAGAGGTTTGCATACGTTGCTTCATTATGTCATCTGAATACGCATAGCGTAAAAACGCTTCTTGAATCTCCATCGGAATGATGCCTTCATATGTATCATGCCAAGATGCTTTCGCTACATACTGCACCTGTGCAATGTCCGTATCGACGGCATTGCGGATTTTATCACACATGCTGTACCTTCTCTCTATATAGTCCCAATATTCATACATTTTATCACATGAAGAAGTAGGGCTGGAATCAGCTATCCCGGCACAATCTTTGACAACAAAGGAGACAATAGGCTGACATTATCTGTGAATTCATTCCTCATTGTCCATCTTGCAATCTTTCTCGAATCTTCCGCAATTCCTGCAATACCTGTTGATCATGCTCTTTCTTATCATGTAAATATCTCAAAATCCGAATGGCTACAAAGATGCCTAAAACATACAGAACCAGTTGTAAGCAGAGAATTGCATATGCAGAAAAGAAAGAAAATCCTTCCATCACATCTCTCCTTCTTTCCCCTATTTCAAAGCATATTTAAGTATATGCTCTATTATATATACGATGATACTATTCTACTCTCCTTTTCAAACTATATGAAATAGGATTATGAAACAGAAAGATGCTAACATTTTGTACATATAAGAAACTAAATGACTTCGGGAATCGTCTCATTATATGGAAAGGAGTTTGAAAGGATGGAAGAAGCGATTGCAAATATACACCTATCTGATAGCCGCGAAGCTGTCATTACGCAAGCCATGGGGTTGCATGGACAAGCTCTGCTGGAACTGGTGTATTCATATGTACAAAACCGGGAGCTTGCAGAGGATTTGACACAGGAGATTTTTCTTAAATGCTATCAAAAGCTGCACCAGTATAATGGGAAGGCAAAATTCAAAACGTGGCTGTGGCAGATTGCCATCAATCATTGCCGGGATTACCTCAAAAGCTGGTATAACCAAAATGTCTTCGTATCGGAAGAACACGCTGGCGCAGTCTCCAGCATGAAAGAAGCGTTTGAAAACCAGGTGGTTGCCAAAGATGAGCACGAACAGCTCGCTCACGCTGTTATGAGCTTGTCCCCCGTTTACAGGGAAGTGATCTACCTGCATTACTATGAGGATCTTTCCATGAAAGAGATTTCTTATGTGACGGGAGCGAATCAAAATACCGTAAAAACCCGTTTGAAGCGGGCAAAGGTTCTATTAAAAGAAAGCTTGGAGGGCTGAGAATGGAAGAACGCCTTAAACATTTGAAAAAAGCCATGAAGCAGCACACATTTTCTCAACTTACTTTTACAGAACAGCAGCAAAAGCAAATTCAACAAAAAGTAAACAGACTGGCCGAGAAGACGGAGAAGGACATATTGCTTGCAGTGCTGCAGCTGCTCACAAAAGAGAAAACAGGGTTTGAGCTAAGCGCGCTGTTGCACGCAAGAGGGATTGTTTCCTTCGAAAATCATGAGGGCAGTCTGTATATGCTGCTGCATCATTTAGAGCAAAAAGGACAGCTGCAGGCCCGCTGGACAGAAAACGAAGGCAAATATTATTCGCTTACCCGCAAAGGAAGCAAGCTGCTGCACACTGCTGAAAAAACCAATGCCGGTTCGGCGCTGCAAAAGCTGCTGGAAGGGTGGTTGCTGCATGAACAGCTGTAAGGATAGCTTTCTGACAACAGTATTGCAGCATATTAAATCCAAGGAGGCAAAGGACTTCGTCCGCATGGAGCTGCTGCATCACTTATCCCGGTCCAAGGCACAGCTGCTGGCAAAGGGGGTATCAGAGGCGGAAGCCGAGGAAACGGCAGTCAAACAAATGGGCAATCCAATTGAGCTTGGCAGGCAGTTCAATAAGCTGCACCGGCCCAAAACAGATTGGATGCTCATCAGTCTGTTCACGCTGGCATTTGCAATGGGGCTGCTGCCGCTCCTGCACATACCAGCATTATATTCACATTTGCTTTCCAACCGGCTGATACATATTGTTCTCGCTCTCATCATAGCTGCTACAACGATGATGCTGGATTATCGGAAGCTGGAGCGTTACTGCTGGTGGTTTCTCGGCCTCGGTACAGGGATTCTTGTCCCGGTAGCTTATTTTCCTACGGCAACCATACAGGCACATCCCTATTTCGCCATTTATGGCATTGGCTATATTTCCAGTGATGCTGCTTTGCCCTTTCTGTTTCTATTTTGGGCTGCATATTCCGTTAACAGCCATGCAAAGCTGCGCATGATGATTCCTGTGTATGCGATTACTATGCTGTCTTTCCTTCTGTCAAGCCTGCCGGCAGCCATGATATACAGTCTGGTTGTACTGATCCTGCTTTTCAAGAGCTCCATTTGCTGGAGTATTTCACGTATCCTGACTGTAGCCGGAGCCGGATTGTCCATAGCGGCGGCTGTCCTCTTTTGGTTCACCCGCATTCCGTATCGGACGGAGCGCCTATTGGCCTTTCTTCACCCGAAGGCAGATGCGCATGGAAACGGCTTTATGTACGTGAAGATTCGGGAATTGATTGCTTCAGGAGGCTGGTTTGGTGCCGGTTCTTCAACATATATCTCGAATCCTGCCGGCGAACTGGTTTTGGTGGACGTTGCCCAATCCTATGGCTGGGTTGCTATGGGCATGCTGATCGCTGTACTCATTCTCCTATTATTTAGAATGGCCGTCTTGCTGCGGCAGACAAGAACGGGCTTCGGCAGAAATCTGCTGGCCGGCATCCTTACTTTCTTTGCTGTCCAATGCGCCTACAACATGGGCATGATTGCCGGCTTCCTCCCGCTGACCTCCATTGATGTACCTTTTGTCAGCTACGGCTTTACCTCCACCCTACTGAATTCTTTTCTGTTTGGTCTGGCACTGAGTGTTTGCCGCCGCCGGCATTTGGTGACGGCAGCCAGTAAATAAGAAGGAAAGCCCTGTATGCGGCATACAGGGCTTTCCTTCTTTGCTGTAACCTCTCTTTGTATTCTCACAGAACCGGGCAGTAAGTCCCTCTTGTATGAAAAGGCCTATAGTTCCGTTACCGCCAATGAAAGAATACCTATATCCGAACTCTGCCTCTCTTCCTGACGCGCCCATGACCCAAAGAGATACACCCGGACATTCTCCTTATGCAGTTCACTTAAAACAATATGCTTAAACTCGTCCATAATACGGTCGCGAAAGCTTTGTTCATTCATTCGTTTCTCCCCCTTCAAGGAGTATGGAGTCACTTCCAGCTATAGCAAAAACAAGCTAAAGCCCTTCATAACCATTATATCGGAAGTTTGTCCTCATCTCCTACTGACCTTCAAACGGACTGCCAATTCACATCGCATACGAAACAAGTATTTCTTTATCATGAACAGAGGCTGCCTAACTAGGAACCCAGCGTTGTCTTAACCGAGGCTCCTCAGGGATCTCTCTTGCTTTCACTATAAGGGCTACGTATCCAACAGAAACAACAGCCATTCGGACGATACATGATACAAAAATAAAAAACCCTGCGCACACCGTACGCAGGGCCTCCCATCAACTGCTCTTCTCCTTCGCCTCCTGGCGGAAGAAGCTCTTCATCGCGTTGAACACATCGGACTTTTGCTTGAGGATATAATAGCGGAACTTCTCGTCGTGAATATTTTTATATGCGGACATCAGTGTAGAATGACGGTTATATTGGTTAACTTCCCCGTACCCGAACATGTTGGATACTTTAATAAGCTCCTGCACCAGCTTCACGCAGCGGGCATTGTCGGATGTCAGATTATCTCCATCGGAGAAGTGGAATGGATAGATGTTATAGCGCTCCGGCGAATATTTCGTATCCACGAGCTCCAGCGCCTTGCGGTAGGCGGAGGAGCAGATGGTGCCGCCGCTTTCTCCCTTGGAGAAGAAGTCATCTTCGGATACGACCTTTGCCTCTGTGTGATGGGCGATAAATTCGATATCGACAGATTCATATTTAGTGCGCAGGAAGCGCGCCATCCAGAAGAAAAAGCTGCGGGCCATGTACTTCTCCCAGATGCCCATCGAGCCGCTCGTATCCATCATGGCGAGTACGACAGCCTTGGATTCCGGCTTCAGCACCTCATTCCAGGTGCGGAACTTCAGGTCCTCCTGCCGGATGGGATAGAACGACGGTGTGCCGCTCATGGCGTTCCGCTTGTAGGCGGACATCATGGTCTTCTTCTTATCGATGTTGCCCATGAGGCCGGTTTTGCGGACATCATTGAATTCAATGTGCTCCACCCGGTTTTCATCTGTTTGCTTGCGCTGCAGGTTCGGCAGCTCCAGCTGGCTGAAGAGCGCCTGCTCCAGCTCGATGATGGATACCTCTGCCTCGTAGTAATCCTCGCCAGCCTGGTCGCCGGCACCCTTTCCTTTGCCGGCACCCTTTTGCGGTGTGCCGCCGGAGCCGTCCCGGGCCACGACGTCCCCAACCTTGCTGCCGCCGTTTCCTTGGCCGACGTGCTTATTTTTATCGTAATTATAGCGAATTTTATATTCATCCAAAGACCGAATCGGAATCTTCACGACGTCGCGTCCGTTTGACATGATGATGCTTTCTTCCGTGATCAAATCGGCCAGATTGTTTTTGATTGCCTCCTGTACCTTCTCCTGGTGCCTTTGTTGATCGTCATATCCTTTTCTGTGGAGGGACCAATTCTCTCTGGCAATCGTATAATTGTTTTTATTGTCCTGACTCACGTTTCTTCCCTCCCTAATCATTGAGATTGGATTTTCCCCCGAAACCTTGTATACATATGAAAAGTCAGAAACCACCGTAAAGAAAATGACACAATATTTCCGAAGTGTTGCACATACGTGTATGAAGCAACATATGGTATTGTGTCGGTCTTTTGCATTATTTCCTGTTATGGTTGGTTACTCTATCATATGCATACGCTACAAATAATTGACAAATAATTTAGCCTGCCGGTTGACTCAATTTTGTTTGGGACAGGCATATTCTTTCCTGGGAGCTGAACGAGTCCCCTTCGCTTTTCTTGTATAGGGACAAAAAAAGCATGCCAGGAGCGGCATACTTTTTCTGTCGTTTATCGGTTCAGCAGGCTTCCTACATAGCGCAGCAATTCGTTTGCTGATGTAGAGTTGTAGCCGTATTCATCTATCAAGCGCACGACGACTTCGTTGATTTTCTTCAGCTGGCTTTCGTCCGGCGTCTTGGAGGAGGTCGTGATTTTCACCACGTCCTTCAGGTCAGCAAACAGCTTCTTCTGGATGGCTTCGCGCAGCCGCTCATGAGAATTGTAGTTGAACCGCTGCCCTTTGCGCGCATAAGCGGAAATCCGGATGAGAATCTCTTCCCGGAAAGCTTTTTTCGCATTTTCAGAGATGCCGATTTGCTCTTCAATGGACCGCATCAGCTTCTCATCCGGGCTCATCTCCTCGCCGGTGAGCGGGTCACGCAGCTTGGATTTGTTGCAATATGCCTCCACGTTGTCCAAGTAGTTGTCCATGAGCGTCTTGGCGGATTCCTCGTAGGAATATACGAATGCCTTCTGCACCTCGCGCTTGGCAATATCGTCATATTCCTTGCGCGCCAAGGAAATGAAGTTCATATAACGCTCGCGGTCTTCATTGCTGATGGACGGATGCTGGTCCAGGCCATCCTTCAGGGAACGGAGCACATCCAGCGCGTTGATGGATGGAATCTCCTTGCGGATGATCGTGGAAGAAATCCGGTTGATGACGTAGCGCGGATCAATGCCGCCCATGCCCTCATCCTGATATTCGCGCTTCATCTCTTCTACATCAATGGAGTTGTAGCCCTCCACCAGTTCGCCGTCATACAGGCGCATCTTCTTAATAAGGTCAATATCCGGCCGCTTCGGATCCTTCAGGCGCGTCAGGATCGTGAACATCGCAGCGACACGCAGTGTGTGCGGCGCAATGTGGACGTTGGACACATCGCTTTCCTTAATCATCTTTTCATAAATGCGCTCTTCCTCGCTCACCCGCAGGTTATACGGTACCGGCATGACGATGATACGGGAATGCAGCGCCTCGTTCTTCTTATTTGAAATAAAGGAGCGGTACTCCGTTTCATTCGTATGGGCAATGATCAGCTCATCTGCGGAAATGAGAGCGAAACGCCCGGCCTTAAAGTTGCCCTCCTGCGTCAGTGACAGCAGGTGCCAGAGGAATTTCTCATCGCACTTCAGCATCTCCTGGAACTCCATCATACCGCGATTCGCCTTGTTCAATTCACCGTCGAAGCGATAGGCGCGCGGGTCAGACTCAGAGCCGAACTCCGCGATGGTCGAGAAATCGATGCTGCCGGTGAGGTCAGCAATATCCTGCGACTTCGGATCGGACGGGCTGAAGGTGCCGATGCCGACGCGGCGGTCTTCTGATAAGAAAATGCGCTCCACCAGCACATCTTCAATCCGGCCGCCATATTCCTTCTCCAGGCGCATCAGGTTGAGCGGCGACAGGTTGCCCTCAATCCGGATGCCGTATTCCTTGTAGAAATCCTCCCGTAAATGATGCGGAATCAGGTGGAGAGGATCTTCATGCATCGGGCAGCCCTTAATGGCAAAGATTGCTCCCGCATCTGAATGCGAATAAGCTTCCAGACCGCGCTTCAACATCGTCACCAGAGTGGACTTACCGCCGCTCACTGGTCCCATCAGCAGCAAAATCCGCTTTCTTACATCCAAGCGCTTCGCTGATGGATGAAAATACTCCTCCACGAGACGCTCCAGCGCCTCCTCCAAACCAAACAGCTGATTGCTGAAGAAGCTGTACCGCTTTTTGCCTTCCACCTCTTTAATGCCGGCATCCTTAATCATATTGTAAATGCGGGAGTGCGCAGTTTGTGCGACCCACGGCTTTTCCTTGACGATCTCCAAATACTCCCCGAATGTCCCTTCCCACTTCATCCGTTGTTCTTCGATGCGGTGCTGCTCAATTTTCTTTAAAATATCCATTCTGGACCTCCCCCATTGTCTTGTTCAAAAAGGATTATTATAACTCTATGCGAGGATGTCCCCGAACATTCGCATGAATCCGAAAACAAGACGCAAGGAGATTTTCTTGCAAAAACTTTCTGAATTCGTACAACATCCGGGAGGAAAAATTCGCTATAATGAGGATATTGGGGAATATGACACAAAGGGAGGAATTGAAATGAAACTCGTATTGATTATTGGGGTTATGGCAGCGTTCATAAGCGCGATTTTCACAGCTGGCTACAACGATAAGCCGGGAACAAAATAAGAAAAGCGCAACCGGCTCGTTCAGCTCACAGAAGGGAGGTTCTGGACGCTAAAAGGCGCTTTTTGCCTTTTATGCGGGCAGGTTCTCCCTGGCAGTGAGCTGGCCGGTGGAGCTGGACAATAAGAAAAGCGCAAAAAGTGATGGACCTCAGTGCCCATCACTTTTTTCATACCTTGCGCAAATACATTTTCTCCACTTCCGCAACCGGCAGCGGTTTTGCGAAATAGTAGCCTTGTGCGTACCAGGCCATTTTGTCTCTTAAAAACCGGATGTGCCCTTCATTCTCGACACCCTCGACAATGACCCTCATTCCCAGTGAGCGGGCGAGATGAATGATTGCGGTTGTAATTTTGGCGTCGTATTCATCCCCCTCCACATCCCGAATAAACGAACGGTCAATCTTCAGGGTATCAATCGGCAGACGCTTGAGGTAGCTCAGGGAGGAATAGCCTGTTCCGAAGTCATCCAAATGGACGGCCACTCCGATTTCCCGCAGCTTGGCAGAGATGACTTCGGCGTGCTCCTCCTGTGCGAGAGCGCCTTCGGTAATCTCCAACCCCAGCAATCGGGCGGGAAGCCTGTATTGCTGCAAGGCCCGTTTGGTCAGCTCCAGGATACGGGAGGAACGGAATTGACTTGCGGAAATGTTGACAGACACCGGAGCCACTTGCAGCCCCTGGTCCAGCCATTCCCGCAGCTGGCGGCATGCCTCGAAGATCACCCACTCATCAATCTGTAAAATAAATCCTGTCTTTTCAGCCAGCGGAATAAATTCACCCGGCGCTATGAAGCCCAGCTCCTGATTATGCCAGCGCAGCAGCGCTTCCCAGCCAATCACTTCTCCCGTTTCAATATGCACCTGCGGCTGATAATATAATGCAAATTCCTGCCGCTGAATGGCCCGGCTCAGCTGGGACTCCAGCATGAACAGCTTCTCGCGCTGCTGATCGAACTGCCTGTCATACAAGCAATAGCAGCCGCTTCCCTGCTCCCGCGCCTTTTCCAATGCCATATCGGCATGCTTCATCAGCGTTTGTTCATCCTCCCCATCTCTCGGATTGCAGGCGATGCCGATGCTCACCTTCATCCCCCTTTCCTCGCCATGGACGGAGAACGGCTTTTGCAGGGTCTCCAGCAGGCACTCTGCCAAAGCAGCTGCCGCAGCATCCCCGCCCTGTTCGGCCAGCAGTACAAATTGATTGCCGTGGCGCCGGAACACCTGCCCCCTGTCTCCCACTTCCTGCACGGCCCGGTCAGCTGCCTGCTGCAGAATCCGGTCTCCCGCCTCGTGCCCGAATACCTCATTGATTGTACGAAATTCATTTAAATTAATAATATATACAGCGATGCGCTTGCCAGCCTCCAAAAGCGCATCAAAAGCCTTTGATAAGGAAATGCGGTTCTGCAGGCCGGTCAGCTGGTCATAGTAAGCAAAGTACTCCGTTTTCCACTCATCCAGCAGCTGCTGTGTCACGTCCCTGGCAATGAAATACACGCCTTTGACCCGATCCTGTATAATAATAGGAATTGTTTTCAAGTCCATGTAAAATACCAGGCCATCCTTCTGCCTGTACTCGATCCTGCTGCGGCGCACCGGCTTTCCCTGCACCGTTTCTTCAAAAATCCTCTGTACCTCCTGCTCATCCTTTGGATGAATCAGTTCTGCGGCTTTCCATCCTTTGCATGCTTCTTCCGGGCAATGAAACATTTCGGCGGCAGCCGGGTTGATGCCAATGATGCAGCCCTCAAGGTCAACAGACACAATAGCATCGCTGTTATACTTCATCAGCGACGAATAGCGCTTTTGGCTCTCCAGAAGCTCCTCCTGCTTGCGGATCCAATCTGTGACATTTCGGGTGATACATACAATATACAGCTTCTCCCCCACCCTTGTAACAGGGTTCAGCACCGATTCATAATGCTCCATTTCGCCGCTGTGTGTCTCAATCGGATCATGCACCACTTGCAAGGTGCCTGTCTCAGCTGCTGCTGTGTAAATCTGCTGCAGCCGGGCTGCCTGCCGGGCCGGCAATACCTCCTGAAGTGTCTTTCCATAGCTGCTTTCATCCAGGCCGGCATGCCTCATTGCTTTCTTATTCATATATACATAACGAAATACATAGCCGGGTGCTGCTTCTATCACAAATACGAGATCCTGAATGGTATTCAGCATGACTTGCTGCAGCAGCTGTATATGCATATATTTCTCTCCATTCTCCTCAAGTAGGTAATCCTCCAGTATATATCATCTGTTCCTTATCGATTTTTCATTATGCCTAGTCTTCCCCTAAGACGCATTATAATGAAGGTTATGTACCATTTCTGGAAAAAAGACAAGAAAAAGCATGCAGGAAACGAGCCTGCATGTTTGTTAGTACATAATCTCTTTCTCCAAATCCGGGTAATCCTGCTGGCGCAGCGCCTCATATACAAGAATGGCCGCTGTATTGGACAGATTAAGCGAACGGATATTTTGGTTCATCGGCACCCGCAGGCAGCGCTCATAGTTTTCCTGCACGACATTGGCCGGCAGTCCGTCTGTTTCGCGCCCAAACACGAAGTAATACTCCTGTTCCCGGTTGCTGTAGTCAAAGGAGGAATGCGGCTTTTTGCCATACTTCGTTAAGTAGAAAAACTCCCCTCCGGCATTCTTTTCGTAAAATTCATCCAAGGAGTCATAATAGTGAATGTCCACATGCTCCCAATAATCAAGGCCGGCACGCTTCAAGGCCTTATCATCCGTTGAAAAGCCGAGCGGCCGGATTAAATGAAGAGAGGCACCCGTTCCTGCGCAGGTGCGCGCAATATTGCCGGTATTGGCCGGAATCAGGGGCTGATATAAAACGACATGAATTCCCACAATGTTCACCTCTGTTGTATTCTGCTCCTTATTATATCACCCTGCGGCCCCATCTAAAAACTTGTTTACACATTGTCGAGGATGCGGAAGAACTGATACCTCATCTGCGGCGTGTATTTGCTGGAATCCTCATAAGCCCAATAGCGCCGGCGGCTGTCGGCGGAGTGGGCATTCACAAGCGGCATGCCGTTCGCATCCTTGGCCGTCACAATGGTTGTATGATTCCAGCGGCCATCATTTTCAAAATCATACGCAATCACATCCCCCAGCAGCAAATCCTCCGGACGCTCCATTCGCTGCGCCCGCAAGCCGACAGAGGAACCGGATAAATACCAGTAGAAGGAATTGGCGACAGCCCAGCTCCAGCTCCACTGGCTGTTCTGCTGCCACCAGCCCCGGCCGGCATTCGGATAGCCGTTCATGGGAGCTGTGCCGGCGCGCAGACATTGCGAGATGAAATTCGTGCAATTATCCTGAAAATTCTTGTACGCCGGGTTGCGGCCGTTCCACCAGGCCTCGGCATAGCGGACAGCCTCCAGCCGATTGTACTGATACGGAATCAGGTCTCCCTTGCCCTTCGTGACCTCCCGCTCAATCCTTGCCTCCGGGGGAGAAAACTCCTCTGCCCGCAGAAAGCCGTCAGCCGCCACTTTGTTGCTCTCAAGCAGCAGCCGGCGCTCCCACTTCTCTTCCTCGATATAGAAATAATCCCTCTGCCTCACGAGATGCTGATAGTGGACTGTATAATCAATCTGCTTCTGCTTTCCGACAGTCATCTCGCGGGCAACCGCCAGCCGGGCATCGCATTTTACAATTTCCGCGCCGCGGCGCTGCATCATATCCTTTTTTCGCTGCAATACCTGCAGCGTGTCTTTCGGTATATGGGCACTTCTGGATAAGTCACTGACGAGAAATTCCACATGATCGTGCACAAGCTCTTCCAGAATTCTTCGGATTCTCATCACGGCTCCCCCCTCATCTACTACCTTATGAGGAGAGAAGCCCAATTCTGTCTGTCCTACCTGTTTTGCAGCAGCGACAGGCCCTTTTCAATTTCCTTCAGTACGTCCTCATCCGTTTCAGCAGACTTGGCCTTCTCCAGAACATCACCTGTGTCCGGCGCCCCGATCTTGCCAAGTGCCCAGGCAGCCGTTCCCCGGAGCACCGGCCGCGGGTCATTGCACAAAACGCCGATTAAATCTGGTACGGCTGTTTCATCCTTGTAATGAGCCAATGCCAAAATGGCATTGCGCTGAATGGGCTTCTTGCCGCGCCATGACCCGGACATCGGACCATATTTCTCTTTAAATTCCTTGTTCCCGATTGTCAGCAGGGGCCGCAGCAATGGCTTTGCCAGCTCGGGGTCCGGCTCCATTTCGGGATGGTTGTGAAAATCAATGCCCTTATTCTTCGGACATACAGTTTGGCAAGTATCGCAGCCATAGAGACGGTTGCCGATTTTCTCCCGGTATTCATCCGGCAGAAAGCCCTTCGTTTGTGTCAAAAAGGCAATGCACTTTTGTGCATTCAGCTGCCCGCCCTGCACCAGCGCCCCGGTTGGGCAAACCTCAATGCATTTGTTGCAGGTGCCGCAGCCATCTTCAATTGGAGTATCCGGCGGAAACGGAATATTGGTGATCATTTCTCCCAAGTACACATAGGAACCAAACTCCGGTGTGATAATGGAGCAGTTCTTGCCGCTCCAGCCGATGCCCGCCCGCTCCGCAACCGCCCGGTCACTCAGCTCTCCTGTATCAACCATGGATTGTAATTCGGCGCTGGGCAGACGCTCCTGCAGATAGTGCTCCAGCTTTTGCAGGCGGTCGCGCAGCACATGGTGATAATCCTGTCCCCAGGAAGCGCGGCAGAAGATGCCTCTTCGTTCCCCCCGCTTGCTTTTCGGTGCATCCTTCAGCTTGGAGGGATACGCCAACGCAATGGAAATGATGGACTGCGCTCCCGGCAGCAGCAGCGCCGGATTCGTCCGCTTCTCCAGATCGGCTTCTTCAAAGCCGGACTGATAGTTCAGCTGCTGTTGGGCAATCAATCTTTGCTTCAGCTCTGTGAACGGCTCCGCGCTGGCAAAGCCGATTTTGTCGATGCCGATTTGCCTGCTGTAGGCAATCACATCCCGCTTTACTTCCTCCCAATTCATCTGTACCCCTCCCACTTGTATAATTTTAACATTTTATCGGCACGCATAAAAAAACGCAATGCCCCGTTCATCTAGGAAACGAAACACTGCGTTTGTCACGAAAGTATACTGCCTGTACAAACTCTGTATGATGGATACGAGCTGAACTGCTGATCGTATTCCCTCTCGTTTACATGTACGAGCCATGTAATACAGTGAGTATATCATACGAATACAAGCCAGACAAGAATTTTATCGAAAAAAGTCGAAAAACTTATGCAACTGGCATTTCGGTACTGTTTTGTGCAAAAAACAGGAAACTTCCCCATGGTCAGCTAATTTTTCTGATTTATCCTCTAATATTCATCATTATATAGGAATTCTAACATGAATTCACCTGTTCAGGGAGGTGATCTGCAAAATATCTGAAAAGAAGGGCTGGCCACAGATGAACCAGCCTTCCCACTCTTACTTCGCAGCCTTTCTGCGGTATACAAGTACGCCTGCGCCTGTAAGTGCCGCTCCCAGCAGCAACAGGTTAAATGTCATCGTTGCTGTGTCAGGAAGGTTATCCTTGCCCTCTTCCGCAACAGGACCCGTTGTCGGTGCCGTAGTACCAGTTCCCTTTCCAGGAGTGCTGCCCTGATCCGGGGTTGTGCCGGTTCCAGGATTGCCTTCTTGGCCCGGCTTCGTGCCTGGATCTTTTCCAGGTGTGCCGCCTTGGTCCGGCGCTCCTGTCCCATCAGCCTTTGCCGCGTTCACAACACCGTATGTGCTGAAGTGCTTGACTGCCGCGGCAGCCACACCTGACTCTTCATCATATGTGCTGTCCTGCAGCTCCCACTTCTTGCTTTCCGGATTGTAGTAGGCGACTGCCACATCCTTGGCAGCAACACCTTCCACTTTGCCCGTGTTGAAGAACAGATGGATTTCTTCCTTGAACTCATGAACAGTTGTTTTGCCTGCCAGGATGGAGAAATCGTACACAGGGCCGATTGCACCTTGTGCTGTCAGCTTGTGCATGCTGATCTTCACATCCTGTCCGCCTGCCGCCTCTTTCAGCTGGGCCAGTACAGCCGTTGGGATAGAAAGAGCTGTGTCTCCTTTATCAACAAGCAGATCTGCACCCTGCTCAATCAGCTTGGCCAGTACAGAGGATGGGAACGCAATAACAAGCTGCTTCTGCTCCTTGGCATTCTTCGGCTCCACATGCAGCGTGCCGCCGTTTTTCACAGCTGCCGCGTGCTCATCCGTTACTGCGGCTGTCATTGTGCCGTCTGTCACTGTTGTTGCCGGATTCACTGTAACAACGCCATCCTCCGGCTCCGTCGTGCCGCCGCTGCGCTCTACGCTCAGCACCAGCTTCTTCGTATTCTTGTCGATGGCGCCGGCATCACCCTTGAAGATATTGGTCTTGCTGTCTTCAGATGGCTCAATGTCCACTTCAATGTCGTTCTTGCCAGGCTGCAGCTTCACCTGATGGCTGAAGGTCAAATCATCCCGAATGGCTACCTTCTCGCCGCCGATTGTTAAATTGCCGCCCTTGATGGCATTTCCTTTTACCTCTACTGTATCACCGTCTGTCACCGTTCCGTTCACCGGAGATGTGATGACAACCGGCTGGTCGATCCAGCGCAGGATTTTGTCTTGCACCACCATTTTATTGCCGCCTTGGTTTTGTACAATGACCTTCATGTCTGTACCGATTGCACCATAGCCGTACAAGCTCACGTCATCATCACCTGCATTGCCAGGTGTATGATCCGGCAGGCCTTCCTGGTCCCAAGAGCTGCCTTTGACGTACTTGTAGGTCACCTCTGTACCTTCCTGCAGCTCCACTGTATACTCCCAATCCGGTGTTACCGCACCGTTGCGGCTCATTTCCCAAGCGCCGTTGTTCCAGCCGTTGGCGCTGCCCGGCATAGTGATTTTCTCTGTAAGCGGGGTGTACGCCGGTGCGTTCACCTTGAAGGTAACCTGTACCATGACAATATCAGGGGTAACAGAAACCTCTTTGGATGCTGTTGTATTGCCGGCCTTATCATATACATGCACTTGGTACTTGTATGTCTTGCCGTTTGCCACCTCATAATCACGGTACGTTGCGGCATTTCCATCATCCAGTACAGCAATTACCGCGCCGTCACGTGTAATTGTTGTAAGGAATGGATCTTTCTTATTAGTCAGGCTCCAGTGCAGATTAACCTGCCCGGATTCCTGAACTGGCTGCTGCAGCTCCACTGCCGCCGCCGGCTGCTCTGTATCCGCTGTATCCTTTGTCAGAGTCACCTTGTATGCATCTGTCTTGCTCCAGGTCCGGCCGTTGTCGGAGCTGAAGGCAAAGCGATAGGTGTACTGGCCCGCCGCAAATGCGCGGAAGGAGGATTGGAATACGTTTTTCGCGCCGTCCTGATGACTGTAGGAAGCGGTGAATACTTCAGGCTGATCAAGGCCTGGCGCCTGCACTTCCAGCTGTGCTGTCATGCCTTCTGCCTGTCCTTGCTCTGTTGCGCCTGCCAATTCAATCGCTGCCTGCACTGTGTTTGCCTTGGACAAATCGAGCGTGCCGTTCTCAAGCTGCGTCAGCACCTTAACGGATGCCGCACCAAGGTCATAATGCGGAATGACTTCCTTTGTTTCTGCCAGCTTGGATGGATTTCCATTCGCATCTACCGCTGCAACCGCGAAGTAGTAGCTCCGTCCATTATCCAAGCCTGTTGCCTGGAAGGACTTTTCTGTTGTTTCGCCGATCTTCTTGAACAGAGCGCCGCTGATGTTGGATTGGTAAATGCAATATTTCACTGCATTACCGCTCCAAGTCAGGGAAGCTTCTTTAGACTGCTCGGCAGCCTTCAGGTCTGTAACCGCCGCAGGTGCCTGTACATCTAATCCCGCTGTGAGCATACGGCCCTGCATGGCGCCCACTGTTACCTTCAGCACACCATTTTCAGATGTTGCTTTGTAAGCCTGCTGCAATTCATCTGTGAAGGCAACACCGCTGTTTGCAAATGCAGCCACAGGGATTTCCACTGTTTGCTCGCTGCTGCCGCGGTTCACCACCACGATAGCTGCATCTTTTCCATTTGTGCGTGCATAAGCCAGCACATCGCCTTTTGCATACACATGCTTCAGTTCCCCGTTCGCAAACAGGTCAGCGTGCTGCGTACGCACTTTTCCAATTGCCTGATAGTAAGCAATCAGGTCTTTATCCTCGTTGCCCCACGGATATGTGCGGCGATCGTCCGGATCCTTGGAGCCTGTTACGCCCGCCTCATCACCGTAGTAAATCGTCGGCGCGCCGGCATAGCCCATTTGCAGCGTGGCTGCCAGCTTCAGGCGCTGCTTGCCCAATTCGTAATTGTAGTTCTTGTCCCATTCTGCCCGCTCTGCATTGTCTGTACCGTTGCCCAGCAGGAATACAGCACGCGCTGTATCATGGGAGCCCATCAGGTTCATCAGCGCATAGAAGCTTTCGCGCGGGTAGTCTTCCTGAATGGCTGTCAGTTGGTTATTTGCATTTTCCGCTTTTCCGTTCTTCAAGAAGTCCAGAACAGCACCGCGGAAACGGTAGTTCATTACAGAATCATACTGATCGCCGACGAAGTATTTGGAAGCATCGTCCCAGATCTCCCCGAGAATCAGCGGCGCTTCGCCCGGCTGCAGTGTCGCACCTTCGCCGACCATCTTTGTTTTCAAGTCTTGGCGGAACTGTCTCCAGAACTCCTCGTCCACTTCGTTGGCCACGTCCAAGCGCCAGCCGGAGGAACCGCGTTCAATCCAAGATTTCGCGACGGAATCACTGTCGCGGAAGATGTAATTCGCAAATGGTGTATTGTTCAGCTCGCTGTCATGATTGACAGCTGTGCCTGGAACGGACTTGATCTCCGGTAGACTGTCATAGCCCCACCAGCCTTGATACTTATAGTGCTCGTTTTTCGTGCCGGCTTCTACCTTCTCGTTTTGAATGTTGAACCAGTTGTGGAAGCCGTACGGGCTGAACTCCTGGCCTTCATCCTTGAATTTCTTTTCAGCTGCCGCTTTGGCATCAGCTTCAGACATCTTCTTATCATTCATCAGGTCATACACAGCAGACCAGTATTCATAAGCGCCGACTGTGTTGTATTTATGATAGCGGTCGAAATAGACGGAATCGTCCGCCACGTGATTGAACACGCCATCCAGGATCAAATGCATATGGCGCTGTTCCAATTCCTTCACGAATGCTTCAAATTCTGCAGGTGAGCCAAACATTGGGTCAATTGCTTTGTAATCTGTAGCATCGTACTTATGGTTGGAGGCTGCTTCCGCAATCGGGTTCAGATACAGGGTGTTGACCCCTAGAGATTGCAGATAGTCCAGCTTCTTCTGTACACCCGCGATGTCTCCTCCGAAGAAGTCGTTGCTCCATTCACCGTCGCCATCGTAAGGGCCCAAGTTGTTTTCTTTAATACGCGGATTGTCAGGAAGTGTATTCCAGCTCTTTGGATGCTCAATCGGCTGGCTGCCGCGTGCACCCTGCTCATCCTTCGCGTGATCGTTGCTTGTGTTTCCATTAAAGAACCGATCCGGGAAGATTTGATAGACAACTGCTTCCTTCATCCAGTCCGGCGTTTTGTAGGACGGATCGTAAACTGTCAATTGGAACAGGCCGGCATTGGCATCAGCAGCCGCTCCTGTGCCGCCTTCTGTTGTATCCTCACCGTATTCCGCAACAGCTGCCCCGTCGCCAACAATGAACTTATAGCCATGCACACCCTTTTGCTCAGGCGTGAAGGCCGCTTCCCAAAATTCTGTCGGGCCTTGTCCGACTACATCTGTCCAGCCGGCGTACTTCATCTTGACCACCTTTGTGCTGCCTGTTAAGTAATTCTTCACCTGCAGGCTGGCACGAGTGAGGTCGCCTTTCTTCGCTGCCAAGCGGAGCGTTACTTCCTGCCCTGCAGGCACAGCTCCGAATGGCTGGCGGTATGCTGCTTCCCATGTATTGTGAAACAGCTTGTCCTTGGCAATCTGGCCGTCGGATACGCCAGGGTTGTAGTCCGTTAACACCGCTTTTGTTTCGCTGTTAAAGGAGAATGTAATTTCGCTGTCGCTCAGTACATTCAGCTGCATGTTGTCGCCCGGATACTGTTCGCCCCAGTTATTGCCGAGCACAACCTTAAACTCATATTTGCCTTTTGGCACCGTTGTTTTTAATGTGTACACTCCGTCAAAATCAGCATCTGTCAAGATGGCTGTCGAAGTGCCGGGAGACCATTCATCCCCGGCTTTTATAGCTGGCTGGATGGTTCCTGCCAAACGCGGCAGCTTATCTGCTGCAATGGCTGTATACCAGGTGGAGTCCGCAATTTTATGCGTGGCATCATTGTAGTAGAATGTCACCTCTTTGGACTCGCTCAGAGACAAGCTGATATTGTCTCCGCCGGACTTTCCGTCCTTGCCATAGTTCTCATCCCAAGAACCGCCGACGGCAATCTTATATTGATAGCTTCCAGCCGGCAAGGTGCCCTTGAATTCATAGAGACCATTGCCGAGATTCTTCATTTTTGTCACAGCCGCAGCCGGGTCCCAGTCGCCTGTATGACCCAGTTCGCTTTGCAGATCCCCGACAAGCGTCACAATTTTGCCGGCATCCTCAGCTGCCGCTTTACTGATCGGCACTGCATAGGAGACCAATTGCAGCAGCAAAACAAGAATCAGCAAAATGGACCATTGCTTTTTGTTTCTCATACGTACCTCCCCCATCCCTTTGCTATGCACGTTGCACGCGCAACTTGTGAAACCGTTTGCGCATTTTCTGTTTTGAAAGGAGACTACTAATCTAGCACTCTCTCTTTAAAACGTAACATATAAATACATTATAACCATTCACTGCCGTGCAAACGCTTCCGTTACCTATTCTCCCATATTTCTACAGCCTTTTCAATTAGAATTTTTTTACTTTTTGTAGAATACTGTATTTTCTACTTTGTTTTCTGGAAAGCATTCGCAAGGCATCTCTTTCCATGTATACTGAGATAATATAGGAATTTTTGGAAGGTGAGTCTGATATGTTTACCATTTTCATTGTGGAAGATGACCACAAGCTCGGCACCCTGCTGCAAAAGCAATTTGAAAAATACGGATACCGGGCTGTTACAGCCCGCTGCTTCCATGATATTCTGGCTGAGTTTCAAGACATTAATCCGCACCTGGTTGTTATGGATGTCAACCTGCCCCGCTTCGATGGCTTTTATTGGTGCAGGCAGATCCGCGCGGTATCCAATTGTCCCATTCTTTTTCTGTCTGCCAGAGACAGCAGCATGGACCAGGTCATGGCAATTGAAAACGGTGCCGATGATTATATGACAAAGCCCTTCCATTATGAGCTGGCGCTGGCAAAGGTAAAAAGCCTGCTGCGCCGGGTGTATGGTTCATACGCGCAAGGGATGCGGAACGAGCGCACCATCGAGCTGTCAGGACTCATCCTCTACCCGGAACGGCTGCTTCTCTCGTTCAAGAATCAGACGGCTGAGTTAAGCCATACAGAAAGCAAGCTGCTGCAGGAGCTGATGGAACGAAGCGGACGGGTAGTCAGCCGGGACAGGCTGCTGGAGCGAATTTGGGATGACCAGAACTTCATAGATGATAATACCCTGAGTGTATATGTGGCCCGTGTCCGCAAAAAGCTGAAGGACCTTGGCCTGGAGGATTCCATTGACACCGTGCGCGGAGTCGGATATATGCTGAAGTCTGTCTGGGGTGAGAATGCATGAAGCTATTTTTGCGCGAGCATCTTCCGCTTACGGTTGTCTACACCCTGCAGCTTCTGTTCACTGTCCTCATCTTCTGGCTGGCAGACCGCCGGAACCTCCCGCTTGCCTTGTACACCGCTTTGCTCAGCACAGCCTTGTATATTGGATATTTGCTGTATCGGTACATCACCCACCGTTCCTTGTATCAGCGATTGTCCCAGCCATTACTGAGTCTGGAGGAATTTATGGGCCATACACAGCAGCCTCCTCTTGCTGAAGCTGTACAACGCCTGTTCGAGGAGCAATTTCGGCAGTACCAGCACATCATCCATACATACGAGGATAAGCAAAGGCAGCACCTCACCTTCGTCCATCAATGGGTGCACCAGATGAAGACACCTGTCTCCGTTCTTCATCTCATGCTGCAGGAGCAAGAGGATGTGGATGAGCTGCGGGCAGAGGTGGACCGGATTGAAAGAGGACTGCAAATGATCTTGTACACGTCCCGTCTGGACACCTTCGCCCAAGATTTGCAGGCCGAACCGGTTCATATAGAAGCATTGGTAAAACAAGCTGTCTCTGAATACAAGCGCCTTCTTATCCGGAATCGTGTCTATCCGCAGTTTACAATCGATTCTTCCCTGCATGTCGCCTCTGATCAAAAGTGGCTTGCCTTCGTACTCGGACAGTTGATAACAAATGCCGTACGATACTCAGCAGGCTGCAGCAATCATCTGCAGATTTCCGCTTTTCGGGACGGCCGCCGGGCTGTGCTTGAGGTGCAGGATTTCGGCATTGGCATTCCACAAAAAGACATACGCCGTGTATTTGATTCGTATTTCACCGGGGAGAACGGCCGGAGGTACGGAGAGTCTACCGGCATGGGGCTGTACCTGGTAAAGCAGATTTGCGAAAAGCTCGGGCATCGGGTCCAGCTTACGTCACAGGAAGGAAGCGGAACAAGGGTGCAGATTATGTTTCATGAGGCTCTGACGTCCGAGGGAACAGCACTCCATAACAGTTCGCAACCGACATAACATCAGCCAGCCTGCCCGGCCGGCATTTTCTTTCTTACAGCATTGTAAGGAAGCTGTAAGACTGGCGCATGGAAGAGAAATGAAAGAGAGATTAGAATGTGACTATCAGATCATGAAAGGAGCTTTGCCGTATGGATCTCTTACTGGTGAAGAACTTGACAAAAATTTATCAGGGTAAGGTCCCTTACAAGGCCCTGCACAATATTAACCTGTGCTTGGAGCAGGGGGAATTTGTCGGCATCATGGGGCCTTCCGGAAGCGGGAAAACCACCCTGTTGAATGTGATTTCCACGATTGACGCGCCGACTTCAGGGGACGTGTTCATAAATGGGAACAACCCGTATTCCTTGAAAAAGAATGACATTGCCCACTTCCGCCGACGCGAGCTCGGCTTTGTGTTCCAGCACTTTAATCTGCTGGAGACGCTGACCGTGGCAGAGAATATTGTCCTGCCGCTGACGCTGGAGGGAACACCGCTTGCGGAAATGGAGCAGCGGTTGCAGGAGGCCGCCCGCAAGCTTGGCATTGAGGGCATTTTACAGAAGCGGACCTATGAAATTTCCGGCGGCCAGATGCAGCGGACTGCGATTGCCAGAGCCATTATTCATAAGCCGCAGCTGCTGCTGGCAGATGAGCCCACAGGAAACCTGGATTCGAAATCCTCACGCGATGTCATGGAAACGCTGGAGCAGCTCAACAGCTGCGATCAGACCACGATGATGATGGTAACACATGACGCGCTTGCGGCCAGCTACTGCAACCGGGTTGTGTTCATTAAGGATGGACAGCTGTACAATGAAATTCATAGGGGCACGAGCCGGCAGGCCTTTTTTCAAGAGATCATTGATATGCTGTCCTTGTTAGGAGGAACCACCCATGACCTTTCGACAGCTCGCCTGTAACAACGTGCTGCGCAACAAGCGCACCTACGCAGCCTATTTCTTCAGCAGCGCCCTGTCTGTCATGATTTTCTTTTTGTATGCAGTGTTCATCTTTCATCCTGGCATCGCGCAAGGAGTTACAAGAGAGCTCGCCAAGGAAGCAATGAAAATTGCGGAATGCGTTTTGTTCGTTTTCGCTTTCTTTTTTATTCTATATTCTGTCGGCGCTTTTCTGAAATCCAGAAAGAAGGAGTTCGGTATTCTTGTGATGCACGGCATGTCACAGCGGCAGCTGAACCGGCTTGTCCTGCTTGAGAATATGCTGATTGGCCTGACTGCGATTGCAGTCGGAATCGGTCTGGGTCTGCTGCTGTCAAAGCTGTTTTTGCTATGGGGCGCCAGCATTCTGCATATGGAGGAGCTGCCCTTCTATCTTTCGTGGAAGCCGCTGCTGCTTACAATTGGCGCTTTTGTCCCGTTGTTCCTGATTATCTCCCTATTGACCGCTTTCTTTGTCCGCAGCAACAATCTGCTTGATTTGCTGCAGGGAGACATGAAGCCAAAGCCGGAGCCAAAGGCCTCCATCCTTCTTTCCTTGCTCGCAGCTGCTCTGCTGCTGGGGGGCTATACTCTTTCATTCACTACGACAGACAAAAATATTGCCGGACGCTTCGTTATGGTAGTGCCGATGATTATTGCGGGAACCTACTTTATGTTCAGCCAGCTGAGCGTATTCATCATCCATTTGCTAAAAGGCCGAAACTCCTTATTTTGGCGGAAGACGAATATCCTGACCCTGTCTGATTTAGCCTATCGGATGAAGGACAATGCCCGGATGTTTTTCCTGGTCAGCATCGTATCCACAGTTACTTTCTGTGCTGTGGGAACCTTCGCCACCTCTAATGTGTATCGTGAGCAGTTTAAGGAAAATCATCCATTTGCAGTATCCTATACATCAAAGGAAGGCAATATGAGCGAGGCGAGACATCTTACTTCCATTGAAGCAGAGCTGAAAAAAGAAAAGCTTGCGTACACCAAAGCAGCCGTACCGCTCATCTCACAGACGAGCAAGGAAAGCGGACAGGAGGTTGTGCTTGTCAGCCAAAGCAGCTACAATACACTGGCCAAGCTGCTCCAGCATCCAGCCATCTCCCTGCAGGGCAGCCAGGCCATGTTCGTTCCGGCCACGCTGGACCAGCGCGGCAAGCTGCCTGCTGGCACAAGAACCGTCACCTTCCAAGAAAGCGGATTGATTATGCAGACGAAGGGGAGCACACCCTTTCTGATCTTCAGCACCCAAACGATCGGCACCAATTTGCTGGTTGTTTCGGATGAAGCGTACGAGCAAATACCGCCGCTGCATCCGCAAACAGTGACTGCCTATCAGGTGGACGATTGGCAGCAAACCGCCAAAGTCGGCGAGGGTATTTTCAATGAAGTACAGAAGCACTTTCAAAGCATGCAAAAAGGCGAAGCCTCCGGGCCGGCCCCATTCAGCTTTGTTTCCGCCGGCTATTTCTATGACATCATCAAACAGTCAAACAATGTCATGTTTTTTGTGGCCCTGCTGATCGGTGCCGTCTTCTTCATTGCAGCCGGCAGCTTCTTATACTTCCGCCTGTATACGGATTTAAACCGGGATCAGCGCAAGTATCAGGCAATTGCCAAGCTGGGTTTGACAGAGCAGGAGCTCAACCGGACCGTCACCATCCAGATGGCAGTCCTCTTCTTCCTGCCGATTGCAGTTGCCATGGTGCACAGTGTATTTGCGTTTACTGCCCTGCAAAGCATGTTCCAGCTTTCCATTGCCCGAGACACTTTTATCGTGCTGGCCATATTCCTTGTACTGCAGGCAGTCTATTTCTTGATCATCCGGTCGCGTTACCTGCTGCATTTGAAAAAGAATTTGTTATAAAAAAATGATGAAGGGATGCCCCTTCATCATTTTTTCTTCTGCGCTTCTATAATTGCCTGCTTGATGCTGTCATAGTCCGGATTTGACAGGGTGCCGTCCACATACACAGTCGGAGCTCCCTGCGCATTCTGTTTGCGGGCGATATCAAAATCATTCGCCACCTTCTGCTGGATTTCCTTGCTCTTTACATCCTTCTGGAATTGTGCAAAGTCAACCCCAGGCAGCCCCTTTACAATTCCCTCCACCAGCTGTTCCGTAATCCAGGCCTCATGCTCGTCGCCCTGGCTTTCATACATCTTGCTGTAAAATGTCCAGAATGCCTCAGGACTCTGCTTATACACAGCTTCACCGGCTGCCGCACCGTAATCAGAATCCTTTCCAATGAACGGAAAGTTAATAAAGTGCAGCTGCACCGTGCCCTTATCAATGTAGTCTTTTTTCAGCTGCGGGAATACAGTAGTATCCCAAGTCCGGCAGGCCGCACACTTGAAGTCGCCAAACTCCACAACGTGGACAGGCGCCTTCTTGTTACCCAAGGTTTGCTGCTTCTCGTAAGCAAATGGACTTTCCTTTGGTTCATTCTTTTTTGAAATAATGGTGTAGGCAATGGTTCCACCCAAAATGAGAAACACAAGTGAAAACACAATAAATATAATGGATCCAGTTTTCTTCATGAACGTATCCTCTTTAGCTGTAATGTAGTATTAGTATGACCCGAGTCATACGGAAACATCATATCAACTTAAGCAAGACAAGTCCAACAGGAGCACCTTCCTGCAGAAATGGCGGAATAGTCTGTATGGTCATCTTTCCTAAGCAAACTTACCTATAAAAATAAAAAAGAGAATACTCTAAATAGAGCATTCTCTTCAGGATACCGGTGGCCGGGGTCGAACCGGCACTCCAGAGGAACACGATTTTGAGTCGTGCGCGTCTGCCAATTCCGCCACACCGGCATAACAAGCATCAGATTCTTTCCTGATGACATTTATTATTATAACCTGTCTTCTTTGTTGTGTCAATAAAAAATCCATCTTAATATAGCAGGTATCCCCAAACCAGGCGGACAAACAGCTTCTCCTTCATCCTCGGATAAAAGAGCAAAGGCTCCATACCGAAGTATGAAGCCTTTATTTCGATACCGGTGGCCGGGGTCGAACCGGCACTCCAGAGGAACACGATTTTGAGTCGTGCGCGTCTGCCAATTCCGCCACACCGGCATGTGGAGGCGGCAACCGGACTCGAACCGGTGGTAAAGGTTTTGCAGACCTTGGCCTTACCGCTTGGCTATGCCGCCGTATAATTTGGAGCGGAAGACGGGATTCGAACCCGCGACCCCAACCTTGGCAAGGTTGTATTCTACCACTGAACTACTTCCGCATATGAAATGGCTGGGCTAGCTGGATTCGAACCAACGAATGACGGAGTCAAAGTCCGTTGCCTTACCGCTTGGCTATAGCCCAGTAGAGTAAGCTTCATGAACTTGCATCTGTAAATTCGTATGATGAATCCTTACTGCAAGATCATTATAAGCTGCTTAAGCTTGTTGTGTTACCATTATATTCTTAAGACAAGTCTTTTGTAAAGAATAAATGGGGCGACTGATGGGAATCGAACCCACGAGTGTTGGAGCCACAATCCAATGCGTTAACCACTTCGCCACAGCCGCCATAATTGGCAGGGGTAGTAGGAATCGAACCCACACCGGAGGTTTTGGAGACCTCTGTTCTACCTTTAAACTATACCCCTAAAATGGTGGAGGGGGACGGATTCGAACCGCCGAACCCTGAGGGAGCGGATTTACAGTCCGCCGCGTTTAGCCACTTCGCTACCCCTCCATCACTGGTGCCGGCTAGAGGACTTGAACCCCCAACCTACTGATTACAAGTCAGTTGCTCTACCAATTGAGCTAAGCCGGCAAATCAAAAGTGGCTCGGGACGGAATCGAACCGCCGACACGAGGATTTTCAGTCCTCTGCTCTACCGACTGAGCTACCGAGCCATACATGGCGGTCCCGACCGGGATCGAACCGGCGATCTCCTGCGTGACAGGCAGGCATGTTAACCGCTACACCACGGGACCATGTTGGTTGCGGGGACAGGATTTGAACCTGCGACCTTCGGGTTATGAGCCCGACGAGCTACCAGACTGCTCCACCCCGCGATGATAAAAAGTATTGCATATTCTCTTTTTAAGAGATGGTGGAGGATGACGGGCTCGAACCGCCGACCCTCTGCTTGTAAGGCAGATGCTCTCCCAGCTGAGCTAATCCTCCACA
>NZ_JANCLT010000056.1 GCF_024294785.1 Ectobacillus ponti | reverse complement strand
CTTCTCTGGTGGTGTGGGTGTGTCCCTGTCTCCCCTCTCCTTCCTCCTCTCCTTTCCCCTCCTCTCTTCCCCCCTCTCACAAGAGAGAGAGCGCCAGACTCTCCCCAGGTGAGGATTCAGCCATGAAGGGGGCCAAATCCAAGGGCGCCGCCAAGCCCGACGCCAAGTTGGCTGTGAAGAGTAAGGGCGCGGAGAAGCCCGCCGCCAAGGGCAGGAAGGGGAAGGCCGGCAAGGACCCCAACAAGCCCAAGAGGGCTCCCTCCGCTTTCTTCGTTTTTATGGAGGAGTTCCGTAAGGAGTTCAAGGAGAAGAACCCCAAGAATAAATCTGTCGCTGCTGTAGGAAAAGCAGCCGGTGATAGGTGGAAATCCCTGACCGAAGCGGACAAGGCTCCCTATGTAGCCAAGGCCAACAAGCTCAAGGCCGAGTACAACAAGGCCATTGCTGCCTACAACAAGGGCGAGAGCACTGCCAAGAAGGCACCCGCCAAGGAGGAAGAGGAGGACGACGAGGAGGAATCTGACAAGTCCAAGTCCGAGGTCAATGATGAGGATGACGACGAGGGCAGCGAAGAGGATGAAGACGATGACGAGTGAGCCTTCCAGTGGACAAGATGGGAGCAGCAAGACGCTAAGGGCGGCGGGCGTCCTAAGGAGCCTATCCATCATCATCATCGTCTACTAGAATTATTCAGTTTCACTTCACATCGTGATGTTTTACTTTTTCTCTCGTCCTATAACGGATAGCGCTCCTTGTTGGCGCCACTGGTGGGTGTTGTGGTGCAGCCAATGTCTTGTCTCCACCGTCAATGATCCGCTTGTACCTAGAGTTCTCTTTAGTTGGTGATGGGCTAACTTGGTTTTACTATCCGTTTGCG
>NZ_JANCLT010000055.1 GCF_024294785.1 Ectobacillus ponti | reverse complement strand
ACTGACAAGGACAAGGCCGCTGCTCACCTGAAGGGTGGTGCTAAGAAGGTCGTCATCTCTGCTCCCAGCAAGGATGCCCCCATGTTTGTTGTTGGTGTCAATGAGTAGGAGTACAAGCCTGACATCGACATTGTGTCCAATGCTAGCTGCACCACCAACTGCCTTGCTCCACTTGCCAAGGTTATCAATGACAGGTTTGGTATTGTTGAGGGTTTGATGACCACTGTCCATGCAATCACTGCAACTCAGAAGACCGTTGATGGACCCTCGAGCAAGGACTGGAGGGGTGGAAGGGCTGCCAGTTTCAACATCATCCCTAGCAGCACTGGAGCTGCAAAGGCTGTCGGCAAGGTGCTTCCTGCTCTCAATGGAAAGTTGACTGGTATGGCTTTCCGTGTTCCAACCGTGGATGTCTCTGTCGTTGATTTGACTGTCAGGCTTGAGAAGCCAGCATCCTATGATCAGATTAAGGCAGCTATCAAGGAGGAGTCTGAGGGGAAACTCAAGGGTATTCTGGGTTACGTTGAGGAGGACCTTGTTTCCACAGACTTCCAGGGTGACAACAGGTCAAGCATCTTTGATGCAAAGGCCGGTATTGCTCTCAATGACAACTTTGTTAAGCTTGTGTCTTGGTATGACAACGAATGGGGATACAGCTCTCGCGTTGTTGACCTGATCCGTCACATGTACAACACCCAGTAGAAGATGGTCACTCTTTCGGAAGAAATGGAGTAGAGTGCTACTGAAAATAAGTCGGACCTTTTGCGAGCTACTCCAGTAGAGCTTCATTAGCTGTATGCTGCCTTTTGTTTTTGCTGGCTTTTCGCATGATGTTTTATTAAAACTCGATGTAATGTTAATTTGTGTACTTCATCTCCGGC
>NZ_JANCLT010000054.1 GCF_024294785.1 Ectobacillus ponti | reverse complement strand
GCACTGATGGAGGACACTATGACGGAAGTAAAGGCTTACAAAAAGGAGCTGGAGGAACAGCTGGGTCCAGTGGCGGAGGAGACACGGGCCAGGCTGGGCAAAGAGGTGCAGGCGGCACAGGCCCGACTCGGAGCCGACATGGAGGATCTACGCAACCGACTCGGGCAGTACCGCAACGAGGTGCACACCATGCTGGGCCAGAGCACAGAGGAGATACGGGCGCGGCTCTCCACACACCTGCGCAAGATGCGCAAGCGCTTGATGCGGGATGCCGAGGATCTGCAGAAGCGCCTAGCTGTGTACAAGGCAGGGGCACGCGAGGGCGCCGAGCGCGGTGTGAGTGCCATCCGTGAGCGCCTGGGGCCTCTGGTGGAGCAAGGTCGCCAGCGCACTGCCAACCTAGGCGCTGGGGCCGCCCAGCCTCTGCGCGATCGCGCCCAGGCTTTTGGTGACCGCCTCCGAGGGCGGCTGGAGGAAGTGGGCAACCAGGCCCGTGACCGCCTAGAGGAGGTGCGTGAGCACATGGAGGAGGTGCGCTCCAAGAAGGAGGAACAGACACAGCAAATAAGCCTGCAGCCGGAGATCTTCCAGCCCCGACACAAGGGCAGCTTCGAGACCAAAGAGGACGAC
>NZ_JANCLT010000053.1 GCF_024294785.1 Ectobacillus ponti | reverse complement strand
AGCCACACACACACCACTCCATTTCTGAGCTCTTCTAGTTTGAGTGAGAGAGCAGCAGAAGGGAGTAGTGCAAGATGCCGATCCGCAACATCGCCGTGGGGAGCCACCAGGAGGTGTACCACCCGGGTGCACTCAAGGCGGCGTTGGCCGAGTTCATCTCCACCCTCATCTTCGTCTTCGCCGGCCAGGGCTCCGGCATGGCCTTCAGCAAGCTGACCGGCGGCGGAGCGACGACCCCCGCCGGGCTGATCGCGGCGGCGGTGGCCCACGCCTTCGCCCTGTTCGTGGCGGTGTCCGTCGGCGCCAACATCTCCGGCGGCCACGTGAACCCGGCCGTGACCTTCGGCGCCTTCGTCGGCGGCAACATCACCCTGTTCCGCGGCCTCCTCTACTGGATCGCCCAGCTCCTGGGCTCCACCGTGGCGTGCTTCCTCCTCCGCTTCTCCACCGGCGGGCTCGCCACCGGCACCTTCGGCCTGACCGGCGTCTCCGTGTGGGAGGCCCTGGTGCTGGAGATCGTCATGACCTTCGGCCTCGTCTACACCGTGTACGCCACCGCCGTTGACCCCAAGAAGGGCAGCCTCGGCACCATCGCCCCCATCGCCATCGGCTTCATCGTCGGCGCGAACATCCTCGTCGGCGGCGCGTTCGACGGCGCCTCCATGAACCCGGCCGTCTCCTTCGGCCCGGCCCTCGTCAGCTGGTCCTGGGAGTCCCAGTGGGTGTACTGGGTTGGCCCACTCATCGGCGGTGGCCTCGCCGGCGTCATCTACGAGGTCCTCTTCATCTCCCACACCCACGAGCAGCTCCCCACCACCGACTACTAAGCTCATCGCCGCCGCCGCCGCTTGTCCATGATCGCCTCGTCTCCGACTCCGATCCAACCGTTTAGTTTCTCGCATCAGTG
>NZ_JANCLT010000052.1 GCF_024294785.1 Ectobacillus ponti | reverse complement strand
CCTCAAAAACCACCAAATTGATTCAAAAGTAAAACGGGTATGAGGGATCTTCCCACCGAGACTGACTAAACCTAACCACAGACAATTGGATCCACTGGACCCAGATTATTCAAAAACAAGATGGCTATGATGGCATTCCTCCTCAAAATCGAAGGGAACTTGCTGCAAAGGCGATCCTCACTTCGCGCTGGCGAGCTGGGTGCGGATGAGCTTGGCGGCCGAAACCATGTTGGTAAGGGCGGGCTTGACCTCGTTGTACTTGCGGGTCTTGAGACCGCAGTCAGGGTTCACCCAGAGAATGTTAGTGTCGAGCACCGCGAGCATCTTGTTGACGCGGTCCGCAATCTCCTCTGTGGACGGGATCCTTGGGGAGTGGATGTCATAGACACCAGGGCCAATGCCAGCACCATACTTCACACCCTCGCGGAAGACGGAGAGCAGCTTCTCGTCGGACCGGGAGTTCTCGATGGTGATCACATCAGCGTCCATGTTGATGATGGAGTGGATGATGTCGTTGAAGTTAGAGTAGCACATGTGGGTGTGGATCTGGGTGGTGTCCTGAACACCGCAGTTGGTGATTCTGAAGGAGTGAACAGCCCAGTCCAAGTAGAAAGCATGCTCCGCCTTGCGGAGTGGCAGACCTTCTCTCAAAGCAGCCTCATCGATTTGGATGACCTGAATACCACCAGCCTCAAGGTCCTCGACCTCCTTCTTGATGGCAAGAGCAATCTGGTAGCATGTCTCAAACCTCGGCTGGTCATTCCTGACAAAAGACCAGTTAAGGATTGTGACGGGACCAGTCAACATTCCCTTCATGGGGCGAGAGGTCATGCTCTGCGCCAACTTGGACCAGAACACAGTCATGGGGTTGGGGCGGCTCACATCACCATAGATAATTGGTGGCTTGACACACCGTGATCAATAAGATTGCAACCATCCGT
>NZ_JANCLT010000051.1 GCF_024294785.1 Ectobacillus ponti | reverse complement strand
GCTGGTTCGGGATCATCCTGATCTTGGCGTACCGGGAGATCAGCGAGTAGAGCGCGAACGTGCCACCGTCGCCATTGTCGTTGGCGTAGAGGACGATGAAGACGTACTTGAGCATGGGGATGATGATGAGGGTGTAGAGGATGAGGGAGAGGACGCCGACGAGGTCGTCGCGGTGGCCGATGCCGTCCGGGAACGTGCTGGAGTAGACGTACAGCGGCGACGTGCCGATGTCGCCGTAGATGATGCCCACGCTCTGGAACGCCAGGTGCAGCGTCACCGCCCAGCTCACCGCCGACCCCCCGTGGTGCTTCCCGCCGCTCACCTTCTCCGCGTCTCCGAACAGCGAGTCGTGCCGCTTCAGCCTGCTCGCCGTCGCCGTCGCCGCCGGCTCGACGCCCGGCGAGCCCGAGCCCTCCACCTCCAGCGCCGACGACATCTCCGGGCACCTTGGAGGCTACTAGCTTAGCTTGCTGCTGATCTTCCTGCAGCGTACCCAGCAAAGACGACACTAACAACGCCGCGGCCGGCACCAAGAAGAGCTCAACGAGAGCCGGCGGCCGGCGATCAGCTAGCTTAGCCGGCCGGCAAGTTCAACTACAACAACAACGCGAGGTGTGGGATGTCAGGCGCATCAGCGTGCTCCAACCCGGCGTCGCATCTTAGCTGGGACGGCATCCACCTCACCGAGGCGTCCTACGGCCACATCGCCAAGGGCTGGCTCTACGGCCCGTTCGCCGACCCTCCCATCCTCGAGACCCGCCACCACTGATCGATCGAAAACACGATCGGTTTGTGATCCACTCGTTCGTTTGCATATATGACAAGCAGACACACACCACATACACACACACCTTCATATGCACTGGAGATGTGAAGGATAGCGAAAGGGGCCGGACAGGCAGAAGAACAGAGAATGTGATGGTTAATTTGTTCAGATTAATTAGATGGTTGGTTGGG
>NZ_JANCLT010000005.1 GCF_024294785.1 Ectobacillus ponti | reverse complement strand
GTGGAGGATGACGGGCTCGAACCGCCGACCCTCTGCTTGTAAGGCAGATGCTCTCCCAGCTGAGCTAATCCTCCACAATGACACGTACGGGATTCGAACCCGTGTTACCGCCGTGAAAGGGCGGTGTCTTAACCGCTTGACCAACGGGCCGTCTTGTCTCTTCCGGTGCTTCCCGGTGACACTTACACATCATACACTACTGTTTTCTATTTGTGAATATCTTTTTTGAAAAAATTTTAGGTTTTTAACAAAAATGAGAGGAGCTTCACTATAAGCTTAATACGATACATGAAATTTAAGAAGGGATTTGCAATTTTAGTAAGCACACCTTCCCGCGGCATGTTCGGTCTGGCCGGAGCCGTGTTGATTGCTTTCTATGCATACCACGAAATTCGTGCCGATCATGAACGGAGAAAAACCGGATGAACCCCTCATCCGGTTTTTTCTGTTCCCTCTTCAATGTTTTGAAACTGGTTGGAAAACATGGAAGAGTATGTGCCGCCCTGTTTCATCAGTTCCATATGCCCGCCCTGTTCTACGACCTCACCGCGGTCAATCACCATGATGGTATCCGCATCGCGGACTGTATTCAAGCGGTGCGCGATGATAAAGGTCGTCCGGTCCTTCATAATTTCCAGCAACGCCGCTTGAATATGCAGCTCCGTCCGCGTGTCAATGCTGCTGGTCGCTTCATCCAAAATCAGCAGGGACGGCTTCGCCAAAATGACGCGGGCAATCGCCAATAGCTGCCGCTGCCCCTGGCTCAGATTGCCGCCGTTTTCCGCCAGTACGGTGTCGTATTGCTTGGGCAGGCGCTTGATGAACACCTCGGCGTTTGCCATGGCGGCGGCTGCCTCCAATTCTTCGTCCGTCGCATCCGGCCGGCCGTAGCGGATATTTTCCTTAATAGTGCCGGAGAACAAGTACGTATCCTGCAGGACAATGCCAAAGCAGCGGCGCAGACTGTCGCGTGTGTATTCTCTGATGTCACGGCCGTCAATCAGGATTCTTCCTTCCGTTACATCATAAAAGCGGGTCAACAAGTTTACAATGGTTGTTTTGCCTGCTCCCGTCGGGCCGACCAGCGCCGTGCTGCTGCCGGGCTCCGCAGTAAAGCTGACATTGCGCAGGATCGGCCGGTCCGGGCTGTAGCCAAAGCTGACGTTCTCAAAGACAACATGTCCTCTCGGGTTCGTCAGCAGCACAGCGCCCGGCACATCCTCTGCTTCCTCCTGCTCGTCGAGCACCTCAAATACCCGCTCCGCCCCGGCCACACCGGACTGCAGCATATTAAAGATGTTGGCAAGATCATTCAATGGCCGGACAAACTGGCGTGAATAGCTGATAAAGCTGGCGATTACGCCGACCGTAATCATGCCTTTTACCGCCAGAATACCACCGGCAATGGCAACAGCCGCAAAACCGAGGTTGTTGATGACGTTCATGATCGGCATGAGAAAGCCCGACCAAATTTGCGCCTTTAAGCCTACGTCGCGCAGTTTCCCATTCACCTGTTGGAATTCTTCAATGGCTTTTTGCTCGTGGTTAAACGCCTTGACGATATGGATGCCAGAGATCGTCTCTTCGATATGTCCATTCAATCTTCCAAGCTGGGCCTGCTGCTCTTTAAACAGCATTCTCGTCCGCTTCGCAATCGTACGGGTCAGCAGGAATACAAGCGGCACGGTAAGCAGGCTCGCAAGTGTAAGCAGCGGACTGAGCACCAGCATCATGGTCAAGGAACCGAGAATGACAATCACGCCGGACATCAGCTGAATGGCAGATTGTGAAATCGTGCTGTTCACATTGTCAATATCATTGGACAGACGGCTCATCAGCTCGCCGTGTGTCCGTTTGTCAAAGAAGGCCACCGGCAGCTTCTGCAGCTTTTGAAACAGCGCCTCCCGCAGGCTCCGCACCACCCGTTGCGCCACCCCGGCCATCAGCCAGCCCTGCAAAAAGGTCAGCAGCGCATCTGATGCATAGGAAGCCAACAGCACGAGGATGACAATTTCCAGTACGCCAAACTTCACACCGCCGGGCGCCGCAATGGCATCCACAGATTTGCCAATCAAATATGGCGCCAACAGCATCAGCACACCATCAATAATCGTAAACAGGAAAATGACTGTCAATGTGCTCCGCTCACGCCCAATATACTCCCATAGACGCTTTAATGTTTCCTGAAAATTCTTTGGCTTCGCGACAGGCCCCCGCATATGATTGCCAAAGCCGCCCGGCCGTCCCGGGCCGCCCATTGGCACATTCGCCGCATGTCCCTTTTTTTGCGTCATCCTGCCAGCACCTCCTGTCCAAACTGGGAACGGCAAATTTCCTGATATACACTGCAGCTTGCCAGCAGTTCTTCATGCGTGCCGATTCCCGCAATCTCCCCGCGGTCCAGCACGAGAATCCGGTCTGCGTCCATCACGGAGGTAATGCGCTGGGCAATGAGGATGCAGGTTAACCCTTCCGCATACTCCTTCAGCGACTGCCGCATGTTTGCTTCTGTCGCCACATCCACAGCACTCGTGCTGTCATCCAAGATCAAAATCTCCGGCTTGCGCACAAGAGCCCGGGCAATGGAGAGACGCTGCTTCTGTCCGCCTGAAAAATTTACGCCGCCCTGGCCAATCCGGGCATTGTATTGTTCAGGAAGCGCAGCGATAAAATCATGTGCTTGGGCAATCCTTGCAGCCTGCTCCACTTCTTCTGCCGCAGCATCCTCCTTGCCCCAGCGTATGTTTTCAGTAACCGTGCCGGTGAACAGTGTTGCTTTTTGCGGCACAATCGCAATTTTTTGCCGCAGCTGCCCTGCATTCATCTGCCGAATGTCCACCCCGTCAATTTGGATGCTGCCGGAGTCCACCTCATAAAACCGCGGAAGCAAGTGCACCAAGCTGCTTTTGCCCGACCCGGTGGATCCGATGATTGCCAGCGTTTCTCCCGGCAGACAAGTAAAGCTGATATGCTTGAGCACCGGGGCGCTTGTGCCTTCATAGGAAAATGACACATCCCGAAAATCGATGCGGCCCTGTCCCGCCGGGAGTGGAGCCATTTCCGCATCGGCAGGCGCCGGCTCACGGAACACCTCACCAATGCGTTCAGCTGATGCCTTCGCCCGGACAAACATGGTAAATACCATGGAAATCATCATCAAGGAGAACAAAATTTGCGTCATATAGTTGATGAAAGCCACGATTTCTCCCACCTGCATTTGTCCGCTGTCCACCCGGCTGCCGCCGATCCAAAGCACGATTACAATACCAAGGTTCACCACAAGCATGATCGCTGGGCTGAAGATGGCCATCATCCGGGCTGCGGAAACGGAAACAGCCTGCAGATCGGCATTTGTCCGCTGAAACTTTTCCACTTCATAGTCAAAACGGTTGAAGGCTTTTACCACTCTTACTCCGGATAAGTACTCACGCATCACCCCGTTCACACGGTCCAGTGCCTGCTGCACCTTGGCAAACAGCGGAAAGCCGAGCTTCATGTTCAGTACAATGAGCAGTGCCACAACCGGAACCACCACCGCGAGCACCAGCCCAAGATGCGCATTCAGGCGTGCCGCCATAATCAATCCGCCGAGGCATAAAAGCGGCGCTTTTACAAAAATGCGCATCAGACCGTTCACAAACATCTGCACCTGCGTCACATCGTTCGTCAGCCTTGTAACCAACGAAGCCCGGTCCAGTTTATCAATACTGGTGAAGGACAGCGACTGTACCTTTTGGAACAAATCCAGCCGCAGGTCAGCCCCGAAGTGCTGTGAAACCCTGCTGGATACAATATTGCGGGTGGAAGCGGCTGTCGCACCCAATGCCGTGATACCCAGCATCAATCCGCCCATCCGCAGTACATAGCCCATATCCTGGTTTGCAATGCCGACATCAATGATATGGGCCATAATGGTCGGCTGCAGCAGGTCGCACAGCGCTTCAAAGGTCAAAAACAGCAGTGCGATGCTGAATGGCTTTCCATAAGCCCGCATGTACTTTCGTAAAAAACCCATACGTACCCTCCATCCTTATCAAGTTGTTCTCATAGTTTGTCTCTCCTTATCATACGCTTCACTTCATGAAACTTCACATATTTTGTCTCGCCGCAACAGTATATTGTATGTCTGAGTCCGCTCTGTCATTAGCCGCATGATTTGACCGCCGCCGTCCCTTTTCGGAGGCAAACAAAAGCCTGCCGGTTCGGCAGGCTTTCGCGTTCTATCGTGTTTGCAAAGCAAGCTTGATTCCCAGGCTGATGTACACCAGTCCGACTGCCTTCCCGAGCCAGCCGGATGTCTGCCTGGTTTGCTGCATCAGCCTTTTGCCAATTGCTCCTGAAAGCAGCACCAGCGCCGTTGTATACAAAATGCTCATCAGCACAAATGTCAGCCCCAATACCAGCAGCTGCATAGTGACAGAGCCGCCGTCGCGCTGCACAAACTGCGGCAAGAAGGCCAGGAAGAAGAGCGATGTTTTCGGGTTCAACAGTTCAATCAGCAGCCCCTGCCGGAACGAGGAGCCGGTGGACAGCTGCGGTACCGCAGGAGTCTGCTTCGCCTTTTTTTGAACCAATGCGCGGACGCCAAGATAAATGAGATAAGCGGCCCCGGCATATTTGACCGCCTCGAAGGCCAAGGCTGATGTCATTAGAATAGCGGAAAGGCCCAGCACCGCCGCTGTGGTATGCAGCAAGTCTCCAACGGCAATGCCGACACCTGTTAAAATCCCGCTTTTCTGTCCGCCCCGCATTGTTTGCGAAATCGTAATCAGTACAGCCGGACCCGGAATGAGGAACAGCATAAGCACGACAAAGATGAAGGTTATCATACATTCTTTCCTTTCTTGTATTTCACGAGAAGGCATACGCTATTTCTTTACGTATGACAAAAGAATAATTGTTAAAATGATGCACAATGCGCCAAACACGTTGGCGATTGTAAAAGGCACATGCAGCCAAACAACTGCCAGAAGCGCGGAGGTCAACGGCTCTGCGCATGCCAGCAGGCTTGTTTCCGCCGCCGACAAATACTTCAAGCTCTCCATATAACAGTAAAAAGCCGTCAGTGTACCAAACAGAATCACGAAAATGACGGCCAGGACAGCACTTGGAGACCATTCCCCCTGCATTTCCCAAGGAGGCTGAATGAAGCTGAAGGCAATACCGCCAATCAGCATGCCCCAACCGACTATAACGGCAGATTCCCATCGGTTCAGCAGCTGAATCGGCTGCAGTGTGTAGAACGCCAATGCCACTGCTGAGGTAATTCCCCACGCAGCTGCGGCCGCTGAAATGGAGAGCTCCCGGAAGCTGCCGTTTGTCACCAGCAGGAATGTACCGATTAAGGAAAGCAAAACAGCCAGAACCTCCAGCCTTACCGGCAGGCGGCGCATCCGGGCTGCCAAGTAGCAAACGATAAATACGGGTGCTGTATATTGCAGCAGCGTGGCTGTTGCCGCATTGCCGTGCTTAATGGCGGCAAAATACGTGTATTGTACGGTCAGCATGCCGGCTAAGCCGAACAGAACGAGCTGGGGCCAATCCTTCTTATGCCGCCAGACACCCCAAATGCTTTGCTTTCCTTTGACACGGGCAAACCCCAAGAGGAGCACTCCAGATAACAGCAGCCTGATGACAACGAGCCACTCGGGCGTAAAGCCCTGCTGCTGAAACAAATACTGGGCAACCGTGCCGGAAATCCCCCATAAAGAGGCTGATGTCAATACGAGCGCCACTCCTTTTGATTTGGTATATGACGCGACAACACCTTCTGAATTCATTTCGCTCCCCCACCTCTATATATGTCATTTACAATTACTGAATTCGTTGAATAGCCAGATTGTATTTACTCGTATAATCATATCAGAATCCCCCTGCCAATAAAACGAAAATTCAGCACATTTATCTTTTATACATCCTAGTAAATAGGAGAGGGCGGAGCAGCCAAGGACCGCCCCTCTTTCCTACACAAGCTGAACCCGAAAGCGCTCCAGCAGTTCCCCCAAAGCCGGGCGCCGTTCTCCGTCCCGCCCGGTGACCGGCTCAGCCGCTGCCATTGCGTTCAGAACAGCTTCCTCCACCACTTCGCCGGCGGCCCGGAATGCTATGTCGATGTCCTCCTCATGGATGACGGAAAGAGAGAGACAGGCTGACGTTTTCCTGTGTGGAATCCGGGTTGCAGTTGAAAAGCCAATCACAACCTCGCCGCTCCCCGTCGCAACTATGGAGCCGGTGCGGGCCAAACCTGTAACAGACCGTTTGACGATCCGGTTCAGCTGCCGCTCGGATACCGGCAGGTCTGTTGCAAGGATGATAATAACAGAGCCCTGGTCTCTCTCCTGCCGCGTCTGCTCCATGGCTTCGCAAAGCTCCTGCCCGACAGCCTTCCCATTGATCCGCAGATCACCCAGCGAGCCAAAGTTGGTAAGCACAAGCGCGCCCATCATGTACGTTCCGTGCTCCATCACCATCAGCCGGGAGGACGTGCCGATGCCGCCCTTCAAGGAATAACAAAGCATGCCTGTTCCGGCTCCCACCGCCCCCTCTGCACATGTATCCGAAGCTTGGCGCAGGGCTTGCAGGACATGGTCTTTCGTCACATACCTTGCCCGCACATCATTCAAAAACATATCGTTGCATTCACACACCACCGGATTCACCGTGCCGGTGGTGCGCCCAATTTCCGGATTCCGCTCCAGCATATATTCGATTAAAGCATCTGCCGCTGTTCCGATGCTTAAGGTATTTGTCAAAATGATGGGCGTTTCCAGTGTCCCCAGTTCATTGATTTGCATCAGCCCCATGGTTTTCCCAAACCCATTTATCACATGGGCAGCCGCGAGAAGCTTTTCCTGAAACATATCGCCCTGATGCGGCAATATGGCCGTCACACCCGTTTGCATGCGACCCTCGCTCAGTGTTACATGCCCCACAGTGACTCCTGCCACATCCGTAATGGAGTTGCCGCTCCCGGGCTCCAGCCTCCCAATTTCCGCCCCGTACTCCCGAATCCTTTTCCCCATGCTGATTCCCCTCTCTCTGCTCCTGCTGCAGCAGGATATGTAGTTTATCAAATTCACCATCTAACAAAAAAGGCACCCAAAGAATATGCGGAAGGCTGTCCTTTATTGTGCCGGCAACATATATATTCATTATTATATAAAACCCTGCCCCCATCCAAAAGACCTGAACAAAAAGAAACCGGCCGCTGCCTGCGGCCGGCCATTTTACAGCCCCTGCGTAATAAGCTTAATGACAAAAGGACCCAATATAACAATAAACAGAGATGGAAAAATCAAAAACACCATGGGGAGCAGCATCTTCACCGGCGCCTTCATCGCCTGCTCACGGGCAGCTTCCCGCTGCTGCTCCCGGATGCGCACCGTCAGCGTCTTCAGTACCTTCGCCATTCCGATCCCCAGCTGGTCCGCTTGAATGAGGGAGGTAATCACCCCCTGGAAGCCTGAAGACGGCACGCGCTTTCGCAAGTCATAGAAGGCTTCTCTCCTGGATTTTCCAAGCTTCATATCCTCCAGTACAAGCAAGAACTCTTCGGAGAGCGGCCCTTCACTCCTTCTGCACACAGTTGCAATAGCTGCATCAAGTCCCAGCCCGGCCTCAAGAAGCAAATTTACCGTATCGAAAAAGTCCGGCAAGCTTCGCTGAATCGCCTTCATTCGCATTGCTTTTCTGCGCCCCAAATGAAAGAAGGGATAACGATAAGCCAGCACTCCCATGGCGATGGCTATAATCCATACATTGGACAACTCCCTGGAAGGAGTGAACAACACCAGCGCGAGAATTATGGCACCGATGCTGAGAACAAGCTGCAGCAAGCGAAACTCCATAGCTGACATGCGCCAATAGCCAGCATCACGAAGCATTGAATCCAGCTCTTTTCGCTTTGCAGGAGACAAGTACTGGCTGGTTTGCTTAAGGCCCATCTCCCAATAAGGGCGCAGAAACGCCAATCGGGCGCGCTTCTCTTTCACTCCCCCTACTTCCGGCTTGGCAAACGCAGCATCACTGAAGTACACACGCACCCGTTCAGTGAAGGAAAGATTCTTGGCATAAATAGTAAATAAGAGACCTGCCATGACGAGGGTGAAGAAGATGGCTGCCGTGATAAGCAAGGTAAAAGAAAGCAAGCTCTACACCTCAATTCGGATCATTTTTCGAATGACAAACCAGCCGATTGCAATGGAAACACCCGCGGCGCCAAGCATGATTCGGCCAATCGGATGGTGGAGCATGGGTCCAAAATACTCCGGACTGGCTGTGGCCAAATATAATGCCAAGCCAACCGGAAGCAGTGTTACAACTAAAGCCGACATGCGCCCCTGTGCCGTTAAGGTCCGCATTTCCTCTGCCACACGGACACGGCCGCGAATAGTTTCTTCGATTGTTTCCAGCAGCTCCGCCAGATTGCCGCCACTGGACCGCTGCGCCAGAATAGCTTGCACAACCACGTCCAAATCCCGGTTTGGCAAGCGGGACACCAAGCTTTGCAGTGCTTCCTCCACCGGAATGCCCAGCCCGATTTCCTGTACGGCCCTTGCAAACTCAGGCCCGATCGGCTTTGGCATTTCCTTGCCGGAGAGCTGCATGGCCTGCATAAAGCTGAAGCCCGCCCGCATGGAGTTGGCCATGGTGCCCAGTGCTTCAATCAGCTGGCCCGACAGCGCCTGCAGCCGTTTATGCCGCCTGCGCTTCATATACAAAACAGGTACAAAAAAGGCTGCAGCCGCAGCTGCCGCGTTGAGATACCAGGAAAAGCCCGCCAACAGGAAACAGAGCAACGCGCTTCCCGCAACGACAATCCGCCAAGCGAAAAACTCTTCCGGGAGCAGCGTGCTCCCCGCCTGCTCCAAAAGCACTTCTGTCCTTCGGAACGACATGCCGTAAAATACCTTTGACAGCCCGGCCATCACACTTTTGCGTTTTTGAATCTGCTGCTCCTTCTGTATCTCCTCCGGTGTGGCAGAAGCAGCCAAAAGCAATTCAACCCGCTGCTTCATATACGCCTTTCTCCGCATAGAGGCCGCAGCTGTATAAAAGAGTGCTGTGGTGACAGCCCAAATGATCACTAACTTCATTGTCATATCCATGCTACCACTGCCTCATAAACCAGGATGCCGGAAGCTTAAAGCCGTTCAGTTCAAGCTGGTCGGCAATTTTCGGCCGGATGCCCGCAGACACGAATGCGCCTGTCACCGCGCCGTCCGCTGTGCGGCCTGTTTCCTCAAACAGGAACAAATCCTGCAGAACAATTGTGTCACCCTCCATACCCAGCACTTCCGTGATATGGGTGACACGGCGCGCCCCATCCTTCATCCGTGATTGATGTACAATGATATCGATCGCACTGGCAATTTGTTCACGGATTGCCCGCACCGGCAGTTCAATGCCGGCCATCAGCACCATTGTTTCCAAGCGCGACAGCATGTCGCGCGGCGAATTGGCGTGGCCTGTGCTCAAGCTGCCGTCATGTCCCGTATTCATGGCTTGCAGCATATCCAATGTCTCTGCGCCGCGAACCTCACCGACAACAATGCGGTCCGGGCGCATCCGCAGGGCATTTCGCACCAGTTCGCGGATTGTGACTTGTCCGCGCCCTTCAATATTGGCAGGCCTTGCCTCCAGAGGGAGCACATGCTCTTGCGACAGGCGCAACTCTGCCGCATCCTCAATTGTAATAATCCGTTCATCATGGGGTATAAAAGAGGACATGACATTCAGCAGGGTTGTTTTGCCAGCGCCCGTCCCTCCGCTGATAAAAATATTCAGACGGGATTTTACGCATGCGTTCAGAAACTGGGACATTTCCTCACTTAAGGTTCCATACCGGATTAAATCCTCGACTTCCAGTGCCCGTGCCGAAAATTTACGGATTGTGATGGACGGGCCCTTTAACGAAAGCGGCGGGATAATGACGTTGACACGTGAGCCATCCGGCAAACGCGCATCCACCATTGGAGAACTTTCATCCACGCGGCGGCCAATCGGCGCCACAATCCGTTCAATGACTCGCAGGACGTGGGCATGATCTTGAAATGATGCCTCGCTCCCATACAGCTTTCCCCGCTTCTCATAATAAATTTGAGATGGGCCATTCACCATAATCTCTGTCACCTGCGGATCCTCAAGAAGAGGCGTAATGGGCCCGTAAGCAAGCAGCTCGTGCTCCACCAGCTGGAGTACCTCCTGCTTCTCTTCAAAGGTCAGCCGGCTTCCTTCCTCGTCCAGGTATGCCTGGCCGAGCTCCCTGACCTTTGTCCGCTCCTGCTCTCCGCTGGCGGCATATTTTTTAATTTCATCCATCAAGTATGCATGCATCTGTGCTTGTATATCCAGAAACTCTTTCTTTCTCGCAGAGGGTTTCACCACAGGCGTTGCCTCCGTCTGAACAGCTGCGGAAATTTCTTTTGGGATGCTTTGAGACTCCCCGGTTTTCTCCTTCTTATCAGCAGCTGCGCGTCTGAAAATTGACATGGCTCACTCGGCCCCCTTTATTTGCGTAGTAGTGACCAGCTTTTTTTCTTGACCTGTTCAGGCTGTCCTGCATCTTTGACGGCAAGCCTTTCCACAAGCTCCAAAGTCGCTTTTGCCACGGGTGTTTTCGGCTTCGCAACGATGTATGGAATTCCCATATTAATGGAGTCAGGGACAGCCGGGTGCTCCGGCAAAGCAGCGTATACCGGCACACCAAGCAGTTCTTCCACCCGCTTCGCGCTAAGGGGCTGTTTTTTCAGCTCCCGGTTTGAAATAACCTTCAGCTTCTCCTTCAGTTGCATGGATGATAGGGTGTCCACGTACAAGGCACTGCTGCGGACTGCCGGCAGGTCGCCTGTCGTCACAAGCAACAGATGGTCGGACTGCTCCAGGCAAGTGATATGAATGTCGGATAAGTATGAGGGCGTATCAATGATCGTTAAGTCAAAGATGTCCTTGCAGGCAGCAATTGCCGCCTGCACATGCTTTTCATCAATCACTTCAAAAAATTCCGGACGGGGCGGGGCGGCCAGAACGGAAACGCCTGATGCATGCTTGGTCATATACTCTTCAATATCAGACCCGCCACTCTCATACCCCTCCTTAACCCACTCATAAATGGTCCGCTTCGGCCTCAGATTGTATTGTACGGCTATGTCACCAAATTGAAAGTTTGCATCGATAACAGCTACTCTCCAGCCCCTTTGGGCAAATCCCGCCGCCAGGTTCACCGCAAGCACTGTACGGCCGGTGCCTCCCTTCATGCTGCAGACAGACATGACAATTTCCTTATTCTCGCGGATACTGACCGGCGGCATCAATCCCTTTTCGCTGCGCTGCTTCACGTAATGCTCAGCCTGCTCAATGGCATTCTCCAAATCCTGCATCCGGCAATCCTCTGACAAAATATCAGAGGCGCCGGCCCGCATCGCTTTACGGATGCCTTTCACAGAATCAGGAACAAGCAAAATAATATAAATGTGCGGATACAGCACAGACACATTCTGGCAGACCTCGTACACACGGTCTGTACTGCCTTGAATCAATACCACACCAGAAGCTGTTTGGGCCAGATGCTCACGCAGGTCCTCTTCCGGCGGCACCTCCTGTAGTGGGTACTGCCTGAAGGAAAACAGTTCACGGATGCGCTGATCCTGGGTATCAATGTCTGCATATAAATACCATTTCACCTTCATGAGCTGCCCCCCTCTTTCACGATTTCGCGCTGTATATGCGTATTTTGCTTGAAACCGTCATCCTTCCCGTTGCGCAGCATAAAATAGAACCCGTTTTTCTCTTTGGCAGCCAGACTCAGCAGTACTCCCTCTTCCGGGGTGACCTCCACTGTAATCGTTTCGTAGCGAAGTGCTTCCGCCCCCTTGTCAACGGACTTTCCGGATGCCAACACCTTCACGTTTTGCAGCACCAGCTCCGACCCTATATATTGCTTATTTGTTTTCTCATCCTTTGTCATGTCATAGGCAATGATATCCACTTTGGCCCCCGGCTCCACATACCCGGATACTCCCGGAGCCAGTTCCGCCTTTAAGGAAATCGCGCGTTTGCCCTCTGCCACCTCCAGCATTTTGTTGCTGATTTCGCGCTTGGTTTGCCGTTCCTCATCCACTTTTGCTGCATTGCCTTCCCCGTCCTGTCTTCCGCTGCCGTTCTCGCTTGTCTTTGCCCCATTGAGATTGGCGGCTGCAGAATCAGACTGCTTCGAAAATATAGATATATATAGGAGAACCGCTACAATTGCCCCGAATAGCGCAGACCATACCCAAATTTGTCTTGTTTTCATGTGTTCCTCCCACCATTTCAAAAGAGCTTGCTATTCCACCAATTTAATTGTGCTCAAGCCGGAATTTATGCCTCCGCCTGCCCCGACTCCGACGTCCCCTGGTGCCACCAGCTTTAAAAACTGCCCCGTCAGCCTGTCTGCGTTATTGCCAGTTCCACCGCCCTTGCCATTTCCTCCACTCTGAACAGTATCAATCCAGAAAGCGCCAAAGCCCACAATTTTTAATCCTGACCATGAATTCAGAATGGGAACATAGATCACGCGCGCACATGTGTGGTCGGCTGTGGATGGCTGCTGGCAATAAGCTTTTCCGGCATCCAGAGCAACGAGGTCCTTTAATGCTGTCAGTGCCGGCGTCGGACTGCCTGATTGGGCAAGAACTGTTTGGCCGATTTCTACGTATCCATTGTACCCGTTTGAAATTTGGTCGGATAAATTTTGCCCGCCTCCTCCGCCCTGATTGTCGAAGTCCACATATCCCGCCATGCCTGCTGTTGGATGATTTCCGCTTTTTGGGAAGGAAACTATGTGGCTTCCGCCGTCAAAATATGACGCTACATTTTCCACCCCGATCGGCGCGACATTTCCTTTTCCAATCTTGGACACATAGCTGACGGCCGCCTTTGCTTTGGCGGTGACGGAAGCAGAAGCAATGCCCAGCACATTGGCAAAGGTTGTCGGAACATGTACAGTTTTCTGTGCCTTGATTGATTGATTTGAAATTTCTGTAATCTCGCTGTCTGCCAGTGTGTAAGCGTTCTGTCCGGAAATCTGCTTGGCCACAGAAATTGCTTCCGTCTGGCTGACCGCAACCTTTTGCGCCCCAGCCAGCACAGCTGCATCCAGCGCCTTTTGCAGCCGGCTTTTTTCCATGTACATCCTTCCCCCGTCAATGGCCAGACCGGCCATGCCAGTCATAACAACCATTGAAAGAGCGACAGTCACCGCCACATTGCCGGCCTCGCTTCGAACACTGTTGAATTTGTTCCAAAGCCGCTTCATTTACTCCACCCTCATCACTGTTTTATCCTTTAGATAAAATGACCCGACAACCTCTCCCACAACAGGCGTTAAAAAGTCAATGGGGTATGTCAAAGTGATTTCCACAGAATCTCCCGTTTTTTTTGTGCCTGACGGACTTATGCTTACAGTGAGTTTACTCGCCGTTAAGCCTGCCGCATTTGCATCAGCAACGCTTTTTACATCTGCGTCTGTTTTTCCAATGCTAGCTGCTCTGGCCGCTTCCCGGCCCGCATGATCCAAAGTCAGATATGTATGAAGCACGCGTCCGAAATCAATTATGCCAAATATGAGCAGAACCAGCACCGGAAGAACGAGGGCGAATTCGACAAGCGACTGGCCGCTTTCCTTCTTCATGCCAAACCTCCCCAAACAAAGGTACAACCCGTTCCAAGTACAATTGCGATCCCATAGGGAAAGGTAATATGCCCTTTTCCATCCGGCGATACAACCACATCCATTCGTAGGAATATAACGATGAAAATTGCAGATTTTATCGTGTTCCACATACCGTTTTTCTTCATGATCAGAGCCGCTGAAATGACTCCGCCAATTATCGCTGTATAGAGAAACGCATGAAAGACAAACGCAGAACCCATCATTGCTCCGACAGCCGCCATTAACTTAACGTCCCCTGCCCCCATCCCCCCAAGTAAATGCGGGATAAGCAGCACACCAAGGCCCACCAGAAAACCGGACACGCTGAACAAAACACCATTCCATCCTTGCGCTGCAGTATGATAGAGGAAGCCGAACAGCATGGCAGGAAATGTTACGATGTTTAGAATCTTCCGTTGCCTTATATCTGTGATGAGCGACGTGATCAGCGTGATTCCAAGCACGCTTTGTATAATCATGTATATAACCCCATTTTTTAATGGAATGAGAACCCCGCTGTTTCAGCAGGGTTCCGCGAGTGCCCCTTTTTAAAGAAAGCCTGTTACGGTGCAGGTGTACCGCCAAGTTTTGTTACGACCTCATTGAACTTGGCCTTGATGCCAGTTCCCAGCGGCGTCAAGGCTGCTGCTGCCACAACAGCTACCAAAGCAAGGATCAAACCATACTCTGCCATGCCCTGCCCCTCTTCATCTGCCACAAGATGTTTTACCCTCTCCAACATGTTGCTCCCCCTCCTCAAAATTAATGTTGTATTTGTATGTAAAGCAGTACAAGACTTATTGACTTGTCATATTTGTCTTTATACTTGCTTTATACCAAAATAAGAATGAAACAATAAAAAATTTCAAAATGCAAGGGCCTTCAAAACAATTGAAACCAGTCAAGAAAACGCATGTTTTATTCTTTTTAAAGAACGAGCGGACAGAAACAGCCAATGACTCAGCATTACTCGGGAAACTAATATTCTAATATTCTATCTTACTATTATGCCGTTTCATCCCAGAAGCAGCATGCCGGGCCCGACAAAAAAAGCTGGACCAAAAGCCCTTCCCGCCCTTGCGTTACATTGTGACTGAGGAGGCCGAATAAAATGGAGAGGTGTGTTAACAATGCTTACATTTTTTCGTTGTCTTATATCTGTGATAAGCAACATCAGCAGTGCCATTCCAAACACGCTGTATATAATCACCTGTACACCTTCATCTTTTGCTGGAATGAGAACCCTGCTGTTTCAGACCCGCGAGTGCCCCTTTTTAAAGAGAGTCTGTTATGGTGCAGGTGTACCGCCAAGGTGTGTTACGACATCGTTAAACTTGGCCTTGATGGCAGTTCCCAGCGGCGTCAAGGCTGCTGCTGCCACAACAGCTACCAAAGCAAGAATCAACCCATACTCTGTCATGCCCTGTCCATCCTCATTGACTGCGAAATGTTTCGTCTTCTCCCACATGCTGTTTCTCCTCCTCCAAACTAAATTGTTTGCTTATATATAAAGCAATGCAAGACTCATTCATACAATAGCATTCGTCTTTGCACCGACTTTATGCCAAAATGAGAATTTAACGATGTTTGCTCGGAAGCATAAGATCTTCAACGGCACTACATCGTCTAAAACACAAAATGAAGAAAAACCTGCTGTTCTTAATAAAGGATAACGAGATAAAGCAACCCTGCTTGCAATTCCTTCAAACCGCTGAAGCTTATTCATTTCCCATGCGGATTTTTATTCAAACCCAGTTCTCACGTTCTTCATAAAGAATATAAAAATAAATAAAATCGAGTGACTTTCTTTAATGGTTATTATAATATTAAGCCATCGTAAAATGCAATAGTTACGATTAAAGGATATAAAAAATAAGTTACAGAATTTTTCGTCCGTATGCTGCACACATCCCTTCTTCCTTGTACCCTGTCTATTTTGCGGCATGCCTCGCTTTACACCGTCTTTCATGATCCTGTGCGCCAAAAGGAGGTGCTTCATTGAAACGTCTCAGCCAGCAAACAGCAGGGAAATCCATTCCCTTCCGAATTAAGCGGGCCGATACTTTTTTATCCCGGCTCAAGGGGCTGATGTTCCGGAGACAACCGCTGCAGCAGGAAGGTCTTTGGCTCCTTCCTTGCAGCAGCATCCATATGTGCTTCATGAATTTTTCAATTGACGCAGTGTTCTTAGACAAGAACAATAGAGTTGTACGGCTCGCTTCACATGTAAAGCCATGGAGGTTTATAGCTCCGGTCACGTCCGCCTCCTCCGTTCTGGAGCTCCCGGCCGGCTCTATCGAAATGCTGCATTTACAAACAGGTGATACGTTGCACTTGTAACGTTCCTTTGAAGTCTGCGCGAAGCTGTGCAGACTTTCTTTTCTGTAATCACCCTATATGTAAATGGCCGGAATGGTCTGTAGCATCCGGGCCTTCCTGCCAGATGTTTGCATTTGGATAAAAAAGTAATTCAAACAATCTTTGTAACTAGTATATGTAAACTCACAAGTCGTGATAGAATGAGAGTATACTTGTACTAGAAAGGAGTGGATTCTTCCATGCCGACTGAAACAGCCTATACAGATAAGTTTCAGCGCTTATCTCCGCATACACAGCAGATTCTGTTTCACCTCTGCTCCGCGCAAGCTGAACAAGCAGAGACAACCTTTAAGGAATGGAACAAGCAGGTTGCAGAACAAGCGGGTGCCCCTGCCGCAACAGTAAAGAGCATTTACTACCGCTATATGCGCAAATGGAGCGATGCAGAAAAGCAGGCCTACTTGGCTTGGTATACACCGGAACAAGCACAGACGGAGGCCCCGCAAGCAGAAGCTGAAACTGCAGCAACAGAGCAGGTTTCTGCAACAGAGGTGGAAGAGGCGGTTCTGCGGGATACAGCAGCAGAGGACAAGACCCTGCCGGAAGAAACAACAGAACCAGCGCAAATCTCAAAGCAAGAGACTGCAGAGGAGGCGCAGCAGGCTGTGCAGACAGAACCGGAGGCCCAGCCGCAACAGGTATCCGATCAGGCTGTCCAACCGGAGGCGGCCCCCCAGCCAAAGCCGCAGCCAAAGCATGCTGCCAAGCATCGACAAGCCAGGGAGATTCCGGACCAAGTGGATAACAGTGTGACATTCCGTTGCGGCAACCGCAAGCTGCTTGTGTTCCAGCAGCAGGAATGGTACTGCCTGGAGTCACAGCTGCTTTCGTTCCTGCAGCTGTCGTCCAAGAACCCAACCTTCCGCAGCATGCTGCTGCCGCAGGTGGAGATTATCCAGCATAAGATACTCGGAAAATCCCGTTCCTATCGTCTTGAACAGGCGGCTGCGTTTGTATCCGCCTTCATGAACATTACGACAAATGAGACACAGCGGACAGCCAGCAGTGTCTTCTTGGAGCAGTATTCCAAGATGGCTGCGCAAAACCAAACTGTCATGCCGGTTCAGCCGACGGCTCCAGCAGAGGCAACGCCTGTCGCTGCAGCAGTAGAGCAACCCGCAGAAGTGCAACCCGCTGTGCTGCCAGCTCTTTCAATGGAAGCCCCGGCACATGACAAGGAGCTCGAACGCATCATTCGTCTATTGAATGAAACAATCGGTTTCTTGAGCCCGGCAGCCAAGGAGGAGCTGCTGCGCTTAACACAAGAACAAGGGTATGTCTCCACGACACTGGGTATTTTGCAGACATGGGACCACATCCAAAGAGATTTGTCCCTGCATTTTCTGCACCTTGTGGAAGAGCATATCCGAGGCTATCTTTAAGGCAGCTGATACCCGGATTTCCTTTCATATGGAGCAGCGCGGAAGAGAGCGGGGCAGTTTGACAAAGGATGAGCTGCAGTCGCGTATTCAAAGCAGCGGCATTTTAGCGGAAAATGAACAAATTCGTTATACAAGAGATGACTCCTATGTGTATGTCCTGCGGAAAAATGAGTCTCAGGAAATGACGGGAGTGACCTTATTATATTGGAACGAGTTTGCCCGCCGCATGCAGCAAACCATTGAAAAATATTTATTCCCCTCTTCCTGAACAGAAACAGGGCTGCCGCAATCGGCAGCCCTGTTTCATGTTCTGTGATGGTTTATTGAACAAGAGGCTTGTTTTGAATTGTCTCGCCCGGAGCACATGCCAACTCTGCCCCTTTGCAGATTCGCCACTCCTATTGGCATTATTATACAATCAGCACAACGGTGCCTGCTGTGATGACAACACCTGCCAGAATGGTGCGCTTGGAAGCCTTCTCCTTCAAAACAAGAAAGCTGAGCACCATCGTAATCACAACGCTGAACTTGTCTATCGGCGCCACAATGGATACCTTTCCCATTGCAAGGGCAGCAAAGTAGCACAACCAGGAAAGTCCTGTGGCACAGCCGGAAAGCACAAGAAACCAAAAGGATTTTTTCGTAATATTCCTCACTTCACGGTATGTGCCCTGAAAGAAAACAATGGCCCATATAAAAAAGAGAATGACAACCGTCCGAATCAGCGTTGCCGCATTGGAATCCACAGCTTCAATTCCGATTTTCGCCAGGATGCTTGTTGCTGCTGCGAAGAAAGCCGACAGCACCGCCAGCAGCAGATAGGATTGTGTTGCTTTCTTCCTTTGCGCAGGAGCGTCCGGCTTCCTCCCGATCAACATGAGGGTTCCAATTGTAATGAGAAATCCTCCCACGAAAACCAGCGGCGTAATCGGCTCATGCAAGATAAGGAATGCCAGCAGAATTGTCATAACCGTACTGAATTTATCAATGGGGACCACCTTCGACACATCGCCAATTTGAATGGCCCTGAAAAAGCATATCCAGGACAAACCCGTTGTAATGCCCGACAAAACAAGGTATAGCAGTGATGTTCCTGAAACGGCAAACAGGCTGTCCCATCGGCCGGTAGCCAGTACAATGAGAGAAGCCATGCATACGACAACAATCGTCCGAATTGCTGTAGCCAAGTTGGAATCCACATTTTGAATTCCCATTTTTGCCAAGACCGTGGTAAGTGCAGCGAACAGCGCTGCCAGAAAAGCCAGTCCAATACTCATGCTTCATCCATCCTCTTGTGTCTGCCTATGTATCTTACTGTATAGTGGATGGCTGCATTTTATGTATGAAAAGCAGGGCGCCGGGAGGAAATGCCCTCACCGATAGAAAGGACAAGGCATACGGAATGGCTTCTGTATGCCTGATCCTCTCCTGAATCATGCCCCTTTACCAGTAGAAAAAGCTTACACTTCGCTGCTCAAGCCCTGTTCCCCCTTTTGCACCTGCAGATGGTCCAGCGCTGCTTTGGCGTACCCTCTCGCCTTTTCTGCCGTATCCGCAGTTGACAGAGCAACTGCGACCCGGCGTCCCACTTTTGTGACAGGCTTGCCAAATACACGAATTTGCGTATTCGCCACGGCCAAAGCGGTTTCCAGCCCGCCGATGCTGTATTCATTCAGCTCTGTATCCGCCTTTAACGGGCGGCTCGCGCCTGGGGTTACCAGTGTAATTTCTGGAATTGGGAACCCCAAAATAGCCCGGACGTGCAGGGCAAACTCTGACAGGTTTTGTGTTACCAGCGTCACAAGTCCTGTATCATGCGGCCGTGGAGACACCTCGCTGAAATACACCGTATCTCCTGACAAGAACAGCTCCACACCAAACAATCCGTAGCCGCCGAGTTCATCTGTGATGACTTTGGCAACACGCTCCGCTTCCTGCAGCTGCTGCTCTGTCATATAGTGAGGCTGCCAAGATTCAATATAATCCCCGTCCTTTTGGACATGTCCAATCGGAGCGCAGAATGATGTGCCGCTCACGGAACGTACGGTCAGGAGAGTGATTTCGGAGTCAAAGCGGATGAACTCCTCTATAATGATTCTGCCGTTTTGCACGCGTCCGCCCTCCATCGCAATTCTCCAGCACTCCTCCAGCTGCTGCTCAGAACGGCAGACACTTTGTCCTTTCCCGGAAGAGCTCATAAGAGGCTTAATGACACAAGGAAAGCCGATTTCCTTCGCACCTTGCACAAACTCTTCGTATGTATCAGCAAACTGGTATTTCGCGGTTGGAAGCTGCAGCGTTTCAGCAGCCAAACGGCGGATCCCTTCGCGGTCCATAGTGAGCTTGGCTGCACGCGCGGTCGGAATCACCCGGAACCCTTCTTGCTCTAATTTCAGCAGCTCGGATGTGGCAATCGCCTCAATCTCCGGCACGATAAAATCCGGCTGCTCTTTCCCTATGATTTCTCTGACGCGTTCCGCTTCCAGCATGTCAATCACATAGCCGCGGTGTGCCACCTGCATGGCCGGAGCGTGCTCATACCGGTCTACCGCAACAGTCTCAATTCCCAGGCGCTGCGCCTCAATGACAACCTCTTTTCCTAATTCTCCTGATCCCAGCAATAGCATTTTTTTCGCTTGATACATAGCAGACATTCCTCCCCACATCTCTTCAACACCATTATAAACGAACTATACAAAAATAAAATATATTTTTGTTCGTCTTTTTTTAAATTTGACAACAAATTGGTCTTTCTCCATTTGAAATGATTGAGTTTCGGCGAAAAACACGACTCTCCAGCCTGCGCGGTGATGGGAGCAGGCATTTCCTCCCCCAGCTCCCAACCGGCTTCATTTGTTCTGCAGGTTGCCTGTGCAGAGCCTTCCAATTCGTGTACAATAGGATGCATATTCCAAAAAAGAAAAGGTGTTTCATATGCAATCGTATATTGTAGTAGGAGCAGGGATTCTCGGGGCTTCCGCCGCCTATCATTTGGCGCGGTCCGGAGCCCGCGTAACGGTGGTGGACCGCCAGGATGCCGGACGTGCCACGGATGCGGCGGCAGGTATTATCTGTCCGTGGCTGTCGCAGCGCCGCAATAAAGACTGGTATACATTGGCGAAAAATGGAGCGCGCTATTACAGCACCCTTGTGGCGCAGCTCGAGGAGGATGGTGAGACAGATACCGGCTACAAACGGGCTGGCGCCATCTGCCTGCATACGGAAGAAAAGCTGGAACAGCTGGAGGAGCGGGCGCGGCTGCGGCGGAAGGACGCACCGGAAATCGGGAAAATTCTCCGTCTGTCCCCAAGTGAAACAAAGGCTCTGTTTCCGCCGCTGTCAGAGCAATACGGCTCTGTCTACATAAGCGGGGCGGCGCGTGTGAACGGGGCAGCCCTGCGCCTGGCCATGATACATGCATCCCAAAAGCACGGTGCAACTGTTTTGCAGGGGGATGCAGAGCTTATATACGAAAATAATCGGGTGACAGGTGTTACAGTTGCGGGCAGCATCCTGCAGGCAGATCAAGTGCTTGTGACAGTCGGCGCCTGGGTGAATGAACTGCTGCGGCCGCTCGGCATTCTGTTTCGCGGAACCTTCCAAAAAGCCCAAATTGTGCACCTGCAGCTGCCGGAGGCCGGCACAGACAATTGGCCTGTTGTGATGCCGCCAAATGACCAGTATATTTTGGCATTTGAAAATGGCCGCATTGTAACAGGTGCAACTCATGAAAATGAAACCGGCTTTGACACACGGGTGACAGCCGGAGGCCTGCACGAAGTCTTTGACAAAGCACTGGCCATTGCGCCGGGATTGGCGGATGCAGCCGTGCTGGAGACCAGGGTGGGCTTTCGCCCATTCACTCCGGGCTTCTTGCCGGTCATTGGGAGGCTGCCGCATTATGAGGGTTTGCTGATTGCAAATGGCTTGGGCGCCTCCGGTTTGACTGCCGGCCCTTACCTTGGCGCGGAGCTGGCAAAGCTTGCTTTAGGTGAGCCGACAGAGCTTGATGTCAGCCGCTATGACCCGGTTCAGGCATGCAGCGAATAGAAAAAATACCCGGCGAAGCCGGGTATTCCTTTGTCGTCACATTATTTGATTGCAAACAAGCGGCGCACCTTTTCCGCAACATGGCTGCTGCCGCCCTTCTCCTTTACGTCTTCCACCATCATGGCTACAATGAGATTCGGAGAGGCGGCATCAAATCCGACAAACCAGCCGTTTTCCTTCCCTGCCTCCGCCTTTTCCTGCTTCAGCTCAGCAGTGCCTGTTTTCCCGGCAAGCAAACGGCCCGGAAGCTGCGCGGCCCGGCCGGTTCCTTCCGGATCGTTGACAACTGCCGTTAACGCCCTTTTCAATAGATTGGCCTCTTCAGTTGTCATCGCTCCTTCTTTCCACACCTTCGGCTGTTCTTCCCCCTTTACAAGAACAGGGGCAGGGATTTTGCCCGAATTGACGATTGGCGCATACGTCAGAGCCACATGAAGCGGCGTCATCAGCACCTCTCCCTGCCCATAGCCTGTATCGGCCAACGCGATGTCCTTCTTCAGCGCCCCAAGCTGCGACTGCTGAAACGGATAAGAAATCGGCAGCTTTTCGCCAAATCCGAAGGCCTTTGCTCCCTCTTCAAACTTATCGGCTCCAATCGCCAATGCCTGCTGGGCGAAATAAATGTTATCAGAATAAAGAAGCGCCTGCTCCAGATTGACCGGGCTTGCCTCCTTGACGCGCGTCACATAGTAGTCGCCCCACGATGCGTCCTGCGCCCACTTCAACCCTGTAATGGCCTTATTTTCATCCGGTTTTACTATGCCTGCCTGCATGCCGATTGCCGCTGTAACAGGCTTAAAGACAGAGCCCGGCGTATATGCTTTTGTAAAGCGGTTTAAGAGAGGCTTCTGCGGATTTTCATTCCATGCCTGCCATTGCTCAGGCCGCAGTCCACGGACAAAGCTGTTGGGATTGTAGGATGGGCTGCTGACGAGTGCCAGCAATTCTCCCGTTTGCGGCTGCAGAGCCGTGGCAGCTCCAGCTTCGCCTCCAAGCTGTGCATATATTTCCTGCTGCAGTTTACTGTCCAGTGTGACTGCAATCGTTTGTCCGTCCCGGGCATCCCGCTTGGCAATCTGCCCCTTCTCCTGCTTGTCCGCTCCTATGATATACAGGCGTGCGCCATCCTGGCCGCGCAGCTTGGCCTCATACACTTGCTCCAGCCCGGCTTTTCCCACCACATCGCCGGTCTGATAGCCTTTCTCCTTCAATTTGCCCAAATCCTCCGCGCTCACTTCCCGGATGTAGCCGACCGCATGGGCTGCCGCCTCCCCCAGCGGATAGTCACGCACTGCCACATTGCGTATTCCCACTCCGGGAAGCGCCAAATACGCCTGTTCATCTGCCCCGCCAGGCAGAAAAGCAATAGGCACGAACAAATCCGGCTTTACCCATTTTGCCTCCAGCTTGCTGTTGATTTCGGCAACCGATACCTGCAGCAGCTTGGCCAAAGAAGCCTTTGTACCCTCCGCATCAGCGCCCAGCTTCGCCGGGACAATCCCGGCTTGCGGCGCTTTCCCGTTCACGGCAAGCCCATTCCCGTTCCGGTCCAATATTTCACCGCGCTTTGCCTCATACGTATCTATTCCCAACCGGTCGCCTTCTTTCATGGCCGGGAAAATATGCGAGGCATCCCACTCCACGTTCCATGTATCCTCATCCTTCACCTTTTCCTTCACCAGGTGAACATCTTGCCGGAACGAAACAGGACCGGCTATCGTCTCCATATCCAACTGGTAGCGGCGTACCGCTTCCGCTTTTTCATCCTTTGAATCAGATGCTTTTTCCGCCTTTACATGCAGCTGCTTCACTTCAATATCATGATAGATTTTCTCGTACCGCTGCACGAACTCTTCCTTGCTGATCTTCTGCTTTGTTTCCTTCGCAAGCATACTGTACATACCGGCAAAATCCTGCTTGTTCCAAGCAGTCACATATTCCTGCAAACGCTCCTCCGGTTTGGCTTCCTTGCTGCAGGCCGCCAGAAATAGCAGCGCCGCCAACGCAATCCATCGCTTTCTCAACTGCAGTCCCCCCTTATGTACTCCCACTCAATTATACAGAAAAAGCATTTTATTTAACATATTTTTTTACACTTTCAAATATAAAGCACCTGGATTCCGTTTCAACAAGCAAGCACCTTCCACTCCAAGCATGCGGAACATGAACAACAGCATCTAAAGAAAAAAGGAAACAGCTGTACCGTCTCCTTTCTTCCCAGCATTCAAATGCTCCTTCGGCATGATACTCCCATGCTGCGTACAATTCCTTCTGCTTCCGCTGCCATGCTCCTTATCAACGCTTCTGCCGATTGCCGCTTTGCCAGCCTTGGGCTTTGACCGGACCAGAGTGACATAAACGCCGGATTTTGCTGCGAGGCTGCCGCTTTCCGGATTGGCTGCGTCAATGCATTTTGGATTGGAAACGCAGGAACTGCACCTTCATGCTTTTGCATTTCTTTCATAAAGGTGTTTTGAATCCCCCTTGCCCATTTCCCTGAAAAGGTCCGGGTGAATACCGTTTCCTCCTCACTTGCAGACAAAAGAGCAGCCTTATAAACGGCAGGAGCGCCGCTTTCCTCACAAGTCAGAAAGGCTGTGCCCATTTGAACTCCCTTTGCCCCCAGACAAAGAGCAGCCAGTAAGCCTCTGCCATCCATGATGCCGCCGGCCGCAATCACAGGAATTCCCACCCTGTCAACAGTCTGCGGAATCAGTGACATAAGCCCAATTATGCTCTCTGGAAACTCGCTGATAAAGTTCCCCCGGTGCCCCCCGGCTTCACTTCCCTGCAGCACGACCAGATCGAGACCGGCCTGCTCCACCGCTGCCGCCTCTGCAACCGTAGTGGCTGTGCCAATCAAGAGAACATTATGCCGCTTTAATTTCGCAATGATTTCGTTAGAAGGAATTCCAAAGGTAAAAGAGCAAATCGGAACCTTCTCATCTATGACGACTTGTACCTGTTCGTCAAAGACCGCCCGAACCGCCTCTATATCGGGGCGCTGCGGCATATCATACAATATTCCCAGCTTCTCACAGATGGGCTGCAGCAGTTGAGCGGCGGCAGCCGCTTCCTCCTCTTCAGCATGGAACTCATTCGGGACAAATAGGTTGACGCTGAAAGGGTTCCTTGTGAGCTGCCTTACCTCCCGGATCAGCTCCCGTGTTTGTGCAGCATGTAAATAACCAGCCCCGATGGATCCGAGTCCCCCTGCATTTGAAACCGCAGCCACCAGCTTGGCCGTTGTTACGCCGCCTGCCATGGGGGCCTGTATGATTGGATACTGCACCTGCAGCAGCCTTGTTGCCTCGTTGCACAGCATATTGTCCGCCTCCAGTCTCTATACTTCTCAACACTTCCGTATTTATAGTAATTCCTTCCAGAGAGAACAGCAAGCAGAAACCTAAGTATACAAAAAGAGGCTGATTCTGTGTGCACACAGAACCAACCTTCTCTGCTTATGAACTGAAAAATGTTTGATACAGCAAAAATATGTTCAATGTAATAATCAGCACCGCTGCCGCCCATGCCAAAATGGTTGTTGCGCGCTTGTTCACCAAGCTGCCCATCAGCTTGCGGTTGCTTGTAAACAAAATCAGCGGAATTAAGGCGAATGCAATCCCGAAGGACAGTGCAACCTGACTCATGACAAGCGCATAGGACGGATTCACGCCCAGCATGATAATGGCAAGCGGCGGCACCATTGTAATCAGCCGGCGCACATACAGCGGAACACGCTTGTTGATAAATCCCTGCATGATGACATCGCCGGACATCGTGCCGACGGATGAACTGGACAAACCGGATGCCAGCAGGCTTACCCCGAATAGGATGGCGGAAGCAGGACCGGCAAGCCTGCCAAATTGCTGAAACGCAACCGTCAAATCTTCTACATGCAATCCGTTCTTGGCAAATAGGGCAGCTGCAACAATCAGCATGCAGATATTCACCGCGCCGGCAATAAACATGGCGATTAAAATATCAATACATTCAAAGCGGAAAATACTTTTCCGCTCTGCCTCTGTCCGGCCGACAATACGGCGCTGCGTGAGGGCAGAATGCAGATAAATGGCATGAGGCATGACAGTGGCGCCGACAATGCCGGCTGCCAGCAGAATGCTGTCCACGCCCTGAAACTCCGGAACAAACAATCCGTGCAGGGCTGCCGCCGCATCCGGCTTGGCAAAGAACACCTGGGCAACAAAGCCAATCACCACGATGAACAAAAGTCCGGTAATGCCCGCTTCAAGCGAGCGCACACCGCGGCGTTGCAGCTCCAAGACGGCAAAGGAACCGACAGCCGCAATGAGGGCGGCCGGCATTAAAGGAATCCCAAACAGCAGATATAATCCCAATGAGGCGCCGATAAACTCCGCCAGGTCTGTGGCCATAATGACCAGCTCCGCCTGAACCCACAGGCCAACAGCCACTGCGGCCGGGAACTGCTCACGAGCCAGCTCAGGCAGGTTTTTCCCCGTAGCAATGCCGAGCTTGGCAGACATAGTCTGAATTAAAGTGGCGATTATATTGGAAAACAGCACGACCCAAAGCAGCAAATAGCCGAATTTGGAGCCGGCCGCAATATTCGTAGCAAAATTCCCCGGATCGACATAAGCAATTGCTGCGACAAATGCCGGTCCCAAGAAGGGCAGCAGTCGCTTCAGACCGCGGGTTTTCTCTGGTAAAGCAGCTTGCGCATCGATTTTCGCGAAAGAAACCCGCTTCGATGCCATGATTTCTTTGCCCACCTGTACTCCTCCTTGCTTTTAAAGCATACCCGTATTTTTACCTGGTACATCTATGTTTCCTTAGACCAAATTTTATCACATCATAATGCCCCATTCAAACAAATTTGCCCGGGCGCAAATTTTCTCCCTGTATTACAATATGCTTCACAGCAGGCTCTGTGACAGCAAATCAGCAAGAGAAGACTCTGACGGAACCCGCGCTCCCCAGACGACAGACCGCTTGAGCCCCCGAGCCCCGTCCAGCTCGTGTGTTGGAATTCTGCAAAAAAAATGCAGGAGGGCCTGAGAACGCGTACAAAAAAAATAGAACATAAAGCGCTTTTATGGTATTGTGAGCTGACAAGAAACTTTTATCATAAGAAATGAGGTAGCAGCATGAGCAAAAAACAAGGTTTCAGATTGGGGATATATGTATTTAAGGATGCAGAAATTGTAGATTATGCCGCTCCGCATGGCGTGTTTTCAGTCGCCCGGAGACTGGATCCGGAATTGGACGCGTTTTTGATTTCGGATGCAATGAGACCGGTTCAGACGCAAGCCGGCTTCACTGTGCTGCCAAACTACAGCTTCAACGATATGCCGGATATGGATGCATTCCTAATTCCCGGCGGCTTCGGCACCCGACAGGAGATGCACAACAAACGCCTGCAGCAATTTATTTCCTCCCTGCCTGAAGCAACACTGCTGACAAGTGTATGTACAGGCTCTTGGATTTATGGCAACATGGGGCTTTTGGACGGACTGTCCGCAACAAACCGCAAAGAGCCGGACCGCCTGGAGGCCTCCAATGTGGGCAAAGTGCCGATTGACCGCCTGGCCGACATCGCGCCTGCCTGCAAAATCAGCCGCGCCCGTGTGGTGGATGCCGGACGCATCGTAACCGCAGGCGGCATTGCTTCCGGCATGGAGATGGGCTTCCATCTGCTGCGGAAAGCGGGCTATGACGAAGACTTTATTGCCGAGGTGGCGCGCATCATGGAATATAAGGAAGCCTATGAGCTTTACAAAAACGATATTGAATATTGCTGATTCTCTTCCCCTGCGGGCAGCTGCTGCAGGGGATTTCTTTTTCTTCACCTGTGTCCCCCTCATATACGAGACGCCTTATTGTTTACATAATATTTTTATAGTAAAAAAGAGCAGGACAGATAACGCATCCGTCCTGCTCTTCCTTATTCGAGCCCGGCTTCCTCTAATGCGATGCGCGCCAAGGCCGACCAGTCCTGCTGCGCGCGGCCCTTTGCCGCGGAAGCAAGGAGCCGGTCATGCAGCAGGCTCGCCAACGGCATCGGCGTTTGCAGGCTGTTGGCCTCCTGCAGGACCAGATTGCAATCCTTCAGCCCGAGTCCAAGCTGGAAGCCCGCCGGCTCAAAGGCCTTGCCGGCAATCATCTTGCCATAGCCCTGATAGACCGTGCAGTTAAACAAGGTGGAAGCATATACTTCAGCAGCCAGATTCCGGTCAATGCCGCTCTTTTCCGCCAAATTGAAGGCCTCTGCCATCGCCTCCATGGCCGCCATGATCATAAAGTTGCCGCCGAGCTTGATCACATTGGCACCGCCCGGCTCTTCGCTGATGTCAAACACCCGTTGTCCCAATGCTTCCTGCAGCGGCTGCACCCGCTCTTTCGCTTCACGCGGGCCGGATGACAAAATGAACAGCTTTTGGGCCGCGGCAGCTTCCGGCCGGCCGAATACCGGAGAGGCAACATACTCACTGCCGCGCTCCTGATGGTATAAGGCAAGCTGCCGGGATGTTTCCGGAGATACAGTGCTCATTGACAAGTGAACACCCCCGGCCCCCAGCTGATCCGCGAATGCATGCGTTACCTCCTGCAGCGCCTGATCATTGGATACCATTGTAATGACAATTCCTCCGGCAGCCGCTGCTTCGGACGGATGATACACCTGCTGTGCCCCCGCTTCAACAAGCCCGCTCGCTTTTTCCGGTGTCCGATTGTACACCTTCACCCTAAATCCTTCCTTCAGCAGATTTTGAACCATCGGCACACCCATACTGCCAAGTCCGATAAAGCCCACTTCTTTCATCTGAATTCCTCCTTCTGTATGCTCATTCATCTATGTATCACTTGTATTGTACATGATTCTATTTTCTTCTCACAAATACGGCGCCCTGTCTGTACAGAGATACGGGAAAACAGAAGAAACAGACGGTCTAGACCGCCTGTTTCTCATGTAGCCGCAGCTGCCGCCCTGCGCTGCTGCAGGTAGTTTGAACGGAGCTTGTACGCCGTAATCTTCTTTTTGTGCTGCTTTACCACGTCCACACGGTCAGTATAGCAGTATAAAAACATTCTGATCCTCTTACGCCCTCTCTGCACATGGAGAACAAAGGGAGTTCCGCCCCTCTCCGGATCCAGATAGGCCTGCTCATACCCAGGGAAGACAGCGTACTGTTCCAGGAAGGCTGCCTCGTTAAAAGCTTCTATCACCCTCATTTTCTCCTCATGGCCGAGACTCTCGCCATTCACCTGTATCTCCACCAGATTCGCGTCAAGCTTTTGATGCGTCTCCACCTTTTTCTGAATCCAATCCACCGCTCCGCTCGGAAGCGAAGACACCACAATCTTAAAAATCCCAAACAGGATCATTGGCACAAGAACAGTCCATGTCATGCATCACCATCTCCCATACATCTTGTCACACCATTATACAAGGCTTCTGTTCGCAAAATAGACCACTGCCACGAACTTTCACTATTTCGTCACAAAATAAGATACCCATTCGTCAGCTATTTGATTGGCCTTCTTCAGGATGCCTGCTATACCCACTTCCGCTGAAATGCCGCAATACTCTCATACTCCTCCTCCAGCAGCCGGGACAGCCGGATATAGATTGGAATTAAGTCCCGATAGATAACGGCATTCTCATAGCTGGGTGCATGATGATGAACTGCTCCAACCATGTGCTCTACTGCATGCAGGGATTCAATCTCCCCCAGACTGTACAAGCCCAGAATGGCCGCGCCCAAACAGGAGCTCTCAAAGCTCTCTGGAATGTAGACTTCATGATTAAAGATGTCAGCCATCATCTGCCGCCACAGCTCCGACCGCGCAAAGCCGCCGGTAGCATGAATCTTCTTCGGCTCGCCGATCAGCTCAGAAAGGGCCAACAGCACAGTATGCAAATTGAAGATGACACCCTCCAGCGCTGCCCTGATTAAATGCTCCTTCTTATGATGAATGCCCAGCCCGAAAAAGGAGCCGCGGGCATTGAAGTTCCAAAGCGGGGCCCGTTCACCGGCTAAATACGGATGAAAGAGCAGCCCGTCCGATCCGGGTGTCACTCGATCGGCAATCTCCGCCAGAAGCTCATAAGGATCCTTGCCGAGCCGGTTGGCCGTTGCCACTTCGGCATCGCCCAGCTGGTCCCGGACCCACCGGAAAATCATCCCGCCGCCATTGACCGCTCCGCCAATTACCCAATGCTTCTCAGTCAGGCAATAGCAAAAAATCCGGCCCTTTGGGTCTGTCACAGGATGGTCCACCACCGTGCGAATGGCCCCGCTTGTGCCGATGGACACAGCAACCACACCCGGTTGAATGGCGTTCACTCCAAGACTCGACAGTACGCCGTCCCCTGCCCCTACAACAAACGGGGTGGACGACAGAAGATTCATTTCCCTCGCATACAGTTCCTTCAGTCCCTGCATTTGGTGGGTAGCCGGGACAGGTTCAGAAAGCTTCTCTGCAGCTAAACCCGCTGCAGCCAGCGCTTCATCATCCCAAGACAGCGTATGTATGTTGAATAGACCCGTGGCTGAGGCAATGGAATAATCCACAACATATTGGCCGAACAGCTTGAAGAACACGTACTCCTTAATCGAAATAAATTTATGAGCATGATGAAATAATTCACCGAATTCATGCCGCAGCCAGACAAGCTTGACAAGCGGCGACATCGGATGGATCGGCGTGCCTGTACGATGGTATATCTCATGCCCGTTCATCTCTGTTTTTATGGCTTCCACCCACTCCGAGCTGCGGTTGTCGGCCCAAGTGATACATTCTGTCAGAGGCTTTCCGGTTTGGTCCACTGCGATCAAGCTGTGCATAACCGAACTAAAGGATACACATTTGATGTCCTGCTGTGGGACACTGCTTTTTTGTATCGTCTTTCTGATGGAATCCACTACTGCCCTGAAAATTTCCTCCGGGTCCTGCTCCGCTGTTTGCGGCGTCGGTGAGTACATGGGATATTCCACACTGTGGTGGGAGACGACTGCACCGTCCTGTGCAAACAGCACTGCCTTGGCGCTGGTCGTTCCAATATCAACTCCGATGACATATTTCATCCTGATGCCCTCCTTACACAACCATTACAATGCAAAATTCAATACGGTATTCTCTCATGGCAAACGGTTACAAGTGAATTTTTTTCACTCTCTAATTATGCTATACTGAATGCAGGAACACCAGAAAGGGACGTAGCAATGAAGCAGAATTGTTTAGGGACGATCCGGTCCATCTATTCCAAATTGAGTGAAAAGGAAAAAAAAATAGCCGACTATATTCTCGAACAGCCGGAAGCTGTCATTCATCAGGCCATTAACGAGGTTGCCGCCCACCTGCAGCTGGCCGATGCCACAGTGTTCCGCTTCTCAAAACGGCTCGGTTTTAAGGGCTTTCAAGCCATGAAAATTGCGCTTGCTTCAGAGATTATGGACGCCGGGCCGAAGGCAAAACAGGAAAAAAAGGCTGCTGCAAGTCCGGCTGATTTACTGTTTCAGGCAGCCATTGCCTCACTGGAAAAGACACATGAGCAATTGGACCAACTCTCCCTCGCAAAAGCAGCCTCCATGATTCTTGGAGCACATAAGGTGCAATTTTTCGGTGCCGGCACTTCCGCTGTTCTTGCTTTGGATGCCTTTCAAAGATTTGCAAAAGCCGGTCTGCCTGCCCTTGCCTTTCTCGAGACACAACTTCAGCTTCTTACAGCCGCTCAGCTGACGGAGCATGATATTGCGGTAATCATCTCGCAATCGGGCGGCAGCAGCGCAACTCTTGCTCTGCTTGACTGCATCCAAAAGACGGGTGCTGCTGTCATTGCGGTGACATCCGCTCCCCAGTCTCCGCTCAGCCTGCAGTCGGACATCGCATTATATTCCTTTGCCGCATGGGCGGACGAAACCGGAATGCTTGCCATGCGAAGCGCGCAGCTTGTCCTGCTTGACGCTCTCTATGCCCATACCGTTTCGCTTCTGCAACATACATCCGCGGGCGCAGCAAAACCTCACCCAACCAGGTGAGGTTTTCTTCAGTGTACCCACTTCTTCTGAAAGGCAGCAATTCTCTGATAGTCGTCATGCAGGGAACGTGAAACACCGATATAAATGGGTGCGAGCTCCTGATACACCTGCACATGCTCTTCAATGGGCCGGTGATAGTGGCTCTCTCCGACCATCTCGGACACAACATGAAGAGAATCCACAATTCCGAGACTGTACAAGCCCAAAATGGCCGCTCCCAGGCAGGAGCTTTCCAGACTCTCCGGCACAGACAGTTCTTGATTAAAGATATCAGCCATCATTTGCCGCCACAGCCCGGACCGGGCGAAGCCGCCGGTGGCTTGAATCTTGTTGGGCTCACCAATCAGCTCCTGCAGTGCCAGCAGTACTGTATACAGGTTAAAAATAACCCCCTCCAGCACCGCCCGGACCAGATGCTCTCTCTTATGATGCAGCCCCAGCCCGAAGAAGGAGCCTCTGGCATTGGCATTCCACAGCGGCGCCCGCTCGCCGGCCAGATATGGATGAAACAGCAATCCATCCGCCCCCGGCTTCACCTGGGCTGCCAGCTCAGTCAGCAGCTCATAGGGGCTCCTTCCCAATCTTTCAGCCGCTTCCACCTCAGCAGCGCCAATCTGGTCCTTCACCCAGCGGAAAATCATGCCCCCATTATTCACCGGCCCGCCAATCACCCAGTGCTTCTCCGTCAACGCATAACAGAAGGTTCGTCCCTTTGGATCCGTAATGGGCTTGTCTGTCACAGTCCGAATCGCTCCGCTTGTGCCGATTGTAACCGCCAGGGAGCCGGGTTCAATCGCATTCAGCCCCAGATTGGACAGCACGCCGTCACTGGCCCCGACCACAAATGGCATGCTTTCGGACAGACCCATTTTCTCAGCATGCACGGGATGAAGTCCAGTCATATAAAAGGTGGTCGGTACAGGCTTTGACAGCTGCTCCGGTGTAACCCCGGCTATCTGCAGCGCCTCGTTGTCCCACGCGAGCTCCTGCAAATTGAACATCCCGGTTGCCGAAGCAATCGAGTAGTCCACCACAAACCGGCCGAACAGCTTATAGAAAACAAACTCCTTAATGGAGATAAACTTGGCAGCCTTGCCAAACAGCTCAGGCTCCTCATTCTTGAGCCACAGCAGCTTCGAAAGCGGCGACATGGGATGAATTGGCGTGCCGGTGCGCAAATAGATTTGATGGCCGTTCCGTTCCTCCTGAATGTGATCCGCCCATTTGGCGCTGCGGTTGTCCGCCCAGGTAATGCAGGGAGACAAAGGGATTCCTTCCCTGTCAACCGCAATCACACTGTGCATGGCGGAGCTGAAAGACACACATAGAATGTCAGCGGAAGAAACTCCGCCGGCTGTGACAACCGCCTGAATTGTATGCACCACAGCATGCATGATTTCCTCCGGGTCTTGCACTGCTGTATCAGGGGTTGGCGAATACAGCGGATATTCTATTGCGTGACTTGAAATAATAGCCCCTTTATCAGAAAATAACACGGATTTTGTACTGGTCGTTCCAATATCAACACCAATCACATAGCTCGCACTCATTTTCTTGTCCCTCCTTTTCCCGTTCCAAAGCATTTTCGGCAGTATACTGCCTGTATTCAATCAGAGTCATTCTCCCCTCATTACCTCTGAAAAAAATTTTTTTCATCCCCAATAAAGAAACTGGCTTCAGGTTGACCCCCTCAGCCAGCATGCACATCCTTATACAAATACATCCAGCACCAATGCAAGCGCGAATGCCGCAAAGGAAAGAATGGTTTCCAAAACAGTCCATGTTTTAAAGGTTTCCGGCACGCTCAGGCCTAAATATTCCTTTACCATCCAGAATCCTGCGTCATTCACATGCGAGAACATAAGGGAACCGGCACCGGTTGCGATGACAAGCAGCTCCAGATTCACGCCTGTCATATTTTGAACGATTGGCGCCACAATCCCTGCCGCCGTTGTCAGGGCTACTGTCGCGGAGCCTGTTGCGATGCGGATCAAGCCCGCAATCAGAAATGCAAGAACCAACGGAGACAGCGAGAAGTGCTGTGACATTTCGCCAATTGTTTTGCCTACGCCGCTGTCGATGAGAATTTGCTTAAAGCCGCCGCCCGCTCCGATAATAGCCAGGATCGAACCGACCGGCAGGAAGCAATCTTCCACCAGTGCTTTCATGCGTTTTCTATCCACACCTTGGCGGAATCCAAGGAAATACATAGCCGTAAAGACAGAAATCAAAAGTGCAATGAGCGGACTGCCGATAAAGACGAAAAAGCTTTTCATGACACCCGTTAAGCCCAAGAATGGAACAAGTGCTGAGAATACCATCAGAATGACAGGAAGCAGGATGACAAAGAAGGAGATGCCTGTTCCCGGCAAATTTTTATGTGCATCGGCAATCTTAATCAACTCAGGCTGCCCTTCCGGAGTAACCCGCTTCGTAATCCATTTTGCAAATACCGGTCCCGCCAAAATAGCAGATGGAATGGCAATAATTAAAGAATACAGCAGAACCTTTCCCATGTTGGCATTATAAATGCCAATAGCTGCAACAGCGCCTGGGTGCGGCGGAATCAAACCATGGGCGATGGACAAGCCTGCAATTGCCGGCAAGCCGATCAGCAGCAGGTTTTGCTTGGATGTTTTCTGCAAAGAAATCACCAGCGGGAGCACGATGAGAATTCCTACTTCAAAAAAGACCGGAATCCCGACGATGAAGCCTGCAAGCAGCATAGCCCAAGGCAGCCTTTTAATGCCGAAGGTGCGGACAAAGAAGTTCGCAACTTGAACCCCGGCGCCGGATTCTGCCATTAGCTTTCCTAAAATGGTCCCCAAAGCCAAAATCCCGACTAAGTGGCCCAGCGTTCCTCCCACCCCTGTTTCAATGCCGCCGACAATCTTGTCCAAGGACAGCCCTGAAAATACTGCCAAGAACAGTGTAGCGACGGTCAAGCTGATGAAGGCATGCCATTTAAATACGGAAACACCCACGATAACGATAATAATTGCAAGTAGTGCTACAACTAAATGAGTCATTACATTTCCCCCTTTTTCCTTGAAACTGTGAGTTTACTCTTAGGCTTTCCGCAAATCTCAATGAAAGCACTTTCAATTCATGAGCTTATTATACTAAAGAAAATTTCTTTCATCAATAACTAAAAAGAAAATTTATTTCTTTTTAGTTGAGAAGTCTCTGCTCATTGATTGTTTTTTTGCAAGCCCTCCCGCTATATTTTTGCTCTCTGCCTCCGCAAAACAAGCTACTCCATGGATACAAAGTCATAAAGAAAACCAGCACAAGCGCTGGTTTCCTAAACTTCTTCTGCCTTTCATCGAAACGTACCTGCTAATACCTGAGGTAAGCGGGTGGCATATATTGAATGGGGCTGAAAAACATGAATGGATTGTACGGCGTGGCAGGCAGATAGTAGTATGGCGGCATCGTGCCGGGATATACTGAAACGGGCGACATGCCAGATGAATGCAAGCTGTGCAGCGTATCCTGCAGAGAGTTCAAAGCAATTGCTGTCCCCGTTGTGAAGGAACGCGGATGATGAAATGGCAGAATATCCACAATATCACCTCCTTTTTCATCAGCATCCAGTACTCCTGTATTCTATGTAGGCAGACTCCTCCTGTTCAAGACCATCCAATGAAAAAGCCACGCCGTAAAAATAGAAACCAGCGACAAACGCTGGTTTCGCAGGTTACACATATGTATGGCGTTGTGCCTAATAAATAACAACCGGTTCATTCTGGCTGAGATTTTGATACACCGTCTGCATGACGCCCGGGGGTGTATTGACACATCCCGCCGACCCCTGCGTCAAATAGGCTGTGCTTGCCCAGTTTGTCCGCCAACTGGCATCATGGAAGCCGCACCCGCTGTTTGTGAACGGAGCCCAGAAGTTTACCTTTACCGAATAATTCGGGTGGCCGACACTGCTGCCTTCCAGGATGGATGGTGATTCCTTATACATCACATACCACACCCCGGTCGGTGTATCTTCGCCGGTATTATGTCTGCCTGTCACCACATTGGTCGTGAACACCAATTGTCCATTTTTATAAAACCATGCCCGCTGTTCTGCAATGGAAACCTCAGCGTACGTAGTCCCGATGCCATTATTGGCCGTTGTCTGATAGCCGACACCTTTTCTATTATAGCCGGCACCATAAATGTTTGTAGCGGCAAGAGACTTATCCCCTTTTTCAAAGGCCTGCTGCAGCAGCACAGCCTCTTTGGCAACATCAAGGGACCAGCCATAGGATTGTCCTTTTACTGCCACCACGGCCCCCGTGTGTGTTTGAAATGTGAAATTCTTATTCAACGTGGATTGAGCTGCATTAATTTCAGAAATTTTATTCTTAATAACGGCCGGGTCAATTTGATACTTCATGTCCTTCGACACAGTCGCATTCGGAATGAGCTCACTCGCTTGTAAAGAATAGATTTTGTCCTGTACCTTATACTCAACCGTTCGCTGCGCCAGCTCCTGCAGCATGCTCTCTTCCTTCTTGACGGCCGGACTGTCCGCCGCGAGAGGTTCTATGTACTTGGCATCCAGGTGGACCTCACTGCGTGCGCCCTGCTTCTCAAACTCCTTCAGCAAAGCCGGAACGTCGTACTGCGTTCCCTTCACACTCTCCGCAATGATAACTTTCCCTTGCTCAAGGCGCGCTTGTGCATCCTTGGGCGCTGTCAGGCTTTGATTCATGGCTGTCAGCTTGTCCGCAAGAAGCTGTTTCATCGCCCGCCCGTGGGCCGCATCTTCCTTGCCCGGTTCTAATGAATAAGAGGCTGCTTTTGAGGAAGGAAAGAAAGTCCACTGGCTTTTTAACAGCTTTTCCACACGCGGCAAATCTTCATTGGAAAAGCCTGCCTTCGTATCCGCCTCATCTAGAACACGGTCCTTCCCGACATACACTTCGTTCTTCAGAACAGATGCTTCCAATTTTGCAAGTGCTTGGTCTGCAGTCAAGCCGCTGACATCTGTGTCATTAATAGTAATATGCGCGTTAAAGTGTATTGCCTGATAGTAGCTGATTCCACCGAGTATAAGCGCCGGGATGAGAACTGCGCTGCCTATGAAAAGGAATTTTCTTTTATCCAAGATCCTTCACCTCAAAGAATAATTTTTACAATTCGTTCCTGCGTTACACATTCCCCTTCATTCCTGGACACTCTTACCAGAAGTGAAAGAACCTAGATTCATAGTTTGCACCTGACAGCACACCTGCGCATGCTCACAGACATACATGGGAATATATCCTAATATACAACAATTACATCCTCCCTTCAAACTGGATTCACTTTCGCCAAAATCTTTATATAATAAAAAACAAGAGATGGGAGCGTCTCCTATGTGCCAACAGACAGGAAACATTAGCCATACACCTTGTCCGTGTTTTCGCTGTGGCCTGCAGCATTGAATATATAGAATCCTCCTTAACTTTCTCTTAAATTCCTTTCAAAAAGAGGAGCATATTTCCATTTTAAATGTCACATTGCTCACCTTCCTCATAGTCGGCACGCCTGAAATCCGTGATACAATATATGATGAAATACAACTCATCCGCAAAACCTGCTGTGAGAAACAATCTCCGCTGCTTATCCTTGAAGAAGTCTCCTGCAGATGCAGTTTGTTATTCAAGGAAGCCTGAATGGGACATCCCTGTTTTCGAAATACAGGCCGGGATGCATAGGCGCACAAGAGCCGCGGGAAGCTATTTCCTATACTCTCATTTCAGCGATAAGCGGAGGAAATGTGCGCCAGCAAGCTTTTGCACCAAAAACAAAGGAGGAAATACACTGGCATGAACCAAAAAGTGAAAACGTATTTGCCGGCTGTCATTGTTGTTCTGATTGCAGCCGCGCTTCTCATCTATCAAGCCACAACAGGAAAGCAAATGCCTGATGATTTGAAGCAAAAAATGCAGGACGCAGCCAACAACGGACAAAAGCTCACAATCGAGCAAATGAAGGAGATGAGAGGAAAGGGGGAAGGCGGTGGCTGGAAGGACTGGATGACGCAGGTTGGGAACGTATCCATCTTCTTTGGCGCAGTTTCCTTCTGGTGGTTCCGCTTCAGGAGGAAGCTCAAGTCCCCGCTGCCATGGGTAAAGAAAGCCGCAAAATATTTGTATAAAGTACATAATTTCGCGGGATGGACCGCTTTGGTTTTGACAGCTGTGCATGCTGCATACTTCTTGTATACCAAAAAACTGGGTGACCGCGACCAGCTGTCCGGCATTGCTGCCGGCCTAATTCTCTTGACTCTGGCAGGCTACGGATATGTCATCCGCAAGTTTAAAAACAAGTGGACAAGACAGGTGCACAAGCTGATGTCCTTTGCCTGGCTCATTGCACTTGCCCTTCATGCCGGCGGCTTCTTCGGAGCCTGTGTCGGGGTGACCATTGGTCTTTGGATTCTGCTGGAAATCGTAGAGCGACAAACCATCGCAAAAAAGCAAGTGGCCTGATCCCACTTGCTTTTTTGCTTGGCAATCACGTTTGGCGTCTAATGGGAAGCAAAGGCTGCGGCTACTGCCTCCTTCAAGCCTTGCAGCGCTGTGTCACCCATCTGCTTCTCCAGGTACAGCAGCAGACTGTCCACCATATACATCCGGGGCCTCTCCCGGGAAAGCTCCGCCTCCAGCGTGCGGACGGCCGCCAGCTGCTCCTCTCCGGACACCGTCCCGCGCAGTGCAGCCAAGCATTCCTGCATCTCTCCCGCCTGCTCTTCCCCCTCCTGCCAAAGTCCCTGCATCATTTCCCGCGTCAGCAGCGGCTCATCCTCCAGGTTCACAATGATGCTGTCGAGGCGCTTCACCAGGAAGCGGGCTGTTTTGTCAAATGGCAGCTCCTTCTGATCCAGAATCATCAGGCTGATGTAGCCCTGCATCATGGATATAAACAGCAGCACGCAGTCCATCACATGCTTTTCAATTCCAGCCCCGTATACTTCAAGCAGCCGCTTGGCATACCAGCGGAAATCACGCGCCCGGATTTCCAGCATATAGCGCTGCAGCTCCCCTGTCATCTGCTGCGGCTGCTCTGTCAGATACATCCGGATGAATTCTTTGTGCGATTCGATAATAGAAAACTGCATGCAAATTTGCGCAACAAAGTTTTCCTTTTCCGTTTCTCCCTCCGTTACGCTCTGCACCTCCTGAAAAGCGAGATCGCTGTAAAATTTTAAGATATGGAACATTAATTCCTCTTTGGAGGAGAAGTTATTATAAAAAGCCCCTTTGGAAATCCCCCATGCCTGCGTGATTTCCTGAATGGAGGTTGCATGATAGCCCTTTTTCGCAAACAGCGCCAGCGCTGCTTCCAGCATGTTTTGTTTCCGTTCGTCCAACATCCGCCGCTCCCTTCCTTCGCGTCGTGACCACTCAGTCATTTCTTTCTATTGTAGCGGAGCGGCCCCCCTTGCGCAAATCTGCAATCTGACCAGCATAATTGTTAGCTGGCCTGTAAATCTTATTTGTTGCAAACAGAGAAACGTACCTTTATAGTAGCTATATGACCAATCGGTCAAGCGTATCTCAATTGAAACAGGAGGTTCTCATGAACTGGTTAACCAGATTCTCCCTACGCAATACAGCGGCAATTTTAATTATTACGCTGCTGATCGCCGCCGGCGGGACATATTCCGCATTGGGCTTGAAGAAGGAAACGATGCCCGATGTGAATATCCCGATCATTGCTGTCATTACCCCCTATCCGGGTGCAGCACCGGCAGATGTGCGCGATTTGGTTTCCGAACCGCTTGCGAAGGCATTGTCCGGCATTCCCGGGTTAAAGGATGTAAACACCACATCCACGGACAATATTTCCGCAATTGTCGCACAGTTTGATTTCTCCGCCGATTTGGACGCGGCGAAAAGCAAGATTGAGGATGCTGTAAAGAAGGTCAAGCTTCCGGACGGTGTGGTTGATCCCCAAATCACACGGATCAGCTTTGGCTCCTTCCCAATCTTGAAGGTCTCTTTATCCAACAAAAATCTGTCAGATGCAGACTTGGAGCAGCAGGTGCGCGCCAACATCCTGCCAAACCTGACAACAGTCGCCGGCGTCGGGCAGGTGAACGTCTCCACCCAAAAGGACAGCGGCGTGTATGTGCGCCTGCTGCCGGACAAGCTGAAGGAAAAAGGACTGACCCTGACACAGGTGCAACAGCAGCTGCAGGGCAATAACCTGTCCTTCCCGATTACGTCGCTGAACATCGGCGATCAGTCGAAGCCCGTGCGCCTATCCGGTAAAATCACCTCCGTTGATGATGTGAAAAACCTGATGATTCCGGTTTTCCCGGATACGCAAAAGGCGATGACAAGCAGCTTCTCCCAAATTGGCCAGGGCATGGCCAATCTCGGGCAGGCAGTCGGACAAATCGGCCAGGCAGTCGGACAGCTTGGACAAGGCATGGCTGGCATGAACCAGGCGCTGAATGGCCAAATTCAGCTTGTTGCCGCCATCAGCCAAACACAAAGCCAGCTGAGCGATGCCAAGCTGGCACTCGCGCAGCAAAACATGGTGCTGGCAAACCCGATGGCAACTGCTGAGGAAAAAACAAAAGCACAGGCAACCATCGCCCAGCTGACACAGCAGATTCAAATCGGCCAAACGGCGCTGGCTTCCATGCAGGAAAAGCTGAAAGCCATCCAGGAGGCCATGAGCAAGGCCCAAACGGCGCAAGGCGCGCCGGCGAAGCAGCCGGCAAAGGCTGCGGCACCGGGCAATTCTTCCGCCTCCACTGACCAGTCCATCCAGCTGGTGGCGTTGAAGGACATTGCCGAAGTCACCTCCGGCAGCGAGGAAGCGACTGCGGTTTCCCGCACAAACGGGGCACCGAGTGTCGTCTTGGATATCGTGAAAACACAGGATGCAAATACGGTAGATGCAGCACAGGCTGTAAAAGACCAGCTGGATAAGCTGAAAGCCCAGCTGCCAAAGGGCACAGATTTGACAGTTGTCTTTGACCAATCCGTTGCGGTCAAGCAATCCATCAATGGCATGCTAAAAGAAGGGCTGCTCGGTGCGATTTTTGCCTGCGTCGTAATTTTGCTGTTCCTGCGCAACGTACGCTCCACCTTAATTTCAGTCATTTCCATTCCGCTTTCCATTTTGATTGCAATGCTGTTCCTGAAGCAATTCAACATCACGCTGAACGTGATGACACTGGGCGGCCTTGCGGTTGCCGTAGGGCGGGTTGTGGATGACAGTATCGTTGTCATTGAAAATACGTACCGCCATATCACACAATCCAAAGAGCGCCCTACCAATGTCATTTTGGTTGGCGTGAAAGAGGTCGCGGCAGCGATTACATCCAGCACGCTGACGACCATGGCAGTGTTCCTGCCCCTTGGTTTCGTGAGCGGCATTATCGGTAAAATTTTCCTGCCATTCGCTTTGACAGTCGTGTTCTCGCTTCTGGCATCGCTCATTGTGGCAGTGACCATCGTGCCGCTGCTTGCCAAACTGTTCCTGCTGAAGCAGAAAAACCTGAAGCACGAAGAAGAAGGAACAGGACGCAGCGTGGAACTGTATCAGCGCGTGTTGCGCTGGGCGCTGAACCATAAGCTGATGGTGTCTCTGATTTCCTTGCTCATGTTGGTCGGCAGCTTTGCCCTCGTTCCGTTTATCGGTACGGGCTTCATTCCGGAGTCCAAGGAGAAGTACGTATCCGTGAATGTAACATACCCAAGCGGTACGACACTGAAGGCAACTGACGAAGGTGTCAGAAAGGTAGAGGCCCTGCTTACGAAGGAAAAGAGCATCAGCTTCTATCAAACGAGCATCGGCTCAGCAAAAGGCTCTCTGAATACAAGCGGCGCCATCACCGGCTCCAACTCCGGAAGCATCTTTATCCAGCTGAAGGAGGATGCGGATACAGCAGCAGTCGTAAAGCAACTGCAGAACGATGTGAAGCCGCTGATTACCGGCAAGGAAAAAATTGAAGTATCCAAAACAAACACAAATGGCGGCACCAGCAACAATGTGGAAGTCACTGTCACCGGCTCCAAGCTCGATGATGTGAAGGCTGCCACGGACACCCTGATGAAGCAATTCAAGGATGTTAAAAACGTTGGAGATATCAAGAACAATCTCAGCGAAGAAAAGCCGCAGATTGACATTAAAGTCAAGCAGGATGCCGCTGCCCAGCAAGGGGTGTCTGCAGCGCAAATCATGGGCTCCATCCGGGAGCTGCTGACAGAGCAGAAGGTGACTTCTTTCAAAATCGGCAAGGATGAAGTAAACGTCAACCTGGGCCTGAAGCTGGACGCGCCGACAAAGCTTGAAGATATTTCCGGCCTGCAGCTGAAGACACCGATGGGCAAAACAATTGCCCTCTCTGATGTGGCAGATGTGAAGGAAGTGCAGGGTCCTGTCAGCATCCAAGAGAAGGACGGCGACCAATATGCAACAATCACACTGGCAGCGAAAACAAATAATGTAGGCGCCATTACAAAGGACGTGACGCAAAAGCTGAATGCGGCCAAGCTCCCAAGCGGCGTGAAGGCCTCCATTGGCGGAGCGACGCAGCAAATGAATGAGGGCTTCTCCCAGCTTGGCATGGCCCTGCTTGTAGCCATCGGAGCAGTATACCTCGTCATGGTCATCGCTTTTGGCGGCGCACGGGCGCCATTTGCGATTCTGTTCTCCCTGCCGTTGGCCATCATTGGCGGTCTGGTTGGTTTGTTCCTCACCCACAAGGTGCTTGACATGCCGGCCATGATCGGCGCTCTGATGCTTGTCGGCATCGTAGTAACAAACGCAATTGTGCTCATTGACCGTGTGCAGCAGCAGCGCAAAAACGGAATGGGCATCCGCGATGCCCTGATTGAAGCAGGCTCCACCCGTCTGCGCCCGATCCTGATGACTGCCATTGCCACGGTGTGTGCCCTGCTGCCGATGTCCTTCGGCTTATCTGAAGGCGCCCTGCTTTCACAGTCATTGGCCATCGTCGTAATTGGCGGGTTGACCACTTCCACCCTGCTGACGCTGATTGTTGTTCCGGTTGTCTATGAGCTTTTGCACCGGAAAGATCGAAAACGCGAAGCAGCCATGAATGACGCAGCATAACAGAACAGGATGCCCTGCAAGATGCGGGGCATCCTGTTTGCAATGGCCCAAGCAATGAAATGAGAAATTTCTCATTCCCTTATCATCCTGTTCTCACGCATTCTTTTGCTTCATTTCATGTGATGCTTGTAAAATAGAAAAAAACATGAAGAGCTGTTTGCCCGGTTCCTTTCATGACAGCAAGGAGGGATTACAGATGCAGCACATCTTGATTGTGGAGGATGAAGAAAGCTTGGCAGACTTCCTTATATTGGAGCTTAGATATGAAGGCTACGCTGTGGATGTTGTACACGACGGGCGCGCTGGCCTGGAAGCTGCGCTGCAGCAAGACTATGACCTCATTTTACTGGACCTCATGCTCCCGGGCCTCAACGGCTTGGAGGTCTGCCGCCGGCTGCGCGCTGCGAAGGATACCCCGATTATTATGCTCACAGCCCGTGACAGTGTAATGGACCGTGTCACCGGCTTGGACAGCGGGGCCGACGATTATGTAGCCAAGCCTTTTGCCATTGAAGAGTTGCTTGCCCGCATGCGGGTGATCGCCAGGAGAGAACAAAAACAAAAAGAAGAAAAAAAGCTTGTACTGTCCTTTAAGGATTTAGAATTGGACGTTGAATCGCGAATCCTGAAAAAGGGACCCTCTGCGGTTGAACTGACGAATAAGGAGTTTGAGTTATTGGTCATGTTTATGAGAAATGTAAACCGTGTGCTCACGCGGGATATCTTGCTTGAACACGTATGGGGCTATGATTCTGCTGTTGAGACGAACGTTGTTGATGTATATGTGCGCTATCTGCGCAATAAACTGCATGATTCCGACAAAGACAAGTATATTCAAACCATCCGCGGCGCAGGATATGTCATGCGATGAGTCATCTGCGAAGCCTACTGCAAAGCATACCGATTAAGTGGAAGCTGACATTATGGTCAACCGCTCTCATTTTTGTGCTGGTTGCCTCCTATAGTGTTGTCCAATACATCATTATGGACCATTGGACTGACAAATACGAGACAGCGCAGCTGGAACATTATGCCAAGGGGGTTGAAGCCTACATTGCTAACCCCAAAATGGACTTTTCCCCGCAAAATGCCGCCAGTATCACTGCCTTTTTGCAGGGGATAGCCGAGAAGCATCAGCTCATCCGGATTCTGGACAAAAACGGCAATGTGCTTGCTTCTGCCAGCCGCGAAATACCCAAGGGCCTGGCGCGGGAAGAGGGCTCGGCCGCCACGGAGCATTGGGAAGATAAGGCCCTCATCGTACGCACACCCGTCAAAACCCCTTCGTTTACCGGCACGATTGAAGTCATGCAGGTGATGGATATTTTCGAAAAATTTATGGATATGATCTTTGGCATTATGCTTGCCGCCGGTGCGGGCGGACTCGTGCTGAGCTTTTTTGGCGGCACCTTTATCGCCAGGCAGCTGCTAAGCAAAATACAGGTTGTAACAGATACCATGCATCGCATTCGGAAAAATGGCATGAAGGAGCGTGTTCCTGTTCCGGACAGCAAGGATGAAATCGCCCAGCTTGGCATATTGTTCAATGAAGTGATGGATGACCTGGAGCAATCCTTTGTCCAGCAAAAGCAATTTATTGAGGATGCATCCCACGAATTGCGGACACCGCTCACCATTATTCAAGGCCATCTGTCCATGCTGAACCGGTGGGGAAAACGCGATCCGGAGGTGCTTGAGAAGTCCTTGCAGGCCAGCTTGAAGGAAGTGGAACGCTTGAATGCGCTTGTGGCAGAGCTGCTGACACTCTCAAGAGCTGAGTCAGAACAGCTGCCGGCAGAAGGACTGGAGCCTTCTCTGGTCAATGAGGTGGCAACACTTGTCTCCAACCACTTTCAAGTGCTGCACCCGCATATTTCCCTGCAGCAGCAGCTTTTTCCGGAGGATGCCCGGATTGCCATGCCGGCACGCTATCTGGAGCAGACTCTCATCATTCTCCTGGACAATGCCATCAAGTACTCCCCGACAGAGCAGCCAAGCATTGCAGTTCGTACTGCAAAGGAGGATGGAATGATAGCTATTCATGTCGAGGATCGGGGAATGGGGATACCGGCTGAGGATCTGCCCTTTGTGCTCAATCGCTTCTACCGGGTTGACAAAGCCCGTTCACGCAAGCTGGGCGGCAATGGGCTTGGCCTTGCCATCGCCAAACGTCTTGTTGAGGCATACAGCGGAACGATTTCACTGCGAAGCACTGAGGGAGCAGGCACAACTGTATCTCTCACCTTCCCTGCTTATACGGGCATCTGATGAATCCGTCAGATGCCCTCTCATCATGCGCACCACCTCCACTTTGACAGATATGGGAGCAATTTAAGCGGTTCATCAAACCCTCCCGTTTGTGCAACTGTAAAATTCGAGATGGAAGCGCCTGATAGCCTGCTGATGCACGTGCAGCCGTGCAAATCTCCTGTGCCGGTACAGACAACAACCCTTTTCTAAAAGCTTGCTGCCCGCAAAGGAGGAAGCACTTCCCTGTATGCACGCAGCAATAAAGCCTTTGCCAATAAAAATGAAGCCACCCACTCCAGATGACTTCATCTTTCCGCATAGACTGCTTTATACATGGGCATGCCGAAAGAACTGCAGGATGTCCGATGTAATGAGGACAGAGCTGCCCGCCTTATGCAAGTCCTCTAAAGCATATTTCATGTTTTGCAATCTATTTGTATGATGCAGAAGCGATAGAGTTTCTCTTACCACTTCTTCTTTATTCCGCAGCACAACTGCTGCTCCCGCCTGATTGAAGAATACGGAATTCTCCTGCTCCTGTCCCGGCACAGGCTTATATAATACGGTCGGCAGCTTCTTGGCCACTGCTTCGGACAAGGTGATGCCCCCCGGCTTTGTAATCATGATATCTGCCGCCTCATACAGCTCATGGATCTTCTCCACATAGGCAAACACCTGCAATCGGCTGCCATAGAATGGCTGCAGCACCGCCAGCTGCTGGTACAGCTTTTCATTGCGCCCGCATACAATCAGCAGCTGTACGGCAGGGTCCTCCAATAACCGTTCCGCAATCCATCCAATATGCTTGACAACTCCCTGCGCTCCGGCCACAATCAGCACCTTTTTATAATCAGGGGAAATCTTATATTTCTCCATAATACGGCTGCGGCTGCGGGCATATTCAAATTCTTTGCGGATGGGAATGCCGCTGACTCGAATATTTTCCGCTGGCACTCCATTCATACATAGCTTCTGCTTTACCGCTTCCGTCGCCACATAATATCTATCTATCTCCTCGTGTACCCAGGTACGGTGCAGACAATAATCCGTCACCACCGTATACAGCTGAAACTTATACGATTTTGTTTTGCGGAGCTCCGGCACTGTACCGACCGGGAAAGTCGTGATGATAATATCCGGCTTCTTTTCTTCAAGGATATGCTCCAGCTTCTTTTCACCCAGTCTCATGTACCACTTGGTGGCCGTTGTTCCATACCGTTTATCCATAAAATAAAAAAACTTCTTGTACAAAGAAGGCCCAATCGTAAACGCCTGCTTGTAAAGAAATTTTGCGATCTCATTCCAATGCGGATAGGCTTCCGCATATAAGTCGCAAACCTCTACATTTCCGATGCCGAATTCTTCAAAAGCGTGCTTTAGGACACGTGACACCTGATTGTGCCCGTTTCCAAAGCTGGCAGTAATCAATAACACCTTTGGCTGTCTCATCTTTCCCTCATCCGCCTTTCCCTACCTTGATTGCATATTGCTCTGTCCGGGATTTCTTTTGTATATGCTTATCATAAAGCCTCTTGCCATAGAATGAATGAAAACAGCATGAGAATTTTCTCATCTTTCCTGCGCCCTCCCTTCTCATCTGTTTTTAAACAGGAAATCTATGCAGAGGCTGCGCATGTCTTGCGATAAAGAGAGCAAAATGAAGATACAGGGTGGTTAAATCCGCAGGAAAGGCAGGTTTCAGCTTGTATGAATATATTCGAGTTAGCCGCCAGAGTCGTTCTTACCTTCTTGATTTTGTTGGCACTTACGCGAATCATGGGGAGAAAAGAAATTAGCCAGTTAACCTTTTTTAATTTTGTTTCGGCAATTACGCTTGGCGCAATCGGGGGAGCTGTAGTGATAGACCCCAGCCTTAACCTACGGGATGGGCTTCTGGCTTTGATTGGCTGGAGCATCGTCACTATTGCCATGGGGTTCCTGCATATTAAATCCAGGGGAGCCAGAAAGCTGTTGGAAGGAGAGCCTGTAGTCGTAATGAAGGACGGAAAGATACTGGAAGGCGCCTTGCGTAAGCTGCGCTTGGATCTTGACGCTCTCACTGTGCTGTTGCGGGAAAAGGATGTGTTTTCATTTTCTGATGTTTCCTATGCCATTCTTGAGGTGGACGGCAAGCTTTCTGTAGTGAAAAAGGAAAATCAAGAGACTGCTCCGGCGCCAAGTATACATATCAGCGGCATTAAGCAGCATGTGCTTCCTGTTGCACTTGAAATTGTTTCAGACGGCACACTGAACCAAGAAAATGCAGGCAGACTGCACATTACAAAGGAGTGGCTGGAGCAGCAGTTGCGCCAAATCGGGATTCTGTCCCTGGCAGATGTGTTTTATGCAGAAGTGCAACAGGATGGCACACTATACGTTGATAGACGCCAAGACCTGCTGCATGAAAGCCGCTAGGTGAAACTTGTCCCTCTTGACCGGATGTTAACGGCAGGCCCGTCTTTTGCGGGCTTCTCTGCTTTCTCTTTGCTTTTCTCCTGCTGCGGCTTAGCCTCTTCTTCAGGCTGGAACATATCACTGCCATAGGTTGCGCCAATATTCAGCTTTCCCTTCAGCTCCTTAATGCCAAGCTGGCCAAAATTATTATTCAGTTCGAATTTATCAAATACCACTTTATCAATATGGACTCTTTCAATGACAACAGGAGGCTGCACAGTCTTCTCCTCCTTTGTCTCCCACTTCTCCTCCAAGAGCTGCAGCTTTTGCAGCTCCAGCTCCAGTGCCTGCAGCTTCTGTTCAAGCTTGCTGTATTTGTCATCTTCCTGGGAGGAAGAGAATATTTTTTTAAATAGCATAGTAAGTCCCCGCTTCTATGGACAGTTTCTGTTATTCAGTATATGTCCGCTCCCCCGGAACATGTCCATGATTCTCATCAACAGCCAAAAGGAAGGAGGAAGGCAGCATGTTTTTTATCCCTTCAGTCATCAACCTGAAGTATATAAAAGTGAATACGATGGAACACGGCAGCAATCTATCCACAGGCTCAAACATGATTCTGAACCGGAACAACAGCACCCATAAAAACGAAGGGTTTGGCGAACAAAATGCCGACAGCGTAGAGATCCACATCCCCATCTCGTTTGTCGACGATACCGACATGGCGGATAGCCTGAGCTTGAAAAAATAGCTTCAATCAATGGGAATGATCTCGCCCGTTTGCTCCATAATGGGATAGCTTACCTGAAGGACGCCATTATGAAATTTCGCTGTAATGTTGCTGCCGTCTGTCGGTTCCGGCAGCAGGATGCGGCGCTCAAACGGCCCATGCTTTCTTTCATACAGCACAATTTCCACATCACTTTCCTTTACTTTTGATTTTGGAGTCCCTTTTATCACCAAATGATTTCGGTTCATCATCAGCTGCACATCTTCTTTATTGATGCCGGGCAGGTCAATCAGGACGATGACCTTCCCGTCTTTTTTAATGATATCTGCCAGCGGGAACTGCGGAGTGTTCTCCAAAGCCGGCGCTGGAGCTGTGCTTGGTTCTGAAGCCGATCCTTGATATGCCCGTTGGCCGGCCTCAGGTGCCTGCCCCTGTGGAGAGGTGCTGCCCATCATGTTCTTTAACGCCTCCAGCTTCTCTGCTCCGTCACCCATAAAAGAATTCATGGCGCCCGGTTCAAAGATATCCTTCCAAAAGCTCGTTCCGTATATGTTTGATGCCAAGTCCATCAGTTGCTTTATTTTTTCCGTGTCCACAGCTTCCCTCCTCATCCATCATAAATTTCACAGAGAGACATATACTTGAAGATAAAAAAGGAGGTGGGCCTTTCGATGCCTGCACCAGTACCTTACGTTAATATTAATATTTTTCTGTTGAAGATAAATTCCTTTGAAAATGCTTCGGCAGTGAACATCGGACAAAATTTGCTGGCCGATTGGCATAATTCCGATAAAAAGAATCAAGGCTACGGCCAAAACTTTGGAGATGGCAGCGACTTTGTTGCAACACGGAGCGCTGTGGATGACCGCGATCAGCTGGATTCTCTGGCATCCTTTGAATCCAATGCGCCACATGTGGGGAGGAAGTGACCATGTTGAATTTCGCGCCAATGATTGTCAACTTTTTAGGCATGAAGATTAATGTAGTGGACCACGATTCCTCTGCCGTAGTCGGTCCTTACCTGCAGGTGGATTCGTTCGTATCAGAAAAACGCAACTATGGCTTCGGTGAGGAGAACGGTGACTTTGTGCTGATCAACATCCCGATTTCTACAGTGACCGATCCCGATGTTCTGGATTCTCCTTCCTCTAAGGCGAGTGTGATATAAATGCTGAAACACAAAAGCATCACCTATCCAAAACGGCAGGTGATGCTTTTGTTTGGTTTATTTTTGCAGGGATTGCTGCTTAACGGCCGCTGGCGGACCTTCGGGACCCTCCTGCATCCAGCTGATGACATATTCTGTATCCGGGGGTGCCATAGCTCCATGGGGCTCCTGCCGCACCCACCTTCCCTGCTCTCCCAGCTCCTCCGCTGCCAGCTCGAAATGGCACATGGCAATGCCGATATCAATGCGCTGCGGGCTGAAGCCGCGCGAAGAGGAGTAGCCCTTTGTGTGGGCCAAATAGAAATGATACCGGTCTCGATCCCGCACGATGCGCCACGGCTGCTTGTTTGAGCCAGACGGCGCCAACCGCACCAGCTCCAGCACTTGGGCAAATGCTCCCGCTTCCTCTGGAGTGAGCGGATGGGTGAAGGCGCGGTCGAAAAATACATCCTGCCATGGCTTGCGTGACTTTGAGCCTGCCGCGGCCCGCATCAGCGATCCGAGAAGATCCCGCCCCCCGCGCGGGTAGCCCAGTGCGATGATGGCCGGGATGTACTCTCCCTCACGAATTTCCAATGCCTTCCCGAACTCACTTCGCGTGAACGTCCCCCCGAGCCAGCACGTTCCCAGTCCAAGGGACGCAGCATACAAAACAGCATGCTCCATGATATAGCCCATATGCTCCAAATCCATTTCGGCCCGTTGTACTGCGGGAACAATAAAGGTGGAAGTGCCGCGAATCACTCCGTATGTGCCGAGTTTCACACCCTTCTCCTGCTCCAGGCTGGGAACATCAATCATCTCCAGACGAATGCCGGCTTTCACTTTGCCGCGCGCCTGCTCCATATAAGTCTCCAGCTGATGCAGCACCTCTTTCGCAATTGGCTCACGATGGTAAGCCCGGACTGATGACCTTGCCCGTACGACTTCTGCCAATGGCACTGTAAATACTTCTATCATACATCCACACGTCCTTTTCCTGCACAATGCAACATGGAGCCTCTCTCGACTATTATGTCCCGTTTACCGACAACCTGCTTGCCGGTACGGGCTGCCCCTCTTCAAATGTATTCCCGGCAATGGAATTCTGCAAGGCTGTCTGTTGCTGCAAAGCAGTTACCTGACTCCAACTATGTACCATACAATGCCGACAGAAAGCACCAGAAACAACAGCACATACATAAGAGTCAGATTGGTGAGATTTCGCTTTACAGACTTGCTGTATTCCGCCTCTACCCGGTTCGCCACAAGAATTGTGCTCACGAGTGAAACCACGCCGATGATCACGACCAATACAAGAGCAAATTTCATTTCTCTTCTCCCCCTGAAACCTTTTCCCTGTTCCACTTATTTGAGATGCGCCGGCCGCTCAAATGCTGCAGCGCTTTTCCTTCATTTTATCACAGAAAAGGAGAACAGGTGCGGGCTTGTTTTAGAATCAACAGACAGACCTTATGGGTTCTGCACAATACTCCGGCCAACAGCAGATGCTTCATTACATCTAGGGGGGCAGAAAAAAAAGGGCATATTTTGCCCTCCTGACAGCTGTTACTTGATTCCGCTGCATCCGCCCTCAAGCGCGCCATCCGCCGCTTCTCAGTTCCTCCAGCTTCTGTCTCAGCATAAACTTCTGGATTTTTCCGCTCGCATTCCTCGGAAGCGCTTCCACAAACATATATTTCCGCGGACGCTTGTAGTTCGCAAGCCTGTCGCTGTTCTTACAGAGCTCATCCAGCTCCTGTTCCGTCACGGACGGGTCTTTTAAGACGACAAACGCCGTCACACGCTCGCCCCATCTGTCATCAGGCTCCCCGATAATGGCAACATCCAAAACGCCCTTATGCTCGTACAGGACGTCCTCCACTTCGCGCGGATAGATGTTTTCTCCTCCCGAAATAATCATATCATCTACTCTATCCTTGACCCAAAGATAGCCGTCTTCATCCAAATATCCGATATCCCCGGAATGGTACCAGCCTTTAAACATCGCTTTCTCCGTCGCTTCCCTGCGGTTAAAATAACCGGTCATCATACACGGGCCTTGAACGATAATTTCCCCGTTCTCTCCAGGCGGCAGAATATCATCCGGATCTGACGGGCCATCCTCCCGTGGACGGACCACCCTGATTTCATGGTTCAGACAGGCTTGGCCGGCGGAACCAGCCCTCGTCAGCTGGTCTTCCTCGGACAACAAGGTGATGGCAGGCCCCATTTCTGTCATCCCGTAGGCCTGCACAAGAGAAATGCCCAGCTGGTCACGGCAGGCACGGACCAAGGCAGGCGCCATTGGGGCTGCCCCGTAGAGGCCAAGCTTCAAGCTGTTTAGCCGATAGCTGCCCAAATCCTCCTGAAGCAGCATATTCCACATTGTAGGAGCGGCAAACAGCTTTGTCACTCCTTCTGATTCAATGGCCTGCAGTGCTTGTTTCGGTTCAAACTGATGCAGAATCACATGCTTTGCGCCCACATGCACACGCGGCAAAAAGGCGCAATGAAGCTCGGCGCAATGAAACATCGGAGCTGCCACAAGGCCAACGTCATCCCGGTGCAGCTTTGTGGCATTGATGAGGAGTACGCTTTGCTCCAGCATGTCCCGATGCAGATGCATCACTCCCTTCGGCCGGCCTGTTGTTCCGCTCGTATACATGATGGCATACAGGTCATCCTCGTGCACCTTGGCAGACATGTCCTGGTCTGAAGCTGCTTCCACCTTTTCACGATAGCTTGCCGCATAAGCAGGCGCTGCCTCATCAATAAACCAAAATGCGGTGCGGGGAAACCGGCTTTCAATGCTGGAGACGACCGGCTCAAGCGCTTTTTCAAACAGAACCACCTTCGGCTCGGCATCCGCCAGAATATAGGCCACCTCCTCCCCCATCAGGCGAAAGTTAATTGGATTGAACACGGCTCCGATTTTGGCGCAGGCAAGAAACACTGTTGCCAGTTCCTCTGTATTAAACAAGAAGGTGGAAACCCGGTCCCCTTTGCCGACTCCCTCTTGCAGGAGGGCATTGGCCAGCTTGTTCACCTCTCTGCTCCACTCGCTGTAGGTGAAGCGGACGTTTTTCCGGACATCATAAAGCGCTTCCTTCTGCGGGTACCTTTTCACCGTGAGATCAAAGATTTTGCCAATCGTTATGCCCATTTGCCTTCCCCCTTCTCAAGTGGGGCGGTGCTGTGATGAAGCAGGAGCTGATGAACCCGCCTCGCCTGCACCGCCTTATAACACTGGTCTTCTCCAATCTGAAGCGCAATCCATCCTCCAGTTCTGACTCGTTGTTCCTATCTTCAGACTGGCTGTCCCACCGTTTCTTTCTGAAAAATCTGAATGATAGCTTTTATTAATTGTACCATCCTATTCCATAAATATTCCAGCCTGAGATAGATGACAAAGAAGCAGGAATTTCTACAAAGCCCACCCTCGTTTCGCTCTTTTTTTCTATTGCTCTATCATAATTGCACTGCACTACAAATCTACTTTGCAACAGATGATGCGGTTGCCGGGCTTATTTTAAGAATTTCCAACAGCTGTTCTGCCATATATGCGGTGCTGTATCTAAATCCGCCTTCCACCCACTCTGTAATCATGCCTAAAATGGAGTAGGCATGATAGCTTCCTTACAATTCACGATTCATTTTGGCAGGCAGAGAATAGCTATGTAAGTCCTGCAGAATTAAATCTCTCAGCACATCTCCAATCCGATTTTGAAAACCAGGCAGAGCCCGTGCTTCTATGACTAGTGTATAGAGCTTGGCATGCCTCTCTACATGTTCAAAGATTTTAATGGCAGAGGCTGTCAGCTTGCCGATTTCCAAGTGAGCCTGGTTTCTGTACGGTTCCCGGTATGAAACAGCCAAATCCGCAAGCACATCTTCCATAAGCCCCTCCAGCAAATCTTCTTTATATTGATAGTGTTTGTAAACGGAACTGTGATTACAGCAGATGCCGGATGGACTGCATATTAACCTTATCCAATCATCAAGCGTGTTGCTGTAAAACGTATGATCACTCATCTGTATATCCCATAAAAAGCCGGCGGTTCCGCCGGCTTTTTATTCCCTCAGACTCCCTGGCCGGCATTTATAATTCTGCTTCCTTCATAGCCTGCTTTAAAAACCGGCTGCCGTACCGGTTACACAGCCTTCCGGCAACAGGACACATAGATTGTTGCAAGAAACAGACTGCTGTTCCACTGTTCTCTGTATGGCTATATTTTATCAAGAAACTCATGTAATGTACCACTTAACTATCTTTATATACGGAAAATATATGAAAATTCTATTCATGACCTTCTGCATCATTACATAACTTAGGCAGGAAATACATGATTCTCCCTTGGATACTGCAGTCCCTTCTGCACTTTCTCCAGCACCACTGCCGTCCGCCGGTCCACCACTGCCCCATCCTCACGAAGCAAGCCAGTGTTCAGTGCATCATCCACAAAGCCGCCGAACTGCTGCCAGGCGCTATGAAATACAAGCTGAAACGAGGACGGATCCTCCAGCTTATGTACATAGCTGTTTTCCGCATGGAAATTGAACAAAAAGGTATACCGCCCCTTGATGAATGCCACTATTTTATCGGACTCATGAATATATAGAAGCTGCGCAGGCTCTTGATGCAGCCCCTCTCTCTTCAAGAAACTCAGCATAGCTGCATCAAAGTGTGCAAGATACTCGTACTTCAGACCTGCATCATCCGCCAGACTCCATTGCCGTCTTGCATATTTGTAGCTCCAGCCATTGCCCTCACGCGGAAAATCAATCCATTCAGGGTGGCCAAATTCATTTCCCATAAAGTTGAGATATCCCTCGCCGCCCGCCGTACAGGTAATAAAGCGCAGGAGTTTATGCAAGGATATAGCCCTCTCCGTTCTCTCATGATGGTCGCCCTTGCTCATATGCCAATATACATCTTGATCTGCCAGCCAGTGCATCAGCGTCTTGTCGCCCACAATGGCTTGGTCATGCGACTCGGTATAGCCAATCACTTTTTCCAGTGGCCGGCGGTTTGTTAATTCATGCCACAATGATCCCAAATGCCAGTGCTCATCCTTTATTCTCATCATTTTAATAAGCAGGTCAGGCAGCCCCATGCCAAGACGATAATCAAAGCCGATGCCCCCATCCGCAATAGGCAGACACATCCCCGGCATCCCGCTCATATCTTCCGCAATCAGCATGCAATTCGGGTTGATTTCCTTTGCAAGCTCCGCAGCCAGCTGCAAATATGCAATGGCCTCCAAATCGGCGTTCATGGAAAAGTATTTATGATAGGCATCGAATGAAACTCCTCTCCCCCGGTGATGATACAGCATAGAGGTCACACCATCAAAACGAAAGCCGTCCAAGCGGTATTCCGTCAGCCAATATTTCACATTGGACAATAAAAAATGCTGCACCTCCGGCTTCCCATAATTAAATAAGCGTGTATGCCAATCAGGATGATGCCCCCTGTTCCCTTGATGGCAAAATTGATAGTCAGTTCCATCAAACTCCGCCAATCCCTCCACTGTATTTTTCACAGTATGTGAGTGTACTAAATCCATAATGACTGCGATTCCCATGCTGTGGGCCCGGTCTACAAGCAGCTTGAATTCCTCAGGTGTGCCGAAGCGGGAGGATACGGCAAAGAAGTTGGAAACCTGATATCCAAAGGAGCCATAATAGGGATGCTCCATGATTGCCATGATTTGAATTGCTGTATAGCCCAGCTTGTGAATGCGGGGCAACACGTGATCCGCGAACTCCAAAAAAGAGGATACCCCCTCTTTTTCGCCGGACATGCCAATATGGCATTCATAAATATAAAGCGGCCGCTGCGGCAAAAACGCTTCATGCCGCCACTCATAGGGAAGAGGCGGACTCCAGATCATCCCGTCAAATACGTTTGAATCTGGGTCCTGCACCACTCTTTTACAATACAGCGGGATGCGGTCGTATGTATGTCCGTTGGCTTTCAGCTTCAGTCTAACCCTTGAACCATGGGGCAAGTCTCCTGTAACGAGCAGCTCCCACACGCCATTTTCCAGCCGCTTCAGCCGATGATTTTCAGGATTCCATTCGTTGAAATCTCCAATGAGGGAAATGGCTTGCGCATTGGGAGCCCACTCTCTGTATGCCCAGCCGGCTTCTGTAGCATGAAAACCGAAATACAGATGGCCGTTGGCAAAGGAAGAAATCGATTGGCCGTCTTCAACAAGACGGCGTCTGTGCGTTTTGTAGCGGTTCATCCGCAGTGCAATGTCAGCAGCAAACGATTTCAAATATGGATCTATTTGTAAAATTCGGTATTCCTGATTCATGATGCAGCCTCCTTTCCTTAATAAAAAATTGAATGCTTCAGAATATCATTCAGCAGGATTGCCCTACTGCTTTCTGCCCCCCAATAAGCAACTCCATCTCTAATTTTTTCCAATTTTCTTCAAAACAAGACGGCTTCCTCTCACTTGAGAGGAACAGCCGATTTCTTCGTTATAGTCCCGCCGCGGCATACATACAGAAATTACGACAAAAACTGCCGGTCTTTTACATTCCCATTACACTTCCATTACATCACAACCGGTGAAGCTCCTGCGTGTTATAACTGATGTGAAGAACACGGGGAGGTCACCAAGAATGAAGGGACGAAGATTACATATTGCTTTGGCGGCAGGATTGCTGCTTACGCCGGCAGCCATGCCAAGCGCACAGGCAGAAAGCGCAGGCTCCATCGAGCAGACGATCCGGCAAAAAGCTGCTGAAAAGCAAGTGCTGCAGGAGCAAATGGATCAATTAAAGGAGCAGGTACAGCAATTTGACCTTGCAATGGAAAAGAACCAGCTTGAACTGGAGCATATTCAAAATGAAATGCATGCAACTGAAGATGCAATTGCCGAAAAGAAACAGAGCATACAACAGCTGCAAATAAAAATAGAACAACGGCAGGATGTTCTCAAAAAAAGACTGGCCGCCTTACAAACCCAGCCAAGGACAAGTATGGTCACTGATATACTTTTGGAAACAAAAAGCTTTGCAGATCTGCTGGACAAGCTGTATTCCGTAAACTTAATTTTCCAATCAGATCAGCAAATTTTAAACCAACAGCAGGAAGACCAGACGCTGCTCGGGCAGCAAATGAAAAGTGTGGAAGAAAAGAAGACCGTCCTCCGCTCACTGAAATCAGACCTGCAAGCAAAGCAAACACAGCTTGAAGAGAATCAGAAGCAGAAGGAAGCTGTCCTGCAAACCCTGCTGCAGCAGTTTCAGCAGACGGTTTCGGAGATGATGAGTGCAGAAGAAGAGAAGCAAGTGCTGCAAGCACAGGCAGCAGCAGCCGCTGCTTTGGCCAGAGAAGCAAAACAAAAGCGCACCTTAACAGTCAGCCCGGCTCCAGTTGCACCGCAAGCAGCCTCACCTTCTGCTTCTGCCGGCTTTATAAAGCCGGCAGCGGGCGCGTACTCCTCCGGCTTCGGTTCGCGCAGTGACGGCAATCATAAAGGCTTGGACATTGCGGCTTCAGGCACAGTCCCGATTGCCGCCGCCGCCGCGGGCACGGTCATCCGGTCCTATTATTCAGCCAGCTACGGCAATGTCGTGTTTATCTCGCATCGGATCCATGGCCAAGCATACACGACAGTGTATGCTCATATGCGCACAAGAACGGTTTCAGCCGGACAATCTGTGTCACAGGGCCAACAAATCGGCATCATGGGGAATACGGGTATGTCAGAGGGGCAGCACCTTCATTTTGAAGTACACGAGGGAGATTGGAATTTGGCAAAGTCCAATGCCGTGGATCCGCGCAAGTATCTCCCCTGATAAAGAAAAGGGTACCTCGGGCAAAGCCCGGGATACCCTTTTCTCCCATTTAACCATTACGGTTTTAACACTACCTTGATGCAGCCATCTGTTCTCGTGTCGAATACTTCATACCCGCGCTTCGCCTCCTGAAGCGGAAGAACATGTGTCACCACATCGCTCGGATCAATTTTCCCTTCATTGATTAACTCATACAAATATGGCATATAAGGAATAACCGGCGCCTGCCCTGTTCTGATGTTCACATTGCGCTGGAAAATGTCCCCCATCGGGAAGGCGTTATAGCGCCCGCCGTATACACCTGTCACTTGGATGGTTCCGCCTTTGCGCACTGCCTGCGAAGCGATGACAAGCCCGCCCATGGCGCCGCCTTGCAGTTTCATCCCCACCGCCAAGAACTCCATCGGTGTCATCTTTCCGCTCATGCCCGAGCAGTCAATGACAATATCCGCGCCGCCCTGGGTCATTTCCTTAATCTGCTCCCCGGCATCTTCAATTCTGCCAAAGTCCACTGTCTCCACCTTGTTTGTCCGTCTGGCATGCTCTAACCGGTAGTCAATGTAGTCCACTGCAATGACCCGCTTGGCACCCTTAAACCAGGCAAACTTCTGCGCCAACAGCCCGACAGGACCGCAGCCGAGAATGACGACTGTATCTCCCGGCTTCATGCCTGAATTCTCTACGCTCCAATATGCAGTGGAGGCTGCATCAGCAAGCAGCACAAGCTTTTCATCCTCCACTTCGCAATTATCCGGAATTTTAAATGGCGTGAAGTTTCCATATGGGATACGCATAAATTCAGCCTGTCCGCCCGCGTAACCGCCCGTTGTTTCCGAATATCCAAAAAACCCGCCCATTTCCCCGTGCGGATTGGAGTTGTCGCACTGACTCGTCAAGTCATGGGTGCAATACCAGCAATGGCCACAGCTGACATTGAATGGGATAATCACCCGGTCCCCGCGCTTTAGCTTTGTCACCTCCGGACCGACCTCTTCCACAATGCCCATCGGCTCATGCCCAATTACATAATCTGTAGGCAGGTTCGGAATCATCGCGTGGAGGAGGTGCAAGTCCGATCCGCAGATGGCGGATGATGTAACCTTGATGATGATATCATCTGCGTTCTTAATGGAGGGATCCTTCACCTCTTTGACCTGTACATTTTTAATTCCTTGATATGTAACTGCCTTCATGCCTCATCCCTCCTCATTTATCAGGTGTTGCAAACATGCCCAGCCTGTCTGTATCGTTTGGATATAGATTCATTTCGGCAATGCCGAGTGCAACCTCCATGGATTTCAAATCCAACTCAATTTGCTTGCCCAAATCATTTGGGTACAGCCACCCTTTTTTCATCATGAGCTGCGACAGCTCCTCATGCAGATTCAGTGCTTCCTCCATTTGTTTGCTCAGCACGTGCCGCAGATCTGCACTTGTTGTTTCTGTCAGTGCAACAGCATAGTTCCGGGCTGTTGTTTTGACAGAAATCAAAAACTCCATTGCAATGGCAGCGTCAGCCAGCTTTGGCATTCCTTCTGCATATTTCGGATCCAAATAATCTTCATTCATCCTGCCATCTCCTCCTTATTACAATGTCCGCGCCTTCAAATACAGCTCTTTCAGTTCCTTCAACGCTGCGGTGGATTGCTGTACGTCTTTTTCCATCAAAGCTTTCAGGTCATTGTCAAAGCAAAGACCTTGCATCAGCTTTGCTTTCATCAGACCGATGGTTTTTATATTTACCATTTCATGCGCATCCATCGTCTCGTGGTATGCTAATCCGTCTCGTTCCATTACTCTGCCCCCATCCGTTTAATAAAATCTCACTACACGCAATCTCCCCCGAAATCTTCTTTTTTATTCGGACAACAGGGTTTCTGCTGCTGACACCGGGCCGGCAGTGCATAATATATTGGGAAACAGGTAACATAAGTGCATACATCCATTCACAAGGGGCGAAAGCTATGATTCATCCTTTAGGACAGCACGAAATGCTAGAGGCACAAGAGATTTTGAATTTCAAAAATGTTTGTGTGACGAAATCTGCGACGATGGACAAGCTGGTGCAGGATGAGGAACTCAAACTCATTCTCTCAGCGGATGCGACACTGGGAAAGAAGCATATTGAGCAGCTGCGCGACTTGCTGACAGCACAGGAGGGACACAAATGACCAATTTATTACAAAAAATTGCGGGTATGGGCAGTATGACAGACCAAGTCATCGCCTCTGACTTTTTGATTACCGCCAAATCCGGCGTAAGAAATTTGGCGTTTGCTGTGACCGAAGTGGGAAATCCTGAGCTCAAGGCTGTGCTCCGCCAGCAGCTGCGGGATGCAGTCGCAACACATGAAACCATCAGCAAATATATGGAGGCAAAAGGCTATTATCATCCGTATGATCCAAACGAGCAGCTGCAGGTCAATTTGCAGGCTGCAGAAACAGCAATCCTCCTGGCAGATTAATTGCACAAACAAGACCCCTGCTCTTCTTCAGGGGTCTTCATTGCCGCTGCTGATTCCCTCATCCTTTTCCGGCAGTTTTCCTGTTTTGCACGTTGTAATCCCTTACCTTCAATTCATTGCCATTTACTTACAAGGTACTTTGCCTTATATTTAATATAGTTAAGAATTTACAATGTAAAATAAAGGGGGACTTATTACAATGTTCAATCATATTATGGTGTATTTGTTCAGCGCTTCCGCTGCCTCTGTATTCAGCTATCAAGCCTTTGCCATTACACGTGCTTTTGCAGACTTATTCCAATAATGAGCTGATTCCCATCCCCGCCCGCATGCTCTGCAACAGGGGGACGCTGCCAATACCCCTATTGCAGAGCGGGCCGCCAACAGCTGCGTCCACAAGCAGCCCCTTCCCTACATAAAAAAGCTAAGGATTGCCACTGACTCATCCTTAGCTTCCGCTTTCTTATTGAAACCGCACACCAATGCCGCAGGAGCCCATTGCAGGCAATCTGGCTGCATCAATTCATGTAGCGGTATTCCCGCAAACGATTGAGAATCGAAATTTCCTGCAATAGCTCCTCGCCGATATTCGTTTCTCTAACCTTTTTTCTCTTTACTTCCTGATCCACCAGTCTTTTGACCGATAAAACATCCGTTCCGTCACGCAAAACGTCTTCCTTCGAATTAAAATGCTTATGGGCAACCAACTGCATGCCGTAGGAATTGTAGAGAAGGGTATAGCCAGCTATGCCGGTTGTCGATTGATAGGCCTTGGAAAACCCGCCATCAATTACAATCATCTTTCCATTTGCCTTTACCGGATTTTCCCCATCAATTTCCTTAACCGGCGTATGACCGTTTATGATATGGCCCTGATCTGGATTCAGCTCAAATTCAGCCAGGATTTTGCGGCAGATTTCTTCCTTTTCGCGCAAATGGTAGTATGGATTCTTGATTTCTTTATGTGTTTTCTTATCCTTGATAAAGTATCTCTCAAAGGTTGTCATTTCTCTTTTTCCAAAGAGCGAAGAATATTCTCCGGTCCATAAGTACCAGACCATATCTGTTGCCAAATCATTTGTCTCTTCGGGATGTGCGAAGGAATGCCGCAGGTAACGCTCGAAAATATCAAGCAAATCACGGCCCGAATACGTTTTACCCTCGATTGTCATTTTTTCCATATTCCCTTCCTCATCCAGGGGAATACAGCCGTGTATCAACAAGTTCCCGTTGTATTTCAGATACAGGCTCCCTTTCTTCATCAGGAAATTCATATGTCTGGCCAATTTCTCCGAATGCTGGACCGCAAACAGCAGCCGTTCCATCACCTGCTGTTCTTCCTCCAATAATTGGTCAGGCTGTTGCGGATTCACTGTTGCAAAGCAGCTGTTTTCCAACGGATATGTCTTCCCGCGAAGCGTAATCTCGTTCTTCTCATAATCAATTTTTTCAAGCAAGAGCCTTTCAGACATATTGAAGTACGGACGTCTCTTTATAATCGGCATTTCCAGCTTGAACTGTATCATCGCAATAGCCTGGTGAATTTTTGTAATTTGCAGCTTTTCATGATCGGTCAGCTGTTTGTCTGCATGGGCCTTAGGTCTGAAAGCCGGGTTGTCCCCATAGTATCTCTCCGCCAGATTCAGCAGCGGCCTCAGATTAATTCCATATACATCTTCAATAATATCCAAGTTGTCATATCTGGCACAAATACGAATAATATTCGCAAGGCAAACCATCGAGCCGGAAAAAGCGCCCAGCCACAGTACATCATGGTTGCCCCACTGAATATCCACAGAATGATAATGAATTAGGGTATCCATAATTTTATCCGGCTCCGGCCCGCGGTCATAAATGTCCCCGACTACATGCAGATGGTCCACAACCAATCGCTGCGTCGTGTAAGCGAGTCCTGTAATCAGCTTGTCCGCTTGCCCCAAAGAGATAATCTGCTGCACAATTTCTGTGTAATACTGCTCTTTATTTGTAGACTTATTCGCCTTATACAGCAGCTCCTCGATAATATAAACAAACTGGCTCGGCAGTGCTTTACGCAGCTTCGAACGTGTATATTTGGAGGAGGCATGTGAAATCAGACGGATCATCCGCTCAATGATGACTGTATACCATTGGTGTAATTCTTCCTCATTCCCAAAATCATTTTTTACCAGCTGCAACTTCTCTTCAGGATAATACACCAATGTCGCAAATTCGTTAATTTCTTTTTCAAATAAAACATCTTGAAACAAGTCCCGGATCTTCTCTCTGACATTTCCGGAGCCATTTCTGAGCACATGCTGAAAGGCTTGGTACTCCCCGTGCAGATCACTGACAAAATGCTCCGTCCCTTTGGGCAAATTGAGGATCGCTTCCAAATTAATAATCTCTGTGACCACTTTCTCCTCGCTATCATACTTTTGGGCCAATAAATCCAGATATTTTGTATTCAAGCTATGTATCCCCCTTTTCAACTCCTGCACCCATTCTTCAGCTAACCTATATCTCTCATACTTATATCATAAAAGAAAGTGAGTCGGGAAGATATAATTATCAGTCAACATTTCTATTTTCTATGCCTGCATGCGCACCTATGATGCTGAGATATAGACACAAAGCAGCAGATATGCCAAAAGCGGCAGGTACTGGTTGTTCCTGCCGCTTTTAACATATGATTGCTGTTCGCGCCCCCTCACGAAGCCTGCTTTTTCTGCAAATTCCGCTTGCTGCGGTTTGCTTGTGCCTGCAGCACACCATACATCACTGCTCCTGCAGCGATAATGATTGCGCTATATCCGTATAAGGAGCGGAAGGAAACATGCACCGCCAGCAAGCCAACCAGGAAGGAGCCGATACCGATGCCAAAGTCGAAAATGGATAAGAAGGTGGCAGTCGCCGCTCCCCGTCTGGCCGGAGACGCACCTTGTATGGCGATGGTCTGAAAGCTTGGGAACAATGTGCCCCAGCCCAGGCCAATCAAACCGGCTGCAGTCAGAAAGCCTGCTGCCGCTTCCGCCTGACTGAGCAGCAGCATACCGGCTGCAAAGCAAAAAAAGGCCGGATATACGATGCTGTTTGCCCCATAGCGGTCATACAATCTTCCTGTGAACGGACGGGACAGCAGCAGAACCGCCGCATACACCACAAAGAAGTAACTGGATACAGACTCCAGGCCAATTTTCTTTGCGTACACAGACACAAAAGAAAGGATGGATGCGTATACAAGGGCGAATACCGCTGCAATAAGCGAGATGCGGAGGGCGGACATTTCAAGTATACTTGCTTTGGCGGCTGGGCGTACGGAGCTTTGTTCCGGCACCCGGATCAAGAATGCAGCTGCGAGTGCTCCCGCAGCGAAGAGGAAGCTGAGCAAAAACATAACGCCGCCGCCCCATTTGTGCAGCGCGGTCAGTCCGAGAAACGGACCGAGCACCATGGCAAGGTTCATGGACATGGCATAATAGCCCATCCCTTCTCCCCTCCTGGAGTCAGGAACAATTGCCGCCACAATGGAGCCGGCTGCAGTAGTGGCCATCCCAAATCCAATACCTTGAAGGAACCGGAGAAGCAACAGGCCTGCCATGGAGCTGGGCAGCGTGTATAAGGAGGCCATCCCGGCAAAGATGACCAGAGACAGCAAAAACACACGGTGGGTGCCGAAGCGCTCCATCCACCGCCCGGCAAGGGGCCGGACAAGGATTGCTGCAACCAAAAATACGGTCACAATGAGGCCTGCCTCCGATTCACGGCCGTGCAGGCTTTGGATGGAGTAAATCGGCAGTACAACAAGTAAATAATAGAATGCTAAAAACAGAAAAAAACTGCTGGCTGACACACTGACAAAGTTTCGTGTCCATAATCGGGCACTTTTCATAGAATCTCTCCTTTCAATTGCCGGAGCCAAAACTGCAAGGAATCACTCAGCTCCTGCTGCAGCAGTTCAGGAATCTGCCGCAGCGTCTTTTCATGCACCCGGGAAATCGCGCTCTCCCAGACGGGGAATGCGGCAACAGCCGCTTCTGTGAGCTCCACATATTTCGCCCGCTTATCCTCTCCGGCAACCTGCTGCACATAGCCTTGCTTGACAAGGCGCTGGACCACACGTGTCATGGGCGGAGCCTCTACGGCCAAGTGGCGGCACAGAGCACTCTGGGTCAACGGGCCAACATTGTGCAGAACATATAAAACAGACCACTGGGCGCTGTAAATCCCCAGCGGCTGCAGCTCTTCATTCACCTGCCTCGTCAGTTCACGGGACAGCTGATGTACGGAATGAAATAAGTGATGCTGCATAAATCCTCCTCTAAAAAGCAAATATATTTACCCAGGTAATTATATCGGTATGGAGACAAGAAAAGCAATGCCGAAATTCCCCCCTTAAAAAACAGCCCGTATCATGACAAGTGATTCCGTCTCCCTGTCTCTAGGAAAGTGCCGCGAGTATGCCAAGCGCCTCCTTGCCGGGGCCGCTCTTCCTATGACCTGTACCAGTCTGCACGTTCCATATGCGCGAAAGGAATGTCCGTGTCAATATCTCCTTCCATCCGCTGAACCGGGACGTTCTCCCCCTGCAGCCAGCTATGAAAATGAAATTCTACCGGCTCCCGATTTCCCCCAAACGCAACCCACGCTTTCATCTCTCTCGGGAAATAGGCAGAGGTATGGATGGTTCCTGCCCAGCTTCCATAGAGCTTGGAGAACACACCTTGGTCTGTGTCGTTCAAAAGCCTGAAGGCCTCATATCCGCTTAAACCCTGTGCCTGTCTCTGCTCCATTGCTTGCAGCCTGTTCTTGGAATCCTCCAGCACGTGGCGGTTCTCTTCGGTCATAATCTGAAAATGGTTGGTACAGGAATACCCCTGCCGGACCTCCACCCTTCTCGGAGAAGTCTCTACAATATACGGCATGTCACAGCCCCCGTCATATAAAACGTAGCTGAAGGAGCCCCGGTGCGGAATTTCCTTCAGCAAATCTGCAGCCTGCCCCGCATTGCCGCAAAGCTCCAGAATGAGCCTGCCGATCATGTGACAGATAAAACCGTCACTGGGGCGTTTTCGGTTCATGAAGGTATAGCCCATCGCCAGTCCTTTTTCATTCATGCCGTCGCATCTGCCTGTAATTTTCTGGCTCAGTCCGACGTTTGCATAGCCGCCATCTGTCGGCTGATACAAAATATAACGCCCATCATAAGTTTTCGGGTGATAATCATAATTGCGGACTAAATAATGATCTCCCGCATAGATGGAACAGCCTGACGGATGCATATTGATTCGATAGCCGCCAAACTCCAGCAGCACTCTTTCCATCGGCCACTTCAATGCATCCTGCAGCCCCAACAGCTCCTCCCAAATCACAGGGGCCCACTGCTGGAAGATCTGCTTGCTTTCCTCCACATCTATCCGAAACAGCGGTTTTCTTACCTTCCATTGCCGCTCCCGATTTTGGACCAAAAGCGAATCAATCAGCAATTCTCCTTGCTTCAAACCGAAATCATAATGTGTGCCGCGGAATTGAATCACATCTGCAAATACTCTTTTCACTACTGTCGCCCTCCCATTTGCTGTAGGATTGTCATTGCCGTCCCGGGTCTTCCTCCTTATTGTAGACTGGCCATCTGTGCTAAAATGGATACAATTATACTAGGAAAACTAGAAATTTGGAAGGGAGGGCACCGAATATGAACACCATCCTGCATGCATTGCTGCAAAGCGCGCTGCAGCTTTTCTACTTAATTGGGACGACCATACTGATCGGCTTTCTGCTTGGGCTGGCGGAGCGCCGCTCGCAGCTGTACTGGAGCCGCACCCCGCTGCGGCGCTTCTATATGTGGACCGCCTGGGTCGGCGTGCCGGTGCACGAGCTTGGCCACGCGTTCATGTGTGTGCTGTTTGGACACCGCATTACCGGGGTGCAATGGTTTCCAACCGACACCTCGCATGGACTGCTTGGCTATGTACGCCATCAATACAACCGGCGCAGCTTATATCAGCGCATCGGCAACTTCTTTATCGGCACAGGTCCCATTTTCTCCGGCATCGCAGCGATTATGGGGCTGCTGTATGTTTGCGTGCCACAATCCTATGCAGCCTTCATAGCAGCAGTTGAAGCGCATGTCCAGCCGGGGAACATGAGTGTGCCTCTCATACAGGGTGTGCTGGCCGCATTTGCTGTACTCGTGAAAAGCCTGTTTACCCTGCAGCATGTGTCCCGCGCTTCCTTTTGGATATTTTTGCTTTTGGCTGTCTGCATTTCCTCCCATATCAGCTTAAGCAGACTGGATATTGAGGGTGCCTGGGACGGACTCATCACCCTGTTTGTGTTGCTGGTATTGCTGAATTTGCTGGCGGGTCTGCTCTCCTTGAACAGCACAGCGCTGCTGCTCCGGATCGCACAGTATAATGCGTACCTGTTTGCATGTTCTATAGTGGCGCTTCTATTTTCCGGCTTGCTGCTGACGGCCGGCTTTTTGCTGAGCCGCCTGCAGAGATAAGCAGGTCCTTTTGCACACATCCCGTTTGTTACAGTAGTTATAAATAAGGCAGCAGGTGGGACGGGATGTTGTAACGCCGATCAATCGAGTCATTCTTATATAAAAAGGAGCGCGAATGAAGAATGGGTTACATACAGCGCGGAACAAGCGCATTTCAGAAGGTGAATCTAGCATTATTCGCAGGCGGCTTCAGCACCTTTGCCATTCTGTGGGGAACACAGCCCTTGCTTCCTGATATCGCAAAGGAGTTTCATGTTTCACCAGCGGTTTCCAGCTTTGTTATGTCAGCGGCCACTTTTTCCCTGGCAGTCAGTATGCTAATTGCCGGTTCTTTGTCGGAGGTGTTCGGGCGGAAACCCATCATGGCCCTATCGCTCGTTGCATCATCCGCTCTTGCCGTCCTCACCTCTGTCACGCCGAGCTTCCCTCTCCTGCTGGCAGGACGAATTGCAGAAGGAGCTGTACTGGCGGGGCTTCCGGCTGTTGCCATGGCGTATTTAGGTGAAGAAGTGGAACCACGGAGCCTGGGAATGGCCATGGGGCTGTACATCAGCGGAAACTCCCTGGGCGGCATGGCCGGACGGATCATCAGCGGCATTTTGACCGATTATATAAACTGGCATGCAGCGCTCATGGGAATTGGGTTCATCAGCCTGCTTTCCAGTCTTGTATTTTGGTTGCTGCTTCCGCCCTCCTCCCATTTTATGCCGCGGAAGCTTGAAGGGAGACGGCTGCTCGGTTCCTTGTTCGGCCAATTTAAGGAGCCTGGGCTGATCTACCTGTTTGCCATCGGCTTTTTGCTGAGCGGCATTTTCGTATCCTTATACAACTATATCGGCTTTCAGCTGATGAAGCCGCCATACAGCTTAAGCCAAACCGTTGTCGGTTTTATTTTTATCGTGTACATGGTGGGCACATTCAGCTCTACATGGATGGGAATGCTGGCGGACAAGCACGGAAAAGGAAAAATTCTGCAGCTTTCCCTGCTGATTATATTGGTTGGAGGCTGCATTACATTAGACATGAGTCTGTGGCTGAAAATCTTGGGACTCGCTGTCCTTACCTACGGCTTCTTTGCCGGCCATTCCATCGCAAGCGGCTGGGTGGGAACTATAGCCACCCATGATAAGGCGCAGGCCGCCGCACTGTATCTCTTTTTCTACTACTTTGGCGCAAGCATTGGCGGGACAGCAAGCGGCACCATTTACAGCCACTTTGGCTGGAGTGGAGTAGTATATACAACTGCTGTTCTCGCTCTCATCTCCATTTTGCTTTCCATTCGTTTGGCGGCAATTGCGGCTGGCAAATGGAAGACGGCACGGCAATATACCAAACTATCATAATCACAACGGCAAACTCAGGGCAGGATCTGTAGCACGCAGCAGTGTGTTACAGATCCTGCCCTCTCTTCTTTACCATAATTTCTTCTGCCCCTCCGCTCTCCATCCCATTCTGCCTTACGATACAAGTCATGTATGCACAAGTAGGGATAAAAACCATGAATTAATAATATAAAAACCTTTTTTACCCATTTAAACAGCAATAATCACTAAAAATACGAACAATATATTGTTTACAAAACAAAAAGGTTCGTTTAGAATGAATAAGGGATAAGTAATACAACATTCGTATATTCTTGGTGATATGGACTGAGAGTTTCTACCGGGAACCGGAAAATCCTGACTACGAATGGGCAGGATAAGTCTGCCCATTTGCAGTCAGGATTTTTTGCGGAAATGGGCCTCACGTTCCCAGCATACTGCTGCAGGCTGCGTGTTGATTTCCACAAACTGCTGCATACAATCTATTATTATTAGGGAGTGTCATGTATGGATAACGTTTTTGATTACGAGGATATTCAGCTAATTCCAGCAAAGTCTATGGTGAACAGCCGTTCGGAGTGTGATACATCTGTCACCTTTGGCGGACGCACCTTCAAGCTGCCTGTGGTGCCTGCCAACATGCAAACCATTATTGATGAAAACATTGCCATGTACTTGGCGGAGAATGATTACTTCTATATTATGCACCGCTTTAATCCAGGCAAACGCTTAGACTTTGTCAAGGACATGCATGCGCGCGGCCTGTATGCTTCCATCAGCGTTGGCGTGAAAGAGGAAGAATATACTTTTATCCAGCAACTGGCGGCGGAGCAGCTTTCGCCAGAGTACATTACCATTGATATTGCCCACGGGCATTCAAACGCCGTAATCAACATGATTCAGCATATTAAGAAGCACCTGCCGCAAAGCTTTGTTATTGCTGGAAACGTGGGAACACCGGAAGCAGTAAGAGAGCTGGAGCACGCAGGCGCAGATGCCACAAAGGTCGGCATCGGTCCAGGGAAAGTATGCATTACCAAAATTAAAACCGGTTTTGGAACCGGCGGTTGGCAATTGGCTGCGCTGCGCTGGTGCGCAAAGGCTGCCACAAAGCCAATTATTGCCGACGGCGGAATCCGGACACATGGCGATATCGCAAAATCGGTCCGGTTTGGTGCTTCCATGGTCATGATTGGCTCCCTGTTTGCCGGACATGAGGAGTCGCCGGGGGAAACGGTCGAAAGAGACGGAAAGCTGTACAAGGAATATTTCGGTTCCGCTTCCGAGTTCCAAAAAGGCGAACGAAGAAATGTGGAAGGCAAAAAAATGTTTGTGGAATACAAGGGGCCTCTGCAGGATACTTTGACAGAAATGGAACAGGATCTTCAATCCTCCATTTCCTATGCGGGAGGAGACCGATTGGCTGCCATCCGTACGGTTGATTATGTGATTGTGAAAAACTCAATCTTTAACGGTGACAAGGTATACTAAAGCTGACGGCTTCGCCATAACAAAAAAGGTAAACAAGGATCTGCCTCCCTGTTTACCTTTTTTGTCGCAGCCTGCCTCATCATAGCATCAAGATGTCCCGGATGTCCTCTTCAGTCAGAGCTGACGGCACCTTCTCTCCAAAATCAAGAACCTCCTCAATGAGGCCTCTCTTTCTCTCTTGCAGCTCATTCATTTTTTCCTCAATGGTGCCGCGGGCAACAAGCTTAATCACCTGTACAGCATCTGTTTGTCCCATCCGATGGGCACGGTCGACCGCCTGCTCCTCAACCGCAGGATTCCACCACGTGTCATACAGGATGACCGTATCAGCCCCTGTCAAATTCAGGCCTGTGCCGCCTGCTTTCAGAGAGATGAGAAATAGGTCCCGCTCCCCCGCATTAAACCGATTGCAGATTTCCACTCGTTCTTCAGACGGGGTTTGTCCATCCAGGTAGAAAAACGGCAATCGCTGCATCGCCAGCTCCCTGCCTATGAGCGCCAGCATCTTTGTGAACTGGGAAAAAATTAATACCCTTCTCCCGGAAAGCTTCGCCTCCTCCACAATCCGCAGCAGCTGTTCAAATTTTGCCGAGCCTCCTGTATAACCATCCACAAACAAAGCCGGATGACAACAGATTTGCCGCAGCCGGGTCAGCCCCGCCAGGATTTTAATACGATTTTTCCGGAGCGTATCCTTGTCCAGATGCTTCAGTGTATCCTCCCGCAGCTTCGCTAAATAGGCGGCATACAGCTTCTTCTGCTCCGGAAGCAGCTCCACTGATTCTATCGACCCGGTTTTATCAGGAAGCTCCGCAAGCACATCCTCCTTGAGCCTGCGAAGCAAAAATGGGCGGATCCTCCGGGCAATTGTTTCCTTTGACAGATTGCTGTACTCCTTTAATCCCTGGAACAGTTCCGGAAACACCACATAAAAAATGGACCATAGCTCTTCCAGTGAATTCTCCACCGGCGTCCCTGTAAGTGCAAAGCGATGCCCGGCCATAATCTTCTTCACCGCCCGCGCCGTTTGGGTAATGGGATTTTTAAACGCCTGTGCCTCGTCAAAAAATACAGTGTGGAAGCTTTGCTTTTGAAACCAGCTGATGTCTCTGCGCAGCAGCGGATAGGAGGTAATGACAACATCGAGGTCTGCCGCAGCCTTTTGCAGCCTGTACCGTTCTGTTTGGCTGCCATCCATGACGGCAGCCTGTACATCCGGGGCAAATTTTGTGATTTCACTAAGCCAGTTATACGTCAAGGATGACGGGCAGACAATCAGAATCGGTTGTTTCCTGCTGCGAACGTGAGAAAGCTCTGATAGAATGAATGCAATGCTCTGCACCGTTTTGCCAAGCCCCATATCATCCGCGAGAATCCCCCCAAAGCCATAGCCGGCAAGTGCTTTCATCCACTTATAGCCGCTTTTTTGATAGTCCCGCAATATCGGCCTTAGCTCCTCAGGCACCTCAAATTCCAGACGTTCCGGGTGATAGATATTCTCTAATAACTGACGGAATGATCCCTCTAATGTGAATACATTATGCTCAGGTGCAGCGTTAAGAAGCCGAAGCCCCTGTACAAGGGGGACGTGCAAGCCGTTCTCCAAATCTCGCTTCTGGTCTGGCATTCCTTTTAGAAAACGATTGATTTCTTCAAATTCCCGTGCTTCCAATGAGAGCAGCGATCCATTCGGCAGACGGTAATATTTCCGTTTCTCTTCCAGAGCCAATAAAACCTCGCGTATATGCTTCTCAGGAATACCATCCATTTCAAAGGTGAACTCCAGCCAATTGGTCCGTTCTGTGTTCACCTTCACCCTGATTTGCGGGCGGGCAGTCTCCCTGAAAATCCGATTTCTCACCGCGGTTGTTGCGTAGATCTGCACAAGCTTTTGCAGCTCGGGAACAGTATGATACAAAAACTCATACTCCAGCTCTTCGTTGTGCAGAAAGTATCCGCCATCTGTTTTGGCAAATAAGCTGTCCTCCATCAGCCGGAGAATCACATCCTCCTTTTCCATGTCCCGCATCAACACAGGCACTGCCTGAAGCTCTCTGCTTGCCAAGGGGTTTACCGCCATATGTTCATAGTGAAAATCCAGACCGGCAAGCAAACGGTCCTTCACACGATCCAAATACAGCTTGGCAACCAGCGGTGTGTGCGCCAGCTGCGCGGACAGTACGTTTGACAGCTGAACATCACCCAGCCTTTTCAAGCCAGGGACCACTTCGTTAAGGAAAAAACCTGTTTGCTCTTTAGAAATATACATTTGATTTGTTCCGGAAGACTCCAGCAGCTGCTTGAAGCCGGAAAGACGCTGGCAATCCTCTTCTGTCAGCCGTATCAGTTTCCCTTCATATAAAATAGAGCTATACGCATGTAAAATGGTAATGTGGCGAAATCCGTGAACCTGCAGCTGAGAGCCGCCACCCTCAGCTTCCGTGAGTACAAACCGTAAAGGCAGCTGCTCATCCGATAAGGAAAGGCCGTCAAACGTCTCTCCGTTATATGCGAGCTTCACCAGCGGTGCTCTTACAAGAAACGGAATCAGCCGTTCCCAAGAAGACGGCGGAATCAATAGCACGTGCTTGCTGATGGTATAATCAGACTGATCCGGCAGTGCCTCTATATACACCTTCTCATCCTGCACCACTTGAATCAGCTGCTGAATCACATCATCCACTTCCTTTTGAAAGCAATGGAGGGCTGGATTGTACGTGAAGGAAAGAGAAAGCAGGCTGGAATTCCCCTCCTGTACCTGCTCCAGAAAATCCCGGACATTCTGCACGCAGGAAGGACCTATTTGCATTTCAATTCCGAACATCCGGCATCCTTTGCTTACTGTGACGGGCTTACATATAAATACCGCGTCAAGCACTTGTCTTGTTTCAAAATGAAGCTGCCGTCTGCTGGATTGCACAGGCTTATTTGTAAAAAGAGTCCATACACCTTCTGTAAGGTCTTGGCCGGAACGCCCTAGAGCAAGAGGATTTGTTCCTTGCCGTTGATGCTCATACACCGCCAACAGCACAGCGGCAATATGTTGGCAGTCCTTGTGAAAGGAAGCAAGCGCGGGGCAAGTGCATGCCGCGGAAAAACAGTCCCCCTCCTTCTTTTCAATGGTCACACGAACATCTTCTTTGCCTGTAACTGCCGCTTCACAGTACGCAGAACTATAATGCTCAAATCTTACTTGATTCGCACGGTAAAAAGCAGCCCCTCTTTTAAAGGAGACTGTACCGCACATGTCTTGAATCATTTTTTGGTTTAACTGTATATCCAAATGCCATACGCCTCCCCGGGGATGTTTCATTTTAAACAAGTTATTGTATATAGTCAGGTGTAACGGACAGATAAAAACGAATTCAGTTCTTCCTAAGTCTGATGTGTCCACTTCAACCTGTCAACACCTGTTTGTTCCACAGCTTGCAGATTTTTTCCGAAATGCCGCATTAAAAAGTACTTTTGAAGAGAAGAAGAGATTTATATTTTAACATAATGGTTAAACAGTAGTTTTGCTGGACGGCTTCCGTCTCTTGAAGAAAATTTTGTTGCCCCCGCCGCCCAATTCATATTTTCCCATACAAAAACCGCCCTTCGTAGCGAAGAGCGGTCTTCCATGCATATGATTGAATGCAGTCTATACTTTTATTTCTTTGCCGGCCGTTTCTTGCCAGACTGCAGGAATAGTGATAGAACCAGTGCGGCAGCGGAGGCAATGGTTGCCACCCAGAACGCATCGTTAATTCCCTCTATGGCTGAAATTTTCATCACTTGCCCGTACAGCAAAGATGTTTCAAGTGTTGCCCCTGTCTGCGCCGGAACATGCGCCACTGCAGCCAAGCCTTGCACATTTTGGGTGAAGCTCGTGTACAGCACTGGATTTGCCGCAGTGACCTCATTTGCGTAATCTGCGGCATGAAAGGTAGACTGTCTTGACATCACTGTAATGAGAATGGCTGTTCCAATCGAGCCAGCTACAGAACGAAGCGTGCTTTGCGCCGCTGTCCCGTCCGAAATCTGGCTCGCCTTCAGGCTGTTAATGCCCGCAGTCATCATCGGCATCATCAAGAATGACATCCCAAAGGAGCGGAGTGTATAAATTCCTATGATATGCGAGTATGGCGTATCATAAGAAAGATGGGTGAACTCATAGGTACAGTATGTCGTAATGAGCAGCCCGCATACCGCTAACGGGCGAATGCCGTACCGGTCGAACAGCCGCCCCGCGAACGGCCCCATAAAGCCCATCAGCAGTGACCCCGGCAGCAGGATGATTCCCGAGTCAATAGCCGAGAATCCGCGAATATTTTGCAGGTAAATCGGGAGCAGCAGCAAGCCGCCAAACATGGACATGGTAATAATCACATTAATGACAATCGTAAACGAGAAAGCCGGAATTTTGAAAATAGTTAAATCCATCAGCTTTTTCTCTGCTTTCAGCTCCCATACAATAAAGAAGATGAGGCCGATTGTGCCCACGATCAGCATACTGACAACCTCAGCACTGTCCCAGCCCTCAGAGCCGGCTTCGCTAAAGCCGTACAGCAAAGTGCCAAGACCAATTGCGGAAGCAACGGCGCCGATCGCATCGAACCTCGGCTTGGAGAGCGTCTGCTCGAGCCTGAAGAAGCGAATGGCAACGAAAAAGATCAGCAGGCCAAGAATGAACATGCCATAGAACATCACGTTCCATGTATAATGTTCAATCAGCCAGCCGGCAATGGTCGGCCCGATGGCCGGAGCCAAAATAAGGGCGATGCCCAGCAAGCCCATCGCCACACCGCGCCGGCCGGGAGGAAAGAGCATTAAGAAAATATTCGATCCAATTGGCATGAGAATACCCGCGCCGACCGCTTGAATGGCGCGGCCCGTCATCATAACCGAGAAATTCGTTGCCGCGGCACAAAGAATAGAACCAGCTGTAAAAAACAGCATCGCGAATAGAAACAGCTTTCGATACGTAAATGTATTGACCAAATATACGCTGATGGGCACGAGAATGCCATTGACCAGCATAAAACCATTTGTAAGCCATTGAGCGGTAGTGGCGGATACATTGAACTCATTAATGAGCGTTGGCACCACCGTGTCAATGACGGTTTGGTTGAGGAGGGAAACAAACATGCCAATCACAAGGATTACTAGTGTTAAAGCCCGATTGGCAGCTGGCTTTTCCCCTGTGTGCACGTTCTCCCGCACCTTTTCCGTCCGCTTTGGCGCCGGGCTGGGCTTTTCAGCATCCACTTCCTCCATTACATCTTCGACTGCTTGTTCCATAAGGGCTGTAGTAGCCGCGCTCTGCAGTACTTGCTCAGATGAGGAATCCTCCTGCTCCAGCAGCATAGGCTCTTGTCCGGCCGCCGCTTCCTTGACAGCTTCACGTTCCGCGTGCGCTTCTATTATAGAAACGCCTTTTTTACGATTCATTGATATATTAACAAAAACAAATATCGAGACACAAAAAACAGCATAGACAGCAATGATGATTGAGGACATACAACCTCCTCCTTATTTATGAATGCGGACGGACACATTCATTCCAGGCACGATATTCACAGATTTTGTATGATCCAACGTAATTTTCACCGGTACGACCTGCGTAACCTTCGTATAGTTGGCAGTTGCGCTTCCAGATGGAAGAAGCGAGAACGTGTTTGCTGTTGTCATGCCCACTTGCTCCACCTTCCCTTTGAGTGTTGTGTTCGGGTATGCATCCACGTACACATCTACATCTTGGCCCTTTTTCACATCGTCAATGTCTGTTTCCTTCACATTTGCCGTTACATATAAGCTGTTCATGTCATACGCGTAAGCCAACGGAGAGCCCGCACCGACAAACGTGTTTTCCGTTGCGCTGGACTGTACAACCGTGGAGGCTGCCGGAACCGTTACATCCACCTGCTGCACAGCAGTCCCGCTGCTTACGGATACAGCGCCCACTTTATCGCCGGCGTTATATGCTTTTCCTGCCGCGGCAGTCCACTCTACCAGCTTTCCAGCTGCCGGAGCTGCAATGGGTATGGCTTTTCCGTCAATTTTGGCATTATCTGTTTTCAAATAATTTTGCGCCTGGTTGTAGTAGTAGTAGCCCAAAAATCCCCCTCCCACCAGCACAAGCAGCGTGATCACGTTGACTACGAGTAGTCTGCGAAATTGATTCATCCTTCCTCTTCCTCTCTGTTTTCTTACATATATGTGAAAACAGACTGTCCCTCATTATAATACAAGCATAATACCTATAAGGCTTCACATCGGACAGACTGTTGACCCATCTGCAGGGCCCTCAATGAAAATATCATGACACATGATAGATTACCTGAATATTCAACTACAAGGATTGATCAGGCATATGTATGGGAGTAAGGACATCATTCAGGAAACATCGTGTGCTTCCTCGCGTGCTGCAAGCCTTCCTTAATCTTATACAGCAGACTCATAAACAGTTGTTGTTCTTCCTTAGTAATCTTGGAAAAGGTGTTCATGACATGGTTGGTATACAAAGGAGTAAGGATGCGAATGACTTCTCGCCCTTTTTCAGTCAAGCAAACCGCTGTTTTTCTCCGGTCCTCAAGAGGACTCCTGCTGATGAACCCGTCTTTTTCAAGACCATCTAGCAAACCTGTAATGGTAGAACGGGTAACGCTTGCCAAGTCAGCGAGCTCGGAAGGATTCAACGGGCGCTCATACTGTAATAGAGACAATAAAACCTTTAATTTTCCATTAGACAATTCAAAGTACGCCAGCTTTGACGTTAACTCATGCTCCAGTTCACGTGTAACTCTCACCAGCTGCATCAGCAAATCAAACGGCTGCTCCTCGGATAATAGGCCAAGATGCTTCATATCAATCTGAAAGCCTGACTTTATAGGCGCCTTCATATTTCTCACATCCTAATAGTAATAAGCCTCCTTATTCTACGTTACCTTATAAATTACCGTCAATATTTCTTGCTGACATTTTCATATAGAACTCGATTTAAAACATCTGATTTTCCTATGAGAAAAATAGGATTTTCTCGATTTAACTGTGGCAAACCTCTCCTTGCAGCCGCTTCCGAGGAGCTGGCGAAACCTTCCGTCTCGATGAACTGGACAACAGGCCCGGTTCCGTACCATGCTGCAAATAGGATAGTAAGACAAAAAAAGCTGATTCAGGTTGAACCAGCTCCCGCACCGTATAAGCTCACTTACAGCCCCGTCAGCACGAGGCATGGCTCAGTCTTTATTTGCTGTAGGCGGCCGCATATGCTTCATACTGCAGATGCGGATTTTGCAGCTCCTTCCCATGACAAATGCTTAACAATTGCGGCTGCAGGTCTACAACAACACGTCCGCTTTCCACGTTCTGCTTCATATTCGTCGTAAACCGCGCCACAGGAGGTGCCAAATGTCCCCTTTTTGTGGCGAATAGGTCACCTGCAAGGAGCACACCGTCCTCCTTATGAAAAAACGAAGCATGCCCAGGTGTATGGCCTGGCGTCAAATACGGAACCAGTCCCTCTATTTGTTCAAATGCTCCATCCTGCTCGACCAATGGCTGAAGCTGCCGGCGCTCCAAAGCCGCTTTACTTTTCTTTCCCTCGATGTACGGCTTTTCTCCTGCCGCATACGGAATTTCAGCTGCGGTTGCGAATACAGGCAGCTGCTGCTGCTTCAAAATATACTGCAACCCGCCGACATGGTCAGGATGTCCATGTGTAAGCAGCACCTTTGTAATAGGACCAAGCCCGAGCGAGTCTGCCGCCTGTAGAATTCCCTTTCCCATAAACGGGAGCCCCGCATCAATTAAATTACAGCCATTCTCGCCTTTGACGAGCCACACCTGTATAGGAATCCATTTGGGCTTCACTGACCAAATATGCGTTGAAATTTGAGTAATTTGCATAGAAACATCTCCTCTGTTTTTCTTTATTGTAGCAGGTGCAATGAAACTGCGTACAGAAAAACGCAGCAGTCCTTTCACTTGCAATCTCCCCCAATAAAGTGGAGTGTTGTGACTTCGCTTGATATCTATTTACAATTACAAACGGAAGCAAAATACTCACTTGCCAGAATGAAAACAATGGGGTTTTCTGCTTTTGTGATATAATATTCAAATCACCTATTGAAGAATCCAGGCCGCTGTTGAAGCAGCAAATACAACTTCCCGACGCCAGCTATCATTTTTTTATGCTTTCACTTAAAGTCTGCATAATTTCTCAACATTCTTTTGCTACTATGGACACTGTAAGCAGTATTGCTTTTGTCAGCCAGAAGGAATACCTATTCTTAGGTATGGCCGCATTTTCATACACAGGAGGCGTACATAATGAAAAAACAGCTTTTCATTCTTGGAACCATTGCTGCCATCGCTTTAAGCGGCTGCAGCACGAATACGAAGGATACAAACAACTCCAGCATGGGGAATATGGGCAGCATGAACCATGAAGGCATGCACCATTCAGGCTCCGGCCAAGTCCCGCAGGGCTTACAAACAGCGGCAAATCCGAAATACAAGGTCGGGAGCCAAGCCACAATCAAGGCCGACCATATGGCCGGCATGAACGGCGCGAAAGCAACGATTGTCGGTGCTTACGATACAACTGTGTATGCTGTCTCCTACACGCCGACCACGGGCGGAGAAAAGGTGAAAAATCATAAGTGGATCGTTCAAGAAGAGCTTGAACATGCAGGAGACCAGCCGCTGAAGCCTGGGACAGAAGTGACGCTGAAGGCCGATCACATGGAGGGAATGAATGGGGCAAAAGCCACCATTGATTCAGCTGAGAAAGCGACGGTTTACATGGTGGACTATACTGCAACAGATGGACAAAAGGTGAAAAACCATCAGTGGGTGACCGAGAGCGAACTGGTCAAGTGAGTCAGAAGACTTTATTAGCTGAAGAAGAAAGGGGCGGTTTTTGTAGACCGGCCCCTTCTTTCTGCCCTTTTGCACCACTTCTGTACGGTTTTTCTGTACAATAGAGGATAGCACCGCAACAAAGGAGTGTAGCTATGATTACTGTTTTATTGGTCGACGATGAGCCGCGTATGCTGGACTTGCTTTCCCTGTATTTGATTCCGCGCGGGTATCAGTGCTTGAAGGCTGTCTCAGGAGAACAGGCACTTGGCATCCTCCAGGATCAGCCGGTTTCCCTCGTGCTGCTGGATGTGATGATGCCTGGAATGGATGGCTGGGAAACATGCTGGAGAATTCGGGACATGAAGGATGTTCCCATTATTATGCTGACTGCCAGAAATCAGCCTGCCGATATTGTCCACGGTCTGCGGTATGGGGCAGACGATTATGTTACAAAGCCTTTTCACGAGGAAGAACTGCTGGCACGCATGGAAGCGGTACTGCGCCGCACACACCAAGCGGGACACTTGGAGTTTCAAGAGCTTGTTTGGGATGAGGAAAAGCATCTCGTGACAGTAAGCAACAAAGAAGTGGCCCTGACGCCTATTGAATTCTCCTTGCTTGGGCTTTTACTTTCCCATCCCCATCAAGTCTTCAGCCGCGAGCAATTGATTGAGCGGATTTGGGGACTGGATTCCGACACAGAGGACCGCACGGTGGATTCTCACGTCCGCAATCTGCGGGACAAGCTGCGCCGGGCTTCCTTCCCGATTGATGACTACTTAAAAACGGTGTATGGCGTCGGCTACCGCTGGACTGATCATGGCGCCTGAGCCTGGGAGTGATTGTACGTGAGGCATATTTCCATTAAAATCGGCTTTTATTTTTTTATTTGTACATTCCTGATACAAATTGTTCTCTTTGTTTCCTTATATTACAGTCTCGTGAATACCCGTGTGAACGAAGAAGTGGATGCTCTGCTCGCCCGCGGCAACAGCCATCGGGATGTGCTGCAAAAAAACTTCGACGCCCAAACCATCGGGCATGTGGCACTCATGGAGTCAGAATCGGAAACAAATGTCGTGATTGCTTCGGCAACCGGAAAGATTTTAGCGAAATCTAAAAATATTGATTTTTCAATACGGACGCATATGCGTGAAACTATGCAGCATACACCTGCAAAAAGCACAATTATAGAGGATCATTGGAAAACCTCCAGCTATATTTGCACAGTAAGCCCCATTCTGTCGCAGGGAACCCCAAAAGGATATGTATACATGTTTCAAAATACCAGCTCTTTGCGGGATATGATTGACCGGCTGACTTCACAGTTTTTTATGACTGGCTGTGCCACCTTTCTTTTCACCGTGATCGCTATGTTTTTCTTATCCCGTATCTTAACAAAGCCTCTCATTCGCATGAAGGAAGCAGCTGAAAAAATGAGCAAGGGCGATTTGTCCGTTTCTCTCGATACGAATCAGCAGGATGAAGTCGGCGAGCTGGCACTGGCCATCCAAACACTGGCAACAGACCTGCATTATATGAAACAAGAGCGCAGTGAGTTCCTGGCCAGTGTAGCCCATGAGCTTCGCACCCCTTTAACGTATGTCAGAGGGTACGCCGACATCGCAAAACGGGGCACTCTGACAAACGAAGAGCGGAAGCAATATTTGTCTATTATTCAGGAAGAAGCAGACCGTGTCACCCGTCTGGTGAATGACTTATTTGAGCTCGCGCAAATGGAGAAGCATAACTTTGTGATTCACAAGAAGACGATAGATGCTTCGGCCTTTCTGCAACGGATGATTGCGAAGCTGCAGCCATCCTACGAGCAGAAGCATGTAACATTATCCTTACAATCCGCAAACAGCTTGTACGCCGCCATAGACGAAGAACGATTTGAGCAGGTAATGATGAATTTGCTGAACAACGCGCTGGCCCACTCAGAACCGCATTCCCGCACAACCGTAACGGCAGCTGTCGAGCAGCAAGCCTTGCTCATTCAAGTGCAGGATGAAGGAGAAGGCATTCCAGCCGGGGATATCCCCCATGTGTTTGAACGCTTCTATCGTGTCGATAAATCACGGACCCGGGCAAAGGGCGGAAGCGGCCTCGGATTGGCTATAGTGAAGGAGATCGTTGAACTGCATGGCGGGAGTATTGCGGTCAGAAGCTCTCCAGGCAAGGGCACTGTCTTCACCATTCAATTGCCTTTGTAGCAAAGCCCTCCTATCGAAAGATTACATGAAAATGGTACTTTGGACAGATGCCAAAGTACCATTTTTGTTTATTTGGTTTCCTGAAAGGTAATGCCATTTGGCTCTTCTCCAACAGGCACTGTTGCAACGACCCTATTGTTCTCATTATTTACTGCACTGACTGTACCTGCAAATGCTTCACTTTTCATATATGCCCGGCCGGCAGCCCGCTTGCCAGCGGCAGTACAATGTGTACAGTTATATCATCCTGCTTGCTTTCGGCCCATACATTTCCTTTATGAAGCTCTACGATGCGTTTCACTGCAGCCAACCCAATTCCCGATCCCTCTATGCTTTGGGAGCGGGACGTGTCCAGGCGATAGAGACGCTGGAACAGCTTCGGAAGCATATCTTCCGGAATATGATTGGTTTCATTTGTAACAGAAATTTTTGCGGTATCCTTCTGCTGCTGCAGCTGCACCGTCACCTTGGATGGTTTGTAGCTGTATTTCTCGGCATTTGATAGTACATTATCCAGTACACGCACAAATTTTTCTGTATCCAGTTGCACAAGCACCGGATGCTCAGGGATCAACAGCTCCAGCTGCAGTCCGCTCTCTTTGAAAATCGGGATGTACTCTCCCGCAAACTGGCGCAAAAGCCCTCCCAAGTCCATATCCTCATATTCCAGCTGCATATCAGGCGATACGAGCTTGGTGTACTCAAAGAGCTCTTGAATTTGGTTCTTCAGCTTTTCCGACAGAGTATATGTAATTTGCAAATAGTGCCGCAGCTCCTGCTCATCCTCGTAATGCCCGTCCTTCAGCAATCCTGTATACCCAATGATGGAGGTGAGCGGTGTCCGCAGGTCATGCGATATATTGGTAATCAGTTCATTCTTGGATTGCTCCAGCTCTCGTTCTCTTTGAAATCGTTCCTTCAGCTGCTGGGCCATCCAATTGATATTCGCCGCCAAGGATGAAAGCTCATTTTTGCCTTTCACCCGGATGCCGTAGCTCAAGTCCTCCTGGACGATTTTGCGGATCCCTGTTTCAATTTCCTTAATATAACGGGTAATGGGGCGCATAAACAGGAAAAACAGCACCAAAAACACAACTATGGCTCCGACCATGGTAAGCAGGGCATTTTGGTTATACTGCCGCGGGCTTATACTTGCAACCTTGTGCGGGGACACGGCCACTATATATTTCACTTCATCCTGAAAAGAAACCGGATAAATAGCAATCAGAGGATTTCCTGCCGGCAAATCCTCTGTGAAAAAGCCCAGCCCATTCAGCAGCAGACTGCGGACCTCTATTTTCTGCTCTTCTCCCCCTGTTGTCAGTACAACAGATTCCTTCTCCCCCGCAACGGCAACCTGCATGCGTGCATCTTTATACTGCTCAACAATCTTTGCGATTTGCTCTGCATCATCTGACCGCAGCTGCCTCCTTTCCAGTTCCCCCCCGATATTGCTGACAACCTGATGCAGCCACTCTTCCTTCTTCTGATAATCTGCCGTTTGGGAGATGATTGGATTTTTTGATGCAATCAGCACGAAACTGGCGGTTGCACCCGAGAAGCACACAATAAAAATAGCAATAATCCGGATGTTCAGCTTTGTAGACAGCAGCTTTCTGATCAATCTCAGGATATGTGCAACCTGTTTTTTCATATTTTATATCCTACTCCCCAAACCGTTTTAATATAAATCGGCTTTTTCGGGTTTTCTTCTGTTTTTTCCCGGATGTTTGTAATATGAACCATCACAGTATTATCCGACTTATAAAATGGCTCCTTCCAAACCATTTCATAAATTTTTTCCACGCTGAACACCTGCCCCTTGTTTCGCGCCAATAGGGCAAGAATATCAAATTCCTTGGGAGTCAGGCGCACATCTCTTCCATGTATCTGCACTTGTCTTGTATCCTCATCCACTCTCAGGTGGCCGATCTCCAGCACAGAGGACGGTTCCTCCGGCTGCTGATACATATGGTAGCGCCGCAGCTGCGATTTCACACGTGCAGTCAGCTCTAACGGATTGAATGGTTTGGTCACATAATCATCCGCACCGCTCATCAGGCCATGAATTTTGTCCATATCCTCAGATTTTGCGGATAAGAAAATAATGGGCATCTGATATGCCTCCCGAATCTTCATGCAGGCTTGAATCCCATCCATGCCAGGCATCATTACATCCAGAATGACAAGATCTACCGTTGCATGCTCTAATGCCTGAAGAGCCTGTAAAGCATCCGGTACTGCTACTACCTCATATCCCTCATTCCGGATGTAAATGGAGACCAGCTGCCGGATATCTGCATCATCATCTACTACAAGTATGGTTTGTCCTTTCATACGATCCTCTCTATGCATGAATTTATGCAGCCTCCTGTTCAGTTGCACTGCTCCACTTTCGCAGCACAAACACTGCAACTGCCACAAGTGCCAAAATTCCAGCAGCCACCGCAATACATACAGGTACAGAAGCCATGATTGCTGTTCCGGCCACTGTATATAGGATTACCATTGGTACCGCCCCAGAAATCACCGACAACAAAAATGTTTTGTACTTCATTCCTGTAGCTCCGGCGATAAAACAAGCTGCAGCTGTCAGTATGATTTTCTTCATCGCTGCATCTCCCCTTCTGTTTTGTTTTTTATCGATTGGAACAAATGAAGACATAAGCGGGCGGAACATTCCAATATACCTTCTTGATCCGAATGGACCGGAAATGCTTACGAAAGAAGGTTTGCTTTACCTTTGTGTACTGAAACGTGATAAAAGTCCCATCGTCCCCCAATATCTTCAGCGTTTGTTCCAGAATGCGGTGTGATACAGCTGCAGGCAGACTCGTGAACGGAAGACCCGAGGCGACATAATCTGCTTTTGCATACCCGTGCTGCTCCAAATAAACAGCTGCTTCCTCCGCAGAGCCGCATACAATATGTACATTCGGAATCTGGCTGTATTTCTCTCTTAACTCCTCACAGAAGATCGGATTTTGTTCAATTAACAAAAGCATGGCATCCACACCTTTATGCTGAATCAACTCCTCTGTAAACACGCCAGTGCCTGGACCATATTCAACAACGCAGGATGCGGCCGCAAACGAAATCTCCTCAACCATCTGCTTCGCCAGCTGCTTTGAGCTTGGCATGACGGCACCTATTGCCGAAGGGTTCTTGATATATTCTTGAATGAAGCGAATGGCATTCATTTCAGCATTCCTCCCATGTCCTTGATAAGCTTAGGATACACAGGGAACATTAAGATACAGCGGGGAAAAATCTTAAGAATCCTTAAGAACCCCCACTACTCTGTGCCTCTTGGGACATGGGGACCATGTAGAACTGCCTGAATCGCTTCACCGACCCACGGACTTCTCAGGGATGCGCGAGTACCTAAAAGGAATATAGAATTCCCCCATGATCTCAGCCGATTGAACCATGGTGACACCCAGACTCGCTCGTGAAGGCTAAGCCTCCTTTTACAGCAACGGCTGCTTCTTCTGGTTCACGCAAAGAAAACCAGGCGGTCAGCTGGCTTTCACACTTTAAAAACATACTAAAAAGCCTGCCACTGCGGCTCATCATTCCCTCAGTAACAGGCTTTTATCAACGTAATTTATATAACCAAAGGACCGCAGCCTCCGTCCAATCCATACATTGTTGCTAAACACAGACACTTTTATCTTAGTTTTCCGGCTCTATAGATACAAGCCTTCCATGTTCTTGCAGTCCGCTCTCAGCCATATCTCAATTTTTGGAAATAAGAAGGGAGATGCAGTTCATCTTCTTCTAACAGCAGGGATCTCCGCTCTTAATTTCTTTTTTCCGCTTTGTAAATCTTACTGGAAGCCACCAATTGCTTTAGTTCACTGCGGTAGTATAATAAGCGTTTTTGCAGTTCCTTCTTCTCACTCAGCGTGACAGCCTTTCCGCCGGGCTTCGTGCCTGTCTGCAACGTTTGCTTTACTTCATTTCTCATAGCGATCAGCTTGCGGCCTGTCTCCTTGACGTTCTTAGTTTCATGCGTTCGCATCATCGCAATCAGCAGCGTTCTAGCTTCATGAGCTTTCTTATTCAACTACCCACCTCCAAGTGTGCGGCCAACATTCGACCTATGCATTATTTTAACATGAATTGTAAAAAAATTCAAATCAGCCTTTTTCCTATAGTATGGACTTCATGTTTAACGCACCTGTTGTTTGGGTTGGGTCGACCGAAAGCAACGAAATCATTTCGGTTCGTACCATCAGTCTAATTCTCGTACTTCAAACGGCAGTAACGCTCGCTCAAGCTGCGCTCTATATTGTTCGTATCGTGCAGGCAGCACCAATTTCTCCCCCATTGTCTCTTGTAATTCATTATGAGCAAAGCCTGGAGGATCTGCTGCAACTTCAAACAAGATTTCACCATGTTCTCTGAAGTAAATGTACAGCTTCCAAAATCGGACTCTGAGAGACTATACGAGCAAAATAATGAATATACTGAATCACGAAGAAAGCGAAGCTCATCTTTATTACAAGGAAGTGGTTGCACGTCGCCTCTTTGTATTTGGAGACAGTCATTCATGATTGTAGTTATAGGAGAGAACGTCATAATGGAAACAGCAATGGTTGCCGAGCACTATCACCTGTATATAAACCATGAAAAAGGGTATGTATCCGGGAAAGATAAAGGAGACTCGGACATAAAGTATATGTAGAATATTCAAAGTTATGGTCAGGATGCTGCAGATGTCCCGCCTGGCCCTTTTGGAACAACTGAAATGGTGCTGACACCCAGATAAGCTTGTGAAGGGTAAAATCTTTTTCACCGCACAAACTGCTTCTTCTAGTTCATGATATGAGAAAAAGATAGAAGGGGTGTAAAGTTAGTTGATAAAAGTTAAGGTTCATTTACGTCCTATTGTAAGTAAGATAAATTTACCTACTGTTTTAAAAACAACCATACTTCCAGGCGACTCGACTGAGAGATTATTTATTGCAACCCAGGTAGGAGAGATTTTTCACATGGGAAATGGGGGCATCAAGACCTTTTTAGATATTCGCCCGCGAATCATCAAACTAGGCGATTCTGGCGGCGGTTATGATGAACGGGGATTGCTGGGGCTGGCGTTTCATCCTGAATTTTATTATAATGGTCTGTTTTATCTTCATTATTCAGTAGCTGGAACACAAGGTCCAGGTGCCCTTTCTGAACCTTTTCATCCTGACCCGTGTGATTCCAAAACGTTACATCCAAGGTGGACAAATAGAGAAACTCAATATGACCATATCGACACAGTGGAAGAATGGATATTACAGCCGAATGGCCAACCTCTCAAACGAAGGACATTACTTAACTTAAGAAGACCATTTTCTAATCATAATGGTTTCAATAGCTTAAACTTCTCACCTGAGACAGGAAAACTTGTCTTAACAACCGGAGATGGCGGATCCGGCTACGATCCATTCAATTTAAGTCAGGATGATATGGAGATATGCGGGAAAATCATTGAAATGGATGTAGGCAAAGCTACATCCATCCATAATCCACCCGTAGTCACACGTTTCAATGAACTTCCCGCATCTATTCAGGAAACACTTACGGTAATTGCCAAAGGAGTCCGCAATATGCCCGGCATTTCATTTCAAAGGTATTACCATCAGTATATTAAATATGCGGGAAATGTCGGTCAGGATTTGGTAGAGTCCATTTTTTCATTCGTTCATTATAAGCCAATACCGGTTACTCAGCTTATTCAAGCCTCTCTCATGAGACTTGAACCTGACCAAGAAGGATGTATAAACTTTGGCTGGCGGGGATGGGAAGGTGCTTTTCCTACCTCGATGGTGAGGGCCTGCTCCGAAAATCCGGATTTAGATGAGAAAACAATCACTTATTACAATGAAGTCATTCAAACTTCAGTGAGGCGAATTCAGCCTTTAACCAGCTACTTCCATAATGATCCCCGGCCCGACAAGTTCGGGGGAACTGCACTTACAGGAGTCCAGCCATATATGGGGAACGGGATCCCCGCTTTAACGGGAAGCGTTGTGTTCACCGATCTTGCCCGGAAGGATGGATTTCAAACTCCGGTTCAAGGGGTTTTGGCTTATACAAGAGCAAGAACGGATTGCAAGCCAAATGATTTTAGTGTGATTGAAACCAATTATAATTTCGGGTCTCAATCTGCTTATTATGTTGCTCTAGGAACGAATCTGGATCAAACCAAATTATATTTAGGGGTTTATGGATCTATAAAAGTGACTGATTTTAACCAGGGTACTGTTTTTGAAATTGCTCCATAATTCATCCCCGCAATATTCTGCTCAATCCGGATAAGAAAGTTGGCTGGTATGACAAGTTACCATGGCCCATTAAACAAGCAAGGCCCCCTGGGCCCTGCTTGTTATTTGACTATGATCTTCCCGGCCATCCCTTCCTGAAAATGGTACCGGCATATCAGATCAAATGTGCCGGGTTTTTCCGGTTTAACAGTAATGTTTTTTTCTTTCTCTGGCTGAACCTCGGTATCAATTCCGAGTTTCTCCACTGTGAAGGTGTGTTTTTTCCTACCTTCGTTTTTCAATACCAATATTGTCTCTCTTCCACTGGGAATCGTGATGATTTTGGGATTAAAGTAATCATCGTTCACCTTGACCTCAATCCTTTGCACCGTCTCCATAGGCTGTGTTTCCACACTGGATTCGGCAAATACATCAATTGAGCCTGAAGTTGTCACAACCATAATCATCGCAAGCAAACCGACCAGTCCTGTTAACCAATTTTTCACCAACATTTGTACTCCTCCTTTATGTTACTCCTTTATCTGAATCCACCAGCGATTGCGGTAAGAAACTTAAGTGCTCTTATTGAGGCATTTTACTATTTCCCGTTCTATTTCCGTCCATATCTGTCCCTCCATGCATCATTCTCTTTTCCATATAATGTCTCCAATCATTGGTAATACATGCATCTATCCCCTACTCCCTCTTCTGTACATACACACAATATGTATGTGGCAGAGTCTAGAGAAATATTTTTCTTTCCTCATTGATTGGAAGGGAATTGGCTCAAACTACTTAGAAAGGGAAGCTGACGATGCCCTGCCATATGAAATGTTTTAGAAGGAGGACACTATGAAAGCGACAGATGTATTTGTTCAATGTTTAGAGGCTGAGGGAGTCGAATATATTTTTGGAATCGTTGGCACGGAAATTCTTGATTTAGTGGACTCCTTATCCCGCTCCAAACAAATTCAGTTTGTAAATGTCAGACATGAACAAGGAGCTGCCTTCATGGCAGATTTATACGGACGATTATCCGGCAAGCCGGGAATATGTCTGGCAACACTGGGACCTGGAGCGACCAATTTGCTGACGGGTATCGCAAGCTCGAAGCTGGACCACTCCCCTGTTGTGGCAGTAATGGGACAGGCCCCCTTCGAGAGACAGCACAAGGATTCCCACCAATTCATCGATCTTGTAAACATATTTGATTCGGTGACAAAGTGGTCCGTTCAAATCAAGGATGCACAAGCAATCCCTGAAATCGTTCGAAAATCCTTTAGAATCGCAAGCATGGAGAAGCCAGGCCCCATCGCAATCGTCCTGCCGGAGAACTTGGCTGCCCAAACCATTACAAGCAAGCCTTTGCCGGTTGCTGCTCTGCCGGTAAGTATCCCTGCCCAGGATGCCATGAAAAGGGCTCACACGCTTATTCATCAACATAAGAAACCTTTTGTCATAATCGGCAACGGCGTATGCAGACAACGGGCGGCGGATGAGCTGAGAGCCTTTTTAGAACGGCTCCAATCACCTGTTACCCATAGCTATATGGCAAAAGGTGTATTACCAAAGGATCACCCCCTCAACTTCTTCACTTTCGGATTCAATGAAATGGATGAAGTAGTCTCCGGCATACAGGAGGCTGATTTATTGATTGTTATTGGGTTTGATTTTACAGAAAAGCTGCCAAAGGAGTGGAACCAAAACAAGTTACCAATTTTACATATAGACGCATTACCAGCCGAGGTGGATGAATATTATCCAGTTGAAGTTGAGTTAGTTGGGGATGTAAAGCAGACCCTTCAAGCCTTTCAGATACTTGATGTGCCATCTAAACCATGGGTTCCATCCGGGAATCTTCAGGAGCACATCAAACAGTCTTATGCTATCGAAGAAAAACCAAAAGACATATATAACCTGCCATGTACAATTGAACATGTTCTACACAGTATTGAAACACTCTCTTCAGAAAAAACGATTGTAATTTCTGATGTTGGGGCCCATAAGGTATCCATCGCCCGCACCTATCAGCCAAAACAGCCGAATAGCCTCATTATATCGAATGGTCTGGCTTCCATGGGAGTCGCTTTACCAGGCTCCATTGGCGCCAAGCTGGCTTGTCCGGATGCCCAAGTCATTTGTATAACGGGAGATGGCGGGGCATTGATGAATATTTCTGAAATCGAAACAGCCAAACGCTTGGGGCTCTCCTTCAGTATTGTGGTACTCCATGACGATCTGTTGAAAATTGAAGAACAAATGATGGAAAAAAAATTTGGAGACAGCTACGGGGTAACGTTCCAAAACCCGGATTTCGTACAATTGGCAACCAGCTTCAGGATCAAGGGACATCAAGCGAAGCATATAGAAGAGTTTGAAGCCATCTTGGGAGAAGCGCTGGAATGTTCAGAGGACATCGTTTTAATTGATGTTGTCATGCAAAATGGATTGTAGCTGGACGGGAATAAGAACTTCTCCGTTTGAATACGCGGAAATAGAGACTGTTTCCATAAGATTCTGTCGAGAGGATACCCCTGCTTTAATTTCGTGGAGGGTGCAGCCCGAAAATGAGAAGGTATGCGTATACATCCCATCTAGCAAGGCTTATCCCCGTCTTGTGCATCAAACGCTCCATATAATAACATGCGAGATCATTTTCCTCTGTAGTGCTTGATTATAAAAAGAGAAAAACCAGCGCTTGGCGCTGGTTTTACGAACTAAAATCAAAATAATTCCGCTTCAACAATCGCGGCTTCCCCATCAGTTCGGCATACGTCAGCTGCTTCTCCAGCTGCTTCGTATTGATAAGAAACAGCTGGTCCTCTATCCCCTTCACCGTCTCTTCCGTCTGATATTCCATCCCGCAGTCACCACAGCTCACACAAGGCGTCCCCGTAATCCCGATTGCCTTCGTCCCGTCCGGCAGCTCCCAAAATACAGTGTTGCTGCTTTCCTTGGCATTCTCAGACCCGCACCAATCACATGTTGGCATACGCTTACGCCTCCTTATCCAATCCATCACCCATCTTCTTCAGCTGCGACTGGAACTTCTTCTCCTTCAACAAGTCACGTTTTTCGCGTTTATCCTTCAGGGAAGCATGCTCAGGATTCGTCTCGTACTGCTTGCGACGGTCCAGACGCTGCAGCCCTTCCGGCACCAGTGTTTGCTTGACGTCGTTCATGAGGCCGGCAATGCCGACATTGGAACGCTTCTCTTCATAGTTTGGATACACTTCGCCAAAGTAGCCTTCTGCACGGCCCGGCACGTAATTCTCCGGCTCTGGATACGTTGTGATGACGCCTTCAAAATTACGCAGCACGACTTTATCCGGGCTTTGGGAAATGAGATAGTTTGGTTGCACAGCGATTTTCCCGCCACCGCCAGGTGCATCAACGACAAAGGTAGGTACGGCGTAGCCAGAAGTATGTCCGCGCAATCCTTCTATAATTTCAAGACCTTTGGACACCGGCGCCCGGAAATGGCTGATGCCTTCAGACAGGTCGCACTGATAGATGTAGTAAGGGCGAACGCGAATCTTGACCAGGTCGTGCATGAGCTTTTTCATAATCGGCACACTGTCGTTGATGCCGGCGAGAATAACAGATTGGTTGCCAAGCGGCACGCCGGCATTGGCCAGCATTTCACAGGCTTTCTTTGATTCTTCTGTGATCTCAATGGATGTATTAAAATGCGTATTCAGCCAGATCGGATGATATTTTTTCAGAATGTTGCACAGGTTTTCTGTAATGCGTTGCGGGAACACAACAGGCGCTCTCGTGCCGATGCGGATAATTTCCACATGAGGAATGGCCCGCAGATTCTTCAGGATATACTCCAGGATGTTATCGTTAATTAACAATCCGTCACCGCCGGAGATGAGAACGTCCCGCACCTGCGGCGTCCGGGCAATATACGCGATTGCATCGTCCAACTGCTTCTTTGGTACGCCCATGCCGATTTGTCCGCTGAAGCGGCGGCGTGTGCAATAGCGGCAGTACATGGAGCATTGATTGGTAACCAGGAATAGCACACGATCTGGATAACGATGCGTTAAGCCTGGTGTTGGGGAATCCTCATCCTCGTGCAGCGGGTCCTCTTGGTCATACTTCGTTTTGTACAGCTCTTTGGAAATCGGCACAGACTGCATGCGCACCGGACAGCGCGGATCGTCCGGGTTCATCAGCCAGGCGTAATATGGCGTAATGTTCAGCGGAATTGTTTTGGTGGAAATTTTGACACCTTCTTCTTCATCCGGTGTCAGGTTGATGACCTTTTTTAAATCATCCAGCGTCTTAATCGTGTTGGTCAACTGCCAAATCCAGTCATTCCACTGCTCTTCCGTCACGTCCTTCCAAAGCTCAACGTCCTTCCAATGGCGCTTTGGTTTATATAAATCATGTAGCATGACATCTTCCCCCTTCATTCAGCACTCACCCATATTTAATGCAAGTTGTGTGCCAACTCTCCCTTTTCCACAGACACAGCAAAATACGGTACATTGACCTACTATCTGTATATGTACAATGGAAATATTCGGTGAAGCAGAAGCGCTATCGATGCTTCGACAGCTTTTTCACGATGCCTGCTGCCAGATTTCCGGCACCAGAATGCCGGATTTTCGGCACATTTCCTTCCAGGACGTATACATGCTATGAAAAAGTGGTGCAGCAAAAGGAAATAAATCCCTTATAATGGTAAACAGGAGTTCACGGTAGATGCAGGAGAGGGAAAGTGCGGTTACTGGATCAGATGAAAGAACATGCATCAAGCATGATTGCCGGAAAGGATGAAGCCATAGAACCGGTACGTGCTGGGGATGAAGTGGCATATTCTGCAGCAAGCAAATCAAATCAAAGCAAGACAATCCTTCTAACCGTAATTGCCGGTGCCTTTGCATCTTGGCATGTATACAAAAGGCACCGGCACAGCTGCAGCTTGTGCAGCATTGGGTCAGACAACACAAAGTGCTGTACAGTATGTTGCGGCCGGCGGACAGCCTCCTATACTAGCATCACAGAAGCTTCGTTACCAGATAAAGTGCGGGAAAGCATAATGACAGCAGCGCCACCGCCATCCCGCCAAAGCGGTTTCCGTCCTTCCAGACCATCCTCGCAAACACAAAAGTATAATACATGCAATATAATCCCAGCGCGATCAGAACTCCCTCCATACCAGCCTCCTTACCGTCCGCTTACCTGCTGTGATTTCAATTGCTTGCCAAAGCTCTCAATATCAAGATCAAAATCCACATGTACCCGGGCTTTTGTATAATGCTTTTCCCAATCATAGGCTTCATATTGCTGCAACGTCCGAAAATACCGGCGGACCTCTGTATACCAAATGAACGGTTCCCCCTGAAACTCGGTCTGCGTCCGGCGAATAATGTCCATAGCTCCCGCTTGCAGCTCTTTTTGAATGCTCTTCTTCAGCAGCTGCTGGTTTTTCTCATTGCTTTCATAGTTCAGCAAGCTTGGCACGGAGTGAACTTGCACCTTAAGCGGAATCCGGACCTTCACGATAGGCCTTTCTCCTCCGACATCCATTGACACACTTGTGCTTTTGCTCCTGATTACCCGGAAGGAAACACGAAAGCGCGGATTCAGCGGGTCTTGAATTGACATAATAAAGGATTTCGCCAGAACTCTTCGGCGGAGCAGCAGTGCATACCTTGTCTCTTCTCCCGTCATCGTGCCAACCATTCTTCCTTCCTTGAAAACCGCAGATCCCATCATCTGAACCGGGTCACCGGAGCGTTGGGGAATTTGTCCGGCCTCGTACCCATCCTCATTGCCTTCCACCTGCTTCAGCCGCTTTGTGGTTGCATAAATGGCCAAAAAGAGTTCCCTGCCCACCCGCTGAAAATAACGGTTCATTGTAGAATAAGGAACAAACCCTGTATCCTTCCATCGCTTCTGCATAAAAGAATAATACTTATGGGGCCTTGTCTCCATTTCCGGCTTATTACGCTTAATAAAGGACTCTGCCTTCTCCCTGCACACCATCAAATTCATTTCACGGCGCATTTCCGGATCACGGATGGAATCCGCCATAATATGGTGAAACAGCTGCGTTCTCGCCAGCTTCTCTCCAATAATCATAGTTTGCAGATGAGCGAAGCTGATTCTCCTCGTTATCACACTATTGGCTATATCCTTTGCTGACAAAATGTCAGGAGCTGTAAACGTGACAATATCGCTCGGTGCTTCGTTCGGGGCTGATCCCCGGTCTGTTGAACCAACCTGAGGATTGGCGACCTGAAAGGTAACCCGAATTAAGTTGCCCTCAGCCCTGTCCAGCCCCATCACAACTACATAGGCCTGCTGCTCCAACTCCAGACGGTCGCCGCAAGCGGATAACGGCAACAGAAGCAAAAGCAGCCCAACACATTTCAGCAGCCTCATGTCTGCAGCCTCCTTTTCACAAAGTCCAGGAGCCAAAGAACAAAGGGGAGCAGCACCAGTACGACGGATCCTACATATATAAGGGAGGTGCGCAGCGCAATGCTGGCCATAATATTGGTTGGCAGCCGCCCGGCAATCACAACAAATCCGGCAATGGGAAGAAGCAGTGGTTCGAACTCGTGAATTTGCACCATCTTTGCAAACAGAAATGCCGTGATATACAGCGCAATGGCAAAATGCAAGACAGATGCAATGATCCAAAATCCAAGAAAAATAGCTTCTGCATGTGTAATCATCTCACCAAGAGGAACCGCCCGGGTCAGCTGCTGAAACGGAAAAGCCAAATAGGAAACGGCCGGATAGTCAAAGGAAATGACGTACAAAGCGCAGTATACGGCAACGACACTGCAGGATATTGCAAATCCGCCCAAGGCAGCCAGACGGAATTGCCTGTAGCTGCGGACAAAGGGGAAAAACAGAGCCAGCAGGATAATTTCCCCGAATACAGAGCTGTGCGTAATGCCCCCCTTTAAAACAACCGGCAGCCCCGGTCCTTCCAAAGGAAAAATCTGCAGCACATTTGTTTCCTTCCAGGACAGCAAAATAATGAGTATGGCGCTGCCAATAATATAGGGGAAAACAATCCAGGAGGTTTGCCCAATTACAGCAAACCCCCGGTTCGCAACAAACCACGCAGCTGCCGCAAGAAACAAAAGCAGCAAATCCGTAGGGGTTTCCTGATAGAACATCGTGTCAATAATATCTACATAGCTTCTCATGTTCAATATATCACTGCTTAGCATGATACAAAACAAAAGAAATCCAATCACAAAGCCCGCCTTCTTGCCGGCCAGCTTCATCACAAGCTCCATGAGTCCCAACTGGTGCCTTTGAATAAGAGATAATAGAAGCAAAAGCGAGACCAGCATACATCCTCCCATGATGAATGGCATCATCCAGGCGGCATTCTTGCCTAAATCAATCAGCAGATTTGGCGTTGTATCGGTAAATCGAATGCCGATCGCGAAGGACACCAGTGCCAGAAACTCCCTTGTTTGCAGCTTCGCTGTCCGTATCTTCATGAATCTGATTTCCCTCCCGGCCGCTTTGCTTTCGTCTTTGCAATCGGTTGCAGATTAAACGGCAGGAGCCACTGCTTCCATACAGGGGGACGGACAAGCAAATCCTTTGAGGAGCGCCCGTGCGGCGCCATCGGTGAAAGAAATGGAATGCCGAAGGACTCAAAGGAGACCATATAAGCAATCAAGCAGGTCAGCAGCAGCGCAATGCCAAAGAAGCCCATAAGCGATGCGGTCAGCAGCAGCAGAAAACGCAAAATCCGTATCGCAAAGTTAAAGCTGAGCTCCGAGATGGCAAAGGAGGACAGCCCGGTAAGCGCCACAATAATGACCAGGATCGGACTGATGATGTTCGCATCCACGGCCGCCTGCCCCAAAATCAGCGCACCCACAATGCCGATCGTGGGACCAATCACAGTCGGAACCCGAATCCCTGCCTCTCTTACCAGCTCAAAGGACAGCTCCATGATCAACACCTCCAGAAAAGCCGGAAACGGCACCCGCTCCCGGGTTGCGCTGATTGCCAGCACCAGGTCAGTCGGCAGCATTTCCTCATGAAACGTGCTGACAGCAATATAGAGAGAAGGCAGCAGCAAAGCTGTGAAAATAGAGAGCAGGCGGATAATACGGATAAAGTTGCCGTACGGCCAGCGCAAGAATTGATCCTCTGATGTGTGAAACAGCGTCCAGAACGTAATGGGCACCACTAATGCATAAGGGGAGTTATCCATTAACAGGACAATATGCCCCTCCTGTAAAAGCGCGCAGGCGCGGTCCGGCCGTTCTGTCATCAGCGTGGAAGGAATCAGGGAATAGGGCCGTTCTTCAATATACTGCTCCAGTATCGCCAAAGTCAGCACCGCATCGCTTTCAATGGCTGCAATTCTCTCTTTCACCTCTGCCACAAGTTCAGGGTTGGCAATATCCTTTCGATACATGACGGATACCTGCTTTGTTTCCTGCTGGTTCACTTTCATGATTTCACAGACTAAGTGACGATTTTTCATCATTTTCCGGATTAAAGAACGGTTGGTTTCAGCTGATTCAATGAAAGCTTCCTTTGGCCCCCGCAGCACATTCTCGACCGCCGGCTCATTGACAGAACGTCCGGCAAAGCCGGCAGTCGGAACAGTCAGGGCCAGTGGGCATCCCTCTAAGAAAATCAGAGTGTTGCCATTCAGCAAATGGCTGACTGCCGCTTGCAGCCGGCTTACTTGCTCTGCCTGCATGACCGTCAGCACATGCTGCAGCAATACAGCTGCTGCATCTCCTTGCTCATAAGGAAAGGTGGACTGCACAATCGGGCCAATAATATGCTCCTCAATGGTATCTGCATCCACAGTCCCCTCTAAGTACAGAATGGTGCCTTCTCTTCCAATTGAAGGGAACACAACATTTTTGGTCTTCAGTACATGATTCAATGGATAAAAGAAAGCTTTCTGAATTCTGCCAATATTCATATGCATGCTTTCGGAAAATGGAGTATCCTCCAGCATATGGTCTGTGTTGGATTCCTCTTCTGTCTGCATGTGCGCTCGTTTGAAAAAACTCATCATGATAAACCCCTGCTGTCTCCGTAGGATAGTCTGGGGAAGGCCATAGCCACCCTTTTATGGGAGTTATTATTTCCCAACAGTACGTTTCTCATTACCGCACAGGCAGAGCGCGCTTTTCTATTTTTTACGGTAAAATCATATACAGACAGCCTTGAGGCTGAAATAAAAAAAGAAGATTACTTTACAGTATTGAAGAAAGCATCCTCTGCCTTTGGTAATCTGTTGCAGTCCATTGGCATTGGAGCAATAACAGCTTCAATCCCTATCAATCTATTGAATATACCATATGCAGCATGTTCGTCACGGCCTTCGCAACCGAGAAAGGACCGCTGCCGTCCTTAGCAAGAACAAGCAACCGGGCCATTCCCGCTGCAGCACATGCCCAAGAAAGGCTTTTGTCTGCGCGTGCCTAATGCGTACGCTTTCCCAGCTCCGCCTCCAACTCCTCGCACTTTTCCAAAAAGCTTTCACAGTTCCGCGCCTCCTGCTCCATCAGCCGGACCAGCACTTCCTTTGCCTTCTCATACTGCGCTATAGTCTTATCGTCCTCAAGATGCTGCAGTCCATTTTTCAACGTACTAAGAAATACCCTGCCGGCGGTGAGAATATTAATTTTATCTGTATTGATCTGCTCGTTGTTCACAGGACATCCTCCCTTATAACCCTTGCTGTTCACAGTATTGTCCTATTACGCGGAAAATACTTCTCGGCTCCTGAAAATGTGTATACATATGCTGATTTGTTACAGGAGTACAACATATCTTGTTGCTTGTTTTAGGTTGACAGCAGCGGATCCACTGTGTAAAGGAGGGAATGGATCTGGTCTTTTTATTTTTGTTTCCCGGTTCAAGCCTCCTGACACCTGAGCAAAAAAGGAGACTCCGCTGCCGCCTGGAGTCTCCCACTGCACTTATAGTAGTCTGTTTTTGATTTCGTCATATTCAGCAGCGGAAATCTCACCTTTTGCCAGCCGCAGGTCCAATGCTTCTGCCGCAGAGATTTCAGCATACCGATATCGGCTAAAATTCAACAAACGGTTTACAGCCACAAATAAGAACGCCAGCACGACAATCCACAGCAGCATCATGCCGCCCATCATACCGTGGTTCATCATACTCTTCACTCCCCTTCTATTTTCAATTATAAAACAAAACTATGCAGTTGCTGTGCAATACCCGCCGATTTTACAAGATTGTCAAATAAGCCCGCCTCTTCTGTTCACACATTTTTCGCTTGTACACCCATACCCCCTATATGTATAATACAAATACGTCTATCAAGTATGGAGGGATCAAGTATGACAACAACTCTGCAGGTGAAAGGCATGACATGCGGCCACTGCAAGGCTGCCGTAACAAAAGCGTTAGAAGAACTGCAAGGTGTACAAAAGGTGGCAGTGAATCTGCAGCAGGGCACAGTGGACGTAGATTTCGATGCTGCCGCAGTAAGCCTGGCAGCTTTGAAGGAAGCCATTGAGGACCAAGGATACGATGTACAATAGGGAAAAAGGCATGCCGCTGGTGTGCCTTTTTTTTTGCCGCACACCATGGACGGGCAGCTGCAAATATCATCCTTGTATCTGCCGGCGGGGAAATCCAAGGGTGCAACCAAAGAAAAAAGCCGATCAACACAGGTTGACCGGCACATGGAAATGATGCTCTGCACGGAGGATTAGTGAATCCAAGCCGCCCCGATGATAATCAAAAGAATGAACAACACAACGATCAGGGCGAAGCCGTAACCGAAACCGCCGCCGCCGAAGCCGCCACCATATCCATACCCATAGCCATACCCAGGATATCCGTAACCCCACATAGTTTTTCACTCCTTACATAGTGTTGAATTAGTTTACACTCACAAGGTATGTCGGACAGGGGCTTATGTGTATGTGCATTCGCCCAGAAAACAAAAAAAGCTTTGCCTTCCGCCAAGCAGCACATAAAAACCCGCCGCAAACAGCTTGCAGCGGGTTTTACATATTATATTTCCGGGGCTGCCACAGCTGCTGCGGCAAGGCGCTGCCGGCGCCGTTCCATATACAATGCCTGCAGTGCCATCCAAGTATTGCCGACAACCCAATATAAACCGATTGCTGCCGCCAGATGGAAGGCCGTGAAGAAAATGAAGACCGGCATTACATACTTCATCACCTTCATTTGCTGCTGCATAGCTGGGTTATCCCCGGTATGCGATGCTTTGCTGATGGCCGCATACTGCAGGAATGTCGCCAAAGCAGCGAGCACCGGCAGCACGTGCAGCGGATCGACTTGCCCAAGACTGAACCAAAGAAATGAGTGTGCCGCAATCACCTTTGTCCGGACAATCGCATTATACAGCGCCATTAAAATGAACATTTGAATAACGGCAGGCAGACAGCCCATCATGGGATGCACACCATTCTCCCGATACAGCCTTGTCATCTCCTGCGTCATCTTTTGCTGTGCTTCACGGTCGTTGGCGCCATACTGCTCCCGCAGCTTTTTCAGCTGCGGCTGCAGCTCGCGCATCTTTACGCTATTATCATTCAAATAGACCGCAAGCGGAGCCAGCACAAGCCGGATCAACAGCGTCATCACAATAATGCCAATTCCATAGTTGTCACCGCACCAACTGGAGATTTCCGTGATTACGTAGGAAATTGGGTATACAAAATAGTGGTTCCAAAGTCCGCTGCTCTGTGGTGTAATGGCCCCCTGAGAACTGCAGCCGGCCAACAGCAGCAGCCCCAGTCCAAGTCCTGCCAAACTGAATTGTTTTTGATTCATCCTTCATCCTCCTTGTTGTGTATGATCACAGCAACAAAAAGGATGGCTCCTCTCCATCAGGGGCCGATTTGTGCTTTACAGAGCAGAGAATGCGCTGGCGAATATCAAACACGCAAAGCGGCACTGTCTGCCTGCGTGCCTGCAGCCTTGTGTCTTCGTTCAGCAAATGCAGCGAAGCATATGTGCCCGGGAGACGGGTGCAGAACTGCCGTGACCACTTGCCTGCCACATAGGAAGCGCCGATAATCGCCAGGAGAACCCAAACATCCCACTGCTCAAGCAACAGCAGCTCATCCATCCCATCCCTCCTTATCAACGAAAAGAAATTTGCATACTGTCCTGCTGCCCCCACATATAGTAGTAAACAGGAGGTGGAATTATGTTCCAGACAGAAACAGACCGTTATGCCTTCGAAGCCGCCATGTATGAGCAGCTTGCCTGCTACTATAAATACAGTGATCCCCAAAAGCATATGGAATTTTATTTGAAGCACTATGAAGCAGTGCAAAAGCTATCGCGCGCCTATCAGCAAGGACGAGCCCCGCAGCAGCCGTCCGGCACCCAGCCGGCACAGGTGCGCGTGCTCCACGCCTCACCGAATGCCCCAGCCGTCGATGTGTATATCAACGGGCAACGCGCCCTGCAAAATGTAACGTTTAAGCAATTCAGCAGCTACGTTGCCGTTCCGCAAGGCCAATACAGGATTGACGTATACCCGGCAGGCACTCAGACAACACCTGTAGTTTCTGCTATTGTGCCAGTGATGAGCAACATGGCCTACACGATTGCAGCTGCCGGAGATGCGGCAAAGCTGCAGCTGCTGGCATTTGCCGATTCCACATATTTGCCTTACGGCCAGGCAAAGGTGCGCTTCATCCACTTGTCACCGGATGCGCCGGCTGTCGACATTGCCAATCAGGGCGGAGACGTCATCCTGCCGAACGTGTCCTTCAAGCAAGCCACAGAATACCTGCAGGTCAGTCCCGGTGTCACCGACTTGGAAGTCCGCCTTGCCGGCAAGAAGGATGTAGTCCTTTCTCTCCCGGATGCCAAAATTGAAGCCAACAAAATATATTCCATTTGCGCTGTCGGCTTCACAGGCAAAGAACCAAAGCTTGAAGCTCTATTCCTGACAAACTAAGAGTCTACATCACTGTAGACTCTTTTTATCATATTTGCTTCTGAAAGGAAAGGATAAACTTTGTCCATTCCGGTGTCGACTCACAGGAAATGCTCCCTTGGTGCTTTTCCACAATTTTCCGGCACACAAACAAACCGATGCCTGTACCCAGCTTCTTCGTCGTGACGAACGGCTCGAAGATGGTTCGCATGCGATCTGCCGGGATCATAGGGCCGTTATTCTGAATGGTAATATGAATGCCCTCTTGGTCCTCAAAAGCACGAATCACAATTTTTCGTTCACGCCCCACTGACTCTAACGCATCAATGGAATTCATCAGGATGTTCAGGAGAACTTGGCGGATTTCATTTCGATATCCCGTAAACTGAATTGGTGATACAAACTGCTGTTCCACCTCCACGTTCGCATTCACCAGACTGGGATACAAGAATTGAATCATGTCACCAAATAAATCTCTCAGCATGAAGGTTTCTTTTTCATCCCACATTTCCTTGCGCGAAACGAGAAGAAATTGGGAAATGCGGAAGTTTAACTGATCCAACTCATGAGAGACAATGTCTAAATAAGGGAGGTCAGGATAGCTCCCTCGCAGCAGCTTCACAAAGCCCATGATGGAAGTCAGCGGGTTGCGGAACTCATGCACAAAGCTGGCTGACATCTGTCCGAGGATGGTCAACCGCTCCTTGTGTGTCTCATCAATAAATTGCTGCTTCTCCTCTAAATTGCGTGAAACAATATCGGAGTATGTCAGCACGGTGTAATAGACAAAATAATCGAAGCTTTCCTGAATTTTTTGCAGCAGCACTTGCAGTTCCGATTTCCCCGCGTCTAAGCGGCATAAGGCATCAAGCAGCACACTGCGGCCGATATTGGCATTATACACAAAATCACCAATTTTCCCATACGCTTGTACCCGCTCAGCCGCAATCTTATCACACAACGGCCGCAAATCCTCAATTTGCCTCTCATCTGCAAGAAAGTCCACCAAGAAATACAGCAGCTGTCTCCCATTATCGCTCATTTCCTGTTGAAAAGGATCATAAGTAACGAAAATAGCCTTTTCCTGCCACTCTCGCATCAATTGCCCGCTGTTCTCAAGCAAGTATGTACAAAATGTCTGTCCAATATCACTGACGATTGGAATGACCCCCTAACCTTCCGCTGCGGACAAGCGGAGGAATCGTTTCATATACTATGCATCTTATCACAAAATAAGGAATGCGTTAAGAGCTTGAACGCGCATTATTCCGAATTATCAATCTATTATTTCATAATTTCATATATATCCTTTGTATGTTTTTCTTGTGTGGCGCGCAGAGTAAGAAGGAAAGGCAGGTGCATATATGTCGCCAAAGGAAATAGAAGAGTATCTTCAAGAAGGAATGTACGGGTCCAGGGAGAATAAGCCGGAAGAACGGCACATCTATCTCGGATCCTTGCGCGAGCGGGCTGAACTGGCTTTAACAAAAGGACAAGTCATGGAACCGAACGTGTATCCGGAGTTGGAGTCCTGTTTGCAGCAGAATGCTTCCCTGACTATGCTCTTGAATGGATCCATTGCTTATTCATACTTGTCCAAGTATATCCAGTTGGCGAACAAGAAGAATATCCCTTTTACAATTGTCCAAAATGAAAAGCACGACACTCCAATTGGCCTGCTGTTGGCACATGCTTCTGCCGTGGACCGGGCTGAAATTTTTGTGCATGATCAAGTGTGGAAGCGGGAACAGTACTCCTGGCATTGAAATTCTCCCGGCGGACAAACCCGTCCGCCGGGGCTCCGCTCAGGTAACTTGCCTTAAGGCTATCAGCCTGGCCGCTTCTTGGGGGGATCTGGTAACCTCAATCCGCTTGGCGCAATGTCCATCCATCTCTATGATGCGAAATGTATGCCGATCCACCTCAATGCAATCATCCTGCGCGGCGCCAAAATGCTCTGCCATCAGCCAACCGCCAATGGTGTCCACCTCGCTGTCATCAATAGACAGACCGAATAAGCGGTTCACTTCACTTACCCGCACCCTCCCCTCCAAAACAGCGGTCTCTTCATTAATATGCTGAATTTCTGGCATTTCATCAACATCAAACTCGTCTTGAATGTCCCCGACAATCTCTTCTAAAATATCTTCCACTGTCACAAGCCCTGATGTCCCTCCATACTCATCGACCAAAATGGCCATGTGTGTGCGCTCCCTCTGCATTTTCACCAGCAAGTCCTGCAGGGGCATGGATTCAATTACTTGAATAATTGGACGCACATACGGCCGGATTGACTGCGTGCCGCCGTAACCAGCCTCTGCAAACACATCCTTAAAATGAATCAGCCCGATAATACGATCCTTATCGCCGTCGTATACCGGATAGCGGGTATATTGCTCAAGGGACATCATTTTCATGGCTTCCCGCAGCGGGGTGCTGCAATCCATCGCAGCCATCTTCGTACGCGGCACCATAACTTCCTTGGCAATCCGATTATCAAATTCAAAAATGTTATGCACATATTTATACTCTGAATGATTGATTTCTCCTTTTTCAAAGCTCTCAGCGACAAGCTCGCGCAGCATTTCCTCCGAATGGGCAGGCTGGCTGGCGGCTGCATCCAAGCCTTTGCTTTGTCCTGTCAGCAGAAATACACACAAGCGCATCAGCTGCAGCAGCGGGTACAGGCACCAGCGCATCCCCCGTAATGGAACAGCAATCCCTCCCCATTTTTCCGCGTGCCGCGCGGCAAAAGCTTTCGGGATCAAGATGCCGAGCATGACATACAAAAGTGCTGCACAACTCAGACAAACGGCAGCAAGAAAAGAAGCAGCCGCTCCCACGCCCCGGTCCAAAAGCCAAGCATGCAAGAGATTCCAAACAGCCGCTCCGGTCCAGCCAAGAAGGATGGCTGACACAGCAATGCCAAACCTGCAAAGCAGAACATAATCCTCCGCATACTCCTTTACCTTTTGGGATTTCGCTTGACGTCCTTTCGTCAACACTGTCTCACTGACTGCAAAAAATGCCGTCATGCCGGTTAAAGCACATACAATCAATATGTCCAAATATGTTTTCCCCGCCTGTATCATACAGACAAGGAGCCACCTCCTGCTGTTTTTACTTCTAATGTATGAGGCCCTCGTTGTCTCTCATTCTCATTTTCGCGTTCATGGAGCTGCTTCTTTTCCTGTAAAACAGCTCCCCATACCCCGACATTTTTTGCGTCCGTCTGCGCATTTTTTCTTTCTTTGCCGATTCCGCACTTGTTTTGTCAAGCTGGAAGGGATGCTTACAGGAACAGAGAAATGGTTAAGTAAACAAAACTTGTGGAGGGGTTACCATGGAATATAAAACTCCGATGATTGCCGAAATGATGGGGGTCAGCCCGAAGGTTGTGAAGCGGATTGTGCGCCAGTTGAACATTGAATTAAAACAAAATAAACTCGGTCATTATATATTCAATGAAGAAGATATGCAGCAAATTCAGGAACAATATGCGGCTGAACAAGAGGCTGCCGCTGCCGCCCTGCCTGCGGGGGAGTTCGCTTCCCTTTCACAGCTGGAGGAGCTGCAGCAGCAAATTGCAGAGTTGCGCGGCAGCCGGCAGAAGCCCGATTCAGCCGCAGACTCTGCACAGTTCGTCCCGTTGGAGCAGTTCCGGGCACTGCAAGCAGAAGTAGAGGCTTTGCGCAAGCAGCCAACTCCCGTTTCTGCTGTATCTGAGGAAACCCTTCATGCTCTGCAGGAACAGGTGCAAGCACTGCAGCCGGCTCCATCTGCCGTGTCCGAGGAAGCCTTCCATGCCTTGCAGGAACAGGTGCAAGCGCTGCAGCCGGCTCCATCTGCCGTGTCCGAGGAAGCCTTTCACGCCTTGCGGGAACAGATGAAGGGACTGCAGACACCGCCTCCTGCTGTATCCGGACAGGCCTTGCAGCAGCTGCAGGAGCAATTGGAAGCGTTGGTTTTGCGTATAGAACGGAATGAGGAATATATGCGCGGCAAGGCAGATGATGTTGTCAATTATCAGCTCCTGCAGCACCGCCGGGAAATGGAGGAAATGCAGCAGCGCATACATCGTCTGGAGGAGGCGGTGGCGCAGCTGGAAGCACGCAAAATTCCTGTCCCTCCAGCGGGGGATTTTCCGCAAATCAAGAAACCAAAGCGCCGCAGCGCCATCTTCAGCGTCTTCGGCTTATAAGGGAACACCCTGACGGCAGTCAGGGTGTTTTTACGCTGCTGAGGGGCGGTGTTCTTCTCACCCTGCATACAGCTTTACCCTCTTACAGCCTCGGATCCTTGCATAAAAAAAGGAATTCGACAAAAGCCGAATCCCTCCTGTCTTATTATGCGTTCACCGGAGACAGCATAGCCTCCATGTCTTCCGCAGCAGTTGTGATCAGCTTCAGATTGAACTGCTCCTGCAGCACCTGAAGTACTCCTGGAGAGATAAACTCCGGCGGCTTTGGTCCAATGCGAATATCCTGAATGCCGAGACTGAACAGACCCAGCAAGATTGCGACCGCCTTTTGCTCAAACCAGGACAGGACAATGCTTACCGGCAGCTCATTCACGCTGCAGCCGAAGGCATCTGCCAATGCCGCTGCGATTTTAATGGTAGACACAGAGTTGTTGCATTGTCCCAGGTCAATATAACGAGGAATGTCTGTGCCTGGCACCGTTCCATAATCCACGTCGTTAAAGCGGAATTTCCCGCAAGAGGTTGTCAGGATTACTGTATCCTGCGGCAGTGATGTTGCCAGCTCGCGGTAATATTCTCCGCCCTTGCCCGGCGCATCGCAGCCTGCTATTACAAAGAATCGCTGAATTTTGCCTTCGTTCACCGCTTGGATAATTTCCGGCGCAATGGAAAGCACTGTGTTATGGTGGAAGCCGGTGGACAGCTCTTCCTCAGACTCCATATTTGCTTCCGGCAGCTCCAGCGCCTTTTGGATCAGCGGGCTGAAGTCTTCATTTTCAATCTTGCGCACACCTTCCAAGCCGGCCACTTCGTAGGAGAAGAAGCGGTCTGCATATGTACCTTTTATCGGCATGACGCAGTTTGTGGTTGCCAGGATGGCACCCGGGAATTTCTCGAACAAACGGCGTTGATCGTACCAAGCCTTTCCAATATTCCCCTTCAGATGCGCGTACTTGCGCAATGCCGGATAGCCGTGCGCCGGCAGCATTTCAGAGTGTGTATAGATGTTGATGCCGAGGCCCTCTGTTTGCTTCAGCAGTTCTTCCAATGCAAACAGATTGTGCCCTGTCACAACAATTGCTTTTCCTTCCACTTTGTTCTGGCTGATTTTCACAGGCTCCGGCACACCGAAACGGTCTGTATGCGCCTGATCCAGCAGCTCCATGACCCGAATAGCGGATTGGCCGACCTTCATCGCCATATCGAAGTGCTCCTGCAAATTAAAGTTTGAGTTTGTGAGAGTCATATACAACGCTTCATGTGTTGTCGCATCCACGAACGGATCTGTATAACCAAGCTGTGCAGCATGTGTACGGTAGGCCGCGATCCCCTTCAAGCCGAATACCAGAATATCTTGTAAGCTTGCAATTGTTTCATCTTTCCCGCAAACCCCGATTACCTTACATCCGCCTGTCGGCGTTTGTTCGCATTGATGACAGAACATAGTATCTCATCCCTTCGCTCTAAATCTGATTCACACCTTTATCATAGAAGAAATAGAGGGAACTGGGTGTGATGGAAATCACAGGGAGACAAAGAGTTCTGTGACAGGTTTGCGAACATTCTCTTATACTGGCAATTTATCCAAGCAAGAGGCCCCGGCTGTTTTCCTTCAGCAGCTGCTGCGCGCGGGTATCCGTTAAGATGACATCGCGGAATTCCTTCAGGGAATACATATGCCGTATGGCCTGTGACGCGTTAATCCGCACAGGCACCCCCGTCAGCTGCCCTGTGAAGGAGAAGACTTCATCGATTGGCTCTATCCGAAATCCCAGAAAACGAAGATACATATACATCCGCTTTGTTACAGCAGCCACATACCAGTCTGCCCTTGTTTCCAGCGCATGAATGAACAGAATGGCCGCCAAACGCTTAAAATGACCCCGGCCCCGATATTGCCTGTTGATGCTCAGTTTGCCGATTTCGTATACCTTTTTATGCTGAATTTCCATGAAGGCTGCATTTTTGGAAAAAGGATAAAAGAACTCTGAATTGGACTCCTCTGGACTGCTGTACCGGGCACACTCCACCGTGCCGATATATTTGCCGCCTTCGCCGACCAGCAAAAAACGCTCCGGCTGCAGACAACGTTCAATAAATACGAGATTTCGTTCCTCGCAGAAATCTCCCCACAGCTGCTCAAACACAAGATGCTCTTCTGGACTATGCACCCGTTCAAACATTCCCATCCCCTGCCTTTTCTCTGTTCATTTTCTATAAAAACGTCTTATATTATATAAATTGATAGCGCTTTCAATATCTATCATAACTCTTTCTTACTTGTATATCCATTAAAAAATATTCATTTTGCATACATGAAATGCCAAATAAAAATTCACGCTAATGACAGGGGGTGATTGTGTTGACATCTGCTGTGCCGGCAGCCGGCCTCATTCTGCTGTTACTGCTGCTCATCATGCTCATGGATTTCATTCAAGGGTATAGATTTGCCGACTCCGTTCAAGCCGTTCTGGATATGTGGAGAGGGCTGGACGGGGAAGATGCCTTGGCATTTTTCTTTTATGCATGTGTATGCTTTCTAAGCGTAAAAACATACAAAAGAAAACAGGAGCGCGCTCAGGAGTGACTCCTGTTTTTCATCCATAGCGCGGCCAACAGCAGCAGAGGAAGCCCAAATTGCATAGGCAGATGCAGAACATACGGCACGTACCGGAGCCCTTCCTGCAGGTGCGCCGCGAAGTTCGTCGCAATGAGCGAGGATGCCAGAGCCACGCCCGCCCCCAACAGGTATGCAAACGGAACGGGCTGATAAATGGAAAACAATTCCTTAGCTGCCAATAGAGCCGCGGCAAAAAAAATCATAATTTTAGAGAAACCAAGCAGCACCATTACAATGACCACAAAGGCATCAAGCCGTTCCAGAAAATCGCCGATGTCAATCAGAGAGACCGCTGTTAAAATGGGGAAGGTGGCGTGTCTGACTGATTCCGCACCAAGAATGGTGACATGCAAGCATGCAAGGATGCTCAGCGTGAGTCCGGTCAGCAGCGTGGCGCCAATGACAGTTCTCCCTACCTGCCTGCGTCTCCAGACATATGGAAACAGCATAAGAAAAGCCACTGTCTCTCCAAATGGAAAGGTAATCATTTGCGGAAATACAATCCGAAAAATCGGCTTCCACCCATTCTCCAGAAACGGCTTTAAATAGCTCGGGTGGATGATGCCTGATGCTACTTCCAAAGCGACCAAGATCATAGTCGTGGCAATAATGATGCCGGTAATCACAATTGACATCCTCGCCCAGACCTCCATGCCAAGGCTGGTGACGTACACCACTGTAAGCATCATAAACAGGTTGATCATCATGGGGGATATGTTTGGATAAGCGGACAGAATCAGCAAAGAACCGAAGTCCCGAAGCACACGGGAGCAAGTATAGAGAAAATACACAATATAGCACACCCCGGCTGCGCCCCCCGCATATGTTCCAAAGGCTGTACGCAGCATACCGACCAGCGTTTCCGAAGGCAACTGCCGGTGCAGCAGGATATACAAGCAAATCGGAATCAGCCCGGCTGCTGTGCCGGCCAGCACAGCAATCCAAGCGTCCGTCCCGGCATCGCGTCCGATGTCAACCAATGCCGCACTGCCAAGCTGAAACATCAAGAGCAAACAAAACAACTCTGCTGACGGAATCAGTTTCTCTTTCATCCTTCATCTCCCTTACTGAATGAGCGGATAATGATTTTGAATCATGCCGGAGCGCCGGATGGTTGTCTGCACCTTGACAGTGAGATCTGCCTGCCCAAACAGCCTCGGCCAATCCTGATCATATTTCTTCCATACCCGCGGCTGGTTGCGGTACAGCCACTCTCCAAATCCGAACACATCGCTCTGCATCTTCTGCACCGTTTGAAATCCATGCTGCATTTCCTTCTCCAGCTGTCGGCTGACTTGCTGTTCCAGTTGGCGGACAGCCTTTGGCGAAGCAACTTCAAAGCTCCGGCAGCCAATCCCTTCAATTTCGGCCTCTACATACAGGTCCAAATGAAATTCCGGCCGCCCCTGCTTCATATCCACATGCTTTTTTGCTTTGGCATGGCCAATTTCTGTATGTATTCCCCGTTTCTTGCCGCAAGGGACTGACACTGCGGAGAATCGGACTCTGTTATCCGCAAGGAGCACGGCTCGCGCATCTGTATGATGCAGCCAGCCTATCAGCTTCGCCTGATTGTCGAATATTCCCAGGCCTCCCACATTGCTTGCATGCGGATGAGATTGCTCCACATATGCCTGCTTGCTTGTCTGACTTGCCTTTCCTTTTGCCGCTATGCCGCTTACAACAGGGTTCCGTCCCGGCATGGAAACAGTCGAGACAAAATCGTGCACCAGCAGTTTGCTGTTCTCACCCAAGATTTCCGCCGTATTCTCCAGCTTTCCGATCACAGACTGGGCCGGTATTTTATTCAGGGCGGTCAGGCCATTTAAAATGCGAAGTGCCGTTGTATGCTGGGCAATCACCATAGGAATATTGGTGCGGATGCTCTGGTCCCGCTCAACCAGATCCATAATTTCCTCCAGCCCGAAACGTGCCGCCTCTTCCCCGATAAGGAGGATGGAAGCATGGGCATAGAAATTGCGGCGGGATAAATTACGCGCTGACTCCCGGACAGCACTGATTAAACTGCGCCCTTTGGCGCTGACGTTCACGATTTGAATTCCTGATCCTCCCCCGTTTTGCGGACTGCCTACCTGATTCGGGTCAATCACTTGAAAGGTTACCTGATACATCGGCTTGCCATCTTCCTTGATTAGGTCAATGCCAAGCCCGACAATGACAGCCAGTTCATTCAATTCTGCCTGTGAACTGCACCCGTTCAAAACGAACAGAAAGGACAACAGCACATACAAAGCCCGTTCTCTCATGGCTCTTCCTGCCCTCCTTTCTGGCACCGGTGCGGTTCCTCCACGTTAAAGATGCGGGCTATGCTTCCGCGATATGGTGCGGCTCCAGGTGATGACGGAAGCCAATTCGCTACATACATAATACCGACTGACCGCAGACTGCAAATATGGGCAACAATCGCCAGCATGCTCAGCAGCAGACCATAAAAACCGAGATAATAGGCCACAAACATCAGGGTGAAGCGCAACAGCCGCGCCGGTACAGCCAGACTGTACACCGGCAGTGTAAAGCTGGAGATGGCTGTAATCGACACCACGATTACCATAGCTGTCGAGACGAGTCCGGCCTGCACCGCTGCCTGCCCCAATACAAGCGCCCCCACAATGGAAACAGCCTGCCCGACAGCCCGCGGCATTCGGACACCGGCCTCGCGCAGAATCTCAAACAACAGCTCCATGATAAAAGCCTCCACGATTGATGGAAACGGGACGCCTTCGCGTTGCGCATACAGGCTGATCAACAGACGTGTCGGCAGCATAGCCTGATGGTAGGTAATGAGCGCGATATAAACAGAGGGGGCGAGCAGAGCGATAAAAAAGGAAGCGAACCTCACCCCTCTGATGAACCAGCTGATATATTTGCGTTCGTAAAAATCCTCCGGCGACTGAAAAAATTGAAAAAAGGAAGCCGGGGCTATGAGGACAAACGGCGTTCCGTCAATAAAGACGGCAATTCTCCCCTCCGCAAGATTAGCGGCGACAGCATCCGGCCGCTCTGTGTTCAGAATCGTCGGAAACAAGGTATCACTTCGATCCTCAATCAGCTTCTCAATATAAGCGGATTCCAGCACCATATCCAGTTGCGCCCGGTTGATCCGCTCCCGGATTTTCGCAAGCGTCTGCCCATCTGCCACCCCCTCCATATACATCATTTCAACCTTCGTACGCGAGACAGAACCGGCGAGCAGCTTCTCCACCCGCAGCTTTGGACTGTGAAGCCGTTTTCTGACCAACGCTGTATTCGTGCGAATATTTTCTACGAAGCTTTCCTTCGGGCCGCGGATGACGGTCTGTGTGGTTGGCTCTGCCACCGCCCGCTGCTCGCCGCCCTTTGTATGCACTGCAATGGCGGCATCGCATTGATCGAGAAACAGGACGGTATCGCCTTCCAAAATGGCCTCCAGCACCTGCTCCTGTGTGCCGATTTTCTTTAGACCGCCCGCCGTCAAAACTTCTTCCTGAAGCAGCCCTGCCGCAAGTGGACCTTCCACCCGCCGCTGTGCCTTGAGGAGCGGCTGCAGAATTCCATCGGCGGCAGCCGCCTCATCGGATATTCCATCAATTCTTACAAGGGCAGCCCGCTGGGCAGATTCCCCCAGGACAACCTGCCGGATGGACACATCCGCACTATCCCCAAGCTCTTTGCGAAGCATGTCCAAGTTGGTGCCGAGACAGAGGGAAAGAAGCTTCTCTGCTGCTTGTTTCATACACTCACCTGATTTCTGGCATATATGCTGTATATTGCCCAATTTTGGCAAGCATAAGTCCAATAAAAAAAGCGGCCTCTGTAAAGAGAACGCTTCGCTCCTGCACGGAGATACAATCAGCAGCCTCCTGTTTTGGCCTGTCAATCCTCCAGCGCCAGCCACTCCCGCATAATGCGTTGCAGCTCCCGCTTCCCTACAACCTGCTCCTGTCCCTGCTTTGTCAAATACGGATAAAACTGCAGGAAAATTCCGCAGCCTGTGTCAATTCTTCTGGGGTGCATTTGACTGCCCGGGTACACACAAATCACCTCATAGATGGCCCGCCGATGAAACTGCCGCCTTCCATCCTGCTCCCGTACATGCTTAATGGACCAGTACTTATACATTTGCTCTGTTGCCTTGGTATTGCCGACCGGCTGAAAAATATTGTACATCGGGCTGTACTTCACCTCGATGATGACCGAAGACTGATATACCTCCCCGCCCTCCGTGCACCTGTAACAATCCAGGCGAATGTCCGGCTTTTTCGTATCCTCTCCATTGTAAAAATTGCTGCCCTTGCTGAGGGCAATAAGCGGATGTGTCTCAATGAGTTCATTAAACGCAATGCGCAGCTGTATGTCTCCTTTTACCAGCACAATGGTCGTGCCATCCTGCAGGCCATCGAGATAAAAGTGGGTCTGAATTTGCTCGGCAACAGACGGTGCAGCACGAAAACCCAGCTCCTGCATTGCCTCAATGACCGCAAAGTACATGTAGTATTCATACAATAAAAAGGTTGGTTTGTGGACAAGCAGGAAGGTCGGCTTTGAGGTTTGACCTGCATTCGGCTCCCCGCTTTTGAGCAGGCGCACATACTCCCGTTCCTGCGGACGCAGCGAGGCAGGCGGCGCGAGCTGCAGCTCTTCGCCTGGTTCACGCTGGCGGTACAAGGACTCCATGCGCTGCCGAAACCCCTGCAGAATGCTTTGCATCACCTTGTATTCCCGCAGCTTCACGGCTGCTTTCTTTACATCCGTATCCTTAAGCGGCAAAATATTCCGGTACTTTTGCTTATCCCGATCCGTTACAGAGCCGTTTCGCTCAATCGTCTGCAAAATGCTCTGTACAGCTTGCTTTTCCGCTTTGCTGCTTTCCTGCATGTGTTCTATTTTTTCAATTGTGTTCCCAAGAAAGCGGACAAGCTGCAGCAGCTCATACAGGAAGGAACGCGTTTCCTGCTGAATATAGCGCAGCCGCACGCTCGTGTCCTGGTAATACCGATTGTAGTGCAGCTGCGCCTCTCGGGCCTCCAGCTTCATGTTTTTCCGCAATGTGTACGGACTCTGCTTTCGATACTGGCGCCCTCGCTCGTAGATGACCTCCCTCGCCTCACCCCGCAGCACCTCCGCATACAGACGCAAAATCCGGGATGCCTGCTTAGACAACGCGCGGATTGCCTCCATGCAGGGATGGTCCTCCAAATCGGCAAAGGTGGAAAATGTCTTTTTATAGTGGCCGCGATCCATGATGAGACTCCCCATTACCTTCTCAACGGTTTGCTGAATTAAGGAGAGGCCCTCATCCTGAAAATTTTTCGGGGTAATGCGAAACGCCCCATAATACGTCTCTTCTCCCACCTGCACCTCAAAGTGATACAGCCCACAGCGCCATGGATAGGCATAATCTGTTTTGCCGTGTTCATACAGCAAAGCTGCCGGCTGCTTGCGGCTCAGCTCATACGTTCCTTCCTGCCCTTCCTTCCGGCCTTCATATACCTTGTTCCATACAAACAAAACCGGCTCTGCTTCCCCTGACAGCTGCAGCCGCAAAGGCTTCAGCTCCTGCACGTCATAAATGCAGATCTCAATGTGGCGGAGGGAACAGCAAAGGTGTGTCAGCGGGATGACCTCCCCCTTCTCCCCGTTTCCCACAATGAGACGCAGAGAAAATGGCAGCAGCTGCGCTGTATCGATAATGAAAGTTGTTGCCTCATTATTTGGCATATCCGTACAGCTCCAGTTCCCGCGCCTTCTGCCGCAGCAAGGCGAGCGAGTGCGTGAATGTGGAAACATCCTGCGCCAGCGGAGACTGCAGCAGCTCCGGCAGCGATTCCTCCCTTCGGCCGCGCTCCTGGACAAGCGGCGCAACAGCATGCTCCAGCCCGCGTATTTTCGTCAAGATACGCTGCTTCACCTGCAGATCAAAGGCCTCCTCCCTGCTGATCAGCCAATTGCCGTCCTCATCCTTTGGCAGGTTGGCCAGGTAGCTGCCGATGGCGGCGGCCGCCCGAAAGGACACTCCCTTGGCCGCATCATGCTTTTGCAAACACGCATGCAGCGCATCCAGCAGCTCCAGCTCCTCCTCCGTAAAGGAGAGCGAATCATCAGTGCGGCTCCATTGTGCGAACAGACCGTTGAAGGACCTCAGTGGCTCCGTCTCCCTGCGGGCGCCGGCTGTCACAAAAGCCTCCCGGAATGGGGGCTTTTCGAACGTCACCATATTCACCCGGTCCAGCAGGCGGTCTGACAGCTCCTTCGTTGTTTCGTCGAAATTCACGGTACCGACAAAAATGACGTTGTTGCCGATTGTAACCTGCTGCGGCACCTCTGAATCCGCAAGTGCGTGCAATTTTAACATGCGCGCCTCCGGCTCCAGCTCCAATAAGGACAGAAAAGGGGTGAACCAATGCTCGACATGTGAAATGTTCATTTCATCAAATACGACCATGTACAGCTGTTCAGGATGCCGCTCCGCTTCTAATAAAAACGGCACCAGCCCGGTTTCGCTTTGAATAAAGGAACCATTCGGATGGCCGTAGCCCAGCAAGTCCTGCGGCTCCTGAAACGAAGGAGAAATGGGAAGCCATAACAGCTCCCGCCCGTGCCGCAAGCCCATAGCCTCAGCGTACACTTTCACAAATTTGGACTTCCCAATCCCCGGCATCCCGCCGACAATGGTAATCCGCCCGGTTTTGACACACGTATGGAAGTTTATCATATCCGTCAGCTCCAGATAGAGCCCCTTCTCCCGCGTCTGCAGCTGCAGTTGCCGCAAAAAAGCAGCTTCCCCATGAGTATCTGCCCCTTCTGCCGGGGCACGCTGCTTCACATCCGGCATGATCAGCCGTTCTCCTTGTTTTTCTGTTTCCTCTCTCATCATGTCATAGTGATCCTTTTGAATGAAATACAAGGCATCATCTACATTCCACGACACGTATGCATCCCAATCCTCGATATCATAATACACCACATTCCGGTGCTGCTCCCGGTACATGATAGAGCTGACAGTGGATTTCAGTGAAAGCCGGCCATACAGACGCCCCTGGCAGTACATGAGTTCGGGCATGCCGAGATCGCTGCTGTAGCGCGGCAGCAGAAAGGACACGTACCCTTTGCACAGCTTCCGTTCCAGCATTTCCCTCGTCTGTCCCACCCCTAAGTAAGGTGCCGGTACAATCTCATAGAAGGAAGCAGCCTCCTCTGCTTTTCCGGCTATCAGTTCTACGTACAAGTGCTTGTTCCCATGCCGGAGACGAAATAAAAACAAGCTTGCTTTCAGGTCTGCAGCATCCCGCAGCACCTTTTCGTTTTGGGGCAGCGAGCGCAAGCCTGAGAGACGGACCGGATTTCCTTCCGCCGCAATGGCTTCAGTAATAAGCTTGGGGATGGGCGAGAGACATTGGATGCGGAAGGATTTTTCATTGGTTTCCACAATGTTGCCGACAAAGACAAGATGATGCAGACGTTTTAACACATTTGGATGCAGCGTGCGTTGAAGCTTCACAGACGGGAGCCTCCTTCTCGTATGCTTTTATCATTGTATGCGCCGGCAAAACAAACAAGAAACAAAAAAGCCTGACCGGAGTCAGACTTTATACAGGATTCTTGAACTGCTTCGTTTTCTTTTCCTGATCCACTGCATTTTTTGCAATTTTCATTTTGGAGACTGTATAGCGGAGGGTATCTTCCATATTTTTGTCTTCTTCCAGTTGAATCTTTGTCAATGCAGCCACCGTGTTGGCCAAATGCTCAACCGAGTGGCGCAGATGAGGCTGATCGTTGAAGAAAGATTCCTCGAGCAGCGTCTCCACAATCTCTTGCGCCAGCCCTTGAATACGGCGAAGCTTTTCTTGATTTTCCATCACACCCAGTCCCCCTTTTTCACGAAAGAATGACAATTCTCTTGCTTTAGCTTCTACTATATTCTATTCTATAAAATTCCAGAAATTCCTGTTAAAGAATATTGTTCCATCAGGGGAATTTCTTGGCTCTATTATTAATAAACCGTTACTTCTCGTTTACATCTTCTTTGAAATCGCTTTTATTGTCTGAATTCTTGTTATACTTGCCTTACAAACCAGAACAATCAGGAGGCATTTACACATGAAACGCACCGCACTTGCTGCATCTCTTCTCTCTATTACTCTATTATTCTCAACTGCGCCGGCCTCAGCCGCTGCGGCACCCATTTCTCACAAGTATGTATCTGTTGACAACAGCTTGCATTTGCGCAAGTCCCCATCCACTACATCCCCTGTATTAGCCAAACTGGGCGACCATACAAAGGTGCGCGTCTTGGCGGCACAAGGCGACTGGACAAAGATTGAGGCAAACGGCAAGACAGGCTATGTGCACTCCCGCTACCTGACAAAGCAGAGGCCGGCAGCCCCGGCAAAAGCGGAGCATATCATTTCCTTTGCGAAAAAATACATAGGCACTCCATATGTGTTTGGCGGCACAACTCCAAGAGGCTTCGACTGCAGCGGCTACATTTTCTATGTCCTGTCCAAGAATGGGTATGACATGAAACGGACAAACGTGGCGGGGTATTGGTCCCAGGCCAAGCGTACAAAAAACCCAAAACCAGGTGACCTGATTTTCTTCCAGAATACCTACAAGAGAGGGCCTTCACATATGGGCATTTATCTGGGGAACGGCAGCTTCATCCACGCCAGCAGCTCCAAGGACAAGGTACGCATCGACAATATGAATAATTCCTATTACAAGAAGCATTTCTTGGGCTACGGCAGGCTTTCATAGCAAAAAGAAACAGGAATCCCCCGCTCCTTTCTCCAAGGGCGGGGGATTCCTGTTTCTATTCTTACTTTGCCTTTTTCAATGCTTCCAAATCAGGATCTGTGTTGAACCACTTCTTGTAGATCTCTGTATATTTGCCATTTTCCATTATTTTTTGCACAGCAGCTTCCACCTTGTCACGGTCCTTGCTGTCCTTCTTGAACATTAAACCGTAAAATTCAGAGTCAAAGCTTGCCTTGTCTTCAATGGCGACAATTTTTTCCTTTGGATTGTTCTTTACATATTCCTTTACAACGCCATTATCGGCAACAACTGCGTCCACCTCGCCATTTTTCAACGCCATAATGGCAAGCACCGTATTTTCGTACTTGGAAATTCTCTCGCTGTTCTTGCCTACCAGCTTTTCAGCCGCTTCTGCACCCGTGGTACCTGTCTGCACCCCGATTTTCTTCAGGCTCTTCAAGTCATCTGCCTTCTTGACGGAAGAACCTTCCTTCACCATGATCATCTGTGTGGACTCGTAGTAGGGCGAAGAGAAATCATATGTCTTTTTGCGATCATCATTGATAGTGATAGCGGAAATGCCCATATCCAGTTCGCCCGTCTTCAGGGATGCAAACAACGGCTCCCAGCCGACATTTTTCAATTCATACTTCAGTCCGGCTTCCTTCATGACCGCATCCAGGAAATCTGCATCAAAGCCAACAACCTTGCCGCCATCCAGATATTCAAACGGCGCGTAAGCCGCATCTGTACCCACCCGGATTGTCTTGGCTTCGCTTGTTCCGCTTGTTGCTGTTTCTTTTGCACCGCAGCCTGCTGTCAACGCCAGCGTGGCAGAGAGCAGCATCGTAAGGATTGTCTTTCTTCCTTTCATCATTCATCCTCCTCTGAACATTTATATTGCCTATTATAATCTACTGGATTCTATTTTTACATACTTTTATGAATTTTTTATCAATTACAAATATATGGATTAGGCTGTATATTCATGAATTTGATATAGTTTCCCACTTCTGTTATCTCTTTTTCACCGTGGAATAAAATGCATATGGGATGCAATACTAACAGCGAAAGGAGTGTGAGGGAAATGGCAAACAACAACCAGCAAAGCGAGAAGCTGGCTGACCGCATGTATGATACAAGCGATTACAAGAAGAAGGACAACATGTCACAGGGGTTTGCGACAACCCACGAACAGGTGAGCGATGCTTACACAGAAGGTACGGTGGATGGTGTCATGGAAAATGTGGCCGGCAAAGACATCCCGCTGCAGCGCAAGGGATATGAGAAGTAAAACAAAAAAGGACCAGTTCACATGGAACTGATCCTTTTCTTCTGATGGAGCCTAGCGGGATCGAACCGCTGACCTCCTGCGTGCAAAGCAGGCGCTCTCCCAGCTGAGCTAAGGCCCCGTATGGAGCGGAAGACGGGATTCGAACCCGCGACCCCAACCTTGGCAAGGTTGTATTCTACCACTGAACTACTTCCGCATGGTGCGGTCGGCGAGACTCGAACTCGCACGGGCTATGCCCGCCACCCCCTCAAGATGGTGCGTCTGCCTATTCCGCCACGACCGCATATGTGATATACAACTCTATTATACTAACTATGAAAGCAGTGTCAATAGATTTGAGAAACAAATGTATATTCATGACAAAGCAGCCTGCTCTTATATGGTTAGAGAAAACAACCTGGTTCGATTGCTCAGTATAAAGCCTCCCTGCGGATACGGTACGACTTTCTGTATGAAGCCGCACCTGACCAACAGGTTGAGAAACTCTTTGACTGTCTGCCGGCCAAACACAGTGACGAGGAATGATGCTCTTGCCGTACACCCCCACCTTATTTCTGTCCATCGAGCCCCTTTTGGTGCAGGCGAGAGGACTCGAACCTCCGCAATGTTGCCGATGCGCCCGCACACTTGGCTTGTATACAATTTCCATTCACGCTCCTTCGGGGGACAGCTCTCCGCATTTCTATCGGTTCAGCACAGACTTCTCTTATGCCGCACATAAAGATTTTGAAAGGTGGATTGGACGGAAGATCGACCAGCCTCCACCTTCTGCACGGCAGGGAAAATGATACGTATTCACTAAAACCTAACAGCTCCCTTCCGAATCTCTACAGCTTGAGCATCAATCTGCAGCAGAATCCTCTCCTTGCTGTTCTCCAGCACCTCGGCGTTGCCATAATGCAGCTGACGGTGGTGCAGCGGACAAACGGTAAGCAGATTATGAGTTACAAGACCCTTCGGCATAATGTGATGTACTTCTATGTACGGTCTGCCGTATTTCGTTTGGAAGGAAGGGAGCTCTATTCCCATTGCCCCGCAGATTTGGCATGTATATCCCTGCAGCTGTTTGTATTCCTCAGCCGCCCTTCCTGTCTCAATATACCGGCTGATCCGTTCCTGCACTTCCGGCACCGCATCCTGATAGATACGCTCTACATCCAGAATCTCCTCCTGCACCTGCACCATGCTTCGGTTTACCTCCAAGTCCAACAGATCTGCCCCGCCTGCTCCAGCAACGGCGGCTGCGAAGGCCTCCGGCTTCAGCGGCATGGAGGAAGCTTGAAAGCCATGCACCAGATATTTATCGTACTCAGGTGTATCTTCGTGAAAATACCGCAAGGAAATGGGGGTTTGCAGCAGATTACGGACATACCTGATGTCCACAATATACCGGCCGGTCCAGTAAGCCCCCCTGTCCTCCGAAGCCGGATATGCCTCTCCCAGAATTTCAGCGATGGTATAAATGCCGCGCTTGAGGCGCTGCCGCCCCTTCAGCTGATCCTTCGTCCGCTGGTCCATCCCTACCCGGACCAGACCAAGCTGCCCCTTCCGAAACCAATCCTTTTGCCAGCGGGTGACTGAGAAAATATCGTACGGATTGCCGGACACACGCGACAAATCCACTTCAATATCCCATTGCTTCGTATTGCAGAAAAAGGTCCAGTATCCGGTTGGCTGAATCATGACAACCCTCCCTGATTCTATTCTTGTCTTCCGCCTTATCCTTCCCGCCAAGGCGGCATATGATGGCTTGTCCACAATTTTCTTTCATTCTTTTAGTGTGGAAATATTTTCTGGAGAGTGGACAGAAGGGCATATAAAAAGAGGGAGTCCACCGGCCCCCTCTTACGTCAATACCTTCATTAAATGCTGAATGCTGTTGTCAGTTACACGGTAAAAAATCTCCAGCCCTTTTCTATCGCCGCGCAATACCCCCGCTGCCTTCAGCTTTGCAAGGTGCTGCGAAATTGTGGACTGCGGCAGCCCCAGCTTGCCGTACAGATAGGTCACGTTTTGCGGCTGCTGCAGCAGAATGGAAAGCAGCTCCAGACGGACAGGATGAGCAATCACTCGTAGTCGCTCGGCGATATCTTCATAGTTTGCTTGTTTTTGTGCGTAATCCAGCATCATTGTATTCCTCCTTTAGTGTATGTAACGCTGTTGGATACATATACAGATATTAAAACGGAATGATAAAACAGCTTGTGTTGCTTTCACTATACATATTCGAAGGGAGGTTCTTTTTTCTGTCCGTCGTTTTCAAAAAAAGAAAAATAATTTTTTTCCAAAGCTTTGATTTCTGCTTTCCTCTATCTGCACAAGCCCTAGTCCGGTTTATAGGAGACAGTTCTGCTTTTATGCAGGAAAGGTTTCTCAAAATCACACTTACTCCGATGATACCAAGTATCCTTTCCCTCACTATGTAAAAATAAAGTGCGTACTTTTTTATAGTTTGTATCAAAAGTATACTGAAATACGTAACGCTGGTTACACAAATTCTTGCTGTCTCGGTACAGCATTCCCATACAGAGAAGGAGAGACACAAATATGGAACTGCAATTGGCACTAGACCTGGTAAACATCCCGGAAGCTATCGAGCTTGTAAAAGAAGTGGAGGATCACATTGATATCGTGGAAATCGGTACTCCCGTTGTCATTAATGAAGGCCTTCGCGCAGTGAAGGAAGTAAAGGCAGCTTTCCCAAATTTAAAAGTATTGGCTGATTTGAAAATCATGGACGCAGCCGGCTATGAAGTGATGAAGGCATCTGAAGCGGGCGCAGATATCGTGACGATTCTTGCAGTTGCGGAAGACGAGTCCATTAAGGGCGCAGTTGCGGAAGCACGCAAGCAAGGCAAGAAGATTCTGGTTGATATGATTGCAGTCAAAGACCTGGCTGGCCGCGCGCAGGAACTGGATGAAATGGGTGTGGACTACATCTGCGTACACACTGGCTATGACCTGCAGGCAGTAGGCAAGAATTCCTTCGAGGATCTGCAAACCATCAAAAGTGTTGTGAAGAACGCGAAAACGGCGATTGCCGGCGGCATTAAACTGGATACATTGGCTGAGGTAGTAGCAGCACAGCCCGACCTTGTAATTGTAGGCGGCGGCATCACAAGCCAAGCTGACAAGAAGGCTGCAGCGGTGGCCATGCAGCAAATGATGAAGCAGCCGGTTGCCCAAGGCTGATTCCATGCAGACAGCACAGTATCTGGCGGCTGTAATAGAAGAACTAAGACGATCCACAGCCCTGATCTCCGATAAAGAAGCAGAAGCGCTCGTAACCGGCATCCTGGAATCCAAGAAGGTGTTTGTCGCGGGTGCCGGACGGTCCGGCTTTATGGCCAAGTCCTTTGCCATGCGCATGATGCATATGGGCATTGATGCCTATGTCATCGGCGAAACGGTGACGCCAAACTTCGAACCGGATGATATGCTTATCATCGGCTCTGGTTCCGGAGAAACCAAAAGCTTGGTCTCCCTTGCCGAGAAAGCAAAAGCAATCGGCGGCACGATTGCTGCGGTGACTATTTTTCCCGGATCCACAATCGGGAAGCTGTCTGATTTCACCGTAACGCTGCCGGGTTCGCCAAAGGACCAGGCTGAAAGCGACTATACAACAATCCAGCCCATGGGTTCTTTATTCGAACAAACCCTCCTTCTCTTCTATGATGCGGTCATTCTGCGTTTTATGGAAAAGAAGGGACTGGATACAAACAAGATGTACGGACGGCATGCGAATCTCGAATAGGACATGCGCGCCTCCCCAAAGGAGCTTCAGGATACCAGCCTGAAGCTCCTTTTTTCCTGCAGTCTTCCTGCAGCCATGCATAGAGAAACGCAATTCCTCCCATGTTAAGGATAACAGCTCTTAAGGAGGCAATTGCATGAAAAAGACAACCTGTGCCCTATTGGCCGGAGCACTTCTCGCTTTAGGCGCCTGCTCCGCAAATGACAAAAACAACGCCAGCGGCCAAAACAATGCCGGACTGAACACAGAACAGCGCTCTGCCATTGATAACGGCCTGAAGCAGACATCTGTGAAAGTGCCGGCTTCTATGCTGCAAAACAAACAAATGAATGCTATGTTTACCGAGGCAGAAAAGCGCGGGGCCATTACGTCCACCCGAAATGCGGACGGCTCCCTCACCTACAGCATGAACAAAACGCAGCGCCAAGAACTGATGCGGGGACTTGAAAACACCATTGCCCAAAATGCCGCAAACCTGAAGAATAACAAGAATTTTGGATTCGTAAAAGATGTCACTTACAACAAATCCTTTTCTCAATTCACCATCACCGTTGACCGGGCTGCCTATCAGAACAGCGTCAAATCCTTTCCGACAGCCGGCTTGGGCATGTCAGGCATGCTCCATCAGCTTTATAAGGGCGTAACGCCGGGCAATAACAAGGTCACCGTTCAACTGAAGGATGCTGACACTCAGCAGGTCTTTGATACCATTGTGTACCCCGATGATCTGAAGCAAAAGTAAGAGGCAAAACGAAACAGGGACTGAAGGTGCCACAGCACCCCCAGTCCCTGTTCTGTTATCAGACAAGCAGCGGCTTCGCTGCCAAATATTCTTCCACGGCACGCGCCACTTCGCGTCCCTCGTGAATGGCCCAAACGATCAAACTCTGGCCTCTGCGTGCATCTCCTGCCGCAAATACGCCCTCTACGTTTGTCGTGAACTTGCCGTAGGCTGCTTTCACCTTCTGGTTCACTGCTTCCACACCAAACTGCTGCAGCAATGGCTGCTCTGTGCCCTGGAAGCCGATTGCGATGAAGACAGCCTGCGCCGGCCAGATTTTTTCTGTGCCCGGCACTTCGTGAAACACGTAGCTGCCGTTCTCATCCTTTACCTTTTCCATACCGATTGTATGCAGTTCTTTCACATGGCCGTTCTCGTCCGCTACAATCTTCTTCGTTTGAATCAAGTATTGGCGCGGATCGCTGCCGTGCTTCGCTGCCGCTTCTTCATAAGCATAGTCGAGCGTGAACACGTTCGGATAAGCAGGCCACATGTTTTCAATGGCACGCACTGCCGGCAGTTCCGGATGCTTGCCGAACTGAACCACGCTGCGGGCATTCTGGCGGAGCGCTGTTGCTACGCAGTCTGCACCTGTGTCACCGCCGCCGATCACAATCACATCCTGGTCTTCCACATTGATGGATCCGCTCTCCGTAAAGCCGGAATCCAGCAGGCTCTTCGTTGTCTTAGTCAGATAATCCATGGCGAAGTGGATACCCTCTGCTTCCCGTCCTTCCACTGTCAGGTCACGCTGCTTTTGCGCGCCTGTGCACAGAATAACTGCATCGTACTGTGCCTTCAACTCTTCAGCCGTAACATCTTTGCCGACCTCTGTGTTCGTGATGAACGCAGTGCCTTCCTGCTCCAGCAGACGAACGCGGCGTTCCACTACATCCTTGCCAAGCTTCATGTTCGGGATGCCGTACATCAGCAAGCCGCCCGGACGATCTGCTCTCTCGTAGACTGTCACAGAATGTCCTGCCTGGTTCAGCTGGTCAGCAGCAGCCAGACCAGCCGGTCCGGAACCGATGATAGCAATCTTTTTGCCGGTGCGCTGCACAGGAATGCGCGGCTGAATCCAACCGTTTTCAAAGCCCTTGTCAATAATCGTCCGCTCAATGCTTTTGATTGCGACTGCTGGGTCGGCAATTGCCAGCGTGCAAGACCCTTCGCAAGGCGCCGGACATACACGTCCCGTAAATTCCGGGAAGTTGTTTGTTTTCAGGAGGCGCTCCAGCGCCTCCTGCCAACGGCCGCGGTAGGCCAGATCGTTCCATTCCGGAATGAGGTTGTGAATCGGACAGCCTGTTGTCACCCGCTCAAGCTCCATGCCCATGTGACAGAACGGAGTGCCGCAATCCATGCAGCGCGCCCCCTGCCGCTCTGCCGCTTGATCAGACAGCGGCGCCGCATATTCATTCCAGTCGTTCAGGCGGGCAAGAGGATTTCGCTCAGCCGTCTTTTCCCGCGTATATTCCATGAATCCTGTTGCTTTTCCCATTCTCTTCTCCCCCTTACTGTCCGACCTTCTGCAGCGCCTTGTCTTGCTTGGCATTCGCGTAGAAGGCGCTCATGACAGCCTCTGCTTCTGTCAAGCCGGCGTCTTTTTGCTCTTGAATTCGATTCATCATGCGCTTATAGTCCTTTGAAATGACCTTGACAAATTTTGCTGCCGCTTCATTCCAATGCTCCAACACGTGTGCAGCCTTTACACTGCCTGTATATTGCAGGTGGTTTTGCAGCAATGCCTGCAGCTCCGCCAAATCGGATGCCGCCAGTTCTTCCAGCTCCACCATTTCTGTATTGCAAAGAGCTTCAAATGCTTCCTTGTCATCAGCCAGCACATAAGCAGTTCCGCCGGACATACCTGCCGCGAAGTTCTTGCCGACGCTTCCGAGGATGACTACACGTCCGCCCGTCATATATTCACAGCCATGGTCGCCGACTCCTTCCACCACCAGGTTCGCGCCGCTGTTACGGACAGCGAAGCGCTCGCCCGCCCGGCCGCTGATATAGCCTTCGCCGCTTGTTGCGCCATAGAAGGCCACGTTGCCGGCAATGACGTTATCTCCAGCAAACAGCTGTGTTTCCTCTTGCGCTTTGACAATCAGCTTGCCGCCGGACAAGCCTTTGCCGATATAGTCGTTTGTGTCGCCTGTCAGGATCATCGTCATGCCGTTTGGTGCAAAAGCACCGAAGCTTTGTCCCGCAGATCCGTTGAAGCGCAGGGTAATTGTATCTTCCGGAAGACCTTCCTCGCCGTAGCGCTTGGATACTTCGCTTCCGACAATTGTTCCGGTTACCCGGTTAATGTTTGTGATCCGGAAAGATGCGTCCACAGGTGTTCCGTTTGCCAGTGCCGCTTCCACGATCGGCAGGATTTCCCGCACATCCAGAGATTCTTCAATCTTATGATTTTGCGGCGTTGCAAAGGTACGTGCTCCTTCTGTCTGATGCAGCAATGCTGTCAAGTCCAGGGAACCCGCCTTCCAATGTGCCTTCGCCCGTTCGCTTACCTCCAGTACATCTGTACGTCCAACCATCTCTTCCACTGTACGGAACCCAAGCTCCGCCATCAGCTCGCGCACTTCCTGCGCCACAAAGCGCATGTAGTTCACGATATGATCGGGATTGCCGGTAAACTTTTCGCGCAGCTCTGGATTTTGGGTTGCCACGCCGACTGGACATGTATCCAAATGGCAGGCGCGCATCATGACGCATCCGAGCACCACGAGCGGTGCCGTTGCAAAGCCAAACTCCTCCGCGCCCAGCAAAGCAGCCATCACAACGTCCTTGCCCGTCATCAGCTTGCCGTCTGTCTCCAGAACAACCCGGTCGCGCAGGCCGTTCAGCATAAGCGTTTGATGTGCTTCTGCCAGACCAAGCTCCCAAGGAAGACCTGTATGCTTAATGCTAGTCTTTGGCGATGCGCCTGTTCCGCCGTCATACCCGCTGATGACAATGACATCCGCAGCTCCCTTGGCTACGCCGGCCGCAATCGTGCCGACGCCGGCTTTCGCCACCAGCTTGACGCTGATGCGTGCTGCACGGTTTGCGTTTTTCAAGTCATGAATCAACTGTGCCAAGTCTTCAATGGAGTAAATATCATGGTGCGGCGGCGGAGAAATCAATCCCACACCCGGCGTAGAGCCGCGTACTTCCGCTACCCATGGGTATACCTTATTGCCCGGCAACTGGCCGCCTTCGCCCGGCTTCGCTCCCTGTGCCATCTTAATTTGCAGTTCATCCGCATTTACCAGGTAGTGGCTCTTTACGCCGAAACGGCCGGAAGCAATCTGCTTAATGGCACTTCTTCTGTTGTTTCCATTGGCATCCAGCTCATAACGGCTTGGGTGCTCGCCGCCCTCGCCGCTGTTGCTTCTGCCGCCAAGGCGGTTCATCGCAATTGCCAGCGCTTCATGTGCTTCTTGGCTCAAGGAACCGAAGGACATGGCGCCCGTCTTGAAGCGCTTGACGATGGAATCCACAGACTCCACTTCCTCAATCGGCAGCGGCTTGCGTGCACCATTAAAGGAGAACAGGTTGCGCAGGAAGCCGATTCTCTCTTCATTTGCAGCTTCTGAGAACTGCTTGAACAGGCCGTAATCCTCCTTGCGGCAGGCCCATTGCAGCGTGTGGATTGTCTTTGGGTTGAACGCATGGTGCTCGCCATTTCGTCTCCATTGGAAATCACTGCCGGACTCCAGTGCTGTATCCTGTGCTGTAGCATACGCATTTTGATGGACAAGCAAGGTTTCCTTCGCCATTGTTTCCAAGCCAATTCCGCCAAGCTGGGATGCTGTGCCGGCGAAGTAGCGTTCAATCACTTCCTGACCGATGCCCACTGCTTCAAAAATTTGTGCGCCGCGGTAGCTTTGCACCGTGGAAATGCCCATCTTGGACATAACCTTTACGACACCTTCTGTAACCGCATAGACGTACTTGCTCACAGCTGTCTCATAGGAAACGCTCAAGCTGCCGGCGGCAATGCACTGCGCATATGTTTCATAAGTCAGGTATGGATAGATGGCATCCACACCGTAGCCGATCAGAGCAGCGAAGTGATGCACCTCTCTCGTCTCTCCTGTTTCAACGATGATGCTTGCCTTTGTCCGGCTTCCTTGGCGGATGAGGTGCTGATGCAGCGCGCTTGCCGCCAGCAATACCGGCACTGCAGCATTCTCTTCATCCATATTGCGGTCTGAAAGAATGAGCAGGCTTGCCCCTGCGGCAATCGCAGCATCCGCCTCTGTGCAAATGCGGGACAATGCCGCTTCCAGGTCCCCAGCAAATAATGTTTGAATCGTTTGGCTTCTGAAGCCATATGCATGTGCTTTCAGCTGTGACATTTGCCCTGGTGTCAGCACCGGTGTCTTCAGCTGAATACGGCGGCAATTCTGCTCATTTGGATGCAGCAGGCTTCCCTCAGCACCCAAATAGCTCACTGTGGATGTGACGATTTGCTCGCGCAGGGAGTCAATCGGTGGGTTTGTTACCTGAGCAAAGGACTGCTTGAAATAGTTGAACAAGGATTGCGGACGGTCAGACAGGACTGCCAGCGGCATATCGTTGCCCATGGAACCAAGCGGATCCTTGCCTTCTGCCACAATCGGCAGAAGGCACTTCTGAATATCTTCATAGGTGTAGCCGAACGCTTTTTGGCGGACAATCAAGTCTGCGGACGGTGCTTCCTCCACTATTTCTTCACTTAATGCTACCAGTTGCTCATCCAACCATTGCTGATATGGCTGGCTCTCTGCCATCTGTGACTTGATTTCTTCGTCAGAAACGATGCGTCCTTCTTCCAAATCGATCAGCAGCATTCTGCCCGGGCTTAAGCGCTCCTTATACAGCACATTTTCCGGCTCTACGTCCACAACGCCCACTTCAGAAGAGAAGATGATATAATCATCCTTCGTTACATAATAACGGGCAGGGCGCAGACCATTGCGGTCGAGAATCGCACCGATTTGCTTACCGTCTGTGAAGGAAATGGCAGTAGGACCATCCCATGGCTCCATCAGACAGCTGTGATATTCATAAAACGCACGCTTTTCCTTTGTCATGTGCGGGTTCTCCGTCCATGGCTCCGGAATGAGCATCATGGCAGCATGTGCAGGCTTCCGTCCCGCCAGAACCAAGAATTCCAGCGCATTGTCCAGAATGGAGGAATCGCTCCCAGTTGTATCAAGAATCGGCAATACCTTTTCCATGTCAGTGCCGAATGCTTCGGAAATGAAATGCTGCTCCCGCGCTTTCATCCAGTTGATGTTGCCGCGCAGTGTGTTGATTTCGCCGTTATGGATCAGATAACGGTTTGGATGGGCACGCTCCCAGCTTGGGAAGGTATTGGTGCTGAAACGGGAATGCACCAGGGCAAATGCGGATGTGAAGCGCTCATCCTGCAGATCCAAATAAAATGCATCCACCTGCTCCGGTGTCAACAATCCCTTGTATACAAGGGTCCGGCTGGAAAAGCTCGCCGCATACATCTGCTTGCCCCCTGCAGCCACCCAATTCTCCACCTGCTTGCGAATCACATACAGCTTTCGCTCAAATGCCAATTCATCCTGTACACCCTCACCTGCGCCGATAAAGATTTGGCGTACAAACGGTGTTGTTTGGCGGGCCACTGTACCGATTTTGCCGGGAGCAATTGGTACTGTTCTCCAGCCAAGCAGAGTTTGTCCCTCTTGTGCTACAATATGGTTCATATAAGACTCAATTTCTTGGCGCTCTGCCTCGTGATTTGCAAAGAAGAGCATACCGACGCCATAGCGCCCTGTTTCAGGAAGTTCCATATCGGTACAAACAGACCGGAAAAATGCGTCTGGAATTTGTACCATTAAGCCGGCGCCATCTCCTGTATATGGATCGCTGCCCTGTCCGCCCCGATGATCCAGCTGACAAAGCATCTGCAGGCCCTGCTTCACGATTGCGTGTGTTGCTTTTCCTTTGATATGAGCGTATAATCCGATCCCACAGGCATCGTGTTCAAACTCAGGACGATAGAGACCTTGCGCCTTTGGTAGTTGTTGGAATGTCATGTTATCTCCCCCCGATTGGTTCCTCTGTTCACCAGCGATTTACATGTTTTTAATTGTAGATTTTCAGAATCATATATACAATATATAATTTAGATGAAAACAATCTCGTTTCGAGATGAAATGGAGGGGAAGCCATGGAACTGAGGCAGCTTCGTTACTTTATGGAAGTGGCCGAGCGTGAACACGTTACGGAAGCCGCTGAGCACCTGCATGTGGCACAATCCGCCATCAGCCTGCAAATTGCCAAGCTCGAGGCGGAGCTTGGTGTGACTTTATTCGAACGCGCCGGCCGAAATGTGAAGCTTACTCCAATCGGCCGCATTTTTTTAACACATGTGAAAACAGCAATGAAGGCTATTGATTACGCCAAGGAGAAGGTTGACGAATACTTGGACCCGGAGCATGGCACCATCAAAATCGGCTATCCGACAAGTCTGGCCAGCCAACTGCTTCCGAGTGTCGTCTCCGCCTTCCGGAATCAGCACCCGTATGTTTCCTTCCACCTGCGTCAAGGCTCCTATTCTTTTTTGATCGATGCGGTAAAAAACGGAGACATTAACATTGCCTTCTTAGGACCGGTGCCCGCAAAGGATACGGACATCGACACACACATTTTGTTCACCGAGCATATGTCAGCATTGCTTCCCGCCAGCCACCGGCTCGCCGGCCGGAGCAGCCTGTATATAAGCGATTTGCGAGATGAGGATTTTGTACTGTTTCCAAAAGGATATGTACTGCAGCAGATTGTCGTGGATGCCTGCAGGCAGGCTGGCTTCGTTCCGAATATCAAATCTGAGGGAGAAGATATGGACGCGATTAAGGGGCTGGTTTCCGCCGGGATCGGCGTCAGCCTGCTCCCTGACAGCACATTCTCCGATACACCGCCGCGTTTTACTGTGAAAATTCCGGTTGAATCACCGCCGGTGCGGCGCACAGTGGGCATTATTGTTCCCAGAAACCGCGAGCTGTCCCCGTCAGAGAAATCGTTTTACCAGTTTACAAAAGAATTCTTCTCAGTATTAGAACGCTTTCAATAGGAAGAGACCCTGGTGTTCACACAGAACGCCAGGGTCTCTTCCTATTTATCGCTGTGTCCGGCGGCTGCTTACAATCCGCCTCTTCGTCCCACTATATAATAGAAGGAATGCGCTTTCAAAAAAATGGACCAAGGAGCTCCTTGGTCCATTTTTTTATTGATTTTGTTCGTCAGCAAGCTCGTGGCGCATACCTTCAATTGCTTCTTCTCTGCGGGCATTCTTCTCCTGAATTTGCGCCTTGATGGTCGGGCTTTCTGTGTTTCTCATGGTTTCCATAGACTGCTGCATGTTTTCTTCCGTATTGCGGATATGCTGTGCCAGATGCGTCGCATTGTCAGCACGGTTATCCGGATTCACGCGTTGATCCATAGGGATCCCCTCCTTTTCTACTATAACACTCGTATGATGCGACAACTTCGTCAGGCTTATACATATCGCAGCCTGAATTCATTAAATTGTACGGTTCTGTCTTCTTTATGGTACATGAAATCAAAAAACTTTCTATAAATGAGTTCATCATACCAGAATGAACCAATGTACGAGCACCATTTACTTGATGCAACACCCTGATTGTATGCCCTACAGTAAGAAAAAGCCGCCCAAATCTGCCATCCGGACGGCTTTTTCTTACTCTTCTTCGTTAAACCAAAGCGGATCATCGTTGTCCACTTCACCGTTATAGTTGATCAGAATTTCTTCACCGGCTTTAATATCCGTGTAAGCATAGAATTTGAAGGTATGATCCTCAAAGCTGATATCATAGGTTGCATTCGGCTTGTAAGAATGATTGAACAGCATGCCATATCCCAGCAGAATGGCTGAGTGGTTTGCTCCGTAATTGAAGGTGTAGTCTGCCAGCAAGGTCTTTTCAATATGCTCATGCTGGTCATTCGGATACGCGATGACAGGAGCCTCATGAATGAGTTCGCCTTTCTTGATATCCCGAGTCGCAAATACGCCTCTGTTGAATTCGCCGTCACTGAGTGGGGAGGTTTTTACTTCTATCATATGGTCACCTATATGCCCTTTTTCTAATTTGTCCATGAACAGAAAGATCTGCATGTCTCCTTTCTAGTCTGCCATGTATACAGGATGAAAGCAATCATTTCCTGAATCTGTCCCTTCCCATACATGAAACGCAGAAAATACAAGGAGACAGGCAGCGCCACTGCCTGTTTTTATCTTCGGGAATTCTTGCCGCGGTACCGGCCCGGATAAGACTTCCGGCTGCGCGCCGCATGGCATGCGTCGCAAATATTGTGCGCGTGCTCCTCCGGCAGCTTCTTGCCGCAGCGCCGGCATTCCTTTTCCCCTTGCTTGACCTCGCGCTGCAAATGGGTATGCACCCCGTCACTGATTTCTGTCCGGAGGCGTTCCCAGTACAGCGCTTCTGTCTGCCGCCCCAGCCGGTACAGGAATAGCAGGTGCAGGCCAATCGCCTTGTATGACAGCTCCAAATCTTCCAACGTGCGCGTTTTGATGCGCGGCTCGGGAAGCTCGGTGCCATGAATAATGGCCAGAATGGTTTGCAGCCATTGCTCCGTCATGCCGGGGTCCTTCGTGGAAAATGGCAAGTGCAAAAAGCCATATAAATCCATCATGGACAAACGCATTTCAAGCTCGGTGCCCCGTACGAGCTCATACAGCTCCCGTTCTTGCGCAAGCGTGGCTTTTTCTGTGCCTTTCGGGCTTTTAAACTTCTCCCACAGCTCGAAGAAGGAGCCGAGATCCCGCGAATAGCGCTGAAATCTTTCAAAAATGGCCGCGGTCGGGGCAATGGCGAAGGTCACCACCTGTCTGTCCGGCTGTTCAAGCAGCTTGGCCATGTCCTTGATATCAGCGGTAAAGGCCACCCGGCCGATGTTATAAATACCCTTCCGTCCGGCACGTCCGGCAATTTGCTTGACCTCCTGCGAGGTCAGCCTTCTCCGTCTCGTCCCGTCAAACTTCTCATTTTTCAGGAACACAATGCGGCGGATTGGCAGGTTCAATCCCATTCCAATGGCGTCTGTTGCTACAATGATATTTGTTTCACCGGCAATGAACTGGCGGATTTGCTTTTTTCGCGTCTCCGGCGGCATGCTGCCGTAAATCATGCTGACCGCATGCTTATTGCGCTTCAAGCGGGCCGCGGTTTCCAGCACTTCTTTGCGTGAGAAGCACACGAGTGCATCCCCTTTTTCCGCATGAGAAAGCCGGAACTCCTTCGACTCGACCTGCAGCGGAATATCGCGGCTGTACTCGTTCAGCTCATACTCAGCGTCTCCCAGAATTTGCAGCAGCAGCTCTTTAATATTCCGGCTGCCGATAATGTGCACTTCTCTGGCATTTGCCCTCGTAATCGCACGGTACCAGGAAAAGCCGCGGTCCTGGTCTGCAATCATTTGCGCCTCATCAATAACCACCACATCGTAGAAATCCTTCTCATAGAACATTTCCACCGTACAGGCCATATGGCGCGCACCCGGCGCTGTTTTTTCTTCTTCGCCCGTTTTTAAAGAGCAGGGAATTCCCTCTTTATTCAGACGGTCATACACCTCCAGCGCCAACAAGCGGAGCGGCGCCAGGTACAAGCCGCTTGGCGCTCCCTTCATGCTTTGCAGGGCATGGTGCGTTTTGCCGGTATTGGTTTCGCCGATATGCAGGACATAGCGGATATTCCGCTCCATCGAGGTGCTGTATTCCTGTCCGAAGATGTCCTTCAGCATACGGGCTTCCTCTTCCTCGCGCCGCTTCCGCTCCGCCTCTTCCTCTGCTTTGCGCACTTCGTGCCGCGCTACGTCCCGTTCCCAAATCTCCCTTTGTTCAGCGGCATGAAACGGCAGCGCCGCAATGGCCAGCAAATCCTCCATATACTCGCCGGCAAGGGCTGTAAAATATGCTTCCGCCAAATCCCCCAGATCGTCCCCAAAGCTTGCGGCAATCACCTCCTGTGCCGGATCTTTGCCATAGGCAGCCCTATATTGCTCCTTTACCGCCGCCGGCAGCTGCTCAAGCAGCCGCTCCGTGAGCGTATCATACACATAGGATTCCACCCATTCCCCATAACGGGACTCATACTGCTCATACTCCTCATAGACACGTCCCCAGTCCACGTACTCCACAATATCGCCCGTCAGCTCTTCCATAAAATCACGCAGCTGCCGGTAATCATTTGCATGAAGCGGACCCGCGGAAATGAGCCGGTGCTCCAGCTCATAAAACCGATTGGCAGTGCGCAAATCCTGCTGCAGCAGCTTGGCAATGCCGTGGCGGATTTCCACATACAGCGAAGTCTGCTGTTGTGTCCATGCCGCCTCCACTGCCCCCGTCAAAGCGGAAAGCGCAGCTGCCCGCTCCTCCTCCAGCCGCTTGGCTTCCTGCTGGCGGAAGAAGGCTTTCCGGGCCTTGGCATAGCGCCGCTCCCATGCCTCATGGTCTGCGGCAAAACGGCCGGTAATCCAGGAAGCAGTGTCGAACGGTTCATAATCGCGCACTTCATTGCGGAACAGCTGGTTGATCAGCTTCCGGTCCACATTCTCGGTTTCATAGCCCCGATCAGCCAAATAGGCCTTCTTTTCCTTTTTCGGCACCTCGTTCGTCGCTTTGTTCAGCCAGACATTGGTCCAGATTTGTGCAATGTACGTTTCTCTGTCAGCGGCATATTGCCCATAAGAAGGCAATGATTCCTTCTCTCCCAAGTAGCTGTCCAGGTCCTCGAGCACCTTGCGCTTTGTGTATTCAATTGCCTGATGATGCGATTGCAGCATTTTACTCATACGAATCTCCTTTTGTAATCAAGCCGGCGGGATCCGGCACTTATGTATAGGCGTATTGTATCCGAAAAAAGCATTTTGTACGAATAGCAGGCATGATTGCTTCTTCTATACCGTTTCCTCTTACCCCTCATCCTGTTCGCCGTTCTCCAGTGATTCGACGAATGCAGTAATCTGCTGCCGGTGATGCACATCGTGCTCAATCAAATATTGCACATATTGTGCCAGCGTCACCTTGGAGCTGCCCATCTGATAAACACGGCGAAACTTTTCCTCCGGCAGCGCCTCCAGCGCCTGCACCAACTGTTTGCGCGCCGCGATGCATTGGTTCAGCAGCTCCACCCGGGAAATGCCGGATCGGGCATAGCGGGATGCTCCGTCATTGATATCCTGCACATGCACTGCTGCAGGAGGAGTATCCGCATCCCTGCTTATGTAAACCAGACGGTGCTCCATGACAAATTCATCCCAAGCCTTCAAATGCGCGGCAACCTCGGCTATTGTCCACCCGCCTTCCCGAAGCGGCCGCAGCCAAAGCGCCGCCGGCAGACTCTCCAAACTCCGGTACCACGGAATCAGCTGCTCTTTTTGCCCCAACAGCTCTGTTTTCTCCATCTTCCTCCCCCTTCAGGCAGCCGCCAAGCATCGCGACCGCCCCATTTTATGCTTTTATAACAGACTGCAGTACAGCCCCCGTTGCGTTTTGCAGATCCGCTGTCCGCAGCTCCATCTGCACCCCGATTTTGCCGCCGCTCACTACGATGCGCCCCAGTCCTGCTGCACTTTCATCCAAAAAGGTCGGATACTGCTTCCTCATCCCGACAGGCGAGCAGCCACCGCGGATATAGCCTGTAAACTTCTGCAGGTCCTTTACCGCGAGCATATCGATCTTCTTCTCGCCGGCAGCCTTGGCCGCTTTTTTCAAATCCAGCTCCTCCGCTGCCGGAATCACAAACACATACAGCCCATTGCTTCCCTGTGTGACCAGTGTTTTATAGACCATTTCCGGGTTGCGTCCGATTTTTTCCGCCACCGATATACCGTCAATTTTGCCATCGCCGCTGTCATACACCATGACCTCATATGGCAGCTTTCTTGCGTCCAAGAGACGCATCGCATTTGTCTTCCCTTGTGCCATCATAATCTCCTTTTCCGCTCTATTTCTGTTTCGAGTGCAGACAACCGCACCTTCAGCAGAGCAAGCTCCTGAAGATGGGTGCGCTGCGCTTCTTCATCGGCCGGCACTTCAGCCGACAGCTGATTGGTAAAGTGAAGGGCCAGGCGGCTGTGCTCATTTTGCAATGCCTGCAGCTCGTCTGACAGCTGCTCATGTCCCTCCCATTCCGCATATGTTCCCGGATAATAGAAGAACCGGCCGCCGGTGAGCGAGATCACCTTGTTCGCCGTTTTTCGCAGCAGATACGGGTCGTGTGAAACGAGCACCACGGCACCCGGATAGACCGACAGCGCTTCCTCAATCGTTTCTCTTGTTTCAATATCCAAATAGTTGGTCGGCTCATCCAGAACCAGCAAATTTGCGTGCGAAAAATACAGCTTCACAAAGGCGACGCGGCATTTCTCGCCCATGCTGAGATTGCGGATCCTTTTGAATACAGCGTCCCCGCGGAACAGAAAGCAAGCCAGTATGGTGCGGGCATCCGACTCCTTCATATCAGCGAGGCCCAGCACCTGCTCCAAAATGGTCTCATCCGGCTGCAGGCTTTCCACCTCCTGCATGAAATAGCCAACCCTCATATGGGGGTGGGCTGCCACGTCCCCGGCAGTTGGCCGCAGATGCCCCGTAATCAACTTCAGCAGCGTAGTCTTCCCGGTTCCGTTCGGTCCGACAACAGCCAGGCGGTCGCCCCGCTCCACTTGAAAGGAGATATTATGGAACAGCTCCCGGCCGCCTTCATAGGAAAAATGCACACGGGACAGAGCCGCCATCGTTTTCGTCCAAAAAGCCCCGCCCTCAAGCTGCAGCTTGAGCCGCGCTCCCTCCTCCGGCTTTGGCACCCTGCTCTGTTCCAAGCGCTCCAGGGCTTTTTCCTTGGATTTGATTTGCTTCGCATGTCTTGCCGCTTTCTTCTTTGCCACGGGATCACGCTCGCTTGCGTTCCGCTGTGCTTTGTCCAGCCATTGCTTATAGCCGGAAACGACCTCCTGCAGCTTTTTGCGCTCCTGCTCCCGCTTCTCGTATGCCGCTTCTTGCGTTTTCCGCTCATGCTCCTTTTGCCGCCGGTAATCAGAATAACCGCCGTCATATCTTTTCGTGCCGCCCGGGCTCAGCTCAAACACAATCCCGGCGACACGGTCTATGAAGGCACGGTCGTGCGACACAAACAGCACAGCGCCCCGAAAGCCGCACAGCCAATTTGCCAGCCAATCCATCGTCTCACTGTCCATGTGATTTGTCGGCTCATCCAACAGAAGAAGCTTTGGCTGATGCAGCATGACGGCCGCCAGCTTCACCCTCGTCTTTTGCCCGCCGCTTAAGCTCTGAAACGGCACAGACCACACTTCCGGCGATAGTCCGATTTGCTGCAGCTGCCGCTCCACAGCAGCCTCCCATCCATATCCGCCTTCCTCCATATACTGCGCAAGGTCACTCGCATAGCTGGAAAGCAGTGCTTCATCGGCAGCACCGTCTGCCATGAGGCGCTCCGCCTCCCGCAGCTGCCGCTTCAAGCGAAACAACGCCTGTTTCTCCCGCTCTACAAATTCGCGGGCCGTTACTCCCTCTGCCAGGGAAGACTGATCCATGAACCCAATTTCTTCCTTCACAATGTGCCGTCTGACAATTCCTTTCGATACAGGCTGCTGTCCAAGCAGCACCTTCAACAGCGTTGTCTTTCCAGCCCCGTTCCGGCCGACAAGTGCAATCCTCTCTCCCTGATGCACCTCAATGGCGGCATTCTCAAAAACGAGCCGCGCGCCCATTTCCACGCTCACCTGTTCCGCTTGCAGTACTAGCATATCCATCCCTCATTCCATTAGAAATACCAAAAGACACAGGCGGTCTGCCTGTGTCGAAGCGACATTGTATGCGTGGAATGATGGACAGAAGAGTGCCGCAGCACAAATACACTTCCGCATCAAACGATGGAAATCTCCATTTAGACATACTCATCCCGTTGCTCTGATTACAGGCAGAGCGCTTTTTTCGTATGAAGCTTACGCACGAGAAAAGTTTGGGATGTACATAGCGTCTAAATTAGAGGCCTCCTTTTACATGGAATACGTTCATTATATGCTACAGCATTTGCTTTGCCAAGCAATTTCTTCATATTTTTTCCACATGTTCCTTACTGTCCAGTTGTCCACCTGTGCAATAGCTGCGGAATTTGCGCCAATGATGCTTGCTTCTCTACTGCACCAATGTTAAATGCAGCTTTTGGCATTCCGTAGACAACTGAGGAAGCCTCATCCTGTCCAATCGTCCGCGCGCCTTTGCGCCGCATCGCCAAAAGTCCCTTGGCCCCGTCATAGCCCATCCCCGTCAAGATGACACCGACGGCCCGGCGCCCCGCCTCCCGTGCCACTGACTCAAACAAAACATCAACTGAGGGTCGGTGGCCGCTTATCTTTTCGCCGGCATAGCATTCCACCCTGTATTTCACGCCGTCCTTTTTCACCCTCATGTGCATGTCACCAGGAGCAATCAGCACCTTCCCGGGCTCAATATAATCCCCTGTCTGCGCCTCTTTGACGCTAAACGGGGTAGATTGATTCAGACGCTGCGCAAACATATTGGAGAACACAGGCGGAATGTGCTGCACCACTACAATACCCGGCATAGAAGCCGGAAGAGCCTGCAACATTTGAAAGAACGCCTCGGTTCCGCCCGTGGATGCTCCGACCGCGATCATGCTTGTGTCCGAGACAGGCTTCGCCGTGTCTGTAATACGCTCTTGCGGCTGTGAATCCGCCGGTATCTTGGCTCCAACGGCAATCTTAATTTTGGCGATCAAGTCCTGAATGAACCTTCGTACATCCTCCGGAGAGTTGGCATTTGGCTTTGGCACGAAATCAACCGCTCCGGCATTCATGGCATCAAATACCGCATGCGTGACTGTGCTGACAACGAGCACAGGCAAAGAATACTGCGGCAGCAAGCGGCGGATAAACTCGATTCCATTCATTTTTGGCATTTCCACATCACAAATCATGAGGTCTGGATGCAGCTGCAAAATATAGTCTCTTGCCTCAAACGGGTCTGTCGCCTTCGCCACCACTTGAATGGCAGGGTCCGAGCTGATCCCCCTGGCAATCACCTCCCGGAACACAAGAGAATCGTCTACAACCAGCACCCGAATTTGCTTGCTCATACGTGTCCGCCTCCCTCCGTGTGCATCATTGCTCCTTCCGGTATACAGCCGGCATGATATAGCGGTATGGCACCGCCTCCCGGTCAATGGTTTCCGATTGGCCAATGAACAAATAACCGCCCGGTTCCATGTGCTGATAGAACCTGCGGACAAGCTCCGTTTTCGTCTTCTGGTCAAAATAAATCATGACATTCCGGCAAAAAATGACATGGAACTTGCGTTTAAACGGAAATGAGGTCTCCATCAGATTGAACCGCCGGAAAATGACCTCCCGCTTAATTTTATCGACCACATCGGATGTGCCATCGCCATTGTTTTTGAAGTATCTATGCTTCCATTGCGGCGGCAGGGATGCAAGCGCTTCTGTTGCATAGGTCCCTTTTGCTGCGGCCTCCAATACACGATGTGAAATATCGGTTGCCAGCACCTTTGTATCCCAGCTTCCTTTTTGCAGACCGAAAAACTCATCCAAAATCATGGCTAATGTGTAGGGTTCCTCGCCGGAGGAACAGCCCGCGCTCCAAACGCGCAAATCCCTGTCGCGTATGGTCTGTGACAGATAAGGAAGCACCTTATGCTGAAGAAACTGAAAATGCTCTGCTTCTCTCATAAAAAAGGTATGGTTCGTCGTAATTTTCTCAACCAGAACAGAGGCAGCCTTCTCAGTGGGATCTGCCAGAACATAGCGAAGATAGTCAGTGAAATTATCAAAATTCAGCTGCTGCAGCACTTGATACAACCGCCCCATTACGATTGTTTTCTTCTCTTCCTTTAAATGGATACCATAGTTGCGATGAATAAAATCGGCCAAATCTTTAAACTCTTTGTCAGTAATCGGGATCATCTTGTCACCTGCCTAGAAAAAAGAGAGAGTCAGGGACTCTCTCCAGTCTGATACTATTAATATTTCCCGAATTCATTGTCGCTTAATGCAATTCTTTTGGAAGTGGAGGCAGCTGTCTCACGGTAGGCTTCTTCATACGGAGCCTGTTGGGACATTTGGTCCAGCATACGCAGTACATCCGGATTCACTTCTTCCGCACCGCCATAGCCGCCGCCATGGTAGGCTTTCTTCAGCTTAAACTGGCTTACCTTGCTGCGCAGCAGCTCTGCCTGGCTGGACAGCTCTTCACTTGCAGCCGCACTTTCCTCGGAAGTTGCAGAATTGGCTTGTACAACCTGGGATACCTGCATGATACCCTGGTTGACTTGGCCGATACCAATTGCTTGCTCATTGGAAGCGATTGAGATGCCGTTGACCAGCGTTGCCACCTTGGCCACATCTTCTACAATGCGGGCAAGAGCTGCTGCCGTATCGTTTGCAATCTTTGTGCCGCCTTCCACCTTTTTGATGGAGCCTTCAATCATTTCTGTTGTTTCCTTCGCCGCGTTTGCAGAGCGCGCGGCCAGATTGCGCACTTCTTCAGCCACAACTGCGAAGCCTTTGCCATGCTGTCCGGCTCTTGCTGCCTCCACCGCTGCGTTCAGTGCCAGGATGTTTGTCTGGAAGGCAATTTCATCAATTACTTTAATAATTTTAGAAATGCTTTCGGACGCAGCATTGATATCGTCCATCGCCTTCAGCATGCCGCCCATCTGGTTGTTGCCTTCTTCCGCATTGCGCTTGGCCGCTTCTGCCAGGTCATTGGCTTGGTTCGCATTATCAGCATTCAAGCGTGTTTGGGCCGAAATTTCTTCTACAGAAGCTGTCAGCTCTTCAATGGAGCTCGCCTGCTCTGTGGCCCCCTGAGACAGGGAGATGCTGGATTCGGATACCTGCTTGGAGCCGGAAGCAACCTGGGCAGCCGCTGTGCGGATTTCATGCATCACCTGGTTCAGGTTGCCGGACATTTTGCGGAATGCAGCTGCCAGCGCCCCCACTTCATCTTTCGTTTTCACTTTAATCTCTACATCCAAATCGCCATCGGCAATTTTTTCTGCTGCCCCCACCAGTTCACGCACTGGATTGCTGATGATGCGGGAGATAAACAGACCGAGCAAGATGGCGACCGCCACTGCCACCACTACAACCGTAACCATGATGGTTACTGTACTGTTTGTAGTTGCTGTCAACTCATCAGACTTCTTGCTGCCGTTATCGCGTTTTTGCTGAAACAGCTCATCCACATACTTATTGGCATCCTGCGCATATTGCAGACCTTCATTCTTTAACATTGCATATGCTTCATCATTCTTTCCGGCAAGTGCCAAATCCAGCACTTTGTCGCGGACTGTGTTGTACTGTGCCAAAGAGCTTTTAAAGCTTTCAAACAGCGTGCGTGTTTTTTCGGATTGAACAGATTTCTCAAACGACTTCAGGTTCTCTTCAATGGCCTGATCCTTTTCGCGGATCTTTTTAATATAGCCTTCCTTCTCCTTGGCGTCCTTAGATAACAGCACATCCCGCAAGGTAGCGCGGACATTTTGAAAATCAGAAGAAGCCTTCCCGATATCGCCGATGGCCATGCCGTAATTTACATACAAATCTGAATACGATTTGTCAATGCTCTTCATATTTACTACGCCGACTGTGCCGACTACACCGGCAAGTAAGGCCACAACAATGAACGCGCTTAAAAGCTTTTGGCCAATTTTCAAGTTATAAAACCAACTCATGATGGTTCCTCCCCCAATATTTTATATGCGTTGCAGCTGCTCCGCTTCGTTTTCATGCAGCAGCTTGTCACAGTCCAACAGCAGCTTGACATCCTGCCCGACCTTGCCGATTCCCATTACATATTTATTTGTGCCCTGCCGCAGCTCCGGCGGCGGCACGATATTGTCCCGTTCAATTGTCAGCACCTCTGATACACTGTCCACAATCAAGCCGACTGATAAGTCCTTCACATCCACGACAATAATACAGGTACGGTCATTGTACTCGCGGAACGGCTTGTGGAAGCGCAGCCGCACATCCATAACCGGGATGATCTTGCCGCGCAGGTTGATGATGCCGCGAATATAGCCGGGCACTTCCGGAATCTCGGTAATTTGCTGAATGCCGATGATTTCCGTGACATGCTTAATCTCCAGCCCATAATGTTCGTTCTCGACCACAAACGTCAAGTATTTATCCGCCTGGGTGTCTTCAAACTGCTCTAGCAGCTCTGCCATCGTCCTCTCTCCCTTCCTTGCTTTATGCTATAAGTCCTGACACATCCAGAATCAAGCTGATGCTGCCATCGCCAAGCAGTGTACAGCCCGTGATGCCTTCCACGCTGCTGATTTTCTTGATGTAGGCCGGCAGCGCTTTGACAACAACCTGCTGCTGCCCGAGCAGTTCATCAGCGAAAATGCACACATGCTTATCGTCCTGCTCAGCCATAATGAGAATGCCTTCTTCCACATTGGTGACGTCCGCCTGAATGCCATACCGCTGATGCAGACGCAAAATCGGGTAGCATTGGCCGCGCACCATAATCATTTCGTTGCCGGCCGGGTCCCGGATGATATCCTGCTTGGCCGGACGGAACGACTCTTTGATGGCTGTTGTCGGTAAGGTGTAACGCGATTGCCCCACTCGGACATTCATGCCGTCGATGATGGCCAGTGTCAGCGGAATTCGGATGGTGATGGTTGTGCCATTCCCCGCCTCGCTATCGACTGTCACCGTACCGCCTACGATGCCGATGTTTTTCGTGACGACATCCATTCCGACGCCGCGGCCGCTGAATTCTGTAATTTGTTCCTTGGTGGAGAAGCCCGGCAGGAAAATTAAATTATAAATTTCACGGTCGCTCATTTCGCTCTCGCTCTTATGCAGCAGGCCATTTTCCTGCGCCCGCTTCAGCAGCTTTTCTTTATTGAGGCCGCGTCCATCGTCCCTGACAAAGATAAATACTTCGTTTCCGGCATTCTTTGCTTCGAGCGTCAGCGTACCATGCGCCGGCTTTCCGGCTGCCAAACGTTCGCTGATTGGCTCAATACCGTGGTCAAGAGAGTTGCGGACAATATGCATCAGCGGATCTGAAATATGTTCAATAATGTTCTTGTCCACCTCTGTGTCTTCGCCGACCAGCTGCAACTGCACGTCCTTCTCCAGCTTTTTGCTCATGTCGCGGACAATCCGGTTCATCTTTTGGAAGGTGTTCGTCAGCGGCACCATGCGGATGGACATGACCTTATCCTGCATTTCATTCGTAATCTTCCGTAAATGCCGCGCCGCTTTGGAGAACAGCTCCAGCTCCAGGCCATTCAGCTCAGGATTTTGCGTCACCATTGCCTCCGCAATGACAAGCTCGCCGACAAGATCCATCAGCTCATCGAGCTTTGTCACGTTTACGCTGATGAAGTTGGACTGATGGGCAGGCGCTTTCCCCTTCTCCTTTGGCGCAGCTTTCGGCACTTCTCCCTGTGCGCCTTCGGCAGGCACAGCAGGTGGATCCACCTGCTTTCCTTCCAGCTGAAACTCCCGTACGTAGCTCGCGCAGCGAAGCTCCTGCTCAATCTCCTCAAAGGACATTTCGGTATCGAGGAACAACTGAAAGCCGTTTAGGCGAATGGACTCTGCCGTTTCGAAATTCTCAGCCAAATCTGCCGGTGCATAGGTCAGCTCAGGAACGTGCTCCTTGAGCTGTTGAATGATTTGAAACGCACGGACGTTCTCCATGCCGCCGCAATCCTCCAAGTGAATCGCGGCAGTAAAGCTGTGGGCTTTTTCTGTTTGAACCGCCTTTTGAGCAGCCTGCGCAGATGCCTTCTCTTGCCCTTCCGGCACACCGCCGCACATGGCCTGCAGCTCCTGCAGCATGGCCTTTGCCCGTTCCTTAGTGGCTGCCGAATCCCCATCGGCCGGGTCGCCGTTGCGAATCTTCTCCACTTCAACCTTAATGAAATCCACACCCTCAAGCATGAGATCGGAGAGCGGCGCATAGTCCGGCAGCACCAGCTTTTCCTGTCGCAGCAGGGCAAACAAATCTTCTAATATATGTGCCAAAGTGGCGATATTATGAAACGACATCATGCTTGAGGATCCTTTAATCGTGTGCATGATGCGGAAAATGTCGTTAATGGTATCCGGCGGGTAGGCGTTGGACTCTTCACATTCCAGAATGGACGCCTCCAGCTGCTCCAGCAGCTGCGATACTTCAAACAAATACACCTCGAGCATTGCATCATCCAGCAATTGGTCTGCCATAATCTCCCCCCTCGCGTCATTTTGGCAGGCTCGTTCAGTCGCATTCCGTTGCTTCTGACGAGTAAAAAACCTTTATATTAAATATACATATAAAACGATATAATTGGTACGGCTAACATTTTTCCATTTCTTGAACCGGGGTCTCTATTCGTCCCTGTGTATATATGTTACAAAAAATATACTGAGATCACCATGGGATATTCCTCCCTATTTATCACCCTGTCTTCCCTCCCACTCCCATCATTTCTTCCCGCTCTAGTACTTCAGTCCTAGATGCCTGTTCCATATTCCAGCGCAGACCGCAGCGCTTTGTATAAGGAGACACACCTTCCCTGCCGGAACAACAAGTCTTCCAACATACCTTTTTCCTCTGGCGTCCGGCCGGCGGCCATGTTTACAAATAACAAACATTCCCAAAAATAAAATGAAAATTCTGCTCATAAACCCTTTGTATATCGTACAAGCTATGTTCAAGAACAGAGGAGGTGAACACAACATGGCGACAAACAACCAAACTGTTTCTGGCCGCAGATCTTCCAATGAGCTGCTGGTTGCCGGAAGTGAGTCCGCTCTGGATCAAATGAAGTTTGAAATTGCACAAGAGTTCGGCGTTCAACTGGGAGCTGAAACTACATCCCGTGCCAACGGTTCCGTTGGCGGTGAAATCACGAAGCGTCTTGTAGCAATGGCTGAGCAGCAGCTTGGCGGATTCCAACGCTAATCGCTCTCTGAATACATAAGGGTCTGGCAGCTGCCAGACCCTTATTTTGTGGCGGCTCTGTCCTGTTGCATATACACCCATTCCTCCGGCTGCAGCGCAGCCCAAACCTGCTTCCTCCCTAATTCATGTCACATTCTTTTAACAAATGTAAATTTTTTGAAAACAATTCTACCCTTTTCCAAGCAACCATTATATAATTTTTCTACATACCATTTCCTATACCGCATGAGCTTTCAAACTACCGCCAGGAGGTGCTCCCATGCTTTCGCTTGACTGGCAAACGATTTACCTGTACGGCTTTATCGTCGCTGGCTCGGCTGTGATTCTATATGCTCTTTTCAGCGATATCTGGGATGCTGTAGGCGCACTGCATCCGTTGCTGAGCCCGGTTGCGCTTCTCAGCTTTCTCGCTGTCCTGTCCGGCACCGGCTACATCTTAATGCTTGCCACCTCACTCTCTCCCGCTGCCGTTCTCGTGCTGTCGGCCCTTGCCGCGCTGCTTTTGGTCACAGCCATGGTGTTTCTTGTCCTCGTGCCGCTGTCCAAGGCCGAGCAAAGCAACAGCATTCGCATGCAGGATTTCATCGGCACCTTTGGCGAGGTTACCATCACTGTGCCTGAGAACGGCTGCGGGGAGGTCATCGTAACGAGAAAAACAGGCATCCAGAACATGCCGGCCCAAAGCACAAATGGGATGGCCATCGCAGCCGGCGCAAAGGTATTTATTCATGATGTGCACGATGGTGTGCTCTTCGTCGCGCCCGTGCCGCAGCACCTGCTGCAAACTATGAAACCGGAGGGAAAAAACACATGGCAGCATTAATCGCAGGCGGGGTCCTCCTCGCAATCCTCGTTGTTCTGCTGGTTGTATTTATGATGAAGTACCGCACCGTCGGCCCTGATGAAGCGCTCATTGTGACCGGAAGCTTCCTCGGCAACGGTGTCAACATCGTGAAATCAGAAGACGGCAAAAAGGTCAAAATCATCCGCGGCGGCGGGACCTTCGTCATCCCCGTACTCCAGCTGGCAGAGCCGCTCAGCCTGCTGAACCACAAGCTTGAGGTCGGCACGAAGGATACATACACAAAGCAAGGTGTTCCCGTTACAGTAAATGGTGTATCCATTATTAAAATCGGCTCGACCATTGAAGAAATCTCCACTGCGGCAGAGCAATACCTCGGAAAGACGCGGCAGGACCTGGAGAATGAGGCACGTGAAGTGCTGGAGGGGCATCTCCGCGCAATCGTTTCCTCCATGACTGTAGAGGCTGCTTACAGCAACAGGGAGGAATTTGCCCAAAAGGTGCATGAGGTGGCATCCAGCGACCTGAAAAAGATGGGGCTGCGCATTGTCTCCTTCACCATCAAGGAAATCAATGATAAAAACGGCTACCTGGAAGCACTCGGCCAGCCGCAAATCGCCACGGTAAAACGGGATGCCGTCATTGCCAATGCCGAACGGGAGAAGGAAGCGCGCATCGAACGGGCCCGTGCTGAAAAGGAAGCACAGGAAGCGGAGCTGCAGCGCGATACGCAAATTGCCGAAGCAACAAAGGAAAAAGAGCTGAAGGTACAGGCATATAAACGCGATCAGGAGGTAGCCAAGGCTGAGGCCGACCTTGCCTACCAATTCCAGCAGGCAAAAGCGCAGCAGCGCGTCACCGAAGAACAGATGCGCGTCAAAATCATTGAGCGCGAAAAGCAAATCGAACTCGAAGAAAAGGAAATTGCCCGCCGGGAAAAGCAATATGACGCGGAAGTAAAAAAGAAGGCGGATGCCGACCGCTATGCGGCTGAGCAAGCAGCTGAGGCGGACAAGATCCGGCAGATCCGGCAGGCAGAAGCACATCAGTTCCGCATTGAAGCGGAAGCAAAAGGACGCGCGGAAGAGGTTCGCGTAGAGGGCCTCGCCAAGGCTGACATTGAAAAAGCGAAAGGTCTGGCCCTTGCGCAGGCTGCTGAAGCGCAAGGGCGCGCTGAAGCGGAAGTGATCCGTCTGAAAGGTCTGGCGGAAGCAGAAGCGAAGCAAAAAATTGCTGAGGCCTTCGAGCTGTACGGCCAGGCAGCAGTCATGGATATGGTCATCCGCATGCTTCCGGCCTATGCGAAGGAAGTCGCTGGACCACTTGCCAATATTGACAAGATTACCATTGTGGATACAGGCGGAAGCGGCAAAAATGGCGGGGCTGGCAAAGTGGCAGGCTATGCCACAGATCTGATGGCCACTGTGCAGGAAACGCTCAAAGCCTCCTCCGGAATTGATGTGAAGGAATTACTGGAAAGCTTTGCAGGCAAGAAGACGCTTCAGCCGGGCACATTGCCGCAGGAGCAGCCTGCTGCCGATGAAACTGCCAGCTGAATAGATCCAACACGCAAAAAGAAGGCACTCTTACCGGGACTGCCTTCTTTTTGCGGCCTGCACAGACATGCCGGCCGCAACTTGTACATATGCTGATAGCAGCACACCGTTTGGAAGGAGATAGTTGCGATGAAATATGCTCTTACACTTGTGTCACTGCTGCTGGTTGGCGCCATGATCGTATTTGCCCCCTACCTTCGCGCGGTATATCAGAAGCAGACCACACAGCCCGAAAACAGCATTGTTGTTACGGCTCCGCCGCTGGATCCTGCCGAGGAAGCGCTGAATTTTGAGCTGGAGCAGCGATTGGAAAAGAAACAAAAAGAGGATGGATATGTAATGGAGACCTATCGGGAATATGAAATTTACCGCAGTGCCGACGGCTCTATTGAAAAAGAAGTGCCGACCTCCCACCTTTCTTATTTACGCTACGAAGCCAAGTAATTGCCCAAAAGCAGCAGCCTGCCCTGCTGCTTTTAAGCGCAACAAAAAAAGCCTTCTATTCAGAAAGGCTTTGTGCAGTACAATACGTATTAATTTGACAAATCCACAAGCATCCGTTCGCCGCTCGTCATCTTTGTGCCGCACAACGGGCATGCAGGATGGTTTTCCAAGGAGTAGTTTTTTCTCATCCAGCCCGCACAGCTTTCCGCTTCGCATTCCCAAACAGCCGTCGCCACTTCCTGTACCTCTTGCTGCTGCTTCTTCTTTCGGCTCCAGTACATGATATCTCCTCCTCATTATAAGTAAAAGAGACTGTCGACCCATGCCAACAGCCTCCTTTGGTGCGGAACTTACAGCTTTACAACGTTTGTTGCTTGCGGACCGCGGTTGCCTTGCTCGATTTCAAAGCTTACATCCTGGCCTTCATCCAGCGTCTTGAAGCCTTCGCCTTGGATCGCAGAGAAGTGTACGAATACATCTGCACCGCCTGGTACTTCAATAAAGCCGAAGCCCTTTTCGCCGTTAAACCATTTCACTTTGCCTGTTACTTTCATGTGTATTTCCTCCTTGTTGGACAAAAGCCAAAAATATAATATGCTGTTTTTATTTCCGATTACAAAATAAAAAATTCACACATTAGCAAACGTCAAAGGAACTTCATATCATCCTCTGGTGCTTGATAATATGTAAATCTCATCTGAATTCTGTTATACAATTACGACTTCTAGAAATTTATTGTACCACAGCTTTTACGACAAGACAATCCCTTATTTTCTTCACAAACAAAAAACAGCGGAGCTGCTGTTTTATAAGAACGGCTGCTCCGGCTGGTCGTTTTGTTCCCATACATGCTCCTGGGACTGCTGCAGCGCGCGCCATTGGGCCTCGGCAGCCTCCTTTGTCAGAAAGAAGCGAATTGGCGTCGTCTCCAGGCTCATATCCACATGCACATTCTTAAAACCGTAGCCTTTGATGAAATACGTCCGCGGATTTGGCGGATGTACGGGTCCGTAGAGCTGCATTGCCTCCTCATACGAATCTGTAATCACCGTCTGTCCGTCCAATTCCACCTGATATGCCTCCACAAACTGCCATCCGCCGATCTGTTGCTGCAAGTACATGCTCAAATCGTCCCCCTCCTTTCGTTTGTATACAGATACGATTATTGTCTGCCGCTTTCCTGCTCTCATACACCAAAGATATTCCGACATTTTTGGTGGTTTTTTGCAGCCTTCTGCTGATTTCCGTATTTCCGTGCATAATAAGCGTATCCATATGAAGAAAGGAGCACTTATATGGCTGAACAGATTGAAATTCAAGGCTGTATCCTGCCGGGCAGCCATGCACAAGGTATGGATCACGGCGAGTTTCTGCAAGAGTTGAATGCTTTTCTGGCACAGCACGGCTGGACCTTTTCCGGGAGCACGCGCCAAACGGAGGGATCCATTGCTGTCATCCCTGATCCCATCCCGCCGGAAGAGCCACCGCTGTAAGAAGGCGGGGGACAAAGAGCATACTCTTTGTCCCCCTTCGCTCTATTGCAGCACTGACCAATCCTGCGCTTGGCCCAGGTTCAGTCCGAACTCCTCCAAAAACAGCCGCAGGATGATCTCCGCATTCTCTTCCCCGCCGACATACCATGGAGAGAGCGCCACCGTGATGACATCCCACTGATAAGCGTTTTTGATATAGCGCATTTGCTCCCGAATGGTTTCTTCATCCTTCAGCTTTACATCACCGGGCTCCTTCACCATCTCCAAATACTCCGTAAAAATATCGAAATCAATGCTGAGAATGACGGAGTGGTCCGCACGGGACTGCCCGTCCAAATACGGCAGATACCCTTCATCCTGCTCATATTTCTGCAAATCTTCAATGGAAAGCAGATGCTTGCCGCGGTACAGCTCCAGACGTCCTTCGGGCAGCGCCGATTGCAGGCTGGCGATATCCTTCTCTTCCCAGCGGGACAAATCCAGCGGCTCCCGGTCTTTTACAGACTTATGCTTCGGACATACATATACAACCTTTTGGATCGTTTCACGGGCGAATGCCGCGAAAAGGTAATTATCCATCCCGACAATCTTCTGATGCCCCAACACCTCACGCGTGAGCGGATACAGCTCCCGCGCCGATTTTGCTTCTATAACTCCAGGCACAATCGCGCCGTCATAGGCGTCATCCATGTGATTATCCAATTGAAATACAGTGGCGTTTCTTGTGGTCCATCCTTGCTCCAGCGCATGCTCCCAGGCAATAAACCCCCAATTGTGCTCACGCAAAAGAAATACATGCTGCTCAGGAAATACAACCTTCCAGGATCGGTCCTCTCTCCATCCCATGCTTTTCACCCTTCCCTTCTGTTCTCCGGCTGTACGGCTAAAGAACGGATCGCATTACCCCTCTATTATGCCCCGGACAAAAATCAAACTTGCACAGCGCAAAAACGGCACTTCTCCTCATTGCACCATGGATGTCTTGCATACATACCGCAGCAGCGCCCATCTTGCTGCTTCCACAAGCTCCTTTTTCGGCGGACAGTCACCCATTTCAGCCAGATTCAATACTGTATATTGTGATGTAAAGGAGGAGTGGAATCATGGTACAGTTGTACGACAAGGAAAGCCTGCTGCAGGATGCATCCGTGCTGGAGGCATGGCAGCAGCAGGCTTTCTCGGCATTTATAGACAAAATGAGCGACAAGGAACATCCATTCCCTTGTATTCCCGGACAAACCGGCTTTATGCAAAATCACTTGCGCTACAGTTTCATTGACGATTTGCGCACACACGATGCAGCCCGGCAGCTGGCCGGACTGATGAAGGAATACAGCAGCTGTTCCCGGGACACAGGCCGATACGCCTCTCTGATCGTGTTTATTCACACGCCGGAGGATTTGATCCAGAGCAGCACCGTCGAGGACTTTGAAAAGCTGTACTGGTCGCTGATGAATGAAACAGCAGCCTTGGATGAAAAGGAATGGCCGGCGCATATCCCGCAGAACCCCATGCAAAATACGTGGGAATACTGCTTCCACGGGGAATCGTATTTTGCTTATTGCGCCACACCTGCTCACGTGCGGCGGCAAAGCCGGCATTTCCCCTGCCTCATGCTGGCGTTAACTCCCCGCTGGGTGCTCCTTGAAGTGAATGATACAACAAGCTTCGGCAAAAAGATGAAGCAGATGGTGCGGGAACGGCTGAAGAAATACGATACAGCCCCGATTCATCCAGCATTAAAATGGTATGGCTCAGCAGATAACTACGAGTGGCAGCAGTACTTCCTGCGCGATGATGAAACGATACCCTCCAAGTGCCCGTTCCACCGCATGCTCGGGCTTAAGAACAGGAAAGACAGCTGACCCTTTATACATGAGAGAAAGGATTCCCCAGACTTATTCGCGGAATTCTTTTTTTCATGCCCGCCTGCATAAGTTTTTTCGGGAAATTCACATCTTTGGTGGTACAAGCAAGAATGGCTGAATACAATGGGTACAAGTGAGGGGTTGTCAGCCTATTTCTTTCCGCGGAGGTGTTTACAATGGGAGTATTTCTCGGCTACGTATTTCTGGGGCTGTCTCTGTCGGCGCCCATCGGCCCAATCAATGCCGCTCAATTGGACAAAGGCATCCGGAATGGATTCTTTCATGCCTGGCTGCTCGGGCTCGGCGCACTGATGGCGGATGTATTATACATGATGCTCGTCTATATGGGGGTTGTTCATTTCCTGACAACAGATTTTGTAAAGTCCTTCCTTTGGTCCTTTGGAACTTTTGTCCTCTTCTATACAGGTGTAGAAAGCTTGCGCGGAGCCGGCACCATTGCGGTGCAAAGCGACAAAGAAGATGAATCCATGATGAAGTCGTTTGTATCCGGCTTTTTCATGTCGCTCTCCAATCCCCTGACCATTCTGTTTTGGCTCGGCATTTTCGGTTCTGTTCTTGCCAAAACGGCTGCTATGTACAGCCGCGATATGCTGCTATTGTACAGCATGGGCGTCATTCTCGGCATTTTGCTGTGGGATGTGACCATGGCCAGCGTCGCCAGCAGCTTCCGCAAGTTTCTAACCCCGCGCCTTTTAACGGTCATTTCTATCCTGTCCGGCTTGTCACTTATTGCATATTCTCTCTACTTTGGCTATCAGGCTTATCAGACCATTTTTGCCTCCTGACCTACATAGCAAGAGCCTCTGCGGAACTTCACAGAGGCATGCTCTCATTTCATCTTTCTCAGCTGCTTTCCTTTTGTCTTCCATACCTTGCTCATTCTCCAGGTCACCAGGCCGATAATCACCAGAAACAGGAGACTGACGAGTAGGCCGGGGCGCGTCTCCTTTTGCAGCAGTGTACCGGTAATGGCAAACCCCACCAGAAGCAGACCGCTTAAGCTCTTGATGTGATCCCAGATTGTCAGATCCAATAGCTTGCGGAACGACAACAAAATGAGCAGCCAAGTGTATAGCAGCATCAAACCGGCGGCCGTGGTAATGTATTCGTAGATGGTTTTGGGCAGGAGCAGCGCAACAACAATAGAAGCCACCAGCCCAAGAGCTGTCATAAGCAGGGCTGGAAACGATACCTGCTGATTTTGTTTTTTCGAGAAAAATGCCGGCGCATCCCCGTCATCCGCCAGGTTCATCAGCACGTTTGTCACGGCGAAAAGTGATCCGACCATCGTGGAAAACCCAGCCATAATGAGCACCGCATTAAAGAAAAACGGAACATACGGAATGTGGTAGTCATGCAGGGCAATCACAAATGGACTTTCCTTTTCATTAAATTCCTTCCACGGAACCATGGACACCGCCAACCCAATCGATAGGATATAGATGACCGTCAAGATAAGCAGCATGACCGTCCCCGATTTAGTCGCATCCTTTGGCTGCGTCAGCCGTATGGTCATAAGCCCCATAATCTCAATGCCCCCATATGCATAAAAAGCATACAGCAGGGAAGCCCACAGTCCGTTTCCTCCCTTTGGAAATAAGGCGTGCATATCAGTCGGGAGCTTTGGTTTATAGCTGCCGCCGTCAATCCAGCCAAATAGAGCTGCAATCGCTACACTGATGAAGGCAATGATGGCAAGAATCTTCAATACAGCCAGCCCGTTCTCCAGCTTTTCAAACGCCTGAAATCCGATAAAAATAACAAGCAGGCCCGCCACAGCATAGACAGATGCCAACATCCAGAGCGGCACCTTCGGAAACCAGTACCTCGTAAAGATGCCAAGTCCAGTCAGCTGGCTCCCCATAATCAGAAGCTCCGACGACCAATACACCCAGCCGTTTCCAAATCCGGCTCCATGGCCGAACGCTTTCTTGGCATATGTACGGAAAGAGCCCTGCTGCGGGTCGGCAACGGTCATTTTGGCCAGTGCCTCAAACACGACATACGTTCCATACCCGCCCAAAATGAACGCAATGATCACAGAAGGGCCGCCCAGCTTGATGCCGAGGCTTGAGCCCAGAAAGAAACCCGTTCCAATCGTACAGCCGATGCCAAGCAGGGAGAGCTGCCACCATTTCAGACCTTTCTGCTGCGGCTGCTGATTGCCGGTTGTACATGTCATATGTATTCCCTCCTCATGCTGCTTTTATTGTGCCATGGCGCAAACAGCCTTATGTATAGAAAAAAGACCAGCTTGGACCGGTCTTTCTTCGGGAACAACCTATTTGCGGGCAAGCCTTATACAGATGGCTTATCCGGCCCTTCCAGCTTTTTGTCACCGTAGCCAGGCTGCTTTTCCCGGTTCATCTGCTGGCTGCTTTTTTGCAGCTCCTGCATTTTGCTGTCATTGCTCGTACGCTTTGCCATGTCTTTCACCTCTTCCGCAGTTTGTTCCTCTTTACTTTGCTTCAAAGCCGGCAAAAGATAGATGGAAATTTCCTCCTGACCGCAATTGACGGAACCCGCCTTCGTCCCTATACTTGAAACAGACATAAGAGCAGCCTGCTGCAGAACGAAAACGGGTGATACAATTGAACTTTGAGATCAACTTTCTCTCCTTCTATGTGGTACAGGTGGAGGGGAGCGGCGAACAAGCCGCCAAGCACTATAAGCATTTTCAAACGTTGGACGTGGAGGAATACGAGGACAGCTCTTTGAAGCAGTTTCTAGGCGGTGAGCTTGAGAAAATCGCTAAGCGAAAAGCAGAACGACACCCTAAAACAGAGGGTGTGCCGACAAAAATTGGACGATTTCCGGTTGAGGAAGGCTATGATTTAGCCTCCAATCCAAACTATAACCTGTTCCAGCGCGTCCGAAGCGCGGAAACGAAGGAGCAATTCCAGCACGTCAACGAGGCATTTGTATATTCCTATCTCGACACAAGCGCAGTGCGCGGCGGTGTATTCCTTGTTGTACAGGCAAAGCTGCGCCAATATTTTAATGATCCATTTGTCTTTGTCCTGAAATGCGATTTCGAACCAAAGGTTGCCTCCATTTCAGACGAAGCCACACTGATTCGCAACGTGGAACTGGCCATCACAACCAAGAACATGAAGTCCGTTATGTACCCTTATATGCCCGAGGGAGGGATGCTTGAGGAAGGCGAGGTCAAAATCCACCAGGCCTCCCATGCCCGCTATTTTGAGGACTTCCTGAAGTTTGTGGAATACGGCGAATCCATGCCGCAAATCGTGAAAACACAGGTGATGGGCATGGTGTACGACAGCATTGAGGATGTGTTTGAGGAGGGCAGCGAGGAGCGGCAGCAGTTTGAGGAAGCGATGGAGATTTGGTCGGCGAGCCCGAAGCGGGAACTCATGGAGCATTTTACGACGGAGGAAGTCGTGGAAGCAGCAGCCCAGATTGTCGAGCATACACCCGAGATTGAACTGAAGCTGAAGATGGACCATATCTCGGTGAAAGGCTTGTTGGCGGACTTTGGCGACCAAATTCACCTGGCTAAAGTGGACAACCGCTATGTCCTGATGATTGAGGCGGATTCCATCCTGTTTGAGAAGGGCTTCTCACCGGTGGAGTTTTTAAAGCCGGATGATTTGCACCAGGCTGTGGAGCGGATTGTAAGAAAAGTGACTTTGTAAATCAGGTTTATACACATATATAAGCAGAAGCAGCTGTCTGTAGACGATGTGGGAGCATGTTCTCCCTTCTTTGTCTACAGATAGCTGCTGTCCTACCTGCTTACACGGCATTTGCTTCCTCTTTGTACACACGCACCCTGTTCCGCCCCTCTTTCTTGGCAGCATACAAGGCTTTATCTGCTTTGTTCAGCAGCCCGTCCAATGTCTCTCCCGCACATTGTGCCGCCCCTGCCACTCCGCAGCTTACCGTAACAGAAACCGCTCCTTCGGCGGTCAGCAGTTGCCGCTCCTCTATAGAAATGCGCAAATGATCTGCCAATGCTTCTCCTTCCGAAGGCGTGTATCCACTCAGCGCAAAAACAAACTCCTCACCGCCATACCGGGCAAAAAGCGCGCCTTCCCCCAGCTCAGTTTGAAAAACCTTTACAACATGCATAAGCAGCTGGTCTCCAATGTGGTGGCCATATGTATCATTCACTCTCTTAAAGTAATCCACATCCATCAGAATTACCGTAAAGGCGGAATGAGCGTTCTGTGCCTCCGCAAATTCCCGGTTGCACTGCTGAAAGAATGCACGGCGATTATAAATTTGTGTAAGTTCGTCGTAATATGCTTGATGCTCCAGTTGAATCTGAAGGATCTTCAACTCAGTGATGTCCGAGACAATAATGAGCACTCCTTTGCCGGCGGCGTTATACTGCAGAGGCAAAGCGCGAATCTGGTACGTCCGCGCTGCATCCTGAACCATCAGCTGTACCTCCCGCGTGAATGGAACAGCCTCCAGTTGAAAGGGAAATGCACCTCCCGAGAGCCGGAACCAAACTTCATGGAAGCCCGATCCAAACACGGAGGCATCCAATTCAGGGAACATGTCCCGGATTGCCTGGTTAAACTCAATCAAACGATTTGATTTGTCCAATACGATGACGCCATCACCGATACTGTTGAAAATGACCTCCTTGGCAACAGGCATTAACGAAAACATGCGGGATGAGCGGATGGCCCACAGATACAAAATGGATGACAGCCATAAAACCATGGGCACCGGGTCAATTCCTTTTGGTGTGAGTCCCATCAAATAAATAAATGCAGTAAACATAGGAATAAACTGGCCGTACAGCAGAGAGATCAACTGCGGGCGGTAAGCCTTGGCTGTTTCTCTCCAACGTGAGGCCACCAACAGGAATGCAATCAGCATACAGGCGAAGGTAAAAATGCCATGCACTGCATACCAGATGCCAATTTCTGTATGAAGATAGGGAGCTCCCAGAGTCGGGTCGATTTCATACACTTTATAGAAAAAATGATGTAAATCATTTGTGGCAACCATGATGAAGCTGATGCATGGGATGCCCAAAAGCAAAAGGTACATTCTTCTTGTTATGTTGAATCCCAAATACTGCAGGATGAACAGAAGTCCCAGAGGGGCGGAAATTGGCATGCCTGTATACTGGACAATTGTCCAGAGCTTAATTTGCAGGATTGTTTTGGATAGCAGACTAAACGCAGAGGCAAAGCAATATACAGCTATAGATGTTGTATACAGCACGAAGATATTCACAATGCCTGTGTAATGGCGGCGCTTTAAAAAGGTGGATAAGGCTAAGTATAAATTGAACACGCCCGATGTACAAACAAGAGTAACATAAGATGTAAGATGTGAACTCACGATTTTATACCCCGTTTTAATAGATAGTTTCCTCTACTGTAACATAGACAGCCCAAGGATAAATACATATATGCCCGAAACAAAATATTTGATTGCAAGCATTTGGACGAAGCCTTTTTCTTCTGATTTCTTACATAGCTTTCCCTTCTTCCGCGGGACAAGTCTGTCCAAATCCTCTGCCCGCCTTCCATCGTTCCGGGGCAAAAGGCGTAAAAACGAAAGCGGACAGACCTTCCTTGCCGTTTCATGGAACAAGGGAAACAAGCGAAAGCGGGCATACTATTGAGGACGGCTCATACAAGGAGGCATATACGAAACAGGAGTATACAAAGAAGCATGAATCTGCCGCCCAAACGGAAGCAGCCATGTATGGACTGGGTCCAAGCATGAGCTTACAATCCATTTGCTTTGCCAACACCGAAAACAAGGATTTGGCTGAGCATCCGGCGCCTGATGATTCCCAATCAAAATCTCATTCAATAAAAACGTGCTCTGCTCTCAGCTCCCTTCCAATTGTAAGGATGCCATAGGAGCATGCCGGTTGTTTCCGCCTGTCGGTCGGGGATCCCGGATTGAACAGCAGCAGTTCTCCCAAATATTTCATTATTGGAACGTGCGAATGACCAAATATCAGACAGTCCAATTTCTCTCCAGCAAAAGCGGCCATGGCCCGCTTTTCTGTTGTCTTGCCCTTTCCGTGCCCGTGAACAATGCCGATCCGGAATGCAGACACGTGCAGCAGCTGCTTTTCCGGAACATGCTGCCGGATCTCCGGGCCATCTACATTGCCCGATACACCGGCCACAGCAGCATACTGCGACAGCTCCTCGTACAGCGCAAGACTTTGCCAGTCTCCGGCATGAATGATGAGGTCTGCCTGCCGCAGATCCTGCAGCAGCATAGACGGCAGCTTTTTGGCGCGCTTTGGCATATGTGTATCCGCCATCACAATAATGCGCATGTATGTGCTCCTTTCCAAAATCATTTTTTCGACATTCGAAAACGCTATCAATGTTATTGCCAGATTTTATTTTACAATATTTCTGAAAAACCTATTGGTTTCTTCATTCCAGGTATGGTACTATGCTTATCGGGCGCAAAAAAGACGAAGATATAAAATTTTTAAACAATTCGAACTTTACAAAAATTATATCTTGTTATACAATCAACTCATCGCTCAACAAAATTCGACAATCGTAAAGCGAGGAAGGAGTTCATCATGAGTTTATTCAGAAAAAAATCGGTGCAGCACCTGATCAGCGAAGCTGGCGCAAAAGGTGCGGGCCTGAAAAAAGATTTAGGTGCGTTTGACCTGACCATGCTGGGAATCGGCGCAATCATCGGGACGGGGATTTTCGTTCTGACAGGTGTTGCAGCTGCGACACATGCAGGTCCTGCCCTTATCATTTCATTCGTACTATCCGGTCTCGCCTGCGTATTTGCAGCCCTCTGCTACGCAGAATTTGCTTCCTCCGTACCTGTATCGGGCAGTGCTTATACGTACAGCTACGCAACATTCGGCGAACTGTTCGCCTGGATTTTAGGTTGGGACTTAATTTTGGAATACGGCGTTGCCTCTTCTGCGGTTGCAGCTGGCTGGTCCGGTTATTTCCAAGGCTTGCTTGCAGGCTTCGGCATCCACTTGCCTACAGCTTTGACAAGCGCTTATAACCCTGCAAAAGGAACGTACATTGATCTTCCAGCTATTCTTGTTATTCTTGTGATTACGTTCCTGCTGACGCAAGGTGTGAAAAAGTCCGCGCGTTTTAACAGCATCATGGTTCTCATCAAGATTTCCGTTGTGCTTCTGTTCATCGCTGTAGGCGTATGGCACGTAAAGCCGGCTAACTGGACACCATTCATGCCATTCGGCTTCCAAGGCGTTGCAACAGGTGCAGCTACAGTATTCTTTGCTTACATCGGCTTTGACGCAGTTTCCACTGCCGCTGAAGAAGTACGCAATCCAAAGCGTGACATGCCAATCGGCATCATCGCATCCTTGGCAGTATGTACGGTTCTGTACATTGTAGTTTCCGCCATTCTGACTGGCATCGTGCCTTATACACAGCTGAACGTGAGCAATCCGGTTGCTTTCGCTCTGAATTTCATCCACCAGGATTGGGCTGCAGGCTTCGTTTCCCTGGGTGCGATCATTGGTATCACAACAGTTCTTCTTGTTATGCTGTATGGACAAACTCGTCTATTTTATGCGATCAGCCGCGATGGTCTTTTGCCAAAGGTATTCTCTAAAGTAAACCAAAAGACACAAACTCCGCTTGTAAACTCTTGGGTAATCGGTATCGCCGTTTCATTCTTTGCCGGCATCCTGCCATTGAACAAGCTGGCTGAACTGACAAACATCGGAACATTGTTCGCTTTCGTTACTGTATCCATCGGTGTTGTTGTCATGCGCAAAACACAGCCGGATCTGAAGCGCGGCTTCACAGTTCCGTTTGTACCGGCTATTCCGATCCTGGCTGTTCTATTCTGCGGCTACCTGATGATTCAACTTCCAGCTACAACTTGGATTACATTCGTGATTTGGCTGGCTGTAGGTCTGGTCATTTACTTCCTGTATGGACGCAGAAACAGCGCCCTGAATGAAGCAAACCAATCTGCAGAACAAGCAAGCTAACGACCGGACATGCATGGGTCTCCCGTGCATGTCTTTTTTTGCAAGGAATCCTTCACCTGCCCCCTTCATTCTAAATTCCCTTCCACACTTCCCTGTATTTGCACCAGGCACTCCTCTTCCGTGTCTGGGGGCTGCTGGATGATGGGCTGCTGACTTCAGCGACACTGATGATCTCAATCGCATCAGCATGGTGCAGCAGATTCACGCAGACACGGACCGGCTTTCTCCGTCCATCTCCTGTCACATACACACTGTCTGCGCACATCTCCTGCTTCTTTAAAAGAGCGCTGTACTTATCACGCAGTTGTGCTTCACTCAGTTCAGAAACAGTCAATGGATTCACTGTATGGATTTCCTGCCTGTCATACCCAAATTCCCGGCAGAATGCCTCATTCACATACTGAAAGTAAAATTTGGTGCTGAGATGTTCTTTTCTGATGATAGAACATGCGTAAGCGGAATGCTCATACTTCTGCATGTAAAACTCCCGCTGCCTGGCTGTTCTCATGCTATGGTCCCGCACAAGCGTACGGCCGCTAAAATAGGCGGTTATATAGATGAGGAAGTAAAAAGGCACGGAAAGCGTATGCCGCCAACGAATATGGTCCACAAGTCCGGCTGCATCCACGATGGGCTCTCCGACAAGCCCGCAAAGCAGGGCTGCAGCAGCAGCCTTCCCCCATATACTGACATGCGGCAGAACCTGGTATGAAAGCATAAAACATACAGGAATCAACGTTAAGTTCCAGGGCAGCAGACCCGCTGTTGCCGGAATCACTTGCACATGATAACGCCATAATCCATGGGCAAGGCCAATCGTGTCCAGACATACGGCAAATAGAGCGGCTACAATACCTGAAACCATGTATTGGGAAAAGTATGCTTTATCATGCCAACGCAGCCAGAGCAGCCAAGGAACAGCAGACAGGAGCAGGGCTGTATACCATTCCCATGTCTGCAGCATGCCTTGCTGCCAGTATTCTGTCAGGACCCGGTAGCCTTGCTCCGCCGTATCATATCCCTCTTGCAATGCAAATATCATTTCTATCACCTAATATTCAAATCATATTTACTATTATTCATGACAAAATATATAATTCTTAAACAAGTCTCCGTGAGAAATATGGCTGGGATTGCTTATCCAAATAAAAAAGAATGGTTTTTTCTTCATATGGAGAAAATGTGAGAGTACCCCATAAGTCAGGAGGAATCAGACATGAGCTTTGAATGGTTTCATCGCATGGAGAACGCTGTCAGACAAAGCCTGCCGGACGTTTGTGAAAGCATTGAGAACTATGATATTGTGTTTGAAACAGACATCACCACGAAGCATCCGCTTTTCATTTTCACCATCGATGATGAGGATTTCGGCGAAGATGACTTCTGCTTAATTCATTATGACCCGGTCAATCAGGAGTTCTATTCCCATCATTATGATGAGAAGGCTGATATTCAGGTCAAGGTCATGTTTGAAAATCTGGATGATATGCTGCAATTCATCCATACGGCTTTCCATGAATACCTGGATGAAATTGATGCTGATGCGGCATGTGAAGATGATTTTGACGAAGATGAGTACGATGACGAGTACGACGATGAGTACGATGAGGAAGAAGACGTGTACGAAGAGGAGCAGGACACTGATATTGAATGGCTGCCGGGCGACAAGTACATTCATATTGAAGAAAACAACACGGAGCATGAGACACAGCTCACCATCCACTATCGGATTGGACGGGTTGTCGAGACCGGAGATGGCGTACTGATGCGCAGCACAATTACCCGCGAGGACGATGAAGATGAGGAAGAGGAAGGCATTATGCTGTTCTTCAAGGAGGAAGAGGCGCCCCACATCGCCGATTTGGTGCAGCAATACCTTTCTCAAACACAATACTAAGGGCAGCCTCAGCTGCCCTTCTTGTTGATTCCCCTCAGCTTTTGCGCATATGAAGCAAGCGGCTACATGTGCTTCGTTTTCCCCTCCCGGTGCAGCAGCTTCTGCTTTCTCCCCTTCCGGTACAGCCGGTACGCGCGGCGCACAAAGTCCAACAGCGCATAAGGCACAGGAATCGGATACTTATATAAAAAGGGCTTGTAGATAAGACGGTATGCCTTCACAAGGTCTCTCCATTTCCGGTCCTCCTGCTCCTTATAGAAATCGGAAACGTCCACGACATATCCTCTTCCCTCATGCATCATGACATTTTTGCCATGAACATCACATGGCCTCAATCCTCTTTTCCTGGCATACACCAAAGCTTCTTCAATGTCTTGAATTACCTGCTCGGGAATCCGCACTCCCCGGTGGATTGTTTCGTACAGGGTGAGGCCATGCAGGCGCTTCAGCACCAGATAGGTATTTCCCCGATGGAGGAGATGGGAATAGGCCGGGTGCTGGCCCAGCTGCTTGTATACCTGTGCCTCCTGCTCAATTCCCTCATAATCGCGGGCATACACCTTGACCACCCACCGCTTCTCGGCATGATAGGTAAAGACAGCCGCATAATTGCCGACACCAATACAGGTCCAGCCGGCCGGCACATGCTTGACTTCAATCGGTTCATACGGGTCTTCACTTTCTATTTTCAAATGCCGCAGCAGGCCTTCCTCTGCCGCTTGCACAAATGCCTCCACATTCATTTCATCATCCCCACGCTTCCCTTCTCCCTTTCTATTGTAGCGCAGGAGCCGGCGTCATCCTATACTCTTTTTTGCCTGTCCGGATGCTGCAGCAGTCTTTTGCCGTGCGGCATGCCGAAAAGGGCCGCTGAAGCGGCCCCTTCTTGTCCATCATGATGCAAATCGATAATAAAGGAGGAGGAAGGTTGCAAGCACAAAAATAAAATTTAAAAACACGAAGACCATTTGGTCCAGCCTGGTTTTATGCATGGCAATCGGCGGGTAATAAAAGGATACGCCCTCAATGATAAAAATCAGCAAGATAATATGGATCATCAGATGCCCGACCACCTCCGTGTAGCCAAAAATGGTGGTGGTCAAAATAAATAGAATGGTGACAACAACGGCGAGCAGACGGTTCAAAATGCCGACAACAAGCAAATACCCGACAACAAACTCAATATAGGCGGCGAGCACAATGAACATATCCGGCGGAAAGCCGAAGGTGGGAACATGATGAGTTTGAATAATATCAACCGTCATAAACGGGTATACCCACTTCTCCACCGCGACCCAGCAAAGCGATAAGCCGGTGCCGAGATAGAGTGTAGGAAAGCCCCACTCCTCAAGCCTTGTTTTGCCGATGAACAGCACCCAGATAATGGCCAGATAAAAGCCGTAATCCAGCATATGAAACAAGCCGGCCTGTGATGTAACATAGAGGAATAGAGCAAGAAGCAAGGCCGCAGCGACCTTTGTGGCGGCATGATGCGGAATGACCAGAACAGCAATGGTGATCCAAACCCAAAGCATTTCTCCTGTATGTGTAACCCGAAACTCGGGAGCAAATACAGTGCCTGAGAGAATTTGCACCAGCAGCGCCAAGGCGGTGCCATATTTCAAAATATAACGCGACCACTTCCGGTACCCTGCCAACGCTTCGTCCAACCGTTTGGCCAGCGGCAGGTGCATCAGCTTTGGCAACAGCTGTGTCAGAACGGCCAATACAAGAGCCACCAATAAGGCGATCCCCATAAACAGGGGGGACAAAATATGTTCAATCGGCTCCTTGACAGGAGCAACATGGGTGAACCATTTTACATGCGCGTACGCCCATACAGGGCTGAAAATCATCAGCATCCCTGCAAGCAGGAAGACAAGCTGCTTTCGCGACAGCATCATTTTACACCTCTTCCAACCTTTTATTTGTATTATCCGCCTACAGTACAGGCTTATACCTCAATTCCGAACACCCTGTGAACATGTGCGAAATATCACAGCAATCCGCCGCCCTCTCTTTTACAATAAAGACAAATAAGCTTAGGAGGAGATGACCATGAACGGACAAAATTGCGCATACTCGCAGCTCGCTTCTTCCCATAACGGCACATTATGCCGGGCACTCTCACAATTCAAGCAGGAGCACCAGCCATTACACGCACAAAAGCTGGAGCTGTTTCAGCTCGCTGACAGCATTCAGCGTACAGCAGACATGACCGCCGCGCGCGGGAAACTGCTGGAGCTTGAGCAGCTTGTGCTTCGTTTCATGGATGCTCTCGAGCCGCACTCTGAGCGGGAAGAAGCACTTTTATTCCCGATGATGGCTGCCTATATCGGCAGAGAAACAGGTCCCATTGCCGTAATGGAATATGAGCACGAACAAGCAAAGGGAAAAATCGCTTCCTTCCTCTCCGGCATACGGCAGCTTCCAGATCCTCTGACGCCGGAAGAAACGGCAGCTCTGTCTCTTCTTGTGATGGATGCTTACTCTATTCTGACAGACCACTTTTTCAAGGAAGAGCAGGTTTTATTCCCAATGGCGGAGCAAATCCTCTCCGCTGCCGAAAAAGAACAGCTGGCCCAGGCATTGATGTAAGGGCTCCTGCTCCTCTGAGCAGGTTTTTTTGTGCCTCCATAATTAATTTTTTATTTATAGATTGAAATATAAAGATTATAAATGATAAAATCTGTATAATGCTAGAAAAGGGAGGTATTATACATGAATTTGGCATTCTTTAAAAAAAAGGACTCGCTGCACAGGCTGCAGGAGCGTGATACATACCAAAGCAGCATTGAGCTTACGCTTTACAACCAGGACCTGCGCAAGCAGGCGGACATGCTGCATCTTCAGGAGGATGACCTGCTTATTTTAAAAAGCATCCAGCCGCTAATGGCTCCTTATATAGACCAGTTGGTGGACCAATTCTATGAGAATTTGCAAAATGAGCATTCCCTGACAGACATTATTCGCACACACAGCTCGATTGACCGGCTGAAGAATACCTTGAAAATACATATCCTGGAGACCTTTGAGGGACAAGTGAACCATGAATTTGTCTCCAAACGGCAGCGGATTGCCTGGCGCCATGTCAAAATCGGACTGCAGCCGAAGTGGTATATGTGCGCCTTCCAAGAGCTTCTCCTTTCTATTTCTGATATACTTGCTTCTCTGCTGCCCACTCCGGAGGAATATCGCCTGGCTGTAAAGGCTGTAAACAAGATTTTCAGCCTGGAGCAGCAGCTCGTGCTGGAGGCCTATGAAGCAGAGTCAGAACGTGCTCAGCGGGAAACTGAGCACGTGAAGGAGCGTGTGCGGGAAGAAGTCAATCTCGTCGCTTCGCAGCTCGCGGCGATTTTGGAAACAACCAATTCTTCCGTTTCGCAGCTGAGCGGCCGGACACAGGATTTGGCGACATTGGCAGGCCTGGCGCTGGAAACCGCCGTCCAAACCGAAACAGCCGCGACAAAAGGCATGGAGGATTTGGACCACCATCAGCGGCTGATGAACCGGATTCAGCAAAGCACCGAGCAAATCATTGACAAAATCACGGTGCTGCACCACGTTTCCAATGAGATCAACAGCATTGTGAACATTGTAAAATCCATTGCCGAACAAACCAACCTGCTTGCTTTAAATGCCGCAATCGAAGCGGCGCGGGCCGGTGATTCCGGAAAGGGCTTCGCCGTTGTCGCGAACGAGGTGCGGAAGCTTGCGGAGGAGACGAAGGTGTCTGTTTCCGGTGTCTCCAATCTGATTCTGAAAATCAACGAGCAAATCGCGATCACCTCTGAATGCATTGGCGAAGTTGCCTCACTGACGAAAGAAAGCAATGAGCAGATGCACGAAATGAACCGCTATTTCGAAACCGTGCTGGGCAGCATCAATGAGAATAAGGAGCAAAATGAGCGGACGCAGCAGGAGCTGTCGCGGGTTGCCAGCCAAATTCAGGAAGCAAGCCGGGCAGTCAGTGAAATTGCCGGGTCGGCCGAGCAGCTGAAAAGCTTGTCCAGCCAAATTTAAATGGATAACTCCCTTCCGTGTGCCCATACTAATGAGCGTAAAAGGCTTCGGAAGGGGGGAGTAAGCGATATGTATACAGCGCGGGCAAAGGAAATCGCCGAGTCTGGAGCACATGCAGTAATTATGTACGAAGGACAGTCTGTTTATATTCAGCATGTGGATGAACAAAACGGGACAGCACGTATTTTTCCGCTGCAAAACCGGGAGCAGGAGCTGACGGTTCCTGTCAGCAGTTTAACGGAGATGTAAGAGAGGAGTGTGTGTAAAGCATCCGGCCGGATGCCTTGCATGCGCTCCTTTTCGCAGTTTATGCCAGCACGTTTCTGTAACAAAATTGTCTTTTTCTCCTCCGCATCTTCCCTGCATGATGGAGAAAATAGAAATACAATAGTAGTAAGAAAACATAAGGAGGAATTCCCATGAGAACCAATCCTTGTCCGCTTTCTTTTTGTCCGCCCCTCCGCCGTCTGCAGCAGGAGCACGAGGTGCTGCAGCAGCACCTCTTAAGCATTCTGCAGGCCGGTGACCATATCAGCTTGCAAGTCTCCTACGAGGAAGACCTGCTGCCGCTTCGCCGGCAGGTCAAAGCCTTCTCACAGGCACTGTTTGCCCATTTCCACCGGGAAGAAACACTGTTATACCCGCTGCTTGCCAAGCAGCTGCAGACAAAATACGGCCCAATTGCCGTAATTGAGTTCGAGCACGAGCAAATCCGTTTCCACCTCCGCACCTTTCTTGCGCATACCGAGCAAATGGCAGGACAGCTGCCGCGTGCAGAGGTAAAAAGTCTGCTGTATCATTTGACAGAGGCCTGCGACATCATGGCCGGACACTTTGAAAAGGAAGAAAGCCTACTGTATCCGCTCGCTGAGAAGCTCCTGGACACACAGGATAAGCATTCTCTCGCCAAAACGATGGATGTGTCATAAAACGGCTCCATTTCTTGTGACTTCGCTCACTGCCGTTCTGTATGCGCTGCGCTATGCTAGAAGCATATGACACATACAGGAGTGAGACAAATGGCATTTACAAAGGATTCAATTGTCGGTGAAATTGTAACTGTATTCCCAAAAGCAAGTGATTTGTTCAAGGCAAACCGTATCGACTTCTGCTGCGGCGGCAATAAAAGCTTGGCAGAGGCAGCCGCAACCCGCGATATAGATGCAGAGGCAGTGCTGCAGACACTGAATGAACAATATGCCGCCTATGGGGCAAAAGACAGCGGCCACGACTGGATGAGAGAGAGTCTGTCTGATCTTGTGGAACATGTGGTCAACACTCATCACCAATATTTGAACGAAGAACTGCCGCAGCTCAGCCCTTACGTCACAAAGGTGCTTCGGGTGCACGGAGGCGGCCAGCCGCACCTGGCGGATATGCACCGGCTCTTCCATGAATTGAAAACAGAGCTTGAACAGCACACCATCAAAGAGGAAGCCAGCCTCTTCCCGCTGATTACAGCGTATGAACAGCATCCGACAGCGGAAAACCTGCAAAAAGCGGCAGTTATGCTGGAGGAGCTGGAAAAAGAACACGATGCCGCGGGAGATCTTATGAAAATCATCCGTGATGTGACCAGCGACTTTACCCCGCCCGCCGGCGCCTGCCGTACCTATCAGATGGTATATAAGCGCTTGGAGGAGCTGGAATCCGATTTATTCCAGCATGTACATTTGGAGAATAATATCCTGTTCAAGCGGTTGTCTGCATTGTCCCAGGAAGCCGCTGGATGAGGCTCGTATAACAGATTGGCAACAGAAAGGACCGCTCTTATGCTGCTTAAGGCTGGGCGGTTCTTGTTTTTGTAAATGCCATCTGTCCCCTCCCCCCAATTCATTTCATCCCCAAAACAGAAAGCCACATCCCTTTGTTACAAAAGAAGCCTAGTACGATTTTTCCTTCAATGGCCCTTGTCTGTATCCATACATCTCTACCGCCTGCATTCCTAAATTTACTTTTGTCACATTTCATGATAACGTGAAGAAAAAAGGAGGATTTTCCGTGAAATATGCCATTGTAACCGGAACATCGCGCGGCCTTGGCGAGGCTATTGCCAAGCAGTTGATTGAACAGGGCATCATCGTGCTGTCTATTTCCAGGCATCGCAATGAAACGCTGGAGCTGCTGTCCAAGGAAGCTGGTGTGCCCTTCTATCCCTTTGCCTTTGACCTGCAGCAAACAGCAGAAATTGAAGCGTTTATGAATGAAATCTTTGATGTGCTGGATTTGGACAGCGCCCAGGCCATTTCTTTAATCAATAATGCAGGCATGCTGGATCCCATGAAGCCGGTGGAACGGGCTGAGGCCGCCGACTTGATCCAGAACGTCAATGTAAACCTGCTGGCCCCGATGCTGCTTACCTCCCAATTTTTGAAGCGGACGAAGGAAGCCATGCTGGAGCGGCGCATTGTCAATATTTCTTCCGGAGCCGGGAAGAATCCATACTTCGGCTGGGGAGCCTACTGTACGACGAAAGCGGGACTTGATATGTTCACCCGCTGTGTCGCAGCAGAGGAAGAGAATGAGGAGTATCCTGCGAAAATCGTTTCCTTTGCCCCGGGTGTTGTGGACACAGACATGCAGTCCCGCATCCGCAGCACGAGCAAGGAGGATTTTTTGAATGTCGAGCGATTCCACAGCCTAAAGGAAACGGGACGCCTGCTGTCCCCGGATTACGTGGCGGCCGCAATCGTACGGCTGCTCGAAGCTGAGGATTTCCCCCAGGGCGGCGTAATTCGAATTGATGAGCAGTGAAAAGAGGACAAGCAAAAAAGCAAGGGCGCCCCTTGCTTTTTTTTGCTTACAGCATGTATACGCGTGATTCATAAGGGCGCAGTGTGAAGGCTGTTGCAGCTTCATGCTCCGGCACCTCATAGTTGCTCAGCACCACTTGTCCGGCAGACAGCATATGTCCCTCATGTGCATATGCTGCGGGCTTGCTTGTCAGGTTGCACATCACCACCGCAGTCTGATGGCCCAGTGTTCTTGTGTAAGCATAAATCTGTTCATCCTTTGGCAGAATGAGATCATACTGTCCATAGACAAACAGCTCGTTCTCCTTGCGCAGTTGAATCATGCGCTTGTAGAAATTGAGGATGGAATCCAGATTTTGCAGGTCCTTTTCCACGTTGATGTCGACATAGTTTTCGTTCACGCCAATCCAAGGCATTCCGGTTGTGAAGCCGGCATTGGGCTGGTCATTCCATTGCATCGGGGTACGGGAGTTGTCGCGGCCGGTTGCCCAGATGATCTCCATGATTTCCTCATGGGACACTCCTTTTTCACGCTCCAAGCGATACATGTTCTTGATGGCGACATCATCATACTCCTCAATGGTCTGGAAATGCACGTTCGTCATGCCGATTTCCTGTCCTTGATAAAGGAATGGCGTACCCTGCATCAGGAAGTACATCATGCCGAATGCTTTGGCGCTCTCCACACGGTACTCCCGGTCATTTCCCCAAGTGGAGACTACACGCGCCTTGTCATGGTTCTCAATAAACAAAGCATTCCAGCCATCCTTTTCAAGACCCTTCTGCCACTTGGACAGCGTCGTCTTCAGGCTCACCACGTCAATCTCATTCGGCTTGCTTTTGTCCCACAGGTCCAGGTGCTCAAATTGGAAGACCATATTAAATTTGCCCTTCTCTTCACCAACCCAAAGATGTGCATCCTCAGTCGTAACTCCGTTTGCTTCGCCCACCGTCATAATATCGTATTTGGCAAACGTTTGCGCGTTGAGCTCTTCCAAAAATGCATGAATGCCTTCCTGGTTCATATGCGCCTCAAAGGATGGCACATAATCAAGCCCCTGCGGATTTGGCAAATCCGGCAAGCCCGGCTTTTTCTTAATATGAGAAATTGCATCCACACGGAAGCCGTCAATGCCCTTGTCGAGCCACCAATTGATCATATCATGCAGGGCAGAGCGCACATCCGGGTTCTCCCAGTTCAAGTCCGGCTGTCTGCGGGAGAACACATGCAGGAAGTATTGTCCTGTTTCCTCGTCATATTCCCAAGCGGATCCGCCGAAAATGCTTTCCCAGTTGTTGGGCTCCGCACCTTCCTTAGGATCGGCCCACATATACCAGTCACGTCTTGGATGGTCCTTCGATGAGCGGGACTCAACAAACCATGGATGCTCATCGCTTGTATGATTAATCACCAAATCAATAATCAGCTTCATGCCGCGGCCGTGCACTTCCGCCAGCAGCTCATCAAAGTCGGCCATGGTGCCGAATACGTCCATCACTTCATGGTAGTCACTGATATCATAGCCGTTATCATCGTTCGGCGACTTATAAAACGGGCAAATCCAAATCACATCGATTCCGAGATCCTTCAGGTAGTCCAGCTTGGAAATGATGCCGCGCAAATCTCCCATGCCGTCTCCGTCGGAATCCATAAAGCTGCGCGGATAAATCTGATATGCCGTCGCTTCCTTCCACCAAATCTTTTTCATGCAAAAATCCCCTCGTTTCTTTGTTGTCACAATATCACATGCTACCGAAATTGCCGGAAAACATCAATAGGAGGGCAGGAAAAAGTCAGCTGACCTTTTCCTGCCGCTGTTTTATTTTTTATAGTATACAACCGCTTCGTACGGACGGAGAGAGAGGGATGCTTCCCGGCGCTCCAGGTTTTCCAGCAGCACCTCTGCCTGCCGCATTTCCGCCAGCAGCTCTTCGTCATCCAACTCTTGCGGCTCGCTGCTGAAGTTGCAGAGCACGATGAGCTTTTCATCCCCCAGAACGCGCTCGTAGGCAAATACCGCCGGATGGTCACGGTGCAACAAACGGTATTCGCCGAATGTGATAATCTCCATTTCCTTGCGCAGCGCAATCAGACGCTGATAATGGTAGAAAATTGAATTCTCATCCGCAAGCGCCTGCTTCGCATTGATTTCTGTATAGCGCGGATTGACTCGAATCCACGGTTCTCCTGTTGTGAAGCCGGCATTCTCGCTGTCATCCCATTGCATGGGTGTCCGCGCGTTGTCGCGTCCCTTCACGTAAATGGACTTCATAATGTCCTCGTGCACATACCCTTGTGACAAGCGCTCGCGGTACATATTCAGCGTTTCAATGTCGCGGTAATCGGACAGGTCCGTGAACTGCACATTCACCATCCCGATTTCTTCTCCTTGATATATATACGGTGTGCCCTGCATCATATGCAGGCACGTCGCCAGCATTTTCGCTGCCTCCACGCGGTGCTCCCGGTCATTGCCGAAGCGGGACACGATGCGCGGCTGGTCATGGTTGTTCCAATACAGGCTGTTCCAGCCTTTATCGTGCAGCGCTGTCTGCCACTTTGTCAGGTTGTCCTTCAAGTCCAGCAAATTCAGCGGTTTCAGGTTCCATTTGCCGCCCGGCGCGCTGTCAAGGTCCATATGCTCGAAGGTGAACACCATATTCACTTCCTTGCGCTCCGGCGCTGTATACTGGATGGCCAAATCGGTTGTAGCGCCCGGCATTTCGCCCACTGTCATAATGTCATACCGGGCCAGCACTTCCCGGTTCATTTCCTGCAGGAATTCATGGATGCGCGGGCCATTGAGAATAAACGGCGTGCCATCACCGTACAATTGTCCCGGCTGCTTCTCACCGTCCGGCCAGCCCGGCACCTTGGAGATCATGTTAATGACATCCATGCGGAAGCCGTCCACGCCTTTATCAAGCCAGAAGCGCATCATCTTATATACTTCCTGGCGCACCTTTGGGCTTTCCCAATTTAAATCCGGCTGCTTCTTGGAGAACAGATGCAGGAAGTATTCCGCCGTTTTCTCATCATACTCCCAGGCGGACCCGCTGAAGAAGGAGCCCCAGTTCGTCGGCTCTTTGCCGTCCTTGCCCGGATGCCAGTAGTAATAGTCACGGTACGGGTTATCCTTGCTGCTGCGGGATTGCACAAACCACTCATGCTCATCCGAGGTATGGTTGACAACAAGGTCCATAACTAGCTTTAAACCGCGCTTATGCAGTTCCTCAAGCATGACGTCAAAATCCGCCATGGTGCCGAACTCTTCCATAATGGCTTCGTAATCACGGATGTCATAACCATTATCATCATTCGGAGAATCATATACGGGGCTCAGCCAGATTACATCCACACCGAGCTCTTGCAAATAATCCAGCCTGGAGATGATCCCTTGCAGGTCACCGATGCCATCACCGTTTCCATCCATAAAGCTGCGTGGATAAATTTGATATACAGTGGCGGTCTGCCACCATTTCGCGTCGCCTTTGACAAACGTTTGCATTAATCTGCATCTCCCAACTTCTCTTAATTTTGATAAATCGGCAGCTGAAACAGCTGTTCAATGACCAGCAAGGCGGCCCCTTGCAGCCATGCATCATTTCCAAGCTGCGATACGACAATTTCTGTCGGCAGCGCAGCTGCAGCAAAGAAATTTTCCTCCGCCACCTTTAAGGCATACGGCAAAAAATGGGGGGCGTAGTTCATTCCCTCCCCGGTCAAAACAATGCGCTTTGGATTCAGCGTGTTAATGACGTTCACCAGTCCATATCCGATATGCGTTCCCATCTCCCGCAACAGGCGGGCAGCCAGCTCGTCTCCTTGCTTCAATGCTTGTTCCATGCCGGAAAAGGTGTAGCGCTCCACAGCTGTATGAGGGTACTGCCTCCGCAGCTCACCGCCTGCATGCTGCAGATAGAACTCAGAAGCATACATTTCCAGACAGCCACGCTGGCCGCAGTGGCAACGGTAGCCATTCATTTGCACAATCGTGTGGCCGAACTCCCCAGCTCCGCCAAAGCTGCCATAATACATGCTTCCATCAATCACAATGGTCAGACCAAGGCCGGCTCCGATGGACATGATGACAACATGGCGCTGCTTTTCCTTGCTCCCAAGCGTCAGCTCGGCCAGTGTGTAAGCGTTTATATTTTTATCCAGGTAAACAGGCATGCCGTTCAAACGTTTGGAAACCTCTTTGCATATGGAAACGTTCTCCCATCCGAGCAGAGAGGACCGCAAAATCGTGCCTGTTTCCCTATTAATCAGCCCGGAAGCCGCAATGCCAATGCCGGCAATCTGCCTCTCAGCCAACCCATGGGCCTGCCGCATCACCTGAATCGCAGCGCTCAGCAGCTCTACAGCCTTTTCCGGCTTGCTTCCAGCCTCAAACGGGACCGTCTTCACGTCCAGAATCTCTGCCTGTAAATCCGTCAGCGCAACCCGCAGCTGTGTTTCTTCCACCTTTACACCAAAAGTGTAGCTGTATCTTTCATGGAATTGCAGCAGCACCGGCTTTCGCCCGCCGGTGGAATGGGCTGTGCCCACTTCCCGCACCAGACCCTCACGCAGAAACTCCTCGGTAATATTTGTAACGGTGGACAGCCCGATGCCTGTCGCTTTCGCGATATCCGTCCGGCTCACCTTGCCGGATTGCCGAATATGCTGCAGCACCAGAAACCGGTTTAAATCCTTAATTAAATCCTTATTTCCTTTTCGAACCGTTGTGATGGAGGGACACCTCCTTGCTTTCACTTATTTCACTCGCTGAAATAAGTCAGTTTCAGTGTAGCGTACTTTTTTCATTCACGCAATAAAGGATTGTTACATTTTTTGCAAAAAGAAAAAGAATATGTATATGAACACATATTCCCCGTTTTACACGGCTCAGCTGCCCAGTCCGTGCGGCAACATATTCATCAGGCTGCCGGCATATAATGCAGGGAATGCTCAAATATCTGGGGGGATTTCTTTGCTTACAAAGGAAATGCAGGACACATTAAACAGGCTCATCCAACTGGAGCTGACTTCTGCCTACTTATACCTGGCCATGTCTGTCTACTTCAGCAGGGTCAATATGAGCGGTTTTGCCCATTGGCTGCAGCTGCAGCATGATGAAGAACGGGGACATGCCGCACAGCTGATGAAATATGTGGTGGACCGCGGCGGCACAATCGAACTCAAAGCGCTGCCGGAGCAGCCGGTCAACTTCGGCTCCCCGCTGGAAGCCTTTCAGTATGTATTGTCCCACGAGCAGTCTGTCACCAACACCTATCGGCAGGCCTACGCGTCAGCAGCCGGTGATCCGCAAACGCTCGCCTTGCTGCAGGGATTTCTGCAGGAGCAGGTGGATGAAGAGGCGCAAGCGACTGTGATTGTCGGCCGCCTGCAGATGAACAGCGGCAATCCGGCCGGGCTGATCCTGATTGACCAGGAGCTGGGACAGCGCAAGGATTAAAGCATCTTCCCCCCTCGGAGAAGATGCTTTTTTCCTGATTGCCGGAAGGAGGAGCATCATGCAGGAGGCAGTTGTTTTTCTTGTTTGCTTTGCCGCCCTGTCAGCTGCTGCGCTTGCCTTGATTGTCCATTGCCGTGAGCGCAGCCTCGTATGCGTTTGTTCAACCCGCCAGTATCAGAAATATTTTACAGCTGTGGGCCGGCTTGAAGAGGCTGGAATTCCCCATATAACAAAGGCTGCCAACCTGCCTGGAAGTACGGCCGCCCCCGCTGAGCATGTGCAGCAGTATACGCTGCTTGTCGCCAAAAAGCATGAGCAGGAGGCACGGCGGCTGCTCTGCCAACTAGGAAAGTAGACGCTGAATGAGCTGCTGCTGCAGCCGCTCCGCTGCCTCAACTGCTGCTTGGCGGCTTTGCACCTCTTGCTGTGACTGCTGCAGCCTGCTCTTTCTTTCGGCCATCATGCGCTTTACTTCCTCCAGGTTTGGCCCGCCCGTCACCGAACGGCGCCTGATAAATTCGGCAGGCGATACGATGCCGGCCCATTCTGCATCTGTCAGTTCCACTTCCGCAAGCACAGTGCTGGCTTCGGCCGCACTTAGGTCCGAAAGCTCCTTCCCTTCCGCCAGGCAGCTTTTGGCCACACGGGCCGCCAGCTGATGTGCCTGCCGAAACGGAATTCCTTTCTCGCGCGCCAGCACATCCGCCAGCTCTGTAATGGTGATGCTGTGCTGCTGCGCCTTTTCCGCCAAATGGGACACATCCACCTCCATCGTCCGGATGACTGCATCCAGCAGCTTCAGCGCACGCAACGCCTGCTCGATGCTGCGGTACAAATGCGGCTGCAAGTCATCCTCTGTATCGACAATGTCCCCAAATGGCGTATTATGAATCATATGAAACACCACAAGCGCTTCGCCGCATGCACTGCTTGACAAGGCGCGGGCGTGCTCCAAAGAGACGGGATTGCGCTTTTGCGGCATGATGCTGCTGATTTGTACATATGGAGCGGCAACAAGGATGCCGCCAAACTCCTTCGTCGCCTGCAGCAGCAAATCCTGTACAACGCGTCCTGTATTTGTCATCATAGTCAACACGGCCGCGCTTCCCGCCAGTATATAATCCGCACCGGCAATGGCGTCATAGGAGTTCTCCGCCAACCCGGCAAAGCCGAGCAGCTCTGCGGTGCGGTGCCGATTGATCGGGAAGCCCGTCGTTGCCAGCGCTGCCGCTCCCAGCGGAGATAGATTCACTGTATCATAGGATGCAAGCAGACGCTGCATATCACGCTGCAAGACATCATGCACAGCCAGCAAATAATGCCCCAGCGTTGTCGGCTGCGCGGGCTGCGTATGTGTGTAAGCCGGCATAATGGTGCCCGCATGCTCTTCCGCTGCGCACAACACACTCTCCTGAAGCACAAGCACCTGCTCCAGAAGAAGGGCGAGGCGGCGGCGCAGTGCCAGACGATACATGGTTACCCCCATATCATTCCGGCTTTTGCCAATATGCATGTTGCCGGCGAGGCAGCCGGCAGTCTGCTCCAGGCGGGCCTCCAGCAGAAAGAACACATCCTCATAGCGCGGGTCATAGGTCAAATCCGCATCCTCCGCCTCCAGCAGTGCCCGCAGCATTTCCTTTCCATCCTCCCGGCTGATGATGCCCTGCTCATACAGCATCAGCACGTGCACCCGCTGTACTGCCAGCATCTCCTTATACAGATAATCGCGCTGGTCGCGGAATATCGGAGCCAACAGCTGCTCTGCATACGTTTTACCAGGAAATACTGTCCCCTCCTGCTTCATAAACTCCTGTTTCCGATTTGTCATGCCCTTCACTCCTCATATGCCTATATACATATAGTAGCAGCGGATGGGGCAGACGTTCATGGGATTTCCAGAAAACTCTGGAATGGCAGCTCATCAAAAAAAGCCGGAATATCCGGCTTTTGCGCAGTTCAGCGAAGGGCTTGCTTCACGTTATGATCAAGAAAGGTTTGATACGTAAATTTCTTCAATTCCCCCCGCAGCAGCTTATTTTCTTCCTCACTCAGCTCATCCGCCAGGAACACGATCTCAGTCCGGTTCCCTGCCTGGTCTGTCGCATAGGCAGCAGTTGCCAGCACAGATGCTGTATAGCCGCCCTTCTGTCCAGCCCAGCGCAGCTTGCCGCGGTAAGGCGGCGGCTCCGGCGCCGTTTCGGCAATCCGCTTCCATTGCCGCTGCAGAGCCGGATCAAGCAGCCGCTCATTATTTACCCGTTCGAGCAGACGCACATAGTCCGCTGCCGAGGCGGCCGGCAACCGATGGGACCATATATTCTCATATTGCGGTCCGCTCCACAACGGAATATTCTTGTGCAGCCCATTTCCCTTCTTCAAGCGTTCATGGAGCAAAAATGCATACTGCTCATATTCTGACTGTGTCATCCGCTGCATCCGCTCCTGCACCTCCTTCTTGGAAAGGCCGAGCTCCTGGTGCAGATATCCGGGAATGTACAGGGAGGAAACAATCGGAAACAGCTGCCGGTGGTGCAGCAGCCCAAGCTCTTGCATCGTGCGGTTAATATTTTGAATGCCAAGGCGGTCCATCAAAAATTCCGTATTGGCATTGGAGCTGAAGCGCATCATGCCTCTGGCCGCCTCCTCGAGCGTCACAGCGCCCTCGCTCCACTCCGGCCGATTCTCCACATCACGCAGCCATTCCTCGTGCGCTCCGCCATCTGTACCGGGAACATAGTACGCGCGAAGTTCATGCAGCGAAACAAGCTCCTGCGGCCGGATCAGGCCGGCGGCCGCCTGTCTGGCAAACTCGTACGCCACCACCAGCTTGACTGTGCTGGCAAGCGGCAGCACAAGGTCCGGATTTGCTTCATACACCACTTCATCATTCCTTTTGATCAACAGGGCACACCGCTTTTTCCCCTTATTCGTTTCCACGTAACGCAAGATGTCCCCGCCCTGCTGCGAGGATTTCTTTGCAAACAGAAATCCTCCGCCAAGCATCGCGGCAACCGCAAAAAGAATGACTGCTGTCCAAGCACCCGGCTTCAATCGCATCCCTCTCCCGATCTTCGTATCTAGTACTATTATAAAGCCTGGATCTGCCAGATTGGAAGAAGAAAAATTGAACAGAAAAAAAGCCCACAAAATCTGCGGGCTTACGGCTGCTTCTGTTTATGACGGGCAGAGCTCGCTTCCCGTCCGCTCTCTGTCGTGGTTGTGCCTTGTCCCTCCACATGCGGAGAATTCAGAGCTGATTTGGATGAATCCTTTTTCTTTTTCGGCATGCTGTTCACCTCCCTTCTTACGTTCCCCTTTTTTCGTAACATGAAATCCTTTAACAAAATGGTAATATATGTAACAATAATGAAATTTGAAAATTCTGCCTATTTGAAGTACCATATTTCTTAGATGCTTACACCTTGTACATAGACCGCATGTATCTCATTACCAAGGGGGTTATCGGATGAGTCAGGTAGCTGTAAACGTTCATGAAAGAGTAGAGGCGTTCCTGAAGGGGACAAAAAAGCTGTATATTAACGGCCAGTTTGTTGAAAGCGCTTCCGGAAAAACGTTTGAAACGCCAAACCCGGCAACAGGTGAAACACTTGCCGTCGTGTATGAAGGCAGCCGCGAGGACATTAACAAAGCGGTTCTGGCTGCCCGGCAAGCATTTGACGAAGGCCCATGGTCCCGCATGAGCGCTGCTGAACGCAGCCGTCTGATGTACAAGCTTGCAGACCTGATGGAGGAGCACAAGGAGGCGCTTGCGCAGCTTGAAACACTGGATAACGGCAAGCCGATCCAGGAAACACTCAATGCGGATCTGCCGCTCAGCATTGAGCATATGCGCTATTTTGCCGGTTGGGCCACGAAGATTGTGGGACAGACAATCCCGGTCAGCGGCAACTATTTCAACTATACACGCCATGAAGCAGTTGGTGTGGTCGGCCAAATCATCCCATGGAACTTCCCGCTGCTGATGGCAATGTGGAAAATGGGCGCCGCCCTCGCTACAGGCTGCACAATCGTGCTGAAGCCTGCGGAGCAGACGCCGCTGTCTGCCTTATATTTGGCAGAATTGATTGCAGAAGCCGGCTTCCCGAATGGCGTCATCAACATCGTTCCGGGATACGGAGAAACAGCCGGACAGGCGCTTGTCCAGCATCCTCTTGTTGATAAAATCGCGTTCACCGGCTCCACTGAGGTCGGTAAAACTATTATGCGCGAGGCTTCCAAAACATTGAAGCGCGTCACGCTGGAGCTCGGCGGCAAGTCGCCAAACATCATCCTGCCTGATGCCGATTTGTCCCGCGCCATTCCGGGCGCTGTGTCCGGCGTGATGTTCAACCAAGGGCAAGTATGTTGTGCCGGCTCCCGCCTCTTCATTCCGAAGAAGATGTATGACAATGTAGTCGCTGATCTGGCTTCCTATTCCAATGCGCTGAAGCAAGGTGCCGGCCTGAACCCGGACACCAATATCGGGCCGCTTGTATCTGCAGAACAGCATAAACGCGTGCTTGGCTATATTGAAAAGGGAATTGCGGAGGGCGCTGAAGTCGTTGCAGGCGGAAACAATCCGTTTGACCGGGGCTATTTCGTTGCACCGACTGTTTTTGCCGCAGTACAGGATGAAATGACAATTGCCAAGGAAGAAATTTTTGGCCCGGTCATTTCGGCCATGCCGTTTGAAGACTTGGATGACCTCATTGACCGTGCGAACGCCAGTGAGTACGGCTTGGCTGCGGGTGTTTGGACGGAAAACATCAAAAATGCCCACTATGTGGCCTCTAAGCTCCGCGCCGGCACAGTATGGGTGAACTGCTACAACACATTCGACGCCGCTTCTCCATTTGGCGGGTATAAGCAGTCCGGCATCGGGCGCGAAATGGGCTCCTATGCGCTCAACAACTATACAGAAGTCAAAAGTGTATGGGTGAACATGAACTAAGAAGCAAGCCCCTCCAGCCATGTGCCGGGGGGGCTTTCCTTATACCTGCAGCCCGCCGCTTACGTTCAGCACTTCGCCCGTAATATAAGCGGCGGCATCCGATGCCAGAAAAGCCACTGCCTGCGCCACGTCCTCCGGCTTGCCAATCCGTGCTGCCGGAATGGCGGCAATCATCCGCTCCTTTACCTGATCCGGTATTGTTTTTGTCATCTCTGTATCCATGAAGCCGGGACAAATTGCATTACAGGTAATGCCGCGGCCCGACAGCTCCTTTGCCGCTGTCTTGGTCAAGCCGATTACACCGGCCTTTGCCGCAGCATAGTTTGCCTGTCCAATATTGCCGAGCCAGCTGATGGAGGAGATATTGATGATACGGCCGAAGCCTTGCCCGCGCATCAGCACAGCTGCCGGCTGCAGACAATTGTAGACGCCGGTCAGATTGACTCCAATCACATCGGACCATTGTGCCGGCTCCATTTTATGAAGCATCGCATCACGGGTAATGCCCGCATTGTTGACAAGAATATCCAGACGGCCATATGTATCCGCCGCGTATCGGATCAGCTGCTTCGCCTGCTCCGCATCCGCCACATTGCAGGCACAGCCCGCAGCCTCGAAGCCTTGTGCCCGCAGCGCTTCTGCCGCTTGCTTTGCCCCCTCTTCATTCACATCGCTTATGACAACAGCAGCTCCCAGTGCTGCCAACTGACTTGCAATAGCTTGTCCAAGGCCGCGTGCGGCTCCTGTGACGACCGCCGTTTTCCCCGTTAAATCAATCATTTTCCTCATCCCCCTGCCCAATGGTTGTACTTGTATCGTATTCGACCCCCGTCTCCCTTTTCCTGTCCCCGGTGGCATAAAATGAAACTGGGCACACATACTAACAAGGCGGAAAAATGATGCAAAAAGGAGGGTCACAACATGAAGGTAGATAAAAAATTCATGCAAAGCCGCCAATCCGACGGCCGTGATATCGAGTTTTCCCAGGAGCTTGCCGACCAGGATGATTTGGAAGCACAAGCACGCTCCAAGGCGGCAGATGCCCGCCAGCATGCCAAAATGAAAAAGCAATGACAAGAAGGCCTCCTACCGGCCTTCTTGCTTGTTCTTGCATTTCATATAGTGCGCCAGCGCCAAGAGCGGAAACAGCTCATTATAGCTGTGATACTGAATATAGAAGCCGCCCGGCAATCCAAGTCCGGTCGGATATTCGAGCACGTGCCGCTTCAGGTCCTGCTGCTGCAGCAAGTACAAAATGCCGCGGCGGATCGCAGGCGTTTCCCGCTTTTGGACAGATAAGAGAGCGTCCACAGCCCAGGCTGTTTGGGAAGGTGTGCTGAAGGAAAGCGGCACAAACCGCTTTTGGACACTGCTGCTGCAGGACTCCCCCCAGCCTCCGTCGGGGTTCTGGATGGATTCCAACCAGCGCACGGCTTTTTGGATGGACTCATCCCGCTCGGCGCGCACCGCCTGCAGCCCCGTCAGCGCCGCCCATGTGCCGTAAATATAACAAACACCCCATCTGCCATACCACGAGCCATCCGGCTCCTGATGCCGTTGCAGCCATGACACAGCCCGGCTGACTGCCGAATGGTCCGCCTTCAGCCCGGCATAGCCTCCGAGAAATTCCAGCACCCGCCCGGTCAAATCCGCTGTGGAAGCATCAATAATGGCATCCTCTGCATTCGCAAGCGGCAGGCAGGTCAGCCACTCCCGGTTGGCATCCTTCTCAAAAGCCCCCCAGCCTCCATCGTTGTTTTGCATGCCGAGCAGCCAGCGGAACCCCCTCTGCCACCTTTCCCGAAAACGATCATCCACAGCAGCCGTGCGCGTCAGCGCCCGCAGGGCAGCAGACGTGTCATCATGGTCGGGAACTCTCTCGTTCACCTCCGAGAACCCCCAGCCGCCTGGCGGCACATGCGGCGCGTGCACAGCCCAATCCCCCTGCTTCGTATGCTGTTTGCCTGCCAAATACCGACTGGCTGCCGCAATCATTGGATCATCCGCTGAAACCCCTGCTTCCTGCAGCGCATAGCTGAGCAGGGCAGTATCCCAAACTGTCGAGGGAGAATTTTGCAGGTGCCAGCCGCGGTTTGTTTCATACAGCATGGACCTTAATCCCTTCACCGCCCGCTGAATGACCGGTGAGACTGTCTCATAGCCAAGTGCCAACAAAGCATAAATCATATAAAAGGTGGAGCTCGCATAGCTGTAAAGCGTGCCATTTGCCTCAATTCGCTGCAGCATAAACTGCTCAGCTGCCTTATACCCCCGCTGCTGCACAGCACGCGGATAAGCAGCAAGACGCCTTCCTTCTTTTAGAATTGCCTCCAGCAGGGAACTGCGCTGCCCGGTAAACCATGAGGTCTCCCCCCGCACATGCAGATGGCTGAGATCCGGAAAGGGCACATCAGCCACGGTGAATTTCTTATTCATGCAGATAATCATCGGTGTTAGGTGAATACGGGCATAGTTGCTGAATTCATATATATTCAGAGGTGCATAGGAAGGCAGCAGAAACAGTGCCGCCGGAACATAAAACAGATGCGGATAGGCGTACTGCCCGTGAACAGCCAACATAAATTTGGTCATAAAGTGCGCTTCTCCCAGACCGCCCTTTTCACGGATAAATGCTGCGGCCCGCTGCATATTGGCATCGCTCTGTTGAAAACGGCCGGAAGACAAAAGCGCCGTATAGGCCTGGATGGTTGCCGACAAATTTCCGTCCGCCTCATCCTCATGCAGCTTCCATGCCCCATTTGCCACCTGCAGCCCGGCGATTCGCGCCGTCAGCAGGTCCGTAAGACGCTCATCCTCCATCCGCAGCGCCCGCAGCAGCAGAAGCATCCAGCAATCCGTCATGATGGCGCCTTCAAAACAAAAACGCCAAGAGCCATCGTTATATTGCTTTTGCCGCAGCTCTTGGACGCGCTGCTGCACCTGTGCGGCGGCAGCTTCCCGCAGGTCCATGGTATCCACTCCTTTCACAAGCATCACTACAATATATTCCCGCCCTGCTTCCATATACGCAAGGACGCTGCTTTCCTCAATACGGTATATGAAATTTAAAGAACGGGCATAAAAAACAGGAGCGTACATGGCTCCTGTCTTCAGCAATACCAGGCAGCTACAGCAATGCCCAGAATAGCGCCGACAATCACCTGATATGGCGTGTGGCCTACCAGTTCGTTCAGCTGCTTATAATCCTTGATCTTGCCATGGAAGAAATCATTGAGAATTTTGGCCTGCATGCTGACCGCCAGCCGGACGCCGGAGGCATCATACATGACAATGATGGCCAAAATCACGGCAATCGCGAAGGCCGCGCTCTCAACGCCTTCTTGTATGCCAACTCCCGTCGCCAACGCTGTGACCGTGGAGGAATGCGAGCTTGGCATACCGCCGGACGCAAACATTTTGGACAAATCTAAATCCCTTGTGCGGAGCAACGTAATGACGACCTTTGTCAGCTGCGCCAAAAACCAAGCGATGACCGCCGCAACCAGCACCTTATTATAAATGATGTTCTCCACCGTGAGACACCCCTTTTCTCAAAAGCGGTCTGTTTTCTTCATGATAGTATGTTCCTCCAAAAAAGGCAAATATATCCGCAGACAAGCCACTTTATACAGCTGGCTCCTGCTGCAGCATCGTCCAGTTCACCACATGCATGTCCCCCTGCTTCAGACGCTCCTCCAACTCCCTGCGAATGCCGGGCAATTCCTGTGTTCCGCAGCCGGGAATGAGCACATATAAAACACGGGCCCGTTCGTCATAGGCAACTGCATTCGGCTCAGCCGACAGGCCGTAGAGCAACGGCTGCAGCTGCGGAAGGCGCTGCAGATTCAATTCGCGTATGTATAACCCAATGCATTGGTACGGCTGATGGAACAGCTGCTCCCGCTGCTTCTCATGGCCCAGCCGCTCCACAAATGCCGGGAACCGCATAATGGAGGTGCCTTCATGGAAGCTCTGCTCCTCCGGCTTGTAAGCCGCCTCATAGCGCTCTACTACCGTATGCAGCAGCCATGCCAGAAATTCCTGAGAAGAGCCGCGATATGATTTCATTTCCTGTATCATAAGAACACGCCATATTTCACGGCCCCGTTGAATGGGAACAGCAAGCAAGGGGGCTGTAGGACTGTCCTCTTCCACCCTGACCGTCAGCTTCCTGTTCAAGAACAGCCGGCTGTAGAAGGCCTGCTCCTTCTCCATCCCCAGCTCATAAGGCAGCTCTCTCGGATTACCATGCCGCACTTTCAGCCGGAGCTTCTGCTGCGGAGCATCTACACAGTAAACCGCCACCTGTTCCGCCCCAAACTGCTCATGCAGCAGAAGCACCATCTTGTCTGTCAGCCTCTCTGGATTTGTTTCATGGAATACGGCCTCCATGCGGCGCAGCGCTTCCAGCTTCTGCAGCTCCTGCTGTAAATCCTGTTTTTGCTTTTCCAAATCCCGCACCGTCCATTTTAACCCATGGTTCTCTTCCTGCAAACGGTGAGACCTCCGCTGCAGCTTTTCATACACGCGCCGCACATATATGCTCAGCAGCAAAGCAAAAGCATCCATGGCAAACAGCCGGGCAAACACACCAGCTGTCTCCCGGTTCAACAGAAAAGAACCGTCGCTCATATATATTTTTACCGCTACAGTGAGCAGCGTCAGCAGCACCGTACATACAGAAAGACCGATCCCAAAACGCAGACTGAAAAAAACGGAAGCAAGCGAGATTGCGACAAGAAACAAAACATCGCCCATTCCCCAAACAGCAAACATGATACAAAGCACCAAAGCTCCCGCAATTCCCATCACATACCGGCTTCCGGCTGCTTCTTTCATCAAACCACCTCCATATATATCTATATAACATTTATAATAATATAAAAAATGGAACAAATTCCATGAAAATATTTTATTTTTTTAATAAAATACTTGATTTTTTAATTTGATGAGCTGTTTCAGGTAAAACAGGCTGTTTCTCTCTTGCCTGCAGTCCATACCAAGGCTTTTACTCTCTCACACGCACTCTCCTGAAAATAATAAAAAAAGAGAGCTGGGAGGCTCTCTCAGGATGCTTTCATCGACTTCTGCCGGCCGAATTTCGGGCTCATGTGGCGCAGCAATCTTGTGTTGGCGAAGGAAAACAGCACCAACGCACTCCAGATACAAGAAAACGCAATGAGGTGCGTATGCGTAAAGTGCTCATGGTACAGGAACACACCCAACCCCAGGCTGATGGTCGGCGCAATATACTGCAAAAATCCAATCATGCTCAGCGGAATGAGCTTGGCGCCCATGGCAAAGTACAAGAGCGGCAGCGCGGTTGCAGCTCCTGCTCCCATCAGCAGGAGGCTCAGCGGAACCTCTGTCCCAAATGAGCCCCCGCCCTGCATCAGCAGGTAAATCAACGCGATGGGGGTGATGACCAGCGTCTCAAACGTAAGCCCGACCATGGAATCAAAATTCGTAAGCTTCTTGGCCAGTCCGTACAAAGCAAAGCTGACCGCCAAAGTTACGGAAACCCAAGGGAAGGATCCGTAATTCCAGGTCAAAACTCCAACGCCGGCTGCCGCCAGCAGGACGGATACATACTGCCAGAAGCTTAAGCGTTCCCGCAGCACCACAGTGCCGAGCAGAATGCTCACGAGCGGATTAATATAATAGCCAAGGCTGGCTTCAATGATATGGTTGTTATTGACTGCCCATATATAGATAAACCAATTGACGCTGATTAACAAGGACGCGATAATTAACGAGATGAAAGGTTTCGGCTGACGAAGCAGCGCTTTGGCCTGCCTGCCGAAATCCCCCAAACGCCGGCTGCCTGCCAGCACCAGCAGCATGAACACAAACGACCAAACAACACGGTTTGCCAAGATTTCCTCTGCTGCTACGTTGTCGACCAACTTCCAGTACATCGGCAGCACGCCCCACACTACATATGCGCCGGCTGCGTATACCATCCCTTTTCTCTCTTGTGATTGACTCTCCATTCCCGGTTCACTCTCCTTTTTGCCTAACGCTTATTATAGCGCCCGGGAAAGAGCCGCGACAATGTTTTTTTATCTCCATCTTGCACAGAAGCCGGACATAAAGAAAAGCAGGCCGATTATGCCTGCTCAAACAGCTTCTTGTATTCGCCGTAGCCTTCCTTCTCCAACTCCGTCTTCGGAATGAAGCGAAGAGCGGCCGAGTTGATGCAGTAGCGGAGACCGCCCAATTCACGCGGCCCATCGTTGAACACATGGCCCAGATGGGAATCTGCCGTTTTGCTGCGCACCTCCGTCCGGATCATGCCATGCGTCAAATCCAGCTTCTCCTGCACTTCTTCCTCCCCGAGCGGCTTCGCAAAGCTCGGCCAGCCACAGTGAGAATCGAATTTGTCGAGCGAGCTGAACAGCGGCTTGCCGGACACGATATCCACATACAAGCCTTCTTCATTGTAATTCCAAAATTCATTTTGAAACGGCGGCTCCGTGCCATTCTCCTGTGTTACCCGGTATTGCATCGGGTCCAGCTTACGGATTGCTTCCTGCTTTTTTTGTGAATCCATCCTTGCACACTCCCTTATTCATTTTTCCCCATTATATCGGACTGCCGCGCCAAAGAAAAATGAAGCGCTCAGCGCAGGCCCCAGAGCGTCAGCAGCCAGATGCACGCCAATACGGGCACACCGACAGTAAATTTCATCTTTTTCGTCTTATGCCGGAACATATACATGCCGCTCCAAATCCCGGCCGCTCCGCCGGCAGCGGCGGCAAGCAGCAGGGCACGCTCCGAAATGCGCCACTCGTGCCGCTTCGCCCGTCGTTTGTCATAGCCCATCATCCCGAACGCCCAGGCGTTTACGACCAATATGTACAGCCAAATCAACAGCATCTCCCCCCTGACTCTCTCTATCATATAAGAAAAAAAGCATGCAGAAAAGTCTGCATGCCTAGCGGATGTCCAAATACATATGCAGGTTATCACGCACCGCCTGCTGCAGGTCCGGATCCACCTCAATTTCATAATGGTCGCCGTCCAAGCGGCTCGTAAAGCCGGAGAAGCCGCGGCTGTGCAGGAAGGAATCCACATCCCCGATGTGCTCTCCTTGCACAAGCAGCACCTTTTTGCCGACATAATCCGCATTCACATATACATCGTAAGCATCATGATTCAGCTTCACATTGTTGGTGTCGCCGCCGCTATGAACCAGCGGAAAAGCGCCCGGTGAAAGCCCGAAGCCCGGATAGCTGCCGTCTGTAAAAGGCATACCCATCACCCTCCTTTTTCTCGTTCTCTCTGTAAGGGTGCGTCAAATCCTTCCTTCCTATACGTTGCTCTCCTCTTCCTCCTCAATCTCGCGGATGCCAAGCAGATACACCCACTTTTTGTAGGCGGCGCTGTTCTCATCCGTATAGCCGCGGGCATAGGAGCGGTTCCAGAGATGCTCGATAAAGATGGCCGCCTCCTTCTTCGCAACTCCCTCTGTCCCGACACCATAGTACGTTTTAAAATAGACATGAATTTCATCCAGCAGGAGCCGCAGCAGCTCATCTGACGTTTCCTCAAGCGTCGCGTCGCGCTTCGCCTCATAGCCGTACATGAGCACAACGTCGAGAATGTTATGAATATGCTCCTTCTTCATCCAGCGCAAATCCTGCGCCCCGGCCACGAACGGATGTGTATATAAATGCCCGCCGCTTTGCAGCGCCTGCTCCTGCTCCTGTTCAAAGCGGGAGATGATATTTTCGTAAATGAACGGGTTGTGCAGGAGCGCCCGGTGCAGCTTATAGCCTTCACTGGACACATTTTTGCCCATGGATTGAATGAGCGAGCTGCGGCCGACGCCATTGTACTGGTACACAAACTGCTCATCCACACGCGCCAGGCTGATCCAGCGGTAGACATGCGCATACAGGAAGGCCCGGTTGCATTTTTCATAATCCATCTTTGTCTGAGTGGCGTTCAAGTCCGGCATAAAGGCCGGCAGGTGCCAGTACTTATCGAGATGCGGCGTCAGATTTGTCTGCCGCGTATTCAGCCGGTTGATGCGGCGGTAGTACGCCTGGAAATAATCGCCCTTGCCGTCCACATAGCCGCGCTGTGCGTGCCCGGAGGACAGCTTCGGAAAATCCTGCAGCGACAGGCCGTAATGCGCACGGTAGCAGACAATTTCAAACGGGGAGAAGGCGGTATCCACCGTTTCCTTCTCCTGAAATGCCTCCTGGAACAGCTCCTCATTCAGCTCCTGCCGCACAGACGGATGAATGCCCCAATACTGCATTTCCCGGTGATGTGCCACCTTCGGAATAAATGGGCTGGCAAGATGGACCAGGTTGCCGATCTTCTCGCGCACATATTCATCGTGGTTGCGCCCCTCCAGATCTGCCTCCTTGCGCAACGCCTCAATGATATTCATTTCCAGCTTGTCGCGGTAGCGCGTATGCAGCTCTTTCCGGCAGTAGCCCAGAATATGGGTCCGGTAAAAGTCTTCAATTTTGCCCGACCCTCCCTGCTCTCCCTCCCGGCAGTATTCCCGGTACAGACTGAGATAAATTTCGCTCGAGATATCAGGCGGCAGCGTGCCGTTATCCACACTCTGATAAATTTGCCGCCACAGCTTTTCCTGCATGGCTTCATCCGCCAATATATACACATTGGTCGGGTTGGTGCGCCCTTCAAATTCACGGGAACGCTTCTGTACCTCAATCAGCAGATTCTCCCGTGTTTCCTGCAAGTTGTCAAAGAAGCGCTCCCAGTGCCTAATCATGTTTTCAACAGCCTGATAGATGCTGTGATAGACGAGCTCCAGCAGCAAATCCTTGCGGTACTCGTTCAGCTTATTGACATACTGGTTGATGATGTCCTGAAACTCCCGGCGGAAGGCGCGCTGCTGATTATGGAACATTCTGCTGATCCAGCTTTGCTGCTCCGCCAGCTCCACGCGGCGCACCGCCGTAATATTGCCGTCACCATTTCCCGTATTAAACTTCTTATCATAGTTTTGGATCAGCGTCCGTTTTTGCTCATTGCCCTCCTGCAGGCGGCGCATGCGCTCACCCAGCAGCTTGCGCACCTCGTACAGCATATACCGCGCCGATACCGGGTGCACCGCCGTCGGCCGCTTCAGGAACCAGGTATTGAGCTGATAGGACTGCCCTTCCGAACCCGCCGGCGAGAACTGGTCCGCCTCGATGATGTCATACACCAGCGTAGTCACATGCTCATGCACGCGGCTCGGGATGCTGTAGGCGTACATGCGCACAGCGTTATCAATCCGGGCCACCTCGCCCTTCATCTGCTCCTCGATCTTCAGCTTGGCCGTCGAGATTTTACATTCGCGCTGATAGCGGTTCAGCTCTTCATCCTTTTGGATGGTGCGCTGCACATAATTCTCCACGGACTCCAAGAGCAGCTTCGCCTTCGACATCCCGCTTTTGCCGATCTCGGCGCCTTCCCGCGTTTCCTGATACATCTGGCGGTAAAACGGATGCGCCCGTTCGGGCCGGGTCGCGAGGTGCTCCAAATCCTCCACATAGCTGCGGCCGCGCTCCGGCTTCTCCCGCTGCATGCCGCGCCGCACATCCTGCTCATAGCGCAGCTTCTTCTCTTCAAACAGCTTATCGAGATGCAGCCATGATTCATCCAGCCCCTGCACCGCCCACTTCAAGGCACAATACTCCAGCACATGCTCATACGGATAAATCAGCTTTGATGCCCCGGCGCCGCAATAGCGGGCCTTGCCGCTCGAATCGGCGAGCTGCTGAATTTGATTATCCTCCTGGGCAAAATGATTGGGCGACAGCGGGCTGAACAGCTGCAGATAGATCGTATTGGTCATCTGCTCCGTATAATCGGACAAGCTCTGCAAATGATGCCCGTGCAGGTTTTCATAATCATACAGGAAGCAATAATTATACGGCAGATGCTTCTGCGTAATGATATGGTTCGTCCGGCCGTCCTCATCCACCTGATCCGGGCGGTACTCCAGTTCAATCGTCACCCCGCCGCGCCGGGACAGTTCACCGGTGGAGCCGAGCGTGATGGCGTGCAGCTCCTTCAGCGAGGCGTACGCATTGGCCTGCACCGACTCAAATTCCTTCGCGCTGATCGTTCTTGTCTTAACAAGCGCATCCGGCATCAGAAACGCGCCGCGGATGATGATGTTGTTATGATGCAGCTTCTTGCGCAGCATTTCGCGTAGGTACAGGGCAATCTGCAGGAACATTCCGGAGCCCGTGCCGCCGGCCAGCGAGGTGATGATGATGACCCGCACCCCATACTCTGTCGTATCCGTCGTCACCGGGAAAATCTTCTCAATTTCCTGCCAAAAGGAGGTGAGTTTATCATCCTTCATCGCCGCCCGGAGCGCCAGCCGCGAAATGACACGCAGCTGCCCCGCTCCCTCCGTCAGCGGCTTATCGAGAATCGTCGGGTCCTCTGGAAACCAATCCGTGATGGTGGGATCCTCCGCGATATACTCGCGCGGCGTTTTGCTCGAGCTCGTTTGAGTCACAAACTTGCGGATATGCTGAAATTTACTCACGGTATGAATGTCTGTGTCAAACACATGCATCGCCACCCGCTTGCGATGCTCCTTTGGGATTTTCTCATAGACACTATGGGTAATCGCACTGCCTATGCCGCCAAGACCAATTAAAATGGTAGGTACCTGCAAACTCACTTTCATCACGCTCCTGTTGTGGATCTTGCTCCCTATTCACACTCGTACCGGTACACTTCCTTGCCGTAGCCCCTGTCAATCATGACTGTCTCATTCGGATACAGACTCTTTAGCTCGCGGCCTGCTTCCTCCGCCGTCAAATACGATCCGTCAATGAGCATCCCCTCCACCTGTGATTCCTTCGCGATGTAGACAGCCTTCGCCCCCTTCTTCGCGATAAAGGTGAGGGACTGCACCGTCCGCCGCTCCGCCCGGAACGGCACACCGAGGTAATGCTTCCACCACTTATTCCTCAGCAGCTCCGGCTCCGACTGATGCACCCAATCCGCTGTGAGCGATTGATCGAGCTCATAATACATGAGCCCGCGCCGGTGAAACCGCGGCCGCACCGTCCAGCCGATCAGCAGGATGGATACGGCGATTAAAAGCATCGCCCCTGGCACAATCACCTTAAGAATGGTATGGTACCGCTCCAGGAAGGACACATCGTCCACCGTAAACGAAAACTTTGCCGATACACGCTGGCCGGCGCCATCCAACACACGCAGCGTGCCATTCACTTTCCCTGTATACGTGAAATTGAATGTATCCGAACCGTATGGCTTCGGGTACAGGTACAGTTCATTGCCATGCCGCTTCAGCTCGTAATCCACCCGTTCGTCCAGCTGCACCTTTGCCCCCGCCAGCAGCTTCTCCACCTCTGCCGCTTCCATCGGCTTGCCATCCTGCAAGGGCCGGATCACCAGCGGTGGACTGCCGCCAAGCTCTGTCACCGGTGCCCGCCAATCCTGCGTCATCACCTGCAGCGTAAGCACAGGCTTTGGCTTTGGCTGAATCCGGAACTCCTTCGTCTGCTGATAAAAGCCCTTGATGTTCATGGAGATATTGCCCCGTATGTCGCTGCTGCCGGCCTTCAGCTCATACTGAAACGCCTGCCGCTCCCTGTTCCAGTTCATCGGCTCGCTGCTGCCGCCCATTTCCACCGAAGCCGAGAAGTAAGCTGGATTGGCCGGCACCTCGCTCGGCTTCGCTTCCACGATGACCGTGCTGCCGTCATATACCTTTGCATCCGCCGGGACAAGCTTGCTTTCCTCCTGCCGGTACAGCTTCACCGTATAATCGAGCGCCGGCTCCACCAGCACCTTCATTTGCTGGGCGGACGAAACCGGCTTGGCAAATGGCAGCTCATATTCGCCCGGCTTCATCACACTGCCATCCCGGTACGCCACCTGCGAAACATACCCCGTCAGCAGCACCGATCCCGGCGTTTGCATCATATACGGGCCGCGGGAAACCAGCTTCCCGCCCGGCACAATTTGTGAAGCCTCCGCAGCACTGCTGCTTTGCTGCACGATTGTCATACGATGAATCGGAAATGGAATGTTCACCTTGAGCATATTTCCCTGCAGACTCGTTTTCACCAAGTCCTCCGCCTGCGAAAATGGATCGCGATTGGCGATGAGCGCCGCTGCCTGGTTCACGCTCTCAATAATGCCGTCTTCTCCATTAGTCGACATCACAGACCCGTTCAGCTGCTCCTGCCACATCGCTTTGAATGTGTTCATCTGCGCCTTTTCTGCACTGTTCAGGCTCGATTCCATCGTAATCAGCACACTGTGAAACGAAAGATTCTGCTGCTCCGTCCACTTCTTGAAGCTCTGCAATGTATCTGTCATTTTCTGCTTATTGCTTGCATATTGCGGACTGTTTGGCGATTCTAGATCATTGAATACGCCATCCGTCAGCACGATTAACCAAAATTCGCCGTCCTTATTTGTCTGAACCTGTCGCTTCAGCGATTGCATGGCGGTCTCCACCGCCTGAAAGGGCGTATCCTTCGAGCTGTTCCATCTGCGGAGCGCATCCAGCTCCTGCTGCCGCTGCTGCAAGGATACAGATATTTCCTGGGACGGACGGCTCATCGGCACATACGAAAAGGCATCCTTCTCATCCAGAAGGCCGACGAAGCTCTGCAGCGCATAGCTTGCGTACTTCCACCGATCCAGCGGCCCGCTCTTATTCGCCCGCATGCTGCCCGAGTCGTCATACACCAGCACCACCGTCCGTTTTCTTGCTCCGTCCTCCTTTGCCGCCCCCCATCCGGGAAGCAACCACACAAGCAACAAGCATGTGGCTATCAGAAGCTGTTTCATGATGAGTCGCCACCTTTACTGTAGGATCGTCCTATGTTTAAGCGTATGAGGAAGTCCCATAGTTATATGACTTGTATTTTTCACGGGAGGTATACGCATAATATTATTATGTAAACAATATGGACTGTAAAACTAATAAAGCCATTATCTGTAATAAGATAACGGCTACTCTATCAATCTTCTACTGTATCTCCTTCCCACCCATCATCAAAATCGCTTCCTCATTTCTCGCAATCTTCAACAACTGGGCATCCAAACGCTGATGCAAATGCTTCAGCTCCTCCTTCACGTAAGCGTTCGCTCCACCTTCCTTCAATATCCGCGACAGCCGCAGCAGTTCTTCCTTCTGCACGGTTTCCATCATTTCGGCAAGCTCTTTTATATCAGTCAGGTCAATTTGATTTACAGACACACGATGCTCAATGCTGTCCAACCGCTGGGATACGCTGCGCACTTCTTCCCTCATTTGTTCCATCTGCTCTAGCATTTGCTTCAGCAATTCTTCCATGTCCCGATTCCCCTTTGCGCTGGTTTGTATCCCAATATTATCATTTGAACATAAGGTAGAGCCGGGGCAATTATGAAGGATTTATATCATTTCTATGAAGGAAATGTTACATATAAGAAAAACGGAACCGGCTCGTTCCGCTCACAGAAGGGAGGTTCTGACACCTAAAAGGCGCTTTTGGCCTTTTATGGTGGCAGGTTCTCCCTGGCAGTGAGCTGGCCGGTGCAGTTAGACATCAAGAAAAACGGAACCGGCTCGTTCCGCTCACCAAAGGGAGGTTCCGACACTTAAAGGATGCTCTTCCGCTTGTTTTGCCCACCTTGGACGGGGAACCCGGCATGTCAACAGGAAGCGGCTGGTTCATACCGGCCGCCTTCCAATAGTTCCGACATAGAGCCCTGCAAACCAGATACAAACAAGGTTGACCGGACAAAAGCAAAAAGCCCGCTCTTTGTTAAGCGGACTTCTTAATGTACACCTCGACAACCGGGTTCTCCTTGTTGTCGGCATGCAGCCGGATATTGCTTTCGCTCGTGTTATAGATGGTAGCCAACAGCAGAATTGTCAGGATATTTGGCAGGCTGGCATCTGTGCCGTACTTGCGTTCCAGGGCGTCCTTAAAGTCAAAGTCCAGGTCGCCTTGGATATAGGTATACACCTCAAAGCCATCTGCGAGGTCGCAGACGACCCGGTCAATAATATCCGCACCGACTTGGCGTTTCATCTCAGCGCGCAATGCCGCTGTGAAGTCGTCCCACTTCACCTCGTAGACTTGAAACTCATCTGTTGCCTTCACGTTCATCATCCTTTGCATCGGGATACAAGTAGTAGACTTTCCTGTTTCCGGCATTCTATTCACTGCTTCGTGATGCGCCAGACGGCGCCGCTGCCCGGCTGCGGCATGGTATGGATGCCGTAATTGCCGATGATGCCGAGGTCCACGACGTACAGTGCTTCGCCGCGCCGGTCAAATTTTGCCTGCACCGGCCGGATAGGTCCATTCGGATTTTCTTCTGCTCCCTCGTTCCACAGGAAGCTGCTGATTTGTCCCGTTTCCGCATTCATCCGGACAACACGGAAGCCGGATGGTGCTTCCTTGCCCGGTGTATACGCCAATGCCCCCGTTTGCGCGACAAAGATTTCTCCTTGGTGGCCGAACGCAGCATTGGTGGAGAAATCGAATTTATTGGAGGAGCTGCTTGGGGCAAAGCGGGCTTGCGGCTGCCCGGCCAGGCGCGGATGCCGCTTCAAGAGATGCAGCGGCTTTGGTTTGCCGTATTGCTGAAAATGCGGCAGGGTGCATGGCAGCCCGCTCAGCAGATCCGGCCAGCCATACCAGCCGCCGGGCTGAATTTCCCAGAAGTGGTCCCAGTCCTTGTGGATCGGCCGGCTGCCGCGCGGGTCGCAGCCGTTGTCCGTTGCATACAGCTTGCCGTTGAAGGGAGAAAAGCCGAGCCCGTACGGATTGCGAAAGCCGTCCGCCACCATGCGCACATCAGTTCCATCGGGATTGCAGCTGTACAGCACACCTGTCGCAGCAAAAGATGGATGCAGCGCGGTGCCATCCTTCATATTGGACTGGCCGTACGGCTGAAACGCCCCCGTCACCTTCACCCTTCCTGCAGCATCCCGGCTGACGAAATTTTGCAGGGACAGCTCTGTCGGGCGGGCCGCCATGTCGCAAAAGCCCGGATGAAATTGCAGCCATCCCTCATTATCCGGGCCGACCACTCCTGCATTGGTAGCGGCTCCAACAGAGAAGTACAAGCGGCCGTCCGGCCCGAACAGCACGTCTCCGGTAAAGTGGTCCCCGTATGTGGCCAATCCTGACAGGATTCTCGTTTTTGTGCCGTCCGGCGCAATTCGGACAATGCTGCCGCCTCTGTTTTCTTCGCCCCTCAGGTTGCTTTCCGCCACATATACATAGCCCTCGTGCCATGCCAATCCGGTAGCCGGCGCCGCAAGATCATCGGCGAACACAGACATTCCCTGCCGGTCATAGCGTAAAATCCGGCCACGCTTCGGTTCGTCGTAGGCATATCCGGCTTCGAGCACATACATCCGGTCCTGGTCATCGAAGGCAAGCGCAGTCGGGTAGGTCAGCGCGGCCGCCACCTGCTCCAGGCGATAGCCCGGCTCCATCCATACATTGTAAGGGCTTGCCTTTTGCAGGGTATGCTTCGCTTCTGTCTCCTCATAGGCTTGTACAACTGCAAGCAGCGTATTCACCTGCTCGTATTGTGAATGCAGCAGTGCCTGGAGCGGCGGGCTGCCGGCGCTGCTTTTCAGAAAATAGACCTGATAGCTGAGATATTCCTGCAGCAGCTCATATTCCCGTTCATAAAGCATGCTGGCCGTTTCCCACACCGTTGCCGGAAACGCCGGCTCAGGTTCAGCAATCCGGCTGGTGTCGCCGATGCAACGCAGCTCCTGCAGCTGGGCTTCCTGCGTTTGCAGCAGCCGGAGCAAGAGCGGCTGCAGTGCCGTTTCCGTATTAAAATGATAGAGATGATAATACAGCTGATTATGAACCAATTCCCACCGGTACTGCTTTTCGAGCATGCCCTCAGGTATGTACCGCATAAGCCCCTCCTCCAAACAGCTTTTACTGAAGCATATTCTGCTTGTCCCACAGAAATGTGCAGCCCGGCAAACTTATTCCAATAGGCAAACGTACAAGCATATCCCGGACATGCTCCATATGCTGTAGGGATATGGAGGGAGGAGATCACATGGATTACCAGCAATGCTATCATACGTGCTGCCAGTACCGCGGCCAGGTTGTACGCATTCATGATACGGAGGGGCGGGTGCATATCGGCCGTGTCATTGATATAGAGGAGGACCGTGTCTGGCTGCAGCCTGTCAGCCGCCGGTCTGCGGGCGGCTTCGGCTACGGGGGCCGCGGGGAGTTTCATGACGCTGAGCTGTACGCATATGCCAGAGGCTATGAAACCGGCTACGAAGAAGGCTATTACAGCGGTGCGTTTGCAGTTGGCTTCGCTTTTATCATCGGCATCGCCATCGCGGCTCTGTTTTTCTTTTAACCAAAATCCAAAAGAAAAAGCATGGAGGCCCATGCTTTTTTCATTTAATGCTGTTTATTCGGCAGCTTTTTGCTATGATCACCTTTTTGCCGCTTACGGTTTTGCTCATCCTTTGCCTGCTTGCTTTGAATTTGTTCAATAGAATTGGACGTCATGCTGTCCCCTCCTTTCCTACTTGTTACTGTAACCATTGCAGGAGGGAAACATGCAGCGCCTATTTGCTGCAGATGAAGACGCGATGGCCGAGCAGCTGCTGATATTTGCGGATGATGTCTTCGTGCTGCGCCCATACGTTGTATACAGCAGGATGAATATGGGGAGACAAATCCCAGTCCGGCAGCTCCTGGTATTGCTGCATGGATGCCAGAATTGTGCCGCCGCCGACGGTCTGCACAGAAGTGAATCCGGCCAGGCGGAAGCTTTCCCGCCAGTCTTGTTCCGTCATATACCGCTTAGCCCCATATACAGCCGAAATCTCTGCTGTTTCCGCCGGTGCCAGCGACCGCTCCACTGCCATTTCAATCACCGCCAGCCGGGCACCTGGGCGCAGCACCCTGTGCAGCTCCTGCAGCGACTGCTGAATGTCCGTAAAAGCCAGAACGGATTCCGACAAGGCAAGTGCAAAGGAACCATCCGCAAAGGGCAGCTGCTCCAGATCCCCCTGCACAAGCTGCAGAGCTACACCCTCACGCAATGCCCGCTTCCCCGCTTTCTCGAGCATAAGCTGGTTCTGGTCGATTCCGGTCACCCGACAGCCGTACGCATCCGCCAGGTATATAGCAGTACGTCCTGTCCCGCAGCCCGCATCCAGTACCTCACTGCCAGGCACGGGAGACAGCTGCTGCAGCAGCTCCTTCGTCAGCCCGAAGCCGCCGGGATGCGCACTGCCGACACCAAGCAAAGCCAATAAATCCAAGTAGGAGTACGAGGCCATATGCTCCCCTCTTTCCACAAGTGTAGTGCATGTGTATGCTTGCAGCAGGGAAAGGTGCACAAAAAAACAGAAGGTGCTGTCACACCTTCTGTTTGAAGTGATATTACTTGCTGTCGTGCTCTGTTACGTAAGCCCACTTGTAGGAGTAGTCGCCACCGAAGTTGTGGTCTACAATACCTTTTACGTATGGACGCTCCAGGTAAGAAGTTCCACGTTGATAGATAGGAGCAATCGCTGCATCGTCAAACAGGACCTTCTCAGCTTTCGCCAGTTCTTCCAGACGCTTCTTCTGGTCAGTCAGCAATGGGCCTTTGCCGTCTGCAATCAGCTTGTCATATTCTTTGTTGGAGTAGCCCATTTGGTTGTGGGCGCCGCCAGTGATGAACATGTCAAGGAATGTCATTGGGTCTGGATAGTCAGGGCCCCAGCCAGCGAAGGAGAAGTCATAGTCGCCTTTTGTTTCCAAGTCAAGCTTTTGCTTGAATGGCTGTTGCTTGATGCTTACAGTCAGGCCCGGCAGGTTCTTTTCCAGCTGCTCCTTCAGATACTCACCAATCTTCTTCGCGCTGTCGCTGTCATAGTTCAGCAATTCAAGCGTAACCTTGTCTTGGCCAAGCTCTTTCTTTGCTTCTTCCCACAGCTTCTTCGCCTTTGCAGCGTCGAACTTGTTCATGTCGCCATTTGCCTTGCGGAAGTCCTTGCCGTCTGCACCTTTTACAAAGTCAGAAGGAACCAGGTAGTTCGCCGGAACGGAACCGTTGTTCAGGATTACGCTGACGAGCGCATCCTTGTCATACGCCATGCTGAGCGCTTGGCGCGCCTTCAGGTTGGACAGTGCAGTTTGCTTGCCGCCGCGGGATTGGTTCAGACGCAGGAAGTATACAGATACATCCTTCGCAGTCTTGAACTCAGGAGCAGACTTATACTTGTCTACAAACTCAGCAGACAGACCAACACGGTCAACATCCTTCGCCTCATACAGGTTTACGCCTGTCGCCACTTCTTTTACGACGCTGACGTTGATTTCGCTCAGCTTAACTGTCTTATTATCCCAGTAGTTGTCGTTCTTCTTGTACTGCCAGCCTTGCTCGTGCTTCCAGTCGGACAGAACGAATGGACCGTTGTACAGCGTTGTGCTTGCTTCCAGGCCAAACTTGTCGCCCTGCGCTTTTACGAATTTCTCGTTCAGCGGATAGAAGGTTGCGAAGGAAGTCAGCTCCACGAAGTATGGAACCGGGTTTTCCAATTGAACTTCCAATGTATAGTCATCGACTGCTTTTACGCCCAACTGATCAACAGGCATTTTCTTTTCGTTGATGGCTTGTGCATTTTTGACATCAAACATGATGTATGAATATTCAGCTGCTGTTGCAGGGTCCACCGCACGCTGCCAGGAGTACACAAAGTCTTTCGCAGTTACAGGGTCGCCGTTGGACCACTTGGCATCCTTGCGAAGCTTGAATGTATATGTTTTGCCGTCATCACTCTTAGTAAAGGATTCTGCTACGCCAGGAGTTGGCTTTTGGTCAGGTCCCAGACGGTATAGACCTTCCATCACGTTGTTCATAACGATGAAGGAAACCTGGTCTGTTGCCTTTGTGGAGTCCATGGAAGGAATCTCGGAAGTATCAAGCAAGTTCAATACCTGCTTCGCTGCCAATTTCTCTTCTTTCTTGTCAGTGCCTGATTTTTGTGAAGCATTGTTGTCAGTCTTGTTGCCGCAAGCGGACAGAGCCAAGCTTGCTACAAGAACCGGTGCTACCACAGCTGTCAATTTCTTGTTCATCTGTGTACCCTCCTCAATTGTTATCTAGTCTGTTTAAAGAATAGGAATTGTCTGCTAATTCTATTAGTTGCACAGCATAGAATTATCAGAAAATTTCTATTACTTAATATTCTACTAAATTTTCAAGATTTGTAAAGTAGTATTTTGAAAAAAAATAATTTTTTTGTTTTGTTTTTGTAAATTTCATCACAAAAATGTAAGAATATTCACCTGATAGAAATAATTGTATCCAAAAACCTATCTCACCATCCCTGCTGTTTGTCTCTTACAAGTGCAGACAGATGCTGCTGTATCAAGGAAAAACAGGAGATCTGCCCTCAATCCCAATGGAGAATCTGCATTTGCAGCAAAAAGGCAGAAGGTTCAAACAAATTATATAACATTTCACTGTTATTATACAAACAGAATATTTTTAACAATATTACGAGTGTGGATAGAATATAACTATAATTCTTTCTTTCTTAATATATGAATTATTTTTACATTTAAAGGGAAATGGCACAAAAAAAGCCTGGTTTGGTCCTCTGGCACCCGGAAGCTTTATCTCCCTACCTCATCAAGAGAGGCTGACGGCATGCAGCCAGCCCCCTTATGTCCTTTTCATTGAATGGCCGCAATTTCCTTCTTCAGCCGGTCATTCTCAGCTTGGAGATGCTGCTTCAGCTTTTGCAGGGCCGCTTCGGCCGCCGCCTGGTCCTGCTTTGCTGCAGCCTCCCGCACTTCCTGATAGACCGCATGTCCCTCATGGCGCGCACCCATGATCTTGCCAAACTCGCTGCGCGCCTGTTCCATTGTCATTTTCCCATCCTGCACCTGCTTGCGGATGTTCTCCATCTGCTCGCGGTGCGCTTCCATTTTTTCCTTCATTTCTTTTCTTCGTTCTTCCATACGGGCTTGTCCTGCCGGTGTCTGCATTTTGTCATGCAGCTGCCGCATAAGCGTCTCACGGGTTTCCAATTGCTGCTTCAAGTCTGCCTTCAGCTGGCCGGATGCATACAAATCAATGATGCCGAGCAATTCCTCCTTCCTCTTCTCATGGTGCATGCCGTGTCCGTGCTTCCAGCCCTTCTCAGCGTGCACCTGCACCTCTGCATTCCCTGCCAATGGCATGAGAACTACTGCCGTCAAGAGAACTGCTGCCGCTCTTGTTTTCCACTTCATCATACTTCCTCCTTTTATCCGGAATACATCTCATACGTATACTATAACCATTTCCCCTTTTATCCATGTAATGGAAATAAAAAAACAACATAAAAAAGATGCTCCCCTTTAGGAGCATCTCCATTGCATTATTTGCTGACTTCGCCTTCCTGCTTGCCAGGATACGTGCCGCCTTCAAACTTCATGATGTATACCTTCGCAAACTTGTTGTCGCCTTTGTCATCAAAGCTGATTTTGGTTACAACGCCGTCATATTCCTTCACACCGCGGACTGCTGCACGCACTTCCTCACGGCTCGGCATTTTGCCGTCCTTCTTCGCAACCGCATCCTTAATTCCCTGCAGGATGACACTTGCTGCATCGTAGCCGTATGCGGAGTACGCTTCCACGTCCTTGCCGAACTTCTTCTTATAATCCGCAACAAACGCCTTTCCTTTTTCGGTTGTGCTCGGGGAAGTTGCTACTGTTGTATAGTACGTGTCCTTCAGCGCATCCTTCGCAATTTCAGCCATAGTCGGGGAATCGATGCCGTCGCCGCCCATGATTGGTGCTGTAATGCCCTTTTCGCGCGCCTGCTTGACAAGAATGCTTCCTTCTGCGTACAAACCGCCAAAGTATACCAGATCCGGCTTTTTCGCCAGCACTTGTGTCAATACGCCGTTGAAGTCCTTCTCGCCGACCGTGATCCCTTCGTTGCCGACAACCTTGGCTCCCAGCTTTTCCGCCTCCTTCTGGAAGGCATTTGCCAATCCAGATCCATATGCCGTTTTATCTTGAACAATAAAGATATTCTTTGCTTTCAGTGTTTCAACCGCATACTTGGCAGCCGCCGGTCCCTGGAAATCGTCGCGCGCCACAAGGCGGGAGACTGTTTTCAAGCCGCGCTCTGTCAGGTCTACCGCTGTGCTGGACGGAGATACCATGACAAGACTCAATTTTTCGTATGTTTCAGATGCTGCGATGGATACACCGGACATTAAGTGGCCGACTACGCCAAGCACTGCCTTATCCGCCGTAACAGTTTGTGCGTTCGCCACCCCTTTTTTCGGGTCGCCTTGGTCGTCATATGGAACGAACTGCAAATCGAAGCCAAGCTTCTTGAACTCTTCCTTCTGCTGTTCGACTGCCAATTGTGCACCCAGCTTCATCGATTCGCCGAAGGATGCTGAGCTCCCGGAAAGCGGGGACTGCGATACAATCTTAATGACTTTTCCCCCGTTGGATTCTGTTGTGCTGGCTGTTTCTGTCTTTGTGCCTGTGCCGCAACCTGCCAGCAAGCCAGCAGCCAATGCGCCGGAAAGCAGCGCTGACAAGACCTTTGTCTTTTTCATGTCTATTCCCCCTATGCTTGTGCAAAGATTAGTTGTTAGAATATTTTAAATATTACACGATTCTGAAAAGTTAGACAAGACTTTTTCGACTTTTTTATACAAAAAAATCGTTCTATTTATGAATATTTTGCGAAATACTGATGAAAGCGCTTCCTATATCGGGTTTCGAACATATCTTTGGACGCGGGCAGCACCCCTAAAAAACAGCAAAAAAAAGAGAGAGGCAATGCCCCTCTCTTACGCATACATTTCTTCTGCTTTCTTCTGCAGCTCGGTGTTATCGAGATACTCATCATATGTTGTCTCTTTGTCAATTACGCCCTTAGGTGTAATTTCAATAATGCGTGATGCCACGGTCTGCACGAACTGGTGGTCGTGGGATGTAAACAGAAGCGTACCCTTGAACGCCATCAAACCATTGTTCAGTGCTGTAATGGACTCGAGATCCAAGTGGTTTGTCGGTTCGTCAAACATCAGCACGTTTGCGCCTCCCAGCATCATGCGGCTGAGCATGCAGCGCACCTTCTCGCCCCCGGACAGCACACTGGCCTTCTTCAGCACTTCCTCGCCGGAGAACAGCATACGGCCCAGGAAGCCGCGCAGGAAGCTCTCAGACTCATCCTGCGGCGAGAATTGGCGCAGCCATTCCACCAGGTTCAGCTCAGAGCCTTCAAAATACTCGGAGTTATCCTTCGGGAAGTACGCCTGAGACGTTGTGACGCCCCACTTGTATGTGCCGCTGTCAGGCTCCATTTCCCCTGCCAGGATTTTAAACAGCGTGGTATGGGCCAGCTCACTGCGGCCGACAAATGCAACCTTATCACCCTTGTTGATGGTGAAGCTGACGTTATCAAGCACCTTTTCCCCATCAATTGTCTTTGTCAATCCTTCCACACGCAGCAGGTCATTGCCGGCTTCACGGCTCGGCGTAAAGCCTACAAACGGATAACGGCGGGAAGATGGGCGAATATCATCCAGTGTTATTTTGTCCAAAAGCTTTTTACGGGATGTCGCCTGCTTTGCTTTGGAAGCATTGGAGCTGAAACGGGCAATGAACGCCTGCAGCTCTTTAATTTTTTCTTCCTTCTTCTTGTTCGAATCGGACATCATGCGTTGTGCCAATTGGCTGGATTCATACCAGAAGTCATAGTTGCCCACATAAATTTGAATCCGGCCGTAGTCCAAATCCGCCATATGCGTACATACCTTGTTCAGGAAGTGACGGTCGTGGGAAACAACGATAACGGTATTTTCGAAGTTCATGAGGAAGTCCTCAAGCCAGCGGATGGCTTTGATGTCCAAGTGGTTCGTCGGCTCGTCCAACAGAAGGATGTCCGGCTTGCCAAACAGCGCCTGCGCCAGCAATACCTTTACCTTCTCTCCGCCTGTCAGTTCGGCCATTCTCTTGTAATGAAGCTCTTCGCCAATTCCAAGGCCTTTCAACAGGATGGCTGCATCAGACTCTGCTTCCCATCCGTTCAGCTCGGCGAATTCGCCTTCCAGCTCAGCAGCGCGCATGCCGTCTTCATCTGTAAAGTTTTCCTTTATATAAATGGCATCTTTTTCCTGCATGATTTCATACAGGCGGGTATGTCCCATTACCACAGTTTTCAGAACTTCCACTTCTTCATACTCAAAATGGTTCTGCTTCAGAACAGCCAAGCGCTCGCCAGGCGTAATAATCACGTCACCTGTATTCGGCTCGATTTCCCCGGCCAAAATTTTAACGAATGTAGATTTTCCGGCGCCATTTGCACCAATTAAGCCGTAGCAGTTGCCAGGCGTAAACTTAATATTTACATCATCAAACAATTTGCGGTCGCCATATCTTAAACTCACGTTTTGTACTTGAATCAAATTGTGTTCCTCCAAACAAACCTAGATTTGACGCGGATGCGCTTTGTTCCCGCGTTATACAAAAATCGTTTCTTACGATCCCCGATTTCTCTATTATATCTTGCCTTTACAAGCCCGCGCAACCATTTCAGGGAACAACACACTCGGGCATACACTGCAATTTCATACATACTCGTTCGGCCTGCCGCGTACACTAAGCTAAAAAGTGGTGATCATGATGGACTATGAAATTATCTTTTCTCAATTCATCGGCACACAGCGCGTTGTGCGGGTGAAGGAAACAGCTACAGGCAAGGTGTATGACTTTACACCGGACACACTGGAGGCAGATGAACTGCCGGAAGAGGTGGAGCAGTTCGTACAGGAGCACATGGAACGCATCAACAGCGGCTATACGGATTATGATGGCTTGTTCCTGTAACAGCAAAAGGTTATCCCGGTGCATCCGGGATAACCTTTTTACGCTAAATACGCCTCTTTGACGATATCATCATTGATCAGGTCCTGTCCTGATCCCACCATCTTAATTTCACCGGTTTGGATGACATAGCCGCGGTGTGCAATTTGCAATGCCTGATAAGCATTTTGCTCCACAAGCAGAATCGTCATGCCTTCCCGGTTCAACTCATGAATAATCTCAAAAATCTGCTCTACGATGATTGGCGCCAAACCCATGGACGGCTCATCCAGCATCAAAATGTGCGGCCCGCTCATCAATGCGCGGCCAATTGCCACCATTTGCTGTTCCCCGCCGCTCATCGTGCCCCCGCGCTGGTCCAAACGCTCTTTTACACGGGGGAAATAATGAAACACCCGCTCCATCCGTTCCTGAATCAGCTTTTTGTCTTTTACAGAAAAAGCGCCCATTTCGAGGTTTTCCCGAACCGTCAGACGCGGGAAAATCCGGCGGCCTTCCGGAACGTGCGCGATGCCGGACAGTGCTGTGATGTGCGGCGGCTGCTTTGTAATATCCTTGCCTTCAAAGAGCACCTGGCCCGTTTTGGGAATCACTTGGCCGCTGATGGTTTTGAGTGTCGTCGACTTGCCGGCGCCGTTGCTGCCGATGAGTGTGACAATTTCGCCCTTATCCACATGAATATTGATTCCTTTTAGCGCGTGAATGCCTCCGTAGTAGGCATTCACGTCTGTCAGTTGTAAGATTGACATGGCTTTTCGTTCCCCCTTTAGTGTGCGACAGCGCTTTTTCCAAGATAGGCTTCGATGACTTTCGGATTGTTGCGAATATCAAGAGGTCCGCCTTCGGCAATTTTTTCGCCGTGGTCAAGCACGACAATATGCTCGGAGATTTCCATGACAAGCTTCATATCATGCTCAATCAGAATGATGGTCAAGTCCAATTCTTCCCGCATTTTATAAATCAGGTCAGTCAATTCCTTCGTTTCCTTCGGGTTCATCCCTGCAGCCGGCTCATCGAGCAGCAGCACCCGCGGCTTGGAAGCCAAAGCGCGGGCAATCTCCAAACGCCGCTGGGCCCCGTAAGACAGGTTTTGCGCCTCCTCATTCAGAAACTCCGCCAAACCGACATATTCCAGCAGGCGGTATGCTTCCCGCTGGGCTTCCTTTTCCTCACGGCGCACATGCGGCAGATTCAACAGAACGCCGAACACGCTGCTTTTTAAGTGATTATGCAGACCAACCATTACGTTTTCAAGCACCGTAACGTCGCCGAACAGCCGGATGTTCTGGAACGTCCGCGCAATGCCGCGCTTGGATATGTCATGCGGCTTAAAGCCGACCAGTGATTTGTCCTCAAGCAGGATTTCTCCGCCATCCGGCTTGTATACGCCGGTGATCATGTTGAAAAATGTAGTTTTCCCCGCCCCGTTCGGGCCGATCACCGCAGTGATCGAGCCCTTTTCAACGTTCATGTCTACTCCCTTTACGGCGGTCAGTCCGCCGAACTTCTTGGTTAAGCCGCTTACCTGCAATACGTTCATGACCGTCCCTCCTTATGCCCCGAATGCTTTTTCTTCTGCTGCTGCTTTGCCGGCTGCCGGCGGCGCCGCTTTCAATTCCTCTTCATCAAACTTCGGATTCTTAGCCGGAATGAGTCCCTGCGGGCGATACAGCGCGAACAGCACGAGGATGCCGCCGAAAATGAAGCGTTGCATTTTTGCCGGAGACAGCGCATCCGGAATGGTGAAGATGCCATTCAGACTCAGCTGGTTCAGCCAGTTTGTCATTTCCGTCAGCACCTGCAGGTTCAAAATGGTCATAAAGGCGGCGCCAAGAATAACACCCGGCACACTGCCCATTCCGCCCAGGATAACCATAACGAGGATTGTGATGGATTCCTGCATCGTGAAGCTGGTTGGATCAATAAAGGTTTGCTTGGCAGCAAAGACGACACCCATCATTCCGGAGAAGGAAGCGCCGATTGCGAAGGCCAACAGCTTGGTGCGGACAAGATGGATTCCCATGGCCTGCGCGGCAATCTCATTTTCGCGCACCGCCTTCCAGGAACGGCCGATCTTGGAGTATTCCAAGCGTTTTACAGCAAAGATAACAAACAGCAGAATCACCAGCACTATAAAGTAAAACTGGCTGGAGTTGTTCAGCACGAAACCAAACAGCACCGGCGGCTTGATGGAAGCCAGGCCCATCGCGCCGTTTGTAATATTCAAAGGCTTATCCAGGTTGTTGAACACAATCCGGATGATTTCCCCGAAGCCGAGTGTAACGATGGCCAGGTAGTCTCCCTTGACCCGCAAAACCGGAATCCCGAGCAGGACACCGAACAACGCGGCGATAAAGCAGCCAATGAAGATGAACACCCAGAAGCTGCCGCCGGACAGCGGATAGTGGCCGAACGGCATGAAGTTGCTGGCCTGGGCAGTTGTGAAAATCCCGTATGTGTAAGCTCCCACTGCGAAGAACGCCACAAATCCCAAATCAAGCAACCCGGCAAAGCCGACTACGATGTTCAATCCAAGCGCCATGGCGACATAAATGCCGACAAGCGTCGCTACTTCCATGTAGGACTCGTAAGCAGGCCCACCGCTTGCCGTCACCGGAAGCAGGACAAACATCACGAGAAGCCCGATGGCCCATTTCACCTTCGTTGTAAAGCCCGTATAGTACAATAAGAGCAGCGACCCGAGCAGCAGGAGAAAGGCTGTTACTGATTTTTGCGCCAAGTACAGGCTCGCAGATGTTACGATGACGTACAGGGCAAATAAAACGGCCTGGAGCATTTTGTTTTCTTGTATGCGTAAAAGTAATGTTTTCATCCGTATCCACCTACACTTTCTCTGTAACTGCTTTTCCAAATAATCCTTCCGGCTTGAAAATCAGGACGATGATCAGGATGGCGAAGGCGAATACGTCCTTGTATTCTGCGCCGAATATCCCGTGAGACAGAATGGACAGGTTGGCTGCCGCAAACATCTCCAGCACACCCAGCAGAATGCCGCCCACCATGGCGCCGCGGATGTTGCCGATGCCGCCCATAACCGCGGCCGTGAAGGCCTTCAACCCAAGGATGAAGCCAATATACGGATCAATTGTGCCGTATTGTACCGCAAACAGCACACCTGTTGCGCCGCCGAGCGCGGATCCGAGGAAGAAGGTTAAAGAAATGACCTTATTTACGTTGATGGACATCAGCGCCGCCGTTTCGCGGTCTTGTGCCACCGCACGCATGGCCATGCCCCACTTTGTTTTATTGACGAAGAAGTCCAATGCAACCATCATGATGATTCCTATTACAATGAGGATGATAGAAGATGATTTGATTTGTGCATTGTTGAAAACAGACAGGACAGAAGATGCTTTTATTGTTGTTTGTTCGCTGAACATGGTTGGAGCTGTTACGATGTAATTGCCCTTTTTCAGTTCTGTCACGAAACGGACCAGATCCTGAAGCAGGAAGGAAACGCCAATAGCTGTAATTAAGGTAATGAGCTTTGGCGCTTTCCGAAGCGGGCGGTAGGCAACCCGTTCAATGCCCACTCCCAAAAATCCAGTTAATGCCGATGTGGCCACCAGTACAAGAATGAGCGCCACGAGCGCAGGCATCGCTGCAAACCAGCCGAATCCGCCAAGGGTTAAAAAGATTGCTGTGCCGATGAAGGCACCTGTCATGAAGATTTCGCCGTGAGCAAAGTTGATGAGCTCCAAAATTCCGTATACCATCGTGTAGCCAAGCGCTACGATCGCGTAAACCGCACCGAGCGTCAGGCCGTCGATCAATACTTGCGGCAATGTATGCAAGATTTCTGCCAGCATGTTGTTCCCCCGCTTTCATCACTTTTATTGTTCCGGCTTGCCGGTGGAGAAGCCAGCTTTTATTTGCTGACTTCCCCGACCTGCTCACCTGGGTATTTCGGTGCATCAAATTTATACAGATACACCTTTGCATATTTGTTGTCGCCTTTCTCATCGAAGGACACCTTTGTGACGACTCCCTCATAATCCTTTACCTTCCGGACTGCATCACGCACTTGTTCGCGTGTCGGCATCTTGTTGCCGTTATCCTGAATGGCCTGCTTCAGGCCCTTCAGATATACGCCGGCTGCATCATAGCCGTACGCCGCGTAGCCTTCGATCTCCTTGTTGAACTTCTTCTTATAATCCTCTGCAAATTGCTTGCCTTTGTCCGTTTTGCGCGGGTCTGTCGCCATTGTGGTGAAATACGTGTTCTGAATGGTACCGCCGGCAATCTCGACAAGCGTGGAGGAATCCATGCCGTCACCGCCCATAATCGGGATTGTGATGCCCTTTTGGCGCGCCTGCTTGATGAGGAGTCCGCCCTCTGTGTACAAGCCGCCAAAATAAACCATATCCGGCTTCTTGGACAGCACTTGATTGATGACACCGTTGAAGTCCTTCTCTCCGATGGTGATTCCTTCAAAGCCGACTACCTGTACTCCCTGTTTCTCGGCTTCTTTCTTGAAGGCTTCTGCGATACCTGTTCCATACGCTGTCTTATCCTGTACGATGAACACACTCTTTACCTTCAATTCCTTCGCTGCGTAGTCTGCTCCCGCAGGTCCCTGCAAATCATCACGGGCCACAATCCGGTTTACTGTCTTCAGCTTGCGGTCTGTTACGTCATTGGCAGTATTGGCAGGTGATACCATGGCCACACTATATTTTTCGTATATTTCAGATGATGGAATTGCCACTCCCGAGTTGTAGTGGCCGATTACACCCAATATGGATTTATCTGCCCCAATCAACTGCGCATTGGCTACTCCCTTTTTCGGATCGCCTTGATCGTCATATGGCACCAGCTGCAGATCAAAGCCCAGCTTCTTAAATTCTGCCTTTTGCTCCTCCAGCGCGAATTGAGCGCCGAGCTTAATGGATTCGCCTACAGTGGCGCTTCCCCCTGACAGCGGCGATTGTGTGGCAATCTTAATCACCTTGCCTGCTTCACTGCTTGTCCCGCCGGAAGTCGAGGCCGTTTTCGTGCCGCATCCCGCTGCCAGGAGCAGCGAGGCCGCAGCCAATATTGTCATTCCCTTTTTCAGCAATGTACCCACCCTTTCATTCTCTCTGTTTTAATTTTTAGAAAATTTATAATATTTTAAGAAAATGATAATCGTTATTGTAGAAAATGACAACCTTTTTTAGAAAAAGAAATTTCGACAAAACATATTGGATGTCTGATTTCAGGAATGAATGGCGCAAAGCCGCCGTTTGCACTCATTCAGCAGCTTGCTTGTTTCACATGTTCCGGCGCTCCCTCAAAAAAGGGAAAAGCTCCCCCGACTGCTGTGCAGTTCCGGGAGCTTTCCCCCTTTCACTCTTACTGCTTATTTTCGATTTCGCCGTCCTGCTTGCCAGGATACTTCTGGTCATCGAATTTATAAATGTATACCTTTGCGAACTTGTTGTCGCCTTTGCTGTCAAAGCCAACCTTCGTTACCACACCTTCGAAATTGCTGATTTTGCGCACCGCATCGCGCACCTGCTCACGGGATGGCAGCTTATCGCTGTTTGCCTTGATTGCATCCTTCAGACCCTGCAGCAATACGCCCATTGCATCATAGCCGTATGCAGAGTAGCCTTCGATGCTCTTGCCGAACTTCGTCTTGTACTCATCTGCAAATTGCTTGCCCTTTTCAAACGTCGTTACATCGGCTGCAATGGATGTGTAGAAGGTATTCTTAATCGCTGGACCGGCAATTTCCACCAGGGTTGCGGAGTCAAAGCCGTCACCGCCCATGACTGGAACATTCAAGCCCTTTTCACGCGCCTGCTTGATCAACAAACCGCCCTCAGCGTACAAGCCACCGAAGAAAATCAGATCAGGCTTCTTTGCCACTGCCTTGTTCAATACGCCATTGAAGTCCTTTTCGCCAACTGTAATGGACTCATAGCCGACTACTGTCGCGCCTTTTTTCTCTACAGCTTCCTTGAAGGCTTTGGCAAGGCCTGTGCCGTATGCCGTCTTATCATCCACGATGAAAATGTTTTTGCCGCCCAGCTTGCTTACCGCGTAGTCCGCACCTGCCGGACCCTGGAAGTCATCACGCGCGCAAATCCGGTTTACAACCTTCAGCTTGCGGTCCGTTACGTCCGTTGCTGTGTTTGTCGGGGACACCATGACAAGGCTATTTTTCTCGTACACTTCAGAAGATGGAATGGCAACACCGGAGTTCATATGGCCGACCACCCCAAGAACATCCTTATCCGCGCCGATCAGCTGCGCATTGGCAACCCCCTTCTTCGGATCAGCCTGGTCATCATAAGGAACAAGCTGCAGCTCAAAGCCAAGCTTCTTGAATTCTTCCTTCTGCTTCTCCACCTGCAATTGCGCACCAAGCTTAATGGCTTCGCCCTGTGTGGCAGAACCGCCGGACAGCGGGGATTGTGTAACCACTTTAATTACTTTGCCGCCACCGGAAGCTGTGCCGGATGTTTGCTCAGTTTTCGTGCCGCAGCCGGCCAGTACACCAAGCAAGAGAGACGTGGACAGGACAAATGCCATACTTTTCTTCAAAATCATTGTTCATCCTCCTTTGTTTTTTAAATTTTTAAAATATTTAGTTAAATGATACATGATATTTCACTGTTTGTACAACACTGTGTGGCTTTATATTTTTCGACAGATGGTACGTAAAATTTGAAAACACATAAAAAAGCCCGGACAGCGTGCTGTCCGGGTCTCTCTTCTATTCACGCTGATCCTTCCATACTTCAACAACTGCTCCGGCTTCGCTTGTATCAAGCACCAGGCTTCCGTTGCTGTTGCGGTCCTTTGCTTTTAACGTTTGCGGATCAAGCTGTTCCGTTACATTCCGCTCCGTCCGCATATACAGGACTTCATTCGGCTGTACCCGCTCCGCACCGACAATGCGGTACGGATTTGTTTTCACTTCCTTGAAAATGACCGTGCCGCGCTTGGCGCGTGAGGACAATTCCACCTCTTTCACCCGCATCCGCTTCACGCCGCCGCGCTGGGTGACAATGACAAGCTCATCTCCTGTCTCCACCGGCATGGCAGCAGCCACATAGTCTCCATCCTTCAGGCTGATGCCTTTCACGCCAGCCGCCCGGACGCCGACCGGCGCCACCTCCTGCTCATGGAACAGCAGCGCATAGTTGGCATGCGTCAGCAGCATGAGCAGCTTCGCCCCATCCGTGGTATGGATGCTGACGACCTCATCGTCTCCCTTGACATTGACGGCCACAAGGGCTCTGGAATAACGCTGTACCTTATATTGCTTCAGCTCTGTTTTCTTCACCATTCCATTTTTGGTGACAAACACCAAGAAGCGTGGATCTTCCTCAAAGCTTTGTACAGGAACAGCCTCCAGCAGGCTCTCGTCCTTCTCCAGCGATACAATGTTGGCAACATGCTGCCCCATATCCTTCCAGCGGATATCCGGAATTTCATAGACAGGGAGATAGATGTAATTTCCCTTGTTCGTGAACAGAAGCAGCGTATCTGTTGTATTAATATCGAACCGGCGCAGCAGACGGTCGCTCTCCTTCATGCCGAAATCCTTGCCGTTAGAGGCATTATGGGAACGCCAGCTTGTCCGCTTCACATAGCCGTCCTTCGTCACTGTTACAATGACGTCCTCCTGGGGAATCATGACTTCCATATCAATTTTAATATCCTGGATTTCTTCCTCCACAGTGGTGCGGCGTTCATCCGCGTATGTCTTCTTTACCCGCTTCAGCTCGTTTTTGATCACGGCCAGCAGCTTTCGCTCACTGCCCAAAATGGCCTGCAGCTCGTCGATTTTTTGGCGCAGCTCATCTGCTTCCTTCTGCAACGCGGTAATGTCCGTATTCGTCAAACGGTACAGCTGCAAGGAGACAATGGCTTCCGCCTGCGGTTCTGTAAAAGCAAAGGCCTCAATCAGATTGTCCTTCGCATTCCGCTTATCCTTGGATGCGCGGATCGTGGCAATGACTTCATCAAGAATGGAAAGTGCCTTCATCAGTCCATCTACAATGTGCTGGCGCGCTTCCGCCTTCTCCAGCTCATACTGCGAACGGTTGGTCACAATCTCACGCTGATGGGCAATATAAGCGTCCAAAATTTGCGGCAGGCTCATCAGCTTCGGGCGGCGGTTGTAAATGGCCACCATATTAAAGTTATATGGCACCTGCAGCTCTGTATTTTTATACAAATAATTCAAAATACCGGCAGCATTTGCATCCTTCTTCAGCTCAATGACAACGCGCAGCCCGGTCCGGTCTGTTTCATCCCGCACCTCGGAGATGCCTTCGAGCTTCTTGTCCAGGCGCAGTTCGTCAATTTTCCGCACAAGATTTGCTTTATTTACCTCAAACGGAATTTCGCTGACAACGATTTGCTGCCGGCCGGACTTCATATCCTCAATAGCGGCCCGGCCGCGAATGATAATTTTGCCGCGCCCTGTTTCGTAGGCGCGCTTAATCCCGTCCGCTCCCTGCATAATGCCGCCGGTTGGAAAGTCCGGGCCTTTGATGACCGTCAGCAAATCGTCCACCGTACAAGCCGGCTGGTCAATCCGCATAATGGCAGCGTCGATGACCTCGCCAAGATGGTGCGGAGGAATTTCTGTCGCATATCCAGCGGAAATCCCTGTTGAACCGTTCACAAGGAGGTTCGGGAACATAGCCGGCAGCACAACCGGCTCCTCGCTTGTGTCATCGAAGTTCGGTACAAACTCCACTGTACGCTTGTCAATGTCCCGAAGCAGCTCTGCCGCAATCGGGGACAGCCGCGCTTCCGTATAACGCATGGCGGCTGCCGGGTCGCCGTCGATGCTCCCATTGTTGCCGTGCATCTCCACAAGCACGTTGCGCAGCTTCCAGTCCTGGCTCAGGCGCACCATCGCTTCATACACAGAGGAATCTCCGTGCGGATGATAGTTACCAATTACGTTACCAACCGTCTTGGCGGCTTTGCGGAACGGCTTGTCATGCAGATTCCCCTCTGCATACATCGAGTAGAGAATACGGCGCTGCACCGGCTTAAGACCGTCCCGCGCATCCGGCAGCGCACGGTCCTGAATAATATACTTACTATAACGGGCAAACCGGTCGCCAATCACATCTTCCAACGGGAGGTCATGAAATTTCTCAGCCTGCATGTTACTCCACCTCCGTTGCGGTAATCATTTCATTTTCTAAAATATTTCCTTCTTCCTGCATGCCAAATTGCACATTGCGCTCAATCCATTTGCGGCGCGGCTCCACCTTGTCGCCCATAAGAGTCGTAACGCGGCGCTCCGCACGGGCGGCATCATCAATTTTCACCCGGATCAGCGTTCTCGTGTCCGGATTCATCGTTGTGTCCCACAGCTGGTCCGCATTCATTTCACCGAGGCCCTTATAGCGCTGGATGACTGTGCCCTTGCCCATTTTCTTCAGGACGGTCTGCAGCTCTTCATCAGACCATGCATACTCGATCACTTCCTTCTTGCCCGTGCCTTTGCTGACCTTATAAAGCGGCGGCAGGGCAATATATACCTTACCCGCTTCAATCAGCTGCTTCATGTACCGGTAGAAGAAGGTCAGGAGCAGGACTTGAATGTGGGCCCCGTCTGTATCCGCATCGGTCATAATGACAATCTTGTCATAATTGATATCCTCCACAGAAAAGTCCGGGCCGACGCCGCCGCCGATTGCATGGATAATCGTATTGATTTCCTCATTTTTGAAGATATCGGACAGCTTGGCCTTTTCCGTATTGATCACCTTTCCCCGCAGCGGGAGCACCGCCTGAAAACGCCGGTCGCGCCCCTGCTTGGCTGAGCCGCCGGCAGAGTCCCCCTCCACCAGATACAGTTCATTTTTGTTCGGGTTACGGGATTGGGCAGGCGTCAGCTTGCCGCTGAGCGATGCCTCGGAACGCTTTTTCTTTTTGCCGCCGCGCGCCTCTTCACGGGCCTTTCTTGCTGCTTCCCGTGCTTGGAACGCTTTAATCGCTTTTTTAATTAACAAAGAGGCTGTATCCGGATTTTCCTCCAGAAAATAAGATAGGTTTTCCGAAACAAACGAATCTACAGCGGAACGCGCTTCGCTTGTGCCAAGCTTCCCCTTCGTCTGCCCTTCAAATTGCAGCAGCCCCTCAGGAATGCGGACGGAAACGATTGCCGATAAGCCCTCCCGGATATCAGATCCTTCCAGATTCTTGTCCTTTTCCTTCAATTGCCCGATTTTGCGGGCATACTCGTTAAAGGCACGTGTCATCGCCGTTTTAAAGCCGGCTTCATGCGTGCCGCCGTCCTTTGTCCGCACGTTATTGACAAAGGATAAGATATTCTCGGAATAGCCATCATTGAATTGGAAGGCAACCTCCACTTCAATCTCAGACTGCGTCCCCTCAAAGAACACGACCTCATGAATGGAGTCACGCTCTTCATTCAAGTAGGAAACAAACGCTTGAATTCCTGTTTCATAGTGGAAGATGTCCTCCAGGTCATTCCGTTCATCCCTGAGCGTAATTTTCATGCCCTTTAGCAAAAAGGCAGACTCGCGCAGGCGTTCACTTAACGTGTCATAGTGAAAGTTTGTTGTGCTGAAAATGGATGTATCCGGCTTAAAATGAATCTTCGTTCCGGTCTGCTTCGTTGTTCCAATTTTCTCCAGTGTTGTAACCGGCTGCCCGCCATTCTCAAAGCGCTGCCGGGAAATGGCGCCGTCGCGCTTGATCGTGACCACGAGCCATTCTGAAAGCGCGTTCACAACTGAGGCCCCGACGCCGTGCAAGCCGCCGCTTGTCTTATAGCCGCCCTGGCCGAACTTACCGCCGGCGTGCAGGACGGTTAAAATGACCTCAGGCGTTGGTTTGCCAAGCTTGTGCATTCCGGTTGGCATGCCGCGCCCTTTGTCTTCTACACTAATGCTGTTATCTTTATGTATCGTTACAATAATCTCATTTCCGAAGCCGGCAAGCGCTTCATCCACGGAGTTATCTACAATTTCGTAAACCAGGTGGTGCAGCCCGCGGTTGTCTGTACTGCCAATGTACATTCCCGGACGTTTGCGGACAGCTTCAAGACCCTCCAGCACCTGGATGGCGTCTTCATCATACTGAAACTGAGGCTGTGTCAAATCCATTCCCCTTTCCTTCCCACTATCAGAACATATGTTTCTATTATAGCATACAAGTCTCTTTTCTGTTTGACAAGGGACTCTGTATAAAATATACAAGATGGAAAACAAAAATCCTTGTTGCTGACAAGGATTCCTTTACGCTACTATTTCAGAAAACCAACCATTTGTCAATCTGCCGGCTGGCCTCTGAAAGGCCGAAGCCTTGATTCAGACTGGGGATTTCACCTTTTTTCGCGCCTTTTCCTTCCCTTCCCCAGTCCCCCAAAAATTTTTTCGGCAAATCATGACAAGGTGAAGCGCGTGCTTTGCATTCTGTCGAATTTCCGCTGCATTCCCGGAAAGCCCTGAACTTTCTGCTCCCGTCAACCGCGAACAGCCGCAACGGACTTTGGCAGACAAAAAGGAAAAAAGCTGCAGCAGGCAGCTTTTTACTTCGTCAAGGCATGCTCGACCTTAATGCAGCGGTCCATAATGACGGTATAGCCCTTTTCCCGCAAAAACTCATAGGCAGCCTCATCAGCCAAACCTAACTGGGCCCAGTACACATCAGCATCAATTTGCACAAATTCCTCTGCCACGCCCATCAAATGCTCGGAGCGGCGGAACACATTGACAATATCCACATGCTCCTGAATATCGGTCAGCACTTTGTAAGACTTCTCTCCCAATATGTACTCCGCATTCGGATTGACCGGGATGATGCGATATCCCGCATCCTGCATAGCCTTGGACACCATGTAGGACGTGCGGTCCGGATTATCGGACAAGCCGACCACCGCAATGGTTTTGCTTCGCTTTAAAATGTCGCCGATTTCGGCGCGCGTCGGGTTTTGAATGGCCATTTTCCTCACTCCTTTTCTCCAGTATACAAAAGAAGGAAAGCGGCTTCAAATGAAGCGGCTTTCCTTCTTGTTAATTGGAGCCGGATTCCAGTGTAACCTGCTGCTCCAGCTTTTGGCCGTCACGATAGAAGGTGATTTTCATAGTGTCACCGATCTTCTTTTTCGTATACAAATACTTGCGGAACTGCGCGGCGGAAGCAATCTGCTCATTATCAAGAGCTGTGATGACGTCATACTCCTTCAGTCCGGCCTTTGCCGCCGGGGAATTTAATGTTGTCTGCAGAATCAGCACGCCGCTTGTAATTTCCTTTGGCAGCTTCAGACGGTCAACCACATAGTTTGGCAGTTCTCCGAGCGAACGCAGCTGCACGCCAACGAACGGACGCTGCACCTTGCCGTACTTCTCAATGGATTCCATAATCGGCTTTGCGAGATTAATCGGAATGGCAAAGCCGATGCCTTCTACTTCCTCCTGGGCAATTTTGCTGGAATTGATGCCGATGACTTCGCCATTCGCGTTCAGCAGGGCGCCGCCGCTGTTTCCCGGATTGATGGAAGCATCCGTCTGCAGTACCTGTGCATCCCAGTCAGGGTTGCCGTCCTGGTCCAAATCCACTGGAATTTCCCGGTCCTTGCTGCTGATGATGCCCTCTGTAACCGTCCCCTCCAGACCAAGCGGATTTCCGATGGCAATGGCCGTTTCTCCGACACGTACGTTATCGGAATTGCCCAATGTCGCCACCTTCTTCACATCAGTCCCGTCTATTTCCACAACAGCCAAATCCAGCAGCTGGTCTGTGCCAATGAGCTTGGCTGTTACCTTTTTGCCGCTGTCCAGCTTGACCTCCAGCTGCTTTGCCCCTTGCACCACATGATTATTCGTCACGATCAGCGCTTTGCTTCCTGCCTTTTTGTAAATCACGCCGGAGCCTTTTCCCGCCTCTTGCACGTTAGCGGAGAATGGGTCGGAGGACTGGTAATTAATGACGCCGACCACTGCCTCCTTTGCCCCTTGAATCATGCCGGCAAGGTCTGTCGGCTTTGAGCTTTGTACAACCGGCACCGCTGTTCCTTCCGTTTGCTGCACTTGCCTCGCCTGGTTCACTTGATTAAAAACGGGAACATACGGGGCAGCCAGCGAAATGCCGACAGCACCCACCACCGCACCAACCAGACCGGAGAAAAAGTAACCTTTTCTGCTGCTCTGCTTCTTATCTTCATATCTGGACATTTCTGTGTCATCGTAGTATCCCATTTCAAATCTCCTTCCTGTTTTATCATATTTACAGTGTACCTGCCACCTGTGAATTCATTGTGAACTTGCCGTGAAATACAAAAAACTTTCTGTATTCCCATTGTAGCCAAAATGATGGGAAAACGCATCTCCCTGCTATTCCTCAAATTTATAGCCGGCCCGGATCACGGTGGCAATATGGGCCGCCTTATCGCCCAGCTTGCTGCGCAGCTTTTTGATATGCGTATCCACTGTGCGGTCGTCTCCGTAATAATCATACCCCCACAGCTGGTCCAAGAGATGCTGCCGGGACAGGACAATCCCTTTGTGCTCCATCAAGTACAGCAGCAGCTCAAACTCCTTATGAGTCAGGATAATGTCTCTCCCATCCATCATAACGGTACGCGACAGCTTGTTCACCTCAATGCCGCAGAGCGACAGCACATGCTCATCCGGCTGCCCGCCTGCTCGTTCCGCCCGCTTCAGCAGGGTTTTGGCCCGCGCCACCAGCACCTTGGGGCTGAAGGGCTTTGTCACATACTCATCCGCCCCCATCTCAAACCCAAGCAGGGTGTCCTCCTCATCCGAGCGTGCTGTCAGCATGATAATGGGCACGCCCGATTCCTTTCGGATGCGGCGGCATACGGACCAGCCGTCCATTTCCGGCAGCATGATGTCCAGTACAATCAAATCTATATGATGCTGTTCAAATTGCAGCAGAGCTTGCTTGCCGTCTTCGGCCTCCAGCACTTCAAAGCCCTCTTTCACAAAATAATCTCTGACGATTTCCCGAAGCCGGTGTTCATCCTCGACAAGCAGTACGGTCTTTCCGTTCAATCCATACGCCTCCCTGTTGATCTAAAATGCTTGCATTGCCGCTGCGAAATGGCAGCACGGGTTTCCGGTTTTCCCGTTAAAGCCCGCCGCCCACACTAGTGCGGACATACTGCAATCATTCTAGCATATCCGCATTTGCCGAGCATAGAATTTCTTCCGCTGCCCCCCTGTGCACCTCTCGATATGGCTCTTACTTTTCCTGTATGCAAAAATTCCTTCCCGCACCAGATATGGCATGATGGCGGAGCATTCGACACACATTACGCGGAAAAAACGACTTCTAACTTTTTGGTTATATGGTACAATAGATAGGAAAAATAGAGCAGCTGACTGGAAAAATTCATGATTTTAAAGGAGAATTGGATTTATGCTTACATACATATTATTGCTGGCCGCCTACCTGCTCGGGTCCATCCCGTCTGCGCTCATCGTCGGCAAAGCGGGATATGGCATTGACATACGCGAGCATGGCAGCGGCAACCTCGGCGGGACAAACACCTTCCGGATTTTGGGGAAGAAGGCTGGTTTTATTGTCACGCTGGCAGATATCTTAAAGGGCACCCTGGCTGCGTCTCTTCCGCTCCTGTTCAGCTTGGACCTGCACATGCTTTGGTTCGGCCTGGCGGCAATCATCGGACATGTCTATCCGGTGTTTGCCAAGTTTCGCGGCGGAAAGGCTGTCGCAACGACAGCCGGTGTATTGCTTGCCTATCAGCCGCTTATGTTTCTGATTTTGCTGGTTGTATTTCTGACGCTGCTGTTTACGACAAAATATGTCTCCCTGTCTTCCATGCTGACAGCGGTGGCGGCTGTCATTCTGGCCTGTCTGGAGGGAGACAAGCCGCTCATTGTCGCCATTTCCTTTATTGCCCTGTTTCTCATTTACCGGCACAGGGCCAACATTAAGCGGATTATGGCCGGCACGGAGCCGAAGGTAAAGCTGAAAAAGTAGTATTCATAACATAGGTTGGTTTACGAAAGTATATAAGTAGAGCCTGCCTATGTTATTTTGTATACTGGAGATTATGGAGGGATACATGATGAAGATTTCGGTTTCAAAGGATGCCGCCCGCTGGTATCGTGAAGAGCTTCACTTGCAAGCAGGGGATGCGCTGCGCTTCTTTGTACAGTACGGAGGCTACAGTACGCTGCAAAAGGGATTTTCGCTCGGCATCCGCCAAGATACGCCTGCGCTGCCTGCAGCGAAAGCAACAGTGGATGACATCTCCTTTTTTATTGAACAGGATGATGAGTGGTATTTCGAAGGCCATGACTTATCTGTTACATACAGCAGCGGTGATGAGTACCCGCAGTTTTCATACCAGAAAGCAGGCTGAAGAGGAGCCTTCCTGCCATAGAAAAAAGCGTGCCGCGGCACGCTTTTACTGCTTCTTCGCTTGTTCATATACTTCATACCACTCTGGATAGAGCTTCTTAAAGGAAACAGGCCGGAACGTATCCTTCTTCACCAAAATATTGGTTGTATTTGCGGTGATGCACAGGTCCCCCTGCTCATTATAAATTTCGTAGCCGTACACAACCCGCAGCGGATTCAATGCCTCAACCCAGGTTTTTACGATGGCTTTCTCCCCATACCGCATGGCTTTGCGATACTGCACCTGCAAATCCAGGACCGGAGAAACAATGCCCTCCTCCTCCATCTGCACATAGGATAAGCCGAGTTCGTCAATCAGCTGTGTGCGGCCAAGTTCCAGCCAAATCACATAATTGGCATGATAGACGACTCCCATTTGATCCGTTTCTGCGTAACGGATTTCTACAATTTTTTCTGCAATATGCATGCTGCCAGTCTCCTTCTCCTTGCAATGTTTCCATATCATTCATCATAGTACAAGACGCAGAAAAATAAAATAGAAGCGACGTATCTTTTCCCTTGGGAGGGTGAGAAGCATGCTGCAGATTGCAGTCGTCCAAAGCGGCGATACCTTATATAAACTGGCCCAGACGTACGGCACTTCCATTGACACCATCGTGCAGGATAACGGTTTGAATGCGGCGCAAACGCTCGTGGTCGGGCAGGCGCTCATTGTCAATACACCCGGAAATGTCTATTATGTCCAGCCTGGCGACAGCCTCTATAAAATTGCCCAAACCTATAATGTGCCGGTGGCCTCACTGGCGAATTCCAACAGCTTATCGTTAAATGCCATGCTGCAGGTCGGGCAACGCCTCTATGTTCCAAGAGGGGCAAAGCGAGCTGTTGAATCCATTGCTTATGTACAGCCATTTTCCATCCCGATCAAAGAAAGCCTGCTTGTTTCAGCACGGGCCGCCAGTCCATATCTGACATATCTGGCCCATTTCAGCTTTGAGCCGCGCCGGGACGGCACACTGAAGGAGCCGACAGGATTGGCCGATATACTGGAGATTGCCCGGGCGCAGCGCGTCATTCCCATGATGGTTATTTCCGATATTGAGAATGGGGGCTTCAGTACAGAATTAGCCAGCATCCTGCTGAATGATGCTCAAATCCAGCAGCGCTTTATCACGAACATTCTGCAGTTGGCCCAACGCTATAATATGAGAGACGTGCACTTTGATTTTGAAGATGTGGCAGATACAGACAGGGAAGCGTACAATCAGTTTTTAAGAAACATAAAAGCACGCCTGCCGGAAGGGTATATGCTGAGCACGGCACTTGCGCCGAAAACAAGCTCCAAACAGACAGGGCGTTATTATGAGGCGCATGATTATCCGGGACAGGGGCAGATTGTGGATTTTGTGGTTCTGATGACATACGATTGGGGCTGGCAGGGCGGGCCGCCGCAGGCTGTATCCCCAATCGGGCCGATCAAGCAGGTGCTGCAGTATGCAAAGTCCCAAATGCCGGCAAGCAAGATTATGATGGGCCAGAACTTATACGGATTCGATTGGACATTGCCATACCGCCCGGGCAATCCGCCGGCGAAAGCGGTCAGCTCCGTTGCCGCCGTAGCGCTTGCCCGCAAGTACAACGTTCCGATCCGCTATGACTTCATTGCGCAGGCACCGACCTTCCGCTATACCGATGAACAAGGCCGGCAGCATGAGGTATGGTTTGAAGATGCCCGCTCCGTGCAGGCAAAGTTCAACTTGATAAAGGAGCAGGGTGTGCGCGGCATCAGCTACTGGAAAATCGGCCTGCCTTTCCCGCAAAACTGGCGCCTGCTGAACGAGAACTTTACGATCACCAAGAAAGGCTGACACGTGTCAGCCTCTTTTTTAATGCTCTTTGCGGTATGCGTACTCTTCCTTAATCTCGCTGCGCATGGCTTCAATGCTGTCCATCCGGCGCTGGTTCTTTGCCTCGATTGCGGCGCAGTCCTGTGCTGTGGAATTTGCCATCGCATCCTCTGCCGCATGGATGTTATGAATGGTGTTCTGCACCATTTCCTGCAGCTTTTCGACGTTATCGCTGCGGTCATCCGGATTCGGTGTGAAATTCTTTGTCATCGCGATTCCTCCTTGCAAAGTTGAATTACAACGTTAGTTTGGTTTAAGAAGACTTGAATATGTACCGAAAATAAGGAGATTTCTGGTACATTCCAACTGTGCACCCCCAAATAAAAACTGTCCAAGGAAGCGAAATTTGCTTCCTTGGACAGCCACAATCAGCCGTGATCGGCAATTGGTTCTTTTCCCGTCTTGTCAGCCAGCTTGCGGCCGTTGTTGCTTTTCACATCACGCGGCTGCGCTCCTGTGTGCGCTGGTCTGAAATGTGCTGAATTTCGTTTTGGATTACCCATTTCTCATCCCTCCTCATTGCTAGTATATCCCGCATGACCGGGAAACAAATTGGAGGTTACCGGCAAACCAGCCTTATTCAGCCTGCTGCAGCCGGATTTCAAGGCGCTGCTCAAGGCGTTCTTCAATGCGCTCAATGGCTTCGCGGTCATTCATCAGCTGCCGTTTATTTTCCAGCACCAGCTCTTCAAAGGTTTTTCTGCGGTTTCGTCTCATGCCCTTCATCCTTTCCATTTCTTACTGACTAGTATGGACAGGCCAAGGACAATTTAATCGGATTTGTAAGAAAATTTGTTTTATTGCCGGTCAGCTATTCCAGCTTATCCAAGCTCTTCTTCATAAATTCCTGTGTCATGGGGCCAATAAACTTCTGGCGCATGACTCCCTTTGTATCGATAAAATAGGAGGTCGGCAGGCTGATGATTTTATACGTTGCACTCACATTCGTCAATGAATCCATCAGCACCGGGAATGTCAGCTTGTGCTCTGTTACAAAAGCCGCCACCTTTTCCTGCGCTCCGCTTTTTTCAGACACGGTGTAGTTCACCGCCAAGATGACAACATCCCTCTGATGCTGCCCGTAAAAGGCCTGCATCTCCGGCACTTCCTTCTGGCATGGCGGGCACCATGTGGCCCAGAAATTTAAAATTACTTTTTTGCCGCGGTAATCAGACAGCTTGACTGTTTTTCCATCATATGTCTGAAGCTCAAAATCCGGCGCTTCCTTGCCGACCTCCAGCCCGGAGTTGGCTATGGAAGCCGGTATCTTGGGACTCGACGAGGCGGGCTGTTCCTTCTTTGCCAGCTGGCTGTAGGCTGCCTGCCCAATTAAAGCAGCCAGCAACAGCAGCACCAATCCCTTGCGTATCATCCTCACCATTCCTTTTACATTTTCTTCCTTTATCTTGTGTTATGCCGCAGTGTTCTATTCTCTTAAGTGTACCATATGCAGCCAACGAACAGACAAGCGGGAATAAAAAGTTTGCGGAAAATACACACAATGCTCCCTTTGCAGCCTATCTCACCAATTAGAAATTCCATTCTTCAAAATGCATGTAACTTGTATGATTTTATTTATTGGTTCTAATTGTCTGCAGCCCTTTTTCCCATTAGTATAGATATCATAACATCAAATTTGTCAGTCCCTGACCCGAAAGCTTCTGTTCGTCCATCACGATGCAAAGGAATTCAACATGAAAAAGAAAAAAAGAATACTGTTCGTTGGAATTGCCGTAATCACTGCACTTATCCTCATGATTGTACGTGTGCCCAAGCATACTGCGGCGGTGGACATATCAAAGGAAGTACATCATGCGCCTGTTATGCCATCATCCTTCACACCGAAGGATGCACCGCTCCAGTACAACCACAGCAAACGTAAGGTAGTCTATCTCACTTTTGATGACGGTCCGGGCGCATATACGCCCCAGGTATTAAGCATCCTGAAGCAAAACCATATTCAAGCGGCCTTCTTTCTGATAGGCTCGCACGCCCAGCAATATCCCAGCCTTGTCAAGCAGGAGCTGCAGTCGGGAGACTATATCGGCTTGCACAGTATGAGCCATACCTACAAAAAGCTGTATGTGCAAGGGACATTTGTACCGGAGATGCTGGAGACACAGCAAATCATCAAGGGCATTATCGGAATTGCCCCAAGACTGGCGCGCCCTCCCTATGGCTCCATGCCCGGGTTGACGCAGCAGTTGCGGAATCAGGCTGTGGAGGCCCATCTCCTCGTTTGGGATTGGACGATTGATTCCTTGGATTGGACATATGACAAAAAGCCTTTGGACAGGTCTGTCCCTGCTATTGTCAATAACGTCCTCTCTCATGCTGTTCGGGACCGGGAAGTTGTGCTGATGCATGATATCCATCCGCAATCGGTACAAGCCCTTCCTCTCATTATCGAGGGCTTGCGGGCGAAAGGCTATGATTTCGAAGTGTATAATGAAGCAAATCATTTCCCCATGAATTTTTGGCATGACGGCCGTCTATGACAGCTGTCGTGCCTGCATGTCAAATGTGCAAAGCAACGATCATTTGCAAATAGCCGCACAAAAAGAGCATGCACTGCCGACGGCAAGTGCATGCTCTTTTTGTGCGGAACGGGCGGCTGCCCGTTCCTTTCATGGCATTAGTTTGCTACTTTGGATTCCTTCAGCTTGTCGCGAAGCACCATTTGCAGGATGCCGCCGTGACGGTAGTAGTCGATTTCCACTTCGGAGTCGAAGCGTGCCACCACTTCAAATTCCTTCACGCTGCCGTCAACAGCAACCGCTGTTACCTTCACAAGGTCGCGCGGCTTCACGTTTTCATCCACGTGCACAGTGAACGTTTCGTCGCCTGTCAGACCAAGAGCTTCTGCACCTTCGCCTTCCTTGAACTGAAGCGGCAGTACGCCCATCAGCACAAGGTTGCTGCGGTGGATGCGCTCAAAGCTTTGCGCGATTACTGTCTTGATGCCGAGCAGGTTTGTGCCCTTTGCAGCCCAGTCACGGGAGCTTCCCATGCCGTAATCGTTGCCGGCAATGACAAGCAAGCCTGTGCCATCCTGCTTATACTTCATCGCTGCATCATAGATGGAAGTCACTTCGCCCGTCGGCCAGTAGGTTGTGTAGCCGCCTTCTGTGCCAGGAGCGATTTGGTTCTTGATGCGGATGTTTGCAAATGTACCGCGCATCATGACTTCATGGTTGCCGCGGCGGGAACCGTAAGAGTTGAAGTCCACATAGTCCACACCATTTTCAAGCAGATAACGGCCCGCAGGTGTGTTTTTGCCGATAGAGCCAGCCGGAGAAATGTGGTCTGTTGTCACGGAATCCCCGAACTTGCCGACTACGCGCAAGCCTGTAAGCGTCTGTACTTCGCCTGGCTCTGCGGACAAGCCTTCGAAGAACGGCGGGTTCTGGATATATGTGGATGTCTCATCCCAAGTGTACAGCGCATCGTTGGACGTTTGGATTTCGTTCCAGCGCTCGTTGCTGTCGAATACGCGCTCGTATTCTTTCGCAAATACTTCTGATGTTACAACCGCTTTTACCACTGCATCAATTTCATCAGCAGTTGGCCAGATGTCCGCGAAGAATACATCGTTTCCGTCTTTGTCCTTGCCAAGAGAATCGTTGCGCAGGTCAACATCCACTGTACCGGCAATTGCATAAGCGACTACAAGCGGCGGAGAAGCCAGGTAGTTTGCTTTTACAAGCGGATGAATACGGCCTTCGAAGTTACGGTTGCCGGACAGAACAGAAGTAACAAGCAGGTCGTTCTCAGCAATCACCTTTTCCAGCTCCAGGTCAAGTGGACCGGAGTTACCGATGCACGTCGTGCAGCCGTAGCCGACTGTGTTGAAGCCAAGCTGATCCAGGTAGTCCTGCAGACCGGACTTGTTCAAGTACTCTGTAACAACCTTGGAGCCAGGCGCCAGGGATGTTTTTACATAGCCAGGAACAGTCAAGCCCTTTTCAACAGCCTTCTTCGCCACGAGACCCGCGCCAACAAGCACGTACGGGTTGGAAGTGTTCGTACAGCTTGTAATCGCCGCAATGGATACCGCGCCCGTCTTCATTGTCACTTCCTTGCCGTTCAAGGAAGCTGTTACTGTCTTGTCGAACTCCTGCTCAGTGAAGCCGAAGCCCTGGTTGCCGACAGGAGCTGTCACTGCCTTGCGGAAGGACTGCTGCATGTCAGACAGCAAAATCAAGTCCTGCGGACGCTTTGGTCCGGACAGGCTTGGCTCGATTGTTGCCAGGTCGATCTCAACCAGTTCAGTGTACACAGGATCTGCATCAGCTGTGTAGAACAAGCCGTTTGCTTTGCAGTATTCCTCTACCAGGCGCACCTGCTCTTCGCTTCTGCCTGTCAGACGCAGGTAGTTCAGAGAGATATCATCGATTGGGAAGAAGCCGCAAGTTGCACCGTACTCAGGCGCCATGTTGGAGATCGTCGCACGGTCTGCCAGCGGCATGCTTGCAAGGCCCGGTCCGAAGAACTCCACGAATTTGTTTACAACGCCTTTTTGGCGCAGCACTTGTGTTACCTTCAGGGCAACGTCTGTTGCCATTACGCCGCTTGGCAGCACGCCTGTCAGCTTCACGCCGATTACTTCCGGAACCGGGAAGTAGGAAGGTTGTCCCAGCATGCCCGCTTCCGCTTCAATGCCGCCGACGCCCCATCCAAGAACACCGATACCGTTGATCATGGTCGTATGGGAGTCCGTGCCTACAAGTGTATCAGGATATGCAAGCAATTCGCCGTTGCCGTTATCTTGTACGTGCACAACCGGCGCCAGATACTCCAGGTTTACCTGGTGCACAATACCTGTTGCAGGCGGAACTGCGCGATAATTATCAAAGGATTTCTGGGCCCAGCTCAAGAACTTATAACGCTCTTCGTTACGCTGGAATTCCAGGTCCATGTTAAATTGTAATGCGTCCGGTGTACCTGCTTTATCCACCTGTACAGAGTGGTCGATAACGAGGTCTACCGTGATTTCCGGGTTGATTTTATCCGGGTCGCCGCCCAGGTCAGCCATTGCCTTACGCAGGGATGCCAGGTCAACAACTGCAGGAACGCCAGTGAAGTCTTGCAGAATAACGCGGGACGGCTTGAATGGCACGTCAACGTCCTTTACTTCATCTGTTCCCCATTTTGCCAGATTTTCCACATGCTCTTCTGTGATTACACGGCCGTCTACTTGGCGCAGCACAGATTCAAGCAATACTTTAATGGAGTACGGCAGCTTGGATACGTTGCCGATTCCAGCTTCTTCAAGCGCTTTCAAACGATAATATTGATACGTTTTGCCGCTTGCGGAAAACGTCGTAAGCGCATGGAATGGATCGTGTTTCACCATTGTGATTCCCCCCTGTTTAACGTAAAAAAAGCCCAATTGTCTGAATATACATTCAAGATGAACTTTTCAATACCTTACGATCATATCTTATTACAACTTGGAACATAAGTAAATAAGAAGAAACTTATAGTTTTCCATAAGAAGACATTATTGCCGCAAACCATTTGCATGTATGTTTATGTATCCCCCTCCTGCATAGCTGCCGGGTGTCCATCCCATACTAAAGCAGACAAAGAGGAGGTGACGATCGTGGCAAAGCGCAAAGCAAATCATATCATTCCCGGCGCAAACGCGGCCAAGGCACAGGGGATTGGGACGGGATACAATGAAGAACTTTCCAACGAGCCTTTGACAGAGGAGCAAAAACAGAATAATAAGAAACGCAAAAAGAACCGATAAACTGGACGGCTTGTTTCATCCCAGATGCCATTGCTTTGTTCAGCATGCAAAAGAGAGGTCTGTCTTCCTGAGAGGCAGCTTCTTCATGATAGACATGGTTCCTGCCAGGGAACTGGACAATAAGAAAAGACCCGCGATTTGCGGGTCTTATTTTAAATCCTGAAATTCATTCACTTCTTGGACAATTTGCTGCAGATCCCGCTCATACTTCTCCAGTTGGCCGCGCTGTGTTTCCGATGCAACCTCCAAGGCATTTTGGATCTGCATGTAGGCTTCGTTTACCTCTTGGCGCAGGTGCTGAAGATGGGCCCCGTAGTTGGAATCACTTCTTACAATATTATTGGCGATATTGATGGCTTCCACGGTTCCCTGCTGGGCAGCCTGAAATGCTTGCTGTTTGTCTTTGTGATATGGCATAGACAAGTCCCCTTTCTCAAGCAATGTCCCTTATAGCATGCTTCGTTCCGCCGCAAAACATGCGAAGTATAATTGGGAGAAATCCTCTCATCCTATAAAGGAAGCTGTCACAGCTTCCAATTCATCTGCCTTATGGCTTATAAGGAGGACATAGAAATGGAACGAAACAACGGCAAGAGCATCCGCCGCAATTCCCCAAAGAACGAACATGGTCCAGGGCAGCCTGATCCGATGCCGGGCTCTCATAAAGTAAAGAACCAGCAGCATTCCCGCCAAAAGCACGGCGCGCACCACGACCAGTAAGAAAAGCGGAACCGGCTGTTCAGCCCACCGAAGGGAGGTTCCGGCCATTCAAAGGCGCTTTTTGCCTTTTATATGGACGGGTTCTCCCTGGCAGTGGGCTAGCCGGTGCAGCTGGACACCACGAAAAGCAGAACCGGCTTGTTCAGTTCACAGAAAGGGAGCACCCCTGCAAAAAGGGCAGCGCCATACGCGCTGTCCTTTTCATATTTACAGCGCACCATACATAATGTGTAATAGTATCCGCCTCTCCCCCTTTCCGTCCTTTTCTTTCCCTGCCTCGCAAAGCTTGCTTCAATTCAATATAACGGAGGGTTCCGCTGCATGTGCGCCAAAAAGAAAAAAGAATCTCTCTTCCGCGTCGAAGGCTTTGAGCAATGGATGGATCAGTTCCTCGCTGATCCCTATGCCAGCTTCCACTATCCATCCGGCATCCGTGTGGACTTATTTGAAACAGAGACAGAGTACATCATTGAAGCTGACTTGCCCGACGTGGAGCAGCAGCACATTTGCGTACAAAAAGAGGAGGCCGGGTTATGCATCCTGGTTGCCAAGCAGCCGGAGCAGCTGATTGAACGGCATATTCAGCTGCCCATTGACATGAGAGACCGGCTTATGAACGCCTCACTGGAATGCGGCCTCCTCAGCATCCACATCTCCAAGAGCAAAATGGCTCCAGCCAATGAGCATACAATCCGATTCACCGATTGATTCTGTGTTATACTAAGGACGGAGGTGAGCGAAGTGAGTGAACAAGAAAAGCTGCGGCTGACAAGCCTGTCCTCCAAGGCTGGCTGAGGCTGCAAGATTGGTCCAAGTGACCTGGCGCAAGTTTTGCGTCATTTACCAAAATCGACTGCTCATCCGAATGTCCTCGTGGGGCTTGAAACATCGGATGATGCCGGCGTATATCAATTGACAGAGGATATCGCTTTAATTCAAACTGTCGACTATTTCACTCCTGTTGTGGATGATCCATATATGTTTGGGCAGATTGCCGCGGCAAATGCGCTGAGTGATGTGTATGCCATGGGCGGTGAACCAAAAACGGTCCTGAACATTGTCGGTTTCCCTATTAAGAAGCTTGGCGAAAAAGTGCTCGCCGATATTCTGCGCGGTGCTGCAGACAAAGTGACGGAGTCGGGAGCTGTCATTATCGGAGGCCACTCCATTGAAGATCAGGAGCCGAAATTTGGCATGTCCATCACCGGCCTGGCTCATCCGAAGGACATTTGGACAAATGCCGGAGCCCGTCCGGGTGATGCACTTGTGCTTACAAAGCCAATCGGTGTTGGAATTCTGACTACAGGAATTAAGCGCAATGCGGTGACACCTGAGCAGGAACAAAAGGTTACAGAAACGATGGCTGCACTCAACAAAACAGCTGCGGCCTGCCTGCGCTGCTTCGAGGTGCATGCGGCAACCGACGTCACAGGCTTTGGTTTGCTCGGCCACGGCAGTGAAATGGCACGAGGCAGCAATGTGTCCATTGTAATGGACTATGCAGCTGTGCCGTTACTCCCTGGAACGAAGGAATTGGCTGCCCAAGGCATCATTCCCGGGGGAACAAAAGCCAACCATGCCTGGCTGCAGGACAGCGCCGCTTACAGTGCCGGCCTGAGCATGGAAGATCAATTCATTATGTGTGACGCGGTTACCTCCGGCGGATTGCTTGTCAGCTTGCCGGAAGCGCAGGCTGTCCAATACGTGCAGCTGCTGCATGAGAGCGGCGTTTCCGAAGCTGCCATTGTGGGACGCGTAACAGAAAAGCAAGAGAAATGGGTATACGTGAACTAAAAAACGGTCTGGGGAGCTGCTCCCCGGACCATTTTCTATTCAGGTATTGCTTCTTCTTCACCGGTATGTACCTTTTTCTCTGTACAATATAAACGGACGATATGCTCTCCCGCATGAGAAACATCATGCGTCACCCTGGTAACAACAAAGTTCCGCTTGCGCTCTTCCTCACAAAAAAACAGAACTTCTCCTGTTCTGAACAGCCAGTCGCTGCTAAAGTCCGCAATAAATCCCTCGCTAACTGAAAATATCGTGTATTTCACAACCCTCTTCCTTTCCATACCTGCTTACTACTAGTATGTCAGCGGAAGATGAGGCTATGCCGATTATGCGTGAAGCTTCTCGCTGCCGGCCTGCGCACTCCTATTGCGATCCAGCCGCAGCTTCACAAGCAGCAAAATGGGAAATCCAAGCGCGCAGACACCGGCCAGCAGCGCAAAAATGATTTCTCCATGTTCATAGCCGAAATGATCCAGGAGTGCGCCGCCCAGCCACGGTCCAATTACCCCGCCGAAGCCAGAGAATCCCATTGCCCCGAAATATGTCCCCTTCAGATGCTTGGGAGCAATTTGATCCACAAACAAATCTGTCATGGAAAACATCAACACTTCCCCCATGGTAAACAGCACAGTTACGGCATACACCATCCATGCAGACGCGGCAAATCCGTAACCAAGCAAGCCAATGCTCGTGACCAAGGTGCCGATCATGACAGAAACGAGTGCTGAATACCGCTTGCCGATTCTTGTGAGCGGGTATTGTACCAGCAGCACGGTGACAGCATTCAGAACGAGTGCATGAGAGAAAAGCTCCACCCCGCCCTGGAATTTCGTGCTGTTCGCAAAATACTGCGACAAGCTGGAGGAGAATTGTGAATATCCCGCTGTGCTCAAAATCAGGCCGATGAGCGCCGCCAAAAACAGCAGGTCCTTGCGCAGAACCCCAATGGAGTCCCGCATCATAACCCGCTCCTTCGTAGTTGTCTGCCGGTTCTCTTCATACGAGCGGAACTGCAGCAGCAGTGCGGCGGCATAGAGAGTATATACAATGGCCGCGGCCAAAAATGGCGTTGTGGACTTGGCACTGCCAAGCTGCAGGCCAATCCATGGACCAACAGCCACACCTGCATTAATCGCTCCGTAGCGCAGGTTAAAGATCATCAGCCGGTTTTCCGGCTTCGTCAGGTCGGACAGCAATGCGCGCGAAGACGGCTCAAAGAATGCCCGGCAGACGCCATTCAACGCATTCAGTACAAAAAAGGCCGCAATATGCTCGGCAAAAGCAAAGCCGATAAACACAACAATCCACACGGCAATGGACACCAGCATGACCCGCTTGCGCCCGTACCGGTCAGACAGACTGCCGCCAATGAAGCTTGAAAATACGCCGACGAGGGCACTTACGCCAATCACTGCACCCGCCAAAGCCGGAGACACTCCCTTGGCGGCAGTCAAATAAATGGCCAAAAACGGCATACTCATGCTTGTTGCCATTCTGGCGAACAACGTCCCTACAATAATATTCCATCCAAGCGCCGGAATGGACTTTACCATATGCTGCAATCTCTTCACCCGCCTTCTCCAATCCGCTGCCTGCTCTAATCCGGCAGCAGATTCCTCTTTTCATCGGCCTGACAGGCATGCTGATAAACAGGCCTTTATTTAAGCATACTACACATATTCCCAGCAAGGAAGGTGAAACCATGCAGGCTATCTTAGCTTTAGTGTCAGGATTGATTGTGGGTGTCCTCTTTTCAGCCCTCAAGCTTCCTCTCCCCGCTCCGCCCACGCTGGTCGGCATTCTTGGCATTGTGGGCATTTATCTTGGTTTCCAGCTGTACACAATGCTGTCCCAGTTCTTTTGAGACATGGAAAAAGACGCTCCGGGCGTCTTTTTTGTGTATCTGGCTATACACGTTCCGCTCTGTGCATTTCAATATCCATGCCGTAATCGAACCGCAGCGACTTCAGTACATCCTCCGCATACACATTGGTGCCGTTCCGCTGATTGAACTCTTCCACTTTATGCATGACATCCTGTTTGTCATAGCTGTACCGGCCGGTGCGCCAGCTTTTCATATCGAAGCAGTCGTTGATGCAGATTTGCTGCAGCAGCTCCTCATACGCCTCCTTCAGCCCCTCTTGCTTCACAAGCAGCTCATACAGGTAAAACGAATCATATTTCACACTGTCGCGGCTGCTTTGCTGCAGGTGCAGCTTCGCCTCATGCAGCTCGCGGTACAGCTCGGACACCTTGTTGCCAAGGTCAATGAGCCGGCGCACTCCCTCTGTATACAGCTTGCCGTCTTCCATATGCAATCCCCCTGCCTCATGCCCTTTTCTTCATTATACCAATACCAGCCAGGTTTGCTTACTGTTTTCTGAAATCATTTTCCAATTTCCCGGCGTTGCGCTACAATAGGAGCAGACTAAAAGCAAAAGGAGTAAAATCATGAACAGGCTATACTATCAGGATGCTTATCTGCAAACCTTTCCTGCCCGGGCAATCCGGCAGGAATATGATGAAGCCGGCCGCTTGTTCGCGGTGCTGAACCAGACAGCCTTCTATCCAACCGGCGGCGGCCAGCCGCATGACACAGGTACGCTGCAGGGTATCGCGGTGGTGGATGTAGAAGAGGCGCAAGGGGAAATCCGGCACTATATTGCAGACAAGCTGCCCAAAGGTGAGATTTCCGGTCAAATTGACTGGAAACGGCGCTTTGACCATATGCAGCAGCATGCCGGCCAGCATATCCTTTCGGCCGCCTTCAGCGACCTGCTCGGCATGCCGACAGTCGCCTTTCATCTGGGCCGCGAAACCGTTACCATTGACCTGAAAACACCATCCCTGGCGCCAGAGCAGGCACTGCAGGCGGAAGCATTGGCCAATCAGGCTGTGCTGGAGAACCGCAGCATTACTGCCCGCTGGCTCCATTTACAGGATGCGCTGGCTCTGCCCCTTCGCAAGCAGCCTTCGGTAACGGAGGATATCCGTGTTGTCATCATTGATGATTTCGACTACAACGGCTGCGGCGGGACACATCCCCGCAGCACCGGTGAAGTCGGTCCCATCAAAATTTTGGGCTGGGAGCGCCATAAAGGCAACATCCGCCTGGAGTTTGCCTGCGGCTGGCGGGTTCTGCGGCTTATGGATGCGAAGCAAGGCATCCTGCAGGAAGCGGTCCGCCTGCTGAACAGCCCGGAGCAAGATATTCCGGAGAAGCTGCAGCTGCTGCTGACAGCACAAAAGAATACAGAAAAAGCGCTGCAGGAAGCGAACCATCGCTTGCTTGCCGCAGAAGCGGCCGATTTGCTGAGGCAAGCAGAGAATTCCCGCATTGCTGCCGCCTTCCACGACCGGTCCATGCAGGAACTGGCCAAGCTGGCCTCCCTCATTACCGGGCAGCATGAATCGGCCGTTGTCCTGCTTGCCTCCAAAAACGGCGATGTATTGCAATGTGTCTGCACCAAGGGCAAGCAAGCTGCCGGCGACATGAACGCCCTGCTGAAGGAAGCGCTCCTCCTTATCAACGGAAAAGGCGGAGGAAATGCGGCAAGCGCACGCGGCGGCGGACCTTCCATCCTCACTGCCGAGGAGTTTCTGCAATCCCTGACTGACCTGCTGAAGCAGCAGACAAGCTGACAAAACGGCTGCCTGAGTATACTGTCAGGCAGCTTTGTTTTGCCGCTTCCGGATGCTTGGAGGTGCTCCAACAAGAAACAAAGGTTACTTTTTCACATGAATAATAAACATTGTGAATTTATAAAACAATCCACCTATTCGTACTTTTCCCTCATGTAAGCGCTATATTGTTTCATTATTCTTATTTACCAAAATAAACTGTTTTTCCACAACCGCCCAAAATCCGATTATAATTTTGCTAATTAATATACGTACGAATAGGCGTAGGGGCGGGGGTTGATATATGCGCAGCTTCTTTGGAGTTGTCTTTGGTTCATTGTTAGTGGCACTTGCTTTTAATCTCTTTTTAATTCCTCACAAAATCTTGAGCAGCGGCATCAGCGGCATTGCCATCATCATCGGTATTCTGACCCCGCTTAACACAGGTGTTGTCAACTTTGTCTTGAACGTGCCGCTGCTGATTGCGGGCTACATTTGGCTGGGCAGACGCTTTGTTTTGCATACAGTTTTATCTGTCATTGTCATTTCTGCGGGATTGTATTTTCTTCCGGTGCGGGCCCTTGCAACAGAGTCTTTGCTGTCTTCTCTCTTCGGCGGCGTCATCGCCGGTGTTGGAATCGGGATTATTCTGAACAGCCACGGCTCTTCCGGCGGCTTCGATATCCTCGGCATGCTGCTGTCCCGCAAACGTGATATCAGTCTCGGCAGCTTTTTGATTGCGTTAAATGCAGTCGTTCTCATTGCCTCCGGCTTCTTCTTTAATTGGGATGCGGCGCTCAACAGCTTACTGTCCATTTACGTAACAGGCTATGTGATTGACATGATTCACACAAAGCACCGAAAGCTGACGCTGATGATTGTAACAAATAAGGCGGAGGAAATGCGGGATACGCTGTTGAACAGTCTGGTCCGCGGCATCACGCTGCTTGAAGGCGAAGGGGCTTATTCCAGCGAGAAAAAGCGGGTGCTTATGACCGTCATCTCCCGTGATGAGCTGATGGGCATTAAATCTCTTATTTCCCATACAGATCCGCAGGCCTTCGTGAACATCACCGAGACGGTGGAAGTGCTCGGCTTGTTCCGGCGGGGGTAAAAAGAAGCAAGCAGCGGCCGCTGCTTGCTTCTTTATAATCTCTGCAAAAACTCCAGACGGTTTCCAAACGGGTCGTCTATGTAAAAGCGGATTGCCCCCGGCAGCGGCTCATCCTCCTTCACTGTTACTCCCCGTTCTGCCACATGCTGCTTGAAGGCCTCCAAATCATGGACTCGGAAAGCGGGATGCGCTTTCTTCGCTGCCCGAAAATCTTCTTGTACGCCAATGTGGATTTCCTGCCCGCCGCACCGGAACCAGCAGCCGCCCCGTTTGAGCAAATTGGCCGGCTTCGGAACTTCCGGCATGCCAAGAAGTTCTCCGTAAAACTGCCGCGCCTGCTCTTCACAGCCTGATGGCGCCGCCAATTGCACATGGTCTAATCCAATGAAAAATTGCATCTCTCTCTCCCCCTCTGTCACTTAGCATACCACGGAGAAGAGAGGATGTAACTTTCATATTTTCCATCCTGTTCCATAAGAAAACCGAATCACCGCTGCCAGTCTCCCGTCCAATCCTTCAAGCCGCCTGTCAGGTTTACAGCCTCATAGCCATATTGTGACAGAAGCTCGGTTGCCATCGCACTCCGGACGCCATTTTGACAGACAACAAGGTGTGTCCGGCTGTCAGAAAGCTCCCCAAGCCGTACAGGCAGCTCACTTAGCGGAATATGGACAGCTCCTTCCAGCGTCCCTTGTGCCGCTTCATACTCTTCCCGCACATCCAGCACACTCATATTCGGCAGCTGAGCGGCTGCTTCCGCCGCGCTCATTTCACGGTACATGCATCTCATCCTTTCGCATATGAATCTGCCAAAAGTGTAACCGACAAACCGCTCCTTCATACACAATCACCACCGCACTGACAAAAACTCAAACAGGGCATGGGCTGCCAGCCGGCTCGTCATATCCCGCACATCAAGTGTCGGATCAATCTCGACAATGTCGAGTCCCTGGACAAGCTCCTCCGCTGCCAACAGCTGCACAAATTGCAAAAATGTGCGGCTGTCCATGCCGCCCGGGCCAATGGCAGGACAGCCCGGTGCAAAGGCCTGATCCAGTACGTCCATATCCAGCGACACATAGACCGCATCCACTTTGCCGCGCAGACTCTGCAGGCATGCAGCCACAATCCTGTCTGCCCCCTTTCGCTCCACCTCCCCCATCGTATATACGTGAACACCCTGCTCCTTCGCGTATTCATGATACGCGCGGGCATTGGCATAATTACGGATGCCAATTTGATGCAGGTGCGATCCCTCCACTATGCCATTCGCAAGCAGACTGCGGAAGGAGGTTCCATTAGAAGGACCGCCGTCCTCCAAATTGCGCAGGTCATGGTGGGCATCCAGGACGATGACCCCGATTTTCCCTCTCTCCTCCGCAAAAGCGCGAATGCCCGGATAGCTGATGGAGTGGTCGCCTCCAAGCAGGATGGGCAGCATGCTCTGATGCCGCCGCAGCAAATCCCTGACCGTCTCATAAATTCGCTGCTGGCTTGCTGCCACATCCGTCACATGCATGACAATATCTCCGCAATCATGCAAAGTTCCCTGTACATCCCGATCCTCTTCTGTGCGGTATACAGAATAGGCATCAAGCAGACTGCGAATGGCACGGGGGGCCAAATGCGCCCCGGAGTGGCTGATGGATGCTTTCGCCAAGGGAGCTCCGATGAGAGCCGGCCCGCCAATCGTACCGCTTCCATCCCACTCCTGCACAAGACCGCTCCACTTTCGCACATACCGATCCATAAATTTTGCCTGTTTGTTCAAATATCGCATGCGAAGTCTCCCCGCTTCCAGACAGGCTTTCCCCGTTTCATGACGAGCGCTGCGTGGTTCACGCCAAAATGGTATGGGATATAGGAGTAATTGGGCGCCTCCCACACAACCAAATCGGCCGGCCGGCCGGCTGCCAGCACTCCTGCGTCACTTCCGCGGCCAATGGCATGAGCCGCGTTCACTGTCACCGCATTCCAAATCTCCTCCGGTGTCATCCGCAGCTTCAGCATGGCGAGGCTCATCACGAGCTGCAGATTTTCTGTCGGACAGCTGCCCGGATTGAAGTCCGTTGCCAATGCGACAGCTGCTCCGCCGGCAATCATTTCCCGCGCTTTGGCATGATGCTCTTTATTCAGGTAAAACGTCGTGCCTGGCAGCAGGACCGCAATGGCACTGCCTTCTCCGAGCCGGCGGATGCCTTCTTCAGAGGCGCCGCAGACATGGTCCACGGAAATGGCTCCTATACTGACTGCCGCCTCCGTTCCGCCCAACGGATCAATTTCATCAGCATGCATTTTCACACCAAAGCCAAGCTGCTTTGCTTCCTGCAGAAACCATACGGAATCCTCCACAGAGAACACACCCGTCTCACAGAAAATATCCACATGCTCCGCCAGCCCCTCCTGCCGAATGGCCGGCAGCAGCTCCAGCAGGTACTGTAAAAAAGCCCTCGGCTGGCCAGTATACTCCTTCGGGACAGCATGAGCCCCCAAAAAGGTGGATACAAGATCAAATCCGTGTTCCTCCCGCAGCCGCTTGACAACACGCAGCTGCTTCCGCTCTGCCTCCACCTCCAAGCCGTATCCGCTTTTCGCTTCCATAGTTGTCACACCATAAGACAGCATCCGCTCTGCGTGCCGCTTTGCTTTTTGCAGCAGCTCCTCTTCCGTGGCTGCCCGCGTCGCCCGTACTGTTGCATGAATGCCGCCGCCGGCATGCAAAATATCCAGATATGGGACACCCCGCAGCTTGAGAGCTATTTCATTTTCTCTGGAACCGCCAAATACAAGGTGCGTATGCGGATCTACAAGACCCGGAGATACGAGCCGGCCGCCGCAATCCAACCGGCGCGCCGCCTCCAGTTCTCCCGCTTCCGCAGACGGGCCGATCCAGGCAACCCTTCCATTCCGAATGCCAATTGCCGCTCTCTCCACCAGCGGAAGCACGCCCATCCTCTGTCCGCGCACCGGCCCCTCTTGATCCATGGTCAGCAATTGCCCGATATTCACAAGCAATGTATCAAGCATCTTCCGCCTCCAGCATTGGTATTTGTATACCCTTTTCCTTCGCCTGCTGCATGGCAAGCGGATAGCCGGCATCTGCATGGCGGACAATCCCCATGCCCGGATCGGAGGACAGCACCCGTTCCAGGCGCTTCGCTGCCCCTTCCGTACCGTCTGCCACAATGACCATGCCGGCATGCAGCGAATAGCCCATGCCGACTCCTCCGCCGTGATGCACAGACACCCAGCTTGCTCCGTTCACCCCATTGATCAGGGCATTTAAAATCGGCCAATCAGCTACAGCATCACTGCCATCGGGCATGCCTTCCGTCTCCCTGTTCGGCGAGGCAACAGAACCGCAATCGAGGTGGTCACGGCCAATCACAATCGGGGCGCTCAGTTCGCCCTTGGCCACCATCTCATTGATGATGCGGCCGAGCTTCGCACGTTCCCCATACCCAAGCCAGCAGATGCGCGCCGGCAGCCCTTGGAATGCCACCTTCTCCCGCGCCATCCGGATCCAGTTGCATAAGTGCTTGTTGTCCGCAAATTCCCGCAAAATCACCTCATCTGTCTTATAAATATCCGCAGGATTTCCTGATAAAGCCACCCAGCGGAACGGCCCTTTTCCTTCACAAAACAGCGGACGGATGAAGGCCGGCACAAAGCCTGGAATACGGAAGGCATCCTTCACTCCTTCATCAAAGGCTACCTGCCGAATGTTATTGCCATAATCGAATACAATGGCTCCTTTTCGCTGCAGTGCAAGCATTGCTTCGACATGGCGCGCCATGCTTTTCCGGGCCAGCCTGATAAGCTCCTCCGGCTGTTCCCGGCGCAGCCGCCCGGCGGCTTCCATTGTCATGCCTGCCGGGAGATAGCCATGCAGCGGATCGTGGGCAGAGGTTTGGTCCGTCACCAAATCCGGCACAATCCCCCGGCGCAGCAGCTCCGGCATGATATCTGCCGCATTGCCGACAAGACCGATAGACAGAGGTTCCTGTTTTGCCCGACAGTCTGCCGCCAGCTGCAGCGCTTCGTCCAGACTCTCCTTCATCACGTCGCAATACTTTGTCGCGATACGGCGCTCTGCCCGCTCTCTATCCGCCTCAATGGCAATCACAACGCCGCCGTTCATCGTGACAGCCAATGGCTGGGCGCCACCCATGCCGCCAAGCCCCGCCGTAACGGTAAGCGTACCGCGCAACGAACCGCTAAAATGCTGCCTGGCCGCCTCTGCGAACGTTTCATATGTGCCCTGCAAAATGCCCTGCGTGCCAATGTAAATCCAGCTGCCGGCTGTCATTTGGCCGTACATTATGAGCCCTTTTCGCTCCAGGTCGCGGAAATGCTCCCATGTCGCCCACTTCGGCACAAGGTTGGAATTTGCCAGCAGCACCCGCGGCGCATCTGCATGTGACTTAAAGACCGCCACCGGCTTCCCGGACTGAATCAGCAAGGTTTCATCATTCTCCAGCTGCTGCAGACTGCGGACAATCGCGCGAAAGCAGTCCCAGTTACGGGCGGCTTTGCCGATGCCTCCGTACACAACCAAATCCTCCGGCCGCTCTGCCACCTCCGGATCCAGGTTGTTCATCAGCATACGAAGCGCAGCCTCCTGCACCCAGCCTTTTGTCTGTAATGCTGTACCGCGCGTTGCACGAATTTCATTCATTCTGTCTCTCCTCCTCGAAATGGGTTTCCTTCAGCCACTTCGCCATCCGCTCGATATCGCCAGAGAATACCCGATCCTGCGTAATGGACGGCACAATCTTTCTTCCCTTTTCATATACAGCATGTGTGGCCGGGGCCAGCCGGTGTACGCCCCGGTGTTCAGCCGCCTGCATGGCGCAAATCAGTTCAATCGCCAGCACACGGCGCACATTAGAAATGATGCTGTAGGCGTGGCGGGCCGCGATGGTTCCCATGCTGACATGGTCCTCCTGATTTGCCGATGATGGAATGGAGTCCACACTGGCCGGATGCGCAAGTGTTTTGTTTTCAGAAACAAGCGAAGCCGCCACATATTGCAGAATCATGGCACCGGACTGCAGACCCGGTTCAGGGCTTAGAAAGGGCGGCAAATCATTCAGCTGCGGATTCACCAGACGTTCAATGCGCCGCTCCGAAATATTGGCCAACTCGGCCATCCCAAGCTTCAAAAAATCCATGGCGAAGGCAATCGGCTGTCCGTGAAAATTGCCGCCTGACAGCACCACAGCACCATCCTGAAACAGGAGGGGATTATCTGTCGCTGCGTTCATTTCAATCTCCAGCTTTTCCTTCACATAGCCAAGCACCTGCCGGGCGGCCCCGTGCACCTGGGGAATACAGCGCAAGGAATACGCGTCCTGCACCCGCAATTCGCCTTGCTTCGTCACCAAACCGCTTCCCTGCAGCAGCCTGCGGATCCGGGCAGCCGTTTCAATCTGCTCCTGATAGCCGCGGGCGACATGAATTTCCTCCCGAAACGCATCAACAATACCGCGCAAGCCTTCCAGTGTCATAGCGGCAATCCAGTCCGCCTGATCAGCCAGTTGCTCTGCTTCGATATAAGCAACAACCCCCATCGCGGTCATTGCCTGTGTGCCATTAATAAGCGCCAGACCTTCCTTCGCTTCCAGTGTAAGAGGCTGAAGCCCCTCCTGCTGCAAAGCCGCCGCCGCCGGCATGCGGCTGCCCCTGTACCAAACCTCTCCTTCTCCCAGCAGGGGAAGCGCCATGTGGGACAAAGGGGCCAGATCGCCGCTGGCGCCGAGCGATCCTTGCTGCGGGACAACAGGATGGATGCGGCGGTTCACGAGCTCAACCAATCTTTCAATCAGAGCCGGCCGTACGCCCGATACCCCTTTCAACAGCGTATTCACCCGCAGAATCAGCATGGCCCGGGATACAGCCTCCGAGAATGGCTCTCCCACCCCGCAGGCATGCGATCGCAGCAGATGGTGCTGCAGTCGCTCTACATGCTCCTTGGAAATGCGGACGTCACTGAACTTTCCAAAGCCGGTCGTAATGCCGTACACGGTTTTCCCCTGCTCCACCAGGCGCTCAACCGCCTGCCGCCCATTTTGCACGCGGGCCATGCTTTTGGGACAAACCGTCACCGCCTCCTGCCCAAGCAGCTGCCTCATTCCTGAAATTGTCAATGTTTCCCCGGTCAACATCATTGCCGCTCACCTCTTCATCGCTTATACGCATGAAGGGGCCTCCCCTTCTGCAGCGCAAAAGAAAAGGCCCCCTACTATACTCGTATCCTCTGGGCTATATATGATTAATTCCTAAACCAACCGCCTCATGCTCAAGCCCCTTCACCGGAGCGCCAATGGTTCCGTACAGGGCAACCGCAATCCACTCTCCCTCGCCTTCGGATTCATAAGGATTGCCGCGCACGATCGCAAAACGAAGTCCCACTGTACGAAGTACGTCTCCTAACTGCACTTGTCCTCTCGTCACTCCATACAGGGCTTCCATAATGGCATGATACAAGGCGTGTGTTTCCCGGTACACCCCTTGTTGAATCATATGCCCGCTTTTCGCTGCAGTTTCCAAGGCGGCCACAATTTTTTGCGAGTTCATGGAGCCGACCCTGCCGCAGCAGTACTTCCATGAAGCGGGAAACACTGTATCCATGCCGTTGTCATCAGCCAGTGCCAGCAGTATGGCTGCACGGCCGATCCGCCGGCTTTCTGCAATTCCCATTCTCTTCCCTCCCTCAATCCCGGGAAATTTTGCCTCCCGCTTCCCCTGTGCTATAATGTCTATATCTTCTCAGCGATTGAAAAACGTATTCCGTTACATAGGGGGCTTTTATGATCCACGATGCAAAATTTTCTGTTTGGAACGAGACGCTGCGGCTTTTGCAGCAGCGCTTCACCCGCAAATCCATTGCCTCACGCACTTCCTTCGAGCAGGAGGAGCTGCTGCCCTTCCTGCAAAAGCGCGAGTACCAGCTGGCAGCAGCCAGCATCCCTGAGTTGGCGCCGCATCGCTTCGCAGCTTTCGCTGTTTTCGCTGCAGCACAGCCGGGCGAGAAGCTGGGCACACTCATTTTGGAATACAAAGAGGAAGATGATATGCTGGACATCGAGCAGCTCTACTTCGTGTAGTGCTTGCGTTCCTCTTTTCCCCGCGCATATAATGAATCTAGCAAGATAGGAAACTGCTACTAGCTGTAAAGGGGTGTATGCTTTGCTTACCGGATGGTTCAGTTGGTTCATTGTGGCATGGACGGTGATTCTGCTCAGTCTCATGTCCATCGGCGGCTACTTCATGTTCCGCAAATTTTTAAAGCGCTTGCCCAAGGATGACGGCATGTCCATTTTGGATTGGGAGCAGCATTATATTGATGAAACAAGGCATTTATGGGACCGGGAGCATAAAGCGCTGCTGGAAGAGCTCGTCAGCCCGGTGCCCGAGCTGTTTCGGGATGTGGCCCGCTCCAAAATCGCAGGCAAAATCGGCGAACTGGCGCTGAAGGAGCGCGCAAACCGGATTACACAGGACTTGGTTATTAAAGGATATATTATGGCGACACCGAAGCGTGACCATAAATTTCTCGTCAAAAAACTGCAGCAGAAGCAAATTGACTATGCACCGTACCGGGCACTGCTGAAATGAATGCAAAAAAACCCTCGGAATCCCGAGGGTTTTTACGTAAGCTTCATATCCTTATCATCGTACAGCTTGTTCGTTTTCTTCATATCCGTCTCCAGCTTTTTGTAGGAGCGGTACATGGCCACACGCCAGGAAACAATCATGGAGAAGGCCAACAGGAAGAACATGCCGCTCAGCTGCCCCAGTTCAATGGTTTGGCTCAGATAGGACTTGAAGGCGATACGGACTGCCAAGAGGCCGATCAGAATAAAGATGAAGGCCTTTGAACGCTTCAGATAAATATCCTGCCCGCGCACTTCAAATTTTGACGTCTTAATCAAAAAAATGGAAAAGAACAAGCCGACCGCTATAGCCTCAGCCATTTCCGACAGCGTCAGACGGAACATCGGAAAGACATACATGAGCGTCCCTGTACTCATAAAAAATGGCGGCAAAATAATTTTCTTCAAGGAAGCGGGCTTCTGTGCCGCCTTCAACCGGATAAACATTGCGCCGATTGCCATACAGACAGCTACAATGCTTGATAAGACCGCTAAATTCATCCATATCATCCCTTTTGCGGAAATCTTCGTTCGTCCTCATTATATTCCTTTTTGCCGGCATTTCCAATATTTTTATGCCCCGTATAGAACTAGAAGCCCTGAAAGCCGCCGAATAAGTCCGTAAAATAAATCGTGATCTTTGTCAAACCGTTAAAGTACAGCAGCACGCCCATCGCAATCATAATATAGCCGCCGACCTTCACAATCTTGATGCTGTTGCGCTTGATCCAGCTCATCTTTGTGATGAAGAAGGACAACACAAAGAATGGAATGGCAAAGCCCAGTACATATGCCAGCATGTATACCATGGCAGACTGCGGATTGGTGGAAGCCATAACAATTACAGATGCAATGATCGGGCCGGAGCATGGCGTCCAGCCGGCTGCAAACGCAAGGCCGATCAAGATGGAGCCAAAGTATCCGGACGGACGGCTGCGGAATGTCACCTTATGGTCCTGCATCAGAAATTTCGGCTTGAAAAGCCCGACAATGACGAGTCCGAACACAATAATGAAAATGGCGCCGAGCTGACGGATCAGCGTCTGGTATGTAATCAGAAAATCCCCCAGCAGTGTGGTGCTGAAGCCGATGGCCACAAAAATAACGGAAAACCCGAGCAGAAACAACGCGGTATGAATCATGCCCCGCCGCTGCATCACCCCATTTTCTTCCTTCAGCTCTGATACTGATATCCCCGTGATGTACGACAGAAATGCCGGATACAACGGCAGGCAGCAAGGGGAGATAAAGGATAGAAACCCTGCCCCGAATGCCAGAAAAATATTTACGTCCTGCATATATTCTCTCCTCTCTTGTCCGTTTCTATTGTAGCAAACTTCCATGCGAATGCAGAGAAAAAAGAGCTGTGAACTTTTTGTGTCTCTCCCTTCACCTGCCGTTTGCGGCAAAGCCTGCAGGAATTTTGGGTATTTCCACAAACAAAAAGCAGGAAATACAGGAGCTTTACAGAATATTGGGTATGACAGCTTTGTATTTGCACACATTCCGATCCAATGGGGGGGATTGCCGATGGTGTCGCAATACGATGTACGGTATGAATATAAAAAGGGGGCGGAATGGGTGCATGAAAGCACCCGTTTGCCGGCCACCAGCAGCGCCTTGGCGGTGCGCCGTGTCGCGGACGAGCTGCAGCGCCGGTTTGGGGATTTATCAAACCTGAACATATATGCCGAGGAGTTCATTTCCGCTCCGGCAGAGGAAGAGCTTGTATAGGGCTCTTCTTTTTGTCTGTCTTTCCTTTGCTTGTCATATACTAGATGTATGTACAAAGGGGGGCACATCATGCTTGAAGTTCTCATATATGCAATTGGAATTCCTGCTGTATTGGCTGCCGGCTACGTTGGCGCACTGTATCTTTTGAACAGGCATGAGAAAAAATAGAGAGCAGTTCATCCTTGTCCTCTGTTGGCCGCCCTGCAAAAAAGCCTCCAAAGGCCTTGTTGTTACAAGGCTTTTGAGAGGCTTCCCTTATTTTGCAGCAAATACATTTTATAGTACAACCCTTGCTGTGCCAGCAGCTCTTGATGATTGCCGCGCTCCACAATCCGGCCATGATGCATGACAAAGATTTGGTCCGCATCCTGAATCGTAGACAAACGGTGTGCGATGGCGATGGTCGTGCGCCCTTGGCGCATCCGCTTCAGTGCCGCTTGAATGGCCTCCTCCGTCTCTGTATCAATGTTGGCAGTGGCCTCATCGAGCACCAGAATTTTCGGATTGGCCGCAATTGTCCGGGCGAAGGTAAGCAACTGGCGCTGGCCGCTGGAGAATGTGGAACCGCGCTCCATGACCTCAGTATCATAGCCATGAGGCAATTGCTCAATAAAGCTGTCCGCCTGCACGAACTGAGCCGCCTCCCGGATGTCCTCATCTGTAATTCCTTCATTATACATCCGGATGTTCTGCTTCACATTGCCGGCAAACAGAAAGGCGTCCTGCAGCACAAGACCGATTTGCCTGCGGATTTCCGCTTCCTCATACTGCCGCAAATCTGCTCCATCGAGGAAAATCTCTCCCTTTCGCACGTGGTAAAAACGCATGAGCAGATTCATAATGGTGCTCTTGCCGCTGCCTGTGTGGCCGACAAAGGCAACGGTCTCACCGGGATTTACAGTGAACGAGATGTCCTGCAGCACATCCCGCTTGCCATCATATGAGAACGTGACGTTGCGGAACTCAATGCGGCCATCTGTCACAACCGGGCTTCCCGCGCCCTCCTGCACAGGCGCCAGATCCTTTTCATCCATCAGCTCAAACACGCGAGATGAAGAGACGACCGCCTGCTGGAACAGCGACAGCTTCATCATCATCTCGTTGATGGGTTCAAAGAAACGGTCGATGTAGCTGACAAAGGCATAAATGACCCCGACCTGCACCGGGCTGTCAAGGGCATCCACACCGAAGAAGCCGAGCACCATGATCACAGCAAACACATGCACCAGGTCTGTGGCCGGCCGAAGGAGCAGCGCATCGAACCGCAGATTCTTCCGCCCCGCCTCGTAATGGCGGCCGTTCACTTCTTCAAACTCGCGGCGCAGCCGGCGTTCTTGGCGGAATACCTGGACAATGCTCATCCCTTGAATGGATTCGTTCAGCTTGGCATTCAACAAGCTGAGCTGCGTCCGGATTTCTTCATAGAAGATGGAGCTCTTCTTCCGGTATACTCTCATAATGAACACAATAATCGGCACCAGAATCAGACAGAAGAAGGCCAGCCTTACATTCAACAGGAACATGGCGGCAATAATTCCAATCAGGAACACAATATTCTTCACAAACGTGGACAGCACGCTGACAAAGAAATCCTTAATCGACTCCGTATCATTGGTAATGCGGGATACAATGGTGCCGATCGGCGTACGGTCGAAGAAGCCAAGTGACAGCTGCTGCACACGCTCATACACCTCCACCCGGATATCCTGCACAATTTTGAATGCAATGTTTTGGAAATACAGCAGGTTCAGGTACGTGAGCCATACCTTCAACAAATGCAGCACCAGGTAAGCAATGAACAAGGTTAACAGCGCCTGCTGCTCAAAGTTTGCCGGCATCAGGTGATTATCGATAAACACCTTGATAAGAAACGGACCGGCTATTTCGGCCGCTGTTCCGAGAATCAGAAACAGAAAAGCCAGCACAAGCAGCTTTCTGTACGGGCGCATATAGGACAGCAAACGCCGCAGGTTTTGCTTTGTATCCATCATGACATCCCTCCTTGCTCCACAAGTGATTCCAGCTGCTGGCGTTCAAACATGTCTTGATACCAGCCTTCCTCCCGCATGAGCTGCTCATGCGTGCCGCGCTGGGCAATGCCGCCGTCCTCCAGCACGAGAATCAAGTCGGCGTGCTGAATCGCGCTGAGGCGGTGTGCTGTAATAATGGTTGTTTTATTGTTCCGCTCCCGCTTCAGCGAAGATAAAATTTGCTCCTCCGTTTTCGCATCAACCGCGGATAAGCAGTCATCCAGGATAAGGATTTCAGCATCCGTCAAAACAGCTCTTGCAATGGAAACGCGTTGCTTCTGGCCGCCGGACAACGACACGCCGCGTTCTCCGACAATGGTTTCGTAGCCTTCCGGGAAAGTGGCAATGTCATCGTGGATGCAGGCGATTTTGGCTGCCCGGATGACATCCTGATAGCCTGCTTCCGGCCGTCCGAACGCGATATTATCCGCAATCGTTGCTGAGAACAGGAAGTGGTCCTGCGGAACGTAAGATATGGCGGAGCGCAAGGCATAGAGGGTGGACTCCCGAATATCCCGGCCCCCGATTTGCAGCGTTCCATCAAAATGGTCAAATTCGCGGATCAGCATTTTTAACAGCGTAGTTTTCCCGGCACCGGTACGTCCGACAATGCCAAGCGTACCTCCCTGCGGCAGCGTGAATACAATATCCTGCAGATTGCTTACATCATTTCGCTGATACGAGAAGCGTTTAATCTTGTAGGATATCTCCCCTGTCACCGCTTCTGCATTTGCCTCGCCGGCATCGCGCACCTCCGACGCTTGCGCCAGCAGACGGCTGACCCGGTCATAGGAGGCACGGCCGCGCTCCATAATGTTGAACAGCCAGCCAAATGCCAGCATCGGCCAAATCAAGGTGCCCAGGTAGGTTGTAAATGTGACCAGCTGTCCAATTGTCAGCTCTCCATTTACAACAAGAACAGATCCGTAGCAGACGGCAATCAGGAAAGAAAAGCCCACAATCAGCGAGATCGTTGGATCAAACAAGGAGTCAATCCGCGCCACCCGCATATTCTTCTCTACAACCTCCTCCGACTTTTGCCGGAACGCCTGCAAGTCCTCCTGCTCTTGTCCGAAGGAACGGATGACCTTCATGCCGCTCATGCTTTCCTGCACTTTATCATTGATTTCTGAGAATGCCTGCTGTGCCTTATGAAAGCGGCGGTGCAGCAGGGTGCCGTAGTAGCTTGTACTGATCGCCATAATCGGCATCGGCAGCAGGCTGAACAGCGTCAGCTTCCAGCTGATCGTGGCGGACATTGTAATCAGCACCGCTCCCCCGACCGCCAGCGAGTCTACGAGTGTGAGAACACCGGACCCGGCTGTTTGCTGGATGGCTTGGATATCATTTGTGGCATGCGCCATCAGGTCACCTGTACGGTGCTTTTGGTAAAAGGACGGGCTCATTTCCGTAAAATGATGGTACAAGCGGGTGCGCAGCTGCCGGGCCAGCTTGAGCGCGGAACCGAAAATCATGATCCGCCACAGATAGCGCAGGCCATACATCGTCAAGCCAACAGCTGCCAGCAGGCCGATCCAGCTCAGCAGCTTCCCGGCAGTCAAACGTCCGCCGCCGATTTCATCTACGATGATGCCCATTACCTTGGGCGGAACGAGCTCCAGAAGTGCCACCCCAATCAAGAGCAGGGTGCCGAACAGGTATGAGCGCCGTTCCTGCTTAAAAAACCAGGCCAAATCCAAAAAAACCTTCATATACTCCCCCCTGTCATGAAGACGATGCTATCAGTGTACCAAATGCAGCCATCTATTTTCCAGAAAATTTTAAAACTTGCCTCGCGGACAGCAGGAAAAACGCAGCTCTCACGAATGGGAAAGCTGCGTTTGCTTCGCTAATGCATCAATTTGCTCCTTAACCTGCTGATAGGCATCCTCCCGTGTTTCGGCAAACACCGGATGAACAGGTGTATCGTATTGGTTTGCCGCATGCTCATAGCGCGGGTCATAATAGTACTCAAACAGAATCTCCACAATACGGTGGACATTTTCGGTATGAAAGGCTTCTTCCGCTTCCATACGGACCCCATCCGGCAAATGTCTGGAAATGCCTTGGAATGCCGCATAAAACTTATCCTTGTATAAATCAAAGCGGTATATCTCACAAATGATGTCGGCCCGCTCTGACATCGGCAGATGCAAACGGATGCGCGTTCCGCCTTCCTTGCCTGCAAGCAGAAACGGCGGCAGCGTAATCCGGCCGATGCGCTTGCTCTCCGCTTCAATAATATAGTACGGAGCATCCTTCAGCTCCTGCAGGCGCCAGTACAACAGACTTTCAAACATCTTCTGCGAGCGCACCTCCAAGCCGATTTGCCCGAAGATGGAGCCACGGTGGCTGGCCAGCCCTTCCAAGTCCATAACCGGGTAGCCCTCCTGCTGCAGGCGCTGCAGGATTTCTGTTTTACCTGTTCCGGTATTGCCCTCCAGCACCAGATACGGCTTCGGATTTGCCGCCGCTTCCTCCAGCCCTTCTGTGACCAGCTCGCGGTAGGAGCGGATGCCGCCTGTCAGCTGCACAACCGGAATCCCCAGCGTACCCATCGTTACCACGATAGACCTGCTGCGCATGCCTCCGCGCCAGCAATAGACAACCATCGGCTTGCCCTGCTCCCCGTAGATTTCCTTCATCCGTTGATAGAACTCCGGCAGCTTGGCGGATAGAATCCCGATTCCAATATCCTTTGCTTCTTCCTGCCCCACCTGCTTATAAGTTGTGCCCACCTCCACCCGCTCTTCATTGGAGAAGATGGGGATATTCAAACTGCCAGGTATACGGAATTCCTCATATTCCGCCGGCGTCCGTACGTCCACAAAAACAAAGTCGCCTGCTAATGCCTCTTGAATCCCAATTGTTGGGACATCAATGGAAAAATTCATACTTTCACCTCGCCTATATGCTGTAAACGAAAAGACACCCACTTCTGAGTGCCTCCTTCATTCTTATTTCGTCTGCTTGTTCATTGCCTGCATCATTTGATTGATTTTCTTCTGAGACGGCTTTTGTCCCATCTGCATCATCATCATTTTCAACATTTGCTCATTCACTGGCGGATTCTTCTTCAAGTAATCCATCATGTATCGGCGCGCCAAATAAAAGCCAAGCGCCACGCCGCCTGCAAGTGCAAGCAAAGCGATTAAGATACCAACCCAAACCGGCATAGTGTTTCCTCCTTCATGTTGTCTACATTACAGTGTACTAAAACCTGCTGAAGAAGACAAGCTTGTATCCGACATTTTTTTGCTATACGTACTTCCGCTCCTGCCTGATCGGATTCAGCCAACCAGACTGTTCGTTCTCATAGTTCAGAGCCAAAAATGTTGCTTCCTGCTTGCGGAGCACTTCAAAAAACATGGCCTCCAGCTCATAGTGTCCGCTGGATTCCAGCACGGCATACTGCCGGTGAAGCGTCAGCTTTGTCCATGCTTGTCCACTTTCCCACAGCCAATGGGTGTTCCCCTCACGCCGGTAGCCCGGGTGGGACCCCAGCGCCTGTTCGGTGCGGTGGTGCAGCTTCAGTGCCGGCAGCGGCTTCGTCACATACTTGATCTGCCGGTACAGCACCTTTTTTTCCGCGAGGGAACGGGAGCGGGTAAATCGGGAAAACAGGTCAAACAACAGCGATTCCCGTCCGAAATACTCTTTGGCGATGTCATGTTGCATTAAGTACAGATGATACGTTTTCACCATGCATCCTCCTCCGCCATTTACAATTCGTCTACATTCTATTATAGAGGCTGTCCTGCGAGGAGATTGTCTGACGGTGGAGCAAGAAACAACTATTTCTGTCGAATCCACGAAAAGCGAAAGCAACCCGCTTAGCCATCCGAAGGGAGGTTCCGGCCGCCTTCCCACATACAAAAAAGCCGGCACACTGTCTTGAACAGTGTACCGGCTTTGCAATCTTACTGCTGCAGCAATGCCTTCGCACGGGCAACCACGTTTTCCACCGTGAAGCCGTACTCCGCCATTATCTTTTCGCCAGGAGCGGATGCGCCGAATGTATCAATGCCAATCACATCTCCGTCAAGGCCGACATAGCGGTGCCAGCCAAGTGTGGCGCCCATCTCAATTGCCAGACGCTTTGTCACATTTTTAGGCAGAACAGATTGCTTATAAGCAGCATCCTGTGCTTCAAAACGATCGAAGGATGGCATGCTGACAACAGAAGCGTCAATGCCTTCCTGCGCCAGCGCCTTTTGCGCCTCTACTGCCAGGCTAACCTCGGAACCGGTTGCCAACAGCAGCACATCCGCTGTTTCCTTTTGCGCTGGAGACACAACATAAGCACCCTTGGATACTTTTTCATATGTGTTCTCCTTCGCACCTTCCAATGCCGGCAGGTCTTGACGTGTCAGCACCAACGCTGTTGGTGTATCCGTGGACTCCAACGCCAAACGCCAAGCTGCAGAAGATTCGTTTCCATCTGCAGGGCGGATGATGCTCAGGCCAGGCATGGCGCGCAATGCTGCCAGGTGCTCAACCGGCTCATGCGTCGGGCCGTCTTCCCCAACTGCAATACTGTCATGTGTGAGCACATACGTCACAGGCAGCTTCATCAGCGCCGCCAAGCGAACTGCCGGGCGCAGGTAGTCAGAGAATACGAAGAACGTGCCGCCAAATGTTTTCAAGCCGCCGTGCAGAGCAATTCCATTCATGGCAGCGCCCATTGCAAACTCACGCACGCCATACCAGATGTTTTTGCCGCTGTAGTCATTGCGGGAGAAATCACCCATGTTCTTCATGTACGTTTTGTTGGAGCCAGCCAGGTCGGCAGAACCGCCGAAAATAGCCGGAACTGTCTTCGCAATGGCTTGAATCGCATCACCGGAAGAAGAACGTGTCGCTGTCTTTGTGCCAAGCTCATATGCCGGCAGAGCATCGCTCCAGCCCTCAGGCAGGCGTCCCTCAATGGCAGCGGAGAGCTCGGCTGCCAATTCCGGGTGAGCCGCTGCATACTGCTTGTACAGGGCATCCCATTCCGCTTCCTTCTTCTCGCCTGCTTCCTTGATGACAGAACGGAAGTGTGCGTATACTTCGTCCGGAACGTGGAAATCGTTCTCAAATGTCCACTTGTACGCTTCCTTCGTCAGTCTTGTCTCTTCCTTGCCGAGCGGAGAGCCGTGGGAGGAAGAGCTGCCTGCTTTATTCGGAGAGCCGTAGCCGATTGTTGTGCGCACCTCAACCAGAGTTGGACGTGTTTCGTCTGTTTTTGCTTCAGCAAGCGCTCTTGTCAGTTCTTCGATATCGTTTCCATCTTCTACGCGAACATATTGCCAGCCGTATGCCTGATAACGCTGCTCCACGCTTTCGGAGAAAGAACGGTGCAAATCGCCATCCAAAGAGATATCATTGGAGTCATACAGAACAACAAGGCGACCAAGCTGCAGGTGTGCTGCCAGCGAAGAAGCTTCTGCGGATACACCCTCCATCAGGTCGCCATCGCCGCAAATCACATATGTATAGTGGTCTACTACATTGAACGCATCACGGTTGTATTTGGCTGCCAAATGGCGTTCTGCCATAGCCATGCCGACTGCAGTCGCAATTCCTTGTCCAAGCGGGCCAGTTGTGCAGTCCACACCAGGTGTGTGGCCAACTTCCGGATGGCCCGGTGTTTTGCTGCCCCATTGACGGAAGCTTTTCAGGTCATCCACCGTAACATCATAGCCGGACAAATGCAGCAGGCTGTACAACAGCATAGAGCCGTGTCCCGCAGACAACACAAAACGGTCGCGGTTGAACCAGCTTGGATTGCTTGGGTTATGATTCATGAATTTTGCCCATAATGTATAAGCCATCGGTGCTGCACCCATTGGCATGCCTGGGTGGCCGGAATTTGCTTTCTCAATGGCATCGATGGACAAAGTCCGGATGCTGCTGATGGAAAGCTGTTCAATTGTTTGTGACATACTGCTTCTTCCTTTCAAAAAGAGAGTTGTGAGAGCCTCAACATATTTATATGATAGCCCGATGTGAGGAAATACACAACCGCTATGTCGCCTTTTATCAGAAAAGAAGAAGAGAGTGGCGCTCCAAAGAGAAAGAAAGCCCTTTCTTTTTCAGAATTCACATGAGATAATATTAAATTATAGAATTTTCTGTATTTTACAGAAGCACGGCGAAGAGGCTCCGCGGACTTTGGATGTCTGCCGCAGCATGGTATGCAGGGCTACTCCCCGCGAAAGGAGAAGCTGTCTTCTTCCGCATAAAAAAAGACGGCTTTCGCCGCCCCTTTAGTTCAGGATGCTCCCCTGCTGCTTCAACAGCTTCAGCTTATCAGGTGTTACATCGTTCCCTTTATCATCAACGATTGTCATCGACTTCAGCTGGTCCAGCATATGGCCGCGGAATATTTGCAGGTATTCCTGGCGCAACGCTTGGCGTTCCTGCTGCTCAGCCTCTGTCAGTCCTTGTGTTTTCGCTTTTTTGGCAAGTTCATTGATACGTTGCAGTTTGTCTGCGCTCAGCATATCAGATCTCCTTTCAGTTGCGATGCTACTCATCATACAACAGTTATTCTCATATATCAAGTGCTTGCTTCATATGCTCTGTGTAACGCCGATGAACCGTTGCTTTCGACACATCGTAGCCAAAGCCGCGCAGAGTTGCAGCGATTTCCGCGAAAGTCAATTCGTTGCGGCGCAGCCTGACAATTTCCTCAATCGGCACTTCCTTTTTATCCCGCCCGCCGCTTGCCTGGCGGTTTTGCAAATTCAGCTCCGGCCGGAAGCCGTTTTCCACGGCGCGCTTCATGCCCCGTTTAATTTTCAGATTGTGGATTTTCCGCTGATATTCCTCCACAATGCCGATGATATCAAGCACCATGGAGTCGGCATCCGACAGCTGCAGCTCTCCGTTATGGTCGTGCGTATAGACAAGCACACCCTCCTTCTTCAGACAGTGCATCAGCGCAATTTTGGCGTTGCCCCGCCCGAGCCGGGTTTCGTCTTGAATGAGCAGCACCTCCCCTCCCTCTTCGCGGATTGTATCAAGCACCTCGAGAATCCCTTCACGTTCAATTTCATAGCCGCTTGCCTGCTCCTCAATGATTTTCACGACATGAAACTCATGCTGCTCCGCCAGTGCCAGCAGTTCTTCCTTTTGCCGCAGCAGGGATGTCTCCTGTGCCTCCTTCGTTGTGCTGACCCTCGTATAAATAATGGCATTCACTCCACGTTTTCCCTCTCTTCACTGTTTTCTTCATTATAACATAGAAAGAGCCTTCCACGAACTTATGTTTGTGGACTAGGAAATGGTATGGTATACTAAAGCTAGAATTTTCTACACAAAATGAGGTGTAAGCGATGGAGAAGCTGACGAAGCGACAGCAGGATATACTGAGTTTCATCAAGCAAAAGGTACAAGAGAAGGGCTATCCGCCTTCCGTTCGGGAGATTGGCGAAGCAGTCGGACTTGCATCAAGCTCAACCGTTCATGGACATCTATCGCGTCTGGAGGAGAAAGGATACATCCGCCGCGATCCGACAAAACCGCGGGCCATCGAAATTCTGGACGAAGAGCTGTATGCAACTGCCAAGCATCCCGTTGTCCATGTCCCCATTGTCGGCAAAGTGACAGCAGGCCCGCCGATTACAGCTGTGGAAAACGTGGAGGACCTGTTCCCGTTGCCGGCCAGCCTTGTCCCGAGCTCCGATCATGTCTTTATGCTCCGCGTGTCAGGGGACAGCATGATTGAAGCCGGCATCCTGGATGGTGACCTTGTAGTCGTGCGTCAGCAACAGTCTGCCAACAACGGGGAGATTGTGGTGGCGCTGACGGAAGAGAACGAAGCAACTGTCAAACGCTTCTATAAGGAAGAAACACACATCCGCCTGCAGCCGGAAAACGCCCTGCTGGAGCCGCTCTACTTACAGCATGTGTCCATTGTCGGCAAGGTTGTGGGAGTATACCGGGATATTCAATAAATGAGATGCCAAAGAGCCGGTTCACCTATGTGAGACCGGCCTTTCTTTGCTTAGGAATATTTCCCCAAGCAGCCATCCCTTTCCCATAAAATAAGAGTGCCCGCATAGGCTCCTTCCGTCAACAGCACGGCCTCAACAGCTTCCATTACAAAAGCCGTAACCTTCCTGCTCAGAGGGCGCTATTCCGGCTTTTCCAGCTGGAGCGGCTCTTCCATCCAGCCATGGCGAATCATAATCTTCGCCCCTTTATGGGCGTATTCAAAAATATCCTTCATGAAAACAGTCATCTTGGCGGGCAGATCATTCCGCAGGCTGAAGGCTGTACCCAGCGAGTTTCCTCCCATGGAAAAGCTGCAGAACAGGCTGATGCAATACATCATGAGCTTGTCTGAGAAAGGAGCATCCGTCGACAGTGTAAGATTCCCGACCGAGGATTCGGGAGATTGCACCCCGCTTTTTTGAAGCACATGCCGCAGTTCTTCAATGATGCTTTCTGCAAGCTTCGCACCTTCACGGAAAAAGCTTCTTGCCTCTTCTTCCTGAGCGACTTGCGCAAACCCCATAATGAGCTGCTTTCCTATTATATTTGCTTCAATGGAGTGATAAATATGGGCAAGCTCCACTGTATTCAGTGTACGCTTTTCATGAAACAAATCCGCAATGGGATTGCCGCTTAAATAACGGGTGCTCTCGGCAAACTCCACCGATTGCGGCATCGCAATATACGGAGGCCGTGCCAGTATCCCTTTCTCCAGCAGATATCCCGAGCAAAGTGCGTAGTACTTCTGTGTAATGGCCGTTAAGTCCTTAAACAGAAGTATTAAATCTTCACGGTATACCATTGTGATGTTCAGCGCATGCATGCCCATGCTGATTTCCTTCATCAGCCGGATGAACATGATATCAAAGCCATTGTCATACAGTTTTGGTGCATTCTGCTCCACATCCTGCACAGTAAATCCTATAGGCACCGCTGCCCCCTCTTCTTGAAAGATTTCTTTCATTCTTTCCGCATAGGGGTGGGCTTCCCCATACAATCCCTTCATGATGCCCGCAGCTTTTTCATCATCCGCTCTGGCAATGAAATACTCCAGCATACGTAAAATCATGGTTTTTTGTTGATAGGTAAGCCATAATACCCCAAGCTCCGATGAAGTAACGGCAGGTCTCTCAGGCATTCAGATTTCCTCCAATAGGTTTATTCATATCCCTATTATGGATAATTTTCGCAGCTTTCATCCTTTTCCTCTATCATGGGTTTGTGCAGATGTCGTTGCCTGAGGCTGTGTGCCGCGGCTTATACCAATTGCGAAAACATGCGGAACTTTTTCTAAAAAACAATACCAAATGCAGGAACTCAGGATGTGCCAAAACACATAGACCCCCCCTTTGATGCATAGACATCAAAGGGGGGGTTATGTTTCATTTTAATAGATGCTCATGTATTGGTCGCGTTCCCACTGATGCACTTGTGTACGGAACATATCCCACTCAATTTCCTTCGCTTCAATGAAGTGATCCAGCAGGTGCTCACCGAGTGCGCCGCAGATGACTTCATCCGCCTTCAGGTTGTTCAGCGCATGTGCCAAAGTTGCCGGCAGATCCGCGATGCCTGCCTTCTCACGCTCTTCACGTGTCATGACGTAAATGTTGCGGTCAACCGGTGCCGGTGCAGCAATCTTGTTCTTCACACCATCGAGGCCCGCGGCCAAGAGAACAGCCATTGCCAGATACGGGTTCGCTGCCGGGTCAACGCTGCGCACTTCTACACGTGTGCTTAGGCCGCGGGATGCCGGGATCCGGATCAGCGGGCTGCGGTTGCGTGCAGACCATGCCACGTAGCAAGGTGCTTCGTAGCCTGGAACGAGGCGCTTGTAGGAGTTGACTGTCGGATTTGTCACAGCAGTAAAGCCTGGCGCGTGCTTCAGCACACCGGCGATAAAGTGCAGCGCTGTTTCGCTCAGCTGCAGTTGTCCGCCTTTCTCATCATAGAACGCATTCTCATTGCCGCGGAACAAGGACAGGTTGCAGTGCATGCCGGAGCCGTTCACACCAAACAATGGCTTTGGCATGAATGTCGCATGCAAACCGTGCTTGCGGGCGATGGTTTTAACCACCAGCTTGAAGGTTTGGATGTCGTCACATGCCTTCAGCGCATTTGCATATTTAAAGTCAATCTCGTGCTGGCCAGGCGCCACCTCATGGTGAGATGCTTCAATTTCAAAGCCCATTTCTTCCAGTTCAAGCACGATATCGCGGCGGCAGTTCTCGCCAAGATCTGTTGGAGCCAGGTCAAAATATCCGCCGTTGTCATTCAGCTCAAGCGTCGGATTGCCCTTCTCATCCACCTTGAACAGGAAGAATTCCGGTTCAGGCCCAAGATTGAATTCCGTGAAGCCCAGTGCTTCCATTTCTTTGAGAATGCGCTTCAGGTTATTGCGCGGGTCACCCTCGAACGGTGTGCCATCCGGATTATAAATGTCACAAATCAAGCGTGCTACTTTTCCTTTTTCAGCAGTCCAAGGGAAGACAACCCAAGTGTCCAAGTCCGGATACAGGTACATGTCAGATTCTTCAATGCGGACGAAGCCTTCAATTGAGGAACCGTCAAACATCATTTTGTTGTCCAATGCTTTTTCCAACTGGCTTACCGGGATTTCTACGTTTTTAATGATACCAAGCAAATCTGTAAACTGCAGTCGGATATACTTTACATTCTGCTCGCTCGCCATGCGAAAAATATCGTCTTTCGTATACTTTGCCATCGATTTGTCCTCCTAGTCCAAGCTTATATAAACTAAATGAAACCCAACTTAATGGAAGAAACGAGACATATCTCCCTGCCGCAGGGATGTGCGGTTGAAGCGTCCTGCCTGCTGCAGTTCTTCCCGAAGCAGCTTGCGCAATTCAGCATCCGAGAGTTGTTTGCGTTCTTCCGTTTCGGCCGCCGCAGACAGCGGCTGCTCACTTGCTTCCTTCAGCTGCAGTACTTGCTTAATGCCGGCAAGATTTAAGCCTTGGTCGAGCAAGTCTTTAATTTCCAGAAGCTTATCCACATCGTGAAATGAGAACAAACGACGGTTTCCCTCTGTACGCGCAGGTGATATAAGCCCGTTCTCTTCATAGTAGCGAATTTGGCGCGCTGACAGCTGAGTCAAATTCATCACAATACTGATGGGAAACAGTGGAGTCGAACGTCGGTCTTGGTTGCTCACCTATGCTCCTCCTTCGCCTTAACATGGCTTTATTTTATCTTATGTTATGTCAAGTGTCAATAAATGTTAGTTAATCTCACATAATTTTCATAAATTTGTAAACATATAGAAATGCCTATAAAGCTAGAGAAAGCTGCCTTAGCGGGCAGCTTTCCTATTTTCTAACGGAAGCAGCTGCCGCTCAAGCAGCGTATCGACCGCAGAACAAATTGCAATTTTCACATGGGCATATGTCAGGCCACCTTGTACGTACGCTACATACGGCGGGCGGATCGGCCCATCTGCAGACAGCTCAATGCTCGCTCCCTGGATAAAGGTGCCGGCCGCCATAATGACGTCATCCTCGTAGCCCGGCATATAGTTTGCATATGGTGTAAAGTGCGAATTAATCGGCGAAGCAAATTGAATTGCCTGGCAAAAAGCAATCATGCGCTCCGGGTCATCAAATTGCACAGACTGAATCAAATCCGTGCGCGGCGCATCCCAACGCGGCGACGTATTCATGCCCAGACGCTCCAGGAAAGCCGCTGTAAAGATGGCTCCCTTTAAAGCCTGTCCTGTTACATGCGGCGCCAGGAAAAAGCCCTGATACATTTCCTGCAGGCTGTAGAGAGAGGCCCCTGCCTCCGCTCCAATGCCCGGGGACGTCAGCCGGTATGCGCATGCTTCCACATACTGCTCTTTCCCGACAATATAGCCTCCCGTCTTCACGATGCCGCCGCCCGGATTTTTAATGAGCGATCCGGCCATTAAATCCGCCCCGACATGGCACGGCTCCCATTCTTCCACAAACTCCCCGTAGCAGTTGTCCACAAACACGACAACGTCCGGCTTGATTTCTTTTACAAAACGGATCATTTCCTGAATCTCCGCCACAGTGAAGGATGGCCGCGTCGCATAGCCTTTCGAGCGCTGAATACCGATCATTTTTGTCCCGGCATGCATGGCTTCCCGGACTGCATCGAAGTCCACCCTTCCTTCAGCTGTCAAGTCCACGGCGCGATAGCCGATGTTGAACTCCCGGAAGGAGCCGATGCCTTTGCCGCGGATGCCCACAATTTCCTCCAGGGTATCGTACGGCTTGCCGGTCATATACAGGAGTTCATCGCCCGGACGCAAGATACCGAACAGCGCGGTGGAGATGGCGTGTGTGCCGGAAATGATTTGCGGGCGCACGAGGCCGGCCTCCGCACCGAACACATCCGCATATACCTTCTCCAATGTATCACGGCCGATATCATCATAGCCGTAGCCTGTTGTCGGGATAAAATGGCTGTCGCTGATTTTATGCTTCCGGTAGCTTTCCAGCACCCGGAATTGGTTGCTTTCCACAACCTCGTCAATGCGCTTGTGCACACCGGCGATCATTTCTTCTACTTCCTGTACGAACGGGGCCATGACAGCCCCGTGCTGTAAACGATCAAACATTCTTCTCCTCTGCTCCTTTTCTTGCTGTATATTTCTGTATCGGTCCGTTTAAAGGGGAATTGGCGAAGATATAGCCTTTACATGTGTAGGTATGCTGCTCTTCATCAAACACAGTCTCTTGTAAAACGGTCTCCGTGCGAAGCTGGGTGAGCAGCCTTCCTTCCGATGCCGGGACCTTCACACGGTACGGCTGCATCAAGGACAGCATTTCCTGCTCAATCTTCCGCTTCAGCCTATCCAAATCCCCTGCTTCAAACGCGCTGATCAGCACATGCTCGCGCTTTGGCGAGGGCAGGAAGGAGGAATGGACGGCATCCTTCTTGTTGTATACGGTCAGAGACGGAATCCGCTCCACTTCGAGCTCATGCAGCAGCTCATTCACCGTCTTCTCATGGCCGACATAGTTGGCATCCGCTGCATCCACAACGTGTAAAATAAAGTCTGCCTCGTTCACTTCCTCCAACGTTGAACGAAATGCCGCCACAAGGGCTGTCGGCAGGTCTTGAATAAAGCCGACCGTGTCTGTCAGCAGCACCGTATAGCCGCATGGCAGCTGCATTTTGCGCGTGGTTGGGTCCAGTGTGGCAAACAGCAGGTTTTCCTCAAACGTATCTGCCTGCGTCAAGCGATTGAAAATGGTGGATTTGCCGGCATTTGTATAGCCGACCAATGATACCTGAAACGCATTGTTTGTCTTTCGGCGCTCCCGGTAGCGCTTGCGGTGCTCCACCACAACAGAGAGCTGCCCGCGGATCTCATCAATGCGGGAACGAATATGGCGGCGGTCGCTCTCCAGCTTCGTTTCCCCGGGCCCTCTGGTGCCGATGCCGCCGCCGAGACGGGACAGCGCCTCTCCTTGTCCGCTCAGACGCGGCAGGGCATATCGGAGCTGCGCCAGCTCCACCTGCAGCTTTCCTTCGCGCGATTTGGCGCGCTGGGCAAAAATGTCCAGGATGAGCTGCGTGCGGTCAATGACGCGCGCCTGCAGCTCATTGGACAGATTGCGGATTTGGCTTGGCGAAAGCTCGTTATTAAAAATGACAACATCCGGCTCCAGCTCTTCCACAGAAGCCGTCAGCTCTTCAAGCTTTCCTTTTCCAATATATGTAGCGGGATGAAACTTCGGGCGCTTCTGCGAGGTCATCAGCAATACCTCGCCGCTTGCTGTTTTGGTCAGCGAGGCGAGCTCTTCCATCGAATGGGCAAAGCGTTCATCATCTTCGTGCGGCAGTTGACAGCCGACTAATATCGCTTTTTCGTTCAAATATCCTCACTCTTTCTTTTCCAAACTTGAGTCTTCTACTATAATAGCAGAGGAAGCATAAATCATCCAGTTGCTTATCACCCAGGGGGAGAGGATTACTACGTGACATGGGACTTATTCAGCATCATCGGGACCATCGCCTTTGCAGTGAGCGGTGCCATTGTTGCCATGGAAGAAGAGTATGACATTTTCGGCGTATACATTTTAGGAATGGCCACTGCTTTTGGCGGCGGAGCGGTCCGGAACTTATTAATAGGATATCCGATTGATGCACTTTGGAAACAGAACCTGCTGTTTCAAATTGCCCTGCTGTCCATGACCATTATCTTTTTATTTCCAAGCAAGCTCATGAAGCATTGGAAGCGCTGGGAAAACATCACGGATGCCATTGGCTTGTCTGCCTTTGCCATTCAAGGCGCCCTGTATGCCCAGAAGATGGGGCTGCCGATTTCCGCTACGATTGTTGCCGCAGTTTTAACCGGCACGGGCGGCGGCGTCATCCGTGACGTGCTGGCCAAGCGGAAACCGCTTGTGCTGCGCGCTGAGGTATATGCCTTTTGGACAATTATCGCCGGCTTTCTCATCGGTGCCGGCTTAGTGACGTCATCTGTCGGCCTGTATGGTCTGTTCCTTGCTCTTGTGGCGCTGCGCATGCTTTCCGTGCACTACAACTGGCGCTTGCCATCCAAAAGCAGCGCCGTCGTGAAAAACAACCTGCACAACAAGAGCATGTAAGTCCGAAAAACAGTCTGGCCCCAGACTGTTTTTTTCATGGGAAAATGACCATACTACCGGCAAGGGGGTGTTTCAGATGACCAACCATGTGAAAAAAGGCAAGCAGCGCAGCTCTGTGAATCAGTATGGGGATTCGCCAAACTCCTCACGCGCCAAAAGCGATAAAATGGAGCGGAGCCATCAGCTTCGCCAGCAGCAAGGAAACGACTGATCAGGGGGGCCTATATATGGCAAAAGGAAATCGGCAAAAAAACCGCGGCCTTGCGCAATCCGTCAGTGTAAACCCTCAGGGGCTTACGCCGGATGAGGCATCCCGCGATCCAAAAACGGCTTTGGAGGCACGCGCCAAAAACAGCAACACAAGAATTTAAGTGAAGAACCGCCCAGCTTCAGCTGCGCGGTTCCTCTTCCACCTGCAAATCCAGACTCGCAATGGTCATCAGGTCGTATTTGTCGTAGGCATCCTGCAACAGCAGACGCATCGCCTGATGGCGGATGGATTTTTCCACAATGTTGCGGACGTACCGCCCATTGCTGAAGGCCGTGAGCTGCGAAGAATACTTCACCGCATTCAAATGGTCCCGCAGCTTCCACTCCGCCTCCTTCGACAGCTGATACTCCCGCTCTTCATACATCCGTTTGCCGATATCAAGCAGTTCGCTGACGGAATAATCCGGAAACTCGATGATGAAGGGAAAACGTGATTGCAATCCGGGATTCAAGGATAAGAAATGATTCATTTCCCGAGAATAGCCGGCTAAAATCAACACAAAGTCATGCTGCTTATCCTCCATATGCTTCACCAGCGTATCAATCGCTTCCTTGCCAAAGTCCTTCTCGCCGCCCCGCGCGAGAGAATACGCCTCATCAATAAACAAAATGCCGCCCATCGCCTTCTTAATCAGGTCCCTTGTCTTCTGGGCCGTATGCCCGATATATTCTCCCACCAGGTCAGCCCGCTCCGCTTCAATGAGATGCCCTTTTGACAGCACATTCATTTGATGGAGCAATCTGCCGATGATGCGGGCCACTGTTGTTTTTCCGGTGCCGGGATTTCCCTTAAACAGCATGTGCAGCACTTGCTTATCCGTTTTCAGCCCCGTTTCCTGCCGCTTCTTGTTCACATAAATCCACGCATAAATCTCTTTAATAATCCGCTTCACATCCTCCATGCCAATCAGTTTGCCCATTTCTTCCTCAATTTGGGTCAGCATTTCATGCTTGGTTGCTGTCTCGCCCGGAAGCACTGCTTTTTGCGGCGGCGGGGCAACAGGTGTTTTTGCCCGGTTGTTCAAGACAATATTGATCTGGTTATGATTCTTCTTTCGCATGGACTGTTCCATCTTCGCGCACCTCCAGCCTCCCCATCCCTTTTTTCACCTATCCGCTGTAACAAAGCAACATTTCAGCGTTCTTTTCTGTTATAATCTAGAAAAGCGATAAGGTGGTGGGATGATGGAAACAAAACGTATCCAGAATGAAGAGCTTGCCCATACGGTACAAGCCTTCGCAGCTTATTTAACAAGCAAGGGAAGAAAATCATCGACAATCAAACGCTATGTGTATGACATCGAAAACTATGTGGCCTGGCTGGAAAAAAATCAGAAAGTTTCTTCTAACAATATATGGGCGAACTTGCGCACACAAGACTATGAAAATTATTTTTTTGATTTAAAGGAAAATCGGCATTACTCTGAGAAAACCATGCACCGCGTCCTCATCGTGCTGAATCGGCTGTATCAATTCCTGCAGATGGCCAATCCTGGTCTGGCCAATCCGATTAAGGACATGGAGCTGGTCATCCAGCCGGACCGCGCTCTCCGACCCGAGGACTTCATCACTGCTGCCGAAGAACAGAGGCTGAAGAGTGTGCTCATATCCCTGGACGGCTTGTCAGAGAAACAACTGCCGGCCCGGCCGCTTCTCATCGACCGGAATGTGTGCATCCTTATGCTTCTCCTCGATTACGGCCTATCGCTGCAGGAGCTCGTCTCACTCAATATGCAGCACGTCCATTTCGAAAACAACACACTCACCATTCCTCCCGTTTCCGGCATCGTCCGTACCATTACCTTGACCGAAGAAGATAAGAAAAAGCTGTATACGTACTACAAAACGATTCCTGAGCCGGTCCGGCCGGCCTATCATACAAACGATCCTTTATTCGTCGCCTTTGACTTTAACCGCAACACCTACCGCTGGGTATATGAGAACGATGCACCAAAGGCGCTTACGGAAATTGCCGTACAGAAAATGATCCGCCAGGAGGTCGCCCGGGCCGGGCTGCGAAAGGGTATTTCCGGCCAGCACTTCCGCAACACCTTTATTCTCCGCCTGATTCAAAGCGGCGTCAGCGAACCCGAGATTATGAAGCGGGTCGGCTTTAAAACGAAGCTCTCCTTGAAGCGCTACTATGATTACGCAAAAAATAACCCCCTCTGAGGAGGGGGCTTTCGTATGTACTATTCCAATTCAATGGAAACGTTCTTTTGCGGCATAAACGTAGAAATGGCATGTTTATAAATCAACTGCTGCTTGCCGTCTGACTCCAGCAGAACAGTAAAATTGTCAAAGCCCTTAATCAACCCGCGCAGTTGAAAACCGTTCAGCAAATACAGCGTTACGAATGTATTGTCTTTGCGGAGTTGATTTAAAAATTGGTCCTGAATGTTAATAGATTGCTTCATGTCGAATCCTCCTCTTTTTCTCTACCTACATCTTATTCGACTTCAGTTGCAGTTTTCCTGCTGCGTACCGCAAAATTTCTTCGGTTTTCCCGCCGTTTGTCACATCAAACCACTCCACATCCAGCTTGTTGCGGAACCAGGTAAACTGGCGCTTCGCATAACGGCGCGAGTTCGTTTTCAACGCCTCCACCGCCTCCTCCAGCCCGATATGGCCATCCAAATATGCATACAGCTCCTTATAGCCGATAGCCTGAATGGACTGTGAACCGCGGATGCCCCGCTGAAATAACGCCTGTACTTCCTCCAGCAGCCCCTGCTGCATCATAAGATCAATGCGCCGGTTAATGCGATCATATAGTTTTTCCCGTTCCATTGTCAAACCAATGAGCGCTGCCCTGTATAACAGCTTCTGCTCCTGCCGTTCCAGCCCCTCGCTCATGGTCCGTCCTGTCACAGCATAAATCTCCAAAGCGCGGATCACACGGCGCACATTATTCGGATGGATGCGTGCCGCACTTTCCGGATCCGCCTCCTGCAGCATGCGGTGCACCGCCTCCGCGCCTTCTGCCTCAGCCTTCTCTTCCAGCTGCCGGCGCAGCTCGGGATCGCTGTCCTGTTCCTCGGAGAAGATATAATCATACAGCACTGCTTGTATGTATAATCCGGTTCCGCCTACAATGATCGGCAGCCTGCCTCTGGCCGAAATGTCCCGGATATGCCCACGGACAAGGGCTTGAAATTCCGCGACGGAAAAGGAATCTTCCGGATCACGGATGTCAATCATATGATGAATCACCCCGTCCATTTCCTCCTGTGTGACTTTCGCCGTGCCGATATCCATGCCGCGGTAAATCTGCATGGAGTCGCCGCTGATGACCTCACCGTCCAACTGCTTCGCCAAATCAATACCCAGCTTCGTTTTTCCGACCGCTGTCGGGCCGACAATGACAATCACTTTTTCTGCTGCACTCTCTCCCATTGCTTCCACTCTCTTTATCCAAGTTATACATCTGATAATTATAACCATTTTTCCGCATTTTAAAAGAGTAATTTAAAAATCTATGAATACGGTATGTGAAATAATACACTGTAACGAAAATGTCACAGGCAAATAGCATGTGTTGTACATTCTCATCATAAGCTGTATTAGAACAGAACAGATAGGAGGCATTGCTCATGGGCAACCATATGGCCGCTGAGCAGCTCCGGTCTCTGACAGAGCAATTCATCGTGTTTACCTCCCAGAGCCGTCCGCAATGTTCAGAAGAAGAGCTGCTGTTTTCACTGAATTGCTTGCTGCGCGCCCTGCATGCGGCGCTGCCGAACGTAACGGACGAACGGGATATCAGCTATATGGAAACACGTCTTCACACAGCATATAACCTCATTACCGGGCACACTGTTTTCCCTTTTTGAAAACGCTCACAAAGCTGTAACTTCTTTCACACAGGAAACCATCCCAGCCTGGCGAATGTTATACCTAAGGGGGTGAAAATCATGACTGCTGCAGTCAATCTTTCCACAATTCGAAAGGTAGTCCACCTGCACGATGAATATCAAGTGAATTCCTTTCTGCATGACGGTTGGGTCCTGTTGTCTGTCGGCACTGTGGTAAATGGCGATACAGCCACTGTTGTCCACATTCTGGGCCGTGACATGGAAGAAGGGCCGGAAGACGAATTCGATAAATTCTTATGTGAATATATCTCATAATCCATTGAACCAGGAGATGAACCCGCTTATGCACTGCCGTCATACTTAGAAACGCCAGCCTGTAAGAACGAGGGCTGGCGTTTTTATCATGGGCTTTTACGGAATGTGCTTGCAGCATTCTTTGCAAGAAGGACGGAATGATTGACAATTGCATGATGCACTTCTTACAATAACAAAATCAGACATATATCAGACCCTGATACAACTATGTAAAGAAGAGGAAGAATACGATGAAGCAGCAATTGAAACGAGAACTGCTGCCGCGCCATGTACAACTGATGGCCATGGGCGGCATGATTGGAACCGGTATCTTCAAAGGAAGCGCGGATACCATTTCCGCGGCCGGGCCCGGCATTGTGCTGGCCTATATCTTTGCCGGCATTTTGCTTTTTATTGTCATGACAGCATTGGCTGAAATGGCCCTTGCTTATCCGGGACGCAACCTCCAAGGCCTCGTTCATCTGGCCTTTGGCTCCCGCGTCTCCTTTTTAATCGGCTGGCTCTACTGGCTGCAATGGGTGCTTGTCATTGTGGTGGAAGTATTGGCGGGCGCCAGCTTTCTGCAATATTGGCTGCCTGCCGTGCCGCTGTGGCTGCTGCATCTGCTGTGCGCGGCCCTGATTCTGTCCATGAATGTGTTCAGTGTAAAGCTGTACGGCGAAGTGGAATTTTGGCTCGCAAGCATCAAGATTGCCACCTTGATCGTGTTTATCGTGCTTGGCGGCGCGCTTTTGTTCGGGCTGTTTCCCGGCCATGAAGGAATGTACCTGCAGAATTATACCGGACACGGCGGCTTTCTGCCAAAAGGCTGGAGCGGTGTGTTCACCTCCCTGCTCCTGGTCGTATTCGCCTTCGGCGGTTCTGAGCTGATCGGCCTTACTGTCACCGAAACAAAGGACGTGGAGCGGACGCTGCCGAAGGTGATTAAGAGTGTGCTGCTGCGGGTTGTGTTATTTTACACCTTGCCTTTGCTTGTCATCACCGGCTTGATTCCTTGGAACACCATCGGCGAACAGGGCAGCCCGTTTGTCCAAGTCTTCTCCGCCACCGGTTTGCACGGGGCTGCTCATGTCATGAATTTTGTGCTGCTGACAGCGGTGCTTTCCGCGGCAAATTCCGGGATGTATGCCACCTCCCGTATGCTGCACGCGTTGGCGCAAACAAACGAAGCGCCAAAGCTGTTCGGCCGCCTGTCCCGCCATGGTGTTCCGATTTGGGGAATTCTGGCAAGCGGCATAGCGCTGTTGCTTGGCACAGTCGTGGCCTACGCTGCCCCGGAGCATGTATTTGCCACGCTGATGGCTATTCCCGGTTTTACGGTGCTCATCACCTGGACATGCATCTGTCTGGCACAGTATAAACTCCGGAAGCAATATCGTCAGCTTCCAAGCTTCCATGTGCGGATGTTCCCATTCAGCACCTTGCTGGCAGCCGGTGTCCTCATGGTCGTATTTGTCTCCTTTTTATTTACGGGAAATGCTGCAAGCACTGCGCTCAGTGTTGGAGTTGTCCTCTTTCTTCTGCTGCTGTCACAATTTGCAGCGGGTAAAAGATGAGTGCCTGTATCCCGTTCGACCAAAGTTGAAAGCCAAACACCCCGCCGGCGCATCCGGCGGGGTGTTTGGTTGATCTCTACATGACGCGCTTGAACATTTTTTCCAGCTCATATGTGGAGTGGTGCACGATAATCGGACGGCCATGCGGACAGGTGTAGGGATTGCTTACCTTCCGCAAATCCTCCAGCAGCGCAAAGATTTCGTCATGCTTCAGGTACTGGTTGGCCTTAATGGACGCCTTGCAGCTCATCATGATGGCAGCTTCCTCCCTCAGCTTCTTCACATCCGCACGCTTTTGCTGCAGCACCTGCTGCAGCAGTTCCTCGATGATTTCCTGCTCCTGCCCCTTCGGAAACCAGGTCGGGTGCGAACGGACAATATAGCTTTGATGCCCGAACGGCTCCATGAATACCCCCACCCGCTTCAGTTCATCCAGCTGCTCCTCCACCCGGAGGTACTCCTGCATGGACAAATCAATGCGGTACGGAATCAGCAGCTCCTGTACATCAGGTGCCACCCGCCCGACCTTCTCCCGGAAATACTCATAGTTAATCCGTTCCTGGGCGGCGTGCTGGTCAATGAGGTACAGACCCTGGTCATTTTGCGCCAGAATGTAGGTGCCGTGCATCTGGCCGATTGGGTACAACGGCGGCAAATCGTTGCCATCCATTGCGATAGTCTCCAGTTGCTCCTCATATGCTTCTTCAGACTCCTCGTGTATAACCTGCGTATGCAGTTCGGGATCCAACTGCGGCTCAGCGTACTCCGCTGCAGGCGGGATCGGGAGCTCCTCTTCAGGAAAATCCATAGCCAGCGGCTGATTTTCCTGAAGCATGCCCAGCGGCAGCTGTATTTGCGGTTCGGCTGCGCGGGCATGCTCAAAGCGGAAGCTCTCCTGCACACTCACATCCTTTGGCTTTGGCTTCACGTTCGCCACGGCATCCGGGATGAGCTGCACCTGCTGGAATGCGCCCTGCAGCGTGGCCTCAATAAGCTGCATCAGCTCCTGCTCCTTGCTGAAGCGCACTTCCAGCTTGGCTGGGTGAACATTCACGTCAACAAGCATCGGGTCCATCTCAATATGCAAGAGACCGATGGGATAGCGGCCGATTGGCAGAAGGGTGTGATAGCCCTGCTGCACGGCCTTCATCAGGACATAATTGCGGACATAGCGTCCATTCACCATCGTGGAGAAATAATTCCGGGAAGCCCTTGTCACCTCCGGCAACGTGACGTAGCCTGTAATGGTGAAATCCAGGGATTCCCCTTGAATGGGAATCATCTTTTTTGCCGTTCCCACACCGTAAATGGCCGCCAGCACCTGCCGGACATCACCATTTCCGGATGTATGCAGCAGCTTCTTGCCGTTGTGGAACAGACGGAAGGACACCTCAGGATGCGCCAACGCCAGCCGGTACACAAGGTCGGTAATATTGCCGAGCTCAGTATTGATGGTTTTCATATATTTTAAGCGGGCCGGCGTATTGAAGAACAGATTGCGTACGGTAATATCCGTTCCCTTGCGGCTTGCCGTTTTTTCCTGCTTCAGCAGCTCGCCGCCCTTTAGCACAATCCGTGTGCCCGGTCCTTGGCCTGTACTTGTCACGAGCCCCAGCTCACTGACAGAAGCGATGCTCGGCAGCGCTTCGCCGCGAAAGCCAAGCGTGCGGATCCGGAACAAATCCTTCTCGTCCCGAATTTTGCTGGTGGCATGCCGGGCAAAGGCTGTTTCCACGTCGTCCGACTCAATGCCGGAGCCGTTGTCGATGATGCGGATTTCCGCAAGACCGGCTTCCTCGACATGAATTTCGATTACAGAGCTGTCCGCATCAATTGCATTTTCAGCCAGCTCCTTCACAACGGATGCCGGGCGCTCCACTACTTCGCCGGCGGCAATCAGGTTTGACAGCTGATCATCCAGCTTACGGATTTTCCCCATCCTTTCACCCCTTCTTCAATTGCTTTTGCAGCTTATACAGTACGTTCATGGCATCAAGCGGCGTCATATCCAGAAGGTCCAGCTGCTGAATCTTCTCCAGGACTTTCTTCTCTTCCGCCCCAAGCACCGCTTCCTTCCTTGCTTTCGGCTCGTCCAGGGTGAAGAAAGAGAGCTGCGCTTCAGCCGCCTGCTCCGGCAGCGGTGCAGGCACAGGCTGAGCAGGCGGTACAGCCTTCGCCGTTTCGGCTGCCTGCCCTTCCAAGGAATACAGCACTTCCTTTGCCCGCGCAATCAGAGATGCCGGAAGCTCAGCCAATTCGGCAACATGGATGCCGTAGCTCTTATCAGCTGCCCCTTCCTTCACCTTGTGCAGGAAGACAACCTTGCCATTCTCTTCTACGGCAGATACATGCACATTGCGCAGCTGCGCGAGCTCTTCCTCCAGCACAGTAAGCTCGTGGTAATGCGTGGAAAATAATGTTTTCGCACCAATATGCTCATGAATATGCTCAATAATGGCCTGCGCCAGCGCCATGCCGTCGTATGTGGATGTACCGCGGCCGATTTCATCAAACAAAATCAGGCTGTTTTGCGTCGCATTGGCAATCGCATTTTTCGCTTCCAGCATTTCTACCATGAATGTACTCTGGCCGGAAATGAGATCATCTGCCGCCCCAATTCTGGTAAAGATTTGGTCGAATACAGGCAGCACTGCTTCCCGCGCCGGCACAAAGCAGCCAATCTGGGACATCACAGCAATGAGTGCCATCTGCCGCATATACGTGCTTTTCCCGGACATGTTCGGACCTGTAATGAGAAAGACATTCCGTCCCTCCGGCATATCGCAGTCATTCGGCACATACGTCCGGCGCTCGAGCACCTTCTCCACAACGGGATGGCGGCCCTCCTGCACGAAGATTTCACGCTTGTCCGTTAAAACAGGCTTTACAAATTGCTCTTCCTCGCTGACCGTGGCAAAGCTTTGCAGCACGTCGAGTTCGCTGACGATTTTGGCAAGCTGCTGCAGCGCCGGGATATAAGCCTTCACCTGCTCACGAATTTCTGTAAACAAATCATATTCCAGCTGCACAATCTTTTCCTCAGCTCCGAGAATCATGGCCTCTTTTTCCTTCAGTTCATCGGTAATGAAACGCTCGGCGTTGGCGAGCGTCTGCTTCCGTTCGTAGCGTCCTTCCGGCAAAGCGGCAAGATTGCTGCGTGTCACCTCAATATAGTAACCGAAAATACGATTGTAGCCCACCTTCAGCGACTTGATGCCTGTCAATTCGCGCTCGCGCCGCTCCAGTTCAGCGATCCAGGACTTTCCATTCTTGCTGATGTAACGGTACTCATCCAGCTTCCCGTGATAGCCATCTTTAATAATATCGCCTTCCTTGACAGAGAGAGGCGGATTCTCCTGAATGCTTCGCTCAAGAGAGTCCACAAGGTCTGCACATGGATCTGCTGCAGCCACCAGGTTCGACGCATATGGATTGCCCAGCTCCTGTATCAGCTGCAAAATCGCAGGCACCTGCAGCAGGGAGCGCTTCAGCTGCAGTAAATCCCGGGCATTCACGCTGCCGTACGCCACCTTCCCGGCAAGACGCTCCAGGTCATACACTTCCTTTAAGCGCTCTTTTAAATCCTCACGAACGAAATAGTGCTCCAGGAAAGACTCCACCATACCGTGGCGCTGGGCAATGGCCTCGCGCTGCACAAGCGGGCGTTCCATCCATTGCTTCAGCATCCGGCCTCCCATGGCTGTCTTTGTTTTGTCCAGCAGCCATAACAGCGACCCAGTCTTCTCCTTCGTGCGGATTGTTTCCGTCAGCTCCAGATTGCGCTTGGAGTGAACGTCGATTTTCATAAATTGATGATTGTAGTACAGCTCCACCGGCTGCAGGTGCGCCAACGAGCGCTTTTGCGTCCGTAAGATATAGCGGAACAGCCGTCCGACAGTTTCAGTCAGCTTCGCCTGTGCCAGGTGTTCCGTCAAATGCAACAGACCCTCCGGCACTGTGGCATCCGCTTCATGGGAAACCGTCAGCTTCAGCTTCTCTGTCACCCTGCTGAGCTCATCTGCCGCAAAGGCCGGATCCACTACTATTTCCTTCGCGCCCAACGCATAAATCTCAAGCACCACATCTTCTATTGCTCCACTCAGCAGCGTGACGCTGGTTTGCCCGGTTGTCACATCATTGCAGGCCAAGCCGTAGGAGCCGTCCGGGAACCGTGTAAGCGAAACAAGGAATTGATTCGCCTTTTCCTCAATGGACTTTCCTTCCATCAGCGTGCCCGGTGTAATCAGCTGCACAACTTCCCGGCGTACAACGCCCTTGGCTGCCTTCGGATCCTCCACCTGTTCGCAAACGGCCACCTTATAGCCTCTTTCAACGAGAGTTTCAATATAATTGCGAGCCGAGTGATGCGGCACGCCGCACATCGGGATGCGTTCCCCGCCGCCCTCACGGCTAGTCAGTGTAATCTCTAATTCATGGGCTGCTTTGATGGCATCCTCGAAAAACAACTCATAAAAGTCGCCTAAACGAAAAAATAAAAAGGCATCACGATAGTCTGCCTTGATTTCTAAATATTGCTGCATCATGGGTGTATACTGCGCCATAACTCTCCCCCAACTTCCAATGTTTCTACCTACACCATTATAGCATGAACCACCTATTAAAACAGAAAAAAGCTAGGAAGATATCTTCCTAGCTGTATGTCATTCTTCTTCTGCATCAAGGATGAAGTTCGGATCCAAATCCTCAAACTCTTCATCATCCACATCATAGCAGTCGTCATCATCCTGGCAGCCGTCCGGATTCACACGAACGCACAGCTTCGTTTCGCCGACAACCTCCACGAGAAACTCGCGCTCAACCGTAACAATAATCTTGTTGCCATTCGGCGAAATGGCGGCTTCCAGGCAGTTTGGATGCTGCATCACCCGGGCAATAATCTCTTCTTCCTCACCCGTAAAGTTTTCATCGCGGTAGCGCACTTTCACGTTGTCTTTGTAGTTTACGCGCTCAGTGCATACTTCCGTTTTTGTGTTGTCATCGTAGGAAAACCATGTGTTGATTTCGTACCAGCCTTTTAACTCCACATGCTTCCCGCACTTTTTTGCTTCATATACGTGGTTGATCACCCAGCAGCCCAAGATGCTGGTTGGATCATCCTTCGGGTGGACTGTATGCGTGCTCTTCGTATACTTCCGCCCCTTGCCGACGACAGCTTTCGCCATAATCTCTCTATATTCGGACATTCCAAACCCTCCTCAAACAGATGTTCATTTCATCATATGCGTGACATATGCGGAATGTGCTATCATTCTAAAAAAAGGACGAGGGATGTACAGCCTTTCCTGCAAAGCTGTATAGTTCATTGTATGCACAGGCGCCCAAATATGTTCTTCTTTTTCCCGCTGCCGTCTCATGCTTCATATGTATCAATATATAAGCATCCATTTGTACCCTTGACCGCATAAAAGATTTGCTGCACCTCCAGCTTTCGGCTCCGCAGCTCAGCCAGCAGCCATTCCTCCGAGATGCCGTTGCGGCTCATATGCTCCCACATGATTTCTCTTTCTACAATCAGCTCCACCGGCAGCTGTGTTGTTTCCGCTGCCAAAAGCCCGGCATCCCGTCTCGTAATATGCCGGTATGACTCCTTCTTCGAAACAGACAAGGAACCATCTGTTTCCAGTATAGCCAGCTCCACTTCCTCTATATTAAAAATCCCCTGGCTGCGCAGCCCGCGCTTCAAGTCCTCCAGGGTATACCGTTCTCTTCGCATGCTTTCCTCCAAAATTCGCCCTTCTGCAATGATGACGGCAGGCTTTCCCTCGAACCATTCGAGGATGCGCCGGCTGTGAAGCCCAAGCAGGCTCATCGCGTATACAATAGCCGCAAATACGACAAATGAGACAATAAAATATAACAGCTTAATCTTCAGGTTAAAGATCGCATTTCCTGCAATGGAGCCAAGCGTAATGGCTCCTGCAAACTGGTCATTCGTCATCTGGGACAGCATCCGTTTGCCGATGGTGCGCATAATGAGAATTAAAAAGCCAAAGGTGAGAACAGCACGCACTACAATTTGCAATATGTCCACCACAGGCACTCCTTCCCATTGATTTTCCGTTAGTATGGGAAGAGGGTGCCGCACTCATGCAAAAAGGATGTCCGCTTGGGACATCCTCATCTGCAAATCTTTTTACCTTAAGAATGGCAGCCGCAGCCGGAACCGCAGCTTCCCGCTTTCTCCGCAGCAACCTGTGCGCCTGTTTCGCCGCGCAGCACATCGCCGCCGGTGGACTCCAGAATTTCATCTGTTACTGTGTTGGAAATGGTGCTTGCCACCAGCTGCAGCAAATCGTTCACATATGCTTGCGAGCTTTGGAATTCCTGCACGAGCGGAATGTTATCCAACTGGTCCTGCAGTGCTTCAATTTCCGCTTCCACCTTTTTCAATGCTTCCAGCTTGCCGTAGTGCTGCAGGTTCACGGCCTGCTTCTGCAATGCCTTGATGCGGTCAATTGTTTGCTTCACTGTCTGATTTTGATGAATTTGTGCTTCTGCCCGCTTAAAGAAGTCCACTTCTTCCGTTTCCGCAATCATTTTCGCCAATTCCTTTGCCCGTGCTACGATGTCATCTTTTGTGTATGTTGTCATTTATCTCACCTCAACAGGTTCTTCTAGCATTTCTCCGTTTAATGACCAAGTTTTTGCATCTGTAATCTTCACTTGCACAAGCTGGCCGATTGCTGATTTAGGCCCCTTAAAGTTCACAAGCTTATTTGCGCGCGTATAGCCTGCCAAAATGTCCGGATTGTTCTTGCTCTCCCCTTCAACGAGAACCTCCACAATTTGGCCTTGATACGGCTTGTTCTTCTCCGCAGCCAGTTCATTCACAACCGCATTCAGGCGCTGCAGCCTTTCCTTCTTCACCTCAAGCGGCACATTATCCTGCATCTTGGCTGCCGGCGTGCCTTCACGCGGCGAGTACACAAACGTATAAGCGTTATCATAGCCGACTTCGCGGTACAGGGACAGCGTTTCCTGGAACTGCTCCTCCGTCTCATTCGGGAAGCCGACAATGATATCTGTTGTCAGTACAACATTCGGGATTGCCGCTTTGATTTTGCGCACCAGCTCCAGGTACTGCTCACGCGTATACTTGCGCGCCATGATTTTCAGCACTTCAGAGCTTCCGGATTGTACAGGCAGGTGGATATGCTCCACCAGATTGCCGCCCTTGGCAAGAACTTCAATGAGGCGGTCGTCAAAGTCGCGAGGGTGGCTTGTCGTAAAACGGATGCGCGGGATGTCAATTTTCCGGATTTCATCCATTAAGTCGCCAAGACCATATTTCAGACCCTCAAAGTCTTTGCCGTAGGCGTTCACGTTCTGGCCAAGCAGCGTAATTTCCTTGTAGCCTTGGGCAGCCAGGTGGCGCACTTCTTGAATAATATCCTCCGGACGGCGGCTGCGCTCTTTGCCGCGTGTGTACGGCACGATGCAGTATGTGCAGAACTTATCACAGCCGTACATAATGTTAACCCAAGCCTTAATGTCGCCGCGGCGCACCTTCGGCAGATTTTCAATGATGTCGCCTTCCTTGGACCACACCTCCACCACTGTCTCCTTCGAGAACATTGCTTCCTGCAGAATGTAAGGAAGCCGGTGAATGTTATGCGTACCGAACACCATGTCCACATATTGATACGTTTTCATAATTTTGTTCACGACAGATTCTTCCTGCGACATACAGCCGCATACGCCAATGAGAAGATCCGGGTTCTTCATCTTCAATGGCTTCAAGTGGCCAATTTCGCCAAACACTTTATTCTCTGCATTTTCCCGGATTGCACATGTATTCAGCAGAATCACATCCGCATCCTCGGTAGAGAAGGTCGGCTCATAGCCCAAGCCCAGGAAAATACCGGCCATGACTTCTGTGTCATGCTCGTTCATTTGGCATCCGTACGTCCGGATATAAAACTTCTTGCCGTTGCCCATACCGGCGAACTCCTCCGGCAAAGAGAAATCACGATGAATCTGCACGTCTTCCTTGCCGCGCTGTTTCGCATCCTTCAGGGAAGGAGGAATATATACAGATTCAAAGTATTTGCTGTAGTCCTTGCCGGATGCCTTGTCCGCCGCTGCTTGCCCTTGCAGACGCTGTTGTTCGTTCATGATTGACTCCTTTCACGCTTGTGTTGCTTCTCAGTCTAAACAGCTTGCAGCTGCCTTAAACAAGATAAATTGGTATATACATGCATTTAGTATAAAGCGTTTGTCCCAATTAAACAACAAAAAGGAAGTCCATCCCATTACGAATTTCAGTCAATAATGCCAAGTTCGCGGCCGGCTTTGGCAAACACGTCAAGCGCTTGCTGCAGCTCTTCCCTGCTGTGCTGTGCTGTCACAATGGTGCGGACGCGCGCTGCATCCTTTGCCACTGTCGGGAAGGTGATTCCCAAGGCCAATACGCCGTACGCCAGCAGTTTATCAGAGAACTGATGCGCCAGTGCAGTTTCGCCGACAATCACAGGCGTGACCGGAGTTTCACTCTTTCCTGTATCAAAGCCCAGCTGCTGCAGCCCATCCTTAAAGAAGCGTGTATTGTCCCACAGCTTCTCGATCAGTTCCGGCTCCTCCAGCAGAATATCAATGGCAGCGATGCAGGCCGCTGTCACCGCCGGCGGATGGGAGGTGCTGAACAGGAACGGGCGGCCTTTGTGAATCAAATAGTCAATAAGCACCCGCGGTCCGGCTACGTAACCGCCCAGTACGCCAATTGCCTTTGACAAGGTGCCAACCTGGATATGCACACGTCCGTCCAGACCGAAATGGTTCACCGTGCCGCGGCCGTTTTGGCCAAGCACGCCGGAGGCATGGGCATCGTCCACCATGACAATGGCATCATACTGTTCCGCGAGTTCCACAATTTGCGGCAGCGGTGCAATATTGCCATCCATGGAGAATACGCCATCCGTTACAATGAGACGCTTCCGGAAGCTCTGGGTTTCCTGCAGCGCTGTCTCCAAGTCCGCCATGTCCACATGCTTGTATACGCGGCGCTTCGCCTTCGTCAGACGGATGCCGTCAATAATGGAGGCATGGTTCAGTTCATCGGAAATCACAACATCCTCCGGTGACAAAATAGCGGACAGCACGCCTTGGTTTGTTGTAAAACCGGACTGAAACACAAGCGCAGCTTCTGTATGCTTGAATACGGCCAGCTTGCGCTCCAGCTCGTCATGCATGGTAAATGTGCCCGCAATCGTCCGCACAGAGCCTGTTCCGGCTCCATATGCCTCTACCGCCTCAAGTGCTGCTTTCGTCAAACGCGGATGGCTTGTCAGCCCTAAGTAATTATTAGATGAAAGCTGAATGACTTCTTTGCCGTTGATTTGGACCTTGGATCCTTGCTCGGACTCAATCAGAGTCAGCTTGCGGAAGGTCCCCTGCTCCTTCATTTCCTTCAATTCTGCTTCTAAATGCTCAAAGCCCTTCACATGAGTTCCCCCTTTTACGGAATCAGTACGACCTTGCCGCACGTTCCCTGTATCATCATTTCAAAGCCCTTTTCAAACTCCTCAAGCGGCAGCTGATGTGTAATGAGCGGCTCTACATTCACCGCGCCGGATTTCAGCAGGCTGGATACCTGCATCCAGGTTTCAAACATTCTGCGGCCGGTGATGCCCTGTACCGTGATGCCTTTAAACACAACATGCTTCGTCACATCAATATCAACCGGGCGGGTCGGCAGGCTGAGAATGGAAACACGGCCCCCGTTCGTCACCATTTCAAAGCCCTGGTTCATGGCAACCGGATGGCCTGACATCTCGCAAATGACATCCATGCCGTTGCCGCCCGTCAGCTCCAAAGCCATTTCAACAGGATTCTCCTTCAGCGAGTTCACAACGGCCGTTGCCCCCATTTGCTTCGCCAGCTCTAAACGTTGTTCGTTTATGTCAAATGCAATCACTTGCGCGGCGCCGGCTGCTTTGGCAATACCTACGGCCATCAGGCCAATCGGCCCGCAGCCGATAATGGCAACACTCCGGCCAGCCACCTCGCCGGCAAGCACCGTATGCACCGCATTTCCCATTGGCTCTTGGATAGAGGCAATATGATACGGCATTTCCTTTGGATTTTTCCAAATATTTACCGCCGGCATTGCAACATACTCTGCAAAGCAGCCTTGCGTGTCCACACCGATAATCTTTGTGTGCTTACAAATATGATAGTCGCCGCGCAGGCATTGCGGACAAGAATAGCAGACAATGTGTGTTTCCGCCGACACATAGTCGCCCACTGCCACATTGGCGACATTTTTTCCCACTTGAACGACTTCGCCGGCAAATTCATGTCCGAATACATACGGAGTATGCTGGATCCTGTCCTGCGACCACTCATCCCACGTATAAATATGTACATCTGTTCCGCAAATAGAGGTTGCTTTTACTCGAATAAGCACCTCATGATCTTGAATGCTTGGAATATCGACCATTTGCAGCTGGGCACCATACCCGCGATGATGTTTGACTATGGCCTTCATTTGGTTCGTCACTGCTTCAGCACTCCTTATCGCTTGTCAGCTTAGTATAGTGTCACGTCTATTATTCTATCATCCTGGCAATTCACGGTAAAGAAAACGCATACATTTTCCGCAAAAAAGGAAAGCCCTTTTCTCTTCAGATTTGTATAGCATGGTCGGGTGCTGCAAATACAAAAGCTCCCTCCGCCTTTGGCAGAGGGAGCTTGGCATTACTTGAATTCAGCTACAAGCTGGTCAAACATTTCCTGATCGAGCGTTAGGTCAGCAAACGCCAGTGGCTTTTCGCTGTAATCCTTAATCAGCTCCTGGTAAGATGGCTGTTGTGTGTTTTGATAGATTAAGCCTGTTACCAGACCTTTGTTCTCCATCAGTGTCTGCATAGCCATTGCACGGTTGGACGGATCATAGTTTTCTACGTCGCTCAGCTTCTTCAGGTTTTCCTTGAACCAGTCATATGTGTTCACTTTGTTATAGGTTACGCAAGGGCTGAACACGTTGATCAGAGAGAAGCCTTTGTGGTTGATTCCCGCTTCAATCAGCTGCGTCAGCTCCTTCAGGTCGCTGGAGAAGCTTTGTGCCACGAAGGTAGCTCCGGCTGTCAGCGCCATTTCCATTACGTTCAGGGAAGGCTCAATGGACCCCTGCGGCGTGCTCTTTGTCTTAAAGCCAACTTCGCTTCGCGGGGAAGTCTGGCCTTTTGTCAAGCCGTAGATTTGGTTATCCATAACGATGTATGTGATATCAATGTTACGGCGGATCGCATGGATCGTATGGCCCATACCGATCGCAAAGCCGTCTCCGTCACCGCCTGCAGCGATCACTGTCAGGTCGCGGTTTGCCATCTTCACACCCTGTGCGATTGGAAGAGAACGGCCATGGATGCTATGGAAGCCATAGGAATTGATATAGCCGGAAATACGGCCGGAGCAGCCGATGCCAGAGATAACAGCCAAGTTTTCAGGCTCCAAGCCTGCATTTGCAGCAGCACGCTGGATCGCAGCCTGCACAGAGAAATCACCGCAGCCCGGGCACCAGTTTGGTTTCACATTATTGCGAAATTCTTTAAATGTTGCCATTTAAAACAACCCCTTTTTTGCATTCGTTGTAGATTTCTTTTGGCAGGAATGGATTTCCGTCGTACTTCAGCAGGCTGGAAATCTTTTCGCTGTTGCCAAGATTCATCTTGATGATGTTTGCCAATTGGCCTGTTGCGTTGTTCTCTACGACTACGACACGCTTCGCACTCTTGATAAGCGGCAGAAGCTCTTCTGTCGGGAACGGATGAATGAGACGGATTTGGGCGTGGTTCACCTTCAGGCCATCCTGCTCCAGGCGCTCCATTGCCTCTTCAATTGTGCCGCGTGTAGAGTTGAAGCCGACAAGCAGCAGGTCTGCATCATCATGCTTTGCATTTGCATATACAGGGTTGTTGAAGTTCTTGCTCAGCGCATTCAGCTTGCGCATACGCTTATCCATTTGAGCGATACGGTTTGCTGCTCCTTCAGACGGCTTCCCTGTCTCAGCATGCTCTACGCCTGTCACGTGATGGATTCCATTCTTTGTGCCAGGGATTACACGAGGAGAAATGCCGTCCTCTGTTACTTCGTAACGCTTGAAGTATTCTTTGTTTTCAATCTCCGGCTGTGCGTTCAAGTCCAGCTTGCCGCGGCGGACGGATACCTTGCTGTAGTCAAGCGGATCTACTGTCTGCTTGCCGAGAGACAGCTGCAGGTCTGTAAGCAGGATGACAGGCACCTGATACTCCTCCGCAATATTAAAGGCTTCAGCAGCATCATAGAACGCTTCCTCCACTGTGCTTGGCGCAATGACAACCTTCGGGATTTCACCGTGTGTGCCGTAAATCATCGCCATCAGGTCGGATTGCTCCTGCTTTGTCGGAAGACCTGTACTTGGGCCGCCGCGCTGTGTATCAACAATCACAAGCGGTGTTTCCGTGATGCCCGCCAGGCCGATTGCTTCCATCATAAGAGAAAGACCAGGTCCTGCGGATGCTGTCAATGTCCGGACGCCGCCATAGTTAGCCCCGATTGCCATTGTACAAGCTGCAATTTCATCCTCTGTTTGGATGACAGTGCCGCCAACCTTCGGAAGCTTTTTGATTAAGTATTCCATGATTTCGGATGCCGGCGTGATTGGGTATGCCGCCATAAAGCGCGCGCCGCCTGCCAATGCACCGAATGCAATTGCGTCATTGCCGATCATGAATAGACGGTTTTGGCCGTCTGCCGGGTTCAGGCGCATAATGCTTCCCTTCTCCCCGAGAAGCTCTTTCATATATTCAGAACCGCGTTTTACCGCTTCCATGTTCTTATCTACAATTTGTTGACCTTTGCGGCCGAAAATTCCTTGTACGACATCCAGATAAACGGATTCATCCAACCCCAGAACCGCGCTGGAGGCACCGACTGCCACCATGTTCTTCATGAGGGATGTGCCCAATTCAGTCGCGATATCCGTGAATGGAACCGCATACAAAGTTACGTTTGTGCTGTCTGGAATTGTCGGATTGAACTTGGCATCCGCAATAACAATGCCGCCTGTCCGCAATTCGTGGAAGTTTACATCAATTGTTTCTTGATCAAAAGCCACGAGAATGTCCAGGTCGTCAGAGATCGCCCGGACTTCTGTTGTGCTCACCCGGATTTTATTATTTGTATGGCCGCCTTTAATGCGTGATGAAAAGTGACGGTAGCCGTACAGGTAATAGCCAAGTCTGTTTAGCGCGATACAAAAAATTTCCCCTGTACTCTCAATACCTTCACCTTGTTGCCCCCCAACTTTCCAGGAAAGTTGACTAATCATCTCCTACACCCCTTTGGACTGCATTCATTGTAGTGAATTTTTTTACGGTACTAGTTTACCACTTTTTTAGACAAGAAACTACAATGGACGCAAATTATCCCTCTTCTGATTTGAAAGAATTTTTGGGATTCTTTCTAATTCGTTTACAATTCTAGACCTCCTTTGAGTAAAATGCAACAATTTGAAACAAATTTGTTAACATTTTTTTAAATGCACAGATTCTGCTATATTCCACGCATAAATTTTAGTATAATAACGTTTTCAGAACGGAATATGACGCATAAAATTGTTGCACAAGAAGTCGGCAGCCTGCTCTGCGCTGTACCGCTTCATCAGCTCATTTTTCAGCATATCATAGCCTCTGTAGGACTCCAGGCCCACGACAGTTTCCTCAATGCCGTCAAAATCCGAACCAAAGCCGACATGCTTGGCGCCGCCAAGGGCACAAATATGCTCCAGATGCCGCAGCACATCCTCCAGATGCGCAGGGCTCTCGTCCCGCAAAAACATAGGCACAAATGTAACCCCAATCATGCCATTCCGCTGAATCAGCGCAGTAATCTGCTCATCGGTCAGATTCCGCGGATGAGAGCAAAGAGACAAGCAATTGGAGTGAGAGGCAATCGGATACAGAGCCGTCTCCATCACGTCCCAAAATCCGCGCACAGATACATGCGAAACATCTGTCCAGAGGCGGTATGCATTAAGCTGCTCCACCACCTGCCGGCCAAATGACGACAGCCCCGCCCCGCGCGGCTTCTTGATCCCGTCCGCTACCGCGTTGCTGTAATTCCAGGTCAGACCGACTGAGCGCACCCCAAGCCGGTACAGGATGCGAAGATAGTTCAGATTGCTTCCGATGGCATCACAGCCTTCCAGCGTTAAAAGGGCACCGACTTCCCCCTGCTGCAGCGCTTCTGCGTCCTTTTTCGTTTGAACCAGGCGCAGCTGCGGATGCTTGCCCAGCACTTCTGTATAGAACAGGTCCACCATCTCCAAAGCTACATGGAAGCGCTGCTCCACTGGCACTTCCTCCGGCACATAAATGGCAAAGCACTGCAGCTTCGCACCTGTGTCACGCAAGCCATTCCAATTAATATGCAGGGACGGGTCATCAGTGAAGCTCCGCTTCTTCCGCCACAGCTGCCACAGCACATCACAGTGAGCATCAAAAATAGTCATTATGCTTTCCTCCCCTTCTGTTCACCTATACCACAAAAACAGCCTGTTTGCCAACTGGCAAACAGGCTGTCATCAACGAGGCTCCACGATTAACTTAATTGCCGTACGCTCTTCTCCATCAATCATAATGTCAGTAAAAGCAGGTATGCAAATTAAGTCCACGCCGCTCGGTGCTACGAACCCTCGTGCAATCGCTACTGCCTTTACCGCTTGGTTCAATGCACCCGCACCGATTGCCTGGATCTCCGCAGATCCACGCTCTCGAATTACTCCGGCAAGTGCACCAGCTACAGAGTTAGGGACCGAAGTTGCTTTCACCTTTAATATATCCATTCGTCGTTTCCTCCTCGTTTTTCCTTCAGAAATATAAGCGCTTAAGTTCACTTTACTTATATTCACGAGGCGGAGAAGGTATTCCTGCTTATCCAAATGAATTTTTCGAAAAAATTATAATATATTGTCTTTTCGGATAATTCTGTTAATAGGAAGAAAGGCAGGGACGGCTTGTTCAATTCACTAAGAAAGAGGCCCGTCAATCAAAAAAGGACTGATCATCGTTGATTAAAATGCGCTGAATCTTCTTCGCTCTCCCTGTAGCCGGTTCCACATCAATCAAGACCGCACTGAGCTGCGTGCGCCCGCTGGTGACTTCAAAACGGACCGGCAGCCCTGTCAGAAACTTCTTCAGCACAGCTTCCCGGTCAACGCCCAGAATGCCGTCATACGGACCTGTCATTCCCACATCCGTAATATAGGCTGTTCCTGCAGGCAAAATCCGATTGTCAGCCGTCTGTACATGCGTGTGCGTTCCCACAACCGCCGTCACCCGGCCATCCGCATACCACCCGAGTGCCTGTTTCTCGCTTGTTGCCTCAGCATGAAAGTCGACAAAGATGATATTTGTCCGCTTTTTCGCCTCTGCAATGAGTGCATCCAGCTTCTTAAACGGGCAATCCAGCGGCGGCAGAAATGTCCGTCCCTGCAGATTAATAATTGCCACTTCCACTCCATTGCTGTTAATAAAAATCATGCCTTTTCCAGGTGTGCCTTCCGGAAAATTGGCCGGGCGGACGAGATACTTCGCCTCTTCCACAAATTCAAAAATCCCCCGGTTGTCCCAGGCGTGGTTTCCCAGTGTAACAGCCTGTGCGCCAATCTCCAGAAATCCCCGGTAAATGGCTTCCGTAATCCCCTTGCCGGCAGCCGCATTTTCCCCGTTAATGACGGTCAGTGTGGGGCTGTACTTCTTTTTCAGCTTTGGCACATACTCTTGAATCATCTGCCTGCCCGGCGACCCCACTACGTCTCCCACAAATAATATTCTCATGCTTGTAACCCTTTCTCTTCTGAAAATTCCACTCCAAAAAAATAAAGTGGTAAGCTACCACTTTATTTTTCACCTTATGCAATCTGTTTATTTGGCATATTCCACTGCACGTGTTTCCCGAATGACCGTTACTTTAATGTGGCCCGGATAATCCAGTTCATTTTCAATACGCTTTCGAATATCACGCGCCAAGCGGTGCGCCTCTAAATCGTCAATCGCGTCAGGCTTTACCAAAATGCGCACTTCCCGTCCAGCCTGAATGGCAAAGGACTTCTCAACACCCTCATAGGATTCAGAAATCTCCTCCAGCTTCTCCAGACGGCGGATATAGTTCTCCAATGTTTCACTGCGCGCACCCGGTCTTGCCGCAGACAAGGCATCCGCAGCAGCCACCAGCACCGCAATGATGGAGGAAGGCTCACGGTCGCCATGGTGGGAAGCAATACTGTTAATAACAACAGGATGCTCCTTGTATTTCGTCGCAAGCTCCACGCCAATTTCAACGTGGCTGCCTTCCACTTCATGGTCAATTGCTTTTCCAATGTCATGCAGCAGGCCTGCACGGCGGGCCAGCTTTTCATCCTCGCCCAACTCAGCAGCCATAAGGCCTGCCAAGTAAGCAACCTCCATGGAGTGCTTCAGGACGTTTTGTCCGTAGCTTGTGCGGAACTTCAAACGGCCTAAAATCTTGATCAGGTCAGGATGCAGTCCATGAACACCGACTTCAAATGTCGTTTGCTCACCAACTTCGCGGATATATTCATCCACTTCCCTCCTGGATTTTTCCACCATTTCCTCAATACGGGCAGGATGGATCCGGCCGTCCTGCACAAGCTTATCGAGAGCAATCCGCGCTGTTTCGCGGCGAATCGGGTCAAATCCAGACAAAATAACAGCTTCCGGCGTATCATCAATAATTAAATCAATGCCTGTCAAGGTTTCCAGCGTACGGATATTGCGACCCTCACGCCCGATGATACGGCCTTTCATTTCATCATTTGGAAGGTTGACAACAGACACTGTTGTTTCGGCTACATGATCAGCTGCACATCGCTGAATAGCCAAGGACAAAATTTCTTTGGCCCTCTTGTCCGCCTCTTCCTTCGCGCGCACTTCGCTTTCCTTAATGGCAACGGCAACCTCGTGAGACAGCTCATTTTCGACCTTCGCCAAAATAATGGAGCGTGCTTCCTCACGCGTTAAACCAGAGACGCGCTCCAGTTCTTCCTGTTGCTTTTGAACGAGCAATCCCACTTTGCTTTCCAGCTCTTCAAGCTGCTGTTGTCTTAATACAAGGGCGTCCTCTTTCCTCTCAAGCTGATGCTCGCGTTTATCGAGCGATTCATCCTTGCGGTCCAGATTCTCTTCCTTTTGCATCAAACGATTTTCCTGCTTTTGCAATTCGCTTCTGCGATTCCGGATATCCAGCTCTGCTTCTGTCCGGAGCTGGTGAATCTCGTCCTTCGCTTCAAGCAGCGCTTCCTTCTTTAATGCCTCAGCTTGGCGTTTTGCATCCTCAAGGATTGCATTGGCAGCATTCGTGGCACCGTTGATTTTTGCTTCTGCAATGGATTTTCGTGTGAAAAAACCAACAACTGCACCGATAACCAGGGCAAGCAAAATGGAGATGACAGCAACAATTGCACTCATAGTTTCACCTCCTCTTGCTATCAGATATAAACCCGCCTGCACGCAGGGGGAGATTTGGCCCTTTCTGCTAATGGGCCTCATGTTCCATTTCAGTATGGCATTGTATTTCTTTTGAGGGGCAAGCAAGCTGCCCGGAACGTCATAGCGGCACATCGTGGCAATATGACGCAAATGGTAAAAAAAGAATATACATTCTCATTGTATAGGGAGGCATTTTTGTTGTCAAGGCTTGTCTATGTTTACTTTCTTTGCCTGTCAAGCAGAAAACCCGCAAGGCCGCTTGCAATTTTTACAAATGCATGCTGCATACAAAGAAAAAGGCACATTGCTGTGCCTTTTACTCATCCAACAGACTGAGATCTTCTTCTTCCTCTGTTTCTGTCACCACATGTGTGTCGCCTGCAATGCCGTAATGCACGCGAACCTTCTGCATAATGTCTTGAAGTATCGCCTTATTCTCTTTCAGGAATGTCTTGGCATTTTCCCGGCCTTGGCCAACCCGCTCTTCATTATAGGAATACCACGCACCGCTTTTCTGAACGATGTCCAGTTCAGCAGCCATATCCAGCACTTCACCTTCACGGGAAATGCCTTCTCCATACATAATATCCACGTCAGCAACACGGAATGGCGGAGCCACCTTGTTTTTTACCACTTTAATCTTCGTTTTGTTGCCGACAATGTCCGTACCCTGCTTCAACTGCTCAGCACGGCGCACCTCCAGGCGGATTGTGGAATAGAACTTGAGTGCCCGGCCTCCAGGAGTTGTTTCCGGGTTTCCGAACATAACGCCCACTTTTTCACGAATCTGGTTGATAAAGATGGTAATTGTATTTGATTTATTAATGGCGCCAGACAGCTTACGGAGTGCCTGAGACATAAGGCGGGCCTGCAAGCCGACATGAGAGTCTCCCATTTCGCCTTCAATCTCTGCCTTTGGTACAAGAGCCGCTACGGAGTCAATAACAATGATGTCAATGGCACCGCTGCGCACAAGCGCTTCCGCAATTTCCAAGCCCTGCTCGCCCGTATCAGGCTGTGACAGCAGCAGTTGGTCAATGTTCACGCCCAGCTTTTGCGCATATACGGGATCCAAAGCGTGCTCAGCATCAATGAACGCAGCCTGGCCTCCGCGTGCCTGCACTTCTGCAATTGCATGCAGGGCAACTGTTGTCTTACCGGAGCTCTCCGGACCATAAATTTCAATAATACGGCCGCGCGGATATCCGCCCACGCCAAGGGCTACATCCAAGGCCACGGATCCGCTTGGCACTGTGGAGACACGGCGCTCCGCCTGCTCCCCAAGCTTCATGATTGAGCCTTTTCCGAACTGCTTCTCTATTTGCTTCAACGCCATTTCTAAGGCTGCTTGACGATCGCTCACTCGATTTCCTCCTTCTTTCTCTTACCTGTTTCTATTATACCTGTTTAGCTTTGAAAAAGCCAATAAAAAACGAACACTTATTCGATTTTTTCGTTTTCCAGCCAGCGGCTTCCCCCATGCTCTACAAAGAAAAAGCTGAAATGCCTCACAGCTCTTCCAGCTTTCGATACAAATGATAAAGTCCGTATTTGACCGCCCGTTCCCGCACAAGCGGACGGCTGCCGCCAAGCTGCAGCCCGACAGCAGCAGATGGCTGCCCTTGAATAGAAATGCCGATATAAACTGTCCCTGGCTGCTTTCCTTCCAGACTGTCAGGTCCGGCCACACCGGTAAAGCTGATGCCGACATCTGTCCCCAGCAATTCCCTGACGTTCTCCGCAAGCAGTTTTGCACAAGCTGCGCTTACAGCTCCGTCCGTTTGCAGCACCTCTGCAGGGACTCGCAGCACCTGCTGCTTCACATCGTTGCTGTAGCATACAATTCCACCGCGAAATAAGGAAGAAACACCGGGAACACTGGTAATGCGTTCACTGAATAATCCGCCAGTCAGACTTTCCGCGCAGGAAAGAGAAAAGGATTTGCTGCGCAGCATGGCCACTGCCTTTTCGTGCAGCGTCTCATCATCATAGCCATAAAGATATTCCCCGACACGGTCCATAATTTGTGCTTCCACCGCATCCAGCATCCGGGATGCCTCTTCCGCCAGCGCGTGCTTAGCAGTCAAACGGAGGGTAACTTCCCCTTCAGACGCAAGCGGGGCAATTGTCGGATTGCTTTGGCTGTCAATGATATCCTGCAGGACGTGCTCCAGCTGGGATTCGCCAATTCCGAAGAAACGGAGCACACGCGAATGCAGCGCGTCAGACCCGGCCAGCCGCTGCAAGAATGGCTCCACATAGCTTGTAAACATCGGATTCATTTCCTTTGGCGGGCCAGGAAGCAGCACGTAGAGCTTATCACCTTGCTGCAGCCCCATTCCAGGCGCCATGCCGTGGTCATTCGGAAACACCGTGCTGCCCTGCAGGACGAGCGCCTGCTTGCGGTTATTTTCAGTAAACGGCCGGCCTGTTCTCGCGAAGTAATCCTCGATATAGGACAGAGCAGCTTCATCATGGACCAGCCGGGCTCCCAGCACAGCCGCAATCGTTTCCTTTGTCAAATCGTCCTTTGTCGGGCCGAGTCCGCCGGTGAAAATCAGGATATCTGCGCGTGTGCGCGCCAGCTCAACCGCCTGGCGGAGCCGTTCTGCATTGTCGCCAACCACCGTTTGATAGTAGACGTGAACCCCCACATCCGCCAGCCTGCGGGATATAAAGGCTGCATTTGTATTTACAATTTGTCCGAGCAGCAGCTCTGTTCCAACCGCGAGAATTTCTGCGTTCATCCATCGTTCCCCCATTGCCATTATTTCGAATTCGCAAATACCCCTTTATTTTTTGCAAAGTAATCCCAGCCGGACAGCACCGTAAACAGCACTGCGACCGCCATGGACACATCCGCAAGGGAAAACGGCAGCCAGTGCAGCGGCACATCGTGCAGCAAATAAGCAGAAATAGCTATAACTTGCGTCCACATTTTGATCTTCCCAAGCATTTTCGCAGCGGAAACTTCCCCTGTTTCCGCCAGCAAAAGCCGAAGGCCGGTCACCGCAAACTCCCTGGTAATAATGAGGATGGCTACCCATGCATAGATATAATGCAAGTCTACCAATGTCACCAGTGCCGCTGACACAAGCAGTTTGTCCGCCAGCGGGTCCAAAAACTTCCCGAGATTTGTGACAAGATCATATTTGCGTGCGTAGTAGCCGTCCACCCAATCTGTTGCCGAGGCAAAGATAAAAATAGCCGCTCCGGCAAAGTGCTGTACCGGCAGTTCATGATCCCCCAGCTGCCATACACCCCAATCAAACGGGATCAGCATAACAGCCAAGAATAGCGGGATGAGACAAATTCTTGATATAGTAATCTTATTTGGCAAATTCACTGCGATTCCTCCATCATGTTCCAAGCAAAATTTCATTGAAAAAAGTCATCGGAACGATGACTATTGTTGGGCAGGCTGTGTCCGCATGTTCTTAATGAGCAGGATTTGGTGATAATTGCTGTCCGGGTCCTGCGGATATTGAACGGCCTGTCCATTAATTTTAACGGCAGCATTCGGGGTGCTGCCGATATTGAGGCGGACAACGTCCTCTGCAGACAAATCCTGCGTCTTTGTCTCATTTGGCTGCAAAGTGCCGCTGAACAAGAGCTTTCCATCCCCATTTTTAATATCGATATAGCACCGGTCCTTTGCGGTAATTTCGAGCATAAAGCCTTCGTTGTTGCGAAGCTCCATTGTCGAAGTCTTTCCGGAAGTGGAAACAGCCTTCAGCTCTTGTGCAGGCTTGGCCGGCGCCGCGGGTTCTGTCTTCTTTTCCACCGGCTTCTCTGCCGGCTTCTCCTGCGCTTTGGCCTCGCCCTGCAGAGCGGAGTCAGCCGACTTTTGCATTTCCACCTGCGGCTTCACGCTGCCTTGTTCTGCCTGCTGCTTCTTCGGATTATACAGTGCTTGTGACACAAGCCAAATGCCAACCGCAACAGCGATTACGAGCAGCCCGATTAAAGCCTTCGGCATATAATCCATGATGCGGGAAGAGGTGCTGTTCGGCACTGTCTCCTTCGATTTTTGTATACGGGACGGAACATCCTGAACAGCTGCGGGCACTTCCCCGCGATGCTCGGCGAGCATCTCTTCAGGGTCCAGCCCCACAGCCTCAGCATATTGCTTAATGAAAGCACGCACATAGAAGTCACCCGGGAGCACACCGTAGTTGCCCTCTTCAATGCTTGCCAGGTAGCGCTTTTGGATTTTCGTCACATCCTGCAATTCATCAAGGGAAAGACCTTTCGCTTCTCTTGCCTCTTGTAACTTTCTTCCTAATTCTGTCAATGCTAACACCTCAATATAATCTTAGAAGTCGAACATGGAAAAATGATTTCGTTTTTCCATCTCTATCTCGTCGACGAGGTCATACTTAATTTCCTCCTCATCATCGTTCCGCAGCTCAATGATATAATCAAAGTCATCGAGCGTATACTCAGATTGGCTGACAAAAATATCCGGATGTTCAACGACCTTTGTGGCGGGAATGCTCATAATCTCACGCACAAGCTGCCAATGCTTTTCATTTGCCCGCTTCGTGGAAACAATTCCATCCAGAATGAACACATTGTGCTCGCTGTATTCGTCCTGGATCAGCTGGCTGCGGACGGTTTGCTTAATGAGTGTAGACGAAACGAAAATCCAGCGTTTGTTGGCACAAACACTTGCCGCCACAATTGATTCCGTTTTTCCAACCCGCGGCATCCCGCGTATGCCAATCAGCTTATGTCCTTCCTTTTTCATCAGCTCAGCCATGAAATCCACCAGCAGCCCCAGTTCATCTCTGACAAACCGGAACGTCTTCTTATCGTCAGCATCGCGCTGGATGTATCTGCCGTGCCGGACTGCCAGGCGATCCCGCAGCTTGGGCTGACGATATTTAGTTACGGTTATATTATCCATTGTGTTTAAAATTGATTCAAGTCTCGCAATTTGCTCTTCATTTTCACAATTTAGCAGAAGACCGCGGCGCGCATTATCCACTCCGTTAATCGTCGTAATGTTAATGCCCAGCATCCCGATGAGTGAAGAAATGTCCCCGAGCAGCCCGGGACGATTCTTATGTATTTCATATTCAAAATACCATTCGATCATATGTTCCACTCCCTTCGCCTACTCACACCTACCCTTTATATTATATGATTTCGGCAGATTAGAAAAGGCAAATCGTCCGGCGATTGCAAAAAGCTCCGCCAAACCACTCTCCCGGCAGAAGGAAATCGGGCATAAAGAAAAGAGAGGAGCAACTCCTCTCTTACTGCTGACCCTGTACCAGTTTAATCATCAAATTGGCAATTGTGTGCTGTTCGCCTTCGTCAGCTATCTTCCATAATTCTGCAAGGACACGCTCCTCCGGATTGCGCGCCTCCACTTCATTTGCCAGATAATCACCGATGCGATATGCCATTTCGTTGATTGCATTGCCATCCAATCCTTTGTCCTGCGCGGCATTTAAACGATCTCCCAAAAAGTCTTTCCATTGATCAAAATTGTCTAATACTGACATATTTTCTCCACCTCACATAATGTATTGGGGTCATCCCCTATTACTATGCGCTGCTTTTTCCTGTTTTATGTATTCAACAATGCCAGCCTCCATTCACGCCGATGACCTGTCCTGTTATGTAGGAGGAACGGGGTGATATCAGGAATGAAACTGCTTCGGCCACCTCCTTCGCTGCTCCCAGCCGGCCCATTGGAATATCGGAAGCAAGGTCTTCACGGTCTGCGGCCGAGAACATGTGCAGCATGTCTGTATCAATGGCTCCCGGAGCAATTGCATTGACCCGTACACCGCTTGGGGCCACCTCCTTCGCCAACGCCTTGACATAAGCATTTTGCGCCCCTTTCACCATGGAGTAAGGCACCTCACAGGAGGCGCCTGTCTGTCCCCAGATGGAGGAAATAATCACCATACTTCCTGCACGCCTGCGGATCATGGCAGGCAGCAGAGCTTGCCCCAGCTTGTATAAGCTGCTTACCTGCAGCTGAATCATGCCTGCCAGTTCATCGTCTGACGTATCCGTCACAAGCCCGAAAAGGCTCTTTCCCGCAGCGTAAACAAAGGCATCCAGCTCATGATGAATTTGTCCGAGCAACTGCGCGGCGCCGGATGCGGCACTTAAATCCGCCTGTACCGGATAACATTCCGCATCCGGCGGCATACTTTGCAGCAGCTCCCGTATTTTCGCATCGCCGCGGTGATAATGTACATATACAGCAAAGCCGTCGGCTGCCAGCTGCCGGGCCGCAGCCCCGCCAATCCCGCCGCTTGCTCCAGTAACCAGGGCATATTTCTTCATGTCTGATTCCCCCTTCTTCTCAAAACAAAATCTGTCCCAAATATGGGACAGATCTGATAATCAGCCGTTCTTCGGCACAACCTGACAAATACTTATCATCTTTTTATCAACAAATTCTTCAGCTGCCCGCTGCAAATCTGCAACGTTGACCTCCTCAAGCACCGGCAGGGCATCAAACAGGCTGGAGCCGTTAAAGGCATACCGGGTAAACTGGTTGGCAATATACTCCGGCGAATTGAGGGAACGAAGAAAGCCGCCGATTTTCTTTTTCTTTACGCGGGACAGCGTCTCTTCCGACAAGCTGGTGTAGTCTGTTTTCAGCAGGATGTTCTGCAGCCGCTCCGCAAGCTCATCCGGCTGCTTGGTGTCGCCGCCGACCATGGCAAAGCCAAACCCTCCTTCGTCGGTGTAATCGTAGGAGAAGGTGTCATCGATTAAACCGGCCTGATACAGCTCTTCATAGTTGTTGGAGCTTTTGCCAAACAAATAATCCAGCAGCAGCGTGACTGTAATTTCATGCTTCAATAAGTCGCGGCCTGCACGCGTGCTGCGTTTTGCCTTCATGCCGACGAGGCACTTCGGTGTCTGCACCGTCATTGGGATTACTGTACGCGCTGTACCCACGCGGTCCGGCTCTTCCTCAAAGAAGCGCTGAATCGGCGGCTGATCCTGATAATCCTTTTTCCCCTGATTTTCTTTGACGAGATCCATAATATGGCCGGGATCAACAGGGCCGACGACAAACAGAAGCATATTGCTCGGATGATAGAAGGTGTTGTAGCACTCATACAACAAATCCTTTGTAATATGGCTGATGGACTCAATCGTTCCGGCAATATCAATTTGAACCGGGTGCTTCTCATACAGGTTATCAATTAAGCCAAAATATAGACGCCAGTCCGCATTATCCTGGTACATTTGGATTTCCTGGCCGATAATGCCCTTTTCCTTTTCCACCGTTTTCTCGGTAAAATAAGGGGCTTGCACAAAGTCCAGAAGTGTATGCAAATTTGTGTCAACATTGGATGTACAAGAGAACAAATACGCAGTCCGGGTGAAGGAGGTAAATGCATTGGCAGAAGCCCCCTGCTTGCTGAACAGCTGAAAGGCGTCATGATCTTCCTTTTCAAACAGCTTGTGCTCAAGGAAATGAGCGATGCCATCCGGCACATGCAGCTCCTCTTGCTTGCCAAGCGGCACGAAGCGGTTGTCGATTGAGCCATATTTCGTGGTAAACGTGGCATATGTCTTATTAAAGCCGCTCTTTGGAAGGATATACACCTTCAGTCCATTCGACAGCTGCTCAAAATATAACTCTTCCTTGAGTTGCTCAAACAGGATTTTTTCCATCGTCATGCTCCCTCCACTCCGTGCAAAAGATAGATCGTGTCGAGTTGGATTTTATTTGCCACGGCAATGATATCCGCCCGCGTCACCCCGTCAATGGCCTCGAGCCAGCTGCCCATGGGGCGGTTGCACCGGGCGACAACATCGTGATACAGCAGCTCCATCAAGCCGCGCGGAGTATCCACAGTCTCCAGAATTTGATTCTTGATCATAAGCTTTGTTTGCTCAATCTCCTCATCAGTAAAATCACCGTTGCGCATGGCAGTCATCTGCTCCTTAATAATACCTACCGCTTTTTCATAGTTGGCGGACTCAATGCCTGACATGACAAAGAGCAATCCCTTATGGCTTTCATAGCGTGAGGCTGCGTAATATGCCAGACTGTTTTTCTCGCGCACATTGACAAAGAGCTTGGAATGGGAAAAGCCCCCAAACAGCCCGTTGAATACCTGAAGGACAAAATAATCCTCGTCACAGTACGTAATATTTGTCCGGTAGCCAATATTCAGCTTGCTCTGCTTCAAATCCTGCTCTTCCTGCACTTCCCGTTCCTCTACCTGCCGGGTTGCCGTTGCAGGCGCTTTCTGCGGCGTTGCCTCCCGTTTTGGCAGCACAAAATACTTTTGCACCAGCTCCACAGCATTGTCCGGCAAATCCCCAATCATGTATAAGTCCATTTCATCCTCTTGCAGCACCCGCTGGTAGCAGGCATACAAGGATTCCGGGGTGATTGCCGCAACATCTTCTTTACGGCCGTTCTGATTCAAGCGGTATGGCTCTGATTGGCACATTTCCTCAACAAGCCGTTCATTGGCATACCTCATTTTATCATCGTAAGAGGATTCAATGCGCTGCAGAAGCGCCCGCTTTTCACTCTCTACAATGGAAGAAGCGAAAGCCCCTTGCTCCAGTGCGGGACGGAGTAAAACATCAGACAGCATGGCCAGCGTTTTCTCCAGCAGTGGCGGAGCTTCGCGCAGATAGCGCTCATTTGCTGCATCCATATAAAAGGTAAGAATATGTTCTTCGCCCTTTTTATTTACATCCACAGCCAATGCTGAACCATATAAATCCTCCAGGTATTGCCGGATACTCTTCACAGATGGGAGCTGTTCCGTCCCGCTCTGCAGCACGTATGGCAAAAGAGCGCGCTCTGTCACGGTCTCCTCTGCCAGCGGTGCCTTCAGCCGCAGCACGAGGGTGTTTGTCTTGTACTTCACAGTCGGAATCATGTGCACAGTCAAGCCGTCCAGCTGATGAATCTGTTGCTGCATAACCTCCATATCCATATCCTCCTTATGTACGTATCTGTACCCAATATACAATTTTTAACAAAGGGTTTGCAACTCCCGCATGGCTATGCCTATTCTATGTTAAAGTAAAGCAATTATTTGCTATGTATGAAAAAAACCCGCACAAATGCGGGTTTCTCTCTTAGCGTTTCCCTTTTTCGTAAGGCGTGCCAAGTGCTTTCGGCGCTTCCGAGCGTCCAACAAAGCCCACGAGAGCCAAAATCGTCAGCACATAAGGAAGCAGTGTCAAAAAGATGGGCGGAATTTCCTTAATATAAGGCAGGCTGCCGCCTGTAATTCCAAGAGACTGTGCAAAGCCGAAGAACAAGGCTGCGCCAAGCGCGCCAACTGGATGCCATTTTCCGAAAATCATGGCAGCCAAAGCCAGGAAGCCCTGGCCGCTGATGGTGCCGCCGGAGAAGTTTCCGGAGATGGAAGTCGCAAACACCGCGCCGCCGATGCCCGCAAACATACCGGAGATAAACACAGCCGTATAACGCATTCTGTATACATTGATCCCCATTGTGTCCGCTGCCATCGGATGCTCTCCGACCGCACGCAACCGAAGGCCGAATGGTGTTTTGTAAATAATGTACCATACAACAAATGCCAGCACGACAGCAATGTACGATGTCCAAGGCACATTGGAGAACAGCACTTTCCCAAAGAATGGGATATCACTTAAGCCCGGCACATCAATCTTATCAATGCGGTACTTAATAAAATCTGTTTGTCCTTTGCCAAAGATCTTTTTAATGGCGAACACGCTCAACCCGAGGGCCAGGAAGTTAATGGCAACGCCACTGACTGTTTGGTCTGCACGAAGCGTAATGGATGCCAGCGCATGAAGCAGCGCAAAAATCCCGCTTGCCAGTGCTGCCACGAGAATGCCAATCCACGGAGTCGCTGCCCCCATGGAATCTCCCAGCAGAAGAGAAGTTACCACGCCTACAAAGGCGCCAAACAGCATAAGACCTTCCAAAGCAATGTTAACTACGCCGGAACGCTCACTGAATACTCCGCCTAGAGCGGTAAAAATGAGCGGAGCGGCCGTATATAAAGTTCCGGTCACAATAATTGCCAACACATCAACGAAACTCATTTATTTCTCCTCCTTACTTAAGCGTGACAATGCCCAGCGGAGTACATAGCTTGAAGCCACAAAGAAAATAATGCAGGCAATAATCACGTTAATGAGTTCAGAAGGAACATTTGCCGTAAAGTTCATTTGCGGAGCAGCACTCTTCAGTCCGCCGAACAACAGGGCGGCCAATACAATACCGAATGCATTGTTTGCCCCGAGCAAGGATACGGCGATACCGTCAAAACCGATGCCCGTAAAGGAAGCAAGCGCCGTCATGTTTTGGAATGTGCCCAAGCCTTCCATTGCTCCGCCGACACCGGCAAATGCGCCTGCAATCGACATGGAGAGCATAACATTTCGCGGCACATGCATTCCTGCATATTGGGCAGCATGCTGGTTGAAGCCCACCGCTTTCAATTCATAGCCAATTGTTGTCTTATCCAAAATAAACCACATAATAACGGCAGCCAGCAAGGCAACCACAATCCCCCAATGCAAACGGGAACCGCCTGTCAAGCCTGCAAGCCAGTCTGATGCCAATGTTGCTGTCGGCTGGATATCGTGCGATTTCTCATTGCCTGCATAAATAAACGTTTTGATTAAGGAATTTGTCGAGTAGAGAGCGATGTAGTTCATCATAATGGTGACGATAACCTCATTCACTCTAAAGCGCCCCTTCAGGTAACCGGGAACAAAGCCCCATAGCGCTCCGGCAGCTGCTCCAGCCAGGACGGAAAGCGGAACATGAATGATGGCAGGAAGATTCAACCCATAACCAACCCAGACAGCAGCAAGCCAGCCAGCGAGGAGCTGCCCTTCCACCCCGATATTAAACAAACCGGTCCGGAATGCAAAAGCAACAGACAGTCCCGCCAATACGAGCGGAATCATAGAACGAAGTGTCTCGCCCGTCGCCCGCGGCGTTCCCATCATTCCATCAATTAAAGCACTGTAGCCGGCAATCGGGTCATAGCCGCTCACAAGCATAACAATCGCCCCAACAAGGAGACCAAATACTGCCGACAATACCGGCACTAAAATGCCAATCATCCGCGGAGTGAGTGTGATCTTAGGCATTTGTGTTCACCTTCCCTTTTTGCTTGCCTCCAGCCATTAAAAGTCCAAGCTCTTGTTCATTTGTTTCCTTTGCATTGACCACATCCACAATCTGCCCTTCATAAATAACGGCCACCCGGTCGCTTACATTCAACACTTCATCCAATTCAAAGGAGATTAACAATACTGCCTTTCCCTTATCACGCTGCTCGATGAGCTTTCTATGGATAAATTCAATGGCGCCCACATCCAGACCGCGTGTCGGCTGTGCAGCAATCAAAAGATCCGGGTCGCGGTCCACCTCACGGGCAATGATTGCCTTCTGCTGGTTTCCGCCTGACAAGGCCCGTGCTGCTGTGAACTCGCTTGGAGTCCGGACATCAAATTGCTGAATGAGCGCCCGCGCTTTATCATACACTTTCTGGAAGTTTAAAACACCGCCCCTTGAGTAAGGCTCTTTATAGTAGGTTTGCAGCACCATGTTATCTCCTACCGAGAAATCCAGCACAAGCCCATGCTTATGGCGGTCCTGCGGAATATGCCCTACTCCCGATTCCGTGATGCGCCGGGCCGGCAGGTTCGTCACGTCCTTCCCGTTCAGTGTAATAGAACCTGACTCAACTTTTCGTAACCCGGTAATCGCTTCAATCAGTTCGCTCTGTCCATTGCCGTCAACTCCGGCAATTCCAATAATCTCCCCTGCACGAACGGTTAAGTCAAGTCCTCTTACAGCAGGTAAATTACGTGCATCATGGACAACAAGATTGGAAATCTTTAACACGTCCTGACGTGGTTGGGCGTCTGACTTTTCTGTCTTAAAATGAACCTCGCGTCCAACCATCAGCTCCGCTAACTGATCTTCATTGGTGTCAGCGATATTGACTGTGCCAATACCTTTTCCTTTTCGAATGATCGTACAGCGGTCACAAACCTCCATAATTTCCTTCAATTTGTGAGTAATGAGCACGATGGATTTGCCTTCTGAAACAAGGCGCTTCAGGATGTTAATGAGTTCGCCGATTTCTTGCGGTGTCAATACTGCAGTCGGTTCGTCAAAAATCAGGATCTCTGCGCCCCGATACAACGTTTTTAAAATCTCCACACGCTGCTGCATCCCAACAGAAATATCCTCAATTTTCGCATATGGGTCTACAGCCAGACCATACTGCTCGGACAGCTTTTGAATTTCTTTGGCCGCATCCTCAATATTGATGCGTCCGCCCTTCGTTGTCTCATTGCCAAGGATGATATTTTCTGTAACAGTAAAATTATGCACCAGCATGAAGTGCTGATGTACCATCCCGATACCAAGCTCATTTGCAATGTTCGGGTTCGTAATTTTGACAGGCTGTCCTTTAATCTTAATTTCGCCCTGCTCAGGCTGATACAGGCCGAACAACACATTCATCAGTGTGGACTTTCCTGCACCGTTCTCGCCAAGCAAAGCATGAATTTCACCCTGCTTTACCTGAAGAGTGATGTTATCATTCGCAACGATGCCTGGAAATACCTTCGTAATGTTGTTCATTTCAATTACATATTCATAACTCATGACAAGACCTCCTCCGTTGGAAGTTTCATGCTTCTCTCGTGATTGTAAATACACACAAAGGTTAGTTCGGTGGAACTAACCTTTGTATTCAGCTGTTGCCTTATTTTTTTAGAGATGCTTCAAATGTTTTGTAGTCTGCTTCTGTAGCAGGAACCTTCAGTTCTCCAGCAAGAATTTTCTTCTGGAACTCATCCACTTTCGCAAGCGCATCCTTGCTTACGTTATCAGTTGTCGGTGCAATCCCAACGCCATTTTCCTTCAGACCGAATGTTACAACCTTGCCTGCAGGGAAGTTGCCTTCCATTGCCTGCTTGGACACTTGCTCAACTGCTACGTCTACACGCTTAACCATGGAAGTCAGCGTTACGTTTTCAGGCATACCTTCTTGGTGCTGGTCGCGGTCAACCCCGATTACCCATACATTCTCGCCTTTTTTCTTGCGGTTCTTCGCTTCTGTGAATACACCGTTGCCAGTGCCGCCGGCAGCATGATAAATGACGTCAACGCCTTGACCGTACATTGTGGAAGCCAACTGCGTTCCTTTTTCCGGCTTGTTGAAGTCGCCTGCATACTGGGATACAACCTGGATGCTTGGATTTACAGATGCCACACCCGCTTTAAAGCCGTATTCAAACTTCTTGATCAGGTCGCTTTCCACACCGCCGATGAAGCCCACTTTGTTGGACTTTGTAGTCAATGCTGCCACAACCCCAACAAGGAAGGAGCCTTCGTTCTCGCTGAATGTGATGCTCGCCACGTTCTTCTTATCAACAACCATGTCAACGATCGCAAAATTGTTTTTCGGGAACTGGTCCGCTACCTTGCCAACTGCATCAGCCATCAGGAAGCCGATGCCATAAGTCAGATTGTAGTTGGATTCAGCAAACTTTGTCAGGTTTGGCAGATAGTCTGCTTCCTTCTCGGACTGCAGGTAACGATAGCCTTCGTTCTCCTTCAGGCTGTTGTCGCCGCCGAATTTCTTCAAGCCTTCCCAAGCGGATTGGTTAAAGGATTTGTCATCCACACCGCCAGTGTCAGTAACCATGCCGACCTTGAAGCTGCCTGCTTTTTTCGTATCGCCGCCGCTCTTGTTATCAGCTGTGTTCTTGTCAGCGTTTCCACAAGCACCCAAAATTGTGCTTGCTGCCAACGTTAAGGATAGCAATAGACCTGCTTTTTTCTTCATACCTTGACCCCTCCTAAATTATAAAAGCTATAAGTATATACGACACGATGCCCCTTTGGATATGTCACCTCCCCAAAAGGATGGGGACATCAGATGCGTTTTCGCAATACCTGGAAGCTGAACTTATCCGCCCTGAAATAATTGGTGGAATACAGAATTGGCTGATCAGCTTGGTCGTAGTGCATTTGCTTGAGCACAAGCAGAGCTGTCTCCGGATCACATTCCAAAATCGGTGATACCTTCGGGTGATATCCAATTGGCTCTATGTGCGCCACTGCATATGTGATGCGCTTATGTGTTTTCCTATGAATAATATTGAGCAACGATTCCTCTTTATATTCAGACAGGTCCGGAAGAATATCCTGAGGTATTTTGTCAATACAATATACAACAGGCTCCCCGTCAGCTGTACGGACACGTTCGATTGCAAGAACGTGCAAATCCTCATGCGTACGGAACTTCTCCTGCTCTTCCTCTGTCAGGCTGGTCAGGAAAGAAGAGAGAAAGATGGTGCCGGGCTGCTTGCCGGCTTCCGTAATCATATCAGTGATACTGCTCAGCTGCTCAATGCCGGATGAAAATAACGGCTTGGCATTTACAAATGTCCCGACACCATGTCTGCGGATGACCACATTTTCCTCCTCCAGAATCCGGAGTGCTTCCCTGAGCGTGGCTCTGGATACACCAAGTTCCTTCGCAAGGTCAAATTCGGAAGGGAGCTTCTGCTTTTCCTTATATACCCCATCCTTGATGTCCTCTTTAATACGGTCGATCACTCGCAGATACAGGTGCCGACTATCTGATCTGATTGTCATGCTAATCCCCCAGTTTGTATGCTTATTCGACCTCTGATGTAAGACATCTGTTCTGATTTTTCCATCTTTACTATATCACGAAATTGTCCAAATCAAAACACGAAAGTTGCAATTTGTCGAATAAAGATTATTTATGCGCTTGTATGAATATTTCGGTAGTTTACTAGGAGCCTCAATCAGCCGTCCATACGGCTTCTTCAGGATTTGAAAGCGCTTTACATACTAGTGTATGCATATAAAAACACCTCTATACTCCGGTCTCCTGCGCTTATGAGAGAAAGCGGACGCACAAAGGTGCCTCTTCCCCTCATAGTCCGGCGGTTTACGGCTGCCGGGTAGAAACGTTTGGACCTTATCTCCAACTCTATATGAGGTAAAGCTATACAATTCCATCTTGTTTTATGTACCTTACGATCTGTACAAGCTTAATCCGTGGTTATCTTACCATGGTATGCCAATCAGGTCAACAAATTTCGACACTTCATACAAAAAGAAAAAAAGCCCCCTTATGAGCTTTTTTCCTGTATATCTTTTATAAGCACCTCTCGCGGTTTACTGCCCTCATAGGGCCCGACAATACCATTTTGCTCCATCGCATCAATCAGGCGGGCCGCCCGGGTATAGCCGATGCGGAAACGGCGCTGCAGAAGGGATACCGAGGCTGTCTGCATTTCTGCCACAAGCTGGACTGCTTCCTCGTACAGCTCGTCCTCCACCTCCTGATAGCTGTCTCCCCCGTCAGCAGGGATCATCTCCTCTTGATATTGCGCCTTTTGTTGGGAAATGACATATTGGACGACATTTTCCACCTCATCATCCGACAGAAATGCCCCCTGCACACGCACCGGCTTGGAGGATCCGATTGGCAGGAACAGCATATCCCCCCGGCCAAGCAGCTTCTCCGCTCCGCCTGAATCAAGAATAGTGCGGGAATCTGTTTGGGAAGATACAGCAAAGGCAATACGGGATGGAATATTGGCTTTAATAACCCCTGTGATGACGTCTACGGATGGACGCTGTGTGGCAATAATTAAGTGAATGCCGGCCGCACGGGCCATTTGCGCCAACCGCATAATGGAGTCCTCCACGTCAGAGGAAGCGACCATCATCAGGTCCGCAAGTTCATCAACAATGACCACGATATACGGAAGCAGCGGCTGCTTTGCTTCAGCGTGCTCGTTATATTGCTTGACATATTCATTATAGCCTTCAATATTACGGGTGCCGCTATGTGAAAATAAATCATAGCGCCGTTCCATTTCGCTGACTACCTTCTTCAGCGCCTGCGAAGCCCTCTTTGGATCTGTCACAACCGGCGCCAGCAAATGCGGAATTCCATTGTATACGTTTAATTCCACCATTTTCGGATCAATCATCATCATTTTCACTTCATGCGGCTTCGCCCGCATGAGGATGGTCGTAATAATCCCATTGATGCATACACTTTTTCCGCTTCCGGTTGCACCGGCCACAAGAAGGTGGGGCATCTTATTCAGCGGTGCCATCACTGCTTCGCCGGTAATATCACGTCCGAGTCCAATGAGCAGTTTTTCATCCGTCCGATACTCTTCCTTCGCCTCCAGCACTTGGCGTAAGGTAACCACTGCAACCTCTTCATTCGGCACTTCAATCCCAATTGCGGATTTCCCCGGGATCGGCGCCTCAATGCGAATATCCTTTGCCGCCAGCGCCAGCGCCAAATCATCACTTAAATTCACAATTTTACTTACCTTGACGCCCGGGCCTGGAAGCACCTCGTATTTTGTCACAGCAGGCCCTTGGCTGACCTCAAGCACCTCTGCATTCACGCCGAAGCTTTGGAAGGTTTGCTCCAGCTTCCCGGCATTTTCTTTAATTTTCTTCTTGTTCATGCCGGTCTGCGGATTATCCGGCAATCGGAGCAAATCCAGCGGCGGCAGCAAGTAATCTTTGTTTTCCACGCTGCTGTAGAGAATTGGAGAAACAGGCTCTGCCGCTTTTGCCTTGCGCTCCGGCTTGCTGTCCTCTGCCGCTTGTGTGTGCAGATTGATTTTCAAGGTCCTGCTTTTCGGTACGGACGCCTCTTCAATTTGCTCCTCCTCCGGCAGCTCAGGGTCTGTCTCAGCAAAATTGCGGATAATTAAATCGTTCTCCCGTTTTCCAACAGGTACCGCGGCTTCCTGCCCATCTTCCTCTTCGTCCCACTCCGGCTGGAGCTTTCGCTCGCTTCGTGTCTTGGCCGTCTTTTTCTTCTCGGCCGCCTCCGCTGCCCGCCGCTCCTTCCAATCCGTAAAATCATTGCCGAATGCCTGCAGCTGCTTCTTGACCAGAATGAGCACCGGATGCAGCACTTCACCTAAATGGCGGTTTGTAATGCAAAGGATGCCGAGCAGCACCATAATGGAGCCAACAATATAAGCCCCCGCCTCATCAAACAGAAAGAAGCAGGAAGCAAACATGAGCGCGCCGAGCATCCCGCCGCCCAAATTATAGCCATTCACCTTTCCCTTAGCCTCCAGCAGGAACAATTCCTTTGTGTTCAGGATGATGGAGGGATTTTGGAAGGTTCCATCCTTTGCCAACAGGTTGGACAGCGTAATATGGCTGAACATCAAAATGGCGAGAACGATGAGACAGCCTCCAATAATTGGCTTGCTCAACAGATTGGGCCACTGCCGCTTTACTACAAAATACACGCTCAGGGCAATGACGGCCAGCAGTCCAATCATATACCATTGTCCAAAGAAGAAACGGAAGAACAGAACAAGTGCTTTGCCGACCACCCCAAGCTGTAAAATTGTAATAAGAGAGAGCGCAAATAATGCCAGTCCGACAATCTCGTAGCGCATCGTAAGCTGCAGTGCTTGTCTTCCTTTCGTTTTTCTTCCTCTTTGCTTTTGCTTTGCCATCTTTTCACCTCAAACTATCATTGCAAACAGAATAAAGCAGCCGATGCTGGCTGCCTTTTCACTTTATGGTTATTATACTATAGTTTCCCCTCATTTTCCTGCTTTTCAATGAATCCAGATTTGCTGTCCGGGTTCATATTGCAAATAATGCTGTGGGTCAGTGCTCATGACACGGATAATTTCATACTGCTGGTTTGGCCCCATTGCCACAACAAGGTCAGCTCCGTTGCAATTCACTACCCGCTGCGTTGTGTACACGGCCTCATCCATTGGATAAATCATTTGCTCGGGTACAATGGTGTATAAAATCATTGCAGCATTCTTCCCGCATCGTTTTTGCGCGCTTCAATCATTTCATTCAGCTTGCGGATCGCCTCGCCAATGCCGCCAACCCCATCAATCAGACCGTATTTCACCGCATCCATGCCGACCACATTTGTGCCAATGTCCCGGGTTAAATTTCCTTTCGCAAACATCAGTTCCTTAAAGCGGTCTTCTGTGACCTTGGAGTGCTTGGTTACAAAGCGGATGACACGCTCCTGCATTTTATCCAGGTACTCAAAGGTTTGCGGAACTCCGATGACAAGACCTGTCAGGCGGATGGGGTGAATGGTCATCGTAGCTGTTTCCGCAATATACGAATAGTCGGTTGCCACAGCGATCGGAACCCCAATGCTATGTCCGCCGCCCAGTACAATGGACACTGTCGGCTTGGACAGAGAGGCAATCATCTCGGAAATGGCCAGGCCCGCCTCCACATCTCCGCCTACTGTATTTAAAATAATTAAAAGCCCCTCAATTTTTGGATTTTGCTCTATTGCCACGATTTGCGGAATTACGTGCTCATACTTGGTTGTTTTATTTTGCGGCGGCAGCTGAACATGCCCTTCAATTTGGCCGACAATGGTAAGGCAGTGAATGCGTGACTCATTCATCTGGGGCACGTTTGTTTGGCCGAGCTGCTGGATCTTTTCAACGATTGAGTCTTTCGTCTCTTCCTTTTTCGCCGGCTCCTGCTCGCTCTGTATGTATTCGCGATGTGTCATGACACCTTCTCCTTTCGCTGGTATAGCACTAGTATCTGTAAACACGCCGTTTTCATGCGAACTAAGAAAAGTGAAGGGGGTCCGACTGCCCCCCGCAGCTGGACAACAAGAAAAAAGCTGACTCCGAAACATTGGAATCAGCTTTTTATCTATTTTATACTTCCATAATGATTGGCAAAATCATCGGGCGGCGTTTTGTTTTTTCAAACAGGAACTGCCCAAGGGCATCACGCACACTTTGCTTGAGCGTGGACCACTCAATGGAGTATTCCTTAATGGACTGCTCCACAATTTCCCGAACCAGCTTCGTGGAATGGTCAATGAGTTGTTCGGACTCCCTCACATATACAAAGCCGCGAGAAATAATTTCTGGCCCGGAAATGATGCGCTTCGCTTCTTTGCTGAGGGTAATGACGACTACCAGAATTCCATCTTGTGATAAGAGCTTGCGGTCACGCAGCACAATATTGCCGACATCTCCCACACCAAGCCCATCGATGAGAATATTTCCCGCTTGCACTCTTGTTCCGGTTTGGGCAATTCCGTCACGGAAGCCTATAACATCGCCCTTTTCCACAATGAAAATACGGTCGCGGTCAATTCCGACATCCTGTGCCAAACGCGCATGTGCCTTTTGCATGCGAAACTCGCCGTGCACCGGCAGGAAGTATTTCGGGCGCATCAGATTCAGCATCAGCTTCAGCTCTTCCTGGCTGCCATGCCCTGATACGTGAATTTTCTTTTCGCCATAGTAGACAACATTGGCTCCTGCGCGGAACAGAAGGTCAATTGTTTTTGAAACCGAAGTTTCATTCCCAGGGATAGGGGAAGCAGCGATGATGACCGTGTCCCCTTTGCGGATGGTAACCTGCTTGTGGGCATTCTTGGCCATCCGGGACAGTGCCGCCATTGGTTCTCCTTGGCTTCCCGTCGTCAGAACGGTGATCTGGCGCTCCGGGTAGTTTTCGATATCCTGCGGTGAAATCAGCATGCCGTCCGGAATATGCAAGTACCCAAGATTCCGGGCGATATCCACGACCTTCACCATGCTTCGGCCAACCACCGCGACCTTGCGTCCATGCTCATAGGATGCATCAAACACCTGCTGCAAACGATGGACATTGGAAGCGAAAGAAGCTACAATTACACGTCCTTCCGCACTGTAAACGACTTTGGAGATTTCTACCCCGACTGCCTTTTCGGAGCCGGTGAATCCCGGACGCTCCGCATTGGTGCTGTCAGATAACAGACAAAGCACACCTTCATTTCCAAGCTGTGCCATTTTCCCCATATCTGAGCCGTAGCGGTCCACCGGTGTCTGGTCAAACTTGAAGTCGCCTGTATATACAACAGCCCCTTGGGACGTGTGGACGCACACCCCTACTGCATCCGGGATGCTGTGGGTGGTACGGAAGAAGGATACAGTGGCATGGTTGAACTCTATGATGGAGTTCGCATCAATGGTTTTTAAAGTGACGCGTCCGAGAAGACCCGCTTCGCTCAGCTTGTCCTCCACGAGACCTAGTGTTAAACGAGTTCCATATACAGGCACGGATAATTTTCTGAGTATGTACGAAATACCGCCAATATGATCTTCATGTCCATGTGTTAAAAAGAGCGCGCGCACGCGGTCCTTGTTCTCTTCTAAATAGGTGATGTCCGGTATTACAATGTCTATTCCGAACATTTCGTCTTCCGGAAACATAAGCCCCGCATCTACGACAAAGATATCGGAGTCCACTTCCACGACATACATGTTCTTCCCGATTTCCCCCACGCCGCCGAGGGCAAATACTTTTATCGATTGTGATTCTGTCTCTCTCACTTCTTAGCCTCCTACTTGTGCTGTGCATACCCGTACTAAGTCACTTAGGGCTATTATACATGATACAAGAAATAGAATACAAGCGAAATTCTAGCAAAGGAGGAATGTCCAGCTAAGCCGCGCGTGTCTCTCTCTGCATGAAAAATGCTGTTTTTGGGGGGCGCTTACGTGGATATACCCATTGCAGGAAGCAATCTGGCGGCAAAGGCAAAGAACAGAAAAACCCGGTCCAGGACCGGGTTTTTGTTAATGTGAGATGGTTTGCAGTACCGCGTACAGGCGCTGGCGCTCCTCTTCTGTCAGCGGAACAAGCGGCAGCCGCACCGAACCAACATCCAGGCCGCGCATTTGCAGTGCTGTTTTCACTGGTGTCGGATTCGGGGCCATGAAGAGGGCCTTTGTAATCCGAAGCACGAGCTGATGCAGCTTTTGCGCCTTGCCGAAATCACCGGCCTGAAATGCCGCAATCATCTCCTGCAATTCATTGCCGATTACGTGGGAAGCAACAGAGATGACGCCCTTTGCACCGATTGCCATAGCCGGCAATGTAAGACCGTCATCACCGCTGTATACCATGAAGGAGTCATCGGTTTTCTCAATCACCTCTGTCATGGCCAATACATCTCCGCCCGCATCCTTCAAGGCCACTACATTTGGAAGCTGTGCGAGACGGGCGATTGTGTCAGGAGACATCGTAACAACAGAGCGGCCGGGGATATTGTACAGCATAACCGGCAGTTCTGTGCTTTCTGCGATGGTCTTGAAGTGCTGATACAGCCCTTCTTGATTCGGTTTGTTATAATACGGCGCAACCAGCATGACCGCATCCACACCAGCTTCCTCTGCCTTCTTTGTCAGCTCGATGGAAGCCTGTGTATTGTTGTTGCCGGTACCGGCTACAACCGGTACACGGCCGGCTGCCACCTGCACAACATGGCGGAACAGCGCCACCTTTTCCTCTGTTGTCAGCGTTGGAGATTCACCTGTTGTACCTGCCACAACCAGGGCGGTCGTTCCGTTTTCAATCAGGTAATTCACCAATTGTGTTGTTTTCGCAAAGTCTACATTATCATTTTTATCAAACGGCGTAATCATCGCCGTGGCAACTGTACCAAAATCAATCATGCTTTCACTCCTTATACTCCGCCTGCTCAGTGGCAGAGAAATGAAACGCGTCATGCAGGGCATTCACAGCCTCAACCATGTCGCTTTCCCGGACGAGCACCCAGATCGTCGTGTAGCTGTCAGCGGATTGTAAAATTTGAATCCCTTTTTCAGACAATGCCGTCACAATCTTGGATGTAATGCCCGGTACACCTGTAATGCCGGCGCCCACAATGGACACCTTGGCACAATGGCGGGTTACGATCGGCTCATAGCCAATGCTGCGCAGCACGCCAACCGCGTGGTCCGCAACATCATCGCTGACAGTATATGCGACACCTGTCGGCGAGATATTGATAAAGTCCACGCTGATCTTTTCCTTTGCCATTTCCTTAAAGACCTGTGCCTGTAAATCGTAAGGGCCGTCTTTTGCCAGCACCTTAATTTGCGTGACGTTGGAAACATGGGCAATCCCCGTCACCAAATGCTCCTGCACATCTCCGCCCCTGACCGCTCCGTCATAAGCCGTCACCAGCGTACCGGTATTGTCAGAATAGGTGGAGCGGACTCGAATCGGCACTTTGGCGTGCATCGCAATCTCCACGGCACGCGGATGGATGACTTTCGCACCCTGGTAGGCCATATTGCAAATTTCATTGTAGGTCACCACATCAAGAGGACGGGCGTCCTTTACAATGCGCGGATCCGCTGTCATCACACCCTCTACGTCGGTGAAAATGTCAATGTATTCCGCCCCGAGCGCGACGCCGAGGGCCGAGGCGGAGGTATCGCTGCCGCCGCGCCCCAATGTCGTGACATCGCCGTCTCTTGTCTGCCCCTGAAAGCCGGCCACCACGATTACGTCATAGTCCTGCAGCATTTCCGTAATCCGGTCGCACTTCATTTCCAGAATGCGTGCATTTGTGAATTCTTCATTTGTCAAAAAGCCGGCCTGCGCCCCGGTCAACGCCGTCGCCTCCAGGCCACACTCATTCAGCATGTTGGAAAACACAACTGCGGAAATGAGCTCGCCGCAGCCCATCAGCAAATCCTGCTCGCGCTTGGAAATGGAAGAGTGTTTGCCTCCCACAAGGCCCAGCAGCGTATCTGTCGCATAAGGCTCGCCTTTGCGGCCCATGGCCGATACGACACATACCACCTTATAGCCTTCTTCTAATGCCCGTGAAATATGCTTCAGCGCATGCTTCCGTCCGTTCGCATCCCGCACGGATGTACCGCCAAATTTTTGTACAATAATCTTCATGTTTGCACCTCTTTAGATGTCACACTAGCCCAAGCTTCACCAAACGCTCTGCAATTTGTACAGAATTCCAGGCAGCGCCCTTCAGCAGGTTATCGGATACGATCCACAGGTGGAAGCCTTTGTCGTTATTCAAGTCTTTGCGGATTCGGCCCACGAATACATCATTCTTGCCGGCTGCGTATAACGGCATCGGGTACTCCTGCTCTGCCGGATTATCCTGCAGTACAATCCCCTCAGCGTTTGCCAGCAAAGCACGCAGCTCATCAGCTGTTACGCCTTCCTGCTCTATTTCAATATAAACAGATTCAGAATGGCCGGCTACAACAGGCAGACGCACGCATGTTGCGGCTACTTCCAGCTCGGGCATGTGCATGATTTTCTTCGTCTCGTTAATCATCTTCATTTCTTCAAATGTAAAGCCGTTATCCTCAAACTTATCAATTTGCGGAATGGCATTGAACGCAATCGGATAATGCTTATCTAATGCGCCCACAGGCAGAATGTCCGCCTCCGGCTGCTCCCCGTTCAGCATGGCGCGCGCTTGATTGTGCAGTTCTTGAACCGCAGCGGCTCCCGCGCCGGACACAGCTTGATATGTGGAAACGATGACCTTTTTCAGGCCGTATTGCTGGCGGATCGGCTCGAGTGCCACCACCATCTGAATCGTGGAACAGTTTGGATTGGCAATAATGCCATTATGTGTCTGTAAGTCAGCTTCGTTCACTTCAGGAACGACAAGCGGTGTATGCTCATCCATACGGAATGCACTTGTGTTATCCACTACAATCGCGCCGCGTTTCGCCGCCTCGGGGGCCAGCGCCTTGGATACAGAACCGCCTGCGCTGAACAGGGCAATATCCACACCTTCGAAGCTTTCCGGTGTCGCCTCCTGTACCGTTAACTCTTGGCCTTTAAATACGATGGTCTTTCCTGCAGAACGTTTAGATGACAAAAGCGTTAACTTCTCCATTGGGAAGTTACGGCTTTCTAACGTTTGTAACATTTGTTCTCCTACTGCGCCGGTTGCTCCAACTACAGCGACATGAAAAGATTGCTTCTTTTCCATCACTATGCCCCTTTCTGACTTTGGAAAAAGATGGAGGTTACCCGCTCCATCTTTTTAATAGAACAATTTTATCATAATGTAGCGCAGGAATAACGACTTTTTTCGAAAAAATATTTCTTAAGATGAGTATTAATTCATATAGCGGTATTTTTCTACAATGACAGGCTGAAGCTGCTTGCCCTCAAGTGCTGCTGTAATTGTGTCCCGCAGCAGCTCCATTCGCGCCACCATGGAGTTCGGCTTCTTATCCGGGGCATCCTGGCCGAACGGGGCAAAGTATATGTTTTTCGTTGCCATCAGGCGCATCAGGTTCACGCCATTCAGCCCAAGGGCATCGTTTGTGGAAATGGCCAACACAACCGGTTTGCAATTGCGCAGGGTGGCTTTGGCAGCCATGAGCACAGGGGAATCTGTCATCGCGTTGGCGAGCTTGCTCATGGAATTGCCTGTCATTGGGGCGATGACCATGACATCAAGCGGAATTTTCGGTCCAAGCGGCTCTGCGCCGACAATACTGTCAATAGCCGTAAAGCCTGTAATGGCTTCAATTTTCTTGATCCACTCTTCTCCTTCTCCGAAACGGGTGTTTGTATGTTTCAGCGTGTAGGATACAACCGGCCGCACCTCTGCTCCTTCATCCACAAGCTGCTGCAGATACGGCATCACTTCCTCATAGGTGCAATGCGATCCTGTAAATCCAAATCCGATACGTTTTCCTTTTAAGCTCATGCTGTTGTCTCCTTTCTCAATCGCAAATCCTGCAAGAGGGAAGATAATACATTTGCCAAAATCTGCCCGGCAGTTTTCGGGGCTACAATACCGGGAAGACCGGGAGCCAGGAAGGCTTTGATGCCGCGTTTCTCGGCATAACGGAAGTCCGTTCCGCCAGGCTTGGAGGCCAAATCAATGATTAAGGTATGGGCCGGCATTTTCGAAATGACGCTTGCCGTCACCACCTGATGCGGAATGGTATTAATGACAACGTCCGCATTCTGCACTTCCTTCTCAATGTCGTTCATATGGAACGGCACCATGACCATTTCACTGATGCGGGCCAGATGCTCCGAGCGCCGCGCGCCAACCCGGACATTTGCGCCGAGTGCGTGGAAGGTTCGGGCAACGCTCATCCCGGTGCGGCCAAAGCCAAGCACAACGACACGCGATCCGTGAATGGTATAATCCGTATGCTGAATCACCATCATAATCGTTCCTTCCACGGTCGGAATCGAGTTGTAAATGGCTACATCATCACGCTCAAACAGCCGGATCAGCTTGCGGTTTGTGGAGGCTGCCAAGCTGTCTAAGTATGCATTGCTGATGCCTGAGAAGATAGTAAAATGAGCAGGCGTCTGTTCAATCTGTTCCTTGGTCAGCACTACCTTCTGATTTGAAAAAATAGTATCAACCCCGCCCTCCGCATTTGTTCCCGCCACTGGCAGAATCATTGCATCAAGCGAAGAAAAGTCCAACGTTTGAATTTGCTCCTTGGATGCGCCGGTGAATCCATGGTCCAGCTGGTCGAAGCCGACCAGCGAGAGCTTCGCATCCAACTCAATCAGCTTGCGGATCACCTCGAGCTGCCGTGCATCTCCGCCGACCACTGCCACGTGCATATTCGTTAACATATCGTGCTTCACCTTCTTCTTTCTTGAGCTCATGAAGTCATATAAGAAATTCGCCTATCTCGCTGTTTTCCTCCACATCATATGTCAAAGCGGGAAGGTGGGTGATACGTCTGCATGAAAAAAGACGAAGAAGCCCTGTGGCTTCTTCGTCTTTTCTCAATCCAATGGACTGTCAGACAAATCAAAGATAATCATGTCCTGCCCAACCTTGCGTATGCGATTCCAGGAAACCCGCACTTCCTGTTGCGGACGCTTGAACGCATTCCATTTCCCCAACGGAATAATCAACGCATGAATCCGGCCATCTGTTTCATCAATTTCCAGATCGGCCTGTCCCAGCACCCCCATCCGTTCCGCCCGCTGCAAATCCACAATTTCCTTCCCGCTCAGTTCACTCAGCCGCAAGCTCCTCACCCCCGTACTTACACGTATGCCCAGTCCCATCAAAAAATGCCTACAAGATTACTTGTAGGCAAGGGCTTTCGGCAGTTCCCCTGCAGGCGAAATCAGAGAAACAGAAAATTCATCTGTAAAGGTACGGCGAATCAGTGCATCCACTTTTTGCTTGGTGACATCATTAATGCTTTCAATAATTTCATCGAGTGAGCGATGCTTGCCGAGCAGCAATTCATTTTTTCCGTTGCGGCTCATCCGGCTGTTTGTGCTCTCCAGGCTCAGCATAAGGTTCCCCTTCAGCTGTTCCTTGCTGTTCTTCAATTCCTTCTCTGTGATGCCCGTGTCCTTCAGCTGCGCCAGTGTTTGCTGGACTGTTTCATACAGCGTATCCAGTTGCTGGCTGCCTGTTCCCGCATAGATCGTCATCATTCCCGTATCCTCATAGGAGGAATGATAGGAGAACACAGAGTAAGCCAAACCGCGCTGTTCACGCACTTCCTGGAACAGTCTGCTGCTCATGCTGCCGCCTAGAATATTATTCAGCACGATTAAATCATACACATTCTCGTCTCCCACACTCAGCCCCTTATAGCCAAGGCAAAGATGGGCCTGCTCTGTTTCCTTCTTGCGGGCAGAACGGTTGAAATGAAACTCCGGCTTATGTATTTGCTGCTTGTTCGTTGTTCCCTGATAGTGGCCAAAATATCCCTCTACAGCCTTCATAAAGGATTCCGGCACATTTCCGGCAATGGAGATGACGACATTTTCCGGCGTGTAGTGATCCTTGATGTACTGTCGGAGTGTATCTCCTGTAAAAGTCGCCAAGGTATCCTCTGTGCCAAGGATTGGATATCCCAGCGGGTGGTTTTCATATGTAATTTTCGTCAGGATATCATGGACGATATCATCGGGTGTATCCTCATACATCTTGATTTCCTCGTACACCACGTTCTTTTCCTTTTCCAATTCCTCTTCTACAAAGGTGGAGTTGAAAAACATGTCTGCCAGGATCTCAAGAGCATATTCCGCATGCTCATCCAGCACCTTTGCGTAATAGCAGGTGTATTCCTTGGAAGTGAAGGCATTCACCTGTCCGCCGATGCTGTCGAAGGACTCCGCAATTTCGCGGGCTGAGCGGGATGCCGTCCCCTTAAAGAACATGTGCTCCAAGAAATGGGAAATGCCGTTATTTATCTCATTTTCATTGCGGGAGCCTGTGTGGATCCAAACGCCAATGGCGGCGGAACGCACAGTCGGAATGTGTTCAAACACAATGCGGACTCCGTTGCTGCATGTATATTTATTAATCAAGTGCCATCCTCCTAAGACATGTGATCTTGTTACAACAGACAGTTTGTCTATTTCCTAATCATAGCAAGTTTACGAAGCAATGTCATGTAATTCTCACGGTTCCAGCCGTTTTTCATCCAATAAAGCAGATACGGTGCCAATCTGATAGCCTTTCTCCTTCAGTTGGACAATAAGGGTATCCAGTGATTTTGCCGTGGAGGAGGTTGGATGCATGAGCACGATGGCTCCCGGATGCATCTTTCCAAGCACCCGCTGAAGCAGTACACTTGGCTCAGGCCGCTGCCAATCAATGGTGTCGACAGTCCACATAATCGTTCCCATTCCCATTTCATCTGCTATGCTGACAACTTCATCACGAAAGCTGCCGCTTGGCGGAGCAAACCACCGCACTTTGCGATTTGTGGCTGCCTCAATAATTTCGTTTGTTTTGGACAGCTGCTCACGGATAGCCGCTGCTGACAGCAGCTTCATATTGGGATGTGTATACGAATGGTTTCCGATCTCCTGTCCGGCATCCGCAATCATTTTGGCCATACTTGGATTCTCCTTGGCCCAACGTCCTTCCAAGAAGAAGGTGGCTTTTACCTTATGCTTTTTTAATATCTCTAACATCGATGGGATATATTCGTTTCCCCAGGCAACATTTACCGTAAGTGCCGTCATTTTCTTATCCGGATGCCCGCGGTAAACGGGGGCAGGCGGCAAATCCTGCAGGTGCACCTTCGGCCTCACCTCTTGGAACACGAGCTTGTTCTCATCAAATACCTTGCCCTTCTTCATGCTCTCGTAGGAGGCCTGTACATCCACCAGGCGGCCGTTATACCCGGGCGTGGCCTTCCACACTTTATCCACCACTGCATCCTGTGCAGGAATGTAATACTTCTTGGCCTTCTCCTGAATCTCTGCATATAAGGGAGAAACAGACTTGGAAGCAGCCGTGCTTCTGATCGTTTGCAGATACGAAGCAGTATAAGAGTTCTGTACCAAGACGAAGGCAATAAGAAGGATCAATCCAGCTGATATATATTTTTTCATCAGACAACCCCCTCAAAACACATTATGTCCCCCGTCTATAGTATAGAACAAAAATAAGAGCCGGATGCCCGGCTCTTATTGCTGCTCTTGTGCTTCTTGTGCTTTTTGCTCTTTTTCGCGCTGTTCCTTCAACAGGACTTTGCGGGATAGGTTGACACGTCCCTGCTTGTCAATCTCAATGACCTTCACAAGCACGTCATCACCGATTGCCACCACATCTTCTACCTTGCCGACACGCTCTTCAGCCAATTCAGAGATGTGAATCAGGCCGTCCTTGCCCGTGAAGAGCTCTACAAAGGCACCGAACTTTTCAATGCGTTTTACTTTACCAAGGTACACTTGTCCCACTTCCACTTCACGGACAATATCCTCGATAATTTTCTTCGCCTTCTGGTTCATCTCCTCATTGGTAGACGCGATGAAGATGGTTCCATCCTGCTCAATGTCAATCTTGACGCCAGTTTCCTCAATAATCTTATTGATTTGTTTGCCGCTTGGCCCAATTACGTCACGGATCTTGTCAGGGTTGATTGTCATGATCAGAATCTTTGGCGCATATGGAGACAGCTCGCTGCGCGGCTTGTCGATAATGGACAGCATGTGCTCCAGAATTTGCATACGGCCGATTTTCGCCTGCTGCAGTGCCTCTTCCAGGATTTCACGGGACAAGCCTTCGATCTTGATATCCATTTGCAATGCGGTTACGCCTTTTGCCGTTCCGGCTACCTTAAAGTCCATATCGCCGAGGTGGTCTTCCATGCCTTGGATGTCCGTCAGTACACTATAGTGCTCTCCGGACTTAACCAGACCCATGGCAATACCGGCCACCGGCGCCTTAATCGGCACACCCGCGTCCATGAGTGCAAGCGTGCTTGCGCAAATGGATGCCTGTGAAGTGGAACCGTTGGATTCCAGCACTTCAGATACCAGACGGACTGTGTATGGGAAGTCCTTTTCAGATGGAATGATAGGCTCAAGCGCACGCTCACCGAGGGCACCATGACCAATTTCACGGCGGCCCGGACCACGGATCGGACCTGTCTCACCGACGCTGAACAACGGGAAGTTATAGTGATGCATAAAGCGCTTGGACTCTTCAATGCCAAGGCCATCCAAAATTTGCACATCGCCAAGTGCACCGAGCGTACACACGCTGAGCGCCTGTGTCTGGCCGCGTGTGAACATGCCTGATCCGTGTGTGCGCGGCAGCAGGCCGATTTCAGAAGCCAGCGGACGGATTTCATCCACCTTGCGGCCATCCGGACGCACCTTCTCCACTGTGATCAGGCGGCGTACTTCGCCCTTCACAAGGCGGTACAACATTTCGTTCACTTGTGAAATGGTTTCCGGTGCTGCTTCCTGTTCTTCATAGTGGGCCAGCACACGCTTTTTCACTGCTGTAATTGCTTCTTCACGCGCATGCTTTTCATGCACCTGGACTGCAGACAGGATATCCGCTTCCGCCATTTCGCGCACTTCCTGCGCCAGCTCCGCGTCTACGTCGTACAGCGCAACCTCCATCTTCTCCTGGCCGACTGCCTGTACAATCTCCTCTTGGAATGCAATCAGGCGCTTAATTTCCTCATGGCCAAACATGATGGCCTCAAGCATGACTTCCTCCGGCACTTCGTTGGCACCGGCTTCTACCATGTTGATGGCATCCTTTGTACCGGCTACCACAAGGTGGATATCGCTTTGCTCGGCCTGTTCAACTGTCGGATTAATAATGAATTCTTCATTTACACGGCCAACAATCACACCGGCAATCGGTCCTTCAAACGGAATATTGGAGACGGACAATGCCAGAGATGAACCGACCATTGCAGCAATTTCAGAAGAGCAATCCTGGTCCACACTCATAACCATGCTGATGACCTGGACTTCGTTGCGGAAGCCATCCGCAAACAGCGGGCGGATTGGACGGTCAATCAAGCGGCTCGCCAAGATGGCCTTCTCACTTGGACGGCCCTCGCGCTTAATGAAGCCTCCAGGAATTTTTCCGACTGCGTACAAACGCTCCTCGTAATTCACTGTAAGCGGGAAGAAGTTTAAGTTCTTTGGTTCTTTAGATGCTGTTGCTGTTGATAAAACAACCGTGTCGCCGTAACGGACTAACACCGCGCCGTTTGCCTGCTTCGCAAGCTGGCCGGTTTCAACCACAAGCGGGCGGCCGGCAAGTTCTGTCGAGAAGACTTGCTTTTCCTGACCCATTTCAGTACCCCTCTCAATATAAGATATGTATATGCTTGTATGTAAAAAAAGCAGACTCATCATTATATATTCCTTCCCTAGTACCGCGATTTAAAATCACCGGATTCGGGGAAGAAAACAATATTTTTACCTAATAAAAAAGCGGGAAGATTCCCGCTTTTTCCGATTATCGACGCAAGCCAAGCTTCGTGATCAGTTCACGGTAACGCGTGATGTCTTTGTTGCGCAGGTAAGTAAGCAGGTTACGACGCTTACCAACCATTTTCAACAGACCGCGGCGTGAGTGGTGATCCTTCTTGTGAGTACGTAAATGTTCGTTTAGTACGTTGATTTGCTCTGTTAGGACAGCAATCTGTACCTCTGGTGAACCAGTGTCAGATTCATGCGTTTTGTACTGAGCAATAATTTCGTTCTTACGCTCTTGTTGAATAGCCATCCTATTCACCTCCTAATTGTAATCCCCAGTTACCGAGCAGGCGTCGGTGAGTCGCGCTGCCAAGCAATGGTTCTAATAAAGTACATATATTACAGTACTACTTTTTTTTAGAAAAAGCAAGCAGATTCTTCATTTTGCTGAAAATACTGCATGGCTGTTTCTTTGTCCCGCTGAATTTGTGCCACCAGCTCAGCAATGCCATTGAACCGCTGTTCCGAACGGATGCGGGTGTGCCACTCTACAACTACATCTTCTCCATAAATATCCTGATCGAAACCGAACAAATGCACTTCTATGGATAATTTTTTCTCATCCTGCTGAAATGTTGGTTTATACCCGATGTTACACACCCCGTTGTACCAGACGTCCTCCACTTTCATGCGGACCGCATACACCCCAGTCGGCGGCAGCATATAGTCCTCCGTCAAGCCGACATTGGCTGTCGGAAAGCCAATTTGCCGGCCGCGCTTGTCGCCGTGCACCACTGTGCCGGCAATGGTATAATATCTGCCGAGAATCGGGAGCAGCTCCTCCATCTTCCCTTCGCTGATCAGGCGGCGCAATAAAGTGGAACTTACCTTCTCTTCGTCATGCTGCACTTTTTCAATCACGCTTTGTGTAAACTCCCCTCTTGCATGGAATGGCATAGTCTCCATTGTTCCCTTTCCGAGACGGCCATATGTGAAGTCAAAGCCTGCCACCACATGCTTTACGTTGAGCGCAATAATATAAGCATCAACGAATTGCTGCGGAAGCAGATTGGCAAATGACCTATTGAATTCTACCACGTACAGCACATCTATTCCCAGTCGGGCAATCTGCTGCTCTTTATCGCATAGCGGTGTAATGTGCTTCATATGAACCGCGGAATTCCGCAGCACAACAGCTGGATGCGGCGCAAACGTCATAACCGCACTCTGGCAGCCGTATTCATCAGCAATTCGCTTCGCCGTGCGGATGACCTCCTGATGCCCCAGATGGACACCATCAAAATAGCCCAGCGCCAGAACGGTCGGCGGCATATCCTCCTGTTTCCACGCAGGCGGGTGGGTTAAATGGACAAGTTTCACGCTCAGCTTCACCTTTTTCTCTTATACTCCTATCAATACTTCATTATAGCTGCAATTCTTGATCATTCACAAGAACTTTCAGCGGCTTCAGCAATCCTTGCTTTGCCGGGTGCGGCTCGTAAATTGCCAAACAGACCCCATGCGGGTCAAAGACAGTGCAATACGTCTCTATCTTATCATGATTCGGCAGGAACGCACCATTTTTGACTTTGTCGGCCTGTTCCGCATCCACGTCAATGCGCGGAAATTCGGCAAGCGCCTGTTCGATTGGCAGCAGGATGTTCTGCACACTCTGTTGCTCCGCGCGTTCTTCCAGTTCTGCCAGGGTGACGCATTGAGCGAGTGTGAACATACCGGATGCTGTGCGGGTCAAATCTGACATGTGTGCCGGATAGCCCAACCTTTCCCCAATCATGACCGCCAGCGTGCGCACGTAGGTGCCTTTGCTGCAGGCCACCCGAAAGCGGAATGACAGGGGGGAGCCGGTGAAGGCTTCACGGTCATCCAACAGCTCAAATTGATGAATGGTGATGGTGCGCACCGGACGCTCCACCTCTATGCCCTGTCTGGCATACTCGTACAGCTTCCTGCCATTTACCTTCACCGCAGAGTACATGGGCGGCATCTGCTGCAATGTTCCTGTCAGTGAAGAGAGGACATCCAGAATGTCAGCGCGTGAAAATGTGCGGCTGACCTCCTTTTGCTCCACAATTTCTCCGGACGCATCCTCTGTTGTCGTAGAGAAGCCAATGGTCACTTCTCCCTCGTATATTTTCGTTTCGCTCGTGAGAAACTGCGCAATCTTGGTGGCACGGCCGATACATAAAGGCAGCACCCCCGTAACATCAGGGTCCAGCGTACCCGTATGGCCGATCCGTTTCTCCCGCAATATTTTTCTGGCCTTGAACACGCAATCGTGCGAGGTCATGCCCTTTGGCTTATTTAACAGCAACACTCCATCCATTGCTCCACCTCCGCTGTGTATTTCCTCATAAAAAATGGATAGACGAGTGTCTATCCATTTTCCATACGCCTTTATTCCTCAGCCTCATGACTGTCCTTGTTGATTTCATGAAGCAGCGTTTCAATTCTGTGTCCATAATCAATGGACTCATCAAATTCAAAAGAGATTTCCGGCGTTTTGCGCAGGCGGATCCGCTGCCCGATTTCGGAACGGATGAAGCCCTTTGCCTTTGCCAACGCCTTCAGTGTGTTCTCTCTCTGCTCTGCATCGCCCAAAATCGAAATATAGGCTTTGGCAAGCTGCAGGTCTCCGCTGACCTGCACATCTGTAACAGTTACAAAGCCAATGCGCGGGTCCTTGATTTTCCGGCCGATAATATCGCCCAGTTCTTTTTTCATCTGCTCGCCCACGCGGTTTGCACGTACCTTCATACTATCACCTCGTCTAATGCCATTCCATCGTCGTCACTGTGCGCTCAATTTCCGGAAAGGAATCGATCATTTCCAGCGCTTTTTGCAGCTCGCGCTCACAGGACGCGCGATGGGAGGAAACGGACACAATGGCTATTTCAGTCCGCTGCCAGGCATCCTGAAACCCGGTTTCGGCGACCGCTACATTATAGCGCTGCTTCAGCCGGGTTATGATGCGCTGCAGCACAGCCCGCTTGTCTTTCAGCGAGGCTGCGTCATAGATGATGCATTCACAGAAAACGGAGCCAATCACTTGCGCTCAATTTCCTGCATCACATAGGCTTCAATGATATCCTGTTCTTTAATATCGTTGAACTTTTCAACAGTAATACCGCACTCGTAGCCTTGTGCCACTTCTTTTACATCATCCTTATAGCGTTTTAGTGTATCCAATTTTCCTTCAAATACTACTACACCGTTACGGATGACACGAACGCTGCTGTCACGTGTGATTTTGCCGTCAATGACATAGCAGCCGGCAATCGTGCCAACCTTGGATACCTTAAATGTCTGGCGCACCTCTGCCTGGCCGATCACCTTCTCCTCATACTCAGGATCCAGCATGCCCTTCATGGCAGACTCTATCTCTTCAATTACATTGTAGATGATGCGGTGCAGACGAACGTCTACATTCTCCACTTCAGCCGTACGCTTTGCGTTGACATCAGGGCGTACGTTGAAGCCGATAACAATGGCGTTGGATGCAGATGCCAGAATGATATCGGATTCTGTGATGGCACCGGCGCCGGTGTGGATAATTTTCACCTTTACGCCTTCAACCTCAATTTTTTGCAGAGCTGCAGCAAGCGCCTCTACAGAGCCTTGTACGTCCGCCTTGACAATCAGGTTGATGTCCTTCACTTCACCCTGCTGAATTTGCTGGAACAAATCCTCCAGACTCAGCTTCGCTTTGTCTGTACGCTGTTCCATGACAGCGCGCTGAGAACGTGCTTCCCCGACCTGGCGGGCTGTCTTTTCGTCTGTGAATACCATGAAACGGTCGCCCGCTTGCGGCACATCGTTCAAGCCTGTAATTTCGATTGGCGTGGATGGGCCCGCTTCTTTAATGCGGCGTCCATGGTCATTGACCATTGCACGCACACGGCCGAATGTGCTGCCGACTACAATCGGATCGCCAACGCGCAATGTTCCATTTTGGACAAGCAGCGTCGCGATTGGTCCTTTCCCTTTGTCCAGCTGCGCTTCGATGACTGTGCCAAGCGCTGCGCGGTGCGGATTCGCTTTCCACTCTTCCACTTCACTGACAAGAAGGATCATTTCCAGCAGGTTGTCAATTCCTTCTCCCTGCAAAGCAGAGATTGGCACGAAGATGGTGTCGCCGCCCCAAGCTTCTGGAATTAAGGCATACTCCGTCAGCTCCTGCATAACACGGTCAGGATTTGCAGACGGCTTATCCATTTTATTCACTGCCACGATAATTGGTACCCCGGCAGCCTTCGCATGGTTGATTGCCTCAACTGTTTGCGGCATCACACCGTCGTCTGCTGCAACTACCAGAATGGTAATATCCGTTACTTGTGCACCACGGGCACGCATTGTAGTAAAGGCTGCGTGGCCTGGTGTATCCAGGAAGGTGATTTTCTTATCATTCACTTCCACCTGATACGCACCGATATGCTGTGTAATGCCGCCTGCTTCTCCAGCCGTTACCTTTGAGTTGCGGATGGAGTCCAGCAGGGTTGTTTTACCATGGTCAACGTGTCCCATGATCGTCACAACCGGCGGACGCTCTTCCAGCATCTCAGGCGCATCCGGCTCGTCAATGAAAGTTTCAAAGTTTGTTTCGTCGATGATAACTTCCTCTTGCACTTCCAGGCCGTATTCGCCCGCAATCAGCTCAATTGTGTCTTTATCGAGCTCTTGGTTGATGGTAGCCATGATGCCAAGCATGAACAGCTTCTTAATGAGTTCAGATGGCTCGCGGCCTACCTTCTTGGCAAGCTCGCCAACTGACAAACTTCCGCTGAACACAACCTTTGTCGGTGCGTCTTTGGACTGCGGCTGCTTCTGCTGGTTGCGCTTCCCTGGTGCGAAACGGTTGTTGGCAGTTGCCGTGTTCTGGTTTTTCTTCTTCTTTTTGTTGCTGTTTTTCTTGCCGCCGACGTTTGCGACCGCTTCGGATACTTCTTCCTCAAACTCATCTACAATAGAACGCTTCGCTCCCTGTTCCTCCGGAGCATACTGGTTATCTAATTTACCTACTACATCGTCATCTAACATTGCCATATGATTGGAGACCTCTATGTTCATTTCTTTTAGTTTTGTTATTACATCTTTACTGGATACGTTTTTCTGCTTTGCATATTCATGCACTCGCACTTTATTCATACCTTCACCCCCGATAAGTTGTATCGAGCATGCTAAGCAGCTTCTTGGCAAAGCCGTCATCTAGCACCGCCACAACTACCCGCTCATCTCTCCCGATTGCATGCCCTAAGTTCTGCCGGCTGTCTACATACTGCAATGGTACATGGTAATACGTTGTTTTATCAGTGACACGCTTTCTCGTATTATCCGAGGCATCCCCCGCGAGCAAAACAAGCTTTGCCTTGCCGCTTCGCACCTCCTTCAATACAAGCTCCTCACCGGATATAATTTTGCGCGCCCGGTTGGCCAACCCGAGCAGAGACATCCACTTATCCACCTACACTGTCTCCTTTTCGGCCAGCGCCAGCAGCTGCTCGTAAATGGCCGCATCGATTTGTGTGTGCAAATGATGCTCCAGCACCCGCTTTTTCTGCGCCTGTAAAATGCACTCCTTGTTCAGTGACAGGTAGGCCCCGCGTCCGGATTTCTTGCCGGTTATATCAACCGAAACCTCGCCTTCCTTGGACCGGACAACCCGGACCAATTCACGCTTTGGCTTCATCTCCTGCGTCGCCACACATTTGCGCATGGGAACCTTTCGATTATTCATGCCGCGCCACTCCTATTCCATATCTTCATCAAAAGAATAGAATACATCAAGCTGAGGCTTCTCTTCCTCTGCCAGCAGGCCCGACTTTCTTGCATCAGACTCACTCTTGATATCAATCTTCCATGCTGTCAGCTTTGCAGCCAGACGCGCATTTTGGCCGCGCTTGCCAATAGCCAGGGAAAGCTGGTGATCCGGCACAATCACTGTCGTTGCCTTTTCCTCTTCATTGACCAGCACCTTCACCACCTGTGACGGGCTCAGGGCATTTGCCACGTATTCCACAGGGTCATCGGACCAGCGTACGATGTCGATTTTTTCGCCCTTCAGTTCGTTTACAATGCGCTGCACACGCTGTCCCTTCGGACCCACGCAGGAGCCGACTGGATCTACGTCCGGATTCTCGGAGTATACAGAGATTTTGGAACGGTCGCCTGCTTCACGGGCTACCGAGCGGATTTCAACTGTTCCGTCGTAAATTTCCGGAACCTCCAGCTCGAACAGGCGCTTCAGCAAGCCAGGGTGCGTGCGGGATACAAAAATTTGCGGCCCCTTTGTTGTTTTTTCCACTTTTGTAATAAAGACACGGATGCGGTCATGCGGCTTATAATGCTCGTTTGGCATTTGCTCTGTGACGGGCAGCAGGGCCTCTACCTTGCCGAGGCTCACATAAATGTAGCGGGCATCCTGCCGCTGCACGATTCCCACCATAATATCTTCTTCGCGATCGATGAACTCGGAGTAGATGACGCCCCGTTCCGCTTCGCGTACACGCTGTGTCACCACCTGCTTTGCCGTCTGGGCGGCAATGCGGCCGAAATCCTTCGGCGTGACCTCAAGCTCCACAACATCGCCGACCTGATAGTTCGGGTGGATGAGGCGCGCTTCCTCCTCTGAGATTTCCAGGCGCGGATCAAACACGCTGTCAACGACATCCTTGCGGGCAAACACTTTAATGCTGCCGACTTCCGGATTAAAGCTGACCCGCACGTTTTGAGCCTGGTTGAAGTTGCGCTTGTAGGCAGAGATAAGCGCCGCTTCAATCGCATCAATGATAATTTCCTTGCTGATGCCCTTTTCTTTTTCTAGTACGAGCAAAGCATCTAATAATTCAGTGCTCATGGTGATCCCCCTTCTGACTAAAACATCACTGCAAGCCGTGCGCTTGCAATTTTTTCAACTGGTATTTGTACCTCTTTTTTGCGCGTTTTAATGGTAATCTGCAGTATGGCAACCGTACCATCATAAGAAAGCAGCAGCCCTTCAAACATCTTCTCGCCGTCGATCGGCTCATATGTCTTTACAGCTACCTTCTTCCCTACCGCCTTCACAAAATCCTGCTCCTTCTTCAAAGGACGTTCGGCTCCGGGAGATGATACATCCAAGAAGTATAGGTGAGGAATGGGATCCTTTTGGTCAAGCGCCTCGCTCAGGCGCTCACTTACCGTCCCGCACTCTTCAATATCTACACCTGTTTCAGAGTCGATGAACACGCGCAGGAACCAATCCTTTCCTTCCTTCACGTACTCAACGTCCACCAACTCCAGGTTCAATTCCTCTACAATCGGCTTCGCCAATTGCGCTACAATTTCCGTTACATTTCCGCTCATAAAGCGCCTCCTTTCTTGCAACCCGCACAGCAACTATAGAAACAGCGAATTGGTCCGTGAACCAAAGTGTCGCCCAAAGCATCCTATGCTTTCTTAGCTCATTAACAAAAGCCCCTGCCAAAAAGCAGGGAGTGTCTGTGTTAGTATTGCCAAATTCAAGCAATAAAACGTGTAGCAAAATATGTATGGTCACTTTCACGCTTTCTTGATACTTCATATAACACGAAAGAGCGGGTTGCCCCACTCTTTTTTGGAAAAAGCTATAGTCGCATGAATATCTCGTTTCTTACTATAACATAAACTGTTATATTTTGCAAAGCATTTTCTTAGAACAGCGACAGCTGGTTCTGATCCGGCAGAGATGCCAGGCAGCCCTGGCTGTCCAAATACTCCATAATCGTCTTGGAAACCTTGCCGCGCTGCTGCAGGTCCTCCTTGGACAGAAATTCACCGTCCTCGCGCGCCTTTACAATATTCAGTGCCGCGTTTGTACCAAGGCCCGGGATCGCATTGAACGGCGGGATCAGAGAGTCACCGTCAATGATAAACTCTGTCGCGCTTGAACGGTACAAGTCCACCTTTTGGAAGGAGAAGCCGCGCTCGCACATCTCCAAAGCCATTTCCAGAACCGTGAGCAAGCTCTTCTCCTTCGGCGATGCTTCCAGTCCCTTTTGTGCGATTTCATCAATCCGGGCCCGGATGGCCGTTGACCCCTTTGCCATAGCTTCTAAATCAAAGTCATCCGCACGCACCGTGAAATACGCAGCATAATACAGCGTCGGGAAATGCACCTTGAAGTACGCGATCCGCACCGCCATCAGAACGTATGCAGCGGCGTGCGCCTTCGGGAACATGTACTTGATTTTTTTACAGGAATCAATGTACCAGTCGGGCACATTGTTCTTCTTCATTTCCTCCTCCCACTCCGGCGGCACACCCTTTCCTTTACGCACGGATTCCATGATTTTAAATGCCAGAGACGGCTCAAGGCCCCGATAAATAAGGTATACCATGATATCGTCGCGGCAGCCGATAACGTCACTCAGCGTGCAGGTGCCGCTGTAAATGAGCTCATTGGCGTTGCCGAGCCAAACATCCGTGCCGTGCGACAGGCCAGAAATCTGTACAAGCTCGGAGAAGGTGGTCGGCTTCGTTTCCTCCAGCATCTGGCGGACAAACTTCGTCCCAAACTCCGGAATGCCGAGCGTTCCCGTTTTACATTGAATTTGCTCCTGCGTCACCCCGAGCGATTCTGTGCCGGAGAAGATTTTCATAACCTCCGGGTCATCGGTTGGGATTGTTTTTGGATCAATGCCGCTCAAATCCTGCAGCATCCGGATAACGGTCGGGTCGTCGTGCCCGAGTATATCCAGCTTCAGCAGGTTATCATGGATTGAGTGGAAGTCGAAGTGCGTCGTCCGCCACTCGGCCGAGGTGGAGTCCGCCGGATATTGAATAGGCGTGAAATCATACACGCTCATATAGTCCGGCACTACGATAATGCCGCCCGGGTGCTGGCCGGTTGTCCGCTTCACGCCGGTGCAGCCCATGACAAGGCGGTCAATCTCCGCTCCGCGGATGGTGATGTTATGATCCGATGCGTAGCCTTTAACGTAGCCATATGCTGTCTTATCAGCCACCGTGCCGATGGTGCCGGCGCGGTAGACGTTGTCCTCTCCAAATAATACCTTTGTGTAGTTATGCGCCCGCGGCTGATATTCGCCGCTGAAATTCAAATCGATATCAGGGACCTTGTCTCCCTTAAAGCCCAGGAACGTTTCAAATGGAATATCATGCCCGTCCTTCTTATAAGCAATGCCGCAATGCGGGCAATCTTTGTTCGGCAAATCAAAGCCCGACCCGACAGACCCGTCGTTAAAGAACTCCGAGCGCTTACAGCTTGGGCACACATAATGCGGCGGCAGCGGATTTACCTCGGTAATTTCCATCATCGTCGCCACGAACGAGGAGCCGACAGAACCACGCGAGCCGACAAGATATCCGTCATCAAGCGACTTCTTCACCAGCTTATGCGAAATGAGATAAATAACCGCAAAGCCGTGCCCGATAATACTCTTCAATTCCTTTTCCAGGCGCGCCTCCACAATTTCCGGCAGCTGTTCACCGTAAATGCTGCGTGCCCGCACATAACTCATCTCACGCGTCTCTTCGTCCGCCCCCTCAATACGAGGCGTATACAAGTCGTCCTTCACCGGCTTCACATCGCCGATCAAAGAAGCCACGTGCTGTGTATTTGTCACCACAATTTCCTTTGCGGTCTCTTCGCCTAAGAATGCGAATGCCTCCAACATCTCGTTTGTCGTCCGGAAATGCACGGATGGCAGCTTATGCCGGTTCAGCGGATTCGCCCCACCCTGTGAGCTGATGAGAATTTTTCGATAAATTGCATCATCCGGGTCCAAATAATGCACGTTTCCGGTCGCCACAACCGGCTTATCCAGCTTTTTGCCGAGCTTTACGAGATTTGTAATAATTTTGCGCAGCTGATTTTCGTCACGGACAAGCTCGAGGTCAATCAGATGGCTCAGCACCTGCGGCGGCATCACCTCAATATAATCATAAAACTGCGCCAGCCCCTCCACTTCCTCCGGCGCCTTCTGCATCATCGCCTCAAATACTTCCCCCCGGTCACAGGCTGTTCCAATCAGCAGTCCTTCCCGGTGCTTCTTCAGCACAGAACGCGGAATGCGGGGCACCCGATAGAAGTACTGTATATGGGAATACGAAACGAGCTTATACAGGTTCTTCAAGCCTTCATCAGACACAGCCAGCAGCGTCACGTGGCTTGGGCGTCCGCGCTTATACGCATCGCCCTGCCCCATGCTGTCATTGAGCTGATCATGGTACTCCATGCCGCGGCTCAGCGCATCCTTCAGCAGCTTCACCAGCAGATAGCCAGTAGCCTCCGTGTCATAAATAGCACGGTGATGCTGCGTCAATTCAATATCAAACTTTTTGCAAAGCGTGTTCAAGCGATGGTTTTTCATTTCCGGATATAAGAAACGCGCCAACTCCAGCGTATCAATAACGGGATTTTGCGCCTTCGGCAATCCGGCTTTTTGAAATCCGACGTTCAAAAAACCCATATCAAATGAAGCATTATGGGCCACAAGCGTGTGATCCCCCATCCAGTCGGCAAACCGTTTCAGCACCACATCCACCTCTGGTGCATCCTTCAACATATCATCGGTAATGCCTGTCAGTTCAATGATGGTTGCCGACAATGAGCGGTGCGGATTCGCAAATGACTCAAAGCGGTCGATAATCTCGCCGCCGCGCACCTTGACAGCCGCGAGCTCAATAATGGTGTCATAGACGGCTGACAAGCCGGTTGTTTCCACGTCAAACACCACATAGGTCTCGTCGGCCAACAGCCGATGCACTTCGTTGTAAGCAATCGGCACCCCGTCATTGACGAGGTTGGCTTCCACACCGTAAATCACCTGGATGCCAGCTTTTTTCCCTGCGGAGTATGCTTCCGGGAAGGACTGCGCCACGGCATGGTCTGTGACGGCAATGGCTTCATGCCCCCATTTCTTCGCCTGGGCAATGAGCTTGGCCACCGGCGTGACTGCATCCATCTGGCTCATCGGTGTGTGCAGATGCAGCTCCACCCGCTTTTCCCCTTCCGCTGCAGTGTCCTTCCGCTGCGGTGCCTTTACCTCATTGACATCGTTCGCAATCATCACGAGGTCGCGGACAAACGTATCATTTTGCACCGAGCCGCGCACCTTCAGCCACATGCCTTTTTTCACACTTTGAAGCAACGGGATGTCCTCCTTATCGCGCGAGAACATTTTCACAATAATGGAATCTGTATAATCCGTAATCTTAAATGTTAATAGCGTACGGCCGCTGCGCAGTTCCTTTGCCTCTACATCAAATACATAGCCCTGCACAGTTTTGCGCTTTTCTTCATCTTGGATATCCCGGATTGGGATGATCTCTTCATCCTCTTTAATATTGTAACCGATCATCAGCGGCTGGTCCGCAGGCACGGCATTCCTCTCATCGTCCTTCTTCGCCATTTCCTCCACCGCTTTTTGTACCTTCTCGCGGTCCTCCTGCTGCTTCTGCTCCATGAAGCGCTGAATCTCCTCTTGATCTTGATTGACGGTTGTATCCAGAGTCAATCTGGGGAAACCGAATACTTCATAAAGATCACTGATGGACTTTGCCGCATTCTTCTTCAGCGCAGCTTCTTCCAATTCATTCTTCACGCGCAGCATCAGCTTTAAACCATTCGCAGATGGCAGCTGCTCCCGCAAATATGCGAACATGGGAGAAAGAGTCATCTTGCTTGTACACAGCGGCCAATAGGCCTGCACATCGCTTTCCCCAAACTGCTTATTTTCTGCCTGTACCAGGAAGGAAACTGCGGCAATCTGTGAAAAGGATTGCTGCAGCTTGTCCTCCAGCATCTCATATACCTTCGCCGGCAAAATGCGGGGCAAAGTGAAATGGAAGCACCAGCTTTTATTGCTTGTATCTACAACGAGCTTCTCAATTCCAGCCTGTTCAAAGTACTCCGCACGCCAAGATTCCGGCATGCCAAGCTGCTCCAGCAAAATCCGGAACCGGTCACGCTGCTCTTCTGTTAATGCCGCCATAAAAATCCTCCCCTCAAAAGAAAAGCTGAAGCAGCCCGTTTAGCCATCAGAAGGGAGGCTCTGGCCACTAAAAGGCGCTCTTTGTCTTTTAGTGGTCAGGTTCTCCCTGACAGATGGCTGGCTGCTGAAGCTGGACAATTCTCCAAAAACAATCGTTGCTAAACTCTAAAAGAAGGTACCCAATGGGTACCCTTCTCTTATTGTAAGATATTTGCGATGTATGTGTGAAGTTCAGAAACTGGAATTTCTGCAATTTCTCCTGTTTCCCGCACCTTCACTTCGACAATGCCTTCTTCAGCTTTCTTCCCGACTGTTACACGGACAGGAATTCCGAACAGGTCAGAGTCGGCAAACTTGACACCAGGACGCTCCTGGCGGTCATCGAGCAGCACCTCAAAGCCCTGTCCGCGCAAGGACGTGTACAGTGTCTCGGCCGTTTCCCGCTGTACATCCGTTTTCATGTTGACTGGAATCAGATGTACATGGAATGGCGCAACTGCAACCGGCCATTTCAGGCCATTTTCGTCGTTGAACTGCTCAGCCACCGCTGCCACTGTACGGGATACGCCAATGCCATAGCAGCCCATAATCATTGGCTGTGTTCTGCCGTTTTCGTCTAAATATGTTGCTCCCATGGCCTCGCTGTAGCGTGTGCCGAGCTTGAACACATGGCCAACCTCAATGCCGCGGGCAAAGCGGATCGTACCCTGTCCATCAGGAGAAGCGTCTCCCTCCTGGATAAAGCGCAAATCTGTATATTGGCTGACTGTGAAATCACGGTCCGGGTTCACATTTACGTAATGGAAGCCTTCTTCATTTGCGCCGCAGCAGCCATTGACAACAGCCTCCACCGCATGGTCCGCAATCACCTCAACCTTGTCTGCCACACCAATTGGACCCAAGGAGCCAACCGCACAGCCAAGCAGGTCTTGTACCTCTTCCGCGGAAGCCAGTTCTACGACGGATGCGCCATAGAGGTTTTTGACCTTAATATCATTCACCTCATGGTCGCCGCGCACCAGCACGAGCACAAACTTGTCATCCACGCGGAACACCATGGATTTGATGCATTGCGCTGCCGTCAAGCCAAGGAAGCCTGACACTTCCTCAATGGATTTCTGGTCCGGTGTCGCTGTTTTCTCCAATCCATTCAGCGGCTCGCCGCTCTTTTCGTACGTTGCCGCAACCGGCGCCATTTCAATGTTCGCCGCATAGCTGGAGGTATCGGAATATGCGATGGTATCTTCCCCGATGTCAGACAGCACCATGAACTCATGCGTATCCTTTCCGCCCATTGCGCCGGAATCGGCAATAACAGCACGGAAGTTCAAGCCGCAGCGGCGGAACACGTTAGAGTAGGCCGCATACATCTTGTCATATACATCACCCAGGCTTTCCTGGGAGTCATGGAAGGAGTAAGCATCCTTCATCAGGAATTCGCGGCCGCGCAGCAAGCCAAAGCGCGGGCGTTTTTCGTCCCGGAACTTTGTCTGAATCTGATAGAGTGTAAGCGGCAGCTTCTTATAGGATTTCACTTCATCCCGCACAAGCGACGTAATGACTTCTTCGTGGGTTGCGCCAAGCGCGAACTCCCGCTCATGGCGGTCCCTCATGCGCATCAGCTCCGGCCCATAGGAATACCAACGGCCGGAATCCTGCCATAATTCCGCAGGCTGCAGCGCCGGCATCAGCAGTTCCACCGCACCGGCATTCTCCATTTCCTCACGGATAATTTGCTCCACCTTTTGCAAAACGCGCAGACCCATTGGCAAAAAACTGTAGATACCTGATGCGTTCTGTCGCATGAAGCCCGCACGCAGCAACAGCTGGTGGCTTCTCACCTCGGCGTCCGACGGCACTTCACGCAACGTCGGACTAAATAGCATACTTTGTTTCATCTCTCATGTACACCTCTTTTTCTATAGGAAAAACTTCTTAATATCATTCCATGTTACAACCAGCATGAGCAGCATCAGCAAAGCAAAGCCGATGAAATGGACAAGCCCTTCCTTATGCCGGTCAATCGGCTTGCCGCGCAATGCCTCAATTGCAAAAAACAAGAGCCGCCCACCGTCCAAAGCTGGGAACGGAAGCAAATTGAACAGTCCAAGGTTGATGCTCAGTGCAGCCGTTAACCCAAGCAGGTTAATCGACCCGGATTCCGCCACCTTGCCGGTCAAGTTGTAAATGCCGACCGGGCCGGACAGCGCATCAATCGAAAATTGGCCCGTTACGAGCTGTATAAGCGACACAAACACAAGCTTCGTCCACTTATACGTCTGCTCAGCGCCTGATTGGACAGATCCGAGCAGGGATTTTTCCACCGGCCCGTATACGCCAAGGCGGCCGACTGTTTCCTTGCCTTCCTTCTCGGCAGCCGGCGTTACTTGCAGGCTCATGCTTTTGCCATTCCGCTGCAATTCCATGGTGATTTCCTGGCCGGGATTCTTGCGAATGAGCGTGGTGATATCTGTCCATGTCTCAGTCGGCGTGCCGTTAATGGACTGAATGACATCCCCGTGCTGCAAGCCGGCTTTTGCCCCGGCGCTTCCGGCTACAAGCTCACCGATAATCGGTTTATTCACCGGAATTCCCTGTACGAGGCCGATAATGACAAACAGCAGAAAGGCAAGCACAAAGTTCATGGCCGGGCCGGCAAAGATGGCCAGTGCACGCTGCCCCAATGTCTTGGAGCCAAATTGGCGGTTATAAGGGGCAATCTGTGTTTCTTCTCCTCCGGACACAAACTGTGCCTTTTCACTGACGCGAAAGATTTGTGCCTCATCCTCGTATTCCTCATATGCCTTGATTGTGAGCGCATGCTCCAAATCTGCATGCTCAACCTCCACCACCCGGGCCTGTGGATACTTGTCGCGATTGTCCAAAATAATTTTTGTAACCTTCCCGCCTTCATCCAGCAAAAGCGCGGCCTTTGAGCCCGGCTTCAGCTCAATGGTCTCCGGGTCTTCGCCAGCCATGCGGACATAGCCGCCAAGCGGCAGCAAACGGATGGTATAGACAGTCTCATTCTTCGTGAAGGAAAACAATTTGGGTCCAAAACCGATTGCGAATTCACGGCAAAGAATGCCCGCACGCTTTGCAAAATACAAATGTCCCAGCTCATGAAAGAATACGAGCGCACCGAAAATTAAGATAAAGGCAATCGCTGTGTTCAAATCGATAACCACCTTTGTTAAATTTGTCCCATCACGTACCGTCTGGCTGCCGCATCAATCTCCCTGATTTCCTCAAGACCTGGATTTGGACATACAGTGTGATGGTACATTGCCTGCTCAATCAATTCTTCAATCTGCAAGAAACTGATTTTACGTTGCAAGAACGCTTCTACTGCAGCTTCATTTGCTGCGTTCATAACGGTCGGCAGACTGCCGCCCATTCTGCCTGCCTCATAGGCAAAGCGCAAGCAGCGGAACCGCTCCAGATCCATCTGTTGAAAATGAAGAGTGCCAATTTCCCACAGCTGCAGCTGCTTTGCATCAGGCAGCGGAAGCCGGTCCGGATAAGTCAGCGCATACTGGATCGGCACACGCATATCAGGCGTGCCCAGTTGGGCCATCACACTCCGGTCCACAAACTCCACCATGGAGTGGATAATGCTTTCCTTATGTAGCACCACATCAATTTGGTTGTAGGGAAGACCGAACAGCCAATGAGCCTCAATTACTTCAAGTCCCTTATTCATCATTGTAGCAGAATCAATGGTGATTTTTGAACCCATGGACCAATTTGGATGCTTTAAAGCATCCTCCAGCGTTACGCTTTCCAAATCCGCCCTTGTCTGATCACGGAAGCTGCCGCCTGAAGCAGTTAAGATGAGTCTTGAAATACGCTTCTCATCTTCCCCGTTCAAGGCTTGGAAAATAGCCGAATGCTCGCTATCCACCGGAAGCAAATCCACTCCATGCCGGCGTGCCGCCTCTGTGACGAGATGGCCCGCTGTTACAAGTGTTTCCTTATTCGCAATCGCAATTGTTTTTCCTGCCTCAATGGCTCCCAGCGTCGGCACAAGCCCCACGCTGCCGACAACGGCATTCACCAAAAGGCTGCTGTCCGGGTGCAGCGCCACCTCCAGCAGTCCATTCTCGCCGTACACCGCCTTTGTATGGGCAAGGAATGGCCGCAGCCGGTCCAAATCTTCTCTCCGCTGTACGGATACAAGATCCGGTCCGAACTCCGCAATCACCTTTGCGGCAAATTCAATGTTGCGGCCCACCGAAAAGGCCGTCAACTGAAATTGCTCCGGGTGCAGGCGAATAATATCCAATGTTTGCGTTCCTATTGAGCCGCTTGCTCCGAGCAAACTAATTCTTTTCATGATTCCAGCTCCTTGTACAACACATTAAAAGAAACGAAGCAGGTGTAAAAGCGGCAGCACGAAAATAAGGCTGTCCAGCCGGTCCAAAATTCCGCCATGCCCCGGCAAAATGTTGCCGGAATCCTTTACACCGTAATGGCGCTTATACGCAGACTGCACCAAGTCGCCAAGCTGTCCGCAGACAGAGACCACCGCAGTGACAAGAACAACAGCAGCGGCACTGTCCCAAATCGGCAGGAACAGCTGATAGATGAAAGCAACCACAATGGCGCATATCACGCCGCCAATCGAACCTTCCACCGTTTTATTCGGGCTGATTTCCGGCCAAAGCTTTCGTTTCCCTACTGCTTTTCCAATAAAATATGCCCCTGAATCGGTTGCCCAAATGACAAAGAGAGCATAGAGAATATTGCGGATTCCTTCTATTCTTGTTTCATTCAGATAGTAGAAGCCGAGTGCCACATATAGAGTGGACAGCAGCAGAAATGCGGCATCATCAAAAGTAAATGTATTCTTGGACAGAACTGTATATGATAAGAGCAGCAGCACAACCAAAAATGTTATGTCCACTTTGGACCAATGCAGTCCTGTAAAGGTGCTGTCTTGGAATGATCCGCCCGGAATGAGAATCACCCAAAGCAACGCGGCTGCCAGCAGGGCCGGCACCGAGAGTACAGGCAGCTTTTTCATCCGGACAAGCTCATACAGCCCGATGGACGCCAGCACATACACCAGTGCAGTGAACAGCCATCCGCCCGACCAGACAATCGGAATGAACAAAGCAGCTGCCACAACCCCCGTAATAATTCGTTGCTTCATCTTGCTATAACCTCTCTTTCTTAGACACCGCCGAATCTGCGTCCGCGCTTTTGAAAGCTCATTACAGCCTCAAGCAAATGTGCTTCCGTAAAATCCGGCCAATAATCCTCTGTAAACCAAAGCTCCGTATACGCAATCTGCCAAAGCATGAAATTGCTGATCCGGATCTCTCCGCTTGTGCGGATCAACAAATCCGGATCCTGAACAGGGAGACTGCTTGTCATGAGATAAGATGACAGGAGCTGTTCGGTAACGTCCTCTGCAGTGAATTTTCCCTCTATACTATCTGTAACCAAGTTTTTCACCGCATAAACCATTTCATCACGACTTCCATAGTTTAAGGCAAAGTTTAAAACCATTCCGGTGTTATGAGCTGTTTCAGCCATCGCTCTCTCTACAGCGGCAAGTGTATGGGCAGGCAGCCCTTCCTTATGCCCCATGAGGCGCACCTGAACATTCTCGCTTACAAGCTCCGGAAGAAACGTACCGAGAAACTCCTGCGGCAGCTTCATCAAATATTCCACTTCCGGCTTCGGGCGTTTCCAATTTTCCGTGGAAAAGGCATATAAGGTCAGAACCTTCACACCAAGCTCACTGGCAAACTTCGTAATTTTGCGCACTACCTTCATTCCCTCGTGGTGCCCGGCCACCCGCGGCAATGCTCTCCGCTTTGCCCAGCGTCCGTTTCCGTCCATAATAATGGCAATATGCTCCGGAATTTCCCGTTGCTTCGCTTCTGCAACAAGATCTTGAAACGATGCATTCGCTTTGTCCTTTAAAAAGGAAAATCTCTTTAACATCATGTAAACCCTCCACGAGCACACATATTCCGTAAAAGTGTAAAAAGACCCCCTTGTGCAGAGGGTCATGCAGCGCCTTAAACTTCCAAAATTTCTTTTTCTTTGTTCTTTGTAATATCGTCGATTTTTGCGATATGCTTATCCGTTTCCTTCTGGATATCATCGCTGTAGCCGCGCAGGTCATCTTCTGTGATATCCCCGTTCTTCTCCAGCTTCTTCAAATCATCGTTCGCATCACGGCGGATATTGCGGATGGCCACCTTTGCTTCTTCAGCAGACTTCTTGACGCTCTTCACCAGGTCACGGCGTCGTTCCTCGGTAAGAGCCGGGAACACAAGACGGATAATGCTTCCGTCATTCGTCGGGTTTAAGCCCAGATCAGACATCATAATAGCCTTTTCGATGTCCTTCAAGGAAGACTTATCATATGGCTGAATTGTCAGCATGCGTGCTTCCGGAACCGTAATGTTCGCCAACTGAATAACCGGAGTCGGCGCACCGTAGTAGTCTACAGTGATTTTCTCCAACACATTTGCACTCGCACGGCCAGCGCGAATAGATGCCAATTCCCGTGTGTATGCGGAAATTGCCTTATCCATTTTTTCTTTTGCCGCCTTCAACACTTGTTGTGCCATTATCATTTCCCCCTTACAATTGTTCCGATATTGTCGCCGAGAACGGCGCGCTTAATGTTTCCTTCTTCCATAATTGAGAATACGATCAGCGGGATATCGTTATCCATGCATAGAGACGAGGCAGTAGAATCCATTACGCCAAGGCCTTCCTTCAGCACATCCAGGTATGTAAGTGATTCATACTTTGTTGCTGTTTCATCCACTGTCGGATCAGCCGTGTATACGCCATCCACATTGTTTTTCGCCATTAAAATGACATCTGCTTCAATTTCCGCCGCACGGAGTGCTGCTGTTGTATCTGTTGAGAAGTATGGATTGCCTGTTCCGGCCGCGAAGATGACAACGCGCTTCTTTTCCAAGTGGCGGATTGCCTTGCGGCGGATATACGGCTCTGCTACCTGCCGCATTTCAATAGAGGTTTGCACACGTGTTGCAATCCCAAGGTTCTCCAGGCTGTCCTGCAGAGCCAGAGAGTTCATTACAGTGGCCAGCATCCCCATATAATCAGCCGTCGCACGGTCCATTCCCATTTCGCTGCCGGTCTTGCCGCGCCAGATGTTTCCGCCTCCCACAACAACCGCAACCTCCACGCCAAGCTCCGCAATTTCCTTTACTTGCTCAGCAATTGATTTGATGACTGCAGGTTTAATTCCAAAACCGTGGTCGCCCGCCAGCGCTTCCCCGCTCAGCTTCAGCACGACGCGCTTATATTTTGCTTCACTCATCATGAACCTCCATGCAATATATTCATTCCTGCAGAAAAACAGATTGCCAGGGCCCGCGGCCCGGAAACATCCTGCTTTTCTAATCTTTTAAAAAAGGGAACACATAGTGTCCCCTCGTTCATCTTAGTTGTTGCCTCTTACTTGGTTCATTACTTCTTCTGCGAAGTTATCTTGACGCTTCTCAATACCTTCACCTACTGCGTAGCGTACGAAAGACTTCACGCTTGCGCCTTTAGAAGCAACATACTTGCCCACTTTCACATCTGGATCCTTAACGAATGCTTGGTCAACCAGGCAGATATCTTCGAAATACTTGCCAAGGCGGCCTTCTACCATCTTCGCAACGATGTTTTCAGGCTTGCCTTCGTTCAGTGCCTGCTGTGTCAGAACTTGACGCTCACGCTCAATTTCTTCAGCTGTTACAGCAGAACGATCGATGTATTTCGGGTTTACAGCCGCAATGTGCATAGCAACATCTTTTGCAACAGACTCTTCTGTAGTGCCTGCAAGAGTTACCAATACGCCGATGCGTCCGCCCATGTGCAGGTACGCGCCAAATGCGTCTGCATCTGTCTTTGTTACAATTTCAAAGCGGCGAAGCGTCAGCTTCTCGCCGATTTTTGCAATTGCAGTGTTGATGTGGTGGTCAACTGTCACACCGTTTTCCATTGTTTGTGCCAGTGCTTCTTCAACAGTAGCAGGCTTTTGTGTCAGCAGGTGTGCTGCCAATTCCTTTGTCAGCGCCTGGAAGCCTTCGTTCTTTGCCACGAAGTCTGTTTCGGAGTTTACCTCCAGAATAACTGCTTCGTTGCCTTGTGTTGCGATATAAGTCAAGCCTTCAGCCGCGATGCGGTCAGCTTTCTTTGCAGCTTTTGCGATACCCTTTTCGCGAAGGTAGTCAACTGCTTTTTCCATGTCGCCGTTTGTTTCTGTCAATGCTTTTTTGCAGTCCATCATGCCTGCGCCAGTCGCTTCGCGCAGTTCTTTTACCATTTGTGCAGTAATAGCCATTGTTTTCATCCTCCTGTGTATGTATAGCAGGTGCTACTTATTTATCATGCTCTCTTTTCACAAAAGAGAAACACGGACATTTGTAAAAAAGGTGATAAAAGGCTCAACCTCTTATCACCTTTCCGCCATGTTACGCAGTAACAGTTTCTTCCCCTTGCTTCGCTTCCAGGATTGCATCAGCCATCTTAGAAGTCAGCAGCTTCACGGCGCGAATTGCGTCGTCGTTTGCAGGAATTACGTGGTCAATTTCGTCTGGATCACAGTTTGTGTCAACGATACCGATCAGCGGGATGTTAAGCTTGCGAGCTTCTGCAACTGCAATACGCTCTTTGCGTGGATCTACGATGAAGATTGCATCTGGCAGATCCTTCATTTCTTTAATGCCGCCCAAGAACTTCTCAAGACGCTCCAGCTCTTTCTTCAGCTGAACAACTTCTTTCTTAGGAAGCACTTCGAATGTGCCGTCTTCTTGCATTCTTTCGATATCCTTCAGACGCTTGATGCGCTTTTGGATTGTTTGGAAGTTTGTCAGAGTACCGCCCAACCAACGTTGGTTTACATAGTACATGCCGGAACGGATCGCTTCTTCTTTGATCGCATCCTGAGCTTGCTTCTTTGTGCCAACGAAAAGGATTGTACCGCCGTTTGCAGCGATGTCCTTCATTGTGTTGTAAGCTTCTTCAACCTTTTTTACAGTCTTTTGAAGGTCGATGATGTAGATGCCGTTACGCTCTGTGAAGATGTACTTCTTCATCTTTGGGTTCCAACGGCGAGTCTGGTGACCGAAATGTACACCAGCTTCAAGCAATTGCTTCATAGAAATTACTGACATGGTTGTTCCTCCTAATGGTTTCATATCCTCCGTCCGCATCACCTTTGCATGCCACCGCCACAAGGCAGCACCAGCAGGCAAATCAGCAGACGTGTGTTGTGTATTCACACCATGGAATACTATATCACAACATAATGTGACAAGCAAGGCTGTTTTACTAGAAAGCATGAAAAAATTGCTCTGTTGCCCGGCTTGCCGCATAAAAAAGGAGGCTGCACCCAGGCAGCCTCCTTAATCTCAGTTTGCTTTCAGCTTCGCAAGCTCCTGCAGGAACTTGTCGTTCAGGACTTTGATGTAGGTGCCCTTCATGCCCAGAGAGCGGGATTCAATGACGCCTGCGCTTTCCAGCTTGCGGAGCGCGTTGACGATTACAGAGCGGGTGATGCCGACGCGGTCGGCAATTTTGCTGGCAACCAGCAAGCCTTCCATGCCTTTCAGCTCATCAAAAATATGTTCAATTGCTTCCAGTTCACTGTAAGACAAGGAGCTGATCGCCATTTGCACAACCGCTTTGCTGCGCGCTTCCTCTTCAATCTCTTCCGCCTTTTCCCGCAGGATCTCCATGCCGACTACAGTCGCGCCATATTCAGCCAAAATGAGATCGTCGTTTAAGAACTGCTCGCTTAAGCGCGCCAGCACGAGTGTGCCCAAGCGCTCCCCACCGCCTACAATCGGCACGACAGTCGTCAAGCCCTCTTCAAAGAGCTCGCGGTTTTCAACCGGAAAAGCTGTGTATTCGCTGCCGATCGGCAGGTTTGGCGACGTTTCTGTAATATGGGATAGGCTGTTTGTATATTCCTCCGGGAACTGCCGCTCAGCCAGCATCCGCTTCATCCGCTCGTTCTCAATCTGCTGATGCACCGCATAGCCCAACAGCTTGCCTCGGCGGCTGACGATGAATACATTTGCTTCAATCACTCCGCAAAGTGTATCTGCCATCTCTCTGAAGTTTACCGGTTTTCCCGCAGCCTGCTGCAGCAGCGCATTAATTTTCCTTGTTTTGTCTAATAGTTCCATGCTTCGAACTTCCTCCTACATTGTATTTCCATGTATGCCGGCCCAGGTGCCGCCTTTACAGAATAAACTGGCTGACGTCCTTGTTCTTGGCGATAACGGCCAGTTTCTCCTCTACATACTGCGGCGTAATTGTGACCTTTTCCAGCGTAATCTCAGATGCTTCAAACGATAAATCCTCCAAAAGCTTTTCCATAACGGTATGCAATCTTCTGGCGCCGATATTGTCCGTATTTTGATTCACTTGATAGGCAATTTCGGCAATTCTATGAATAGCTTCGTCTGAAAATTCAATTTCTATACCTTCTGTCCCTAATAAAGCCTGATATTGTTTCAGCAAAGCGTTATCAGGTTCGACTAAAATCTTCACAAAATCATCGGCAGACAGCTTTGTCAGTTCAACCCGGATCGGGAAGCGCCCCTGCAGCTCCGGGATTAAATCAGACGGCTTCGACATATGGAAGGCGCCCGCTGCGATAAACAAAACATGATCTGTCTTGACAGGGCCGTACTTCGTCACGACTGTAGATCCTTCCACAATCGGCAGAATATCGCGCTGCACGCCCTCCCGCGACACATCCGCTGTGTTGGAGTTCTTGCCGGCAATCTTATCAATCTCATCAATAAAAATCATGCCAAGCTGTTCGGCTCGGTACACAGCTTCCTGCGCAACCTCATCCATATCAATCAATCGCTGCGCCTCTTCACTCGCCAATACCTTACGGGCTTCCCGCACTGTCAGCTTCCGCTTTTTCGTCCGCTTCGGCATGAAGCTGCCGAGCGCATCCTGAAAATTCGTCCCCATTTGCTCCATGCCCGTGCCTTGGAACATATCAAACATGGACGGCTGCTGCTCTTCCAGTTCAACAGTCACCAACTCATCCTCCATCAGCCCGGCAGCCAAGCGATATTCCGTTTCACGCCGCTTTTGGGCAACCGACGCATCATCCTGATGGGAGTCCTGCGGGGATTGCTGGTTCTGCATACTGCCAAACAGCATCTCCAGCGGATTTTTCATGCCCTGCTGCTTCTGTCTTCCCGGAACAAGCAGTTCAATAAGTCGCTGGTTTGCCTGCTCCTGCGCTTTTTCCTGCACACGCGCCATTTTCTCTTCCTTTACAATGCGGACGGATGTCTCCACGAGGTCGCGCACCATGGATTCCACATCGCGGCCCACGTAACCGACCTCTGTAAATTTCGTTGCCTCCACCTTAATAAAGGGAGCGCCAACCAGCTTGGCAAGCCGGCGGGCGATTTCTGTTTTTCCGACACCCGTTGGACCGATCATAAGAATATTTTTCGGGGCGATCTCATCACGCAGGGACTCCTCCAGCAGACTGCGGCGGTAACGGTTGCGCAATGCCACCGCTACCGCTTTCTTCGCACTCCTTTGTCCGATAATATACTGATCCAGCTTCTCAACAATTTGACGCGGAGTAAAATGCAGATGCATATACATGCTCCCCCTTTACAGTTCTTCCACAATAATGTTGTTGTTTGTATATACACAAATGTCCCCGGCAATTTCCAGGCTTGCTTTCGCAATTTCCTTCGCGGACAAATGCTCACCCGCATAAGACTTTAAAGCCCGGCCTGCCGACAGCGCATAGTTGCCGCCCGAACCAATTGCCAGGATGCCGTCATCCGGCTCAATCACTTCGCCGGTTCCTGATACAAGCAGCAAATGCTCTTGATCCATCACAATCAGCATGGCCTCCAGCTGGCGCAGCATTTTGTCGCCCCGCCACTGCTTCGCCAGCTCCACGGAAGCCCGCGGCAGGTTGCCGTTATATTCCTCAAGCTTGCCTTCAAACATCTCAAACAGCGTGAATGCATCCGCCACAGACCCGGCAAATCCCGCCAATACCTTTCCCTGAAACAGCCGTCGGACTTTCCGTGCGGTATGCTTCATCACAACAGCATTGCCAAACGTTACCTGTCCATCGCCAGCCATTGCGCACTGGCCTTTATGATGAATAGCAAAAATAGTAGTTGCATGAAACTGTCCCATCGTCAAAACTCCTTTTCTTCAATTTACACGCCATGCCCTCCCCAAACTATGGAGCCCATCACACTTTTAGCATTTTATGCACGCGGATGATGCGTCATGTACACCGAACGGAGCCTCTCCTTGGAAACATGCGTGTAAATTTGCGTTGTAGAAAGCTGGGCATGTCCGAGCAATTCCTGTACCGCGCGCAGGTCCGCCCCCTCATTTAACAGGTGGGTGGCAAAGGTGTGCCGCAGCGTATGCGGGCTGATCTTCATTGTCAAAGCCGCCTTTTCAATCGTCTGCTGAAGAACGTAACGCACGCCGCGCTCTGTCAAAGGCCGCCCCTTGGCATTCACAAACAGCGCCGTCTCTCCTTGGGCATTCTTTAACAGCTTCGCTCTTCCATCTTCTATGTAGTTTTGCAGGGCATCGTGCGCGCAGCTTCCAAACGGTACATACCGCTGCTTCTTACCCTTGCCCATTACCAAGACGGTCCCGACTGTGAAATCCACGTCAGACAGCTTCAGCGAACAGCACTCTCCCACACGAATGCCTGTGGCGTACAGAAGCTCAAACAACGCCAAGTCACGCTGGCCGAGCGGCACCGTTCCATCAACTGCCGCAAAGAGCTGCTCCAGCTCCTCCTCATAGAGGAATTGGGGCAACGCCCATTCTCTCTTTGGGAGCGATGCCATCACAAAGGGATTATCCTGGCAATAGCCCTCGCGCATCAGAAACCGATATAAGCTTCGCATACTTGAAAGCTTTCGTGCAACAGTTTTTCGGGAAAATTTTTTCTGATGAAGTTCTGTCAGATATATCCTGACATCCGCATAGGAAACACCAGAAAAGCTTGAAACCCCTTGCTGCTGCAGAAATATAACAAACTGATCCAAGTCATCACGGTAGCTTGTAACTGTATATTGTGAATAGTTTCGTTCCATTTGTAAATATTCGTAGAATAATTGTAACAGCTTGTTCACATCCATCATTTCCACCCCAATAAAAGGCTACTAAATCGTATCACAATCCAGTAGCCTTTGCAATAAAAATGACTAAATATTTACAAAATTTCGAATTGTTTCTAAGGCGCGCGTTGCATATGCTTCATAGCGTTCTTGCTTGGACTTGATTCTTGCTTCGAGCGGCTCAAAGATGCCAAAATTCGCATTCATTGGCTGGAATGTCTTTGCATTTGTCGCTGTAATGTAGTGGGCCATACTTCCCATTGCCGTCGTCGGCGGCAGTGTTACCATGTCCTGCCCTTGCACCAGGCGCGCCGCATTGATGCCGGCAAGCAATCCGGATGCCGCTGACTCCACGTAGCCCTCCACGCCCGTCATTTGCCCCGCAAAGAACAAGTCGTCCCGCTCCTTATATTGATACGTTGGACGCAGCAGCTTCGGTGAATTTACGAACGTGTTGCGGTGCATGACCCCGTAACGGACGATTTCTGCATCCTCCAAGCCCGGAATCAGACGAAACACTTCTTTTTGCGCCCCCCACTTCAAATGCGTTTGGAAGCCGACCATATTATACAGCGTGCCGGCCGCATCATCCTGGCGGAGCTGGACAACGGCATACGGCCGTTTGCCTGTGCGCGGATCCTCCAGACCCACCGGCTTCATCGGGCCGAACAGCATTGTCTTTCGGCCGCGCTGGGCCATGACTTCAATCGGCATACAGCCTTCAAAATAAATTTCCTTTTCAAATTCCTTCAAAGGAACGACTTCAGCCGCAATCAGAGCCTCGTAAAACGCATTGAACTCTTCTTCCGTCATCGGGCAGTTAATGTAAGCTGCCTCTCCTTTGTCGTAGCGGGATTTCAAATATGCCTTCTCCATATTGATGCTGTCTTTTTCAATGATGGGCGCTGCGGCGTCATAGAAGTAGAAGTACTCTTCCCCCGTCAGCGCTTTCAGCTGTTCAGACAGCGCTTTGGATGTCAACGGGCCTGTTGCGATGACTGTCGGCCCCGCCGGGATTTCTGTAATCTCCTCATTGATTACCGTCACGTTTGGGTGATTCTTCACATACTCTGTCACCTTTGCCGCAAATTCATGGCGGTCCACTGCCAAGGCGCCGCCTGCCGGAACCGCACATTCGTCAGCTGCGCGGATGATTACCGAATCCAATTGCCGCATCTCTTCTTTAATGACCCCGACTGCATTGGTCAGCGCATTGGCCCGCAGCGAGTTGCTGCACACCAGCTCCGCAAATTTATCTGTGTGGTGAGCCGGCGTTTGCTTGACCGGACGCATCTCATACAGCTTTACCTTCACACCGCGTTTGGCAATCTGATAAGCAGCCTCGCTGCCAGCCAAACCGGCTCCAATTACATTTACCACTTGCTCCATATGATCCACCTCATCCTGCAGGGGCTTCGCTGCTGCCCCTGCACCATCTTTGTTTGCTCCGAAAAAAATGTGAGCATGTCTGCTCACATTTGTTGTTCCTCTTCATAATCGCAAGAAACACACTGCACCTGGACGCCCTTTTTCAGCTTCTTCTCAACAAGCATCCCCTCACACTTTGGACACTTGCGGCCAACCGGCTTATCCCAGGATAAAAACTCACAGCCAGGGTATGTGCTGCAGCCATAGAATATCCGTTTCTTCTTGTTGCTCCGGCGCTCTATAATCTCACCTTCGCCGCAAGTCGGGCACGTGACTCCAATTCCTTTTACAATTGCCTTTGTATTGCGGCAATCCGGGAAGTTTGAGCACGCCATAAACTTGCCGTACCGCCCCATTTTAAAGACCATCGGGTTCCCGCAGTGCTCACAGTCTTCACCGGCAGGTTCGTCCTTAATCTCCACCTCGCGCATTTCCTTCTCGGCTTTCTCCAAATGCTGCTCAAAGCCGTGGTAGAATTCGTCGATGACCTTGACCCAATTAGCTTTTCCCTCTTCCACCTGGTCTAAACTGCTCTCCATGTTGGCGGTGAACTCGATATTGATAATATCAGGGAAAAACTCCAGCATAAGCTCCGTGACAATCTCCCCCAGCTCTGTCGGCACGAACCGCTTGTTGTCAAGCGCCACATATCCGCGCTTTTGGATGGTTTCCAAGGTCGGCACATATGTGGAAGGCCGTCCAATGCCCAGTTCCTCCAGCGTCTTCACCAGGCGGGCCTCCGTGTAGCGCGGCGGCGGCTGTGTGAAATGCTGTTTGGCATCCATGTCCTTGGAATACACCGTTTCCTGCAAATCCAACGGCGGCAGGAGGCGGTCCTTTTCTTCTGTTCCTTCATCATTGGATTCCACGTACACCTTCATGAAGCCCGGAAACTTGACTACAGAGCCGTGAGCCCGGAACTGCACGCCATTGTTCACGAGAGAAACAGTTACCGTATCCATTATAGCAGGTGCCATCTGACTTGCAAGAAATCTCTCCCAAATGAGCTTATACAATCGGTATTGATCACGGTTTAAGTACTCCTTCAGCTCATCGGGCCTTTGCATCGCAGAGGTTGGACGGATTGCTTCGTGAGCATCCTGGGCGTTGGTCCCCTTTACTTCCTTTCGTGCTTCCGTCGCCGCGTAATCCGCTCCGTATACTTCCTCAATATAGGCACGCGCTTCCTTTTGGGCTGTTTCCGAAATGCGTGTGGAGTCTGTACGCATATAAGTGATCAAGCCTGTTGAACCCTGCTTGCCAAGCTCAATGCCTTCATACAGCTGCTGGGCGATCATCATTGTTTTTTTCGCGCGCATGTTCAGCTTGCGCGCAGCCTCCTGTTGGAGGGACGAGGTTGTAAACGGCAAAGCCGGGTTCCGCTTTCGTTCTTTCCGTACTACATTTTCAACTGTAAACGCATTCCCCTGCAGCTTCGCCAGAATGTCCTGCACCTGCTGCTCATTGGTCAACTCGACCTTGGCCCCGTCCACACCGTAAAAGGATGCTTCAAACACATCCTTGCCCTTCACAAGCTCTGTTTTCACTGTCCAGAACTCTTCGGGCACAAAGGCCTGAATTTCCTTTTCGCGCTCAATAATGAGACGGACCGCCACTGACTGCACCCGTCCGGCGCTCAAGCCCTTTTTCACTTTCTTCCATAATAAAGGGCTGATATTATAGCCGACCAGACGGTCCAGCACACGGCGCGCCTGCTGCGCATCCACGAGATCCATATTGATGGCCCGCGGCTTCTTAAAGGACTCCTTAACCGCATCTTTTGTAATTTCATTGAAGACAACCCGGCAATCCGAGGCTGTGTCCACATTCAACGTATGCGCCAAATGCCAGGCAATCGCTTCCCCTTCGCGGTCCGGGTCAGCCGCCAGAAACACTTTCTTTGCCTTTTTGGCTGCACTCTTCAATTCCTTCAGCACAGGCCCTTTGCCGCGGATGGTAATATACTTCGGTTCAAAGTTATGCTTGACCTCAATTCCCATTTGACTCTTTGGCAAATCGCGAACGTGCCCCATGGACGCTACTACTTTATATTTTTTGCCTAAATATTTTTCTATCGTTTTCGCTTTAGAAGGCGATTCGACAATTACGAGATACTCCGACATGCTTATGCCTCCTTGAGAGGTGGATTCAACTCTTGTTATGTAGTCGTGAAATACAGCTATTTGTATAAAAAAGTCCCCCGCGATGCACCAGCAGCCCGCTCCTTGTCCATCAGCAGGGGACACTTGTCTATATGATATACAGGATGATACAAGTCATTGACTAATATTATGGATTCTCATTTCGTTTGTCAATCTATAATGAGTATAAAATACCATAAGGCATGCTACTATTGTCAACTGTTCTCTTTCAAAAAGATGTAATTCGACCAAATCCTGCTAATTCCACAATTCTTCTATTATATCTGCCGCATTCATAACCAGCTTGGCTCCCTGCTGAATGAGACGGTTCGGACCCGCTGCCGTGGGCAGGAACGGAGGCCCCGGAACAGCAAACAGCTCCCTATTCTGCTCCAAGGCGCAGTCGGCCGTGATAAGTGACCCGCTCCTTTCCTTTGCTTCTGCAACAAGCACCCCTTGGGACAATCCGCTGATGATTCGGTTCCGCTTCGGAAAATGCCATTTTTGCGGTCTCACATGCGGCGGGTACTCACTCAGCAACAGGAGAAGAGCCTGCCACTTTTTTAATACAGTATAATTCGTCTGCGGATAAATATACCGAAAACCGCCGCCCAATACGGCAATTGTCGGTTTTTTTTGTTCTAAAGCAAGACGGTGCGCTGCTGTATCGATGCCGTTGGCCATTCCACTGACAATGAGCACATCGTACTGCAGCAGGTCTCGAAGAATCCCTTGTAAGCTGGCCATTCCATATGAGGAAGGCGTCCGTGTGCCCACCACCGCCAGCTTGCAAGCATGCTGCAGCAGATTGCGGCTTCCCTTGCCGTACAAAATAAACGGAGGGTCATAGATTTGCTGCAGAAGTGCGGGATAATCCGCATCCCAAATTGTCACATAAAAGATTTGCTCACACTGAAGCTGGCTTATAATGGAGGAAAGAGGAATATGGTGCAGGCAGTAAAACAGCGCCTGCGCCTGGCGTGGAGATAGCATAAGGAGTGTTTGGAGACCAGAGGGTGACTGTGTGTATACCTGCTGCAAGTCCGGATCCCACTGCATAAGCCGTTGCATTGCCTTGTGATTGTCAAACAAAGCCCAGTGTACATGAAGCAGCCTTTCTTGTTTCATACGCGCCTCCTTAAATATGATGCCAACAAGGAAAAGCGAAGAAGGGCACCCCTGTCCCAGGAGTGTCCTTCTGCCGCCTTAATTTACTTTACAAGTTTCAAACAGTCCCTTTTCCTTCAGTACAGCAATTAAGGTTTCGCCCATAACAGATGGAGTTTCAGCAACTTTAATGCCGCACTCTTCCATGGTCTTAATCTTCTCTGCAGCTGTGCCTTTGCCGCCGGAAATGATGGCGCCGGCATGGCCCATACGCTTTCCTGCAGGCGCAGTCTGGCCGCCGATGAAGCCGACAACCGGCTTTGTCATGTTCGCTTTTACCCACTCAGCAGCTTCTTCTTCAGCCGTGCCGCCGATTTCGCCGATCATGATGACCGCATGTGTTTCCGGATCCTCATTGAACGCCTTCAGCACATCGATGAAGTTTGTGCCGTTCACCGGGTCGCCGCCGATGCCGACAGCCGTGGACTGACCAATCCCTGCTTGTGTCAGCTGATGCACAGCTTCATATGTCAGGGTGCCGGAGCGGGATACGATGCCGACATGGCCCTTCATATGGATGTAGCCAGGCATGATGCCGATTTTGCACTCTTCAGGTGTAATCACACCCGGGCAGTTTGGACCAACCAAGCGTGTTTTCTTGCCGGCCATGTACTTCTTCACTTTCACCATGTCAAGCACCGGGATGCCTTCTGTGATGCATACCACAAGGTCAAGCTCCGCATCAACAGCTTCCATAATGGAATCTGCCGCAAATGCCGGCGGAACATAGATAACAGAAGCATTGGCGCCAGTTGCCTGTACCGCTTCTTCGACCGTGTTGAAGACAGGCACACCGATCACTTCGGTGCCACCCTTGCCTGGAGATGTGCCGCCCACGATTTGTGTGCCGTACTCCAGCATTTGTGTCGCATGGAACAAACCTTGTTTCCCCGTGATACCTTGTACAATTACCTTTGTATCCTTGTTAATAAATACGCTCATCTGTCTCCCCCGCCTTCCTTAGCCTACAAGCGCAACAATCTTTTGCGCACCGTCTGCCATTGATTCAGCAGCTGTAATGTTTAAGCCGGATTCATTCAAAATTTGCTTGCCAAGCTCCACGTTCGTGCCTTCCAGGCGTACAACAAGCGGCAACTCAAGGCCCACCTGCTTTGTCGCTTCCACCACGCCCTGCGCGATTACATCACACTTCATGATGCCGCCGAAGATGTTAACGAAAATGCCTTTTACATTCTGGTCAGACAGGATGATTTTAAATGCTTCCGTCACCTTTTCAGCTGTTGCGCCGCCGCCGACATCCAGGAAGTTCGCAGGGTCGCCGCCATAGTGCTTGATGATGTCCATTGTTGCCATTGCCAAGCCTGCGCCGTTAACCATACAGCCGATGTTGCCATCAAGAGAGATGTAGTTCAGGTCATACTTGGATGCTTCAATTTCCTTCGGATCTTCTTCATCCAGGTCGCGAAGCGCCACAATATCCTTATGGCGGTACAGTGCATTGGAATCAAAGTTCAGCTTTGCATCCAATGCCATTACCTTGCCGTCGCCTGTAACAACGAGCGGATTGATTTCTGCAATCGAGCAGTCTTTTTCTACAAACGCCTGGTACAGGCTTGTCATGAACTTGACAGCTTGTCCGACCAGTTCATTCGGGATGTTGATGTTGAAAGCAATGCGGCGCGCTTGGAACGCCTGCAGGCCGACTGCCGGATCAATGTATTCTTTGAAAATCTTTTCTGGTGTCTGTTCTGCCACTTCTTCAATCTCAGTGCCGCCCTCTTCGGATGCCATCAGCACCACTTGGGAAGTCGCGCGGTCAAGCACCAAGCCGACGTAGTATTCCTTTTTAATATCGCAGCCTTCTTCGATAAGTAAGCGCTTAACTTCTTTTCCTTCAGGACCTGTTTGATGAGTGACAAGCGTAGCGCCCAAGATGTTTTCCGCATATGTACGAACCTCGTCAAGGTTTTTCGCTACCTTTACACCGCCGGCCTTCCCCCGTCCGCCCGCGTGGATTTGCGCTTTCACTACACATACTTGAGTCCCTAATTCCTTTGCAGCTTCAACAGCTTCCTCTACTGTGAAAGCAACCTTTCCATTAGGAACGCTTACCCCATAGCTTCTAAGGATTTCTTTTCCTTGATACTCATGGATATTCATGGTTCCCATCCTCCCCGCATTTAGCATGTGAAAAACACTACGTTCTCATTGTATAAAACTATGGAATGCCTGTCTACAAGAAAGTGTACAAAATAGGAATATTCAAATAATATTTGCAGGCTGGAACGAAAAAATACTTGCCAAAATAGCGTTTATCTGACAATCCTCTTACATAAAAATTTTGTTTTTCCATGACGTTTCGACTTTTCCTGACGGCAGAAATAGAAGAAGGCCGGATCACTTCTCCGCCCTTCTCCTCATACACTATTTTCAAAAAATATTTTTCCGCATTCTCACATGGCTGTTGCGCCGCCATCCACGGCAAGGATTTGTCCCGTTACGTATTTTGATGCATCAGATGCAAAAAATAATGCAGCCCCTTTCAAATCGTCGGCACCGCCCAGACGGCCCATCGGCACACCGCTTGTAATGCTCCCGCCGGCCCGCCCAATAATTGCATCCGCCATGCGCGACGGGAAGAACCCCGGTGCCAGCGCATTTACAGTAATGCCGTATGGTGCCCATTTTACAGCCAAGTCCTTTGTTAAGGAAAGCACAGCCCCTTTGCTGGCGCTGTAGCCGACAGCGTTCAGGACACGCGGATCCTGGCCGACAAGCCCCGCTACAGATGCAATGTTTACAATCCGGCCGTACCGGCGGGCAAGCATTTCTTTTCCTGCAGCCTGCGTCATCATGAACAAACCCGCAACATTCACCTGCAGCACCTGATTGAAACGGTCGATGGGATACTCCTCCACCGGCGCCCCCCAGGAAATGCCGGAGTTATTGATGAGAATGTCAATATGGCCGAATTTCCGCTTTGTTTCCTCCACAACGCGCGCTACATCCTCCTGCTTTGTAATATCGCATGCCAAAGCCAACGTGCCGACACCGAGTGATTCCAGCGTGTGCGCCACCTCTTCGCATGCCTCCAGCTTCCGTGAACACACAACGACATGGGCACCGCTTTCCGCCAGGCCGATGGCCATCTGTTCGCCAAGCCCCCGCCCTCCACCTGTCACGATGGCAACCTTGCCTTCTAGATTGAACAGCTCTCTTGCCTGCATATCCATTCCTCCTATCGTCCGGTAAAGGCCGGCCGGCGCTTTTCAAGAAAAGCCTGCACGCCTTCTTTGATGTCTTCTGTCTGAAACACCTCTTCAAACAGCTCTGCTTCCCGCACCAGTCCTTGCTGCAGCGTTGTATTCATTCCTTCATCCACCGCTTTTTTGATCCGGGTCAAGGCTTGCAGAGAATAGCCGCTTATTTTGCCGGCCAGCTTTTGCGCTGCCGCGAGCCCCTCCCCGGCTGGAGCCACCTGATTCACGAGGCCAATCGCCTTGGCCTCAGACGCTGAAATCGGGTCGCCTGTGAACATCAGCTCCTTTGCCTTCGCTCCCCCGATCAGACGCGGCAGACGCTGTGTTCCGCCTCCGCCCGGGAACAAGCCAAGCTTAATCTCGGGCAGCCCGATTTGCGCATGCTCCTCGGCAATCCGCAAGTCGCAGGCTAACGCCAGCTCGCAGCCGCCCCCGAAGGTAATGCCATTCAGCACAGCAATTACAGGCTTCGGGCAAGAAGCGACCGCATTCAGGATTTCATGTGTCTCGAGGAACATATCCTTCAGATTCTCACGGCCGATCCATTGCGGGAATTCTTTAATATCTGCACCGGCCATGAAGGCCTTCTGTCCTGCCCCTGTTAAAATAATGGCATTCACATCCGCATCTGCCGCCAAGTCTCTGAAGGCATCCCGCAGTTCCTCGAGCACAGCTTTGCACATTACATTCAGCGGCGGATTGTCAATGGTCACAACCGCTGTCTTCGCCTCTTTCTCCACCCGCAGCAGCGTCATGGGCGCTTCACCTCCTCCTTTTGCTGATAGCTGTACCAGCCCTCGCCGGTTTTGCGGCCCAGCTTGCCGGCCTGCACCTTCTCCACAACAGCGGCGTGCGGCATGTCCTTCGGGTCGCCCGTTTCCGCATAGCGCTGCTGCTGCACAAAATACGCCACATCAAGGCCGGACAAATCCATTAGGGCAAATGGGCCAATCGGATGGTTCAATGCCTTTTTGCAGATGAAGTCAATGTCCTGAAAATCAGCGATGCCCTGCTCATACAGATGCAGCGCCTCATCCATCAGCGCTCCCAGAATCCGGTTGGCAACGAAGCCTGAAATTTCTTTACGAAGCAACACACCGGTACGGTTGATCTGTTTGCACACATCCATGGCAATCTGCGCCGTCTCTCCCGCTGTCTGCTCACTCATCACAACCTCGACACAGTCCATAACAAGCGGCGGATAAAAGAAATGCATGTTGCATACCCGTTCCGGACGCTTTGTTACGTCGGCAAGCAAAGAATTGACAATTGTGGAGCTGTTCGTTGCCAGGATGGCATGCGCCGGCGCCAACTCGTCCAGCTTGGCAAACACATCCCGCTTGACATCCAGCTTCTCCACCACCGCTTCAATGACGAAGTCCGTGTGACGCGCCGCTTCCTCCAGGCTCGCAGTGAAGGAAAGGCGGGAGAAGGCGGCCTCCTTTTGCTCTGCCGTGACTTTCCCCTTTGCCTCCCACTTCGCCATAAGCTCCTGCAGTATTGTCCCCGCCTTTTTCAGTGCTTCCTCATTCACATCCTGCAGTACGGTCCGAAAACCGCCAAGCGCACACAGCATGGCAATTTGGTGCCCCATGGACCCCGCACCCACAACTGTAATGTTCTGTACCTGTACCTGTCCCATTTCCGTTCCTCCTTTACCGCTGCTTCATTTCATCCCGGATGGCCCGGCGCAAAATTTTGCCGACGTTTGTTTTTGGGAGAGACCCCCTGAATTCTACAATTCTCGGAACCTTGTAGGCAGCCATCAGCGGCCGGCAGTACGCAATGAGCTCGTCTTCTGCGGCGGCGGCACCGTTTTTCAGCACGACTACCGCTTTCACAGTCTCGCCGCGATATGCATCCGGCACGCCGACTACAACTGCTTCCTGTACAGCCGGATGCTCATACAGGACCTCCTCAATATCACGCGGATACACATTAAATCCGCTTGCCAGAATCATGTCCTTTTTCCGGTCCACGATGTATACATAACCGTCTTCATCCGTTCGGGCAATATCACCCGTATAGAGCCAGCCGTCCCGGATGGTATGTGCTGTTTCCTCCGGCATATTCCAATACCCTTTCATGACCTGCGGACCGCGGATGATGAGTTCGCCCAGTTCACCGGCAGGAACCTCCTGCAAGCCCTGCGCCAAATCGACAACCTTATAATCGGTGGATGGCACGCCAATGCCGATGCTGCCCGGCTTGCGGACGCCAAACGGCGGATTCACATGCGTAACAGGAGAAGCTTCGCTGAGGCCGTATCCCTCCAGGATTTGCGCTCCTGTCTTTCTCTCAAACTCCCGCAAAACCTCAACTGGCATCGGGGCGCTTCCTGTATTGCAGATGCGGATGCTGTCAATGCCGTATTGCTCTGCTTGCGGATGGCTGGTAAGGGCAATATACATCGTCGGCACACCGGGGAAGATGGTCGGCCGCTCCCGCTTGATCGTCTGAAGCACCTCTTCGGTCCCAAAGCGCGGCAGCAGAATGTTGGTTCCTCCGGCATAGATTGCGAGATTCATGCAGGAGGTCATGCCAAACACATGGAACAGGGGGATTACTGTAAGATAGCGCTCCTGCCCCATTGTGATTTCTTCCTTGAAAAACTCGTACGTTTGCACCAGATTGGCCACCACGTTATAATGGGTCAGCATCGCGCCCTTGGAGAGGCCGGTCGTGCCGCCTGTGTACTGCAGCACCGCCACGTCCTCCCGCGGATGAATCTCAACAGGGCGCCAGGCAACTCCCGTCTGCATAAAAGCCTCAAACGGAACGCCCTGTGACAAGGCTGCTTCCTCAGGCGTCAGCACCACAGAAATGACAGTCTCTACATCCGTCTCCCCCTGCACGGCCTGCACACGCCCCGACAGCGGCGCATAGGCAACCACCATGCGGGCACCGGAGTCCTGCAGAATATGAGTGAGCTCCCGCTCCATCAGCATCGGATTCACTTGTGTCACAACAGCGCCGGCCAGCAGGATGCCATAATACGCTACGATATACTGGGGGCAATTCGGCAGCATAATCGCTATCCGGTCGCCCTTTTGCACCCCCTGCTCCTGGATGGCGCCGGCAAATGCACGCGCCATCCCCAATACCTGTTTATATGTCAAGGTGCGGCCGTAAAAAGAAACGGCATCCTGCCCGCCATATCGTTCCGTTGTTTCCTCCAGCACCCGATAAACCGGGACCACTGGCACTTCCACCACTGTTTGAATGGAATCTGTGTATTGCGACAGCCATTGCTTTTCCATCAGCCTTCCCCTCCTTAGCACGTATAGGCTTGCGCATCCAGCAACGCTGCCGCAATGGCCCGTTTGCGCAAAATCGGATTTTCGTAGGTAAAACGGCTGCATTCCTTTTGAAGCAAATGCAGATAGTGCCGCTGCTGCTCCCCGCTGTACAGGGAAATGACCAGCTGTTTAGCCAATCTTTCCGTTTCCATATACGCATCATCGACATACTGGGCAGCCAATTGCGCTTTTAATTTTTCACCTTCCGCCTTCTTGGCGCGCAGTACGGCTGACTCAGCCGCATACAGGCTGATCGCCACATCTGCCAGCTTCATGACGAGCTCCTGCTCGCTCTCCAGCTTCGCGCCAAACTGCAGAAACGCCGCGCCCAGCAGCGCCAGAAACAACCGGCGCATAGATGCTGTCATGTCCTCCTCCCGCGCTTTCTCCGTATTGCTGCCATTTTGCCATTCAACCGTTGCTTGGGTGATTGCCTCCTGCAGCGGTATGCCGCCCTGTTTTGCCTTCCGCAGCAGAAAGCCTGGAATAATCAAGCGGTTAATTTCATTTGTCCCCTCAAAAATGCGGTTAATCCGGGAATCCCGGTATGCCCGTTCAATGGCATACTCCTGCATGTAGCCCGCGCCGCCGTGCAGCTGCACAGCTTCATCCACTACATAATCCAGCGTCTCCGAACCAAACACCTTGCACACAGCGCATTCGATTGCGTATTCCGCCAGTCTCTCCGTCACGCTTCCCACGCCCTCTGTTCCGTCCCCTAACACAGCCTCCAGCAAACCAGCTGTCCGGTACTGCAGCGATTCTGCCGCATAAATCCGGCTGGCCATCGTTGCCAGCTTCTCCTGTGTGGCCGGGAACGATGCAATAGAACGGCCAAATTGCCGGCGTGCCAGCGTATAATCAATGGCAAGCTTTAATGAGCCCTTCGCTCCGCCCATACAGGCGGATCCCAGGTTAAAGCGCCCAAGGTTCAGCACATTAAAGGCAATATGATGCCCTTTGCCGACAGTGCCAATCACATTCTCCGCCGGAACCTCGCAGTCCTCCAATATAACCGGGCAGGTCGAAGAGCCTTTGATGCCCATCTTCTTTTCCTCCGGGCCGATGGATAAGCCTGTAAAGCCCTTTTCCACCAGGAATGCCGTGAATTTCTCTCCGTCCACCTTGGCATATACAATGAATGTGTCCGAGAAGGCGGCATTGGTAATATACAGCTTGGAGCCGTTCAGCAAGTAATGCGTCCCCGCTTCATTCAAACGCGCCGTTGTTTGGCCGGACATTGCATCCGATCCGGCATCCGGCTCGGTCAGGCAGTAGGCGCCAATATATTCACCCGAGGCGAGCTTGGGCAGGTATGCCTCCTTTTGCCGCTCTGTTCCGAAATAGGTGATGGGAAGTGTGGCAATGCATGTATGGTTGGAATGGGCCACCCCATAAGCGCCTGCCCGGCCCACATGCTCTCCGACAATGCTCTTCGTAATCTTATCCAGCCCGAGGCCGCCGTATGGCTCCGGCACGCTGTGCGCCAAAAGACCCAATTCCCCGGCCTTATGCAGCAAACGAACCACTGCGCCAAAGTCCTGCCGTTCAATGGCCTCCATTTGAGGAAGCACATCCCGCTCCACGAATTTTTCCGCAGTCTGCGCAATTAAACGATGCTCTGCTGTGAAATCTTCCGGTGTGAACACCGAAGCCGCACTCGTTTCCGCGAGCAAAAAGCCGCCTCCCTTTTGTTTTACGTCCGTTTTGGCCATGTCTCCCCCACCTCCATTAGAATGGTTCCTTCCTGCAGCTGCGGCACCGTCCCATACATGCCGCATTGCGCCGCGTAACGCACTTCCTTCTCATAGCCGCCGCGGACAAGCGCCCTGCCGACCCTGGATGCCCGCAGCACCTCCTCCGCCTGCCCTTTCTTCCCTTCATACAGAAATAAGGCGGCGCAGGCGGAATCTGTCAGCTCCCAGCCCGCCTGCTCCAAAAGACAAGAAATGAGGTAGCCCGCTCCGTATAAGTCTTCAAGCGCCACAGACCCGCCAGAACCGGAGCAAATGATGAGAATGGTATCATCGGGATGGCAGTTGCCGATACGCCGGGCCACCGCTGCCCCGTTCAACAGGGAAGCGGCATACAGCGCCTTCGCTCCTGCTGCTTTTGAAATTGCGACGGTGCCGTTTGTAGTGGATAAGACAAAGGTTTTGCCCGGGAGATGTGCCTGCAGTTCTGTAGGATTCGGCAGCAGGAGCCCCTCCACAGCACGTCCCTGGTATTCTCCCGCTGCCAGCACTTCCCCGGCTGAATAGTGAACAGCAGCCTCCAATGCTTCCTCCTGTGTGCGTACGGGCACAACCTGCTTAGCCCCGTGCCGGAATGCTGATGTAATCATTGTGGTCGCAATTAAGATATCCAGCACGACAGCCACCTTTTCCTCCACTCTCTTCGGGTCGATATCTTCCTTTCGCATAATCACATGCAGCCGCCCCAAGTCCTACACCTCTTTTTGCTTATGCTCCAATGCATGCAGCACAAGCATATACACAAATTTGTCCATGCCGGCAAAGCGCGGGTCATTTGTCTGCCCTTTGGCAAAGCGGTAGAAAATCTGCTGTGCAATGACTGCCAGCTTGAAGTAGGCAAAGGTGACATAAAAATGGATGCCCGAAACATCACGGCCGCTGCGGCGGGCATATTCCTCAATGAATTCCTTTCGTGTCAGGAAGCCGTCCAGTACAGTAACAGGCGGCTTGCCCAGCCCATGTTGCAGAAACTTCGGATCGTCCGCCTGCACCCAATAGCTCAGCGCGGCGCCAAGATCGGCAAGCGGATCGCCAATGGTGGACATTTCCCAGTCAAATACGCCCGTAACCTTCGTTAAGTCATGGGAGAACATCATGTTATTGCACTTAAAGTCGTAATGAATCATGGCCGCCTCCGATGATGCCGGGATGTTCGCCGCCAGCCATTTCGTCAGCGCCTCCACCTCTGGGATGGTCTCTGTTTTTGCCCGCTCATACCGCCTGATCCAGCCGTGCACCTGCCGCTCCATAAAGCCGGCGGGATGCCCGATTGCTTCCAGTGCCGTTCCTTGATACGGAACCTGGTGGAGCTGCACCAATGTGTCCACCGCCAAATGAGAGACGGCCCGGCACAATCCCGGTGTCACCTGCACCTCCGGCGGAAAAGCGGTATCCATCACGACGCCGCGCCGGCGCTCCATGACAAAGAAAGGGCTCCCGATCACCTCGCTTCCGTCATGATAGAAATAAGGTTTGGGCGCCAGCGGAAAGTGCCCATGCAGTGCCGCCAACAGACGGCTCTCCCGCTCCATATCGTGAGCCTTCGGCGCCACTGGACCGAGAGGAGGCCGGCGCAGCACAGCTTCCCACGATCCAACGGAGAGCTCATAAGTCAAATTCGAGTGCCCTGCCGGGAATTGTGCCACCCGCAACGGGCCATCCGGCAAATCCGTCACATGCTTCCGTAAAAACACCTCCAGCTCGCAAACCGGCAACTCCTCGCCTTTACGCATCGGCATTGTATCTATTGCCATCCTTGCTCCTCCCTCACAATGCCTGATAGAATCAGGCCGGTAAAATAAACGGCCAGCTCCTCCGTCTGCAGCAGTCCGCCTGGGTTAAACCACATATAGCTCCAGTTGCACATGCCAAGTATGCCGAGCGCCGTCATATCGGGATGCAAATCCCCCCGGAATTCCCCGCTCTTCATGCCGGCCCGGATTAAATCGCTGATGCCTTTGCGGAAGCTGTCCCGTTTCTCCAGCACGCCCGGCAGATTCTCTTCTTTGATATTTTGCAGCTCCCGAAAGAATACGCGGGCGCTGGCACCGTTCTGCTCAATGTTTTGCAGCAGCATAAGCACGACTTCCCGGAGCTTCTCACTGCACGTTTTTGCGCTCTCAAGAATGCTGTGCTGCCGGCGCAGCAGGGCATCAATGAAGCGTTGGTGGATTTGCAGCAGCAAGGCCTCCTTGGACGGAAAATGATAATAAAATGCCCCCTTGGTCACACCAAGGCCGCTGACAATGTCCTGAATGGATGTCTCCGCAAACCCTTGCTTCTCAAACAGCTCGATGCTGCTTTGAATCAGCTTGTCCCTCATGCCTTCACCCCCTTATTTGACTGCCGCCTCCTTCTGCCGGTACGGGCGCAGCTCCAGCTTGGCAACGGCCGCCTTGTGCACCTCATCCGGCCCATCCGCCAGACGGAGAGTGCGGGAATTGGCCCAATGCGCCGCAAGCGGAAAGTCATCGCTCACACCCGCTCCGCCGCAAGCCTGAATGGCACGGTCGAGCACCTTTAAAGCCACATTCGGCGCAATCACCTTAATCATCGCAATTTCCTGCTTCGCCTCCTTGTTTCCAACTGTGTCCATCATATAGGCCGCCTTCAGCGTCAGGAGGCGGGCTTGTTCGATTTCCATGCGGGACTCTGCAATCCACTCTTGCACAACCCCTTGCTCGGCCAGCGGCTTCCCGAATGCCACACGCTGCATTACACGCCCGCACATGACCTCAAGCGCCCGTTCCGCGACACCGATGAGACGCATGCAATGATGGATACGGCCGGGGCCGAGACGTCCTTGCGCAATCGCGAAGCCCTTTCCTTCGCCCCAAAGGATATTGGATGCGGGCACCCGGACATTTTCAAACAAAATCTCGGCGTGGCCATGCGGCGCGTGGTCATAGCCGAAAACCGGCAGCATGCGCAGCACCTTCACACCCGGTGCATCCATCGGCACCAAAATCATGGACTGCTGCAGATGGCGCGGGGCCTGCGGGTCTGTTTTCCCCATGAAAATCGCAATTTTACAGCGTGGGTCGCCGGCTCCGGACGTCCACCATTTCCGTCCATTAATCACGTACTCATCGCCTTCACGGCGGATTTCCGCCTGGATATTTGTTGCATCAGAGGAAGCCACCCCGGGCTCCGTCATCGCGAAGCAGGAACGGATCTCGCCGTCCAACAGCGGAAGCAGCCATTGCTCCTTCTGGGCCGCTGTCCCGTAGCGGACGAGCACCTCCATGTTTCCTGTGTCCGGGGCCGCACAGTTAAATACCTCCGGCGCAATCATCGAACGCCCCATCACCTCACACAACGGGGCATATTCCAGGTTCGTCAGCCCGGCTCCATATCCGCTCTCCGGCAGAAACAGATTCCAAAGTCCCGCCTGCTTCGCTTGTTGCTTCATTTCCTCCATAATCGGCGGGATGAACCATGGATTGCCAGCCTCCCGCAGCTGCTCTTCATACAGCTTTTCATTCGGATAAATGACATCCTCCATGAACTGCTCCACCTGCTGCAGCAAGTGCTTTGTTTTATCAGAGTATGAAAAATGCATATGTACGCCTCCTTTACTGACCGGCCGGTATCTTCCAGATACAGGTAAAAGTTATATTCTCGAGAAGAAAGCGTTTTCCTTCCGGGGAACCAAGAAAATATAAAAAAAGAAAGCCGCCAAAGGCCATTGCCATCAACTTTAGTGAAGCGCCCTCGCTGCCTTTGGCAGCGAGGGCGCTTTTTTTAGGTGTTTTGAATAGAA
>NZ_JANCLT010000050.1 GCF_024294785.1 Ectobacillus ponti | reverse complement strand
AGAAGATCAAGGAAGTCTCTCACGAGTGGAACGTGATGAACAAGCAGAAACCAATTTGGTTGAGGAAGCCAGAGGAGATCACCAAGGAAGAGTACGCTGCTTTCTACAAGAGCTTGACAAACGACTGGGAGGAACATCTGGCTGTCAAGCACTTCTCTGTGGAGGGTCAGCTTGAATTCAAGGCCATCCTGTTTGTACCAAAGAGAGCGCCATTTGACCTCTTTGACACCAGGAAGAAGCAACAACATCAAGCTGTACGTACGCCGGGTGTTTATCATGGACAACTGTGAGGAGTTGATCCCAGAGTGGCTCAGCTTTGTCAAGGGCATTGTTGATTCTGAAGACCTTCCCCTCAACATCTCACGTGAGATGCTCCAGCAGAACAAGATCCTGAAGGTGATCCGCAAGAACCTTGTGAAGAAGTGCGTGGAGCTCTTCTTTGAGATCGCTGAGAACAAGGAAGACTACAACAAGTTCTACGAGGCTTTCTCCAAGAATCTCAAGCTTGGCATCCATGAGGATTCCACCAACAGGACCAAGATTGCTGAGCTCCTGAGGTATCACTCCACCAAGAGTGGTGATGAGTTGACCAGCCTCAAGGACTACGTAACCCGGATGAAGGAGGGCCAGAGTGAGATCTATTACATCACTGGTGAGAGCAAGAAGGCTGTTGAGAACTCCCCCTTCCTCGAGAAGCTGAAGAAGAAGGGTTATGAGGTCCTGTACATGGTTGATGCCATTGATGAGTACGCTGTTGGTCAGCTTAAGGAGTTTGAGGGCAAGAAGCTCGTCTAGTGCCAACCTTAAATCTGATCCCAACACATTGATATCCTCTTCCATAAACCTTTCGGGTCGAAACACCCATGGGTCACCCCATATCGTCACATCATGGGATATGTCCCACATATTCACCATTGCCGTAGTCCCTGCGGGTACTAGGTGATTGCCCACATAGGTATCATGCACCGCCAAGCGGGCCA
>NZ_JANCLT010000049.1 GCF_024294785.1 Ectobacillus ponti | reverse complement strand
CACCGTGACCCCCTCACTAGGACCAGCAATCTCAGCAGGCTGCGCAACAAGCGTCTTCACCTCGACTTGAGCAACAGCTACTTCAGCGTGGCCAGCAATAATTGGTTCCTTCCCGGAATCACCACCATTGACAATGCTGTCGATAGAGGAGGCTGCCAGCTTGGCCTGCTCCTGCTTCATTATGGAGCCATGAACCGCTGCACCGACGTCGAGATCAGGAACGCGCTGCGCCTCCTCGCGCCCAAGCCCACCGAGGACATGTCCCGCCTCCACCAGGCCTACGACCGCGGCTAGCTTAGCGAGTAGCTGCTACTAGCGTTCATAATCATTCTGTGTTCCATCGCTCGAGTTCTTGAACACGAAGAGGAGCTTAGTAGTTTGTGTCAGCTGTTAGTTTAATTTGTGCATAGTTCGCTGCGCGCGGCGACGACGACGATGAAGGAAGGAGGAGGAGGAGGAGGGGAATGGATGGAGGAGGAGGAGGAGAGCGATGCCGAGGAAGAGAGAGAGAGAGGAGGAGGAGGAAGAAGAGGTGCCAAGCTATCGCACTTTCAGAGGTGTGAAGTGTTGTGAGTGCGAGCTGCAGGTCGGGACGAAGCTTAGCATGCGTGCTGCCATGGCTTCCAGCGGTGGTCGGCGAGCGAGCAGGCGGCGGCGGCGGCAGAAGAAGAAAGAAGGCAAGTCTTATCGGCAAGGGAAGGCTAAGCCTTTCTTCCAGGTCTCCCTCTCTCCATCTAAATCCGTTTTTGGAGGAGGAGGAGGGGGCTATCTCGTTTTAGCTAATCTGTTGTGTGTGTTGGTGATGGTTTCAGTTCAGTTTCAGTTTCATGTTTGTGATCAGTGAGAGTGATGGTGTGTCAGTGGTGGTTTAGATCATGTGTTAATTAGTTCTGTGGGCGTGTCTTTGTGTTGGATCTTGGGGTTGGGTTTTCAGAAAATACTATTGCTGTGGTGTGTGTGTGTGTGTGAGTGAGTGAGTGAATTAATGAGTCTCTGAAAATTCTGGAATAATAAGAATGTAAGCAGATGATGTATGTGCCTTGGTGCTACTTATATATG
>NZ_JANCLT010000048.1 GCF_024294785.1 Ectobacillus ponti | reverse complement strand
TAGCAGTACAAGACTTAGGTTGGATCATATGCAGCATAACAACACAATCCTGATTGCTTGAACATTCAACATCCAGGACACACATAATAACACAAATCCTTAAACGAGCAACCAACTGGGCACACCTCAGCTTATTCTGTGGACCATGGACGACAAACCTGTGCCTAGAACAACTACCTTAAGCAGGAGGCTTCATCAGTGAAGCCACCTTCTGGGAAGACGGCCTTGCCATCAGGTCAGTCCACCAGGCCTTCACATGCGGGTATGCGTCCAACACGGATGCGTGGGGAGTAGCCCCCAAGCATACAGTGCCAGCCACATGGCTTAGGTCCGCGACACTGATGTAGTCTCCAGCCAGGTACTTGCACTTCGTCAGGCGCGCCTCGTACACCTCCAACACCTTCTTCAGCTTCTCAAGGTTCTCCTCAACAACTTTCTCGTCGGGGGGTGCCCCAAACATCATCGGACGGATTAGGCACTGAAAAAGAATGGGGTTCAGTGCAGGAGTGTACTGGTTGGACTCCACTTCAAGCCACACATCCACCATTGCTGACTCCTTGAGGTCGCCATCCTTCAACAGCTCTGGTTTGTTCTTGCGGCATACATACTTGCAAATTGCACGTGATTCCCAGAGGAACAAGTCACCATCTTGCAAAGCCGGCACCTGACCAAAGGGGTTCCTGGCGAGGTGGTCGGGGGCCTTGTGCTCGCCTTTGGAGAAATCGAGCGGCACGATCTCGTACTCGGCGCCGGCCTCCTCCAGCACCGCCACGCACCTCGTCACGTTCCACGACAGCGTCGACCCGTACAGCTTCATCGGAGCCATCGCTTTGTCGGCGCCCTCCTGGGCCTCGGCACCCAGATGTACTCCAACGCCCTCCGCAAGCTCCCCTACATGCGCCATCCCTGGGAGCATGTGGTGGGAATGGGCCTGGGTGCGGTGTTCGTCAACCAGCTGGTGAAGTGGGATGAGAAGCTCAAGGAGGATCTCGACAAGATGCTTGAGCGTGCAAAGCAAGCCAACGAGCGGCGTTACTTTGATGATGATGATGATTAGCTATTTTCATATTGGTTTGTCA
>NZ_JANCLT010000046.1 GCF_024294785.1 Ectobacillus ponti | reverse complement strand
GTCGTCGTCGTCTCCGGCTCCGGCAAGAGAGCTAGTAGTGAGTAGTAGAAAGAAGAAGAGGCAAATTAATAGTAATGGAGGGGAAGGAGGAGGATGTCCGGCTGGGAGCCAACAAGTTCTCGGAGAGGCAGCCGATCGGCACGGCGGCGCAGGGCTCCGACGACAAGGACTACAAGGAGCCGCCGCCGGCGCCGCTGTTCGAGCCAGGGGAGCTCAAGTCGTGGTCCTTCTACCGCGCAGGGATCGCCGAGTTCATGGCCACCTTCCTCTTCCTTTACATCACCGTCCTCACCGTCATGGGGGTCAACAACTCCACCTCCAAGTGCGCCACCGTCGGCATCCAGGGCATCGCCTGGTCCTTCGGCGGCATGATCTTCGCCCTCGTCTACTGCACCGCCGGCATCTCCGGCGGCCACATCAACCCGGCCGTCACCTTCGGCCTCTTCCTCGCCAGGAAGCTGTCCCTCACCAGGGCCCTCTTCTACATGGTGATGCAGTGCCTCGGCGCCATCTGTGGCGCCGGCGGCCTCAAGGGCTTCCAGAAGGGCCTGTACGAGACCACCGGCGGCGGCGCCAACGTCGTCGCGCCCGGCTACACCAAGGGCGACGGCCTCGGCGCCGAGATCGTCGGCACCTTCATCCTCGTCTACACCGTCTTCTCCGCCACCGACGCCAAGCGCAACGCCAGGGACTCCCACGTCCCCATCCTGGCGCCGCTCCCCATCGGCTTCGCCGTCTTCCTCGTCCACCTCGCCACCATCCCCATCACCGGCACCGGCATCAACCCAGCGAGGAGCCTTGGCGCTGCCATCATCTACAACAGGGGCCATGCCTGGGATGACCATTGGATCTTCTGGGTTGGCCCCTTCATTGGCGCTGCCCTTGCTGCCATCTACCACCAGGTGGTCATCAGGGCAATTCCATTCAAGAGCAGGTCGTAACCTGCATCAGCTATTATCACTGTCAAGATGCCAATCCAGAGCAAGCTGTTTCTGATGGGCGCGGCTGTTTCCCGCTGCCTGCTTTGTTAGTAATTATTGTGGAGTCGACGTTCCTCTTCAAGTTTGTTGTACTACTGTTTTTATCTGAACACAGACTTGTAATTTCA
>NZ_JANCLT010000045.1 GCF_024294785.1 Ectobacillus ponti | reverse complement strand
GCTTGACAAGCTCAAGGCCGAGCGTGAGAGAGGTATCACCATCGATATCGCCCTGTGGAAGTTCGAGACCACCAAGTACTACTGCACGGTCATCGATGCCCCTGGTCACCGTGACTTCATCAAGAACATGATCACGGGTACCTCCCAGGCTGACTGTGCCGTGCTCATCATTGACTCCACCACTGGTGGTTTTGAGGCTGGTATCTCCAAGGATGGCCAGACCCGTGAGCACGCTCTTCTTGCTTTCACTCTTGGAGTGAAGCAGATGATCTGCTGCTGCAACAAGATGGATGCCACCACTCCCAAGTACTCCAAGGCCCGTTATGATGAAATCGTGAAGGAAGTCTCATCCTACCTGAAGAAGGTCGGCTACAATCCTGACAAGATTCCCTTCGTTCCCATCTCTGGGTTTGAGGGTGACAACATGATTGAGAGGTCCACCAACCTTGACTGGTACAAGGGCCCCACCTTGCTTGAGGCTCTTGACCAGATCAACGAGCCCAAGAGGCCATCAGACAAGCCCCTACGTCTTCCCCTTCAGGACGTGTACAAGATCGGTGGTATTGGCACCGTGCCTGTGGGTCGTGTTGAGACTGGAGTCCTCAAGCCTGGTATGGTGGTGACCTTTGGTCCCAGCGGCCTGACCACTGAGGTCAAGTCGGTTGAGATGCACCACGAGGCTCTCCAGGAGGCTCTTCCTGGTGACAACGTTGGGTTCAACGTGAAGAACGTTGCCGTGAAGGATCTGAAGCGTGGGTACGTGGCCTCTAACTCCAAGGATGACCCTGCCAAGGAGGCTGCCAGCTTCACCTCCCAGGTGATCATCATGAACCACCCTGGGCAGATCGGCAATGGCTACGCCCCAGTGCTGGACTGCCACACCTCACACATTGCCGTCAAGTTTGCTGAGCTGGTGACCAAGATCGACAGACGATCCGGTAAGGAGCTGGAGAAGGAGCCCAAGTTCCTCAAGAACGGTGATGCTGGTATGGTTAAGATGATTCCCACCAAGCCCATGGTTGTGGAGACCTTCTCTGAGTACCCTCCTCTTGGTCGTTTTGCGGTGCGTGACATGAGGCAAACGGTGGCTGTTGGCGTCATCAAGAACGTGGAGAAGAAGGACCCAACCGGTGCCAA
>NZ_JANCLT010000004.1:69842-363924 GCF_024294785.1 Ectobacillus ponti | reverse complement strand
ATTTTTAATAAAAAACGGAGCGGCAAGCCTCTGCACTTTTCGCTGCAATTCTCTGCACTTTCTGCTTGCAAAAAACATTCGGTACAGCTACCTTGTTTAGGTAAGGACGAATTTTGCTGTATATGATATGTTCTGGCGTAAAAAGATATTTCCCGCTTGTCAAATTATCCTCAGCCACAGTTCTGTAACCCAGTAATTTTCCCGTATTCTTCTCTATGCTATCAATTCCAATGTGTGGATACTCTGCGTAATTTTGAAAATCGTTAATCATCTTTGTATCAATACTTGCAAAGTAGTTGAACTCTTTTATAGGCCAATCCCTTGGGTTAGTTGATATGTCACCGAACATATGCAAGAAGGTTGTCTGTACCAATTCATCAAGCTTTGCTATTAATTGTCTCCTTTGGTCAATTAAGCATTTTGCCTTGTCCAGTACAGCAGCTATTCTACGCTGTTCACCAGCAGGCGGAAGAACAATCTCTATTTCCCCCATCTCACTTGCAGAGATTTCTTTAAATGTTGTACCGCTAGCTTTTAATTCAATTTCCTGCTTAATGCTCTTTAAATACCAATATAGATACTTCGGGTCATGGAACTCTGAAGGCAGTATATTTTTGAATCCTTGGTTCGTTGCTAACTCTTGCTCTGCAATGGCCACATGTCCAATGGGTGCTCGTGACGAAAAAAGAACCGTTCCTGTAGGTAGAAGCTTAGCAGAACTGCTTCTCAGCCCCAATTCTGTTATGTTTCTTTTACCTTTGGCTATTGTAGACTTATCGTAACCAGTTAAATCTGCTGGCGTTATCCAACCTATTTCTCCACCATCATAATACTCCTTCACCGAGGTACGAGGGGTACCACCGCTCATTACCTTTGTGAAATCTTTTATCTTACGAACAGTCCAATCAGGTCTCATCCAATCAGCCCCTCCAATTCAGACAAGCCTTGCATAATCGCTTCCTCTAACTCCTGAATTTCCGTAAGAATTGCTCTTGGGTCTTTATACTGCACTTCCTCATATTTAACTTCCTTATAACGGTTGATACTCAGGTCATACCCATTCCCCTCAATATCCTTTACCGACACAAAGAAAGACTGCTCTGTACGCTTACGGTCAACTTCCTTGTCCAACGCATGGAAGCGAGCAACAATATCAGGAATGTCATTGGCCTCAATTGGATTCCTCTTATCATCCAATGAATAACCATCTGCCTTCATATCATAAAACCAAACATTGTCCGTTCCGCCAACACCTGTCTTGGTAAAGATAAGAATAGCTGTAGAAACCCCTGCATACGGCTTAAATACACCGCTCGGCATGGAAATAACTGCTTCTAACTTATGCTTATCCACAATTTCTTTACGAATTGCTTTGTGAGCTGTAGAGCTTCCAAACAGCACCCCATCCGGCACAATCACCGCACACCGGCCCCCAGCCTTCAGCATCCGCAAGAATAGCGCCAAGAACAACAGTTCTGTTTTCTTCGTTTTCGTAACCTTCAGCAAGTCCGGTGCTACCGCTTCATAATCCAATGACCCCTTGAATGGTGGATTTGCCAAAACAAGTGTGTACTTCTCTTTATCGCTGTTCTGTTCTGAAAGAGAATCCCGATACTCAATGTTTGGATTCTCAATACCATGCTGCATCATGTTCATTGCCCCGATACGCAGCATCGTCCGGTCCATATCAAAGCCATAAAACATATCGTTATTGAAGTGTTCCTTCAATCCTTGCACAAGGAACAAGTCAGAGTGGTTTCTGCGTAAATACTCCCCCACTGAAACAAGAAATCCTGCCGTCCCCGCCGCCGGGTCTACCACAATATCCTCTGGTGTTGGCTTCATTAACTCAACCATCATATCAATAATGTGGCGAGGTGTACGGAACTGCCCATTCGTTCCTGCCGTAGCAACCTTAGACAACAGATACTCATACAGGTCTCCCTTCGTATCTCGGCTGTCCATCGGAACATTCCCGATACCTTCTACAATCTTCACGAGCATGTTCGGCGTTGGAATCAAGAACATGGCATCGCCCATGTACTTGGCATATGCTGAATCATTATCTCCATGTAGGTTCTTGATGAATGGAAATACCTCTCTGGATACAATCTCAAACATCTGCTCCGGTCCTAGGTTCTTGAACTTACTCCATCTCAAGTGCTGCTTATCCTTTGGAAACAGCCCCTCATGCTCAAATCCAAGAAACATGGCTTCATTTTCTTTAGTCGTTTCAATGTCATCTAAAGACTTAATGAAAAGTAAATATGTGAACTGTTCAATGACAGTTAATGGATTGGTAATACCCCCAGTCCAAAATGCTTCCCATATTTTATCAACTCTGTTTTTCAATTCACCTGTAATCAATGGATGGCCCCCTATTTTTTTGATCTATTCCATTATATCAAAACCGATAGAGTTAGGGCATACAACAACGAAGGCGTACAGAAGGTAAAAACTTGTTTGTTCAAGCTCACAAAATACTTATTATTTCCGAATAATTCAGGAGATTATGGTTTATTTGCAAGGAAGCGCATTATGTTAGTCATTGATACACGCTCTCTGCTTATTTATCTGTGCTGTGTAAATATAGACACCATTAAGACGCTTAAAACATTCTACAAGATAGCCTGATATTACAAGGATTTATCAACGCTAACTAAACTTGAATAATTTAACAAAGCACCTTCTCCTTAACTTCATCCCCCGGTATTCGTATAAACACATACAGGGGACGAACATGACTCCCTACATTACAAAGGCGACATTTTTCTATATGTGTATAAGAAAATGTCCCCTTTTACTTTGGAGGGTAAACTAACTATGAAGAATTTAAAAGATGCAATTCTATACTTTCATGTGGAAGGACAGCCATTCCGCATTCTTTCATATAATGATGACAAAAATGTTCAAAGAAGCTTTCCAGACTCCATTCAATTGTTAAGCATGACAGATCTCGATGCAGAACTAACACGGCTACTTACAATGACGGAGAATCAAAAACGTTCTCTATGCTTTTATCCCAATGGCTCCGCCAGAGTGAATGACATTACAGAGATACGCTGGCACTTTGTAGACATTGATGAGGGAGGCGGGAGTAAGGACGAGCAATGGGAAAGGGTTCTCTCCGCCCCACTTCGTCCCACATTAGTGTACAGGGGTAGAGCAGGGCACAAGGTGTTCTACAGAGTCACTGATGCTTATTGGGATTTAAACGCATTTCAACAATCTAAATCTCACTATAAGAATGTCAATCAGCAGCTAGTGGACTTTTTTCACGCTGACCAGGCTGTTAATACCCCACAGTATGCGCTTCGCCTGCCTTTCACTAACAACTATAAGCACTGGAAAGAGCAGGTATTTACAGAAGAGGTAATTCTGTTTGAGCCTGAAAATGTATACACCCAAGAAGAGATAGCTCAGGCTTTTCCTCAAACAGAAAAAATACACCGACCTAGCAACCCTGTTTTAGATTACAGCAACTTCCCAGAACACCAGCAAGTACTAACATCATTTTCTGAATACATGGACAGCGAAGGTCTGATGCAGATTGACCGTGGAGATAGAATTTCCGTACAATGCCCTGTACATGATGACTCCACTCCCTCCGCAGTTCTATTTAAGGATTCCCTGTTCTTTTACTGCTCAAGCAAAGAAAAATGTGAAGCAGGGGGCGGCAAACCCCTTCGTTGGCTTGTTGATTACAAGAAGTGGGATAAAATGGTTCCATTCTTTGATACACTAGAACAAGCGATTCACAAGCGGCGATATGAAGGCATCACACTAGAGAAAATGGGCAGTTCCGACTACATTCCCATGGAGACGTACTTGCATTCCGATTCTCCCCATACTGAAAAGATTTTACAAAACATCCATGATGTCATGAATGAAAGAAACATTACTGTTGATTCTAAAAGTAATGACATTTACCGAAGCATGATTAACTATGTTCATTCCAACCAACGGGAGATTATGATTTGTCCCCTTGAGCCGGGGGGCGGCAAGAGTACATTCATGGAAACACTGGTGCGTTACCATCTACAGAACGATGTAGCAAACGCTGGCTGTATTATAGTGGTTGAGCGTATAGAAACAGCAAAGGCACTAGCTCGCTCCCTTGGTAAGTATCGTACAAAAGTGGATTGGAACCCTGATGTTCCAAGTTATCGCTTCAATGAGGCTGCATATGTCATGGAAAGTGCCTTTACTTCCGAGCATTGCAAGCAAAATTTGACGGAGTACGAATTTGGTGTATGTCGTGGCTGCCCAGAGCTCAAACGCTGTCCGATTACGAGGAAATACCAAGACCAGCAAAACCACCCTATCGTCATCATCTCTCACGCACGGTTAACAATGGATGGCGGGGGTCTAAACAAATACAAGACATGGAGAAACATTGATGGAAAGACATATGAGAGAAATTTACTCATTGTTGATGAAAAGCCTACTCTCATTTCCACACATGGGCTGGGGCTAGGTGACTTAGACATCTTCCTGTTCAACGTGAATGCGATGGCCATGCACATAGACTCTACCAAAGTAGAGCTAATAAGGAAAACGATAGGACAATTAAGGGAAGACATTATGGATTGCCTGAGCATAGATAGAGTGCTGAAGCCTGCTGCCAATTATTCTTCATTTGATATTCAATCTGTTTGGTACAAGCATTATCGAGGGAAAAATGCAGGCATTTTGAATCAAATTGAGTACTTGCTACAGAACGGCGGGCTGGTAAGCAAGAATTCGTTCAGCGATCTTACCGTTCATTTCTCAAGAGACCATCATTATGCATTAGAAGACTTTACGACCCTTATCTTGGATGGCACCGCTGCACATGATATGGAGTATCGTTCCGCCCAGAATATCAAGGTACTGCAAACACCAAGGGTGCGTGACTACAACTTGCTTACGTTCCATGCTGCACCCCTGACAATGAGCAAATCTGTCTTACAGAGCAACCCTAAGCTTCTAGATGATATTGCAAACACCGCCCGTAATCTGGCCGATGAACAGAATGTTTTGGTTCTATGCTACAAGCAGTATAGACACTACCTGGAAGAACAGCTTGCAGATGAAATCAAGCGGGGGGCTGTGATGGTAAATCACTACGGTAATGTGAAAGGGTCAAACAAGTACGCTCATTGCACAGCCTTGATACTAGCAGGCATTCAAAACAAAGGAGATGCGTATTACATCTCTAGATTTGAAAAGATATATGGACAAGCTGCCGAAACCGGAACGCTCTCCTCTAAGCATCATGCTAGGAGGTTTAAGAATGTGGACCTTGAAGCCTTTAAGCTGAATGATCAGCTAGTTTATACGATTCAAGATATTTGTCGTGTAGCAATTCGCAACAGGAGCAATACATCGCCCGTACAGGTCTACATCCCTACCAAAGATCAGGTATTTCTTCAGCTGCTTCAAGACTATTTTATCAATTCTAAGTGCTGCGTTTGGCTTTCTGAGCAAGCCATGCCAAATTGGTACTCAAAATGTGAGGACCTCTTTTCATCACTCCCTGTAGGTCATAAATTGAAGAAAAGTGAGTTACGGAGTGAATTAGCACTAGAGGGGCCTGCAGGAAAGAAACAGTTTCAGCGAATTCAAAAGATGGAACTGTTCTCACAACTTCTAGCGCAGTATTCTATCACAGAGTTTAATGCTCGCACTTACAGCAAAGTAGCTGTGCAGCCTGTGCAAAAAGCAAAAGACATGGTCCTCGTTTAACGGCCATGTCTTCTTTGCTTAACAGCCAAATTATCTGCAGCATCTTCCCTCTTCAGCGATGAATCCCGCAAATAAGTTAGCCTATCTCTCTCAAGCGGCTATAAAAGATGATGCACGGTGCGGATTTGCCTCAAAAACGCACCAGACCATACCAAAATGAATAGGGAGCAGTTTGGGATGAATGCAAGAAATTGCAGGTCTCTTCTGAGTTATTGCATTCTCATTTTGGCTGATTTTTGACACATCTATTTATAAGATTGAATTACAGAAAGAAATATTAATCTTCCATCCATTCACGGTCTTTAGGATTATTCCTGTTTAAAAGCAATGCGCCGTTAGCTCCCACTGGAGATACAGAGATGTCCTTCACTAATTCAAATATATCAAAAGATGCGGCAGTCCTTTGGTTGAGGTAAGAATTGAGCTTAGCTTTTCTAATTGCTTCCTTCTTCCTCTCTTGTAGCCTTCGTTTCAGACCGTATCCCTTATGTAAGGAACGCTTGCTTGGTGCGGGGGGCGCAAGTAAAGATTTTGGTTTACGAATGTATCTCATTATATCATCCCCTTTGCTGTTACATTATAAGCATACATCATTCTTAGTTAGAAGATAATGGTCTTTGCAGTCAATTACAAGAAGAACGCTTTTGTACTATGGATCGCAAGAATTCTACCTAAGAAAAAGTGTAAGACCGTAGAGAAAATAAAAGACCGCCTGTGAAAGCAGTAGCAGGCGGAAAAGAACATATTTATGTTGTAAGAATGTTCATGTTCTGAATTTTAACATTGTTTAAAATTTCGGTGTAGAGATCTATATCTGATTGTAAAGCAGTGATAGTCACTATAAGAGAAAAGGGGACTTCCGGATTCGGATGCTTAGCTGGATTGTCACGCCACCATCCATAACTAGAAAAAACTGCGACCTTATTTCTTGATGCCAAGCTTGCTGCAGTCCCGATCCACCGATCTGATTGCACAGACCCCCTGCTCCTCTGCTGGATTCCAACCTCCCAACCATCAGGACTCCTAAAACCCTTCTCATCTTCATCTCTTTCTGCGGCATTTATTCTTTTAAAGAACTCTTCATCTGACTCCGCAGTTCCTTTTAAGTCCCATTTCAAACCTGCACCTTCATATTTTGAGAGCGTATTCTTGGGGTTTGGTTCAATAAAATAGGAAAGTGTAACCCTTAACTCTACCTTTTGCTCTCCTAATTTTAGCAGCACATCCTCAGGCCATGGCAACTCGTATATTAAGATATCCCGTTTCATTTTTCCCTTCTTCATCTTTCGCTTTCCTGGAACCATTTCATTATAGGAAACTCGTAATTTAGTTTCTGAAATTAGAGTTACAGATGACCTTGAACTTTTTAGCGCAAATTCTAAATTCGGCACACCATATCCGCATGTTCTGAACAAGTCTCTCTTGTTTTTAAACTGCGCACGCATTTGGTCAGTCCAAGAAGCGGAATGTATTAGAAGCCCTCTTACAGTTTCAGATTTGTACCTTGGATTCTCATTCCAAATCTGGGCCACAAGCCGTGTTGCGTGAGCAGTTGCAGCACTTGTGGCCCAAAATGTCGTAAATAACATATTTGTAAAGTTTCTATCCGTCGTCACTAAGCATAAGCCCTCAACCCCAGAAGATGAAAATGTACCGTCGTGAGCAATGTTTCCACCTTCACAAACAATATCTGGCTTTATTGCATCGCTCTTAGGTATATGTGACTTGGTATAGGGTGAAATTTGACCGCTCTTTGCTATAGAATCGAAACTCGGTCTAGGTTCTGTAATTGTGTCTAAAAATGTAACCGCACCTACCGTTATAGCATTACGAGCTTGTCCAGGATCATCTAGTTGAGATGAAAGATTGTTATAAGGGTAGCTATCCATATTTATATATTGGTCCTGAATATTTCCTGCAGATACAACAAATAATCGAGGGCTTTTCCCGTTATTAAATGCAAGTTGGTCAATTGCAGCTGACCAAGATGATGGTTTTCCGAGAGTCACTGATTCGGCTCCAATTGCCATGCAAAAAACTCGGTTTACACCACTCTCAGAATCTCTCTCAACTACCGTTACAGCGTCAGCAACAGTTTTCCCCCACAATTCCCTAGAGTCGTCATTATCAGCCAAGTTAATTCTTATCGACTCAATCCAAGCAGGTAGCTTGTACTCTTTCTTGTTCATTATAATACTTGTCAAGTCCTCATATAAGGCTATTCCAGCCATAGATGTGCCGTGACCTTCGTAATCACTAGTATCCCCACGAGGGTCAAGAGAAAACGTTCCCTTTTTTGTTGCTTTTTCCAAATAAGGGTGAGCATCTGAAATTCCAGTATCTATTATGGCTATTCTAGAAAAACTTTCTTCAGGAGGTAATATGGCTAATCCATCTTCTCTTCCTCCGAAGTCAACTCCTTTATTTATAAAATACCAATCAGCTATGGCTTTTGTCGGATTACATAGTTCAACGATTGCCGAAGTATGAAGAATTGCTTCTGCCAACGAAACACTATTTCCATATGCTAACATCACCTGTCTGTCAGGAAACACCAAAAAGTTCTCCTCATCGACCATTATTTCAAGGCTTTGACATATCTTAAGAAAGCTTTCTCTGTTAGTCATTGCTAAATGACGGTCATCCTTCCCTCCATCAATCCACACTTCCCACCAGTAGGAAGATGAATCGGCTTGGGGAATTTTTTCTGGGTCACCCGACCAAAGCTCTTTAATGAGTGCTAGGGATATCGCTTCAATACTGTTTACAACATCTTCATGAGAATGCCTGCCTTTTCCTGTTCTATTAGTCTCATATTCATGAAACTTATTTGCAAAGAAGTTCATTCCCTCGATTGATGTTTTAACAACTGCATACGGCTCATTATCTTTATTTATGCCGACTTTAACCACTTTTACTCTGTTTTTCTTACTTTCTAGCCCTTTAACTAGCAAATCTTGATTTTTTTGACCTTTGACTGTCAGTAAGACCTCTCCATCATTGGTGGTGTTTTTTCTTTTGGATAGTATTTCCACACCTTGTTTCTTTATATCTGCTAATTGCTTTTTCAGATTCTGTACATGTTGGCTCGAATCTCGTAGAGGTATCTTCTTATTTTGTGGTGTTGCAGAATCTTTATACTCTCTCGGGAGTGGCGATTTGATTTTTATATGTTCTAATCCTCGACTTTTACTCATACTTTACAATTCCTCACTCCCTGTACATTTTCAGCTTACTTGCAACGTTTTTTCTTTTTGTAACGGTTTCTGTAATAGCTTCATTATTAATACTGTAGGAACCTGACATGATAGCCATCTTAACAGCATCTTTGCACGCTACCTCAATATCAGCGAAGCTAAGCTGTTCAGCCAGAGAAGCAACCTTTTTATAATCAACGTCTACCTTCAGACTTGTGTACTCTTTAAATTTTTTCCTTAGAAATTTTTCAGCTAACGTGCTGTCAGGTAGACTAAACTCTAATACATCATCAAAACGTCGAAATAATGCATCGTCTAGAACATGTTCATAATTTGTCGCAGCCACTATAATACTAGGTGATTCGTCGTTTTCTATCAATTGAAGGAATGTGCTCAATATTCTCCTAACTTCACCAATGTCTCTTGAATCCCCTCTGTATGTCCCTATCGAATCAAACTCATCAAATAGGTATACACCCGGAAACTTAGACATAGATTTAAAAATTTCAGTTAGATGGACTAAGGTTTCACCCATATATTTGGATAGAAGCCCTTCCAGTTTCACAACAAAGAGGGGGAGTCCGATTTCTCCAGCCAGCATCTTGGCTGTCATAGTCTTGCCACTCCCTGGTGGACCTACAAGTAGGAATTTCCTCCTTGGTGTCAAACCGTAGGAGGCAAATGCTTTCCTATGGTATTGTTCCTCTAGAATTCGCTCCAAACTTGTATGGTTTTCTTCACTCAGCACCATTTGCTTGAACTTTTCTCTAGGGTAGCTTGCGTGAAGGAGATTTGCCATGTCTCCTGTAGGTTTTGCTATAGGTACTATTGTACTCTGAACTTCTCCTGCTGAGTTTCTCACCGGGGAACTATTCAGCTTTTCAAACAATTTCTTTATGTCATTTGCAATTTTTACGTGTCCAGATGAAGCTTCATTTGCAGCAATTTGAGCAACAATCCTACTGAAAGCTTTTTCATCACCATCCGCTTTAGCTTTAATCAACGACACAACAAGATCAGCCTTCATTTTCTCGCCTCCTTTCCTAATTCGCATTATCCAACCATTTGTGTAGTATATGCCTGACTAATACTTAGTGGTGTTACCCATATTATCCTCTTTTACGAACTAATTTTCTACACTTACTTTCTCCATTTGAATATACCATATATCTTATCCATAATTTAACTGTACCTTATTTAAGTTCACTGCTCAACATTAAGGACCTAGTTCAAACATACACAACTCAACTTGTACGAATACTTAAATTTATTAATCAGTACATCAATATGATTATTTATAAATAAAAAGAATTTACGATTTAATTAAACTTAACACAACTATAGTCTCCGTACAAAGGACCTTTGTATACACAGAAAGCAAAAAGGACCGACCAAAAGTCGATCCCATTTATTAACGAGAGGTTAAGCCTATAAAAATCAAGCAAATTTTTCATAGATGGGTGCACCGGCAATCTTAAATTATCTTTAGTTGTTTACCCACCTTTTTATTATATACTGATGCAATTACCTGATAATCGCTCTCTTGAATCCAATCTAATTTACCTTGCTTTACTTTTACAAAATGCATAGTGTAAATCTCAGTCTTTTGCCCGAAAAATTGCATTTCAAATAAATGTTTTGCAAACACTAGTACTTGGATAATTTCTTGTTGTTCTGGGTTAACAACTGCGAAGTCCTCAAAGTGTCCTTCTACAAATTCATGGCTACAAACGCTAGATACTTCCACTAAGCCTTCCCCTATAATTTTTAAACTTCTAACACACCAAGACATTTAACATGTCCTCTCTTTCACTTTTTATTAAATCCACAGGCACGTGCTCCTTGTAGTGCTTACCTGTCCCAAAAGCTTGTCATATCAACCTTCAGAGGACTTTTTGGTGGTGCCGTAGCTGGTGCCATGATTGGTGCCGAAATGGTGCCGCTCGATAAATCAGGTATTACCTATCATATTTACAAACTGAACAAACCTTGCTAAATCAACGCTTTTCAAATAATGCAGGTTATACCTTACGTATTTAAAATACTGAAGCGCTGCTGTTTTGCTTTGACAGGGTGGAGGTCACTCTACCTTCAATCCCCCTAACTACTTTCCGAATCCGCCTACAAATCTGCCTATCTTTGAGCCAGACTATAAAAAAGCATCTAGACAGACACAAACGTGCCTTGCTAGATGCTCAAATTTCACCCTATATTACCTTTCTTCCCTCTGCACCAGTCTCACCAAATGATCCCAAAATCGTCTTGCCGTCACAATCCCCACACCCCGGATTCCATCATGCCAGGAGTCCCCTTTGGATGGGAGGTTGCCGATGTACTCGATGTCATACACACGCTTCAGGCCGCGGACCATAGTTTGGCAGCCTGGGAAATCAGCAGCGTCTATTTTCCGCTTCTGCAGGCGGGGCGAGATGTACAGGGTTTCGTTGCCAAAGCGCAGTTCTTTATCATCTTCCTCCACCTTCTGCCGCACAATTGGCTTTACGGAAACAGCGGTATCTCCGACTAGATACCAGCCCGGCAGGTTGGAGGTGGATTTGGTGCCGCTCGGCATGTAGCGGAAGCGGACGCCTTGCTGTTCGAGCTGCTTGAAGAGTGGCTCGAGCTGCGAACCGCCAATGACCCACAGGGCACCGCCCTTGTCGCGGTGGTCAATCATTTTATAGCCCTCTTGCCGCAAGTATGCTGCGAAGTTGGCAGGTGTTGCTTCCACGGCTGGCTTTTGCTTTGAGGCTGTGCTTGCCGCAACAGCTGCTGGCTTTTCCTCGGGGGCTTTACGCTCAGCCCGGTCGAGCTTGCTTGGAATCGCTGTGGATGTCTCCATAAATTCTGCCAACGGCAGCGGGCCACGGAATATGTGATTTTCGGACCGGTACAGCACGTGCTCCTCCCCGGCTTCGTCCGCAAATACCACTGCTTCTACTTCTATCCCGGATTTCCGCAAATGGGTTGCCCGGAACGGCTTTTTGTGCAGGTACTGCTTTTGTTCCGCAACCAAGTCTGCCAATCTTTCATGATAAGTCTGCTGCGGAGCTGGTTCCTCTGGGACAAACTGCTCTTGTCTGGATGGCTGTGCTGCTTCAGCAGGCGGCAGCTTCTCCTCATACGGCATAATCCCCATCTCTTCCAGCTTGCGCCACAGTCCTTCCATGGCCCGGTCCGGGTCCTGATAGAAGTCCCGGCCGCGGACACGCCAGAAGGTCCAGCCCAGGCGCTCCAGCATATATTGCCGTTCCATGTCTTCTTCCCATTTTTCAAGCGGATGGAACTTTTCGCCGTCACATTCAACAGCGAGACGGTTCCGAAGGCCTTCCACTACAAGGTCGATTCTTCGGCCCGCCACCTTCACCTGCGGCACAACACGGAAGCCCTTCGCGCGGATGCGGCGCAGCACTTCCACTTCAAACGGCGAGTCGCAGGCTGCTTCCAGGTCCTCAATTTTCTGCTGTACACGCGCCGGATTTTGGCAGTACGCAAGGAGACGGTGACGGAGGTCATCCGTCTTTAACTCCTCCAGGCCGACGGAGTGGTACAAGCGCATTTGGTTGCGCGCGCGGCTTGCGGCTACGTTGAAGATTTGCTGGAAATTCTTCTTTGTCAGGGAAGTGAATCTGCGGTTTGGCGCAATGACCATGGACAGGAGCATAATGTCACGCTCGTCTCCCTGGAAGGCATACGCGTTGCCGCAACGGATTTTGCGTTCCAGCATGGTCCGCTCCCCGACAGCGTTGCGCAGCAGCGCTTCAATCAGCTCATGCTGCTTATTTCCCTGCAGCGTGACAATGCCGATGGTTTGGTCGGCGTAGACAGGGTCTTTCACCATCGCAACAACATCAGCCACGATGCGTTCTGCCTCCGGTGCATTGACTGCCTCTGTTCCATTTGAGCAGTAGCCATCCTCGACCCGCACAGCCAGCACCGGCGGGGTGATTATTTCGGCCTGTGTCGGCAGGCGCAGCGGAACCATTTTGCCGTGATAGCTCAAATCGTTGGAGAACTGAATGATTTCCGGCACGCAGCGGAAGTGCTCCTTCAGCATGAGGCGTCCTGCTTTCGGGAAAATCTGGTCCGCAATGTCGTACAGGGAAATCTGCAAGTCGAACAGGCGGGCATTCGGAATTCCTTGCAGGAACTGTTGGACAAGATGCGTAATGGCATCCGACTGCACCCCGATATCATACGGGCTGATCTGCTCATCATCCCCCACCACGATGACGCGTTTGGCGCGCATGAGGACAGGCAGGGACATGATGTTGCATTGGCTGCTTTCGTCCACAATCACGACATCAAACGGCTCGTTCGTAACCGGGAAGTTCTCGAGCACCTGCTGGATGGGCATAATCCAAACCGGAATGGCGGCCTGGCACTTTGCCATCTCCTTTTGCGCCTCCCGCAAGTTCATGGCGGCATTCTTGCCGGTTCCCTTGCCGTAGCGGGTAATATACGTTTTCCAGGCGGACAGGGCGCGTTTTTGCTCTTCCGTGATGCTGTCAAGCTGGTTGCGCCAGCTGGATTTGGCCACAATTTCCTCTGTCAGCCTCTGCTGGGCCAGCCGCTCCTGCTTCAGCTCCTCCGCCAATTCGTCAGCATCCAGGGAGTCGAGATCATGCAGCCAACAGTCTAGTGTTCGCAGAGACCAGGACTCTGTCCATGCCGGCATTGGCAGGTCTGCCCCCAATTGCTCTTCAATCCAAGCTGCAGTTTGCGGCGCCGCTTCCTGCAGCTTGGCAACCAGCATGGAAAGGACTGTTGCTTTCCCATGTATGCGCTGCAGGTTCTCCAGTGCTTGAGTGGCTTGTTGCCATGCGGCCGTATCTTTATGATCCCAAGCCTGCAGGAGCACCGTCCACATTTCATGGGCATCGGTCCGTTTTCCGCCCTCTGCTAATTCAGTTCGTTGCTTTTCAAAGCTTGCTTGCCACTCTGCCAGGCTAATCTGCTCGCTTGCGTGCCGGAAAGCTGCTTTCAAACTTTCATAGGTCTGAAGCTCATCCCATTTCAGGATCGGCAGCACTTCGGCACAAGCAGAACGAAATGCTTCTATTTTCTCGTGCACCGCGAATATGCGGCGAATCTGCTGCAGTTCATTGTCAATCTTGTTAATGAACGCTGCTTCTTCCGCCAGCATGCCGCCAATGGGCTCCATGCTGTTGTTCCATTTGCGGAGCAGCTTCTCTTTTTGCTCTTGGAATTGCAAGTACATTTCCAGCACATCAAATTCGGCAGCTGCAGTCACCGGCTTTTTGTTAATGACAGGCTCTTTAAACAGATACTTGACGTCCTTGCCCTTCAGCATAAAATACAACATGCCCGGCTTTCCTTGCCCGAACGCTTCTTTTGCCTTGGCAACCTGCTGCTTCAGCTCAAATAACGGCTTGGCAGGCAGGGAAATCTCATGCTCCTGCAATTCCCTGTTCATACGCAGCAAGCTTCCAATGGCTTCTTCTGTATCCCTGACAAACTCTTCCCACGTTTCCCGGCGCACACCGCCGCTTTCCACATCCTGCAAAATAGACGTGTAGGCCTTGGAGGCAAATATGTCGCGCGATGCCATAATATATTCCAGAGCTGTCAGCATGCTCGTAACATACTCCCGGTCCAGCTGAATGTTCAGGTCAAAGGCAAGGCCCTCTCCGGCAGCCTGCATCCGCTTCTCACGCTCAGCCCCATCCGCCAATAGGTCCTGGAACTCCTCTGCCGTTGGAATCCCTTCCGGCAATGCATATAACAATAAGCGGTAATCTGCGGGAGAAAGCTCGCCCCGAAGCTGCCACAGCTGCTGGAATTCCTGCGCTGACAACGGCATGTCCGCACTTGCCGGCAGATCATCCTGTATCCAGTCGAAAGGAACCGTATTCTCGCGGAGCAGCCGGGCTGCATCAGCACGCAGGATTTGTTTGCCTTCCCAATGCAAGGTTTCCTGCTCCCGCAGCTCATACTGCTTCAGCTTGGTTTGCGCCGCTGCTTCCCGGCGCTTGCTGGCATCCAACTGTGCTTTCGCCGTCTCAATCTCTCTTCCCAGTCTGTCGATGTCCATACTGCCGAGGTTTTCGGAGATGGCCTGTACAGACTTCTCCACCTCCCGCAGGGAATCACGGCTTCCGCCCAATACAGGCACACACAGGCTTTGAATATCCTGAGGAATTTTATCGCGCAATACGCGCAGCGGGCTCTCCTTCTGGCTCGTGATCAGCACCTTTTTTCCATGTGCCAGCAGGTGGGACACAAGGTTGGCAATGGTATGCGACTTCCCTGTTCCCGGCGGCCCTTGCACACTTACACCGTAGGATCTGGCAATGCGGCGGGCAATCTCCCTTTGGTCTTCATTGGCCGGCATCGGGAAATATAACTCATGCCCTACTCCCTCCCATTCATGGCTGTTTCCTGCATCATGGGCTGTGCTCTCGCCGACCAAGGAACGGATGGAAGCAGGCGGGAATAGTTCGCCGCTTTGGGTCTTTTCTAAAATTTGCTGCAGGTCTTTTTTCAGCACACGCTGGTTCTTTTCGCGCAGCATGAATAAGCAGCGGTTAAACAACTGCGGCGTCTGCCGGATCGACACATCGTCATTTGGGACATACTTCCCCTCCGCATCCAACAGATGAATAAACTTCACGAAATCCTGTTCCAGCTCCGTAAACGCGGCAGCATTTGGTTCTAGTTCCCGCCAGGCATCAGCCATATCTTGAATTTTCGTGGCATTTGGAATCGGATAGCCACTCAATGCTTCCAGTTCTGTCTGTATGCCGCCTGCGGACGGTTTAATGAGAAAGGCTCCTTGGTCCGCGGAGAATTCCAGTTCCATTCTGACTGTCAGTACGGGATGTTCAATTGCTTCTGTTTTTCTCCACGTCAAAATGCCCGCGCCAAACACTAGCTCCAGACGTTCTCCTTCCCGTTCAAAGCGTTGATACAGCCTAAAGAAGTCATCGTAAATCTTTTTGGCCTTCTGCTTTTTGGCAAGCTCTTCTTTCCAGGACTGCCACTCCTCCAGCCAGTCGGCATACAAGGCAGCCCGGTCTTCCTTCTCCGCAAAAAGCTCTCCGTCCTGCTCGTCTTTCACTCGGATGACAGCCTTTTTATAGTCCTTCGGGTCGTCCGCCAGCCATCCGGCCAATTCCAGCGGATAGGGCGGTGGCGTTTCTTCTTCGCTTGAAATATAAACCTTGCGTACCTCCAGCCAAACCTCCTCCTGTTCACTTTGAAACAGGCTGCAGTTCTCGGCCTCCTCTATTTCGGTATCCAGCAAGGTAAAATCATATTCCTGATAGCGGCGGATTACCTTGCTTCCCAAATCATTCACAGCAATCAAATATTGAAACAAACGCTCAACCTTGCCAGCGCTCATCGACTCACCCCATTTTGTTCTTCTGGACGCATGTATTTCTATTTCATTATATCGAGACTTATAAGCGCAAATCATTTTACAGGTTTCTGACAGTTTTATGTGTCAAAATTCGTCGAATGACAACTGTCAATTTATGAAAAATATTCCCTTTGTTCACAAATTGACAGTAAGACTGCCTACTTATGTCCCACTCCTAGCTTCCGGCTGCCTTGCTCTTCTTGTTCACTGCCGGCTGGGCCTTTGCTTTCCCTGTTGGCGCCTTGCGGGTAAGAGATTGTCCCTCTTTTTTCTTAGCCGCTGGCTTTCGTCCGCGTTTTGCCGCCGGACGGCTTTCCGTAACCTGCTTCTTCCGTATACCCGATAACAGACCGTATATCAGCACCGGAACAGGAAGAAAGCCAATGATGTCCTGCCAGGAAGCCTGCCTGATAGAAGGAAGCAGCAGCCATAGGAGTGCGGCCAGCGCACTTAAAGCCATCAGCATGCCCGTCCGCCGCCTGTAGACCAAGGCTGTGCATCCAATTAGGATGCCGGTTCCTGCAAGCCCTTTTGAGATGCTGTCATTTGAAAATATAAGAGCGGAACCAAAAAAACCGGCGAGGAAGAGAAGAGAGACTATGTTGCGCCAGTTTCTTTGTTCCTTTTGTTTTTGCTTTCCTTTTTGTTTCATAACGATCACCCTCTATGTTGCATCCAGCTATTATGTATATCTTCACAATCTCATTGTAACTTGTCCGCCGTCCTTTATAAATCAGATTAATAGAAGACTCTTTATATCCAACCATAAAAATCAAGCGATGCTATCCGCAATGAGTCTTTTCATTTTCTTATTTACACAACAAAACCTTATTTCCCCTCTCCCATATGATCGACGATATATTTCTTCTTATAGTAATGAAACAGGAACAAGACCTTAACGGGCTCTGTTGTCACATGCCCATTTACTGTATAGGTCTTGTTTTCAGTATTTACACAATTTCCATTCACTTTCTCCATAATTTTCAGGTGCACCGTTGCTGTGTAAGATCCACCGCTTATATGTTGGACAGACGAACCATCGCCTGTGACATACGGGAACGTTTCTAAGGAAATATAGCCCTGATTCTCATCATAGCTCAATCCCACTGCTTTTCTGAAATTTTCTATGTAATACTCCATACTGGACTTTGCAAAATACTTTTTATCATGGTGATAAGAATCGTGCACAGTCTGCAGGATATACTTCTCTGTTTCTTCCTTTACAAAGCTCTTATAGCGCTCACTTTGGAAATCGTTCGAAACGACCTTCACTTCATTGCCGTTCTCAACCGTTCTACTGCCTTCCGTAGGCTTTTCACTCTCAAATACCCAGAAAAACCACAGGGCTCCTGCAAGAAGGAGAAGGATGATTGCAATGATCTTTGTGTATCCACTTGACTGTTTTGGCGGTGCTTGTTGCGGAATTTCTTCTACAAATGCTGTATACTTCTTTCCCATCGTCAGCTACACTCCTATATGTCTGTGTTGGGGCAGATGAATCCGCCGATTCTTTGTGCCGGTTACCCTTTTAGCCTTTCATATATTTGTAGTCTAGTAGTGATTCAAAAACACATAAAAAAATCCCCGCCCCTCTTTTCTGCTGGTTCAGCTTGGAATTTATTAGTTTATATTACCAATGGTATACATACGATTGTACCATATTTCCACTTTCATCAGACCCCATTTGCGGGTTATGATGAGGCTGTAAACCACCTTTTCCTACGCACCCGCTTCACAATATCATGTGCCCTTGCACTCCGTTGCAACATCACAAGGAAACATTATTCTACCAGTATCCTCCTTCTTGTTATTCCCATGTTACATATAACATTGCTTACTAGAAATTCCACTCTATATACATGATTTTTGCCCCAATTAACATTTAAATATTTTATTATTAGGTATATAATTATTTCGAAAGCAACTTATCCTTCTCCTGATAAAGGCAAAGCACTCGAAAGAATGTGACGCAAAGCTACAGGGGCTAACGTGGGTTTCACCAGGCCAGCCAGCTGCCGCAATTAAAAAATAATCCGGGTCAGGGGATTCATTTTGTATTTGAGAGGGGAATTTGTAATGAAGAAGAAATGGATGACTGCCGCCTTATCATCTATGTTTCTGCTGGCGGCTGCACCGGCTGCACATGCTGCATCCACCCAAACAGCAGCTCCATCCGGCAACCAACAACGGGTCTTGGTTGTGTTTAAGGATCGAGCAGATGAAACGCTGATTACCAATAAGAAGGGGCATGTCCGCAAAAAACTGAAAAATCTGCCTGTGGTCACAGCCACCGTGCCTGCATCAGCGCTGGACGGATTGAAAAAGAATCCAAAGGTACAATCCGTTGAACAGGACGTGAAGGTGACAGTGAAGTCACAAACAACTAGCTGGGGCATCAGTGATGTACAGGCCCCTGCAGCATGGTCCAATGGTTATACAGGCAAGGGAGTCAACGTTGCCGTAGTGGATACAGGCATTGCGCCTCACGGGGATTTGAAAATTGCCGGAGGGACAAGCGTTGTCGGCTACACCTCTTCCTATGCGGATGATAACGGCCACGGAACACACGTAGCCGGCATTATCGGAGCATTGAACAACAGCACCGGAGTCGTCGGGGTCGCACCGGATGTGAACTTATATGCTGTGAAAGCATTGGATTCAGATGGGTCCGGCTATCTGTCAGATATCATCGCCGGCATTGACTGGGCCATTACGAACCATATGGATATTGTGAACCTGTCGCTTGGCTCCTCCACGGACAGCTATGCTCTTCATCAGGAAATCGATAAAGCCTATAAAAGCGGCGTTCTTGTTGTTGCCGCAGCGGGAAATGATGGCGGGTCCGGCACTGCAGATACGGTTGAGTATCCGGCCAAATACAGCTCCGCCATTGCTGTGTCTGCTGTTGATTCCAATAATCGAATTGCCTCTTTCTCTTCGAGAGGGAACGAAGTCGAAGTCGCTGCACCTGGTGTGAATATCTTGAGCACGTATTTAAATAATTCGTATGCCGGCATGAGCGGCACTTCCATGGCTACACCTATGGTGGCCGGACGGTTGGCCTTGCTGAAGCAAGCCAATCCGACTGCATCCGCTGCCGATTTACGAAGCCTGCTTGATCAGCAGGTCCATGATTTGGGCGCAGCCGGAAGGGACACATTATACGGGTATGGACTCATTCAAGCGGACGGGGCAACACCCCAGCCAACAGCAGCACAGCCTGCCCCAGTCCTATCATCTGCCACAGCTACAAAGCTTATGACTGGCAAAGCAAGCTACTTCGCCAGAGAAACCGTTACAATGACTGCACATGTAGTCAACCAAGACGGGGCGCCTGTGTCCGGAGCTGCCGTCCAGGCAATCATTACTACGCCAAGGGGAAGCAAGCTGACAGGAAAAGCGATGACCAATTCCAATGGCCAAGTCGTGTTTAAGTTTCTCACAAGCAGATACTCGGTGAAAGGCACATATCAGGTGCAGGCAAATACCAGCTTAACCGGCTATACAGGCAGTTCTGCCTCTGTCTCCTTCCAATTGAAATAGAAAACCAGCTTAAACAAATAGGTGCAGCCTAAAACAGGCTTGCACCTATTTGTTTTGCATACGGAAGAGCAAAACGGAAAAGAAGCGATGTATTCTGTCTATTCCTTGTCCACTGGGGCAAGGATATGATCCTTATATGTATCAATGTATATACTACCGTTTGCAGCCAGAACTGCATACATGACGTCCCGCTTCTGCAATTTACGTTTCTCAAGCTCCGATTGCAGCCATCCATGGGAAAGATTGTTTTGCCTTAAATTTTGTTCAATGACCTCGCCATCCATAATGAGCTCAATGGGCAGCCTGTGCTCCGGCATAGTCAGCATGAGCAGGTCCTGCATGGTAGGCTGCCTGTATTGCGGCTTCTTGAGGACGGTCAGCTGCCCGCTTGTTTCTATAATGGCATACAAAACCTCTTCAATATTGAACACATCTTTTTCCCGCAGCTGTTGGTTTAAGTAATCAATGGTGTAACGCATCTTTCTCATATTACCTTCCAAGACCTTGCCATTCTGTATGACAATCGTCGGGTCCCCGGCAAAAAATTTTCTTCCCCTTCTGCTGTTTAAGGAAATAACGGCAATCAGGAATATGACGGTAACCAGTATCCCATATGCCAGGATTGCGTGATGCACTTTTACCGACATATTAAATGCTAAATTCGCAACAATGGCCCCCAATGAAATGGAGCCGATAAAATCAAACATAGTCATTTGGGAAATCGTATGCTTCCCCAGTATGCGCGCGCTCATTAATAAAATGATTACGGAAGCCACCGTTCTAAGCGCAACCTCATAATGCTCCGGCATTGCCGCACCTCTGTTCTGCCCTTAATTTCCCCCTATTCTTATCTTCCTCCTTCATTTATTTCCCAAAAGCAAACAGGCTAAGCGCAGACAGCTGTCATATGTGCTCCATTACTCCTGATGCAGCGGCAGCTGCACCTCAATGGTGGTTCCATGCTGGTGTTTGCTTGTGATATGCACTTCCCCGGAGTGATTTTCAATAATTTTCTTGCTGATCATAAAGCCGAGCCCGGTCCCGTTCTCTTTTGTTGTATAGAATGGCTGTCCAAGCTTGGCGAGCACTTCCTCAGACATGCCCACTCCTTGGTCGATAAAGCAAATGCTGATTTGATCCGGGCCCAACCGCTTCACCTGGATGACCAATCTGCCGCCCCGCGGCATGGCTTCAATGGCGTTTTTAATATAATTGATAAATACCTGCTTCAGCTGGTTTTCATCGCAGGAGATATAGGTAAAGCCCGGCTGAAACTGGGTGACAATTTCTACATTGTTCAGGATGGCCTGTGTGTCCAGAAGGGTGATGACCTGCGCCAGCAGGACTTTGATATCCTTACGCTCAAACTTGGCCGCCTGCGGCTTTGCCAGCAGCAGCAGTTCACTGAGAATCTGCTCAATCCTCTCAATCTCTGAAACCATAATATCAAAATACTCCTCCCGCTCGCCAAGGCCTGAGCGGATGAGCTGGATAAATCCTTTAATGGCTGTAATCGGATTGCGGATTTCGTGTGCAATCCCGGCTGCCAGTTGGCCGGCTACAGACAGCTTCTCTGTGTTTTGCAGCAGCAGCTGGGATTTCTTCCATTCTGTTATATCCCTGATGGAAGCGGACCAGCCGTCGATATCTCCCTTTTCATCTTGAATTGGCGACAAGGTCAGAATGACATCCAAGAGAGTGCCGTCCTTTCTCATGCGGCGTGTCTCTACACCCGATAAGAGATGGCCCTCTCTTACACTCGCCTCCAGGTCTTTCATTTCCTCTTCCTGTTCGGGCGGAATGGTCGGCAGCTTGTGCAGGTGGATGCCCACCATCTCCTCTTTGCGCCAGCCAAATATACGCTCAAAGGCTGGGTTCACCTGCAGAATTGTTCCCTGTAAGTCAAGAACCAGAATGGCATCCGCATTGTTTTCAATAAAGGATTCCAGCTGTTGCGTTCTTGCCTTGAGGGATGCTTCCGCCCTTTTCCTTGGTGTAATATCCCGGCATATGCCTGTAATACCGATGACAGTCCCTGCCTCATTCAGGATTGGGGAAAGCGTGGCGCTGATATTAAGCAGGCTGCCATCCCTCCTTTGCCGGATCGTTTCTAAGTCAACAATACGCCCGCCCGCCTTCACTCTTCGGCGCATTTCCCCTTCGGTTTCTTTCGCAGAATCCGGGATTGTGGGCAGTTCTTTCCCTATGACCTCCGCCGCAGACCATTGATACATGGCTTCAAAGGTCTCATTCACCTCCACCACCTGTTCCTCCATGTCCATGATCCAGATGGCATCCGCATTGTTCCGCACCAGAGACTGCAGGCTTTCCTTTGTTTTCCGCAGCTCCTGCTCCGCCAGCTTGCGGTCTGTAATGTTCTTGGCGATGCCATACACTCCGGCCACCTTCCCGTTTACAAGAATTGGGATATTGATCATATCAGCATGAACCAGCGAACCATCCTTATGGATTACCCTCATCTCATATCTCTGCGTTGTCCCGCCTGCAGCCAGCCTATAATGCCGCTTTGCCTTCTCCACATCCCCTTGGGACACCAGCCGGATAAAGGACAGCTGCTGCAATTCCTCTCTGCTGTATCCCAGCAGCTGCTCCATCGCCGTATTGGCATTCATATAGTTTCCGTGTAAATCAAAGCAGCAGATTGCATCGGGATTATGGATGAATAAAGATTGATAATGTCCTTCCCGTTCTGACATTGCCGCCTGCTCCTTTGTTACATCCCAAAAGTATATGCTCAGGCCATCTGGAGACGGGTGCATCCGGATGTAAAGCCATGCCTGCAGGGGCGGAAAAAAGCCGCTGTAAACACCAGGCTGCTGCTTCTCCATAGCTGCTTTATAACATTCATGGAATGAAGCCTCCGGAAACATCTCCCGGATATGCCGCCCCATCCATTCCTCCCGGCTGCGGGACAGGAGACGGGATGCCTCCGCATTTATATACGTGCAATTGCCTTGGCAGTCCAGTGCCAAGAATGCGTCCTGAATTCGATCCAGCATTTCGTGAGCATCTACTGCCGGTGTCTTCATGTGAATTCCCCCTATTGAATTGCTCGCTATATAGATTTTGGATGGAAATGAATCAGATATGTAATTCTAATTATTTAAAACAAAAAGCCAAAATAGGAAGATCGTCAAAGCTCCCTATTTTGGCTTATGCCATAGCGTAATTCGCATTGTCTATCTCATCTTCCAAAATATATGTACGATGTTGAATTGAAAACTCTTTACCTGCACAGACCATGGCATCCATCCATGAAATCCACTCTTATCATAATAAAAATATCCAATAATTTCAATAAGATTGGAGAACACGTGAACATTCTTATTTCTCGACGGACTGTTGAAGGCGGGGTTATATATATATATCAGCTGGAAGCCAACAGAAGCTTTTGAATATAAGCAGCTGTGCCAGCAAGCTTCTGAGAAAGAACTTTGGAAGGGGGCCGGATTCCTGCAATTGCGCATGACGCATGAGAGCTCGAACAGATACAAAAAAGAGGATAACCCGAAAGTCTGCCGGCGGACTTTCGGGTTATCCTCTTCATACATCAGCTATAGCTCTTGCTGTACATCGTGTACTTCTCAACCTTCTCCAAATCCACCTCATAGCCGATTCCCAGCCCAGTCGGCACGGTGATGGTCCCGTTTTGCACCGTAACCTCCGGATGAATGAGGTCCTCCGCCCAGTACAGGGCAGAAGCCGCCGTATCGCCCGGCAGGACGAAGTTTGGCAGGGAGGTGATGGCGATATTGTGTGCCCGCCCGACGCCGGATTCCAGCATGCCCCCGCACCAGAGCGGAATGCCGTGCTCCTGGCAAAGGTCATGAATCTTGCGGGACTGTGTCAAGCCGCCGACACGGCCGATTTTGATGTTGATGATTTGGCAGCTGCCAAGCTTCAATGCTTTGCGCGCATCCTCCAGAGAGTGAATGCTCTCATCGAGGCAAATCGGCGTTTTCAGCCTTGCCTGCAGCTCGGCATGGTCAATGATATCGTTGTAAGCCAGCGGCTGTTCGATCATCATGAGATTATAGGCATCCAGTGCCGCCAACCGGTCGATGTCCTCTAATGTATAAGCCGAGTTCGCATCAGCCATGAGCGGAATGTCCGGATATACCTGCCGCACGCGGTCAATCAGTTCCAGATCCCAGCCCGGCTTGATTTTCAGCTTAAAGCGCTTATAGCCTTCCTGCAAGCGCGCTTCAATGACCTCCAGCGTTTCTTCAATAGAGTCCTTAATGCCGATGCTGACGCCGACATCAATGGTTTTCTTCGTCCCGCCGAGCGCACTGGCAAGAGACATATTCTGCTGCTTGGCATACAAATCCCAAACAGCGCCTTCTATTGCCGCCTTCGCCATATAGTTGCCGCGGATGTGGGCAAAGAGCTGTTCTGAAATGTCATCCGGGTGATGGATCTCATGCCCCAGCACAAGTGGAATCAGATAGTCCTCCAGGATATGCCAATTTGTTTTCACCGTTTCTTCATTATAGAGAGGATCAAGCATGGCGACCGATTCCGCCCAGCCGGAGGTGCCGTCCTCTCCCACTGCTTCCACAAGAATAAAATCCTTGTCATATTCCGTTCCGAAGCTGGTCGTGAACGGATGCAGCAGATCCAGCTTCACATGCCGCAAAATGACTTGTTTGATTTTCATGCCATATACCCCTTTCCCTTATCGCACCTGCTTCGAAAGCACGTAAAACTGCACCGGAACGTCTGCTTGGCTGTTCTTCTTGAAGTCCGTAACCTGCCAGCCCTGCCGGAACAAATCCTGGAATACTTGTCTTGTGGCCATTCTCCACTGGATGGCAGCTTCCAGATCAGTCTCCCGGATGGTCCGGTAATCCTTCGGCACAGCAACGAATACCATCTTCTCTTCGGGCACAGGAAGAACAGCGGAAGGCACAGGCTGCCCCGCCCCGTTTCTCTCCCAGCGAAGTAAAGATTGATCCAGCAGGACGTCAAGCCCGATTTCCGGCCCTCTGTCCGTCTGTTCCTCGGCAATACGCCATTCTACAAGAAACCGGTCGGAGGCGATGCCCTTATTTAACAAATCCTCCATCTCGCCATAGCAGTTCTCGATATACGTCGAACAGGCGCCGCCGAGCTTCGCGATGTTCAAATAGCCATTAATGCTTTCAAGCGGATCATACGTCCAAGTGATGAGAGAATAGCCAAGCTTGCGAGCTTCCTCGCGCTGGGCCCACTTCAGCTTCTCCCCGATGCCCCGACTCCGGAACGCCGGGTCAGTGGCCAGAATGTGGGAGCACAGATAGACGGATGTCCCATTAAAGCCCGGAAAGCTGTATTGAAAGGCAACAAGCCGTTCTCCGGCATAAGCGCCCAGCACCAGGCCGCCATTTTTCACTGCGGTGATCGTCTGATGGGTCGGAACAGAATCTTCCCCTCCCCAAATATCACTTTCCAGCTGTCTTACTTCCTCCAGCTCCTCAATCTTGTGGAGAGAGCGAATTTGGATTTCTTCATGTTTCATAGCTGCCTCCTATTCCCTGCTGAGATCAGCCTGCTCCAGCGGAACGAGCTTCGTCCGCTTGACAATCTTATACCCAAGATACGCGAGAAGGAACAACGGCAGACCGATGTAGGAAACCAAAACGCCGTTCCAGTCAACTTTCGAGCCGAAGAAAGCGCCATAGTTCTGTCCCAGGATGGCGGCTGTACATAGAACTGTAGCCAAAATTGGGCCGAATGGGAACCATTTTGCCACATACGGCAGCTCGCTCAACTCTCTTCCTTGTGCCAGGAATGCCTTACGGAAGCGGTAATGTGCGATGGAAATGCCAAGCCAGGAAATGAAGCCGGCCAAGCCTGCCGCATTCAGCAGCCAGGAATATACCACACCGTCGCCAAACAAGGACGTCAGGAAGGCTGCCATTCCGATCAGCGTGGACACGTACAGGGCATTCATTGGAATACCGCCTTTGTTCACCTTTTTCAGGAAAGCCGGTGCCTTTCCCTCCTTCGCCAGCATCCAAAGCACACGGGATGCCGCATACATGGCGGAGTTGCCCGCTGATAAAACAGATGTCAGGATGACTGCGTTCATGACAGAAGCCGCAAACGCAAGACCCGCATTTTTAAAGACCAGCGTAAACGGACTGACTGCAATATTGGACACATCCGAGCTCAGCAGGTGCGGGTCTTTGTAGCTGACCAGGCAGCCGATGACGAAAATCGCCAGTACGTAAAACAGGAGCAGCCGCCAGAAGATTTGTTTAACCGCTCTTGGCATGTCCTTTTCAGGATTCTCACTTTCGCCTGCAGTAATCCCGACAAGCTCTGTTCCCTGGAAGGAGAACCCGACAATCATGAAGACACTGATAATAGATAAGAAGCCGCCATGAAACGGGGCATCTCCCTCTGTCAGATTGCGAAAGCCGCCTGTATGGCCGTTCATAATGCCGAAAATCATCAGTAAGCTGATTGCGATAAAGATAATGATGGTGGCTACTTTAATGATGGAAAACCAAAACTCAGATTCTCCATAGCCTTTGACCGATAAAATATTCAGGCTGAAAATGAGCACTAAAAAGATGGCGCTCCACAGAATGCCCGGCACATCCGGAAGCCAATATTTCATGATCAGCGCGGAGGCTGATAATTCCAGCGCGACAATAATCGCGTTGTTATACCAATAGTTCCAGCCAATCGCAAATCCCAGGGCAGGATCGACAAATCTGGAAGTATATGTGCTGAAGGAACCGGATGTCGGCATAAATGCCGCCATTTCCCCCAGGCTTGTCATCAGGAAAAACACCATCAGCCCCGCAATCAAATAGGCTGCGAGCGCTCCGCCCGGCCCTGCAGCGGCAATGGTGGAGCCGCTTGCCAAAAATAATCCTGTTCCAATTGTACCGCCAATGGCAATCATAGATAAATGTCTTGTTTTCAGTTTTCGCTCGAGACGGTGTTCGCCGGAAACCGTCTCAGCATACACTTCTGTGGCGCGCTTTGCACTTTGCATGCTATTTCTTCTCTCCTTATCATGTAGTATTTATTCCTGTGCAGCCAACAGCATGGTCTGCGCCAAAATTTTTGCGCCGTCAACGAGCGCCTCTCTATTGAAGCTCATATGCGGATGATGAAGGCCTGGCGCCAGACCGCAGCCAAGCCCGACCATTGTCGCCGCAATGCTTGGTGTTGTGGAGGTGTAATAATGAAAGTCTTCCGCACCTTGTGACACGCACGGAGGCGCTGCCTGCCCGTTCCCCAGAATATCGGCAATGGCTGCCGCAGCGAAAGCCATTGCTTTTTCATTTATGGTGGCTGCAGGCACGTATTCGTTCATGGACCAGGAAATGGCCGCGCCTGTTTCACGCATCGTTTCCTCCATGGCTTCTGCCGCCAACTGCTGTAATTCGCTCATGACTTCATTCGTCTGCGCTCTGACATCAATAGTAAAGGCTGCTGTCTCCGGAATGATGTTCGATGACTCATTTTCCGTCCGCAGCTGCGTCATTTTAATAGAGTATGGCACATCTGTCTCGAGCTGGATATGCTTCAGCTTCTGCACCAGCAAAGCCGCCGCCTCAATCGCGTTGATTCCGTCCTGCGGGCGGGCGGCATGGGCTTGCAGTCCTTTGACCATGCCCCTGATGGTTCCGGCTGCGCCGTGAATAATGACCGGGGCTGCCTGTCCGTCCGAAACCTCCATATGAGGGCGGACATGGACGCCGAATAGATAAGAAACATTCTCCAATGCCCCTTCCTGTACCATGCGCAGCGCCCCTTCCCCCTTCTCCTCAGCAGGCTGAAAAATGAAACGGAGCGTGTGTGCGGGCTGTATGCCGCTTGCGGCAATAGCCAATGCCGCATATAACACCATCGTACTGTGGGCGTCGTGCCCGCAGGAATGGTTCGGCTTGATGACTCCGTCCACCTCCTGCACAAGAGCATCCATGTCTGCCCGCAGTGCAATCACTGTATCTGTACGGCCCGGGATTTCCGCAATCATTCCATAGTGATCCGGAAATGTTTGTACGGCAAATCCTGCCTGGCGCAAGCGATCAGCAATATAGCGGGAGGTTTCCTTCTCCTCCCAGCTCGGCTCGGCCAAGGCATGCAGATCTTGATATGTTTGCAGCAAGACTTCCCGCTGCTCTTCAATATATTGAATTGGATCCATATTCACCATACCTCTTTCTACACTTTACTCGGCAAATACTTCATAGCCGGAATACAGCTTCTCCAGCTTCTGCTGGTAGGCTTGTACTCGATGCTGATCTCTTTCATGAATACCGGCAATCACCAAATCCAAGAGACTGATGACAGATGCCATGGAGTTTCTCCCGCTTTCCGCATGCTCTTCCGTCGTCAACACGATATCAGAAATGCGGCCTACCGGAGAAAGCAGACGGTCCGTCACAGAAATGAGGCAAATGCCCTGTTCCTTCGTGCATTCGGCAATTTTCAGCGTTTCATTGGCATAGCGCGGGAAAGAGAAAATAACAACAACTGATTGATCAGTCAAGCTGCAGAGTTTTTCATAAAAATCCCCTGCCGGCGAGCAAAGGCGCACATGCTCCCGCAGCGCTCCCAGTGTATAAGAAAACCAATAGGCAGCCGCATGAGAAATGCGATGCCCGGCAATCAGCACCTGATCAGCTCCAACCAGAGCATCAACTGCCTTCCATATATCCCGTACAGTCGTGCGATTCAACAAATGCCGTAAAATATGAATCTCACTTTCTATTACCTTTGCAAACGGGTCTTCCTCACGTAACTGCAGTGCCGCATGGGATATATCTGTTTGCTGCAGCAGCTGCCTCTGAATGATATGCTGCATTTCACTGAACCCATCAAAGCCTAGCGCATATGAAAAGCGGATTACGGTTGTCTCGCTTACTTTTGCCTTCTGTCCAATTTGAAAGGCGGTAATAAATGCCGCTTCTTCCAGGTGTTCCACCATATAGGCAGCCACCTTCTTTTGTCCCGCTGAAAGCTGGGGAAACTTTTCTTTTGCTATCGTTTGAAAGAGAAGCTGTTTCATTCTCATATCCCTTTCTCGCCTGAAGTGTAAACTTCACTTTTTTATGCTTGTGAAGCCTGCACTTCACCCATACATACACTACCACAATTAGACGAAAAAGAAAATCATTCTTTTCATTTTTATGCTCTTTTATGTATTTTCTCTCTATCCGCCAAAAAGACCACGGATTTCCATCACCCGCGGCCCGTCTCTCCTTCGTTTATTCCCTTATCTGACAGCCCACCCTCAGATACAGCCATTGGCATGTAGTAAAAACGCGGTGCTTTCCTCTGCGCTGAGCGGCTTGCTGTAGTAATAGCCTTGTGCGTGATAGCAGCCGTTCCCAATCAGAAATTCAGCCTGTTCCTTTGTTTCCACCCCTTCCGCGATGACAGACATATTCATCACCCTCGCCAATCCGATCATCGTTGCCACAATGCCTTGCCCTTCCTCTCCCTCTGCAATGAGAGAAATAAACTCCCTCGGAATTTTCAAGGTATCGACGGGGAACCGCGTGAGATAAGAAAGGGAGGAATATCCTGTCCCAAAATCATCGATAGAGATATGGAATTGATGCTCCTTCAACCGCCTTAATGTATGCAGGGTCTGCTCTTCATTTCCCATGGCAATCCGTTCCGTTAACTCTACATCGATATAATGAGAACATGACTCTAAGCCCACCTCTTTCAGAATGGACGTCAGCTGCTCTGTCATATCCAAGCTCTTGAATTGCTTGGCAGACAGGTTCACCCCCATTTTCAAATCTGTATATCCAGCATCCGCCCACTGCTTCATTTGCCTGCCGGCCGTTCGAAACACACATTCTTCAAGGAGCAGAATTTTGTTTGTTTCCTCTGCAATCAGTATAAATTCGGCAGGTGAAATAAAGCCCAGCTCAGGATGATTCCAGCGAACAAGCGCCTCAAAGCCGATTACCCGGCCCGTCCTCATATCCACTTGCGGCTGATATACGACAAAGATGGCACCGCTTCTGACTGCCTCATCCAGCTCCGCCTCCAGCCGGCGCTTGCGCTTCACTTTAGCACCCAGCTCCTTTGTATAGAAGGCATACTCCTTTGTCCCTTCCTTACTATCGTACATGGCCAAATCAGCATGCTGCAGGAGGGTAACGGCGTCTTTGCCCGCTTCCGGGTAACAGGCGATTCCAATGCTGGTTGTAATCTGCAGGGTGTGATGAGAGATTTTAATTGGCTCCTTTATGGCGGATGCGATATCTGCCACAAATGCTGCAAGCTCCTCACCCGACGGAGATCCTTGTATGAGGCAGAGGAACTCATCCCCTCCAAGACGCGAAAGCACAGTGGATGGGGCAGCAAGCCGCTGCAATCGTTGGGCCACCTCAATGAGCACAAGATCGCCGGTGGAATGCCCCCATGTATCATTCACATGCTTGAATTGATTCAGGTCCAAAAACAACAGTGCAAAGTGCTCCCCTGTCTGTTCCGCCCGTTCAATGGCTTGCTTCAATTGAAGCATAAACGAAGAGCGATTCAGCAAATCCGTAAGCGTATCACGGTAAGCCAGGTACTTAATTCTCCGTTCCGCTTCCCGTTCCTCGGTCACATCTCTTACAATATTATACACACCTGTTATCCGGCCGTTTGTAATAATGGGAACAAAGGTCAGGTTTAAAATACGCAGCCTGCCATCTCCGCGGTAGGTGCTTTGTATTTCTAAAGCCGTGGAGGAGCCTTCCTGAATTGCCACTCGAAACGCGTGCCTTATTTTTTTCTCATCATCAGGAGAAACCTCCTGAACAAACTGTTTCCCATCTCTCTTCCCAAACAGATAGCGTCCGGCATGATTCGTGTCAATCCAATTCCCTTCTGTATCAACTGTCAAAATAGCATCAGGATGATAGGTGTATAGGGATTCGAATTCTTGCTTGCTTTCCTCGAGCTCCTTTGTGCGGTCCGCGATACGCTCTTCTAAGTCATGATTTAAAAGGCGGAGGTTTTGCGATAATACTTCAATTTCCTTTCTTAACAGGCGTTGGCGCAATATAATAAGCGCCAGCTCTAGCAAGAGTGCTGCGACGAATATAGGAGATTTCTCATAGTACAGAATCGTAGCAACACCAAGTATGAGGAGCCCGCCAACACTAGTCATTCTCTGCAGCCTCTGCGATACCCTTGTCTCTGATGCTTGCACCCTCTGCTCCATCACAGCAGGCGATAGCGCGCCGGCAAGGGCAATCAGCAGCAGAGCCACTTGGTAAAACCCGCCTGCCCGATCGGCAGGGATACTGGATCCGGCGATGGTCAAATACTCATATGAAACATCTGTAAGCGCATAGATGCCAAAAGCAACAGCCAATATGTACATGATTTTCTTCGTTAACCAAACACGGGAGCGGATCAGCAGGGATATGCTTATGGTCACAAGCCAAATATCCTCTGTCAAATACAGCACTTGCACAAACTGTACGGCTGCATTGAATTCCTCCTGACGCAAAATCGGCTGAATGACAAGCACATAGTCAAGCGTCACAACCACTGTCGCTGAAATAGCAACATCACAATACAACAGCCGCTTTTGTATTGATGAATATCCACGCGTTAAACCGGATGTATACGCAAAAATACAGCATCCTGCAAAGCATATATAGAAAAGGTCGGAAGCCATGGTGGCTTTTCCGCTCCAGCCTGGTGTACTGAAATGAAATATCCAAACCAAATCTCCGAGCAAGTAAAGCAAAGACCCGACCCCGGCATACAGCCAAAAAGTTTGAGAGTTGCCCTGCGCGCGCCGGTATGTGCCGAACAAAGAAAAGACAGCTGCCATATCAGCCGCTGCGTACCAATATTTCAGTCCGTATGCCCGCAGCCAAGACTCCTGTCCTACACCATATACAATCCCGAAGTACACAATGAGATATACGGTTAAAACGGACAGCAATAAAACAGACCGTCTCATACCGGTTGTATTTGTCATACAAGTCCACCTATGAAAGGAAATTTACGAGCACAGTCATCCCCAGGAACGGGGCCCTGCATTCGTTCTTGATATTATGCCCCATTTCTGTTCTCTGCATGTTTATATGGTTGAATTCCCTTACAGTCTAAAATAGCGCAGACACAAGAGAATCCCTCTAATCTCTTTACATCGCATACGCCGCAAAAAAGAAAGCAAACTAAAGTACAGATGGGTGTCATCCATCAGCTTGAATCGGAGGTGAACATCATGGCAAAGAATAAGGATAAGCAATTTAAGGGCAAGAAAAACGCCGGTTCCCAGAATACGGAGTTCGCAGGGGAAACCGGACTGGAGCAGTTGGCTGTAAAAGCACAAAAAGGAAAAAGCAAATAAGAGGTTCCGTCCGTCATGCAGACCGTCATCAGGCGGTCTTTTCCTTTTCGCTTCACTGTCTGTGCTCTTAGAGAGCTGTTTTGCGCAGGAAGAGAAGCGCCGCCACAAAAAAAGCGGCCGACTCCTTATAAGGAGTTGACCGCAAACCTGCCGTCCCTTACCGCTTGGGCTCCGCCTCGTACACATCTGCGTGCCACGGCTCCTGCAGCAGGCTGGACACACCTGCGACAAAGGCTTGAAAATGCGGCGTTTCCCCGTGAAACTTCACAGCTGCAGCATCCTGCCAAGCCTCCACAAATACAACCTGGCCGGGCTGATTTGGGTCCTCATAGAAGCGGTAGCTCATGCAGCCCGCTTCCGCTTGGGATGCAGATGCAACCCCGTTGGCCAGCTCCAGAAACTCTTCGCGCTTTTCTTGTTTTACATTCATATAAGCATGAATGATAATCATTGCAGACGCCTCCTTCATCATCATCAGTGAATTGCTTTCAGCTTGTACACTTCTCTCGTTTCAATCAGATCTGCAATTTGGTTGCGATACTCCTGGTAATGTGCGGATTGCATATGACTGGCAAACGCAGCATCATCTTTCCAAATTTCATACAGCACAAAAGCGGACTCTTCACTTTCATGGAGCTTGTATTGCACACAGCCGGTCTCTTCTTGCGAAGCAGCCTGCACCTTCTGCAGCTCCAGCAGCAGCTGCTCCCGGCAGCCTTCCTTCGGCTTCAAAATTGCGGTCACAATGATTTCCACGCTGTCCCTCCTATGTATGTCCTATGATTCTATTATAAGAGGACACCCGCTTGTATTGCAAAAATTCCGAATGTATTTATAACTCATAAGAATCATGTCAGATTTTCTGACAAGAAAGGAGAAACCTTCTTGCTGCTCCAGTATACTGAAACTAACCCCTTCACCAGTCAACTGTTAGCTTGCCAAGCATGTGTACAACTGTTCCCAAGCCATAGAAAAACCGCCTTTCTTCCACGGAGGCGGTTTTTCTATGGCTCATCCCTCTAGGCTTCTACTGTGTAATACCAACCGCGCGCCTTCAGCCATGCCTCAAACTCAGCCAGCGCAGCCGGATTCAAGCCGCCGGTACGCGCATAGGGTGCTTTCCCTCCGCCATCATATTGGATGACCGTATACCAGCCTTTGGACGTTAGAAATTGGTGCAGCTCACGAAGGCCGCCTTCTCCAAGACCGCCGGTCACAACATAACGAATTTCATCAGCCAAATGCTTCACCTCCTGTTCTATCGTACGCAGCGGCTCTCTAAAATGACACGGACAATCCGCTCTGCTGGAAATGCGACATCCCGCTTTCTCTTTCTGATATACTAAACAAAGAAAAGGGATATGGGAAAGCGAGGAATTACCGTGAAAAGATTGCAATTTGTATGGATAAGTTTGCTGATTTGTATGGTGCTGGCCGGCTGCAGTTCAAGCAAACAGCCTGAACAGGCGCAAGCCAATCAAGGCAAGCAGACAACAACACAAACAAATCAAAATAAGCAAACCGAACAGCAGCAGACGGCAAGTGTATTGCCTTCCAAGCCCGCCAACACCCTCCCAGTAAAGGTGCTTCGCACAGTGGACGGCGATACCTTGAAGGTCAGCTATCAGGGAAAAGAGGAAACCGTGCGCCTCATCCTGGTGGACACACCGGAGACAGTGAAACCGAATACACCGGTGCAGCCATTTGGCAAGGAAGCAAGCGACTTTACAAAGGCGCAGCTGACAGGACAAACCGTGGAGCTGGAGCTGGATGCGCAGGAGCGCGACCAGTATGGGCGCCTGCTCGCTTATGTATGGTACAAAGGAAGCCTGTACAACGCGCAGCTGCTGGAAAAGGGCTATGCCCGCGTTGCGGTGTTCCCGCCGAATACAAAATATGTCGACCAGTTCCGGCACATTCAAAAGAAGGCGCAGGACGCACAGCTTGGGATCTGGAGCATTGAAAACTATGTCACGGACCGGGGCTTCCAGGCAAGGGCAGGTGAAGCACAGACTCCGAAGGACAATGGAGGCCAAACTGCGAAGCCCAATACTGGTTCAGACTGCAGCATCAAAGGCAATATCAACAGCAAAGGCGAGAAGATTTACCACCTGCCGGGACAGCAATTTTACGACAAAACAAATCCGGAGCGCCTCTTCTGCACAGAAGAGGAAGCGAAAGCTGCCGGTTACCGCAAGTCACTGAGGTAGGCATAAAGCAAAAACAGGCAGATACGAATTGTCGGATCTGCCTGTTTTTATACACACGCTTTTAACGCTTCATCGTTTTCCAGCTTTCCACACTGTGCACCGCAACTCCGCCAAAGCTGCCCACCTTCGTGTACGCACGCTTCAGTGCATCCAGTTCACGGTTCATTTGGGCTTCTCCCTCCTCAGCAAAGGTAAGATAGTCTCCCTCTGCGGAGAAGGCAGTTTCCACCCCTATTTCAAGCGGCTTCTTGTACTTTACAGCTGTGTCCATTTCATGTTTCACCAGATCGCGGATGGCGGCAGCGGAATCCCGGTACGCCATAATGGTTACGCTGTCTGTCTGGCGGATGACCCAATCGGCAAGCCAGCCCTTGCCATAGCTGTTGCTGTAGGAAATCTCATCGAACCAGAAGGGCATGTCCACTTCCAGCGGCAATCGCAGGGAGGCTGCATTGCTTTTCGCTTTTGCCAGAAGAGCTTGGTAGGCCTGAACTGTCTCATCCCGATTGTTTGTCCATCCGCTGTATAAGTACGGCTCCACATCCAGATGGATGCCGGAAAATTTTTGGCGTGCTGTCGCTGTTTTTTGATAATCAGCGAGCCAATCCATCAGCTGCTGCCGGCCGCTATCCCCTGCATCCACCCAATCCGGCGATCCGTCCAGGGCATAGACCCGAATCCCCTTGCTGCCAGCCTTCTCAATAAACATATGATATGTTGACGCCGGGATGCGCTGGTCAATTTGTACATATACTGTATTTACCTGTTTACTCACTAAAAATGCAACTGTTCCGGATGCATCCGCAGCCATTGCTTGCGAATCCCACAGCCACGTTGCCTTGCCCGGAACGGATGCTGCTTCCCCGGATACACCCGCACTGCTGAACGCGATAAAAGCGCTCAGCAGGACAGCTGTCACCTTTTGCTTCATCATGACCATACTCCTCCCTCTGTGGGCCAAGGCTCACAAAAGGAGAGCCCGGCAACCTGACGACCATACGCTGCGTAGCAGCGGTTAGGCTCATGGCTTTGCGTCCTTCCCTTTCGGTGAAGTTTGCCTTTATCAGACTTTTTCTTTCATTATACTATTTTAATATAAAAATTGTCCATTTCCACTTTTTAGGCTTTCACTACATAATACCAGCCAAGCGACTTCAGCCAAGCTTCTGCTTCCGCCCGCATGGAAGGAGTTAAACCGCCAGTCCGTAAAAATGGGGTCTTCCCGCCTCCCGGGTACAAGATTTGTCCGTACCAGCCTTTGGACATCATAAAGCGGTGCGCTTCTGCTACACCCTCTTCTCCCAGTCCGCCTGTCTCAATATAAACAACAGCTGGTGCTTTGGCCTGCAGTCCCATGACCGCCGCAATCCCATTTGCATATGCCTGCGATATATCCTCAATAAATTGGGGGTTCTTCAGCAAGCCTGCATCAGAGGTTGTATCAATAAAAGCGGCTTCCGTTAAAATGGCATCCATACTTGTTTCACGCAGCACGGCATAGTCCGCCTGCTTTGTGCCGCGGTCCTTCAGCCCGTACTTTTGCAGCACAGGCACAACCGCCGCGTGTACCTGGCGCTGCTTTTTGGCTGCAGTGCTTGTGCCGGACACACCAATGTAAATATAGTCCTCGTAGCCGCTTCCGCCGCCGCTGTTAATATGGACAGAGAAGAAATAATTGGCGCCAAAGCTATTCGCCATCCGGGCCCGTTCAGACAGTGGAATAAATATGTCAGAATCCCGCGTCATGAGAATATCAACGACGTAGCCGGCTGACAGGATATCCCGCACCCGCCGCGCAATCTGTAAAACTACCTGCTTCTCCTGCAAACCGTTGCCGACAGCGCCGGAATCCGACCCGCCATGCCCTGGATCAATTACAAGTTTCATTATGCTTATTCATCCTTTCCTTCTTATATACCCCTGTATAAATACAGAGTTTGTACTACAGTATACGAGTATCACGGGGCTTGCGTGCGGGAGGCAACGCCTATTTTTCAGCTGGTGAAATAAAAATAGCCATCCGGCACGGACAGCTATTTGCGCTTTAGCCAATTCACAAGGAAGATATACGATTGGTAGTGCAGCAGACGCAGGAACGCCAGCACACACAGAACAAGCACACCAATGATGCTGTATAGAAGCCCGAATTTCACCAAAAGTGATATTGTGGGCGGAAACAGGACCATGCTGTGCAGTCCGTACAGCGCCAGAAATAAGAACACAAACAGCGGCATATATTGAAACTCGAACGGCAGGCCGCGCCGCTGCAGTGCGCGTGCGGTCCATGCCCCGAGGCGCTCCGCCAGCAGAACGGCCAGAACAGCCCCAATTGTTCCCCCTGCAACAGCCATATCTCCTCACTGCCTTTTCTCAGGATTACAGAATAAGCTGGTAGAACAGCACATCCTGCCAAGCATCAAACTTATAGCCGACCTCCTGGAAGCATCCTACATAGGTGAAGCCGTAGGATTCATGCAGTCTTACACTCGTGTCGTTTCCTCTTGTAATACCGGCGATTACGACATGATGCTCCGCCCCTCGCCCAAGCTCCAAAATACGATCAATCAGGCGGCGCGCCAGTCCCTTGCCCCTCGCCTCCGGGTGAACATAGACAGAAATCTCCACTGTCTGCTTGTACGCTTCCTTTTCACGAAACGGCGACAGCGAGCAATAGCCCAGTATCTTTCCATCCTCCTCCGCTACAATGAGCGGATATGTATCATTATAACGGCGGAACCAGTTCGCCCGCTCCGCAAGCGTTTGCGGCTGCAGGTCAAGGGTTGCGGCCGTATGCAAGATTGCATCATTGTAAATTTCCAGAATGCCTGATAAATCCGCCAGTACAGCGGTGCGAATATTCACTGCTTCGTCCTCCGTTATGCAAGCTGCTTCTCGAAGCAATCTGCGACCGCTCCTGCTGTGGTTTGCTTCTGCTCATAAAAGGTAAACCCGAGACCTTCCCAAAAACGGCGTGCCCGTTCATTGGCCGGCAGCACCCCAAGACGTACGGACGTATGCCCTTGTCCGCGGAGTTGCTCCTCCCAAGTAAAGTAAGCATTGGCCCCGTAGCCGTAGCCTTGATAGTCGCCATGGATCATCAGCAGACCCAACCACGGATGATTGTCCCGCACATTATGTTCCATATACTCCAACAGCCCGATGTAGGTGTCATCCGCTTTAATAAACAGAGTGCGGCGTGCCGGGTCGCCGTGCAAGAATTCCTCGCGAAGCGCAGCATCGCTCCTTGCTTCGCTCCCGTTCTCCATCCTGTTGTAATCCGGATTGGAATGCACAATCTCCCGCACAATGTCCAGCCCCGCTTCGGTGACCGGTTCAAATGTCAGCATGTCAGTTCCTCCCGATACTATTATTGTATAAGCAAAGACAAGTATTTATGAAGAAAACCTTAGAGCGGGTGCTCTAAGGTTTTCGGCCGGGTCCCTTTTCTGTAAACACATAAATCCTTTTGGGAGCCATGCCCTTTACACGTTCGCGTAGGCTTCCTTCGTCGCTTCATGGAACGCATTTGTATCATACTTGCCTTCTACATAGATCTGATGCCACACCATGAAGGTCAGCACCGTCCAAATTTTACGGCTGTAATCTCCCTTGCCGGCGCAGTGCGCTTCCAGCAGGTTCAGCACATACTGCTTGTCAATCAGATGATCTGTTGCGCTTTCCTTGATGATACCAACCACCCAGTCATGCATTTCGTTTTTCAGCCAGTGGCGGATTGGCACCGGGAAACCAAGCTTTTTACGGTCAAGTACGTGATCCGGAACGATGCCCTTCACCGCTTCACGCAAAATCGCTTTCGTTGTGCCGTCAGCAATTTTCAGCTCCGTTGGAATTTTCGCTGCCACCCGGAATACTTCCTTATCAAGGAACGGTACGCGAAGCTCCAAGGAATGTGCCATCGTCATCTTATCCGCCTTCAGCAGAATGTCGCCGCGCAGCCATGTGAACATGTCAATGTACTGCATTTTGCTGACATCATCATAAGCGCGGATTTCTTCATACAACGGCTTTGTGATGTCCATATAGTTCACGCCGCTGTTATAATGCTTCATCAGCGTCTGCTTCTCCGGCTCAGTGAAAATCTTGGCGTTGCCATAGTAGCGCTGCTCGATTGGCGTACAGCCGCGCTCAATGAAGCTCTTGCCCTTGAAGCCTTCCTGCAGGGCGCCGCTCAGTGCCTTCAGCACACGTTTCCCCGGCTCTGGAATATAGGAAAACACCTTCAAAGAACCCGGCTCGCGGTAAATATTATAGCCGCCGAACAATTCGTCAGAGCCTTCGCCGGACAGGACAACTGTTACGTGCTTGCGTGCCTCTTTCGCCACGAAGTACAATGGCACAGCTGCCGGGTCCGCCAACGGGTCGTCCATATGCCATATAATCTTCGGGAACTCACGCATGAACTCCTCCGGTGTGACATTCACACTAAAGTTTTCCACACCGAGTTTCTCGGCTGTTTCCTTCGCCACGTCCACCTCACTGAAGCCCTCGCGCTCAAAGCCGACAGAAAACGTCAGCAGGTTTGGGTTAAACTCCTTCGCGATGGAGGCGATGATAGAGGAATCAATGCCGCCGGACAGGAACGAACCAACCGGCACGTCACTGCGCATATGCACTTTTACGGAATCATACAGCACATCCCGGATATTCTGGATGTGCTCTTCCTTTGTTTCGCCCGTTGCCTGGAAATACGGCTTCCAGTAGCGGCGGAAGGAAATGGTGCCATCTGCCTTTTGCGTAAAGCAATGGCCCGGCTCCACCTTGTTGACATCGTTTGTCAGCGTCTCCGGCTCCGGCGCATACTGATAGGTGAAGTAATGCTGCAGGGACGTTGGATTCACGCCCTTTTGCTCGAGGGCCTTCAGAATGCTCTTCTTCTCGGAAGCGAAGTACAGGGCATCTCCATCCTCAGCAATGTACAACGGCTTAATGCCGAAATGGTCGCGTGCGCCAAACAGCGTCTTTTCCTGGCGGTCCCAAATCATGAACGCAAACATGCCGCGCAAATAATCTACACATTTTTCCTTATAATGCGCATACAATGCGACAATCACTTCTGTGTCAGAATGTGTGGCAAACGTCATGCCCTTTTCCAGCAGCATTTCACGAAGTTCAACATAGTTATAGATTTCCCCGTTGAAAATAATGACATAACGTTCATTGTCATACATCAGCGGCTGATGCCCGGCCTCAATATCAATAATACTGAGACGGCGGAAGCCGAACTGTACATGCTCATCACGGTAATAGCCTTCATCATCCGGCCCGCGGTGGTAAATGATTGTATTCATCTCCTCGAAAAGATGGCGATCCTCCGGGGAGAGTACGGTTGGTGTTTTGTAAAAGCAGCCGACAAAGCCACACATATTGTTATACCCTTCTTTCTATATAAATACATTTCTTTTCAGTCTGCGATTGTTGACTCTATTTATACTAAATCAGCAGCCGATTCACGTCAATGCCGGAGAGAAAAGATTCCCGGAAGCGCACCCAGGATATTTTTTTCGGGAAAACGGTTACAATTCACGTCCCCTCTTCACCTTTGGGCACCTGCCTCATATGATATTTCAGATTCATCTTAAGGAGGCTTTTGAACGATGAGCGAAGAAAACAAAAACGTGCCGTCTCGTTCCCAAATGCGAAATTACCTGCGACAAATTGATGAGTTTTTTGAGCAGACACCGCTGCGCGGGCTGATTGCGGAAATGAACCATTTCCTCCAAAAAGGCAACCGTCTGCTGACATTCCCGGTCGATCTCTATGAATCCGGCGATTACCTGGTAGTGCAGGCTGAGCTCCCGGGCATCAGCAAAAATCAAATTCAGATTGAGATTCAGGGAGACTACCTGCGCATTGCCGTGAAGGAAGATGTGCTTACGGAAGAAGAAAATGATGCCGACAATTACTATCGCCGCGAACGGGCCGTATCTGAAGCCATGCGGCTCATTAAACTTCCTTATCCCATCAATAAAAAGCAGGCAAAAGCATCCTACCGTGACGGCATCCTCGAGATTCGCGCGCCGCGCCTGCCGCAAAGCAACGATATCCTGTCCATTGATTAGGTCCCACTTCCCCTTCCAAGCAAGAGGGTGCCCCAATGGAGCACCCTCTCTTTCCCTATCCGCCATTTTCCCTTAACGCAGCAAGCGCTTCATATCACGGATGATGTCCTCGTACGGCGTATTGGACACTCCGCTGTAGCTCTTCATGACAACGCCCTTCTGGTCAACCAAGTAAAATGACGTGCCATGCGTAACCTGCGTGGACGAGTCCGGCTTGTCCACAAGCGTGCGGAAGTTATCCTTCGCAAAACGCTCGATCTCCTCCTGCTTGTAGCCCGTCAGCAGATGCCAATTGCTTAAATCATCCGTAAACTTTTGGAAATACGCCTTCATGACCTCAGGCTTGTCCACCCCGGGATCGACACTGAAGGATACAAACTGCACATTCAGCTTCTCTTCCTTCACCATCTTCTGCAGACGGGTCAGATTGGCTGTCATCGGCGGGCAAACCGTCTCACAGCTTGTAAAAACAAAGTCTGCCACCCATACCTTTCCCTTCAGATCCTTCAAGCCATATGGCTTGCCATCCTGATTTGTGTACTGGAAGTTTTCCAGCTTATAGTTTAGCGCATTTGGAATCTTTGTATCCAAGCCGCAGCCCGATAGAACAAGGGCAACCAGCAAGGCTCCAGTTGTCAGCAACCGCTTCATGCAACATCTCCCTTCTCGTGCATCCACATGCTTCATTGTAGCAAAGAAGCATACCTGCCCAAAAAATTACGGCAGTTGTTCACAGAATGATAACATTTTCACTTCTGCTTCCTGCTGGTCAAAGGTGCTGAACCAACGGTAATCCCCTTCATCAAGCACCCTGTAATGCTGTGTAATAACATTCCGCTGCAGCCGGAACCGCCCCTGCCGCGCCACCTCCTGCCACCAAACCTTGCCGCCCATCGTCTTCTCCCTCCGCCGTTCCACATGCTCACGTGCCAGAAGCTGCACGACCTCAAGCGGATCGCTGCCAAATGCCGCCTGTAAAGTCTCGCTTTCCGGGAACAAAGCACATACAGCAATGACCGTTGTCCAGGATGGCAGGATTCGGCCTTTCTCAATTTGGACCAGCGTTTTCTTCGATAGTCCGAGAATCTCCGCCATTTTTTCCTGGCTGTAGCCGCCCTCAGTGCGGACCAGCTTCATTTTTGCAGCAGCCTGCACAATTGCTTCCCCTCTGTTCATGTCCGTACCTCAATGAAATGTATGTATTCACATGTAATTTTACACTTTTTCAGCCTAGTTTCAAAGTTTTTCTCATTGTACATACGCATTGACGTATAGCAAAGAAAGCTTCCTGAACATCCTATATAGAAAAACCTTCAGGAGGCTTTCTCATGCGCACAATTCCCGCTTACCTGCAAACACGCATGTGCATGAGCAGCGCAGCGCTGCTCACCCTGGCACTGTCCTATTGGCTGACTAGTTAAGCACACCGGACCTCGCAATTGCTACCTTTACATGAAAGCGAAATTTCGCTTTCGGATATAATTCATCATACCATTGCCGTTCCGTCAAGGTCAGATGGCGGATGGAGGTATCATAGATGGCTCCAAATCCAACCGGATCGATGCTATGCTCCTGCATCCGCTTCATGGTCAGCTTGAAGTTTCGCGCCAGCTCTTTTTCAATCTCCTGTTCAAAGGCTGTATATACGCCCGGCTTGCCTAAATCGATCGCCTTGGTCAGTGCAGAAATGCTGACGGTTGTCTGCAAATACACATCAAAAACGGGGTCTCTTTGCCGGGAAAGCGTAATCTGCTGCTTCATGCCAATCTGCTCAAGATTAATATGCACATACTTGTCAGGGTCCTTTTGGGGATAAAACCTGCGCAGCGGCTGCAGCGGAATTCTTAAATCCTTCTGGCTCCCTCCCTTATAACCCTCCCGCAGGGCTTTAATATAAAATGCCTCATCGGCAGTTATATTCGTAACGTATTTCCCTCTATGGACCAAAGCCGCCCCATCAATCAGTACATAGTCACGGCGCTTTTCCAGCAAGGGCAGCACAATATCCCGGCCAACCAGGTAATAGTCCCGAAGAAATTCCTGCACAGTACAGGATATCATTTCGTCCTCGCGTATGTTTTGTTCAATCATTTTGTACAGGTATGTCCCGATATTCTTGGAATGCTCCTCCCCCTTGGATTGATACAATATATCCTTGGCTGTGGTCTTGCTGATGGCCAGGTACATATTCGTTTGTGTGGATGCATCGCGCTTTAATGCCTCTACGTGCTCCGTGATGCCGCGTTCCGTGGCATAGTCCTTTCCGTATACAGCAATCCGGAGCTGGCCGGAAACAAGGCGGTCACTTGTTTCCAAATTCATAAATTTAGTAAGGCCGCGTCCGGTGTAAGCCGTGCTCGTCAGCTGCTGGGCGACGTCCTCAGGCTTCGTGCCAAAATGATGCAGCACGACCACTCCTTTGAGCTTATCTCCTTTTCCCTTGTCAATTCCCACCGCAGTCGCCAAGCCAAGCTGCTCCAGCGGCCGTGTCTTAATGATGCAGCCGGTGCATAATACAGCCGACAACAGCACCAGCAGTCCTTTTCCTGCCCGCTTCATGCATTTGCCTCCTGCCTTCCTACTCATCAATATCCTGTCGTTTCTTCTTCGGCTGCTTCACACGCTTGCGAACCATCTCCGGCGACTCATTATAGGCCGGACGCTCCTTCACGAACCGGTGCGGAATCCGGATCAGGCTATGGGCCAGATCCTGCCAGTGGAAGGGATATATGGGCGCCAAATACGGCCGGTTTAAGCTCGTCACCTTCAGCAAATGAATGAGGAGAAAGCAAAGCCCAAACATAAGACCGATTCCGCCGGCCAGCCCCGCCAGCATAATTAACGGAAAGCGAACAATCCGGATGATCGTGCCCATGACATAATTGGGTGCGGTGAAGGAAGCAAGGGCGCTCAAGGCAACCACAATAATGAGAATGTTGCTCGTAAATCCCGCCTGCACAGCGGCCTGTCCAATCACGATACCGCCGACAATCCCGATTGTCTGGCCGATTTTCGTCGGCAGACGGGCCCCCGCTTCCCGAAGCAATTCAATCAGCCCTTCAAGCAATAAAGCCTCCATAACCGGCGGAAAGGGAACATTCGCCCGCGATTGACCGATGGACACAAGCAGGGCGGATGGAATAATTTCATAATGATAGGTTAGCGCCGCGACATAGGCAGGTGTAAAGATAACGGAAATGAACATGGCCAGCACGCGCAAAGCCCGCAGAAACGTACTGACATTCCAGCGGAAATACAAATCCTCCGTCGATTCAAAAAAACTGAAAAAGGTAACCGGCCCAATGATGCACATCGGGCTGCCATTCAACAGCACGCCGAGCTTTCCGCTCATCAGCGCATAGGACAAACGCTGCGGCTGTTCGCTCATGAGCAACTGTGGAAATAAGGAGTACTCATTCTCTTCAATCATTTGAATCAGCACCGAGGTGTCCATAATATCATCTACATCGAGCTTCGTCAGCCGCTCCCGCAGGGTCTGCACATTCTCCTCGTTGGCCAAGTCCTTAATATACACAATGCGCGCTTCCTTCGGCGCCCGCTTGCCGATGGTGAAGGATTCCATGACAAGATTTTCGTTTTGAATGAGCTGCCGCAACACCTGCGTATTGGTTGCCAGTGATTCTGTGAACTCCAGCTTGGGTCCCAATACATTTGCTTCGTTGTTAGGCTGCGCCAGGCTCCGATATTGCGGCTGCGGCAAAGTATACAGCAGACCGCTGGCTTTGTTGTTCAGATGAATAAATACACTGCCGCCAATCAGGCTGGGGCACACCGCCTCCAGAACGCTGCTTTCCTGCACAGCAGCAAGCGGGATGGCTTTCCTTAAAGCTTCGTTGCTCCACACAACTGTGTCCATGTCCAGAATCACGCTGACAATGTCCTGATTCAGCACCTGTTCATTCACGGCGCCGTTCAAATAGAAAATGGTGATATCTTCATTGTTTTTCAGCAGCAACTTGGCACGTAAATCCGGGTTATCATTCATTGCCAGGCGAATTTGCTCGCGCAGCAGCGCATTGTTCAGCATGAGTGCAGTCTGCTGCGTTTGCTCATCCAGCCTCTGCTGCCCGTTCTCCACACGCAAACCGGATTCCTCCGGCTTGCTCTCGAAATTGCTGTCCGGGGGCTCAGCTTCCTCAGTCGCCTCCTGTAAAGGGGCCTCTTCCTGCTCAAGCGGCTCCTCTTCCGCCTTTACCTCTTCCTCTTCAATCTTCGGATTTTCGCTCTCTGGTATCCCGCGTTCGGCTGCCGGGTCTTCCTCCGGCTTGCTCTTGAAATTGTTGTCCGGGAGTTCTGCTTCTTCGGCCGCCTCCTGTGAAGGGGCCTCTTCCTGCTCAAGCAGCTCCTCTTCCGCCTTTACCTCTTCCTCTTCAATCTTCGGATTCTCGCTCTCTGGTATCCCGCGTTCGGCTGCCGTTTCTTCCTCTGACCCGGGCACAAGCTCCTCATGCTTCGCGGAGGCTTCTATCTCCTGCCATGCTTCCGTCTTCAACGCGAAGGCTTCCATCTGTCCCCCCTCTTGTTCCAGGGACAGCTCTCTCCCATGCGATTCTTGCCCAAAAGTGTGCTCTTCTTCCTGCAGCGGTTTCTCCTTATTATCTGCGCTGCCCACCTCAGCCTCCAGGTCCAGAACTGCCGGGTCTTCCTCTATATTTTGCTTTCGTTTTCTACGCCAAAACCACATCCTGCATTCCTCATTCTTTTTTCCTTATATTTCCCGAAAAGTAAAAGAATACACGAAATTGGCCGCAGCTTTTTCAGCCGCGCCCCTTGGACAGGCGGGCTCTCTCAGTCTTTTACACACAAAAAAAGGCGGAACTCCCATTCCGCCCTGATAGCCATTATGCATTTTTTTCCAACGAATTGACTTCGTAAACATTTGAGTAATCCGGCCACTTCATGCAGTTGCGCAGATATTCCCGGAATGAGTAAGAGTAGAGCGGGTGCTTTTGCTTTTGAATTTTGGAGACAAACAGTTGAAGGCGGTTCTGAATGTGAAATGTTAAAGGATGCTGTGCCTGCAGCACGGGGATATCCATAATTTTGACTGTCTTGCCGGATGCGTGGGTGAAATAGAAGCTTTTCATAATCACAATATCAATCCTCTTTTTTAATGGATTTAGTGCTTATATACTTCAAGTATAAGGGCAAAAGCATAAAAAGTTTGTCTAAATTTCTGTGTAAGTATTAAATTTTTATGTCTTTCGTTTATTGTATGCGCTTACAAAAATAGTATAACAAGAAACGAAAAAAAGTGCCTACTCTTCGTAGACACTTTCTTCTTCCAATTCCTTCTTCAATCGGCGCTTATAGACAATCTTGGACAGTGAAATACTGATTTCATAGATCAACAAGAGCGGCAGCGCCACCGAGAAATCGGAGATGAAATCCGGCGGTGTAATGCAGACGGCAATAACAATGAGCACAAAGTATGCATAACGGCGTATTTTTTGCAGCGCCACCGGATTCAAAATGCCGATGCTGGTCAGGAACATCGCCACAATCGGCAGTTCAAACAGCACCGCAAACGGCATGGTCATATTGATGACAAACTCAAAATACTTCTCTGTTGTGAACATCGTCTCAAACATCGTGCTGCCGAGGCCAACGAGAAATTTCAGTACGAACGGCAAAATAACAAAATATCCGAAGCACAGTCCCCCGACGAACAGGAAGAACAGCGCCGGAATGTACATGAGTGTCAGACGCTGCTCATTTGGCCGGAGCGCCGGCTTGACAAACAGCCAAAGCTGAAATGCGGCAATCGGAATCGTGCAAACGATCGCAAATACACCGGCGATAATGAAATAAATCCATAGGATATCGCTCGGACCCAGCACTGTCAGCTTCATATCCAAATCCTTCACAATGAAAGCATATATATCCTTTGTGAACGTAAAGCCAACCGCCAAAAAGGCCACAAAGGCAACCAGTGTAATGATGAGCCGCTTGCGCAGTTCACTCAGGTGCTCTACTACGCTCATTTCTTGATTGTTCATATATCCACCACATTTCCCCCAAGCCCCATCTACTAAAAAAGATGCAAGAGCAGTCTCGCATCTTTCCTACGGCTTTTATTTCTTATCCTTGTCCTCAACAATTTCATCGCGCAAATCCTTCGTAGAGCGCTTAAATTCCTTCAGTGTTTCGCCAAACGCACGGCCAATCTCCGGCAGCTTCTTTGGTCCAAACACAATCAGCGCAATGAGAAGAATTAATATGAGTCCTGGAAATCCGATATTTGGCATTTGTTGGTCCCCCTTAAAAATGGCATAAGCCTTCCTTCTCTCATTTTGGCAAAAAAGCATGTGTCCGTCAACGCAAACAATGCTCTGACACAAAATTTTCCCTTTATTCTGCGCTTTCCCTTGCCCTTAACAGCTTATATTGTCTCATTCGAACATGCCCTTTACCATAGGCTGTCCACATTCTACCATAATATTTCCTTTTGCAATGACTGTGTGAATCTCCAGTGTATCCCGCTTCAGGAGAACGAGATCGGCATCCTTGCCCGCCTGAACGGCACCCTTTTGCGGAAGCTTCAGCACTGCGGCCGGATTGCTTGTGATAACCTGCAGAGCCGTTTCCAGCGGAATTCCTTCCTCCAGCACAGCATCACGCACCTCTTTATACAGAGAGGATACCTTGCCGACCTGCAAGCCGGCAAATTCGCCGTCCGCATGGAATGCCGGCAGACTGGCCTGGCCGTCAGAGGTGAAGGTAATGCAGCCGATTGGCACACCCGCTTCCAGCATGAGACGGAGTCCGCGGGCGCATTTTACCTCCCCCTCCTCCAAGAACTGCGGAATGGTGCTCGTGGTGAAATCCACATAGCCGCCGCGCAGCGCATATCGGATGCCCGCCTGGAACAGCTCTTCATTCCGATTGATATGCGTCGGATGGAACTGGCGGATGGGAATCTCTGTCTCATCGATAATGCGCTCGAGCAGGGAAAGCTTCTCCTCGCCGTCTCCTACATGAATTTCAACAATTCCCGCCTTGCCTGACAGAATGCCTCCGTTGCGGGCAGCTGCCGCCGCCTTTACAAATTCCTCAAAAGTCGGCTGTGAGGAGCGGTGGTCCGAAATTGCCACTTCTCCAATGCCAATAATTTTATCTATTAAAATGATATCGTCCTGAATGCGGCCTGTCAGTGTTTGCAAGGGAAGATGATAGGAGCCCGTATGGATGTAGCACGTAATCCCTTCCTCCTCCAGCGCCCGCGCCTTGGCCAACAAACTTTCCATGCGGCGTGTCGTACCGTCTGTACCGAGCACCCCGACAATGGTTGTAATGCCGGCCGTTGTCGCATTGCTCAGCATCAGCTCCGGCGTCCGCGTCTTAAATCCGCCTTCCCCGCCGCCGCCGATAATATGCACATGCGCATCAATGAAGCCCGGCACGACAAGCAGCCCGGATGCGTCAACCACTTTTACATTCAATCCGTGCGGCACTTCAATCGTGTCCTGTATGTATCCAATTCTGTCGGATGTCAGCAAAACATCCTTCTTTCCCATATAGTGAGGGGCGTATACTTCTCCGCCCTGCAGCAGCGTCAGCATGCGGCTCACTCCTTTCTCTGCAATCGCCTTTATCATAACACATTTCCTATGGTGGCAAGACATAGAAAAAACTCCGGCGGACCGGAGCTTTACAATTTGGACGCAATGATTTCCTGCACATGCTGGGTCAGTGCTTTTGAATCCATAGTTTGATACTCTTCAGCATAGACAGGCTTTGATACCGTGAGCACAACCTTCGCCGGACGAACGCGGTTGCCGTTCGCCTCCAGGATGTTGTACGTGCCGTTTACGGTGACAGGCACAATTGGCACGCCTGATTTTACTGCAAGGCTCAGGCTGCCCGTCTTAAACTCTCCCATTTCCTTACTTTTACTGCGGGTGCCTTCCGGGAAAATGACAAGAGAGTGGCCCTGCTTCAGGGCTTCAATGCCGTCCTTGATTGCCTGCAGGGATTGGCGGCGGTCACTGCGGTTCATGAATATGCCATTCATCAGACCAATCCATGTGCTTGCAATCGGAATTTTTTTCAGCTCGGCTTTCGCCACAAACCCGATCGGCTTCTCCAGGTATCCCATCAGAAGCGGAATATCAAAGTTGCTCTGGTGGTTGCCGACAATGAGAACTGCCTGATCCTTCGGCATGTTTTCAAGCCCGCGCACCTCCACCTGCGATCCGGTCAAACCAAGCATGCCGCGGCCGAACCAATGCGGAGTCCGGTGGACAAGGCGGTCGAATTCCTGCGGTGACACCTTCCCCTTCAGTCTCTGCATTCTGAGCAGGGACGGAACTGTCCCCAGCACAAGAAAAATTAAACACACTGCTGTGTAAATAGTCCGAAGCATATGTATAGCCCCCATCTTTCCAAAATAAGCCGCACCATCCTGTGCGTGCCTTTTCATTATACAAGACAAGCCTGAGAAAAAGAATACCTTTTCTTGGACTGCCGGCTTGGCCTTCCGTGGCTCTCCCCCCTTCTCCGGAAATTATTTTACTAAAATACTAGAAAACCCAAAAGTTTCCTAATACAATCATTATTGCATCGTAATGTACAGACAGGGGGAATTCATTTGAAATGGTTCAAAAGCTTGAGCGTGCTTCTTCTCCTTACAGGAGCAGCCGCAAGCGCGACTTCTTGCTCCAAAAGCGAGACGAAGAGCGTGACAGCAAAAGCTGACAAACAAGAGGAGGTCCAAAAACTGAGCGCTGCGGAAGTGCAAAGTATCGTACACGCGAATCTCACTTCCATTTTTCATACACTCCAAGCATCAGGGGCAGAGAATGGCTGGAGTCCGGCGAAGCCCGCAGACTTTGCCGTAATAAAGCCCAAGCTGCTGCCGTATGTCACGGAAGACTTTGCCGATTCTACACTAAAGCAGCTTGTCTCCCAGTTTTATTGTGAATGCGACGCTTCCTTTGAGCCGAAGCTCAATGACCGCGTCCGCTTCCGCTTTGAGCAAGCGAAGAGAGATGAGCTGTCCATTTCCGCATTGGACCCGGCCATTGAATTGTCCAATACGGGAAGCATGTGGAAGTTCATCCTGGCAAAAGAACAGGGACGCTGGAAGATGAAGCAGTGGGACAAACAATCTCTAAGCGGCCAAGACATCAAGTTGACAAAGGAAGAAGCCGCAAAGCTGCTGGCGAGCGACGCTGAGCAGCCCGCATTTGTCAGAGAGTATACTTCGAAATCGGCCGGCGGCACAGCGTATGTATTTCAAATGCAGAGCGCTTCCAGCAATCGGATGGCGGCCATCAGCTCAAGGGATACACAACTTGTATATGACTTTGAGGAGCAACAGCAGGCAGCAGCGCCTGCTGCCGCAGAACAACATACAAAGGCAGCTCCGGCAAAGCAGCAGGCAAAAAGTAAAACAGAGTACCTGGCCCAGCTTGCCAAATTGGAAGAAAAGGAACAGAACACGGCCAACGCCATGAATGAAGTACAGCGGCTCGAGATGTGCGCCGGCAATCTGGAGCTTTGGGATACCGCGCTAAATGATATTTACAGCACTTTGAAGACCCAGCTCTCCCCCTCCCAAATGGAGGAGCTGAGAAACAAGCAGCGGCAATGGATTGCCGACAGGGACACTGCAGCCCAGGCAAAATATGATGAGGAGGGCGGCGGCTCGCTATCCCGGTTCGTGAAGGTCGAGAGCCTCATGGAATGGACAAAGAAGCACTGCTTCGAGCTTGTCCATACATATATGCTATAACACCCTCCGTTCTGAATGGAAGAACCGGGCGGACAGCATGGCAAAAGAAGCAACTGATTTCGCATATCAGTTGCTTTACTCTTTTTAATAATCGTTCCCTCTTAACCTTATTACATTATATTTGAACAATAATGTTGTGGCTGTGTTCATTATATAGTGAATGGTAAACGGAACGATGATATTATCTGTATAAAAATAGATCCAACAAAGCAGCAGGCCGGGGAAAGCTATATTCAGCAGCATGAAAGGCTTTTTAAAATATCTCTTATGAGCAAAGACAAATAACAGAGTTGTAGCAGCTATTGCAGCCCATTCATTCTTAAAAACAAGGAATATTCCGTTCTGGATCATACCTCTGTACAATAATTCTTCAAACAATACGATTACAAGCATTCCAATCACAATCGTTACTAGAGTTTCATTTTGAAATGTCTTATTTGTATCATCAATCAGATTTGCGGGCATCAGCATCGCTAACAAACTGCTAAGTATAATGAATCCGATAGATGCAGCAATAGTGCTTACAACTAGGATAGAAGGATCATTGAAGGAAAAATAAGCTTGCATTGGTATCAGGCCTATCTGAATAAAAACAAATATTAAAACCGCGAGGATAAGTGAAAATACTGACATGATTGGTGTGATTTGCTTCAAACTGAATTCTGCATTTACTTGTACTTCGTTATTGGCTTTAATCATTCAAATCTCCCTATTTCGTTTATTGAAATGTATTCCACAGAAGCCAACACTTCCCTTTATATTTTTATCTGAAATCCCAAGACTCCAGATAGAAATGCATAATAAGAGACCAAATCATGATGCGATTTGGTCTCTTCATTCGTATGCTTCTTCACCGAAATGGCACTACTTGCCCCTGCGGGCTGTCTTTTTATTTTCTCTTATAAAGGAGAAAATCGTGTGCATACACGTTGCGTTCATCCGTCTGCCCTGCCTCGCAGGATACAAGCTCCCATTCCGCAGAGTCGATGGCCGGAAAGTATGTGTCCCCCGAAAATGTTTCATGAATGCGGGTAATATATAAACGGTCTGCAAATGAAATGGCCTGCTCATATACCTTTGCTCCGCCGATAATGAACACCTCTTCCTCCTGCGGGATATCCTGCAGGGAATGAATCACTTCACAGCCCTCAGCCTGAAACGCAGGATCACGCGTTAACACCATGTTTCTCCGGTTGGGCAGCGGCCTGCCGATGGATGCGAAGGTGTTCCGCCCCATCACAATCGTGTGTCCTGTGGTAACACGCTTGAAATGGGCCAAATCCGCCGGCAGATGCCAGGGCAATGCATTGTTTCGGCCGATGAGATTATTCTCGTCCATTGCTGCAATCATCGAAATCATCTGTACCCCTCCTCACACCGCAACCGGTGCCTTAATCGTTGGATGCGGATCATAGCCGATCAGCTGAATGTCCTCCACATCAAACTCGAACACACTTTGCTTGCCGGCATTCAGCTGAAGGGACGGCAACGGACGCGGCTCGCGATTCAGCTGCTCCTGCACCTGCTCGAGGTGGTTCACATAAATATGCGCATCTCCGGACGTATGGATAAATTCGCCAACCGCCAGCCCGCATTCATGTGCAATCAGATGCGTCAGCAGCGCATAGCTGGCGATATTGAACGGAATGCCAAGAAACGTATCTCCGCTGCGCTGATACAGCTGGCAGGACAGCTTCCCGTCCGCCACGTAAAACTGAAACATCGTGTGGCACGGCGGCAGCGCCATATCTGCCACAAACTCCGGATTCCAGGCTGAGACAATGAGACGGCGGGAATCCGGATTCCGCTTAATTTGCGCGATGACATCGCGTATTTGGTCAATGCTTTCCCCGCGCGTTGTCTGCCAGTCCCGCCATTGCTTGCCGTACACCGGACCCAGCTCGCCGTACACCCGGGCAAACTCGCCATCCTCCAACATGCGCTGCTTGAACAGCTCCAGTTGCTCCTCATACACCTTGCCAAATTCCTCATCCTGCTGGCTGCGCCGGCCGAAGTCGGTCATATCAGGCCCTGTATAATCCGGGCTCTCCACCCATTTCTTAAAAGCCCACTCATTCCAAATATTATTGTTATGCTGCAATAGATAACGGATATTGGTGTCTCCTTTTAAAAACCAAAGCAGCTCGCTCACGATGAGACGGAACGGCACCCGCTTTGTTGTCAAGAGAGGAAATCCCTTTTGCAAATCAAACCGCATCTGATAGCCAAACACAGACAAGGTGCCTGTCCCGGTCCGGTCCTCCTTTTTCGTGCCATTTTCCAAAATGTGGCGGCACATATCTAAATATGCTTGTTCTCCATGCATTATTGTCTCCTCCTTGTAGCCAAAAATTGCTCTATCCTATCATAACTTATGGACTAGGAGCTAGGCTATAAGGAGTTAAACGAAACGTTTAACTTGCCAGGCCCTGCTGCTGAATCATCAGGACCTTATTTTCAGCAAACGAAATAATAACAAACACACCCTTATTTGGTCCGTCCCACCCATAGATGCCCGCCTTGCGCTCTTCGTTTTTTTCAATTATCTTGCTTTCCGGACCGAGAATGGTCTTTACTTCCTCATAAGTCATGCCCTTTTTAATTTTGCTGACATTCTCCACGGTGATCTTTGTTTCCGGCTTAGATTGCACTTTGGAGCTGCTGCAGCCGGCTAAAAGCAGGCTTCCCGCAAGAGCTGCCGTCAGAATACGCTTCATATAGTCCCCATCCCCTGTTATCATAGCTTCAGTGATTGGCAAATCCCGCAGCAAAACATTCTTCCTGTTACAAGATCTCCATTCTTCCTTAAAGCTCGAAAGCCTGATACAACGCTACGAAAAACGGTGCTGCTGACACGTACATAACAATCAAGATGGGATACAGCATATAAGCATAGTCTGGATTGACTGGCTGATTAGTCAACCTGATTAAACCAAATAGACACAAAGAAAGAACTGGAGTTCCAATAAGAAGGACAGCCATTTTTAAAAACAATGTGGACTCCCGCTTCATAAAAAACACCTTTTATTGTTTTACAATAAATCATTACTGATTAGAAATATATTTTTATAGATAACAAGTAATAATTTCAGACAAAAAACAAAGAGCATTCCCCACTACAAGGAAATGCTCTTTACAAGTCAGGCTGTTTTCGAGAACATCGTTTCCCGTAGCCCAGAGTCCTAATCTACTTTATTTTCCACAGGAGTCTCCGTGGATTCGTAACACAATGTAAAAGGATTACCACTGCCGGCAACTCTCTTTACACTGCCAACTGAAGAACTGCGATATCATCGAATTCTATATACATAATTCTTTGATTATCGGGTTTAATAAACATGCCTGTATCATTTTTTCCAATCCATATCCCCTCGTACATTCTCATATCCTCCGGTTCACCGGTTAAAACTTCCACCCGATTCCCCACATACTGGCGGCATAAACTCTCAAAAATCATGTGATCTGGCGACATATAACTTTTATCCCCTTTCTTCTCGTCGGCAAATAGTTGCCTTAATGTGTGCTGCTTACTGGTATTGTAGTGTAAACCGTATAAAGCAACAAACAGCCAAAACCTTAAAACCCCTGCTGTAAAAAGCGAAAATCCCCCATAGGTTTCAGCGTTATACCTAATTATACATCTATAATATCAATAAAATCAAATAAAAAGATTAAAAGATTTTAAATTGTAAATTCCTTTTGTATTCAGCCTTCCCCTTCTACATAAAAGAAACAGCATTACAAATTTCACCGCGGTTTACTGTAATGACCTGGAAATTACATATTAGACAAGGGACTTTTTCTGTTGCCCACAAAAAAAACGCTGCGATGGACCAGAGCAGGCCCGCCGCAACGTAAGAAGAAGGGGAAAAGGGAACCTCCCAAGTGGTAAAACGTACAGACAGCAAGAGAACGGCTCATTCCCTTTCATTTTTTGCTCTTTATCCTGTCAGAACAAAGTTGATATGATGCATAGGTCATCTAACCTTCAGCCTGTATATGTGCTCCCCATATCTGTTTTCTTGATCCCAGCTTACAAATCCCATCTTTTCATACAAGCCAATGGCCTGTTCATTCTCTTTTTCTACTGTTAATGATATAACCTTGCAAGCAGGATGCTTCTCTTGTATAAATTCAATGATCTTCTTGAAGGATTGCTTTCCGTATCCTTTTCCTTGCAGCCTTTTATCAACTTGAAATCCACCAATCCAATAGTTCTCTTCGCTGTTTGGCGTATAGGTCAGATAAAAAGCTCCAATGATTTGATTGGATTCGTATAAAACGTAAGGATCCAAAGCCTTATCCCATGGTTTGATGTAAGCAAAGGCAAGGGATTCCGCAATACTGGGAACAAAGGGTTTTTGGTCTTCATGCACTGATAGCTTAAGGGCCTCTTCCCAGTTATCCCTGGTAATTTCTTTTATCCTAATCTCATACATTCTCTGTCTCCCTTTTACGTCTCCGTTAGTAGAGGCGCTGTGTATAGCTCTCCTCCAGCCGCTCCTGGATGGACTCCCGACTCGTGTTCGGCAGCTTTGCATGTTCAAAAAGGATTTTGGCTGCTGATGGAAGCTTTTCCCGGCTGTTCCATTCTTTCGGCTCCCACAGCTTTGAGCGCTTGAACGCCTTGGCACAGTGAATGAAGCACTCTTCCACTTCCACACCAATTCCCAGCAGCGGCTTCTTGCCCTGCACCGCCATGCTCTCAAGCAATGCCTCGTCCTTCACCAGCACCGCTTTGCCGTTCACCCGCAGCGTCTCCCCCAATCCCGGAATCAGAAACAGCAGGCCCACCTGCGGATTCTGCAAGATGTTGCGCAGCGTGTCCATCCGTTTATTGCCCGGCCGCTCCGGAATCAGCAGCTGCTTTCCGCTCAGCACCTGCACAAAGCCAGGTGCGTCTCCCCTTGGCGAGACATCACAAAATCCGTGGGCATCGGACGTGGCCACGACCAGAAATGGCGATTTGGAGATAAACTCCTCACAATTGGAATCCAAATGGTCAATCACCTTGCGGGCGACAAGCTCACTTGGGTAGCCCAGCATATCGCGAAGCTCTGCTTCTGTTTCAATCAGATTTGTAAACTGGCAATCTTGTTTCATCCCACACTCTCCTCAGCGCCCTTTGGCGGATGCATTACTTCCCAGCCTCGGGTTCCCTGCATTTCTCATACTGCTTATGAAACGCCACAAGCAGCACGACAGCAAGCACCACAAGCCCGATACAAAGAATAAGCGAAAACTCCCAGCGTGTATATGCCCTGTAGGCAAGCAGAAGCACTGTCAGCATTTCTAAACAAAAAAGAGGCAAAATATGCTTCATGCTCTTCCTCCATACCATTTTCCTTATTGTACCATTTCCATCAACAGAGATGCCAAGGAATATTTTCTGTTCCTACAGCTGCTTTTGCATCCGCCACACGGGATTGTCGCTTGCTTCTTCCTTGAGCTTTGTCATCCCATGCTTGATGTAAAATCGAATGGCCCTTTCATTGGTGGATGCCACCCTCAGGTGATATTCCTGTACACGATGCTTGCGGAAAAAACGCTCCGCATATTCTACAAGCTGTTTCCCCACACCCCTTCCACGATATGCCGGGACGAGGTAGTACAGATTCACATATCCAATCTCCCGGCCCTCATACTCTACAATCTGCAGCTCCAGTTGGCCGATTGTGTCCCCAGCCTCTTCCACAAGCACTTGTCCCTTAGGAAATCTGCGGGCACGCTCTTCTATTCTCTTCACATACGCGTCTTCATCGCCAAAGGCTTCGTCACTGCCAAAGCTGACTACATAGGAATCCCGGCGGAACTGTACAATCAACCCCCGATCCCGCTTCACATCAATGGTCTTAAATCTCATCTACAGTCGCCTCTCTTTGGAAACAAACTTCTCCGGATGCCTTACTCAAAAAACTCCATATGCTCCTTTTCATTTCGATAGTACTCCAGCCGACCCTGCAGTGTGCCGGTGTGAAATTCGAACTTATGCCCATCGGGATCCGTAAAATAGATGGATCGTTTGTCGCGTGCATCTCTTGGGCGCCCTGACAATATGTTCACTCCCCAGTCTTCCAATCGCTTATATACGCTATCAAACTCTGCCTCCTCTATCGTGAAGGCGATGTGCGTGTAGGATTGGTGAATTTCCTTGCGCGGTATGTCCTTTTCTACATTCAGCGCCAGCCACATCCCTTGCAAATCGAAATATGCGGTGCTCCTTCCCTTTACCAGCAGCTTCGCATGGAACACATTTTGATAGAATGCGATGGATGTCTCCAAATCTGAAACAGAAAACAAAAAGTGGTTCAGCCCTTTCATCAACCTCTCTCCTCCCGTCCATCATGCATGACCCCAAACCAAACAGGCACTGTTTCAAATATCATAGAAACAGTCTCCTTTTAATGTACGGGTAATTTTATATCAAATCAGCCTAAAATGGAATATTTACCCTTTAAATCTATTCTTGCAGGCAGCTGTTTGCATATAAAAAGGATGCAGGAGCCTGCACCCTCTTACCCAATCAGCTTCGCCGTCACATACCGGAACAGCACTGATTTTCCGGCACCTGTCGCCAAGCCGGCAATCTTCTTGCCCGCACCCGTGCTGTACAAAAACCTGCGCAGAAACTGGGGGCTCATGATACAGAAAATCAGGAAGCCAAAGCCGACGATGAAGTCCTTCAGCTCCGCCCCATCCCCGATTGTGTTGAACGCAAGCCAAATAATTATAATCTGCAGGCTTTGTGTAAATACGGTCGCCGTCATTTCCCGCCACCAAATGCTCCAAATGTTCATTTCGTCATTCACAATGGACCAGGCGGCAAGCGGGCTCATAATGAGGATAATCAGCAGCTCCGCGGTGCGGATGACATATTGAATGGCCAGGATGACAAACAGAAGTGCCATCAGAAATCCGGCAATCAGCACGGCCGTCGTTCCGGCCCCCGGTATTGCGGTGAATCTGCTGAAGCTGTCGACCTGAACGCCCTTGTTCAAGAACAGCTGGACAATGGCGTTATTGATTGGGATCATGACCCGCTGCAGCAAGAACGGTGCCAAGACTGCCATTGTGCCGCCCAGAACCGTTTTCACCATTACCTCCTGCATGCTGCGCTGCTCGTAGCCGCCGACCTTTTGCACCAGCAGGCAGATGAGGTTATAGATGAAAAAGACGCTGCCGATAATCACCGAAAGAGTGAATACAAAGTCATATGCCTCGGACACGTATTCGTATCGGGACAGGTCCGTTGGAGCAAATAAGTAGATTTTCAGGCCGGCAAAGGCTGCATTTGCGGTTTCTGTCATCAATCCAGCGATCACTTCATTTAAATATTCAACGGGACTTTTAAACAACGTGCTCCCTCCGTCTCTTCCTGCTGTCAGCGGGCCGGTATTTCCCCAATTAGAACGAGTCCATCGACCTGCCAGCTGCTCCCCTTTACAAAAGCCAGGCGAATATAAGAGGTGCTGGCAGTGGACACCCCGTTCACTGTAATCGTCCGTTTGATTGCTGCAATGACCGCTGCCGCTTTGCCGGAGCTGCTTCCTTCGTACACCTGCACATCCTGCAGCACAATTTTCCGGTCTATTTCACTTTTGCCTTCCCCGTCTCCGGGCGGAATGACCAAAGCCCTCGCTTTCGCTGTCGTATACTTAGCCAGCACCTGCGGCGATGGGTTTTGCCCGTACAGCTCCCGGCTGAAGGCAACAGCAAGCCTTCTCAGCTCTTCATTTGCCGGCTTCACTTCCTGCTGCGGCCCCTTCACTTCTTTCTTTGCTTCCGGAGGCCGGGCCGGCTGCTGTACCTCATTGCGGCTATTGAGATACAGCATCAGCAGCCAAATGGCCGCGATGAAGAGTGCGACAGACAACAGGGCCAGACCCTTGATCCAATGCTTCATTGCTTCCCACCTGCCCATACACGGCCATAGCCGTAAATTTTACTGCGCCAGGCGGCACTGCGCAAGTCGCTGTAGCCGACACCGCTGCTGTTGCTGTTGTACATTTGGCCATTGCCGACATACAGCCCGACATGGCTGATGAAGGCATGGTCGCTTGTTCCTGTAAAAAAGACAAGATCACCCGGACGCAATTCGCTTTCGTTAATGCGCCTTGTATAGCGGTACTGCTCCTGGGCGGTGCGCGGAAGGGAAATGCCCGCTGCTGCAAAGGACCATTTCAGCAGTCCGCTGCAATCAAAGCTCGTATTCGGTGTTTCGCCGCCCCATTGATACGGCCATCCCTTATATTTCAGGGCTTCTGCCATCACCTGCCGGTACAAAGCATCGTTGGATGCTGTACCCTGCAGCGTCTGAAAAAAGCTCATGACCTTCACCGCATATGTATAGTCCCCGTAGCAGTACGGGCTGCGCCAGCCGCAGGAGGTACGGTTTGTGTGCTGCCGGGAGAAGCTCTTTCGCAAATCCTCCGTGCCGATGCCGCCATTGTCCTTCATATAGTACAGCCAGCCGGGACCATAGTTATAGGCCTGCACAATTGTTCCAAGGTCTGTAATGCCCAGCCCCTTTGCAATGTTCCATACATTTTTCCAGTGGGCCACGCCTTGGCGGATGCTCGCTGCCGGATCTGTAATGGCTCCCGGCGGCAGCCCGGCGGATTCGCTGCTCTGCATGACATCCGCCGCTGTTCCCCCGCTTTCCTGCATGATAATGGCGAGCAGCACGGCGACATGCTCCTCATTCAGCCCCTCACGCTTCACCATTTCGCGCAAAATCGGCTCCCATCGCCATATGTCTACAGAAACGCCGGCACTATTCGGCACAGCGGGGGAGGGCGCAGGGACCATGCTCCACAGCAGGAACAACGGCAGCAAGCAAAGCAGCGCGGCTCCCACCACATAGCGCCAATAGCGGGCCCCCAGCAGCACGGCCTTGCCATACATGCTACGTCACCTCTTTGTAACGCTCAGCATACTGCTGCGGATCAATGAGGCGGAGCTCCTCTGGGGTCACATCCACCTTCATAAAGACACGGTGGTGCCCGACCACATAAATCCCCTCGCCCTGCCGCCGCCTGCTGATGATGTGCTCCTCTTCCTCCGACAGCCTGAGCACATCATGCTGCTTGAGGTCGCGGATGTCATTATCCTGCAAACCCAAGAGCAGCATGCTGATGCTGTTGTTCAGGATGGCTTTTCCGACGTTATGGCTGCCCTCCACGGTCCCGAGGAAATCGATGGGCTGCTGGGATGCAACAATCGCCTCTCCCTCATATTTACGGATTCGCTTATATACATCAAGCAGGAACATGGCGCTCTTGGCGCTGCCCATCAGCAGGTGCGCTTCATCCACGTACAGCTTCTTGCCATGCACCCGGTCACGCGTAATTTCCTCCCACAGAAACGAGAGAATATTAAACATGGCCACCGGCTGGCTGTCGCCGTCCTGCTGCAGATCCTTAATATCAAAGCAGATCACGCTGTTATGCAGGTTCACGTTTGTCACGCCATTGAACAGCTTGGAGTTTGTGCCTTCCGTGTACATGCGCAGGATATCGCGGAAGCTGGCCAACTGCGCATAGGCAAGGCCCTCCAGCAGCTGGTACAAATCTCCAAGAGTAGGAAACAAATGTGCATCACGGCCGGCAAAGACGGTTTCCTCCGTAATCCCGTACTGCGCATACACAGCGAACAGAGCCCGCTCCAATAAGGCGCTCTCCAGAATGGTCATATCCGGGTAAATCAGCTTACAGAAAATTTTCAGCCGCTGCATTTTTAAAAACAGCACACTGCCCTGCATATCATCGTCCGTCGCATCATGCAAAATATGAAACGGATTGATGATATGCTCTGTATTATTGCTGATCCGGATGACCTGGCCGCCGATTTGACTGACAACCCGCGCAAATTCACGCTCGGGATCCAGAATAAAAAAGCGGGTATCCGCGCTTTCGAGCACCCATTGCCGCAGCAGATGCTTTTGCATGAAGAAGCTTTTGCCCATTCCTGTCGTGCCGAGAATGAGCATATTGCGGGACGGAAAGGCCTTCTTGTCATTCATGTCCACGAGCACAACATTATCCGTGTGCAGGTTATGCCCCATGATGATGCCGCTTTTCATGAACAGCTCGCTCTCGTCAAACGGGAGCATGGACGAAGCGGCCGAGGTATGCATGTTTTGATGCGTATAGTGCGGCAGCCGGACATCGCTGATGGGAAGAACGCTGCGGAACGCCTCCAGCATATTGTCCCGCGCCGGCACGACAGACAGACCCGTCTTCCAAATGACGCTTTGCAGCCGTTCCGTCAAGCGGTCCAGCTCCTCCAGGGAAGCTGCCTGCAGATGAATATACGTATGGACAAGAAAAATCGTTTTATGGTTATGGTGCAGGAGCACCTCCAGCATTTTTTCCGCGCTGCGCTGCTTCCGTTCCGTTTCCTTGCGCCGCACCGGCGACAGGGGCTGGTTGAGCCTAACCTGATATTCCTCAATAGACTGGTTCAAATGGCGCACCATCTTGTCACTCGGCACAGGAACGAGATGTGTGCTGATATTCATGTTTCCGGAAAAACGGTACAGCCGCGACAGCCAGTTGCCGCGGACACTGTTTGGATAGTCCACCACGAGCAGCGTCCGGGCATAGTTGCCCCCGAACACAAGATGGTTGCGATGCTCTTCCATCCATCCGGGCGCCAGCTTGTTCTTCAGCAGCACAGCAGGCTCCAAGTATTGCTCCAGCTCATTTTGTTCCTTCTGCTTCTTGAAAAGGCTCATATGCCCTCCCTCCTCGTCAGACAGGGCACAAGATCGTCTTCAACCGGCCGATATTGCGATCCTGTATAGTCGAACAAGGTATGTAAGTAACGGGCCACATCCAGTCCGCTCGCTTCGCGCGCCTCCAGCCCCATTTCCTCCAGTCCGCTTTTCACATACTTCCGTTTTTGCTCCAGCTGCTGCATAGCAGTTTCGTATGCCTGCCGGGTTGTGCCGAGGATGGCCTCCATGAACACAAGATACCGCTGCCGCTGAATCATGCTGGTGCTCGTCTCGATGGCGCGGGCATACGCAAGATAGCCGTTCAGCAAATCCCGTTTCACATCCGGCATGCTTGCCTGCTTTTCCTCCAGCCCGCGAATATAGCCGCCCAGATCAACCGGCTGAGACATGATGGCCGTCTGGACAGGAAAAGACAGACTGCGCAAAAAGAGCTCATATTTCTCCATAACCTCCTGCAGCTCGCGATGGCTCATCAGGTCCAGATTCAAAGAAGACACCCGCAGCAGCTGCACAAGCCGGAAGTCATCCGTGACAACGATGCCGCCATCAAGCGCGCGTACGGGAATGAGATCCTGCACCGCCTTCTCTTGCCGCCGCCGCTTCCGCTCTTCCCGTTTCGCTTTCCAGCTGCTCCACATCTCCCCACTCCTCCTTTCGGTATGTATACATCCGCTGCCGCACGGCAAAGCGCAGCAGCTCACGGACATGCTGCCAAAACGGGATATTCTCCCGCACCGGACGCAAATACACAAGAACACCGGATACAGCCAGGCAAATGGTGGCTGCCGGGATTTTCACATACATGGACACCGGCATGAGCAGCACCGGAATCACAATCAGCAGCCCCGGAACAAAGTACAGCAGATCCTTCAGTGACACATTCGGGGCCACCTCGAAATGGCCGCGGACATTATCCGGAATTGTATATTCTTCCTTCTCCCTCATCCCTTCACCCCAAAAGCCCGATAAACCATTTCATAATGGCACCGGCACTGAGAACAAGGGCGACAATGAACAAGATTTCCTTCATATTTTTCTTATAGTCACCCTTCTTGCCGGAGTCATTTGTCACAATATACATGGTGCCCAGTGCCATAATTGCAGCGGTGCCAAGCGAAGGCGCCACAATCATGAAGAAGTTGATGAGACCGTTCGTCACATTGCGCACAATGACAATGGGGTCATCGGCAGCCCAAGCAAGACCTGGCACACATGCCGCACTGGCCGCCAGCAGAAACAGAAATTTTTTCGCACCTCTCATGCTGTCACCTCGTTCATTTCTCTCGCCTCTCTGTGTACGGATTGTACATATTCCATGCATATGAGCCTGTTTCTGAAAAAAGACGCGGCTGTCCGGCTTCTGCCGGCGGAATTGTTTGGAGGCAAAAAAAAGAAAGCCTTGTCCCCAAAAACAGACAAGGCTTTCCCCTTATGACAGCCATTGCGGTGGCTGATTTTTATTCCAATAAATGCGCCCCAGCTCATGGTGCGCCAAAAATCCGTCAGTATTGCTGTGGTAGTGAAAGTCGAAATAGTATCCGTCCTTTGGCGGATGGTCGCGCCGCACATGAAAACGCAGCAGGTCCTCGCCGGAACGGGCATCATAGACATGAAAAATCTTTTCATTTTCGCCGCCCTTTGGCCGCTGTGACAAAGCCAGATGCTGCAGGTCTTCCGTTGGCACGTTGCCGGCAAAACCTGTCAGGGTTTGCTCCATGCGCGGCAAGATATCCTGCTTGAACCGGTCGCCGATTACCGGACCAATCTTCGATCCAAACTTCAGCATCGATTGCCGCTCGGCCTCCCCCACAGCGTAGGTGACAAACATAGCCGGTGTAAGACTGGGCGGCTCTTCCTTTAAAGCTTCTTCGGCAGTCAGCCCCTGCCCTTTGGCAGATACCTCCACACCTTTTGCTGTCTTATCGGCTTTTGTATTCTCCAGCAGGCTGGCTGGCGGTGTGACAAGACCGAAGGTCAGGACGGTAATCAGCGTGACAAGCGTCCGTTTTAACCAACTCGGCATATGTGCTCCTCCTATCTCTCTGTGCGGATGCACATTTTGTTTCCTTTATTATACAACAAAAACAGTTTGTTGCATTGTTACAGAAGGGTTACTTTTTTCATATCATGCATGCATAATTTTTTGAAATCTGCCATAGAATTGTAACAATTATCCATTCTATTTGCCGGGAAGGAGGAGCAGTGATGACTTTAACAGCTTTATACATCGGTGTGAGCATTGTCACATTGGCCTATCTCATCCACCAGACACTTACAGACTCATGACGGAAAGAGTGCCGCTGCCTCTTTCCTTTTTTTATTGTAGCGGAATGTGGCGGCGGTTGTCACGCAGGGCGCTTCCCGGCCGGCGCGAATGCAAGATGCAGCAGCACTGCCGCGAGAAGCACGAGACCTGACAAGCCCACCCAGATGCTCCAGCAGGCTGCCAGGCGCACAAGATAGACAGCCAAGGCAGGCAGCAGGGTATACATCCTGGCCTGCTGTCCCAAAAGCAGCACCCGTCCGTTTTGTCCGTACAGCTGCAGCAGCGGTTTACTGGCAAACTCCCTCCAATGGCTGCCGCTGCTTTGATACAGTCCGAGCAGGGCAAATGCCGCAACCAAGAGAGACAGCCACCAAGGCGCAATGTAAGAAGGAACGAGACTATAGGCGGTCAGCTGCCAGTAAAAGGAGCGGCTGGGGCTTGTCCGGAAATAGTCCTTTAAGAAGGAGTCCAGAAAGCGGGCATCGGGTCTGTTCCCCGGCCAAATCCGCTTGGACTTCGGGAATAAGGCTGGCTTCTTATCATGCACCGGCTTTTGCACCTGGCCGCTTCCCAGTACAAGAATGGACGTCCAGCGCATTGCTTCTGCCCGTTCCAGCACTGCTTCCCGCAGAAACCCTCCCTGATCGGCAAGCCGCTTCTTGACAAGCAAAGCAACAAGACCAGCCAGAACAATAGGCACACATATCCAGGCGGAGATGGGCAAGCGAGCAGCATACACACTTCCCCATAAGGCATACCAGCCGCCAAGAAAGAATGGGATTTGCAGCAGCCCGCGCTTCCATTTGCCCCCGAAGCGGAGAGCAACAAGTCTGTTCAGCAGAACACCCGCCCATCGGATGAAAATAAAGCAAAGAACCACCCGCAGCAGTTCTCCGGCTCCAAGCTGCAGCAGCGGCCAAAAGAGCGCCGCCGCCAATATGCTGCTGCATGCGACCCGCATCCCTGTATACGCTGTCCCTCTCCATCTAATGCCCCGCAGCAAATGGGGCTGCTGCAGCAAAAATAGGCTGTCAGCCTCCTCCAAAAAGGAGCGTGCCTGCCGGCCATAGGTAACGAGGTACATACCGAACAGCCAGGCCGTGCCAGGCAGCGCCCTGCTCCAAGGCGGTGGGTCCAGCCACAGAGACCGGTAGTACAAGCCGGCAAACACGAGGGCGGGAATGATACAATATAGGGCAACGGTCCAGTCCGCCACTGTGCGAAGCGATGTCATTTTTTGCTTCCACTCAGACAGCAAGCGTTTAGAGAACAAGCGCTTATCCATGGCGAAGCTCCGTCAACACATAGAAGCATTCCGTTAAAGGCGCACCAGGCATGCGGCAGCGTCCCTGCAAATCCGCGAGGCTGCCGTCCGCTACAAGTGTTCCGTCCGAGACAAGCAGAAATCGTTCACAAAGCCGTTCTGCCGTATCCAGCACATGGGTACAAAGCAGGATGCCGGCACCGCGCTGCCGCTCCCTCTCCAGCAGCAGCAGAAAATCCCGTACAGCCGTTGGATCCAGCCCGACAAACGGCTCGTCCACAATATACATCTGCGGCTGCGCCAGAAACGCCAGAACCAGCATGGACTTTTGCTTCATTCCTTTGGAAAACTGTGTCAGGTATTCGTGCTTATGCTCGGTCAAACGGAAAATCCGCAGCAGCTCCTCTCCTCTCTCCTCCCAGCCCTTAAACTCACGGACAGCCGCCAACAGCTCCAGATGCTCCCATAGAGTCAGATAATCATAGTAAATGGGCTGCTCCGGCACATAGGCATACGCCCCTTCTGGAAACATCACATTCCCCTTCACATGCGGCAGCAAGCCGAGAATGGCTTTAATGGTCGTGCTCTTGCCGGCTCCATTCGCCCCAATGAGGGCCACCAGTTCCCCCTCCTGAATCTGAAAGAAAACATCTTGAATGCTCGCTTCCTCTGTATATCCTGCCGTTGCAATTTCAACCCTCAGCACCCTATCTCCTCTTCCCAAAATTTCCATTTCCTTCTATTCTAGCATGCCAGCTACAGTACAGAAAATTCTTTTTTATGAATAAGTTTCTAGTAATATGCTTTGTACTTGAAACGCCGATGCATATTACCATTCACGGCTGTCCAAATTCATGGTATAGATTTCTCATTTCCAAGGGGCAATGAACCTGCACTGCACACCAATAGCAACATGTAACACAGCATACAAAGAAGGCGAGTGCCAAATGAGAAGGCACTCGCCGGAATAATCTGCTACGGTCAGGACTGTCTCACCAGGGCTCGGTGCTCCAGCAGCAGCTGCAGCCACTGCGACGGCCTCCGGTACGACTCTGCCTGATCCTCTCTGCTTGGCGTCAAGTATAAGTGCCAGCTTAAAGCGCGCTGTACACAGGCCAACTGGTCTGTGATCAGAAGGGCCTGCTTCAGCTTGTCTTCCTCCGCAAATTCCTTCCACGCCTCCAAGTAGTACGGGCGGAAACGATTCACCATGTCCAGCCATTCTGCCTCTGAAGCAATCAGCTCATCCAGCGCATGCCAGAAAATGCGGGTACTGAAGAACGGATGTGTGATGGAGGCATCGCCCCAGTCAAAAAAGAACGGCTGCCCATCCACAATACGAATATTGGCGGAATGCAAATCCCCATGCTCAATGCTGTCGGGCAGACCAATCGCTATCAGCTGGTCACACATATCCAGCAGTTCCTCCTGCAAATCCAGCACCTGCTTTGCTTCTTCCTCGGCCAGCCCGGTGGCACACATATCAGCCAAATGCTCGCGAATATCCCGCTTCAGCACCGGAATACGGCGGTCCGGTACGCCCATTGTCAGCAATTTTTCAACCTGCGCCGCCTCCGCTACCTGCAGCTGTGCATAGGCACGCAGCGCCCCCTGCCACAGAGCATGATCTGTTTGCCCGCGCAACGGTGTACCGCCAAGGCCCGGCATAAGCAGCCAGCCCTCTGTTTCCTGCGTATCCAGCACGGCGGCCGTATTGGCATGAAGCCCGGCAAGGTGGCGGGTCAATGCAGCTTCATGGCGGGCCGCGGTGCCTGTTGCTTTCAAATATACATCCCCCGCGTTTGTACCCATTCGCTGCACAAAGCTGAAATCAGATGCCTTGAGCTGCACCAGCTCTCCGGTCAGCTGCCGGCCGGCATGCAAGACTGCCTGCTCTCCCCATGCCCAAGCCTTCTCGTGCCATCCGGCCTGAAACCACGGAGCGCGCAGCTCTGGCGGCTTCTTTTCGGCGAGCCATGCCTGCAGGGCAGGGCGGTGCGCTTCACAATTCGGCATGATTTGCAAATCGCCCCGCTTATGCCACTGTCCTGCATGCTCCGCCGCAAAAGCCTCGTACAGAGAGAATACCTCCCCGTCCGCTGCTTCATGACGGCACAGCTCCCGGCCAATGGCCACAGGCAAGCCGCATAGTCTTTGAACCTGCTGCTGCAGCAGTTCCACTGCTGCCTTCTCTTGTTCTATTTCTACGGACGGAACAAACCGCACATGGTGTCCCCTCTTGTCGCTTATGATGACAGAAGCCTTCATATCATAGAATCCTCCTTCCCTGATCCGCCATCCGTACAGGCGGCAATTTTTAGTACGTTCTACTTTTCTATGAAAATCTCCTTCCCGCATACAAACAGGCAGCTGTGGGGGCACAGCTGCCTGTTTGTATGTTAGTGCCTTTGGGCAGAAACCCTTATACTCCCATGACCCGCTCTACTGCCTGCATCACCCGGCTGCGGGAATACGGCTTCACAATGAAATCCTTTGCTCCGCTGTGAATCGCCGCCAGCACCATCTTGCTTTCCCCCTGCGTGGAACAAACAATCACGTTTGCCTGCGGGTCTGTCTCCTTCATTTTCCTAATCGCAGTAATGCCATCCATGGCGGGCATGACAATATCCATAAACACTAAATCCGGCTTCACATATGCATACATATCCACAGCAGACAAGCCGTCTGAAGCTTCAATTACTTCCGCCTCCGGGAAGCTTTGCTGCAGAATATTGGAAATCAGGCGGCGATTCAGCGGCAAATCGTCCACTACCATCACACGCTTCACCATTCTCATGCCTGCTTTAGGACCTGCCTCGGAAGCAGGCGGCTTCTCTGCCGGCGCATTCTGCAACGCAACCTCGCCCACTCCTAAATAACGCAGCTTCTCAAGCAGCGTACCTGTCAAGAGAGTCCCCTTCTTCACCAGCAGCAGGCCGCTGTCTGTAAGTACATCTTCAGCCAATACACTGTCTGGCTGCACCTCTACAATATGAACCGTTTCCTTCATCCCTGCCACCCCTTATCCTTCAGATTGCAGGAAGTCCTTCTGCAACTGCTGTATCGTCTCTGCCTGCAGGCGCCACAGCTGCTGTTCCGTGCCGTTCACTGCAGTCCAATCCAACGTATGGCTCTTTATTATATCCTCTATATCTTTGCACACTTGAGCCATACGGGCCGCTCCCGTATTTAAGCTGATGCCCTTCAAGCCGTGCACAGCTTCACGCAGCCGCTGTATATCCTGCTGTATCACCGATTGTCTGATGACCTCCAGCAATGACGCTGCTTGCTCCTCAAACAGTTCGACAAGCTCGAACAGAAATTCTTTCCCGCCCAGCTCCCAGAGCTCCTGGATCATGTCCCGGTCCAGCAGTTCTGCCGATGGGGTTGATTCAGGCGCCTGCCGGCAATTCTCCTGCTCCTTTACAGCCAGCCAATGCTGCAGGCTCCGTTGAATTTCTTGTACAAGGATCGGTTTGGACAAGAAATCATCCATACCGGCCGCAAAGCAGCGCTCCCGGTCCTCCGCCATTGCATTGGCCGTCATGGCAATAATAACAGGCTGCCGTTCTGTATACTCACGGCGGATGATGCGGGTAGCCTCCAAACCATCCATATAAGGCATTTGCACATCCATGAAGATTACATCATAGGACTGCTTCTTCAGCTTGTGCAGCACCTCTTCCCCGTTTACAGCCAAGTCTACCTCGTAACCGATATTTTTAAAAACACGAACAGCCAGCTTCTGGTTCACCACATTGTCTTCCGCCAACAAAATGCGGGCCTCAAGGCGAAGAGGGCCCTCCTCCGGCAGGGCCGCAGCCGAACCGGAGACAAGCGCTTCTTCCTTCACTGCTGCAGCCGGGATATGGAAAGTAAACACAGATCCCCGCCCCTCCTCACTCTCGGCACGGATGGTGCCATTCATAATCTCCACCAGCCCGGCGCAAATCGCCAGTCCAAGCCCGGTGCCGCCGTACCTTCTGCTGATTGAGGAATCTGCCTGTGTAAATGGAGTAAACAAAGATTCCATTTTATCCTGTGGAACACCGACGCCTGTATCACGTACAGAGAACTCCAGCTGTACCTGTTCATCTGACTCATATGCCTGCACTTGGATACACACCTCTCCCCGTTCCGTAAATCGCACGGCGTTGCTGACAAGGTTCAGCAGCACTTGTCTAAGCCGTACTTCGTCCCCCATAATCACTCTTGGAACAGATGAGTCCATCTCATAATATAACTCTATGCACTTTTCCATCGCCAAAGGCTTCAGCAAATTCACCGTCAGCTTCAGTGTTTCCTCCAGACGCAGCGGCATGCTCTCGCTCTCCAGCTTGCCGGATTCAATTTTAGAGAAATCCAAAATATCGTTAATCACCGAGAGCAGCAAACTGCCGCTGCTGCGAATGGTATCCACATACTCCCGCTGCTCCTCCTGCAGCTCCGTATCCGACAACAGGTCTGTCATGCCGATGACCGCATTCAGCGGTGTACGCAGTTCATGGCTCATCGTTGCCAGAAATACAGATTTCAGCTCTGTTGCCCGCTCGGCCTGCTCCTTGGCCAGGCGCAGCTCCTGCTCGGACAGGATCCGGTCCATAAACTGGCCGAGGCGATATGTGATTTCCAGCAAAACGGTTTGCGACCTTTCTGTCAGCGCCTTGTGCCGCTGCAGCTGTAACACGCCGAAGCACTTCTCCTTATAAACGACTGGCACACAACAGGAATTCTCTTGGTGCACTGGTTTCCTCGACACAAATGCCCGGGACACTGCATGTTCATCCTCCACAGCCACCTTCAGGAGCATCTGGCTTCCCTCTGGCTGCAAGAAGCAGCCGCATGCTGTAGGCTGCCACATACGGCAAGCCTCGCTGTCCGTCATGCTCTGCAGCAAGGGAAGAATCTGGTCCATGGCTTCCTCCACATCGCTGGATGCAATTAACACCTCAGAAATGGTTTTTTGGGATTCCAGCAAACGATTTGCTTCCTGCAGAGCGGTATGCTGCTGCTGCAGCTTGCCGGACAGCTCTTTTACTTCCTGCAATGCTGTTTGATGGGACTGTAGCAAAAATAAGAAGTCAGTCATGTTGTCATAGAGAGGAAAATCCTTTAAGGATAAGCCAAATCCCCCCAGATTGGCCAGATCGGTAATCCATGGCGATACCAGGAAGCATACCTGTTCCTGTAAAACATGGACTTGCCCCTTCAGCTTGAGCCCGTTTTGCCCCTGCAGAATAAATAAACTGTCCTGATGCTTTCGCAATGAATGGAACTCCAGCACGGCTTTTGGCTTATGAATAGAAAAATATCGGCCGATATGCTGGCCCGGCTGCATTTCCGGATATAGGCGCTGCAGCACATGGCCGGCGCTCACAAGCTGCAGATTCTGATCTGCCACAATATGAAAAGGAAACAATTCCAAAAAATCGGCGCTTTTCTCCCACCTGCTGCTCATTATGCTTCTTCACCCCGAATGTGTATGAAAAACTCATCATAATCCGCCTTTTCACTTCTCCCGGCCGCCAGTGCAATGTCTGCCTGCACCTGAAAACGCAGGGCCAATCCCCTCAGCAGACCCGCAATCATTGGCGTCAGCCCCCGCCGTGTGGAATAGTAACGCACAATCAGCCTGTTTTCTCCCAACTCTTCCACTTCAAAGGAAGGAGGATCCAAATCCGGCATAAGCAGTCCAACTCTTGTGTGCAGTTCATCCAGATTTTTTACAAAGTCAACAAAGTTATCGCCGGCCAGATTCAACATTTCTCCGTATCCCTTTTGCACGGTGTATATCACCCAGTGCGTTCCGAAGGTCTCCAAGATTTCTTCTCCCGGCACGCCCAGCACTTGAGAGGCTGCCTCCACCAACCGGTATGTAATTTGATCATCATACGGCTGCATACTCACAAATCCTGCAGCTTCTACCCCGGCTGTTTTCTTGATTTCCTCCCACGTCTGTTCCCCATAGCTGTCACAAATCAATTGTTCAATCCCTTTGTTTACCAGTCCGTACATATGCAACGATCCTCCCTGCCCACAAGCAGAATATATTCAACGAAATAATCTATATATATTTATAATCATTATAATTAGTATTGTATTAAAATATAAAATAGAAAGCCATCTATAATTTTCATGTAAAAAATGGTTGTAGACAAATAAGCAATGGCCTCTTTCCGCATTCTATAAAGCTCCTCTGTACATTGAAAGCAGGGAAAGGCCAAATTGCCGTGGTGCTCCAGCTTTGGACTTTCAATCATGTCCGCATCTACGGACAGGGCTCCCTGCAATGCTTCAGATAAACTGTCAGCACATGCCTGTTTGTATCTGATTTGTTATCCTCCTTTTTGAGTACACAAAAAAGCCCGCCTCTTTATGCGAGAGGCGGGCCGAATCCGCGGTACCACTCTTATTGTCCTATGGGACACCTTTCCCGTCCATAACGGGGCTGGGGTCCCCCGGTTCTCCCTGCTGCTTTCGGAAGAACGTCTCCGAAGTGCGCTTTCTCTGCCCTTCTGTGCGCCAGGCTCCCACCGTCCCCGGCTCGCTGCGGCCTCCAAGCAGACTACTCTCGCCATCTCCGGATTTACAAAACTTGCTCATTAGCTATTGTAACGAAATTCTCCGGAAGTGCAGTCCTTTTCCAGGACGCCAAAATGGAATTTCGCGCTTTTGCGGCGATAGACGGAAAATCCGTACCGCTCAAAGCGCGGACTGCGGAAGTGATCCTTCAGCACCACGCGGCTGCGCGCCACCCGTTTTGCCTCCTCAATTGTTTCGTCCGCAATCTCATCATAGAGGGCAAAATGCTTCAGCCCCCGGATGCCATCCGACTCCAAAATACTCTCCTCAAACATAGGATCCAGATACACCACATCATAGGATTGGTCGGCACATGCCCGCAGCACAGACGCATGATCCCCCTGCACCACTTCAATCCGGCGCATCGCCTCATTCATCTCCGGCACATCTGACTGCCATTCCCGCAAACCCTTTTTCACGAGATAGGCCATATAGCGGTTTCCTTCAATGCCGGTTACCCGCCCCTTGCTGCCGACTGCAAAGCTGGCAACAATTGCATCAGAAGCCATACCCAATGTGCAATCGAGCACTGCCATGCCGCTTTCCAGCTGAGCCGCCTGCAGGAACGGATCGTGCTCCCCTCTCAGCAGCCGCTTGACACGAAAGCCGGCGGAGTTTGGATGAAAGAAAAAGGATTCCTCGCCGCGGTGCGGATAAATCTCCAAACGATTTTTGCCCACCACAAGCACATCGTCGCGCAAACGCTTTCGTAAATCAGCGACTGCCGCATCCCGCCGCAAGACAAACAGACTGTCCAAATCAGCAGCCACTTTTTTGGCATACTGCACCATCTCTTCATTCGTTCTTCCTGCTGTTGTAATAATCATATGTTCACCGAATAGAAAAAAGGGAGACAACGCTCCCTTTTAGCAATGCTGATCAAATGCATCAAGCAGATTGCTCATGATGCCTTCCATGGAGTTTCCTTCAATTTCATGGCGGTGGATGAAGTGTACGACTTCCTTGCCCTTCAGGAGTGCCATGGATGGAGAGGATGGCGGAATGTCATCAAAGTAAGAGCGCATCATCGCTGTTGCATCCTTATCCTGGCCGGCAAACACTGTCACGAGATGGTCAGGGCGCTTTTCCGCACGAAGCAGCGCCTGTGCGACTGCCGGACGTGCAAGGCCGGCTGCACAGCCGCACACGGAATTGACGACAACGAGTGTTGTGCCTGTTGCATTTTCTACGTATTGCTCCACCTGCTCGGATGTTGTCAGCTCTTCAAAGCCGGCGCGCACAAGCTCCTGGCGCATGGGAATGACCATTTGTCTCATATATTCTTCATATGCATTCATGGGGTTTGCTCCTTCTTGTTATATTCTTTCCTTATGATACCATGGCAGGACGGGCAGGGCAAAGGAAAGGCTATTATCTCCTTCCTTTGCGGTCCTCCAAGCTGCAGGCCCCGTTCTCACAGTGGCCGACCGGCACGATTTTGCGCCGCGCGGCAATCCAGTCATACAGCGGCTGCCCCGTTCCCGTCCAGAGCGACAGCTTCAGGAATGGCACTGCTGCCCAATACGCCGGAATTTGGCAGGCAAGGGCATATACAGCCCCTATGCCTTCATGCCACTTGCCGTCATAGGCGAACATGCGCTGATTCATCCGCTCCTGCTGTTCTCTTGTTAAACCATACTCCTCAATGACCGCCCTCTCACGAAATGACACAAACCTTGTGGCGTTCCGGACATCCAGCTTTCTCGTCCGCTCCGCAATTCCCGTGCAAAGCGGACACCAGCCATCATAAAAGACGGTGAGCATCCATCATTCCCCGTTTCGGTATTCAGTCATTTGCTTCCAGACAGATCCCTTTGCTTCTTCGCCGCCTTCAATCCGTTCCAGCGCCAGGCGCGCCTGCATCGCAACTTCAAACTCCGGATCCTCCTGCGCTTCCTGCAGCGCCGGAATTGCACTCTCGTCTCCCGTTTCAAACAGGAACATGGCCGCCCGCCAGCGGACAAGCTTGCTCGGGTCCTGCAGCGCCGCAATCATGACCTGGATGGCGTCCGGATCACCGATATCTGAAAGACAGTCACCCGCTGTGCGGCGCACGCTGGCTGACTTATCCTCCATCGCTTCGTACAGGAGCGGCAGCACCTTTTCCCCCTTAATCATGCCGAGATAGGCAACCGCAAGACGGCGGATGGACGGCTTTTCATCATGAATGGCTTTTGCCAGCACCGGCAAATCCTCTTCTGTCGGATTCATCTGCTCCAGAGCGGCATAGCGCTTCTTCCAGTCGGCGTCCTCCATCATGTCCTCTGTTACCCGGTACGGCTCGCGCTTGGCCACCTGAATTTCGGTTACGCCCGCTTGCTGCAGGATATCATCCACCAGGGAGCGGACCCGTTCCTCCGGATAGGCAGCTGCAATCTCCTCCACGACCTCCTGGCCAATTTCCTGCACATCGCCGTAGCGTGTGCCCTGCTCCACCCATTTGCGCTCCTTCACGACGTTTGGCGCCGACATTTGCAGCTTCATGATGGAGCCCTTGAAGTAATCCGGAAGGCCAAATCGCGTTTCACTTTCGCCATCCAGCAGCTTGACCTGCATCGGAATGCCGTAAAACATCTGATGGAATACCTTCACTTCCCCATAAGGCGTCTCTGCGGATCCGCCTGCCTGCGCTTCCTCCGCATCCTCGCCGAACACGGCACGCACCTGTTGGAGAATCAGCTTCCAGTCAAATTTGGCATTGCGCTCCACAGCCAGGAAGTCCGCTACGTGGTACACACCCTTTACTCCTTCAATCTGTAAAATCTGCTGCACCTTCTCAGGTGCCTGCATCGCGTTCTCGCGTGTATAATTGTGGCGCTTGCCTCCGGACAGCTCTTCATTCAGGATGACCTTCATGGTATTCGGGCTCGGCGTTGGTTCAATTGCTTTAATCTTCAACGTACTCTCTCCTTTACTGCTATATGTATATATCATTTCTGTTTCTTTGCTTATAACTCATCTAAATTTAAGCACATCTATCGGCTGTTTCGCAATTGAATCGCATCAGGCGCACTTGCAACAGCAGTATATCTGCCCTATACGGTATGTGATATTTCAAGAAAGACTGGCTCAAATCCGCCCCTCCTTTCTGGAAGGCTCCGATACGAGAGCTTTTCTCCGACGCTTTCACGGATTGCCCTGCAACGTTTCCCCATTTACATACAAAAGGGGACTGACCTGAATCAGTCCCCGTACGCTTCTACGCCTCCTGCAAGTCCGGCTCCGGCTCTGTCTGCCGTCTCCGGTCGAGAAACGCGATACTCTCGATCAAGACATCTGTTTGATACACGCGCTTGCCTTCCTTCTCATATCGGCTGGTCCGAATTTGCCCGGTCACAGCAATCAGCCGTCCCCGCTGGCAATATTGCGACATAGCTTCAGCGGTGCGCCCCCAAAGGGTACAGCTGATGAAGTCGGTTTCCCGCTCTCCATCCCGTCCCCGGTACACACGGTCGACAGCGATGGTCAGCCGGGTGTATGCTCTGCCGCTGGACGTATGGGCAAGCTGCGCGTCTCTCGTCAGCCGCCCCGTAAGTGCTACACGATTAATCATCCTTTTTCACCTCACTTTTGTTTCATTGTAGCCGAGAAAATGAAACAGGTAAAAAAAGGGAAATAAGGACTTCTTACATAGATGGGGGCAAATTCTCCCGGAGGTTTTCTCTTTGACAAGCAGGCAAAGAAAAAACTCCCGCTGAAGCGAGAGTTTTTTTCTCAATCATTTCTCGTAAAATAAGAAACAAGACGCAGAATCTCCATGTACAGCCAAACAAGCGTCAGCATTAGACCGAGCGCGCCGTACCATTCCATATGCTTCGGCGCTCCGTAGTGGGCACCCCGCTCAATAAAATCGAAATCAAGCACTAGGTTCAAAGCGGCAACAACAACCACAATTGCACTGATAATGATGCCGACTGTGCCGCCCTGATGCAGAAACGGGACCGCCACGCCGAACAGCTGCAGCACCATGGAGAGCAGATACATCAGCGCAATGCCCAAGGTCGCCGACAGCACGCCCATGCGAAACTTGTCTGTTACTCTGACAATACGGGTTGCGTACAGAAGCAGCATAGCAAACAACACGGCAATGGTGAGCAGCACAGCCTGCAAAATAAGCGTATCGCCAAACCGCAGCGCATACCAGGCGGACACGCTGCCCAGCACGACGCCTTCCACCGCCGCATACACCGGGGCTGTCACAGGCGTAATGCGCGGAAAGAACACAGATGCAAAAGCGATGATGGCTGCCGTAATGACCGCGCCGCCAATCACACCCATGCTCATCTGATTCAGTACAACCTGCATGTAAGAATAGACTGCCGTTCCCAACAACAACACCAGCATAATGAATGTCTTGCCGACTGTGCCGCCGACAGTCATCGTTGCTTGTGAAGCACCAGTGCGCCGAAAAGCCTCTTCCCGCAGCATCGGATTATTCGTTCTCATGAGAACACCTCCAATAAGTTCATATGACCATTATACGAGATTTTGTCCTTTTCTTCAATACTATGCACCTACGCCTTCAAACCTTCCACGATTTCGGACAATTCTTCCCACCGTTCCATCGCGCGTTCCAGCTCCTCCTCCACACGCTGCTGCTCCTCTGATACAGCCTGTGCACGCGTATAATCAGAGCCAACCTTCTCGAGCTCTTCGGCAAGCTCCTCCAGCTTCGCTTCCAGCCCGGCAATCCGGTCTTCAATCGTATCCCACTCGCGCTGCTCGTTGTAGGAGAGCTTCCGCTTCTTCTGCTTCGGCTGCTCCTCACGCTTTTTCTCCTTCACAACCTCTGCCTTCAGCAGCGCCTCCTGCTGCTTCCGTTCCTCCAGATACTCGCTGTAGCTGCCAAAGAACACACGCACGCGCCCCTCTCTTTCAAACACAAACAGCTCCTCGGCTGTTTTATCCAGGAAATACCGGTCGTGTGACACTGTGATGACGACACCCGGGAACTCATCCAGATAGTCCTCCAGCACCGTCAACGTCTGTGTATCCAGATCATTGGTCGGCTCATCCAGCAGCAGTACGTTCGGCTCGCTCATCAGGATGCGAAGCAGGTACAAACGGCGGCGTTCCCCGCCGGACAGCTTGCGGATCAGCGTGCCGTGCGTACGAGGCGGAAACAGAAAGCGCTCCAGCATTTGGGAAGCGGAAATGACCTTGCCGTCTGTTGTATGGACAACCTCCGCCGCTTCCTTAATATACTCGATCATGCGCTGATTGAGGTCCATATCCTCTGTTTCCTGCGTGTAATAGGCAATTTTCACCGTTTGGCCCACTTCAATTTCACCGCTGTCCGGTGTCAGCTTTCCGGTCAGCATATTCAGCAGCGTGGACTTGCCGCTGCCGTTCGGCCCAATGATGCCGATGCGGTCTCCCGGCTTGACAATATAGCTGAAGTGATCCAGCACCTTCCGGCCGTCAAATTGCTTCGTGACCTCGTGCAGCTCCAGCACCTTTTTGCCGAGGCGGCTTCCGCCAAGCGAAATATCCACCTGCTGCTTGGCAGCGGGGCCTTCCTGCTTGTTCAGCTCATCAAAGCGCTGCAGCCGGGCTTTTTGCTTTGTCGTCCGGGCTTTGGCGCCGCGGCGCACCCAGGCAAGCTCGCGCCGGTACAGATTCTGCCGTTTTTCCTCTTGGGCGATTTCCTGCTCCTCACGCAGAGCCTTCGCCTCAAGGAAAGCACCGTAGTTGCCTTCATAGCTGTACAGCTTTCCGTTATCGAGCTCTAAAATCCGGTTTGTCACCCGGTCGAGGAAATAGCGGTCATGCGTCACCAGCAGCAAGGAGCCGGTATAACGGGACAGGTATTCCTCGAGCCATTCAACCGTTGCATGATCGAGATGGTTGGTCGGCTCATCCAAGATGAGCAAATCCGGCGTTTGGATCAGGCTTTGGGCCATCGCCACCCGCTTCTTCTGTCCGCCCGAGAGCGTGCCGACCACCGCTGTAAAGTCGTGGATGCCGAGTTTTGTCAATAACGCCTTCGCATTGGCGCTCGCATCCCAGGCATCCATAGCGTCCATACGCTGCTGCAGCATAAAAATATGCTGCTGCAGCTGCTCGTTCATCGGGTCTTTTTCTAAATCCAGCAATGCTGCTTCATACTCGCGCAGAAGCCGAATCAGCGGGGTATCGCCGTAAAAGACTTGCTCCAGCACCGTCAAATTTTCTGCAAACTCCGGCTGCTGGGCCAGATAGCTGATGGTATAGCCGCGTGTCTGGGAGATTTGCCCCTCATCCGCCTGTTCAAGCCCCGCCAAAATTTTCAGCATCGTAGATTTTCCGGTGCCGTTTACCCCGATGATGCCGATGTGCTGCCCCTCTGTAATGCTGAAGGACAAGTCCTGAAACAGCGGCTTTTCCCCATATGATTTTGATAGATGCTCGACAGTCAACATTTTCATATTTCTGCATTCCACTCTTTCATAAATTGTTCAATAAACTGCTCCATATACCGATGGCGCTCCTCTGCCACCCGCTTGGCCGCCGCTGTATTCATCAAGTCTTTCAGCTTCAGCAGCTTTTCATAGAAATGGTTCAGCGACGGGTCATTGGATTTCCGGTACGCTTCCTTTGTCATGGCTTCGCGGTATGGCACATTCGGGTCATACATCAGACGGCCCTTTGCTCCGCCGTATGCAAACGTGCGGGCAATGCCGATTGCGCCAATCGCATCCAAACGATCCGCATCCTGTACAATTTTCCCTTCCAGTGTCTCCACCTTGCCGCCATGCCCGCCTTTAAAGGACATGTTTGTAATAATATGCAGGATGTGCTCCTGCTCTTCCCTGCTGACATCCAAATGCTCCAGCCAGCTCTGTACCTTCTGCAGGCCGGCTTCCTCGCTCTCATTCAGCTTTTCATCTGCAACATCATGCAAGAGGGCCGCCAGTTCAATGACGAACATATTGCCGCCCTCACTCGCTGCCAAGGCGGCAGCCAATTTATGTACACGCTCGATGTGATACCAGTCATGTCCGCTGGCGTCACCGGCCAAAATTCCCTTTACAAAAACGATGGTTTGCTGAATTTTTTGTTCGTTTGTCATCATCATCACCCAATTTCCTATTGTACCACAGTCTGCCCTCGTTCGGGAGAAAGGCGGTGTGGTGCTCTATTGAACAAAAAAACTGCCGGAATCCATCCAGCAGCCTCTCTTACGCCTGCAGCGCTTTTGCAATGTCCTTCTCCAAATCCTCCGGAACCGTCTGCGGCGCGTAACGGTCCAGCACCTTGCCGCTCTTGTCCACCAGGAACTTCGTGAAGTTCCATTTGACCGCCTTGGAACCGAGCACGCCCGGGGCCTCCTTGCACAAATACTTATACAAGGGATGGGCTGTCTCGCCGTTGACGTCAATCTTGGCAAACAGCGGGAATGTCACACGGTAGTTCAGCTCGCAGAAGCCCGCAATTTCTTCCTCTGTGCCCGGCTCTTGATTCATGAACTGGTTGCACGGGAAACCAAGAATCTCCAAGCCTTGGTCCTTATACTTCTCATACAATGCCTGTAATCCCTTGTACTGCGGCGTCAGGCCGCATTTGCTGGCAACGTTGACAATGAGCAGCACTTTGCCCTCGTAATCACGGAGCGTCTTCTCTTCACCTATAATGGTGCGGACAGAAAAATCATAGACTGTCATCATGCTTCCTCCCAGTATCTAGTATTGGTTTCATCTTACTGATTTTTCTTACAAAAGTCTAATTTCAGCACCTACAAATTTTGTCGGAAGAAAGCCCTTACACTTCCCTCCTTTTCCCCTATAATTAAACGTATAGTCTGTGAGGGGAGAGATTGAATTGCCGCAATGTATGGGAGAACGCTTATATATAATTGATGACTATGATTTGGGGGAGCCGGAGCGCACCGGCACCTATGTGCTGCTTGAAGAAAAAGTCACCATTGTGGAAACGTGCGCCAGCCCGTCTTTGCCATACATACTGAAGGGACTGGGGGAACTCGGCGTTTCCCTGTCTGATGTCGCCTACATCATCGTCACCCATGTTCATTTGGACCATGCCGGCGGCGCTGGGCTGCTGATGGAAAAATGTCCGAACGCCAAGCTGATTGTGCACCCGCGCGGCGCCCGCCATCTGATTGACCCGGTGAAGCTGATCCAAGGAGCCCGGGCTGTATACGGCGAACAATTTGACCGCCTGTTTGATCCGATTGTGCCGATTCCGGAGGAGCGCGTGATGACCGTGCAGGACGGTGAAACACTGCAAATCAGCGATGCGCGCACTTTGACCTTCTATCATACGCCTGGACATGCCCTGCATCATATCGGCATCCATGACTCCTTGACGAACGGAATTTTCACAGGCGACACGATCGGCATTTTTTATCAGGGACTGGGGGACTTTGAGCTGTATCTGCCGTCCACATCGCCGACGCAATTCCAGCCGGACGCGATGCTGGCATCGCTGGAGCGCATCCGCAGCCTGCATGTGGACCGCATTTATTTCGGACACTACGGCATGTCGGTCAACGTACAGGAGGTGTACCGACAGGTTGCGGCTTGGCTTCCACAGTTTTTGGAGATGGGGCAGAGCGTGTTTGCCGCCCAAACAGACTTCCCTGCGGCTTCCGCCGAGCTTGCCAAGGTCATGCTCGCACGGGTGCATGAGTTTCTTTCCGAAAACGGCGCAGAAGTAAGCGAATCGGCGCAAAATGTGCTGCGGCTTGATATGGAGGTCAGCGCCATGGGGCTCATTGACTACCTGGTCAAGCAAGCCCAAGCAGAAAAAGCCTAGAATTATCTAGGCTTCTTGCGTCCGGCATAAGCCGGGCGTTTTTTCTTTGGCGCCGGCGGCTTGCGGTCCACGAAGCTTCCCTTGTACATCTGCATTTTTTCAAATTCAATGCCAAGCTTCTTCGCAAATTGCAGCAGCTTCTTCTCTTCGTTCGGCGTCACCAGAGAGATGACTGTGCCCTCGTTGCCCATGCGGCCCGTGCGGCCGGAGCGGTGGATGTACTGGTCCAGTGTGTCCGGCAAATCCAGATGGATGACGTGCGTCAGTCCCTCGATATCCAAGCCGCGTGCCGCCAAGTCCGTTGCCAGCAGCACCTGGACCTTCCCTTGGCGGAAAGCCCGCATCGTCGCTTCCCGTTCCTGCTTTTTCGCCTCGGCATGCACCGTACCGGCTGCCACTTTGCGGAATTGCAGCTTTTCCGTCATTTCGTCCAGACGGAATGGGTCGTTCAAGAATGCGACTGCCTTGACATCCTCCATGTGTACGATACGGCGTACATAGTCCAGCTTTTCGCGCAGCTCGGACACGATATAGAGATGCTTGACGCGGCCGGTATCAGCCGTACGCTTGACGCGCACCACAGCCGGCTCGTTTGCGGCATTGCGGGCCGCATCCTCAGCCGCGGCCGGCATTGTTGCCGAGAAGAACAGCAGCTGCCGGTCACGCATCGTTGTCTTAATAACTTCCTCAATTGTGCCGACCATGTTCTGCTTTACCATTTGGTCAAACTCGTCAAACACAATTGTCTTTACCTCGTGCATTTTCAGCTTTTTCATGCGGATGAGCTCCATCACGCGGCCGGGCGAGCCAACAATGACCTGCGGGTGTTTTTTTAGCTTCTCCACTTGGCGCTTGATATCCGCTCCGCCAATAAAGGAGGCTCCCGTAATGCCGCTGCCTTCCGCAAACTTCTGCACTTCTTCATGAATTTGCATCACCAGCTCGCGGGTCGGCGACAAAATCACAACCTGCGGGCTTTTCACCTCGGGATTAATTTTATGTAAAAGCGGCAGTACATACGCCAGCGTTTTTCCGGTGCCCGTCGGGGACTCCACAATGAGGTCCTTTCCTTCAAGCACGAGTGGAATGGCTTGCTTCTGGACATCTGTCGCATCCTGGAAGCCGGCCTTTTCCCAGGCATGCTGTAAAAATGGTTGTAGTTGCTGTATCATGTATCTTTCTCCTTTATCTCTATTTTGCAAGGACATCTTGCAAAGCGTGCAGCGTTTGCACCGTATGCTCCGCGACAGCGGGCAAATCCTCCGCATGCTCCTCCGTAAGCGGCTTCGGAAAAAGAACCGTCACAGTGTCGCGGGATGAAAACGCTTGCTTCTTATATTCGTATGAAATCACCTGCTGAATCATGCGTTCCTGTCCCCACATCTTATAGAGTATTTCCGTTATTTCTTCATAGCCTGTCCAATCAGCGGGAATCGGAAAGCTGAACTCCAGCGACAGCAGGCAAACAGGCGTCAGGAAGGGCTCTTCCATAATTTCGCCCGCCCAGCTTTTCACATCCGTCTGCAGCACAAGACAGGCAGTGACTTCCGTGCCGATTTGTTCATGCAGTTGAAAAGCAATGCGGTACGTACGGCTCATCGAGGCCAAATCGACCAGATCCTTCCGGCCGGTGACAAGCACCTCGCCTGCCAGGTCATGGTCATAGACAGCTCCTTCTGCCACAACCTTCAGATTTTCAAATGCAGTTGGATCAAACATCACGTTCCTCCAAAAAATTGAGCGCCTTTCTCACCGAAAGGCGCCTCGTCTATATCACCATTAGTCTACAGATAACTGCTTCAAAAAGCAACCTTAGAACAAGCCGACAGCTTTTCCGTCCGCAGCAACATCCATGTTCAATGCAGCCGGTTTCTTCGGCAGGCCCGGCATCGTCAGCATCGTTCCTGTCAGCGCCACAATAAAGCCGGCGCCGATGGATGGCTTCAGCTCCCGCACCGTAATGACAAAATCACTTGGACGTCCCAGCTTGGACGGATCATCGGACAGGGAATATTGCGTTTTTGCCATGCAAACCGGCAGCTTGTCCCAGCCTTCGCCTGCAAACTGCAGCAGCTGCTTGCGTGCCTGCGGCGCAAACTCCACATCTTTTGCCCCGTATACCTTCTGGGCGATGGTACGGATTTTCTCCTCTAGTGATGCCTCGATATCATATAAAGGCGCATATGTATTCGTTCCTTGCTCGATTACCTGCAGCAGCTTCTCCGCCAGATCCACGCCGCCTTGGCCGCCCTTCTCCCATACCTCTGTCAGGGAAACGGTATAGCCACGCTCCGCACACCAATTCTCCAGGAAGGCTACCTCCGCCTCTGTATCCGTAACAAAGCGGTTAATGGCTACGACAAACGGCACTCCAAAGGCCTGCAGTGTTTCCACGTGCTTCTGCAAATTTTCCATGCCGTTTTCCAGGGCTTCCACATTTTCTTCCTTCAGCTGATCCTTCGCTACACCGCCATGCATCTTCAAAGCGCGGATGGTCGCCACAATGACCACTGCCTCCGGCTTGATGCCTGCAGTGCGGGCCTTAATGTTCAGGAACTTTTCTGCGCCTAAATCAGCGCCAAAGCCTGCCTCCGTCACCACATAATCCCCGAGCTTGGCTGCCATTTTTGTAGCGATAACACTATTGCAGCCATGCGCGATGTTAGCAAATGGCCCGCCGTGGATAATCGCAGGTGTATGCTCCAGTGTTTGCACGAGATTTGGCTTTAAAGCATCCTTCAGCAGCAATGTCAATGCTCCGGCTGCCCCCAGTGCTTCCACTGTGACAGGCTTGTTCTGCATATCGTAGGCAACGACAATGCGGGACAGGCGCTGCTTCAAATCAGCCATATCTGTGGCCAGGCAGAACACCGCCATAATTTCTGAAGCAACCGTAATATCGAAGCCATCCTCGCGCGGCACCCCCTGCATCGGTCCGCCAAGACCGATCACAACCTTGCGCAAAGCCCGGTCATTCAGGTCCACACAGCGCTTCCAAACAATCTTGCGCACGTCAATGCCCAGCTCATTTCCTTGCTGGATATGGTTATCAATCAGCGCTGCCAATGCATTGTTGGCCGTCGTGATGGCATGGAGATCGCCGGTAAAATGCAAATTGATGTCCTCCATCGGCACAACCTGTGAATAGCCGCCGCCTGCCGCTCCGCCCTTCATGCCCATGGTCGGTCCAAGGGACGGCTCCCGCAGGGCAATGACAGCCTTTTTGCCAATTTTGTGGAAGGCTTGTCCCAATCCGACCGTAACCGTGGATTTCCCCTCTCCCGCCGGTGTCGGATTAATGGCTGTCACCAGAATAATTTTGCCGTCCGGCTTGCTTTGCAGACGCTCCAGAACGGACAAGGACAGCTTCGCTTTGTAATGCCCATAAGGCTCAAGCTCCTCCTCTTGAATATCCAATGCGGAAGCAATCTCATGAATCCGCTTCATGCTGGCTTCCTGGGCAATTTCGATGTCTGACTGAAATGGAACGGTAGTTGTCATGTAGGAATCCCCCTTATGTATGTTCAAGCGCTATTGTACCAGATTTACAAAACATTCGCATTTGTTCCTTTTTTCAAGGCAGCTTAACTTGGTCTGCTGCGACAGGCACAGTCCCGCCGCCATACGCATATGCGTATTATGGGGTGTTTCATATGCATTGGTTCAATCTGCTATGGGAGCAGTTGCTCGCCATTTATCTTCTTGCTGTTATCGGCTTTGCCGCAAAGAAAAAGCGGCTGTTCACCGGTCAAAGCGACCAGCTGCTGATGCAGCTTATTTTGACAATTACTTTACCTGCTTTAATTGTTTCCGCTTTGGATATCCCTTTTTCCCGCCGGCTGCTGCAGGAATTTGGCCAGCTGCTGCTGATGTCCGCCTTCGCACTCGGCAGCGCCTGTCTCATAGGTTTTTTGCTGCGCCGGCTGGCAAAGCTTCCTTCGGCCCAAAAGCCCGGCTATGAAGGCAGCATCATTTTTGGCAACCAAGGCTTTATCGGCTATGCTGTCTGCAGCATCCTGCTCGGCCAAACCGGCATAGTGTATGCGACAGTATTCAACATTCTCTATTTATTCCTCATTTGGACGTACGGCATGTATATATTTGCCCGGACCTCTTCTGTCATGAGCATACGCAGCATTCTTTGGAATCCGGGTGTTGCCGCAACCGCTGCCGGGGTCGTTCTCTTTCTCCTGCCACTGTCGCTGCCAAAGCCGCTTCACGCCGCCCTGCAGCTGACCGGCGGCATGACAACGCCGCTCTCGATGCTTGTCATTGGCAGCCTGATTGGCAGCGTGCCGCGGCAGACGCTCCGGACCATGATCCGTTTGCCTTATCTGTGGCTCAGCGCCTCCATGCGACTTCTGCTGCTGCCGGGACTTCTGCTCTGGTTCTCTGTGCCGCTTCCCATCCTCACAGTAGCCGTATTGCTTGCAGGCATGCCGTCAGCTCCGACGATGACGCTGTATGCGATGCGCTACGGATGTGATACGGCCTTCCCGTCTGCCGCTGTCGCCGTCAGCACCCTGCTGTCCATGCTGAGCATTCCGCTGCTGTACTGGCTGGCCCACTCCTAGAGCGCATCAGCTTTTTTGCAGCATAAATACCCACAGAAAGCTTACTGCCTGCCGCAGTTCCGCCGGCAGGCCAGCCACATGCTGCTCCCGCACTTCGCGCTTATATACTCCTTGGCCATCTATAATAGTAAAGCCGTTCTCTGCCGCCAGCTTTGCAAATTCCCACGGCATCATGGTATTGCAGATGACCGGCTCATTGTATAAGCGCCGGTAGCTGTTGGTCCGCGGCATGGCAGTCGGTCCCAAAATAGCCACACAGGCATGGCCGCCTGATTTCAGCACCCGCCGCATTTCCTCCAGCGCCTGCAGCGGCTGTGCCGTCCATTCCAGGGAATTCACCGCCATGACCGCATCAAACGCCTCGTCTGAAAACGGCAAAGCCGCCAAATCAGCCTGGAGAAAGGTGAGCCGGCCTTTCTCCTCATGCTGCTTTGCCATTTCAATCATGTTCTCAGACAAATCGACACCGCACACGACATAACCTGCCTGGCCCGCTTTGTAAGCCCCATATCCATCGCCGCAGCCGACATCCAAGACTGCCGCGCCCTTTGCGGCGTATCGCTGCAAGAACGGAATTACTGTGCTTCTGCTCCCGCTGTCCCACATCTCCCTGCTGCCCTTGTTCCAGTGTCCAGCCCGCTCATTCCACTGCTGGCGCGCTTCCTCATGCCAATTAAACATCCTACCCCTCCTCTCTTTCCTATTTCTACAGCAGGCAGGCGAGCTCCTGTCCATGGGAGAAACTTACGCTTATCATTTGTCCCGCGCAGGCATAAGCTACTCATATCTCCACAGAAAGTGAGGGATAAACTTGCATACACATGATGACCAAAAACATGAAGAGGAATATGCGGCCGAATTGACAACCGGGCGTTTGCAAGCATACCGGCAGACACGCGAACAGGATGGCATCAGCACAGGGCGGATTGTCGGCTATATGGCCCTCTTTCTCTCTCTGTTTTCCATCGCCTTCTACCCAATTGTTTTCGGGGCACTCGGCGTTGTAATGGGACTGATTGCGGCACGGTATGGCGCCAAGACACTCGGCTATACAGCTATTGGCTTCGGTGGCTTTTCCGTACTGTTCAGCATCCTGTATCCCATGCTGTTTGGCTCGTACTAAAAAAAATAACAGAGACCCATTACGTGGTCTCTGTTACTCTTGTGCCAAAGAATGTCCCCAGCATCCCGAAGGACCACACCTTCAGGCGGTGCCCTTCGTACTCAAATGTTCTTTCACCGGTCATGAAAAACACACCTTTTCGAATGTGCGTTTCCGCCAGCGTCATTTTCACGCCGTTCTGCTCACAAACCAAGCTTGTGCCGGAACAGCTGATGTCTTGCTTCTGTTCTATATACTTCACAAAATCCTGCTCATCCGGACAAAGCAGAATCAGCAGCGCCGCCAGCACAATGCTGAAAATGCCGACAGCGGCAAATGACTTATTCAACCGCTTCACTCCTCACGCCGGCTCTATTCAAAGGAGAGCTTCCATTCCTGGTCTTTCTTATCGAAAATGAGCCAGGCCCGTTCAGATGCCTCACGCTTTACCTCCGACAAATTCTCCAGGATATCATCTGTACCGCTAAAGGAACCGATGACAAACAAAGGAATTTCCAGACCGCGGCGCGAATCATCCTTGTGGGACAAATCAAACAGCAGCCCATCCTCGGCGTAAGGCAGCAGTTGCTCCATAATATCCTTGGATATGGCCGGATAAATACGTGTTTTCTGAAACAGCAAAAGACGCCGGCGCCCAAATGACCCGAGCTTATATGGGATTACCTTGCTCAGCATAGCACTGAAATCCTGCAGCCGGCGGTAATACACCTTGTTATACCAGCCGTCATCGCGGGATAGATATACATACTTGTTCTTCAGCAGCGGGAAGAACGGCTTGCCGATCGGTTCCTTTTTATGCGCCAGATACAGAAGCTCCGCGATTTCAGCCGGCTCCAGTTCATCCAAGTCATTGATGTCATCCACATCCACCCAGCAGAACTCCCCGAATTGCTCAACATCTGCAGCAATGAGCCTCTGCACATTCTCCTCCTCCACATACTCCAGCAGCGTATGATAATTTAGATCAGTCCATTCAAAGTTGTGCTTCAAAAGAAGCAAGCTTTGGAGCGGAGAAGGGATGTTGCCGGCAAATTCCCGAAAGGTAATGCCCGATGTCAGAAAACAGTGGTTACGCCGGTCACCGTTAATATAAATAATATCTTTTATGAGATCGGATCCTCCAGACAAAACACCTAGCCACCTTTGTTCATATGGTCAACTTTTCATCTATTATACACGATGCAGCAGGATATGCATGCATCCAATGATTGCACCACTTTATTTTATCATGAAAATTTTTAGAAACATAGACCAGCTGTAAAAAATAGCTAATTCTTTTCTTTACATTTCCGTTTATTTTATTACAAAATTATTACAGAAACAAAAAAAGAGGCCGCTTTGGCCTCTTAAATCATATCCGGGTCGTTTGCCGGACGCGTTTCCAGCTCGACTACAATCTCGCTCACCGGCTGGGACTGCGGCTGTTGTGACTGCGGCTGTTGCTGCTGCGGCTGTTGTGACTGCTGTTGCTGCTGCTGCGGCTGTTGTGACTGCTGTTGCTGCTGCTGCTGGTTCCCGGAATTGGAATTGCTGTTTTGGCCGAACATGGATTGAAGCTTATCCAGTGTCTGCGGCGCCAAATCCATGGCCTTCTCCACTAAATGTGTAGAATTCTGCAGATGCAGGATATTAATGCCCTCCTGATTCACGACCAGAAACGCAACCGGTGTAATAGAAACTCCGCCGGCGCTTCCGCCTCCAAACGCATGATCCTCATGGTTTGCGGCTGTATGATCCGTCTGGAAGTCTGTTCCCCCGGCCCCGAAACCAAATGCCACCTTTGATACCGTCAATACAACTCCGCCGTCTGCCGTCTGTACCGGCTCGCCGATAATTGTATTCACATCAACCATGCTTTTTAAATTTTCCATGGCTGCTCTCATTAACCCTTGAATTGGATGATCCACCTGACATTCCCTCCTTTTCATTTCCTTTCCCTAGTTTTTCCGAAAACATAAGAACTAAACATAAAAGTTTCAATTGTTCTCCATAATAAAATGGTGTAAAATTCTAAAAATACAAATAAAAGGGGGGCTTCACTTGATTCGAAAGCTATGCAGGGAAGATCATGGACGCGTATATGCTTTCTTGGCAGAAGAGCCTTCCTTCAACTTATTTCTGCTTGGAGACCTTGAGGCCTTCGGATATGAACAGGCATTTCAGGAGCTGTGGGGGGATTTTACGGAGGATGGCGCCTTGCGTGCCGTGCTGCTCCGCTACTATGATTCCTTCGTTCCTTACGCAAAAGGGGAGTTTGATGCAGCAGGCTTGGCCCGGTGCATGATAGGATATGAGGGCTTCACATTGTCAGGCAAGGCGGCTGTCACAGAGGCATTTGAGCACGTGCAGGGTCTTTCGCTGGGAAAGAAAAGGTCCATGTATTTTTGTGAATGCCGGGATGCTGCTGCCGCTGTGCTGGTTCCGGCACACGGTATTAAACGGGCACACCTGGAGGATGCAAGCCGGATCGTCAGCCTGCGGCATACAATTGAAGATTTCGTTGTACCGCCTGATGCTGAGGAACGCTTCAGAAAATCCATGACCTCCAAAACAGGCAGAACATACTATATCCAAGAGAACGGCCAGGCTGTGGCTTCGGCAGCAACAGCCGCCGAGAACTCCATGTCCGCCATGGTTGTCGCTGTCTGCACCCACCCGGACTTCCGGCAGAAAGGCTATGCTTCCCGGGTCGTCGCCCAAATGATCCGCGACATAACTGCCGAGGGCAAGACACTCTGCCTCTTCTACGACAATCCGGATGCCGGTCGCATTTACAAAAGGCTTGGATTCCAGGATATCGGCATGTGGAACATGTATCGGTGATTCATCAAGCATATCAGCGGCAGCTTCCTGTACTGCCCTCCCATGAAGATGACTCGGATTATGGCAATTCGCTAAGTTATTTCTCTCACCTATCCAAGAAGAATCATCTATTTCATGTGACATTTGGACACAATCCTTTGCTGGTAAGCAAGGAAGAATCAGCAGTTTGTTATGAAACTGTTCACCAACTATTATCCCACAATTTTTTCAGGTGGATCCATTAAAGCAAGGACACAGCGTTTGTTGCACAAAAAGGATAGGGACACAGGTATGTTGCCTGTGTCCCTATCCTTTTTGTTTTCGGGGAAGCCGTTGCTCATACCGGGCCTGCTCCCACTCCTCGCGCAACATCCCCATCCGGATGGAGTCATAATACCGCCCATTGTAATAGCGGCAGCGGCGCAGCCGCCCCTCCAATCGCATACCCAGCTTTTCCGCCACCTTCATCATCCTTTCATTGCCGGACCATGTCGTCAGCCCGAGCCGCCCCAGCGGCAGTGCTTGAAACAGGAAATCCGTATACAGCCGCAGGGCCTCCGTTCCGTACCCGCCATTCCAATATTCCGGCCTGTAGATGACAATGCCGACCTCCAGCCAAAGCGAGGCTTCATGCTCCCAGTAGTAGCTGACAGATCCGATAATTTCCCCATTCCGTTCGATAACGAGCCACGAGTATGGATCGCGCTCCAGGCGCTGCCGCAGCTGCCGCCCGAAGCTATGAAAATCCTGATGCACAAGCGGATAATATGGTGCATCCCATTTCTTCCATTCCGGATTTGCTTCGCCGTACATGAAGGACCAAAGCGGGTATAAGTCCTGTTCATACAGTGTCCGCACCTTCACCCGCTGCCCTGTTAAACATATTGGCGGCATTTCCCATCCCCCCTTCTAACGAAACAGCATGGACAAACCGGCAGCCAACAGGTTTGGCATGCTGAAGACGAGCAGCGCCGCTGCAAATTGCTTTCGCCTTTGCAGCAGCAACGAAACAGATTTTCCGCTGAACACATGCTTGCTTCGGGCTGTCAGCAGCAGCAAGCCGGCAAATACAATTGCTGTGATGCCAATCAGACCCGAAAACTGGTACACGATATACCAATCCTGCAGCAGCACCGCAATGATTCCTGTCAGGGCCGCCACACACAGACCCAACTCGAAATATTGCTTCACAATACCACCTCTTTTACTGCGAATATATGGAAGACAGCACCTGAACATGTCAGTTTCTTTTCCCGTGCTTACTCTTTTCGACAGGATTTCTATGCCTCCTGTTTTCATATTCACAGATTTTGTGATAGAAATATCAAAATTTTCAAAAATAAAGTGAGATATTTTGTATAATAGGTATTGTGGAAATTTTCTACAGAAAGGAATGATGGATTTGCTGCAACGATTGTTCCGTATCATTGCCGGTGTGCTCGGTGTCCTGACAGCGCTGCTCATCTTGCTCAGTCTGCCGGCGTTGTTCTCCAAACAAGGCAGCATCAGCTTCCAGCCCGCCGTATTTTGGGATAAGCTGCTTGCTTTGGCGAAGCAGCTGCTGCACCCGGAAAAGCTGGAATACGCCAGTTCCATGCAGAGAATAGGCGAACTGCCGCGCATGTTCCCCCTGTTCCCCAATGTATGGGAGCCTTACATGTATTCCTTTGCGCTCCTCGCTGCTGCTTTTGTTTCCGCTCTGCTCCTTGCTTCATGCCTTGCTTATGTATACGTGCTGATTTCCAAACGGTGGAAGGGAACGATACAGGCGGTAATGTTTGTTCTGGAATCCACACCAGATATGATGATTCTCATTTGCTCCCAAATGTTCTTCATTTGGCTGCTCCGGCAGACCGGCTGGATGCCGTTTCACATTTTAGCCTTTGGCGATAAGAAAGCGTACGCACTGCCGATTATTTGTTTGACGATCCTGCCAACCGTACAGCTCTTCCGCATGTTCGTTCTTTGCCTGGCGGAGGAAAGCAGCAAGCCTTATGTGGAAACAGCGCGGGGCAAAGGGATGTCCTCCGCCTATATTGTCCGGATGCATTTGTTCCGCAACGTGTGGATTCATCTGCTGCATCATGCCAAAACGATCTCCCTGTTCCTGATCTCCAATCTGCTCGTGCTGGAAATTGTATTCAACATCCCGGGCATTATGCGCTTTCTCGTCCGTACCTATGCAGGCGCCCCGGCAGTCACTTTCGCTGTGCTCCTGCTCATTTTTGCCCCGTTCTTTTTATTTTTTCTCGGCAGCTCTTGTATAGCAAAACGGTTTTCCGGAGAAAGCGGGGCGGCAAAGCCATGAAATATATTTGGAAGTCCAAACGGTTTATGATTGGGCTGCTGTACTTGATTGCGGTCATGAGCGCAAGCTTCATTTACACATACGGCTTTCAAGCGGATATTCCTAAACCGCCTAAGTATATATACGGAGACAAAGGGCAAATCATCGGAACGCACCCGGCCTCTCCCCTGCTGTATCCGCCTATGGGAACAGGGCGCTTCGGCGACCAAATCTTCCTGCAGGTGCTCGAAGGGGCCAAGTTCACGATCAGTCTGGCAATCGGCATCGCCCTGATCAGACTGTTTTCGGGTGTGATCTGCGGTGTCATGCTCAGCCTGTACACCAAAAAGCTGAAGCCATTTTTCCGCTACTTTGGAGAAATGTTCCATTATATCCCGACCATCTTCACTGCTTTTATTTTAATTGCCCCGGTTATGTATGCCATCCACGACAACCGGGAAAACGTTTCTCCCAACATACCGCTTCTGCTGTACGAAGCAGCGGTTGCGGTCTTTGTGGTTTGGCCTTCTCTATCGCTGTATGTCAGTGATGAGATTGACACATTCATGAAAAAGGAGTATATGGTCAGCGCCCGGCTTCTCGGGGCCAGCCGACGCCACCTGATTCGCCGGCACCTGTCTGTCTTATTTCAGGAACGGCTGCTTCTCCTGTTTATCCAGCATGCGGTGCAGACGCTGATTTTATTTACACACATGGGCTTGCTGCAGCTGTTCATCGGCGGCGTGCAGTATAAGGAGCTCTATGAGAATGACTACCGCCCTGTCTCTCTGTCCAATGAATGGTCCGGCCTTATCGGCCTGAACTATTTCGAAGCCAACCTGAAGCCATGGGTTGTACTGGGGCCGCTTTTCGCCTTTGCGTTGACCATCTTCTTCCTGAATTTGATGGCGGCAGGCTTGAAAGCGGCTATGGAGAAACGCGAACGGGTACTCAATCAATCTGCTGTAGAAGAAGCACATACAGACTACGAAATATCGGAGCAATCCTTTACCTTTGCCAAAGGCTCTGCCCAGTCCATACATTGAAGGAAAAGCCGGACACGACCGTCCGGCTTTTCGTATAATCATGTTACAGAGATTTGCGGAAAGCGAAGCTTGTTTTCGCATACCCTTCCCGCTCATAGAACCGATGGGCATCCGTCCGCTGCAGGCCGGATGTCAGCGATACAGCCTCACAGCCATCCTCCCTGCCCCAGGCCTCAACTGCCGCCAGCAGTACTTCGCCATAGCCTTTGGAACGTTCGCTTTCAGCTGTCACCAAATCATACACAAACACATGCTTACGATTATAGAAATTGGTCATAATCGCCGTACCGGCAAGCGATACAATGCGGCCGGCGTCATTCCGCAGCGCGAACAGCCGATATCCCTCCAGCTTCATTTGTGCCAGCAGCTCTCCAAACGACTCCTCTGTCAAGTGAGGCCGCAGCTCCCGCAGCACCGGCAAGGCTTCCAGCAGCTCTTCCTCTGTCTGCAGCAATTGTACTTTCATGTCTCTCTCTCCCCATTCGAAAATTATGTAACCCATTTCAACATACCATATTCTTCATGACCGGGCATGCATTCTTAAATAGTCTGAACAAATAAGAATGAAGCGCTATCGAAATCAGACGAACACCCCTCTTTCTCTTTTTACAAAATGCATATTTACAAAGTTGGCCCCATACGTATAGAATAAAAGCATGATAGATAAAGGGGAGTAGCTTTTACAGCAAAGTCGTCATTACAGGGATACATCCCTCGGCTTTGTTGGCAGCCGCGCTGTTAGCAAGACCTTTACCAAAGCAATGGAGCATTGTCTCGATTTCTTTGGTAAAGGTCTTTTTTGCTTCTATCAGCTTTGACAGGCTGCAGGCGAAACCTATATTAAATCTGGGAGAGTGAAGAAGATGGAAATTTTATCTTGGGAATTTGTGTCCGCCTTGCTGGCCATCGTCATGATTGACCTCGTATTGGCAGGGGATAATGCCATTGTGATCGGCCTGGCTGCCAGAAAGCTGTCCAAGGACCAGCAGAAGAAGGTCATTTTGTGGGGAACGGCGGGTGCCATTGCAATTCGTATTGTGGCTACACTCGTCGTTGTCTGGCTGTTAAAAATTCCGGGACTGCTGGCAATCGGCGGCATCATGCTAATATGGATTGCCTACAAGCTGATGACGGATGATTCCGGACATGAAGTGGAAGCGGGCAACAGTGTCTGGGCCGCCATCCGCACCATCATCATTGCGGATGCGCTCATGGGCCTTGACAACGTATTGGCAGTAGCCGGTGCAGCCCACGGCAGCGCACTCCTCGTCGTACTGGGTCTCTTGATTTCCGTACCCATTGTTGTTTGGGGCAGCACATTGATTCTAAAGTGGGTGGAGCGCTTCCCGGTTATCATTACGGCGGGTGCTGCCATCCTCGCATGGACAGCGTCAAAAATGCTTGTGGCAGAGCCATTCGTGAAAGGTCTGCTGGGAGACCAGTCCTGGCTGAAGTGGGTCATTCAGGTTACCGTCATCGCCGGTGTCGTAGCAGCCGGCCGCATGAAGCAGCAGGTGAAGGAAAAGGCAGCCGTTTAATTTCATAGTGCCGCAAGCACCGGATGAAACCGGTGCTTGCGGCATGGATTTAGTTTACATAATATTATTATTTATTATCATTTCCTTGATAGGCCCGATGATGTGGAGAAAGACAATATAAAGAAAGGAGCATGCCGCCGCATGCCCCTTCCTCAGTTCTTCAGCTTTTCCTGAAAGACCTCAGACACAGCCCCCAGGCTCCCCAGTGTTTCCAGCGCCTGCGTCGGCAAAAAGATTTTATTGGCAGGTCCCTTTGCAATCTCCTGCAGTGCCTCAAAGGACTTGTAGGCCAGAAATCTCTCCGTCAGTCCCGCCTGTGTCAGCAGCTCAATCCGGCCCCGTTCAGCTTCGGCAATGGCGGCAATGGCCCGTGCCTCCCCGAGTGCCTCCAACTCCTTCGCCTGCCGGACCCCCTCTGCTTCCCGGATACGGGCTTCCCGGTCCCCTTCGGCAATCAGAATTTTACTTTGCTTATCCCCTTCTGCCCGCAGCACCATATCCTGCTTGGCAGCCTCTGCCTCCAATATGATGGCACGTTTATTCCGCTCGGCCTTCATCTGCTTTTCCATGGCGGCCTGTACATCCTTTGGCGGGTTGATGTCAACGACCTCCACCCGGTCGATGCGCACACCCCATTTTTCGGTTGCTTCATCAAGCGCAATCCGGATTTCAGAGGAAATTTTCTCACGGCCGGATAAAGTCTCATCCAACTCCATGTTCCCGATAATTTGGCGCATCGTGGCTGTTGTAATATTCCGTACCCCGTTTACGTAATTGGAAATGCCGTATGTTGCCTGTTCAGGATCCACGACCTGATAGAAAATAATGGTGTCAATTTCCACCTGCACGTTATCTTTCGTAATGACCTTCTGCGGCGGCACATTCGTCTGCTGAATGCGCAAATCGTGGTACACCCGCACGCGGTCAATAATCGGCATAAGAATATTGAGGCCCGGATGCATGAGACGATGAAACTTGCCGAGACGTTCCACGACGCCAATCTGCTGCTGTGGAATGATTTTCACGGTAAGTGCAGCGAATACGACAACAAGTATAATACATACAATTGATAGGATAGTTCCAATCATTTCCCTTCACGCCCTTTCTGTACATGAACAATGGTGCTGCTGCGCTGAACGATGGTTACGGTTTCCCCTTTCCCAATCGGCTCATCAGCCTTGGCGCTCCATAAATCGCCGCCTACCTTGACGATGCCGTTCCCTTCCTTGGAAATGTCCTGTATCACGACAGCCTGTCTGCCGACAAGTGTATCCACCGCATCCTGATACCCCCGTCCAATCCGCACCTTCCCCGAGATGCGCTTTGAATAGATGGTCAGGACGAGCGCTGTCAAGCAGGCGACAAGGACCTGTGCTAAGAAGGAACCCGGCAATGCCAGCGCTGCAATTGCACCGGCGAGAGCCCCGACTCCCAGCCAAAGCAAGTAAAAGGTTAAGGTGAGCATTTCGACCACAAATAAAAAGCCGGCTGCAAGTAACCAAATGACCCAAGCTGCCATTCGTCCCACCCCTTTCCAGCTGTAGAGTAAATGCTGTTACCACTATGTATATGAGACACGGCGTCCTTTCATTTGGCACCCCGTCAGTTACTATTCGACTCCTTTTGGAGCATTCCTGCTGAATATGTCGAAGCACAACAAAAAACACTCCAGAAGGCTCTGGAGTGCCTGTTTTTATTTCAGCAGGTGCGGGTGCTCCAGCAGATGCAGGTACGCCCCTTGTCTGCCTGAAAGAGGCGGAGTCTGCTGCAGGTCCACCCAACGGTATTGAAATACGAGATTTGTATCTTCACCATCACCGGTTACAACGTGCTCCCACTCATCACGGACAACAGCAGTAAGCGTGATATGATAGAAATGGCGCTTTTGATACTCACTTTTTTCTCTTATATGCACAAGTTCATCTGCTACATGGCGCTGTACTTGGACAGCATGCAATCCGGCTTCCTCATACACCTCGCGCAAAAGGGCCGCTTCCAGCGTCTCGCCCGGATTCACTGTCCCGCCTGGTACTTGCACGCCGGCTTCGGGGAAGTCACGGTGTGCATGGACCAGCAGCTGTTCCCGTCCGTCTTGTTCTCTTGTGATGTAAGCATAGACCTTTTTTGTGTATAGTTCCTTCATCTTGTCTTCCTCCCCTTTTTCGTCCCCTGTTTGTAAACAGCTGTTACCTCTACTTCTTCGGCATGACTTCCTCAAGCGTCAGGTGATGACCGTACAAGTAGGCTGCGGGCGCTTGCCCCACATACCGGATATGCCACGGCTCATATGTATAGCCGGTCACCTCGCTTTTATACTTTGGGTACCGGACCACAAAGCCGTACTCATGTGCATGGGCAGCCAGCCACTTTCCTTCCTTCGTCTCAGCAAACCGCTCATGAATTTGAAAATTGATGGATGCAGAACTTACATCCGCGGCAAGACCCGTCTGATGCTCGCTTGTCCCCGGCACCGCGCTGGAAGCAGCAGCCGCTGCCTCTCCTTCTGTCCGCTTGTACATGGAGTTCAGCACCTTTTGCCGTTCATAGGAGCGGAAGGCGGAAACAACAAATAAATGAATATTCTGTTTTTCAGCCGCTTTAAATAAATTCTCCATAGCCCCTGCTGCTTCCTTTCTCATTTTCATTTTTTCTTGGTCGCCATCGAAGGAAAATCTTACCTTAGGAATTCTTAAATCCTCAGGAATGTAAAAGTCAGGAAGGCGTCGCTCTTTGTTGACAAGCACGAGCAGCGAATCTGGGTTATTCACAATGTACACCGGGCCATCCGGGGACGCGATGGTTTCTTCATATGACGGAAATGCCGGACGGCTTTCATTAATAATATGGGGATTCTGCAAATTGGGGTCGGCAAACGGTTTTTGGGGCGAATGCCAACTGAGCATGGGTGCAGTCCCGACAAGCAGAAGAATGAAAAGAAATCTGTTCTTTTTATCTTTCATTGCCACCCCTCCAGCTCTTGTTTTATCTTCATTATCGGCCGGACACCACTTCCGTAAACCGGCCAATCTGTTCTCTCCCGTCCGGGCGCTGCAAGGCCGCTCAGGGGAGAAGCCTGCTCTTTGCCTTGTTATGTCTGCTTGCATGCTGATCAAACATCGCTTTTCATTTCCACAGAAAGGCAGCCTTGGAAGCATATATCTTCCAAGGCTGCCTCTGAATCATACATTCTGCCAGTTTAGCCATTTACCTTCTCGGCCTGCCAATAATAATCACTGAAGGCCTCCGCCAGAACATCAATAGCCCGGTTGAGCTCCTCGGCCGTATTATCCACGCCCCCGACCTCCACCAGAACAGCTTGCCCGGACAAGTCCTGGTTGTAGATGCCGTTTCCTGTGCTGAAGTCTTTGCCGATGACAGCGCGGCTGACACCCGGATACTTCTTGTTGATCCATTCATGCAAAGCCTGGGCAAGCTTCAGGTTCTGCTGATAATTCCGATTTCCTTTTCCGACAACAAAGGCCAGCTTGGCATAGGACTGCCCATTCAGTTCTTTTGTGGTCACCTGCTTCCTGGCGCTGTCCCGGTGCAGGTCAAACAAGAATTGCAAATCCTTGTCTCCGGCCATGGCTTCCTTTACAACCTCGCGTGACATTTTGTAGGAGCTGTTTGTATTTAAGCCGCGGCTGACCAGCATTCTGCCGATGTCCGTCTTATCATTTGAGGCGCCGATTCCGTTATTTTCAAGCTGCTGCCGGAAGCGGTCGCCAAAGATGGAGATGTTGGTTGCCGAACTGGATGCATCATTCGAATTGGGACTTCCCGCCATATTCAGCATCGGCAGAAAAGACTCCCAGCTGTGTGTATGATAGATAAAAACCACCTTCTTGCCTCCCGTCGTCTGGGCAGGCGGCTTTGTGCTTTTCGGCGCCTCTGCCGGCGGCGGCGTTCCATCACCTTTTCGTTCCTTCAGCAGTTCCTCAAGAGGCACATCTGATTCAATTGGAAGATTCGTATAGTTTGTCCCTTCTCCGGCCGCAATAATTTCGGTGTCATATTTCGAAAAGCCCGGAAGCTCTGTGCCGAACAGACTGCGCACATCGTCAACTCGAATGTTGGTTGCGGTGGAGAACAGAAAGGAAGATACGGAAAATTCCTTATTCAAATTGCGGTACTCTTGGGTAAAATAATGATTTTCTGTCCCGAATGCGTACATATATCCGTTCATGGACAGTTCATTTAACCATTTATGCAGGTAGCCTGATTTTGTCTGTTTGAAGGATGTCACCATCATGCCTGTAACAAGGAAGGCACTGATGATGCCGAGAAGAAAGAGGAGGCTTATTTTCGCTAAGTTTGCTTTTTTAATATAAAAATAGCTTCGGCTCATTGGATCACCCTTTCTACCTCCAATATATGTACAAGCCCTCCTGATTAGAACAGCTTGTACTTGTCTATATTGGCAGTGAGGTGAAGCTGATGAAATTCCTGCTCATGGCCGGCCCGCTGGCCGGTTCGGCAATCCTGCTTTTGCTGGCAGTCCACCCGCGCATCCGTCTGCTGCTGCACGTGCTGGCTTATATATGCGCCTATATCTTTGGTGCCATCTTATCTATAACCATCTATGAAGTGCGCAGGAACCATACTGTTTTTATGACCGAGGTGCATGAAGTGCTCTTAAACGAGGTTTTTCTCCTATGCGGAGCTTATCTTGGTGCATATGGCCTGTATATGCTGCTGCGCCTGATTATGGAACAGCTGCGCGCCTAAAAACACCTGTCTAACCGACAGGTGTTCCGTTTGGCACTTCCTCATCAGGCCGAAGCAGAATCACATCGCCTGTTTCCGGCATCCCGCCAAGAACAAGCACTTCCGACTGAAAGCCGGCGATGCGGCGCGGCGGAAAGTTGACGACAGCAGCAACCTGCCGGCCGATTAAGTCCTCCGGCACATACCGCTTTGTGATTTGGGCGCTGGACTGCTTCATGCCAAGCTCGCCGAAATCAATTTGCAGCTTAATGGCGGGCACCCTTGCCTCTGGAAACGGCTCTGCATGCCGAATCGTGCCGATACGAATATCAAGCTTCAGAAAATCTTCAATTGTTGCCATGTCCTTTCACTCCTTTGTAAAAGAAAACTTGTCATATACAGCGGCTCTATCCCATTCTCCGCCGGCAGAAAAAATCCTGCCGCGGCAGGGCATTCCCCTCTCTATGCCGAATCTTTCTCTGTACAGCTTCCATCCCGGCAAAAGAAGTTCCTTGACAGGAGTTCCCTTTGTTATGTATGGCCACATTGCGCCCGGCTTAATACATCCTTAATTGACTGAAGTGCTTCTTCCTCATCGTCACCGCAGACACGCAGTTCAGCGAGGTCACCTGCATACCACATCAGGCTGCATAGGCCCAGCATACTTTTCACATCCACTGTCCGCCCCCGTACCCGCAGCAAGATTTCCGCTTCATGCCGGCTGGCACAATTCACAATTTCCTGAAATAGTATCAGTGATGAATCCTGCTGCATCCATACGTCGGCAATGCGCATCAGCACCATCTCCCCCGCTATTTACTCAAGCATGCCTGCTCCTGCTGCAGCAGACTCTCTCTCATTGTACCTGTCCTCTGCCCAATTGTAAAAAATATTCTGAATAAAAAGGAGGGAATCCGATATGCGCCTGTCTGCCGCCCTGCTGCGCCATGCAAGCCTTTCATTTTGCTTCATTATTTTTTTCAGTCCCGTTTGCTCTGTAGTGTTTACCGGCACCTCCTATACGGCCGCCCTCAGCTCTGTGCTGCAGCAGCTGCTGCAGCCGCAAACCATCCTGTTTCCCTCCTCGCACTGGATTCGGGAGCCTTTCTTCTTCTCCAATGTCCGGGCGGTGGACCTCACGGCTCAATTTTCCTTTCATGACAAGACGACTTTCTTATTCCCTTACATCTGGCTTCCTTACTTGCTGTCCGTCAGCCGTTTTGCAGCAGCCTTGCTGGTCGGACTCTTGCTGAGCATGCTGCTGATGGTATGCTGTTTTGCTGTCAAACCAGGGCCTGTCCTTCGGTTTCTTCCTACTGTCCCTCTGACAGCCGGCCTGCAGCTTTTGCTGCTCCTGCTTACCATGCAATGGCACATGCCGAAGCTCCCGGCACAGCTGTTCATTATACTCGCTGCTTCGCTTGTCCTTCCCTTGGAGTGTGTGAACCTTTGGCTGCAAAAGGACGGAATACCGCCTTCGTCCTTCTTGCAGGCAATACGTCTGCCATTTGCGCTGCTTCTGCGGCATTGGAAGCCGCTTTGCTTCGCTGTCTGGATCAGCGCATCCCTGTTTGAATACATGTTGAATACAGACGGGCTCATTACCTTTCTCATGCAATATATCCTGCTGTCGCCAAGTGTTGTTGCAGTCAGCCTGCTGTTGCTCTATATGCCGTATTTGCTGCTGAACATGCTGCTCCTGCAATCGGGGCACAGGAAAGAATTCTCTGAACGGACAGCCAACGAATTGCCGCTGTGAACCGATATTGACTTGCCGCTCCCATTCCCCTTATCATGGAGGAAAAATCAGGGGAAAAGCGAGAGGATTGGTCATGCTTGAAATTGTGCTTTGGGCCGTAATTGCGGCTTGCTTCATTCTTGCCTTCGTCGGCCTCGTGTACCCGGTCATTCCAGGTGTTGCCTTACTATGGGCCGGCTTTCTTGTCTATCTGTTTGGAATTGACAGCGGGGAACTGCACTGGACCTTCTGGGTGCTGCAGGCAGTGTTCACTGTCTTCTTATTTCTTGTAGATTTTCTTGCCAATAGCTATTTCCTCAAAAAATATGGAAGCACCAAATGGGGAGAACGAATCGGGGTTGTTTCGATTCTCATCGGCTCCTTCATCCTTCCGCCCTTTGGCTTGCTCATCGTGCCATTCCTCTCTGTGTTCATAACAGAAATGGCGCAGAAAAAAGCTGCCAAGGCTGCTTTCATGGCGGCGCTGGCCACGGTCATCAGCTTCCTCAGCAGCTCCGTCGCCAAAGCTGTGATACAGTTTATTATGATTGCTGTGTTTGCTTTATACTTAATTTGGTAGCTCTCCGTCTGCGGAGAGCTTTCTAGTTTGCCAGACCGGCGCGGCTGCGGCTGTAAGCATCAGAAAAGAGCTGTCTGTAAGCAAACAGCGCTGTGTCCCCTGTTGTAATCGCGAGGCCGTCTTCCGGGAGCATGTCCTTCTCTGTCCTGTACTGTCCGGCCGCTTCCCCGTCAATTAAGTGGGTAGGGCAAACGATGGTCCAATCCAGGTCTGACTGCTCCAGCTGCAAATAAGCCTGTAAATGGTCCTCGGCCGCTGCGGTCGATTTGCGCCGGGATTCACCGGACTGAAAACGGTACAGCGCAGGATTGCTGCGCGCCTGCAAAATGCCGGCGGTCCCAATCGTAATGAGGCGGCTGACTCCGGCCTGCTTCATCGCTTCCATCAGCAGTGGTGTACTGCAGCTGAGCGTGCCGTTTCCATCTGTGCCAAGCGCGCTGATGACCGCATTACAGCCCGATACTGCCGCTGACAGGTCTCCTGCCTCTCTTGCATTTCCTTCAAGTATATAGACACCGCCCTGCAAATCGCCCAGCTTCGCCGCATCCCGCACGAGTGTCTTCACATCATGTCCGCCTGCAAGCGCCAGCCGCACCAGATGCAGCCCTGTCCGGCCGGTTGCCCCCAATATACATAGCTTCATCTTTCTTTCCCCTTCCCGCAAATCTCTTTGGGTATACTATATATGAGTTTCGTTTCTTTTGACAGCAAACTGCTGTACAATTCGGCAAATGGGGTGATTCGATGGCTTCCATTCATCAGGTGCAGGAGTTTCTGCCTGCACTGCAAGAGCTGCTCTGCCTTGAAACCTTAACGAGAGAGAATTTGCTGCATCCCCGTTTTTTGCTGCAGCGCGAGTCCGGCCTGGAAATCTACTATGCGCCGTTCGACTACATTAACACTGCTGCAAAAGTGATGATTGTGGGCATCACCCCTGGCTGGACGCAAATGCAGCTTTCCTATACCACAGTATTGGATGCGTTGCGCCGGGGCGAACCGCCGGAGGAAGGAGTCCGGCGTGTCAAGCAGCAGGCCAGCTTTGCCGGCTCCATGCGCACGAACCTGAACGCCATGCTCGATGAACTGGAGTTGCCCGGCTATTTGGGCATTCCTGCTTCCTCCGATCTGTTCGGCGCCGGGAGAGAGCTTTTGCACCCATGCTCCCTCCTCCGCTATCCAGTGTTTCGCAACAATCTCAACTATACAGGACACAATCCGCAGATGGTGAAATCCCCGCTGCTGCTGGATTGGATCCGGACTGTGTTTGTGCCGGAATGGCGTTCTGTGCATCCGCTTGTGCTCATCCCTCTTGGAAAAGCGGTATCAGATGCACTGCAGCATTTGGCACAGGAAGGCTTGCTGGAGGAGGAGCGCTGCCTGTTCGGCTTTCCGCATCCATCAGGCGCGAACGGCCATCGACACAAGCAGTTTCAAGAAGGAAAAGCATCGTTTGTCAGGAAGCTTCAGTACTGCTTTACCTGACGAAACAAATCTTCGTTTTATCACTGCACTGGACGTATAAAAGTATGGCGGTACACTTTGTCCACCGGTGTACCTGCCGCCTCCACCAGGTCATAGACCTCCTGGCGCATCGTCTCGAGCATCTCAACGCTTTCCTCCGTCAGCTGTGTGAGCACATGCTCGGCCCGCTTTTGGAAATCCTGCGGCATAACAGGCAGCAGCTTGGCATACTGCCGGCTCCATTTGAACAGAGGGTGCGGAATATACTGCCGGTTTACCGCAAATAACAGTGTCCACAGCTGCTGCAGCACCTGGCACTTGACCGCCTGCAGCATCAGCACATCCTTCCGGTGCAGCAGCGCATAGCGGCTGCTCCAGCGCCCCGTTGTTTCCAAATGCTCTTCCATAAGCGCCGCCATCAGCCCGGCTGGATATGCGGCACATTGCTTTTTCCACTGTACAATCAATCCTTCACCCAAAAGTGCGCGTCCATCCGCAATGGAAGCAAGAACATGCTGCTTGCTTATATCGGTATCATATTGCTCTGTCACCTCATAAATCCACTGCTCCACGGTGTCCGGCAAAAAGCCGCTGATCTCAAGCTTGATTCCATCCACCATGTATACATCTGCCCACTCTCCCTCCTCGTAGGGGTGCAGCTGAAGCACTTCTCCCCCCAAGGCCTTTGCAACCGCCGTGCGGTCTTCCTCTTCTGGCGCTTCCTTCCACAGGACATAGAGTTCAATGTCAGAATAGAGATCCTGCCACCCGCGTGACACTGAACCCGTAAGCATAACTCCTTCTACTTTCCCGAGTTTTCCATACTCCCCGGCAACCCGCTCTGCTGTTTTTGTAAAAATATCCACCTTCATATCACTCCAATTTTTTCCTCCCACCCATTATAATAGAATTATGTACGTGTGGAAATGGAGGAATGAAGATGGATTTACAGCTAAAAGGAAAAAGCGCACTTGTGGTTGCCTCAAGCCAAGGACTTGGAAAAGCCATTGCTGAGCAGCTTGTCCGCGAGGGCGCGAACGTCATGCTTACAAGCCGCCATGCGGACAAGCTGCGGGCGGTGCAGGAAGAACTCGCTCCGCTTGGCACAGGCACGGTCTCCTATCATCCGTGCGATATTACAAAAGCCGGGGAAATTCAGCAGCTCGTGGAAACAACCGTACAGCAATTCGGCACGATTGATATTCTGATTAACAACTCCGGCGGACCAAAGCCAGGTACATTTGAACAGCTGGCTGATGAAGATTGGTACAATGCCTTCGAGTTGAATGTACTGAGCTGCATCCGCCTGATCCGTGCCGCTCTGCCGGCTCTGCGGATGCAAGGAGGGCGGATTGTCAACGTTGCTTCCTCTTCAGTGAAGGAACCGATCCCCGGACTTCTGCTTTCCAACACCTTCCGCGTCGCTCTCACGGGTTTGACGAAGACATTGGCGGCGGAGCTGGCATCTTCCGGCATTCTAATCAATACCGCAGCACCGGGACGCATCTCTACAGACCGCGTGGCCTTCCTGGATGCAGCGGCTGCCGAGAAGCAGGGGATTTCAGCAGCAGAGGTGCAGGCAGCCTATGAATCTATCATTCCGCTTGGCCGCTACGGCGAGCCGCAGGAATTTGCCAAGGTTGTGCTGTTCCTTGCTTCTGCGATGAATACATATATGACCGGAAGCACCTTCCTTGTGGACGGTGGAATGGTGAAAAGCCTGTAACGCCAAGACAGCTTATATGCCGCGCATATAAGCTGTCTCTGTTATGTTGCTTCCCGGCAGGCGTCCGGCACCGGCATGGTCATACCGCGCTTCATCACATACTGCCAAGCTTCATACGCATGGCGGTTGATGACCAGAAAGCTGTTTTCAAGAAATTGCCGCACCCCCGGGTTTGCAATTTCGATGGCCGCCTTAGCGTATGCTGCGGCCATCTGCTGCATGTCCTGCAGGTATGAACATGCAACCAGATCCGCTCCTTGAGGCGGCTGCTCCTCCTGTACCATCAGCATGGCCTGCAGGGACTGCATCAGCAGCACCTGCAATTCTTCCCCTTCAGAAAACTCCAGCAGCCGGTTGTAGCATTGCAGAAAATTCGGCAAATGCTGCTGCAGCAGTTCTTGTAAATCCCGGTCACTTGTCTGCTGCAAATAGATGCCGACCACGCGGATCATTTCGTAGCTCTGCACCGTTAACTTCTCCATCTGATTCATGCTGCCATCCTCCTTGCTGTATCCAAATGGACAGCGTAAGCTGCCCGCTGTTCTATTTCCTAGTCTTTCCCTTTTTCTCAGCCTATACAACGAAGCGGCTGAAAGTGCAAAAACAGCCAAAACAAAAAGGGCTCAGAAGACGTTTTTATCTTCTGAACCCTTTTCCCCTCTATTCTGCACCCCGGTACACATACTGTTCTTCGGGCGCTGCCACCTTTGTCCAACCGGTCACATGCAGCACAGGAATCGTTGTATGAAACGGCTGATAATACTGCGTTTGAATGCTTCCTTCCGCCATAATCCATTCGTCATCCTTCCACTGGGCACCTGCCGGCTTTTCCACCAGCATGCCGTATACCCCGGAATCAGCCACACAATGGATAATGCCAAAGCGGAACAGGAAGTACTCCTCTTTTCCGGTGCTCTTATCGGCAAAGACAAACCCTTTGAAGGACAGCGTTTTTCCGGAAAACTCCCCGGGACTATTATAAATGGACTCCATGCCTTTTAAGAAGTTGGCATCATTTAAAGAAATGGAGTCGCGCTGCAGAAATTGTTTTTTCTCCTTCTCAATGAGCTCCCGGTATCCTTCTTCTCCATAATAAATGCTTGTGTCCGGCTTCAGAAACTGGCGCTGCATGAACGGGTCCTGATTGCCAGGCTCCGCAACAGGGAAATGAAACCCCTTTGCCTTTACAATATCTGAATCCAGCACCGCAACCGGCAAGCATAAGCCGGTGAAAATCGGAAACACAAATAAAGCAAAAGTCAGCTTCCGCTTCCAGCCCCGCTCTTCCTCATGATGGTGGCCGCAATGGTCATCACAGTCATGAGTATGGTGAGCGTGGCCGCGCTCCTGCCTGAAGGAAGAAATCACCTGCACCACAGTGAGCAGCACCAGCAGGACCGCAGCACTTTTTGAAAGATAGGCATACCTCATATTGATATATTTCGTAATATCTCCTGAGATGTGCAATTGCACCAGCAAGAACGTGAAGCCAAGTAAAATATAGGCGCGTGCCATTCCATCACCCCGCAATATGCAGCAGTATAGAGCTGATATATACCGCAGCGGCAATCATTGCAATCAAAGAAACCACAAACCGCTTTTGGAACGCTCCTGCCATCATCAGCATATTTTTAATGTCGACCATTGGACCGAACACGAGAAAAGCAACAAGCGAAGAGGCCGCAAATGTGCTTTGAAAAGAAGAGGCGATAAAGGCATCTGCCTCTGAGCAAAGGGACATGATAAATGCCAAGGCCATCATGACTGCCGCCGAAGCAAAAGGCCCCTGGCCAATTGAGAGCAGCAGCGACGTTTTCACGAAGGTTTGGACACCTGCCGCAATGAGGGCACCAATAATCAAGTACTTGCCCGTGGAAAAGAACTCCTGCACTGCGTGCTCACACACTGCCCACAGCTTTTCCTTCACCGTCTGCTGCTTCTGGACAGCATCTCTTGCCGGCTCGTGCCGCAAAACGGAGCCTTTAAAGAAAAAGGACACCAGCAATGCGACTGTAAAAGCCACGGCCATGGCGGCGGCAGAGCGCAGCAGAACCATCCGCCAGCTGTTCCCGAATGCCACATAGGTGGCAAACAGCACCACCGGATTTACAATCGGGCCGGTGAGCATGAAGGCTACAGCTGCATGGGCCGGCACACCCTTGCCAATCAGCCGGCGCACAATGGGCACAATGCCGCACTCGCAGCCGGGGAAAAAGAGCCCAAGCAGCAGCGCCGTCAGAATGGACAGCACCCGATTCTTCGGCATGTAGCGGGCCACCATGTCCTCTGTTACAAACATTTGAATGAGGCCGGATACAAATACCCCGAGCAGAATGAACGGGAGTGCCTCAATCAGAATGGAAATAAAAATAGTATTCATCTGTAGAAATGATTTTGGTATAGATAAAAGCATGTACTCACCCCGTTACATATAGGACATGCTTGTGATTGTACGCCCCTTTTTCCGTTTCAACAAGGGGTCTTTTTAACATCACATACAAAAAAATCCGCTGCAAAGAACGGATTTCCTAGAAATATCGTTTTTTCCAAAAAATAAACGCAGTCGTGCAGGACAAAATTGCCGCAATCACCATAATCACTGTAAACGCATGGGGGTAATGCCCAAATGGCACTTCCACATTCATGCCGAAGAAGCTGGCCACCATGGTCGGCAGGGATAAAATAATGGTGATAGAGGTCAGCAGCTTCATTACGCTGTTCAGGTTATTGGAGATGACCGAACCAAACGTATTCATCATGCCATTCAGAATGTTGCTGTATACTTCCGCCATTTCAATCGCCTGCTTATTCTCAATCAGCACATCCTCCAATAGATCCTGGTCATCCTCGTACATGCGCAAATACTCACTGCGCGTCAGCTTTTGAATTACAGTTTTATTGGATTTTAGAGAGGTTGTGAAATAGACCAAGCTTTTTTCCAGCCCAAGCAGTGTGAAGATTTCCTTATTTTTCATTGATTTATTCAGTTCTTTTTCCAAGTCAACCGTTTTCCGGCTGATTTGCTTTAAGTAACGCAAATAGTAAGTAGAGATGATATATAAAAGCTGCAAAGCAAAGCGCGTTTTCTTAAAGGTATAGAAGCCCTTGATCCGCTGGTTGATAAACCGCTCGAAAATCGGATTTTCCTCCAGGCAAATCGTGATGAAGCAGTCCGGCGTAATAATCATCCCGATTGGAATGGTATCATAGGTGGAGTTTCCGTCGTCGTCGTGCCGCACGGTTGGGATGTCCACGATAATGAGTGTTTTGTCGTCTTCCTTTTCAATCCGCGACCGTTCTTCGTCGTCCAGCGGGTCTTTAATAAAGTCATGCTCCAAATGCAAGGTCTCAATTAGATATTGCACTTCTTCCTCTGTCGGGTGGAGTGCATTAATCCAGCAGCCCTTCTCAATGTTGTCCACCTCTTGGAGCCTTCCGTTCTCATCCGTCAAATACATATTTAACATTCTGCCACCTCAGTTCCATCACATCCGAAAACCAGCCTTTGCGCATTGCTCATCACATCAAGCATATGCAAAGTGCAGCCGGATTTCAACAGAAAAATGCGGCCGGCCGCACTTCAAACCGCCTCCTCTGTCCGTCTGATGTGCCGATATAGACAAATGAGGTTAAAGAGGACGGAAAATGTATAGCCTGTGTAGGTTGCAATGATTGTGCCGACATAATCAAAATGAGCGACAAGCAGCACATTCAGTGTAATTTTCAGGGCAAGGCCGATTAACAGCCCGATAATGGTCTTCATCTGCTGGTTGATTCCCTGCAGCATGGCGGCAGTCACCGAAAACAGCGAAAACAAAATACAGGCAGCCGCATAGTACCGAAGCACTTCACTGCCAAGCGCCGGATCATTGCCGCTGCCAAAGAGCAGCGTATAGACCGGCTCCGCCAGCCAAATCATGCCAAGCGCTGCCGGAAGGGTAACCAGCACCACAAATCCATTGGTCCTTGTAAAATGCCGGTACAGCGTATCCTGCCGGCGCGCTGTGAAGGCTTTTGTCATTTCCGGCACAAGGGACATACTGAAGGCAGTTGCCAGGGAAACCGGTATCAGCACAACCATCTGCACGAGCCCAATAATCGCGTTTACCTTCTCCGCCTCTCCCTGCCCGTAGCCAATGCCGAGCAGCAGCCTGTTCATAGTGAACGTATCGGCTGTTTGATACAGCGGAATTGCCAAGCCCACCACAACAAAGGGAATGGAATAGGTAAACAGCTCCCGATACAAGGAGAAGAAGGACTGATTTGTAAGCGGAAGGCTTTCCAGTTCTCTCTTCTTTAAGTATTTTCGTCGTTTCATATAGAAAAAAAGCAATACCGACAGCCCGGCTGCAGCACCGATAAAAGCGCCAAATGTGGCAAGGCCGACAGCCAGACTTGTTCCGCCACGATAGAAGCGCAGCACCGCAAAGCTTCCAACAAGAATCGTCAGCACACGGAATATTTGCTCCACAACCACGCTCGCAGCAGAAGGCCCCATGGACTGAAAGCCTTGAAAGAAGCCACGCAGCAGGCTCATAACGGGCACCAGCAGCAAGGCAGCGCTGACGATCCGGATATTCAGCTCTACGGCCTCTACACTGTTGCCCGTCGGATCATCCCCGTTGATGACCAGTCCGGCAAGCTTGGGTGCCAGCATATATAGCAGCAGGCAGGAGGCTGTCCCCATACAAAGCATGAAGACCGCACCGCTGCGCAGCACCCGCTTGACTGTGTGATAATCATTGAGCTGGTTGTATTTCGATACCATCTTGGACACAGCCAATGGCAAGCCCATCGTTGCAATGCTCAGCATAATTGTGTATGGGCGGTACGCGTATGTATACAGCACATAGCCGCTCGTCCCCACCATGGCTGTGAAGGGAATGACGTAAGCAAAGCCAAGCAGCTTGGAAATCATGGTAGCCATCGTCAAAAATACTGTTCCCCGCACAAAAGGCGAGCTCTTCATCCACATCCCCCGCTCATCTGTCCGGTCACGGACCTTCTATGCTACAGCATATGGACAGCTTGGCTTCTTTAGAACCGAAATGGCGGACTAGCGGACGAGCTCTGTGCCAAACCACACGTAGGAGCCGATGATGGCTGCAAACGAGACAAACGCGTACAGCTTAAAATGTGAGTATACGAATAAAAAGGAGAGAAAAACAAGTGGAATTCCAAAATAGGCAACAAGCTGATAATCAAGGAAAATCGGGTTCAAAAAGGCTGATTTCGGAACCTGGATCATGAAGACATAATAGAAGAAACCAAGTGCCAGACCCAGCAGTACTTCGGACCCATACCGCAAACCTCTGTTCACACTGCACCACCCTGCCTTTTCCCCTCAGTATGCCGCAGGGCGCCGAAAAATATGTAGGGCTGCCATTTACTTGGCAGCCCGTCTTTTCTTAAGTGCGGTATATACAAAATACAGAGCAATGAATGCAATCGCGCCGGCCACAATATACGGCATATAATCCGCTGCATACTCTTTAATATGGCGCCAGTTCGACCCAAGCTGCTCTCCCAGAACAATAAAGAAAATGGACCATGGAACAATGGCAAGCACTGTATACAGGGTGAATGTACTGAGCGGCATTTTTGCCAAACCGGCAGGGATGGAGATGGCATGACGGACAACCGGAATGAAACGGGCTGAGAAGATGACCCCGACACCGTACCTACGGAACCAGTCCTCAGCAACATCCAAGTGCTTTTTGTTAATCAGCAAATACCGGCCGTATTTCTCAACAATCGGACGGCCTCCGTAATAGCCGAGCCAGTACAGAAAGATTTGGGCCACTGTTCCGCCAATTGTGCCGGCAATCACCGCGCCAATAAAATTAATTTCTCCTTTCGCCACCAGAAATCCGGCGTAGGACAATACAATCTCGCTTGGAATGACTTCAATCATAAGACCCAGGGCGACACCGAAGTACCCCAGCCCCATAAAAAATTCTAATAATGTCTCTACTACATGTGCAAGCATCGCTTTCTCCTTCATTTCATAGTTTCCTACAACACATTATTCCATGAAACCGACGGCTTGCCAACCTTTTCCGCATAGAAAAAGAGGCCTCCCCCAAAGAACACGTGTGCTCTTAAGGTCTGCCCCCCATTCTATAACACTTTGCTTAAGAAAAGCTTCGTCCGCTCCTGCTGCGGCTTTTCAAACAGCTCCTGCGGCACATTTTCCTCGACAATATAGCCGCCATCCATAAACAGCACCCGATCGCCCACTTCCTTGGCGAAGCCCATTTCGTGCGTTACCACCACCATGGTCATTCCTTCACGCGCCAGGTCCTTCATAACCTCCAGCACCTCACCGACCATTTCCGGATCCAGCGCAGATGTCGGTTCATCAAACAGCATCACCTTCGGCTCCATCGCCAAGGCCCGCGCAATGGCGACGCGCTGCTTCTGTCCGCCGGAAAGAGAGTCGGGATATACATCCGCCTTATCAGCCAGCCCCACCTTTCGCAGCAGCTCCAGCGCCTTTTGCTCTGCCTGTGCGCGCGGCCACTTCCGCACTGTCATGGGTGCCAGCATAATGTTTTGCAGCACCGTTTTGTGCGGGAAGAGATGAAAGTGCTGAAACACCATCCCGACATCGGCACGCAGGGCATTGATGTCTGTCGACTTGTCCAATAAAGATATACCGTCAATTTCAATGTTTCCTGCCGTTACATCCTCCAGCAGGTTTAAACAGCGCAGAAACGTGGATTTCCCGGATCCGGACGGCCCAATGACCACCACCACTTCCTTTTGCCGAATGCTAACCGAGATGTCTTTCAGCACCTCGAGCGGCCCGAAGCTCTTTTTTAGCTGCTTGACTTGGATCATGCTGATTCAACCTCTTTTCTACATAATTTAGCAGATACGTCAGCGTCAAAGTAAGGAACAAATAAATGAGTGCAATTGTTACATACGGCTCCCACACGCGCATGTACTGGGAAACAGCAGCTCTGCCCCAATACAGCAGCTCCGGTGTAGCAAATACGCTGGCAACGGAGGAATCCTTCAGCAAAACAATAAATTCATTGCCAAGCGGCGGCAGCATGCGGCGGAAGGCCTGCGGAACAATGACGTGGCGCATCGTCTGCGCGTGCGTCATCCCCAGTGAACGGGCCGCCTCCGTCTGGCCCCGGTCAATCGATTGAATGCCGCCGCGGAACACTTCTCCAATATATGCGCCTGCATTCAAGGACAGTCCAACCATTGTGGACACAACTGGATTTGGCGGAGACATAAAGAGCGGCATTAAGCCATAATGAATAATGAGCAGTTGGACCAGCAGCGGCGTTCCCCGGAAGAAGTTCACATACCAGGTGAAAGGCATCCGCAGCCAGGGATTTTGAATCAGACGGCCCAAGCCCATTCCGAGTCCAAGGATTGTCCCGCATAAAATGCCGACAAGTGAAATGCCGAGTGTATACAATACACCCTTCGCAAAGAACGGTGCGTACTCTGCAATAATCTGAAAATTAAAGTCCACGAAAATCCCCCTTTCTCTTTACATAGGCTTATTATATAGCAGGAAAATATATTTCGAAAAGTCCAAAATTTTTAATTTTTAAAAATTATTGAAATGAAGCGATTCCTTTTCATCCTCCACACCGTTACGTATATTAAAATACTATTAAAAAGGAAGCCCTCTCCTACTGACGCCAAAACAGCTCCAGCGCATGCCAGATCACGTCAAGCAGAAACAACAGCATGCCGCATGCTGCGGCAAACCAGCTGACAAACCCGGCGCGCACCAAGAAAGCGGACAAGCGCGTCTGTTTCCCTTCCTGCGTATGACGGCTGCTCGCATAGACAAGAAGCCAGCCGCCGCTCACACAGGCAGACATAAATAGAAGCAGGCGAAGCAGCATGCGTATGGAAATAGGAGATATAAACACCTGAAGCATCCGGTTCCCTCTCTTCACATTTTCCCCATGTATATGGCTGCCCCGCCGCCTTTATGCAGAGCACCTTTTCACAAAAAAGTGCATATCCCACGAATGGATATGCACTCTTTGCCGTGCTTATTTCTTTGTGATATAAGCCCACTTGTAGGAGTAGTCACCGCCGAACGGATGCTTGATAACCCCTTTTACATATGGCTTTTCTAGGTACGCGATACCGCGCTGGTATACAGGAGAAATCGCTGTGTCGCCCATCAGGATTTTCTCAGCTTCCAGCATTGCCTTCCAACGCTCTTCCGGCTTGGACAGCAATTCGCCCTTGGATTGTGCTACAAGCTCATCATACTTCTTATTAGAGTAGCCCATTTCATTGAACGCGCTGTCTGTTACGAACATATCAACGAATGTCATTGGGTCTGGATAGTCAGGGCCCCAACCGGACAGAGAGAACTGATACTGGAACTTTTTCTCCATATCAAGCTTTTGCTTGAACGGCTGAGACTTCAGTGTGACAGTCAAGCCTGGCAGATTCTTCTCCAGCTGCTCCTTCATGTACTCACCGATTTTTTTCGCGTTGTCGTTGTCGTAGTTCAGCATTTCCACGTTCAGCGTGCTTACGCCAAGCTCTTTCTTTGCTTCTTCCCACAGCTTCTTCGCCTGCTCAGCATTGTCCTTGGCTTTGTTGTAGTCGCCGCCAGTCTTGCGGAAATCTTCACCGGACGGGCTCTTTACAAAGTCCTTCGGAACAAGGGAGTATGCTGCCAAGGAACCGTCATTCAGGATGACATTTGCGATGCCTTCCTTGTCATAGCCGCGGTCGATCGCTTCACGAAGCTTCTGGTTCGCAAAGTTCTTGTCCTTTTGATTGAAGCGGACGAAGAACAAACGCGGATCCAGCACTGTCTTGAACTCAGCGCTCTTACGGTACTTGTCTACAAATTCTGCAGCCAATGTTACACGGTCCACCTGATTGGTGTCATACAGGTTCACCGCTGTGGAAGTTTCCTTTACAACGCTTGTGTTGATTTCCTGCAGCTTTACATTGTCTTTATCCCAGTAGCTGTCGTTCTTCTTCAGCTTCCAGCCCTGCTCATGCTTCCAATCTGTCAGCACGAATGGTCCGTTGTACAATACCTTGTCAGCCTCCAGCGCATACTGGTCGCCCTGCGCTTTTACAAACTTCTCGTTCAACGGGAAGAATGTCGGGAAGGAAGTCAGCTCCAGGAAGTATGGAAGCGGATGCTCCAGTTCAACAACCAGTGTTTTGTCGTCTGTTGCTTTTACGCCCAACTGGTCAGGTGTCGCTTTCTTTTCATTGATTGCTTGTGCATTCTTCACGTCAAACAGAATGAACGCGTACTCTGCTGCTGTTGCAGGGTCAACCGCACGCTGCCATGCATATACGAAGTCCTGTGCCTTAACCGGTTCGCCGTTGGACCACTTTGCATCGCGAAGTGTGAATGTATATGTTTTCTTGTCATCGCTGACCTTTACATCCTTCGCCATACCAGGAGTCGGCTTGTTGTCCTTGTCCAAACGGTACAGACCTTCCATTGCGTTTACAAATACCTTAAAGGATACGCTGTCTGTGGACTTTGTTGTGTCCATGGACGGAATTTCAGCCGTTTCGAGCAGGTTCAGCACTTGCTTGTCAGCCAGCTGGTCCGCACTCTTGCCCTCTTCCTTCTTCGTTTCTGTTGATGCCTGTTTGTCGCCGCCGCAGCCTGCTAACAATACACTTGTGGATAGTGCTACAGCCGTCAGCGCAGTAAGTTTCTTTTTCATCTGTTGAAATCCCCCTCCATAGCATGATAGAAGTTACAATGTTTTAATTTTCTGATAATCCGAAAAATAAGAACTTGCTTAACTCTCGGATAACTTCTGTCTGTTTTGATTATACAGAATATTTCAGAATGGTCAATTACTATTTTTGAAATTCTTCAGAAATATGCTTACATCTATCTCTTTTCATGAATACATATTCAATTCTTTCCAGTTAACAGGTAATTCTCCAATGCTTTTTACCTGAATCCGCTTTCAAAATAACGATACCCCCTCTTTGCTACAAGCATATTTCTTCATATTTTGACAACAGAACCCCTTCACACTATATTCCCAGCACTTTATACGTATATTAGAAAAATAATCTCCAACTGCTCCGGCAATAGACCGTTCAAATCAAAAAGGCTGCCCGCAACGGCAGCCTACATCGCACTTTTCTTGCTTCCCTCATCCAACTGATCATCCAATTCAAACGGCGTTTCCACATGGAACACCCGGTCCAGCAGCTCTCCCATTTGCTTTTCAGTTCGCTCTTTTCCGGAGACTTTCAGCGAATACGGTTCAATTTCCTTCATGCGGTAATCCACCAAAAATTGCATATCCACACGCCCGTACTCTTTGTCAGTGCCATGAAATTCCACCATCTCCAGTCCATCCGGCGCATGAGAGTACGTCCACGAAGGGTCCTGAAAATATTCTTCAAAGGTTTCGCCGATTTCATACAGCGGATAATTGTACAGCGAGCTGTTCTTCACCGTCCGGATAATATCAAGCTGAGTGGGAAACAACACATGGCTGGCGACATGCGCTACAACTCCCAGGCATACGACAAACAGCACCCCCAGCCAACTCGTTCCGCCGGCAGCCTGTAAAAAGAAATGCTTCGCTTCCTCCTCCACACCTGCAGCCTTCCCGGCCTTGCGTTGTGCATGCAGGCGATAGAGGTGATTGCCAAACAGTCCGAGTCCTGCCATGGCCGCCAGCACCACAAGCAGCGCCGGTATGGTAATATTAATGATTGGAAGTGCATAATTCCATCCGGCCGCATACGCAAGTGCGTGTGCAACAGTCAGTAATAGAAAAAACAGAATCGCATACAGGTACATTTTCCGGAAGCCAAGCCAAGCCGCATGAAACAGAAAAGCCGCGCTGTTCCAGGCCACACGCTTTTTCTTCCTCCAGGCCCGCTCGTAATACCCCGCATTCTTTCCCGCAAATCTATGTATATCCTCTGTTTTCATTTCAGCCTCTTTCTGCTTCCTTGCTTTTGTTATTTGCCTGCCTCTTCCGGCAGCACGCCTTCATGCTTCAGTAACCATTCTTTTCGCCAAAGGCCGCCGCCATACCCGACCAACTTGCCATTCTTGCCAATTATCCGATGGCACGGAACAATAATGGAAATAGGATTTTTATTGTTCGCTCCCCCGATGGCACGGACGGCTTTTGGATTTCCCACCTTCACCGCCATGTCTGCATACGATGCAGTTTCGCCAAACGGAACGGTGCATAACGCATCCCATGCCTGCTTTTGGAAAGGGGTGCCTGCAGCGCAAAGGGGAACCGTGAATGCTGTCCTTTGCTTTTTGAAATATTCATCCAGCTCTGTCTTTGCCTGCTCCACGATGGGATGAAATTGCTCCGTCCCCGGATTCTCCACAAATTCAACAGCCGCAATTCCGCTCTCCGTCCCTTTGATTTCAATCCAGCCAAGCTCGCTTTTATAGTAGCTCTGATACATACTCTCACTCCTGTCTATTCTATTATAAGCCAAAATGAGAGAGAGAGCATCTGCTGTTTGCATAGCAAAGGCGGAGGCATTGCCTCCGCCTTTGCTATGCAAACAGTTCTTCAACTTCTCTTCGCAGCATACCATACAAGGAAAAACCTGGAATTCTCTTTCCGAGCGCTTCCACCATGCTCCGGTAATACCATTCCTGCTGCTCTCTGCCGCGGGTAAATCGCTTCCAAACAAGCTCGCCCTCCTTCTCCTTTCCCTTTACGGTAGATCGGATGTTGTGGAGCTTATCTGCGCAAATCACCATACATGCTTCCGGCGAAATGGTCTGTACATGCGCAATCGTATACTGCTTGCGCTCCTCCCAAGACTTTTCCTTATCATGCTCCGAGCACTGCTGTACAATATCGGCAACAGCAGCTCCGAAGTTACGCTGCAAATCCTGGTATGTGAGGCTCGTATCCTCAATCGTATCATGAAGGAGACCCGCTGTAATCACAGCAGGGGAACATCCTGCCTCCTGCAGCAGCAGCGCCACTGTGAATGGATGCGTAATATACGGCATTCCATTCCCCTTGCGTGTTTGGCCTTGATGCGCAGCTGCCGCGGTTTCAGCAGCCAAGCTGAATAAGTCCAAAATCGTCCGGTCCATTTTCTCACCCCTCATTTGTCATTGCCTCCCAGCTCATCCGATTCATGGACATGGATGCCCTTCCCGTCTGCCAATGCCAGTCTGCACATGGCCTTGGCCACCTGCTCCGCCGTAATGGGGCGGTATTTCCGCAAAGCTCCGCTGTACAGAAAAGGGAAGGCTGCCGACACTTTCTCAGCCAGCTTCTCGCCAAAGCGAAACTCCTCCCGCTCTCCCAACAGAAGCGAGGGGCGAAGCACATGGATGCTGCGAATCGGCAGCTGTTTCAATTCACGTTCCATCCTGCCCTTTACCTGTGAGTAGAAGAACAGTGACTTTTCACTGGCCCCCATCGAAGAAATCACTAAAAAGTTTTGTACACCCTGCCCGGCAGCCAGCTTTGCTGCCTGAATTGTGTACTCATAATCAACCTTCCAGAACTGCTCCTTTGTCTTCGCCTTTTTAATCGTTGTACCAAGGCAGCAGTATACGTCATGCACTTGAAATTGTGCAGCATATACCTCCAGCTCATCAAACTGAACAATGTGCTGATGCAGCTTCGGGCTTTCCCAATCCAGCGGCCTTCTTGTGAGAATGGCAACGGAACTGTACGCCGGCGAATCCAGCAGCTGCCGGACAACCTCTTGCCCGACAAGACCTGTCGCTCCAAGTACGAGCGCTGTTCGTGTATGCATCATATGTACCCCAGTTAAACATAGTATTTATTAGCAAGTATAACGAACACGGCATGACGGTTGCAACTGCTTTTCCGCCGGCTTCCCGCCGAGAGAAGCTTTTTTGAATGCGGAAAGAAAAAATAGATTGCTCCATATATATTCTGATCCGGAACATATTATCCGCCTGCATCCCCGTATGAAAAAAAGCCCGCTGCAGGCAGGCTTAATTCAATATTGACATCACATAATCCAGCTTCCGTCCTTTTTGCTGGTTTTTCATTTTCTCATAGAATTCTTCATACACAGCATAATCCACGGCCAAAGATAGCGCTTGCAGCTGCTTGGAAGCCTGATGAAGCTTAGAAACGATGTAATGCGCCTCGCTCACAGGAGCGCTTTCCAGCAACACCCACTTGTTCTGGAAGCAATAACGAAATATGTAGCCATCCTCAGTAATGGTGTACTTGACCGCCTCGTTCTCGTACAGCAAAATCTCGTTTCTCTCCATAAAATGATTCCTCTCTTTCTGACTGTTCGCTCTGACATCTCATACTCCTTTATCCTATCATGTTTGGAAATGCAGGAATACAGGAAACTTATGCATACAATGCCATCGTTTGTTCTGCAGAAAGCACAAAAAAAACTGGCGAAAAGCCCCGCTCTTCCGCCAGTCCGGCCTCCTGTTCCCGCCTACCCCTTTTCAATCTCCTCCGGCAGCGGGTCCACCGTACTGGAGCTGCCCAGGCTTCCGACAAGGGCATAAAGGAAAATCACACAGCACACCAACGGGAACAGCACGCCAATTAAAATAAAAAATGCCTCAAATCCGTACTCCATAACCATTCCCCCTTATATCGTCTTGCTCTAATATATTAGGAGGGCAACAGAGGTATACCTAAACCTTTTTCTCTATTCCTGCAATTTTTGAACATTTTGGCACATATAATCGAGCTGCGCGGGTCCGGCATCTCGTAATAAATCAGAATTATTCCTGTTTATTGTCAGAAGGGAAGTTTCATAGTATACTTGAGCCTATCTGCCAAATCGAAAAGGTTACGCTTTATTTTCCGGGCCTGTTTGATACAGCCGTGTCAAAGAAATACGGAAAGCATACGTATTTTCCGCCCGATTCGGGCAGAATGAATGGTAGGCTTCCGCCCTTCTGAGTACGCAGGAGAAAAAAATATACAAAGCGGAACAGTTACGATATAATGCAGAATGGACATGATGAAAGGGGCGGAAAACCTATGAAACTAAAAGCAGCAGCCCTCTCTGTATTGCTTGGTGCATCACTGCTTTTTTCCGGCTGTTTAAAGAGCCCGGAAGCAACGAAGCAGGATGGAAAGCTGACCGTATATACAACCATTTTCCCACTGGCTGATTTTACAAAGAAAATTGGCGGCGACTATGTAGATGTGCAATCCATTTACCCTGCAGGTGCAGATGCACATACATTTGAACCTTCCCAAAAGCAAATGGTGCAAATTGCGAAAGCAAATGTATTTGTATACAATGGCGCAGAATTGGAGCCTTTTGTTGACAAAGTGGAGCAATCTCTGAAGAAGGAAAAGGTAAGCATTGTAAACGCTTCGAAGGGGCTTGCCTTGCTGAAGGCCTCCGATGATGAGGATGCAACAGCAGGGCATGAGCATGACGAAGACCCGCATGTATGGCTGGATCCGCTTCTGGCGATGAAGCAGGCTGAAGCGATTAAAAATGCGCTGGTAAAGCTGGAGCCTTCCCATAAAACGGAGTTTGAGAAAAACTACGAGGCGCTGGCGCAGCAGTTTACGCAACTGGATCAGCAATTTAAAGATCTGGTTCAGCACGCGAAAACAAAAGAAGTGCTTGTATCCCATGCTGCTTACGGCTACTGGGAGCACCGTTACGGTATCAAGCAAATCGCAGTCACCGGCGTCTCCTCCGCGCAGGAGCCTTCCCAAAAGCAGCTGGCTGCCATTGCCGACACGGCAAAGGCGCACGGAATCAAATACATTCTGTTTGAAACCTTCTCCACCCCAAGAGTGGCAGAGGTGGTACAAAAGGAAACAAACACAAAAGCATTATATTTGCACCATATCTCCACCATTTCAGACCAAGACTTGAAGGCTAAAAAAGACTACTTCACCCTGATGGAGGAAAATCTGAAAGCCTTGCAGACAGCCATGAATTCCTAATGCCAAGCCTCCCCAAGCGGAGGCTTTTTCTGCATAATTCTGCTTTGCTCCGCTCACATTATAGGTGATAAGGAGGGGATAGCTATGGCAAAGGGCAAGAAGAAGCAGGCGCGCCGTACGGCCACCAACCATGTGCCGAAAGACAGCCCGTCACCGGGACGCAAAAAGATGGATCAGGGCATTCAAGATTCCATGCAGTAAACAACGAAAACACCTTTTTCGTTGTGTGTAAGCATATAAGGTTGCAGAGCCTCCTTTTCCGGGGGCTCCACAATGCTCCTTATTCTGCAGCGCATTGCCGCAAATGCTCCGCAAACCATTCCTTGCTTATGCCCTGCCCAATAAATACAAGCTCGCTGGCCCGGACTTCTCCCTCACGCCATTCTCTGTCATACGCAGCGGCGAACATGCTGTGGACTCCCTGAAACACCACCCGCTTTTCCAGTTCCGCAATGTATAGAATCCCCTTATAGCGATACAGATAATCACCCAGTTCCTGCACGATGGCGCCCATGAGCTCATACACCATTTGTAAATCCAACGGCCGTTCTTCCCGGATGACAAAGGAGGTGACTCCGCTCAAATGGCTCGCGCCTCCAAGCCCGCGTGCTTCTAGACGATCCTTTGTCAGCAGGGTTTGCAGCTGCAGCAGCCGGCCCGTATCAAGATTTGCCTGAATGGTTGGAATGACTTCCGCTGTCGGATTCAATCTCTGTATATAAGCGGCCAGCTCCTGCTGCTGTTTCCCTGTCAGCAAATCCGCCTTATTCAGCAGAACCACGTCTGCGTATGCAATCTGCTCTTCCGCCTCCGCCCCCTTCTCTATATGCTTGTCCAAATGATAGCCATCAACGACCGTTACCACCCCGTCGATGGTATAAGCAGCCTGGACGTCCGGCACTGCGAAGAAGGTTTGGATGATCCCGCCCGGATTCGCTAAGCCTGTTGTTTCAATTACCAAAGCTTCAAATTGAACGTCTCCGGCCTCCCTTGCCTGTGCCAGCTGCCGCAAGGATTGCACCAAATCCTCCCGCACAGTGCAGCATAGGCAGCCGTTTGTAAGCTCCATCATGCCCTCTTCTACATTCATCACAAGCTTGCCGTCTATATTCACGCTGCCGATCTCATTGATAATGACTGCCAGCTTGCGGCCGTGCGTATCCGCCAACAGCCGATTCAGCAGCGTTGTTTTTCCTGATCCCAAGTACCCGGTTAAAATCGTGACTGGAATTTTCCCTTCCATCTTCATCTCTCCCTGCATATTTTCTCTATTATAGCAAAAAGAGCCGGGCCATGTGCCCGGGCTCTCCGTCAGACAAACTTGCATACAGCTGCAATTAAATCCTGCTCCCAAAGGAAGCTGTTAAAGGTGTGGTCCGCCCCGGCAATCACATGCAGCGTTGCCTGCTCCTTATAGCACTGCTTCATGTACAGCGAAGACACCTCAAAGGGCACCGCCTCGTCATTCGTCCCATGAATCAGCAGCACTTCCTTACGAAAGGCAGATGCCCGCTCCCATACTTCAATACCGGCTGCTTCTTCCACAAAGGCACGGCCAATCAGGTTTCCGTCCAAATCATAGGCATCCTTTTCCGGTATGTACATCGCTTCATCAGCAAACATGGCTGCCTTTTGCGGGAACGTTCCCGCAGGCGCCACGAGAATGAGCTTATGAATATCATCCTGCACGTCGCCCCCAAGCAGGCTGGCCACAAGCCCCCCAAGGCTGAAGCCGAGCACGGTTACCCGGTTTGGATCCACTGCCGGATGTGAACGTACATATTCCAAGATTGTCTTGGCTTCCGCCAGTTCACGCAGCACCGTCATCTCCTCGAAATTGCCGTCGCTTTCACCGCTGCCAAGAAAGTCAAACCGGAAGCTCGCCGCCCCTTGCTGCTCCAACGCCCGTGAAATCTTCAAAAACTGGCGGTGCGGCTCCAGCTTAGTACCGGTAAAGCCATGCAGCAAAATGACTGCCGGCGCGCTTTCCGCTCCTCCCGGAATATGCTGCATCCCGCGCAGCACTTGCCCTTCATGCAAAATAGACACTGCCTCCTGCATTCCAAACGCCTCCTTTTTACTCCCTTCTTATCATACAGGAATTTATTGAAAGTATCCCCTAAAACATACTAGAATCTGCATTTTTGGAAATTGTGCAAACATTCATGAAAAATCCATATTGCTGTGTGAACTCTGTCATTCTTTTCTTCTATACTAAGGGTAGGGAAGGAAAAAACCGGAAAGGGGTTATAGGTGATGACAAACACACATACTTACAATTACCAGGAAATTAAAGACCGCCTAGAAGGACAAAAGCAAAGCCTTTTGCACAAGCTGCAAACTCAGGCATTAACGGAGCAGGAACGTGAAGCAATCCAGATGTCAATTGACAATTATCAATATATCCTTGACCTTGTGGAAATGAACCATTTTGGCCGCGGCATCCATTACTGATGCCGCGGGACCCGGGCAGCCTGCCCGGGTTTTTCCTTTGGGACCGGCAGGATACCCAAAGGCCTTCCGCAAATATATGAAGAGTCAGCTTTCTTGGGGAAGTGAATGGAGATGTAAAAACAAGCAATCACCTATGATTGGCCGGCCATGACGGACAAGGTGCATACACTGCTTCGCCTTAAGATGATTCCAATCCCATTTGCCGCAGACAGCGCTCCAACACTTCACTCTGAATTCCATTCACTGCCGCGTACTTCTCTCTGTACATGGCTTGTACATAAGACCGGACATCCGGGCTTGTCTGCCTTGGACCTTTTATGAACAGCTGCAGCGGAACCGGTTGTTCTCCTGCATGCAGAGGGGGCTGCACGTACTCCAGTCCCTCATATTTCCGATAGCCGTTTCTGATGAAGAAACAGCTGCGCCGCATACAATCCACCCGCTCCTGTTCATCATGTGCCAGTTCTTCCTTTTCTGCTTCAAGGATAACAGCCCGAAGCGGGGCTGCTGCGCCCCCGCGCAGCAGCTCCTCCATGCGCTGCAAGGTCTGTGAGCCAAGCCCGTGGTGCCGGACTGATGGCCTGACCGCGATGTACACGATGAAAGCCGCATGCATGTCCTGGAAATAATGGCCGGTGGCAAAGGCATTCACCTGCTTTCCCTCACAGGCAACAAGAAAACGGAAGCTGCCCTGCCCCTGCCCTGCTCCATATCGCAGCCCGTTCCAAAACACCTCATGCGGCTCCCGAACCGGCAGCGGAAACATTTCGTCATACAGCTGCAGCGCTTGCTCCAATCCGTCTGTATCTCCCAACTGAATTTCCTTCCATTCCAACAACATCACCCTCCTCCTGCAAAGCTCCCCTGCTTCTTGATATGAAAAAAGCACGGGTCTTACACCCGCACTCACTCATTGCTTGCCATCTGATGGACCCCTGCTTCTTTTTGCCCAAACAGCCGGTACATATAGACGTACAGGCCGGCGCTGACAAACGCTAACACAGCAATGGACATAAAGGTCATCCGATAGCCAATCCACTCCGTCATGGGAATGGCCAACGGCGCAAGAGTCCGGCCGACTGACCAGCGCAAGGAAGCAGCCGCGAAATATTGCCCGCGCGTATCCTCCGGCGCCAGCTTGGAAATAAAGCTGTTTTGAATGCCAACCACCATAATCTCAGCCATTGTAAATAGCGCCATCGCAAAGATCAAGCCCCATGCTGCCACAGTATTGCCGAATATGATCATGGCAATGCCGTAAGCAACGGAAGAAGCCACAAAGATGTTCCGCTCATTAAAGCGGTCCGCAATCTTTGTCACATACACAGTGAATAAAGCCACTAAAAAGCCATTCTCCGCAATGATCCAACTGAACAGCTTTTCGCCATTTACCGTAAAGCTCAGCAGCTGCTGCAGCGGTACGGTTTCCTTAATATAGACTGCCACCAGCAAATCAATCTGCGTAAACGTCTGGGCAATCAGAATACCGGCGACAATAAATAACAGAAACACCTTGTCTTGCAGAATAACCCGGTAGCTTCGCACTTGGTCCGTGACGAATGAAATCCAGCTGCCGCCTCTTTTGCGCTTTGTCCGCTGCTCCGCCGGCAGGGTCTCTTCCACATAGCGCCAAAACACAAGCGTAACTGCTGCATTCACCAGTGCGCTGACTAAGAGAAGCTCAAACCGGCTTGTAAAGAAGAAGTACGCGCCCAAAATCGGGCCAAGCACAACGTTTACATTAATCATGGTATAAAAGACAGCGAATACACTGTTTTGCTTCTCTTCCTCAACCAAATCCGCCACCATGGCTGCGCTCGCCGGGTAATAAAAGGAGCCCATGATGCCGACGAGAGAAAACGCGATGAACGTCAGCACAGGCGATTCCAACCATGGCGAGTTTGCGTATGCAAATAGACAGAAGGCCGCAGTTTGCACCGTTGCAGAAACGACCATCATTCGTTTCCGGCCATACGTATCCGCCAAATATCCGCCCACCAGGTTCGCCGCCACTGACAGCAACTGCGACACAACAAGCAGGATTCCTGCTGTTGCTTTTCCCAATGTTTCCGAAAAATAAATTGCCATGAACGGCAGCAGCATCCAAAAGAACAAACCAAACAGCCATTCGCCGACCAGGCGGATTTTCAGATTGCGATTCCATTCTTTCCACTTCATTCTAACATCCCCGTTCTTTTCAAAATCCCAACCTTCCCATTGTAAGGGCTGCACCCTTGTTCCGGCAATTCTTACACACAAAAAAGAAGGTGCGCTTCCACACCCTCTTATCCAATCTTCTTATGGTCCGGTCTGCTGCTGACCAGATAGTGCTTTTCGGATATATACAATTCCCGCTCAAGCTGCCGGCGTAAATAAGGCAGCAGCTTCATTGGGCAAATCCGGTGATATTCATCGCTTTCCACAACCGGAAACGTTTCTTTGTCCATCACATACTGATCCACAGCCTTCTGCACTGCATCAATCTCTTGAATCAATTCCCGATACTCCGGAGTATCCGGAAACACCTCCAGTGTTTCCCTGGTAATCAAAAATTGGTTGAGCGGCACCGCCGGCAAATAAGGCTTCAGCAGCTTGAAATTTACTGTATAATCTTCGTTCACCAGTACAGTATAGGCAATATTCGGGTGCTGCTCGAGAAACGCCGCAATCGCAATTTCCAGCTCTTGCTGTGTAATCTCTCTTTTTCCCTTTCCTTCCTTAAAGAAACGGAACATGCAATCACTCCCTCTCCACCTACATTATACCATAGAATCTCCGATTGCTTTGGACACAGTTATGAAGCTTTTTTTACCGAAGAAACGCACCCAGCATCCATACATGCTTCTCCAGGGCCATATGGATGGCCAGCAGCATGTCTGCTGTTGTCTCATCCTCCGCTTGCCCGGCAATCTCCATGGCCTCCCGCAGTTCGGCGATAATGGCGGAGTAGTCATTTACAATCTCCTGCACCATTTCCTCTGCATTCTCCGTTCCTTGTCCCTCTTTTACAGTAGATGCTTCCAAGTACTCTCTCATCGTTGCCATCGGCTGCCCCTTCAGTGCCAGAATGCGCTCTGCAATCTCATCAATGTATGCACCCGCCTCTGTATAGAGCTCCTCAAACTTTGCATGAAGCGTAAAAAATTGCGGTCCCTTTACATACCAGTGATAGTTGTGCAGCTTCACATACAGCACACTCCAATTGGCCACCTGCTTATTTAACTCTTGCACAACAGCTTCATACTGTACTTCACTCATTTCCTGACACCGTCCCCTTTTATAATGATTAGGTAGTATTTATCATTAAAATGTAAAAATATCTTTAAAACTGCAGGATACACGTAGCATACCCGAAACAAACAACCTTTACTGTACCACCCGCCACTTTTCGAAATACACGCATGTCTAATTGGCCAAGTCCCCTCATATGCATATAACAAACCCGTCTCAGAGGGGGGAAGCTATGAACGATCAACAATGGAAGGTGGCCAAAAAAATCGCGGCCACTTATATCGGAACAATTGTCGGTGCCGGCTTTGCGACAGGGAGGGAAATCGTCGAATTCTTCACGATGTATGGCACCTACGGCTTTCTCGGCATTCTTGGCAGCGGGCTTTTATTCATGTGGCTCGGCACGCGCATGATGCTGCTGTCGATGCGCATACGCGCCTACTCCGCCCAAGAGTTCAATAAATACTTGTTTGGCGATGTATTCGGCAATATCGTGAATATGGTGCTCCTGCTTGTGCTATTGGGTGTCACAAGTGTCATGCTGTCAGGAGCAGGGGCTGTATTTCAAGAGCAGCTGAACTGGCCGCGCCAGCTCGGTGTGCTGCTCACGGTCTTTGTCTGCATCTTTATTTCTACGCGGGGGCTATCCGGGGTATTCGGTGTCAATTCACTCGTTGTGCCCATTATGATGCTGTTTATCATCGGGCTGTTTTCCACGACTTTATCGCAGGCATGGCCGATTCTCACAAATTCCGTCCCGCAGGAGGAATGGAACTGGCGATGGGTGACGAGTCCTATTACATATGTCGCCATGAATCTTGCCCTTTCCCAAAGTGTCCTTGTGCCGCTTGCTTATGAAGTGAATGATGAAAAAGCCGTCCGGGCCGGCGGCATGCTGGGCGGAGCAGGTCTATGTCTGATTCTGATCTGCAGCCAGTTTGCTTTACTCTCTGTGCCGGACTTTGCCCAGTACAATATTCCGATGGCGGAGGTCGTGCGCCGCTTTAATCCTGTGTTCCACTTTTTCTTTGTCTTTGTTATCTACGGCGAAATTTTCACGACCCTGATTGGCAATGTATTCGGCATGACAAAGCAGCTGCAATCCATGGCGGGCTGGCGGAGTGACATGATTATCTATGTCCTGTTGGCAGTCAGCTATTGCATCAGCTATATCGGCTACGGCGATTTGCTTCATACACTCTACCCGCTGATAGGCTGGATCAGCCTTGTGCTCCTCCCGCTTCTGGCCATCAAACAGGCGAACAGATGAGAGCCTCGCTGCTCACCAAAAAGCTCCAAGCCGCTGCCGGCTGCCAAGGCAGACAAAAAGGCGGACATAAAGGATACACACTTTACGTCCGCCTATATGATGCCGCCCTCTATTCATCACAATCGTCACAAAACTCCCAGAACAGCCCCATCTCCACCGCAAAAAACGGCTTAAGCTGCACCTGGATCATGCGGCTTGACATACGCGCAAGCACAAACTGCAAGGCCTCTTCCCCATCATCACGTATGGGAACAACCCGCTCCATTTCAATCCGCTGCACGTGCACAAGCGGCCTGCCAGCCTGCTGCAGCACAATACGGACTTCATTTTCCTCCGTGCACTCAATGATTATGCGGTTCCCTGTATATTCTACAGCGGCATCCGAGGAGATGCTGTACGTCCCATCCTGTTCTGTCAAAACGTATCGATGCCCGGTCCGGCATTCTCCCGGCTCACTTTGAAAAAACGCCCTCAGTGCTTCTTGAATCATAGTATGTCCTCCATCTTACAACAGGCACAAAAAAGAGGTGTGGCTCACCTCTTTTTCCCCTGCTTTCGCATCGTTTGATTGATTTTCTTCCATTTTTCCTTTTCTTGCCGAGCCAAACCCGCATCCTGCTTGCGTGCTGCGTAAGCGAGCTCCTTCTGCAGCTTATTATAGCTGACAAGCCTCCCTGCCGGCAATTCTCCTGTTTCAATTGCCGCTCTGACAGCACAGCCCGGCTCCTGTTCATGACGGCAATCGCTGAACCGGCATACCGCCCCAAACGCCTCAATATCTGCAAAGGCCGCCCCTATAGCATCACTGCCTTCCCAAAGCTGCAGCTCGCGCATTCCAGGTGTGTCAATAACCAGCGCCCCCGACGCCAACGAAAACAGCTCCCGATGCGTGGTTGTATGCTTGCCCCGGTCATCGCTCTCACGGATATCGCCGATTTTGCTGACGTCCCGGCCGGCAAGCGCGTTCAGCAGCGTTGACTTGCCTGCCCCGGAAGAACCAAGAAGAGCAACAGTCCGGCCCCTCTCCAAATAAGGCGCCAACTGCTCTATACCGCTGCCTTCCAAGCTGCTGACAGCCACAATGGGCACACCAAAGGCAACGCCTTCAGCCTCTGCCACCTTCCCCGCTACATCCCCGCATAAATCGCTTTTGGTCAGCACAATCACGGGCATTGCCCCGCTTTCATAGGCAACCAGTAAATATCGCTCCAAGCGCCTTACATTAAAATCACGGTTCAACGCATTCACGAGAAACACGTAGTCCACATTGGCCGCCACGATTTGCTCCTCTGTCCGTTCGCCGGCCTCCTTGCGGGAGAATGCACTTCTGCGGGTGAATACCCCGTGAATGACTGCCTTCCGCTCATCCGGAAGCTTCGTCAGCCAAACCCAGTCTCCGACACTCGGATAATCGCTTTTCACAGCAGCCCGGTAATGGAACTTTCCCGAGAGCTCTCCCAAGTACTCCCCGTCATCTGTCATGACACGGTACAGGTGCTTGTGCTCCAGCACAATACGCCCCGCTGTACGTTCCGCCGGGCACTGCCCGTCAAAAAATTCGTTCCAGCCCAAATCCAATAGCTTTTCATTTTTCAATGGTATATCCTCCTGATTTTAAAATGCAGAAGGACCCGGTGAATGTCAGAATCCGGACACCGCTCCTTCTGTTCCTGCTTCTGCGTACTTCACTTGTACATTCACCATAAAACATCACTCCGTTCCAAATAGAATTATCCCTATTATATGAGTAATTCCCAAAAATGTCCATGCAAAAAAGACAGGCTGATAGCCTGTCCAAGGATTGCGCAACCGTTTTCACTCAACGGCGTGTATGCGCCGCAAAAGCTGCGACAATCTCCTCATAGCTCAATTCCGCCGTGCCTGCCACAACTACATCGGCCTTTGCCATTGCTTCCTTCGTGCCTACGCCAACTGCGAACATACCCGCTGCTTTAATGGCTTCCACCCCGGCCTCGGCATCCTCGACGCCAATGCAGGCTTCCGCCGGCACGCCCAATACCTCCGCTGCACGCAGGAATACCTCCGGATGCGGCTTGCTGTTGGCTACTGTCGCGGCATCTACAATATGATCAAAATATTCCTGTACACCCAGACGGTCCACCACTACAAAAGCGTTCTTGCTTGCAGAGGCCATCCCGATTCTAAGACCATGCGCACGGATGGCCCGCAGAAACTCCGTGATGCCAGGCAGAACATCCGCCGGTGTAATTTTCGTAATCAGTTCCTTGTAATGTTCATTCTTCTTCGTTGCCAATGCTTCCTTTTCTTCTGCGGTGAAATCATGCTGGCGGTTTCCCAAAGCCAAAATTCGCTCGAGGGACTCCATACGGCTCACACCCTTCAACTGCTCGTTAAACTCACGGTCAAACGGGATGCCCAGCTCTCCGCCAAGCTGTTTCCATGCAAGATAATGATACTCGGCCGTATCCGTAATTACGCCGTCTAAGTCAAAAATAAATGCTTGTACCTGTGTCATACATATCTTCCTTTCACATGCATTTCAGTCACCCTACTATGCTACCATTTTTTAGGCGCAAAGGAAACGGAAACCTTTCCATACGATATACAGATGAAGAGGATGTTATGTACGTATACGTATACAACATCCCCTCAATCTCATCATAATGGAAAGCACAAAGGTAATTTCAGCTTTGTTGCAGTTTGCGGAAGCCGCAAATATTTCTCTTCAAACATGCGCTTCCTACTGCTCGAATGAGAAGTTCACACGCTGCTCCTGCTCGCTCCACACAAGTACGGCATCAAACGTCTTCTCTCCCTTTTTAAAGCCCTTAATCAAGCCGGTGCGCCCTTCCTTCAGCAGCTTTTTGGCATTTGCCTGCGAGAGAGTCTTGCCTAGAATCTTCTTGGAAAATGTAAAATTGCACTTTGTTTTGCTATAGTTGGCACAGCCATAGAAGGTGCCTTTATCCACAACCTGCCCGCCGCATTTTTTGCAAATCCCCACCGGCACCGCTGCCTTTTTCTCCCGTTTTTGGCTCATTGCCTCCGTATCAACACCGGTGAAATCCCAGGACCCGGCTGCCTGCTGCGCACTCTCCACAATTCTGGACGCCAGCTTCTTCGCCTGTTCCATGAAGGCATCCGGATCAGCCTTTCCTTGTCCGATTTCCGCCAGACGCTGCTCCCAGCGCGCAGTCATTTCCGGTGAAGCGAGAATGTGTTCCCCAATGGCATCAATCAGCAGGATGCCTTTTTCTGTCGCATACACTTGGTTGTTCCTTACTTCCATGTACTTTCGGTCCTTCAGCATCGTGATAATGCCGGCGCGCGTAGCTTCTGTGCCAAGCCCCTCTGTCTTATTCAGCACCTTCTCCAGCGCTTCATCCTCCAGCACCTTGCCGGCTGTTTTCATCACTGTAATGAGCTGCCCCTCTGTATAGCGCTTTGGCGGCTGTGTTTTCCCTTCCTTTACACGCACATCCAACGTTATGCCCTCTTCTCCTTTTTCCAGCGGGGGAAGCAAGGCCTCGTCATCCTCATCCTGTGCCGTTTCCTGAAACAGCACCTTGCGCCAGCCCTCCCGGATCTGCTGTTTTCCCTTTGAAAGGAAGACAGCCCGGCCGTCCACCAGCGTTGTGATGGTTGTATAGTCGAAGATGGCGGCTTCATAATAGGCGGCTATGAGACGCTTTACCACCAAATCATACAGCTTCCGCTCATCACCGCCCAGCTTGTCCACGTTCGGTACCTGCTCTGTCGGGATGATGGCATAGTGGTCTGTCACCTTCTTCTCGTTCACATACCGTTTGTTATCCATAATGGAAGCAATCGGGGTCGGGAAATATGCCTGATATGCCTCCTGCTTGGCCAGCTTCTGCAAGATATCTGGAAAACCGGCCGCTTCTCCCTTTGTCACAAAGGAGGAATCCGATCTGGGATAGGACAAATATCCCTTTGTGTATAAGCTTTGGGCCAAGTCTAGCGTTTTCTTCGGTGAAAATTTAAAGGCACGGTTAGCTGTTGCCTGGAGAGAAGACAGATTAAACAAATAGGGCGGCTGATACTCCTTCCGCTCCTTCTCCGCTTCCGCCACCTGAGCCGGCTTTCCAAGACAGAAGGCCGCAATTTTTGCTGCCATCTCCGGGTTATCGAGCCGCGATTCCTCATCCTTATGCCATTTCCCCTCATACTGCTTGCCATTGATGTCAAACAGGGCAAGCACTTCCCAAAACGGCTTTGACACAAAACTGGCAATTTCCTTTTCCCGCTTCACCACAAGCGCCAATGTAGGCGTCTGCACCCGCCCGGCAGAAAAAACATCCTGAATTCCTTTTTGCTTCATCAGAATGGTATATACACGGGATGCATTCATTCCCACCAGCCAATCGGCGCAGGCACGGCTGTAGGCTTCATGATACAGGCTTCGTGTATCCTCTTCCGCCAGCAGGCTGCGAAAGCCGTCCCGGACTGCTTTTTCTGTCAGAGAGGAAATCCAGAGACGCTTCATCGGTTTCCGGGTCCGGGCTGTCTGCAAAATAGTGCGCACGATCAGCTCACCTTCCCGCCCGGCGTCCCCGGCATGAATAATCTCCTTCACCTCCGGCTTTTTCAGCAAATCCTTAATGATATAAAACTGCTTTGATTTGGATTTCATCACTTTATATTGAAAGGCCTCCGGAATCATGGGCAATGTGCCCAGCGTCCAGCGCTTCCATGACTCGTTATATTCCTCCGGCGGCAGCAGCTCGCAAATATGGCCGACCGCCCAAGTAAAGTAAGCGCCCTCCGGGAATAATTCATTCGGGGCAACCTCTGCATAACCGTCCTTCTTCTTCGGGCGAAACGGCGCCGCCAGCTTCATGGCCTGGTCCGGCTTCTCGGCAATGACAAGTTTCACGTACGTCCGCTCCTCTCTCATAATAGTCTGCTTTATTATAATAGTTCGCACATTTCCTTACAATGAAGGAGTCCGGTGTTTCTCCATAGGCATCCTTCTCTGCTATATTCCCAAATAGAAAAAGCCTGCCGCAGCGGCAGGCTATTTCACAAGTTCATTTGCTTCTTTTTCATAAATTTTATCAAAGGATGTCATAATGCGCTGAGAAGCTTGGATGCTCCGTTGGTTTGTCATAACCTCCGCCATTTCCTTTGTCATATCTACATTGGAGGCCTCCAGCATATAGTTATGCACTTTCGCTGTACCGGAAGGGAGATTTCCGATTTGCATCCCATCCAAAGTGAATCCGGCGTTCTCATGCTTGACCAGCTGGTCAGAAGCAGCGGCACTCACACTTCTTGTCTGCAGCTGGGCAATGTTTTTGCCTGTATTTACATCATACAAATACCCCTCTGCCGTCACACCCACTTTTGTACCGGACGGCACCTGAATATGATTGTTATTGACATCGAGCACATAGGACCCCGTTTCTGTCTTCAGGTACCCTTCCTCATTCACTCCAAAATGGCCATTTCTTGTCAGCATCGACTCGCCATTTTGCTCGACAACGAAGAAGGATGTATTCCCCTCCATCCCATCCTCGAGCATCAAGTCGGTTGGGCTGTTCGTAATTTGCATCGCCCCGGGCTGCAGCTTCGAGTATACCCTGGCCGACATAACAGCATAATCCTCATTGCCAATCCCTGTACGGCCACCATCATCCTGACGGTACATTGTATGGTTTGCAATCGGCTTTGTTGTCAGAAAATCAGCTTTAAAACCCGTTGTCTGCGCATTGGCTATATTATTGGCATGCGTATCCAAGCGCCGCATGTACGTCATCATCCCCATGGAGCCGATATATAATCCTTGACTCATTCGCAACGAACCAGAAGCAGATTGCCTCTGTGTTCTTCTCCCCCTTCTATTTCGTTTGGTCCGTCTGTCCGAACAATAAATCAGAGAACAGCGGCGAGGTTGCCTGCTCCTGCTCGCCGAGCTTCTGCTGGATGAGCGCAATAGCTTCCTTCAGCTGCTGCAGCTCCTGCTGCTGCGGCACAGCTGCTGCTGAGCGTGCATTTGCAGGAACAACCGTGAATGAATCGCCAAGCAGCTGCAGCAGGACTGCCTTTCTGCCGTCATGCCCCATAGTCCTTGATGGCAGCCGCGCTGCCGGGCTGTCCTCGAGCTTACGCAGCAATGCCTGCACCGCATCCTTCGGGGGAGCCGCAATCTCTGTCTCTTCCGCTCCCGCTGCGGGGATATCCGGCTGCGGAGCAGGCTGCTGCACCTGCAGCACCAGCATCACCTTCAACTCATACTGCTTTCGCCAAAACAGCGGGAACTTCCGCTTCACCTTTTCATCAATGATATGATACTGCAGGCTTCCGAACCGCTCAAACAACTCCCGGTACAATTCATCCCGGGAAGGCGCCTGGAGCACCTCCAGCTTTGTTTCAATACTCATCGCTTCGCCTCACCTCACCGGCCGCATTACTCTATAACCGCAATTTGCTCCACCATCACCTCAGGAGAAAGCTCGCTCACCGTCAGCACCTTCATATCAAGCTGGTAACGCTCCAGCGTACGGACAAACCCGAAGCGGAAGTCCTTTCGTCTTGTAAGCAGCACCGGCTCTTTGCCTGTCAGACGCGCTTTCTTCAGAATGTGCTGCACCTGCTCCATGACACGCATTTCCGTTTGCAAGTCCCAGCTCAGCACATAACCCTGATACGAATTATTTACAACCTCTGTTTCCAGCTCCAGTGAGTCCTGGAACAACGCAGCATATACCTTGCCATCATAGTTTTTGGCATTTTCACAAATCACCTTGGCAATAGACTCACGAACAAAGGATGTAACCCCATCCACATGGTTTTGATAAATCTCCTTGCCATCGATGATGGCCTCCATAATCGTCGGCAGCTCCCGGATGGAAATGCCCTCCTTCAGCAGCTGTTTGACTACATTTTGGATCAAAGACAAGTCAATTTCCTTCTTCTTAATCTCTTCAAGCAACACTTCATGGTCCTTCTCAAGCGATGTGATCAAATCTTTCACGTGCTGGCGCTGAATCAGCTCGTGAATGTTTTTGCGAATCACAACATCGAGGTGCGTTGTTAAAATGCTGAGCGGCTCAAGCACCTGATAGTTTTTCATTTGTGCATCCTGCACCATATGCTCCATAATCCAGTAGCCGTCCTCGCCAAATACCGGATCCTTCGTCGGTTCTGCATCCAAATCTGTCATCACATGCGGCGTTTTCAGCGCCAGCAGATGACCGGATTTCAGCACACCCTCCGCCACCTTTGCTCCCTTAATTGTGATTACATACTTGCCGCGCGGACGGAAGCTTGTGTTGTCTTTAAAGTTAATGCCGGGTACATTAATTCCCAAATCATTAATAATGGACTTACGCATTAGCATAACCTTATCGCGCGCAGTTTCACCATTAATTTTCTGTTTCACAAGCGCAGCCAAATCTAATCCTAATTCCACGATAATTGGATATTTGTCAGTGAAGACACCGAAGGAATCCTCAACCTGCTTTGTGTCGCCCTCGTTTTTAATCATTTCCATCTCCTGCTGCAGCTCCTGCTCCTGCTGCTTCTTGCGCTCCTTCTTGCTGCGGTAGCCGAAGTAGATGACTGCGCCGCCAATCAATAGGAATGGAAACATCGGCAGCGGCGTGAACACACCCATCGCAATGAACAGACCGCCCATCGCGTATACGATAATCTCCTGTGCCATCAATTCTCTAAAAATGCCCTGCGTCAGATTATCCTCAGAGCCGTCAAATACGCGCGTCACAATCAAGCCTGTCGAAATCGCCAGCATCAAGGAACCAATCTGGTTAATGATGCCGTCACCAATTGTCAGCTTGGTGAAGTGGTAGGCTGCATCTGTAAAGCTCATGCCCTGCTGCAGCATCCCTACAATCAGACCGAAGATAATATTTACAAACAAAATGACAATACTAAACACAACGTCACCCTTAACGAACTTGCCGGCACCATCCATCGCCCCGTAGAAGTCTGTCTCCATATTCAGCTTCTTACGGCGTTCCTTGGCCTCTTCTTCCGTAATCATGCGCTGGTTCAAATCCGCGTCGATGGACATCTGCTTCCCTGGAAGCGAGTCCAGCGTAAAGCGGGCCGCCACCTCGGCTGTACGGGAGGCGCCGTGGGCAATAATAAACTGGAACACAATCAGCACCAGGAAGATGACAACGCCAATCAGCATATTGCCGCCGATTACGAACTGGCCGAACTCCTCGATGACATGTCCGGCATTGCCTGTTGACAAAATGGCGCGCGTAGTGGAAATGTTCAGCGCAACCCTGAAAATCCCGATTAACAACAGCATTGTCGGGAAGGTCTTTAGCTCATCCCAGCCCTTAATGCTTGTGGAGCGCATATAAATCAGCACGGCCAAGCCGAGCATGAATACAAGCGTCATGTCCAGCACAAACGGCGGCAGCGGCACAAGTAAAGCAACTACGAATGACACTGCCACTAAAATGGATGCGTACGCCTTGGCGGAACTTGCTCGAAGCAAAGCCATCTCCTCCTAGTCTTTCAATTTCTCTTATAGTTCTAATTGTTTTGTTTGAATTAAGTAACGCATAACCTCAATGGCGGCGACATATAAATCCTCGGGAATCATCTCGCCCTCATTTACATTATAATATACAGATCTAGCTAATGGCTTATTTGCGACCATTGGTATTTTATTCTCTTTTGCCAGCTGCCGCATATACATGGCAAGCTCATCCTCCCCCTTGGCAAGCAGCACCGGGGCGGCATCCACATTCTTGCGGTAGCGCAGCGCCACAGAGATATGTGTCGGATTGTTCACAATAAAGGTGGCATCCTCCATCTTCTTGGCCACGGCTCCCTGAATGATGGCATGCATGAAGCTCTTTTGCTGATGCTTAACCTCTGGATTTCCTTCGTTATCCTTGTGCTCCTGCTTTACCTCTTCCTTCTTCATCTTCAAGTCCTCACCGTGCTCCCACTTTTGATAGATGTAGTCGCCGATTGCCAGAACGGCTGTCAGCAAAAGCAGCACAAGAAACACAGACTTCAACTCGCTCAAGGTTTGCAGCAATGTTGCCGACCAGCTTTGGCCGATGGCGCCCACGAAATGAGCAATTCCTTTTTTTACAACAACATAACCGACATAGCCGATCAGAACGGTATACAGCAGCGACTTCCCCACCTGAATCAGGCCCTTGCGGCCGAACAAACGGGAGAAATACCCTTTTGGGTTCAAACGCGAAGGCTTCGGCATAATCAGCTTTGGCACAAACAAGAAACGGACCTGCAGTACATAGTTGACCAGATGCAAGCCTGTGACCAGCAGCAAAATCGGCAGTACGATTCGGAAAAGCAAGGAGCCCATCAGCTGCAAATACTGCTTCGGGTCTGTGGAGCCATTAATTTGGTCGAGCAGTGTGCTGACTGCTTTCGGGACCTCTCCGCCCATTTTCGTGCCGAACACGTACAAAAACACTGCGAGCGCCACCAAGGAAAATAAGTTGTTCAAATCCTGGCTTCGCGCAATATTCCCTTCCTCCCGCGCCTTCTTCAGCTTCTGCGGGGTCGCTTTTTCGGTACGGTTATCCTTTGCCACACTGTCTCCCCCCTTGCCCTTTCAAATCATACTGACGATTATTTCGTCAGGAAAAAGTTAAATACATTCGTGTACTCCTCCAGCAATCTGGCAGTCAAGTTTTTAAACACAAATCCGAGCATCGGCACACTGGCACCCATAATCAAAATCCCGACCGTCAGCTTCACCATCGCCGCATTGGCAAAGATGTTCAGTTGCGGTGCACTCTTACCGATAATCAGCATGACAAAATTTATGATGAACAGACTGCCCATAATTGGCAGTGCAATCTCTACAGCCGATGTCATGGCAAACAGCAAGGTCGACAGCACCATCTTTAGGAAGTCGGTATGAAGCAGGGCTGCCGCTGTCTCGGTATACTGAAAGGATTTCATAATCGCCAGGACAAGATAATCAATGCCGCCCAGTGAAATAAACACAATCACAAAGAAAATGTCCAACAGGATTGCCAAAGCGGTTGCCTGGGACCCGGCATTATAATCAAACAGCGTAACCTGGGCCAAACCCATATCCATATCAATCAGGTTGCCGGCCATTTTTGGAATGCTCATGAACAGTTCAACAATTTTGGCCAAAGCGATCCCGATGATGATTTGCGTGGCTGCATAGGCGAACAGGGCAGGCACACCATCAATCTTTTCAAGAGGAATGCGGTCTGCCACTGAGGCAGCTAAAGCCAGGCCGAATACCATCTTTGCCATTGCCGGAAGCGCCCGGCTTGAGAAAACAGGCAGAAAGAACAGGAACGAGCCGATGCGGCAAAAAGCGAGAAACATTGCAGTTAACAGCTCCATATTCATGCCACATAGCCTCCTTGTTCAGCTGCTTAACGCAGCATATCTGGAATTTTGTCAAACATATGCGTAATGATGCTTGTCAGTTCACCGAACATCCATGGACCAAGCGCGACCAAGACAATAATGACACTTGCCATCTTCGGAAAGAAGGTCAGCGTTTGCTCTTGAATCTGCATCATGGCCATAATGACGGCGATAATGACAACAACGACCGTACTGACTGCCGCAACGGGAAGCAGCACTTCAAAGCTTTTATACATGAAGGACTGAAAAATATCGAAAATCGGAGCTGTATTCACCCGGACACCTTCCTTCTGAAAGTATGAATCTATGAGAAAAAGCGGCTGTAACCGCTTCTTATGATACCGTTTTGAACATAATATCAACAATCTTCGTGTATCCACCTATATATACAAATATTAGGATTTTAAAGGGTAAGCTAATCACCATTGGCGGCAGCATCATCATCCCCAGATACATCAAGAATGTGCTGACAATCAAGTCAATAAAGACGAAGGCCAGGTAAATAAACATCCCCGTCAAAATTCCTTTTTGAATCTGCGTCAGTGTGAAGGCCGGCACCATGGTCAGCATGGACACCTTCTCCGGCTTATTCGGCACCTCTTCATCACGCACCTTCAGCATCATCTTCAAATCATGCTCATACGTGTGCTTGGCCATATATTCCTTCAAAATTGGGGCGCTCCGCTCCACGATATCCGTAGCCTGCAGCTTGCCAGCCTGCATCGGGTCCCAAACATCCGTTTTCAAGTCCGAAATGACCGGCTGCATCGTAAACAGTGCCAGGAACAATGCAAGACCAACGAGCACCTGGTTCGGCGGCAGGTTTGTCACCCCAAGACCTTGGCGCGTCATGCCAAGCACAATCACGAAGTACGTGAACTGTGTAAACATCAGGACAATTGAGGAAGAAAGCGACAGCAGCGTGACCATTAGGAACAGCTGCACGCTCTCGTTCATAGAGCCCTTGCCAGATAGGTCGAAGAGAGCCTTCGTTTCTTTTGCCGCCGCATACGCATGCGGCATAAAAGCAAAGGAAACGAAAAACGCGAACAAAACTGCAAACAAGGCAATGTGTTGTTTTTTCATATATTCTCCTTTGCTTCTTCCGTCTTTGGCATTTCCTCCTGCAGTGTTTGCTGCAGCATATTTGTAAAGCTTTTATCGCTGCTCAGCTGGATTGACTGCACACCGTTTTGCCCGAACACGGTGAATACCTGTCTCCCGTCCACCTCGAACAAAAATGCGCCCGTCTGCTGATTGATATAAATGCCATCCTTCACCTGGATGATGCCATTCTCACCCTGCTTACGGAAGGCATGCTTTTTTGTTTTTTTTGTCATATAATAAGCGCCATAACCAAGGACGCCCAGGAATAAGGCCACTTGTAATAATGTCCATACATAGCTCATGTAGCGGAACGTGCGGCAAACGCCGCATCCTCCTTTCCTGCTGTGCGGTCATTACCGGCACATTCATAATCTAACACAATCCACTTCGCTCGCCAATCGCATTTCATTTCCATGTGTCAGTCTGCCAAATTTGGCTCCCGCACCGCTTACATCCCAGCCTCGTGCAATGCTTCCCGACGCTTGGATGCCTGAATTTCTGAAATGATGATGCCGAAGCTATTATCAATCACAACAACTTCGCCGATGCCGACCTTTGTTTCTCCTAGATAAATGTCGACCTTATGGCCGAGCTTTTTCTCCACTTCCAAAATATCGCCAATCTTCATGCTTCGCACGGCACCCACGGTTGTTTGGGCTTTGCCGAGCTTCACGACCATGTCGACGTACACATCGGCAATATTTTCAATTTGCCCGGTTTGCTCACCCTTGGCTCCTTGTTCACTGGCGCGCTGGAAGTCCATCAGTTCTACGGATGAAATCGTATGCTTTTGATTCATTGGATGCTTCGGACAAATGTCCTAGGCATTCCCTCCCCTGTGTATGACTTCGTTATTCCTCCACATAATTTTGGAACAAAAAGGCCTTTTTATGGCCCTCCCTGCCGATCAAGCACTCGAATTTCCGCTTACCGGCCACATATCCGCCCAGCTTATCCGTAATTTTCGTGCCAAGAGGGATGATGTCCCCTTCCTCAAGCTGCTGTAGGTCCGCAATGGTCATGCGTCGTTCCCCGATGGAAATGTGAACAGGCTTCTTCACCTTTTTGAGCTCCTGCTCCACTTCCTTCGAATAATGCTTTCGCTTGTCAGAAGCGTGCTCCACAATGTTTTCGGCAGTCAGCTCGTCCATGATGGGTTCAATGGAGAGAAACGGAATGCCGATCCGCACGGTTGTGTTCCAATGCTCTGTCCGAATGTTCACGTTGAGCAGAGAGATAATATCACTTGGCGTAGTTACCTTGAGTGCGGTCGGCGTTGTTTCAGTAGTGACCAGACGCGGCTCAATATCTGCAACATTGCCGAACGCTTGGCGCAGCTGCTCATTGATGACTACAAACAGGTTGCGGAGCGTAATCATCTCAAACGTAGTCAACGGACGGCGCAGCTGAAAGTCCCGCCTTGGGTCACCGCCGAGCCAGCACTCGTGCAAATAAATAATAAACGCCAGGTCCATCTCAACAATAATTTCCCCCAGCTCCGGGTGCCCGAGATTCACCACGGAATACGCATAGTAATCCTTTGGCATTTTCTCCACATACTCATTCATAAATGGAACCTGTTCCACAGTTGAAGGCTCCATTTCCACCGGCATACGGAGACGGGCTGACATGTTTTGAATAAAGGTTTTGCCGAAATTGCTGGCAATGGTTTGCAGGCTCCGCAAGTGCTCAATGCCGAATTTCTCCGGACGGTTGAAATCGTACTCCTGGAATTTCTCCTCTTCCTTTATCTCTTCCTCGAAATTGGGCACCTCGGCCCCTTCCTGCATTGCCTTCAGCAGGGCATCAATCTGCTCTTGACTTAGTTTGTCACCGCCGCTCATAAACTACTCCCCTCCCTTCTCTCCAAGAGCTTATAATTTCTGCAGCTCCGTAATCTCCACGTACATTTTACCTTGCTTTGTTAAAATTTTGCCACGACCAATTTCTTGGTTTTCAAGCATAATCGTCACCACATTTTTCTCTGACTGCTCCAGCTTGTAAAGTGTTCCTTTTGTAATCTGCAGCAGGTCATCAATCTTTTTACGGGTGCGTCCCAGCTCAAAATGAATGGTCAACGGAATATTTTCTGGAATTTCCATACATCATGCTCCTTATCGTACCTGAATCCCCAAAATTTTGCGGATGTAGCCCTCTGTCTCTTTGAATGGAGGCACTCCGCCGTACTTTTGCACATTGCCCGGCCCGGCATTATAGGCTGCCAGCGACATGACAAGGTCGCCATTATATCGCTTAAGATAGCCGGCAAGCTCCTTCACGCCGCCCTCAATATTCTGTCTTGGGTCATAGGGGTTGGCAACGCCCTGCTCCCGCTGATTGGCGGGCATCAGCTGCATCAGCCCCTGCGCTCCTGCATAAGAACGGGCATTTGGATTAAAATTAGACTCTGTCTCGATGATTTTTTGAATCAGCTGCTTTGGCACGCCGTACTTCGCGCTCACCTCGCCGATGATATCTGTATACGCATTTGCATTGCTCGAAGATACGGGTTGAATATTATACTTTTGCACCAATCCCCATGTATCGCTTCCCGTTCCGGATACTGCGCCGAAACGGCGGGCAAACTCTTGATTATCCAGGACATTGCTCATGCTTGCCGCACTTGCCTCACCGGCTCCTGTGCTGCCTGTTTCGGGAGCAGCGGATAATTGCTCGGCAAAGCTGCTTGCAGGTGCATCTGAAAAGGATGGTGGATTCTTTATTTTTTCCTCAAATTCGGCTCTTTTATAAGATAACATTTGTGTGACCACATTATTAATCATGAGAGCATCACCTTATCTATATAGAATATCACAGCAGGTTTGTCTGCACGGATAATCAAATTAAATATCCATATAATATAATATTAATAGCTTTTGTACCGCTTGGCAAGACAAGATTTTTAGGATTGTTGAAGCTAGAGGACGCATAAAAGGAAAGAAAAGGAGCGCGGTGCCTCCTTCCTTTCATTGCAGCAAACAGGAGGAGCTTCCTGTATCTCCTCACAGCCTGTTCAATCTTTCAATGGCCGGCTGATACCCATATCTTTCAGCCTCCCTATAGGCTGTCCGCGCCTTCTCCTTGCTGTCTGCCACAAGTCCGTCCATCAATTCATAATACAGCCCCAGGTTATACGCTGCCAGGAATGTGCCGGTTCCGACCACTCCGCCCACTTTCTTCTCATCCCCTATCTCCAAGCACTTTTCGAAGCTATGGGCAATCTCCGGCATCAGATGCATCCGGTTTTCCATATCCTCTTGAATGTACTCCATATAAAAAAGGCCGCAAACAAAATAGAAATCAGGATAGTGCTTCATGACGTGCTCTGTTTGCTCCATCACCTGCAGCATCCGTTCATACTGCTTGGCGTGCAGCAGGGCATACAGATACTCGACAATTGCCTCTTTGGTATAGGCGTATTGCTCTTCTCTGTTCTGGAAGAAGATCTCGTAATATTGAAGGGAACGGGGCCAGTCCTTCAAATTACGATACTCTCTCGCAGTCTGATAACAGTAATATGGATGGTTTGGCTGTTCAGTGAGAGCCTGCAGCAGCAGCGGCAGATTCCGCCCGGCCTTTTCCGTCAAATAGTAGCCGGAGTGCCTGACATGAATGGGGATCGGGACACGCGGCAAATCACTCGCCAGCTGCTCATGAATGATTCCGGTGAAGCGAAAGCGGCGGGGAAACAGGCGGGAAACATATTGCACCGCCTGCTTCTTCGCCCCCGCCTCATCCACAAATTCGCTCGTAATCCGGATTTGGCCAATCTGCTCTTTTTCTATAAATGAATGTACAGCACTCTCATCGAACGAAAGAACCATTTCATCCGCATCCAGCACCAACACCCAGTCCCCTGTTGTCTCGGCAATCACGGCATTACGCGCTGCGGCAAAGCTGTTCTGCCACGGAATGTGCAGCAGGCGTACCGGCAACTGTGATACAATCTCCTTTGTCCGGTCTGTCGAACCCGTGTCCGCAACCACAATTTCATCTACATACTTCTGCACATGCTCGATGCATAGAGCAATATTTCTTTCTTCATTTTTTACAATCATGGCCAGTGAAAGCTTCATACGGTGCACCCCCTGTCAGCTTGTGAAAAACGGGACAGAGAGGCAGCGCTCTACATAGGCCAAAAACCGGTTGCGAATTTTCCCCATTGCAAAGGCTGCCGCTGTTTGTATCCCGCTTCGTTCCAGATGTGTTCTTGCTTCGATGTCGCGCAAAAGAAATTCAATATATTGATTCATCTGAGACCAATTATTCAGTTCAAAAAGCAGGGCATTTTCTCCATGCCTTGCGTATTCCAGAATGCCGCCGTTATCAGCAGCAACAACAGCGGTACCGGAGGCCATCGCTTCAAGCGGCGGCAACGAAAAAGATTCAATTTCTGACCCGGAAACAAAAATATGGGATTTGCGAAAGTAGGCTGCCAATGTCTGCGCGTCCGGGTTACACACAACCGTGATACCATTTAACTCATTTGGTTGGGGCGAGGGATTGATCCAAACAATTTGAAAGTCGTATCTTTGCTGGAGTACCCTTACATTCGCCAAAACATCCACAATATGCTTTTGTTTTGCACCGGCGTTCCCTACAACAAGCACAGTTGTTTGCTCAAACTTCTCTCCTGGCTGAAATAAATCCAAATCGATTCCACAGGGGATTATAGGCGGATTACGATGCTGTTTTCGCAGCACATGCTGCTGCAGGAAGCGGGATACCGTGAAAATATGGACTGGCAGCAGGTAAAAGTTTTGTAAGGTTTGAATGCCCTGCTCATCCTCAGAGAACACATCATAATCCCCTTGTGTAAAGTAGAACACCTTTCTGAAGTTTCGATATAAAGGAAACAAGTAATCCCAGTGAGGGGCAAAAGCAATGTCATACTCACTTGCGATTTGCGGCATATCTGCATCAGTTTGATAGGTCTGAATTATGAGATCCTGCCCAAACAGTTTGTATGCCAGCTTCTCCCGATTCACAGACGGGAAAAATAAGTCCACCTGAAAGCCATCCTCCTCCAGCCATCTCTTATGCGTCAATAACATCCTTACCGCCCCTGTGTTTCCTAAATAAGCGAGGAACATAGCTGCTTTTTTACGAAAAGGTTGGCCGCCGCTTGTATCCATCCTGCATTCCCCCGTTTGTCCACAAGCATTATCGACGCCCGCAAGTCTATAGGCGCTGTTCACATTACAATTTCGGTGCAGGCTTGGCGGCAGTTGGCTGTACAATGCCATTCCTCTTTCTATTTGACCATCCATCAGCATGGCTGTACCGATCAGGTGATGCGATTCTTCCGGCATGAGGCTGAACCAAAAAGAGGCTGCTTCCTGCATACGCTGCTGAAAAAGCACCTTCGCCTGATTCCCTTGTTCCATTCTGCCTTCCTCCTTCCTTATCAGACAAGTCTTCCTGCCTTACAAGTATGCCCGTTCAAACTGCATGACTTCACTAAAGACCAAAAGAAAGAAACGCCTCATCCATTTTAGCATTTATTTCTATATTTATAAATGTAGATTTTATGTTGACGATAGAATAGAAGGAAGGTAGAATATGAATTGTAGCGAGGCACTCCTCACAGGGCAACGAGATGATACAAGAAACAGGAGCTCGCTAAAATATAAAATGTGGGGGTCACATCCATGAAGATTAATACTAATATTAACTCTATGAAGACTCAGGAATACCTTCGCCAATCTCAAGCACAGATGGAGAAGTCCATGAACCGTCTGTCCAGCGGCAAGCGCATCAACTCTGCAGCTGACGATGCAGCCGGCTTGGCTATTGCGACTCGTATGAAAGCAAGCCAAAGCGGTATGGAAGTTGCTTCCCGCAACACAAACGATGGTATTTCCATGATTCAAACTGCAGAAGGTGCAATGAACTCTGTGTCCAACATTCTGACTCGTATGCGCGACTTGGCTGTACAGTCCCAGAACGGTACAAACAACAGCGACGACCAAGCTGCTTTGGATAAGGAATATCAAGCATTGTCCAAGCAAATTGACTATGTTGCAGACAATACAAAATTCAATGGCACAACATTGCTGGACGGTTCAAAGACACAAATTGACATCGTAACAGATGGCAGCGGCGGTACAATCAGCGTAAACCTGTCTAGCATTAAATCTTCAACCCTTGGCCTGCAGGCTGACATCACTTCTGCGACCAACGCCAATTCGGCAATTTCTAAGATTGACAATGCTTTGAAGACAGTGGCAACCAGCCGTGCTGATCTTGGTGCAACCATGAACCGTTTTGACTATAACGTAGAAAACCTGAACACACAAGCAACTGCCATGGCAGCTTCTGCATCCCAAATCCAGGATGCCGACATGGCCAAGGAAATGTCTGAAATGACGAAGTTCAAGGTGCTGGCAGAAGCAGGCGTGAGCATGCTGTCCCAGGCAAACCAGTCTACACAGAACGTTTCCAAGCTGCTTCAGGGCTGATATAAATTTCTTAAACGGGCTTCTCTCACGGGAGTCCGTTTTTATTTTTCCCTTGCCACTTACAAGTATTCATTAGCACATTCTCTTGTTTTTGTCGGGCAATTGCAAACTTATTATGGACCAAGTATGATTTCAGAGGAACATTTACAAGCTTGGTTTATATTGTATATTTTTATATTATGATTTTCTGTTGACCATTCTATATTTATGCTTTAGAATATGAATTGTAGCGAGGCACTCCTAAACGGGCAACGAAATGATAGATTGAAAACAACGGGAGCTCGCTGAAAAAATATAAAATGTGGGGGTCACATCCATGAAGATCAATACTAACATCAACTCTATGAAGACTCAGGAATACCTTCGCCAATCTCAAGCACAGATGGAAAAATCAATGAACCGTCTGTCCAGCGGCAAGCGCATCAACTCTGCAGCTGACGATGCAGCCGGCCTGGCTATCGCGACCCGCATGAAGGCGCAGCAGGGCGGTATGGAAGCTGCTTCCCGCAACACAAACGATGGTATTTCCATGATTCAAACTGCAGAAGGTGCAATGAACTCTGTGTCCAATATGCTGACTCGTATGCGTGACTTGGCTGTACAGTCCCAGAACGGTACAAACAACAGCGATGACCAAGCTGCTTTGGACAAAGAATATCAAGCACTGAAGGGCCAAATTGACTATGTGTCTACAAACACAAAGTTCAACGGCACAGCGCTGCTGAATGCCAACAAGACAATTGATATTGTAACAGATGGCAGCGGCGGTACAATTGGCGTAGCACTTTCCCAAATTGACACAACTGCCTTGACATTGAGCGGCGGCATCACAAACTCCGCAGACGCCAAGGCTGCAATCGGTGCAATTGATGACGCCTTAAAGACAGTGGCAGACAGCCGGGCACAATTGGGTGCAACAATGAACCGTTTTGACTACAACGTAGAAAACCTGAACACACAAGCGACTTCCATGGCAGCTTCTGCATCCCAGATCCAGGATGCCGACATGGCGAAGGAAATGTCCGAAATGACAAAGTTCAAGGTGCTGGCAGAAGCAGGCGTGAGCATGCTGTCCCAGGCGAACCAGTCTACACAGAACGTTTCTAAGCTGCTTCAGGGCTAATATAGATTTCTTGGGCAAGCTCTCCTTGAGGAGGGCTTGCCTTTATACATAGTGTTTCCTGATATCCGTTGTATTACACGCTTCTGATTGCCGCAGCTTCACACCATTTTTTCTTAATGATACCATTTTTCCCGCCTAAAGGTTGCTTCTTACACAACATAAATAACGGTATTTCTATGAATTAGAAGGCAGCAGCGACATAATCACCTCTCCCTCTCCAAACGGCGGCAGATAGCTGTGCCGAGCTTGATGCCATCCTAAACCGTTTTGCTACAATCTTGAAAACCCAACACATAAGCAGCTTCCATGGCCGCCTTCGCATTTCAAATTCAAGCTGCCGATATTTCCAAGCTGCTCCAGAGTCGGGAGCCTTGACAGTCCTGTACATATTGTGTTCTTCGGGGGCCATGAGTGCTGCTGCGCGTGTTGTCCTTTTTATGGGGTCGATTTCTGTCTCAGATAGTGGCTGTCCGGATATTGCTCCAGCGCCCGGGCAAGCCACTGCTCTTTGTCTAGTGCATGGCTCTCTAAAATGTAAGGGTAAAAGCGGAAATCGGCCGGGAATTTCGCAGCAGCTTCCTTGGCAATCCGCACTGCCTCCTCTTCCTCCCCATGCTCCCGCAGCCAAAGCACCACATTTTCGTATCCCTGCTTTGTCAGTTGGCTGTCCGGTGCGCTTTGGTACAGATTCAAGGCAATATCGCTGTATCCATGCCAGTAGAACAAATCTGCCATCTTTGCATCCAAAGCGTGGCTGTACTTCTCGGCATAGAGCAGCAAATATTCGATAAAAGCATATCTCTTGGCAACCAGAGCCTTCTCCAGCACCTGTAAGAACTGCTGCTGGTCCGCTTTCTTAGCCTTTCCTTCTTGAAATAAGGAAGGAATCAGTTGTCTTGTTCCTTTCCCTTGGAAGAAGCTTTTTAATGCCTCATCTCTCCTATAATAATACAGTACACATAAGTCTCCTAAATCCATCAGACCCAGCTGTAAGGCTGTGCTGACCGTTTCTTCTGACAGTTCCATCATGTCTGGCTCCAAGTGCGGTTCTGACAGGATGGCAGCTTTGCACATAATAGCTGTTTGAATAGGCGGCTCAAACTCATCGGCCGCAAGCCGCAGCGACAATTCAATATGGCCTTCATGCACCAGCTTGCGGATGAGATTTAAACGACTCCGCTTTGTGGGGAGCATTTTATGCTTCTCCAGGAACACAACAACCTCCTCCGCCTCATGATGCTTGCTTAGAATCCTCGCAAGACGCCACACAAGCAATTCTATGGGACCTTTTACGTTCATCGCAGCCACATAATGCTTTACCGCTTCCTGCGGCCGATGCTCCTGCTCGTAAATCACTGCAAGACGTTCATGAGGCAAGTACTCCTTCGCGTCAAACAGCACAATAACATGCGCATATGAGCGGGCAAGAAGGTGGTGGAAGACTTCTTTGGCATCAGCCAACCGCCCCTGCTGCCGGTACACTTCACCGCGCCAAAACAAAAAATCGGGAGAATCCGGCCATGCTTTCTCCGCCTCAGCTGCAACTGTCAAGGCCTGACTGTACCGTTTTAACTGAAATAAGGTCTTAATAATGGAAAGAAGCGTGTGAGGAATCCAAGCCGCCTGCATATTTGGCTTCCGTTCATATGCTGTCATAAATGCCTGCAGGGCTTCCTCCCATCTTTCCAACTGCATCAATTCCTGCCCGTAGTTATAGTATGTAAAGCCTGTTGCTTTGCCGCTCCGCAATTCGGCACGCAAAATAGCCAAGTTCCGTTCATCCTTTTTCTTTTCCTTAACAACATGCTGCAAGTAACCATAGTGGTAAAAGGTCAGCGGCAGACTGCCCATGCCTCCGGCTCCTGACAGCTGCTCATGGATCGCCCCGACGTATTCCACCTTGTTTCTTCGATACACCCTGCCCATGCGGTGTGTGGCTGTCCCTTCTCCCTGCTCACCTGTAAAGCTGATGATTTCGGCCGTAAACATGCTAAGCTCATTCTCTGGGCTGCGCAGTACTTCCAATGATTTTAGAAGGCTGTCCCGATCCAAATACTCGTCCGCATCCACACTTAACACCCATTCCCCGGAAGCATGCTGTGCCGCGAAGTTGCGGGCTGCCGAAAAATCATCTATCCAGACGAAATCGTATATATGCGGTGTGAATTCACTGGCGATTTCTTTCGTTTTGTCCGTTGAGCCTGTGTCAGCCACAATGATTTCATCCACTGCCCCCTGCAGGGATTCCAGGCATCTCCGGAGCACCTTCTCTTCATTTTTTACAATCAAACACGCTGACAAAAATGGCTTCTCCATGTGTTCCCCTTTCCGACTACATGACAAGGAAAGTGCTGCATCATAGGCAGCACTCTCCTTGTAACAGTTCATGAGAAAATCAATTCATCCACCAGCCCGATCAGCTTGCGGATATCCGGCTTGCTGACCTGCGCGTCCGCTCCCACTGCCTCACCCTTATGGTGCAGTTCATTTGTAATAAGGGAGGAAAAGATGATGACCGGCAGCCTCCGGGCAATTGGGTGCTCCTTGATATTCTTCGTCAAATGATGCCCGTCCATCTTCGGCATCTCAATATCTGTAATTAAAAGATGAATGTGGTCGAACATTTTCTCGCCATAGTCTTTGGCCAGACGCTCGATGTTGCGCAGTGCCTCTGCGCCGTTGCTGTAGAACTGCAGCTTTGTATAGCCGGCTTGTGTGAGTGTCTCTTCAAGCACCTGCCGCAGCATCGCCGAATCTTCGGCAATGTATACAATCTTGCTGTTGCGCTCTGTTTTCTTTTCAATGTTGTTCAGCTTTTGGGAATCATATCCGGAATCATTGATTTCAGAGACAATGCGTTCATAATCCAGCAGGAGCACAATCTTGCCGTCAAGCTTAATAATGCCGGAGGTTGTTTCCTCCAAGCCCATGGAGAGCGAAGCCGGCTCGTCAATCTGCTCCCAGGAAATGCGCTGAATCCGGTGCACCTCGTCCACACGGAAAATCACCTTCATTTGGTTCAATTCAGCTATAATGAATTTTGTATCCTCCACGGCGCGGTCGGATTGCAGCTTCAGTACATAGGCCAGATTAATGACCGGCAAAATTTCACCGCGCACCTGGACGACCCCTTCGACAGCGGGATCAGATTGGGGCACAATTGTCACCGGCAGCGGATTGATGATTTCCCGCACCTTCATGACGTTAATGGCGAATAGGCTGCTCCCCACTGTGTATGTAACAATCTCAAGCTCGTTTGTACCGCTTTCCAGCAGGATGCTGTTTTTATTATCAGACATAAGTAGACCTCCTCGATAGCAGGATCAGTTCCTGCGGATAATGGATGTAACGGTATCCAAAAGCATTTCCTGCGCCTGATAAGCCTCCATGGAGCCTTCCTCCCAGCGTTCCTGCCGATGCCGCTCCACATCCTGGCGGAATCCGGGGGACATGTGCTGATAAAAGAGGCTGCGTGTTTCCAAATCCACCTCGGCCAGGGCAAGCGCATACACCTCAGGGTCGGTCAAGGCTTGCAGCACCTGCTGCACGGCTTCAACAGGAAGGTGCTTCAGCTTTTCCATATGGATTTCCCGTCCGGAAAACAGCAGTTCATATTGAACGTAAGCGGCCTGCTGCTTTTGAACAGTGAAGTACGTATTATTTTTCTTATCATTGGTGAAATAGCCGGCCGGATCCTTCATAATCCCTTCGACCTTGCGGATGCAGTCCGGCAGATTATGCGCATCCAGCACTGTACGCTGCTCAATGCCGCTTGCCGTTATAAATGTCACACGATACTTGTTCTGCTTTTCACCCATTGTCTGCCTCCCTAGGACAGCATCTCAATATTATGCAGCCAGAATGCCAGCTGCCTATCCGTGATATCCGGCAGGTTGATGAAAAATTCCTTACACTTGATTTCACTGGCAAATGCTTGATACTTCCAGCTCCCGCTCCCATTTTGGATCCCGATATAATAGAAGTCATGGATGCGGCCGATGACAGCCTCTTTGCCGTCAAAATCATAAGGAGGCACCTGCTTGATGGCAAACTCATTCGGAAGATACATATTCTCTTCCTGTTCGAGACGTATGATCTGCCGGGCCAAACCCTCCTTGTCCTGAAAGAAGGGCAGGCTGCGAATCCGCTCTGCTCGTTGCATGGCAAAAATCCTCTCTGGACCATAATCTTTTTTCTATGATATGAAATGCCGCTGTATTTTATCCAAACCCTCATTATGTAAAGGAGAAGCGGCAAAACACTCCTCCTCTCGCATCCTTAGCGAATAAGGTTGACAATGTCATTCATAACATCGTCAGCTACCTTAATCACCTTGGAGTTTCCCTGGAAGCCGCGCTGGTACACCATCAAATCCACAAACTCTGTAGATAAGTCCACGTTAGAGCCCTCTGTCGCGCCCCCGCGGACTTGTCCGGCGCCATTTTGCCCGGATACGCCATAGGCTACCGCACCGGCTGCCGGCCCTTCAATATAGTTGCCGCTGCCTGTCTTAACCAAGCCCTTTTCGTTCGGGAACGTGGCAACTGCCAATTGGGCGGCCGCCTTCATGGTGCCGTCAGAGTACTTCACCATGACGTAACCGCCGTCTGTAATGGAATAATCCATTGCAACCGCTGCCTGACGTCCGCTGATATCCGTTACCTTCATTGTCTTGTCTGTAGGATAGTTGGTCATGCCGCCGATTTTCAGGCTGACAGGGCTGCCTCCATACGTTAAATCAAGAGACGGTATTTGGGCCGGATCCACATTTGGATCTTGTTTTAATGTTCCATTTGCATTGAATGTGATGCTGCCTGAACCCGCCTGCGCTGTGCTGCCATCCGGATTTTGCACAGTTGCGTTATAGGTATACATGGATTCGTCAGCCGCAAGACCGGCTGCCTGCTTCTCAGTGTCTGTGGCCGGAGTATATTTCAATTCCATTACCAGCTTATTGCCGGCATCATCATAGAACGGAAACTGAATGGTTGTGCCGTCCTTCGGCAGGTTGCCGGACATGGTTGCCGTATCTGTCTTAATCCCGCCGACCGCTGTGCCCATCGGCAGTTCAATCGGCTGCGGGACGCCGCCTTGCTTGATGTTTCCTGTCGCCGGGTCTGCCGGATAACCCATGACGTACTTGCCCTCGGCGTTCACAATCCGGAAATCTGCTGAAACGTTAAAAGCGCCTTTCCGTGTGTATTGAGGGTTTGCACCGCTTGCATCGCCAAGCAGAAAGAAGCCATTTCCTTCAAGAGCTACGTCCGTTTTCCCGCCTGTCAGCGTCAATGAGCCGCTGGAGTAATCTGTGTTGATACTGCTGAGCTTAACCCCTGTACCGACGCTGCGGGCATTTGTGCCGGCATATTTGCCGTCGCTCTTTGATCCGGCAGCGCTTTGATAGAGAAGATCATCGAACATGGCCTTTTGCTTTTTAAAACCGATTGTCTGTGCGTTGGCAATGTTATTGGACGTCACGCTCAATGCTTCCTGGAATGACTTCATCCCGCTGATGCTTGTATATAAAGATTGAATCATCGTCTCCACTCCCTGTATGAAATGAATGTATGGGTGTTACACTAGTATTACGCTTGGCCTGCTTCCACGCTTGCCACCTGCTGAAGCGGTACAGTCTTATCGCCCACCACCAGCTCTACTGCACCGGACACTGAACGAACTTGATCTACACGCCCTTCTATCGTATTGCCGTCCTGATCCACACCCTTAATTTGCTTGCCCAAAAACTTCATCCCGCTGTCCAATGCACTTGTCTGCGCCACGGCTGAGAAGGACTCTACCGCTTTGGACATATTCTGCACCTGTTCAATAAGCGTGAGCTGTGACATTTGGCTCATCATCTGGTTCGTATCCATGGCGTTCATCGGATCCTGATACTGCATGCTCGCCAAGAAGAGCTTTAAGAAGTCATCCTTCCCCATCATGCTGCTCATGGCCTTCGAGGCTGAGGAGGATGCTCCGGTACTTGCAGCCGGCTGCAAGGCCTGGTTTGCCAATGTGTTCAAATTAATTGCCATCGTCTACTCCCTCCCATAATCCCGCAAACTGATTTTGTTCTGCTTCAGCCCCTGGGCTGTCCCGCTTTGTCTGCCGTTCCTGCCGCTGCTCTTGTCCACCCTCTTGCTTGTTGTCCCGCTCCGTATAGCTTAGCTGCACATCAATATTGCGCTCCTTCAGCTGATGCTTCAGCTCTTGGAAGATATTCTCCACCTGCTTTTGCATCTCATTGCGCTGCCCTTCCACATGCACATGAATTTGATCGCCCTGTTTGCGAAGAAATACATGGAGCGTGCCGAAGCGGTCTGGATCAAGCTGCATATAGATGCGCTCGTTCCGGGCGACAAACTTCTGCAGCTCTTCAACCTTCTGCTGCATATGCTCCTTCAAGTCGGCTACCGGCACCTTTTCCGGCTGCCCGCCATTCGGCTGCTTTGGCTGCACTGTCTCTGCCGTCAAAGCATGAAGAGAATCCAGGGGCATGCCATCTTTTATATCATCCTTCTGCTTATCCTTCTCATCAGCTGCAGCAGGCAAGGAGACATCCTCCACAAGCAGGGACGGCTGCAAATCAGCCAAGCTTTGCAGCAGTTGGGCAGCCGACTGGCCAGGCCCGGCAATCGTCTCTAAGCCTTGCTCCTGCAAAAATTGCTGCACCTGCGGCAACTGAGATATCGGAGTATTCCCCTGCATGCTTTGCAAAAGAGCTGTAAGCTGCTCCAGTATTTCAGGCCGGTCCTTCAGCTTTTCCAATGCCAGCCCCTTATCAGATACAGCCAGCAAAAGCTCCTGCGCCTTGGCATCATGGCTTAGCGGCTGCATCTGTTCGACTGGAATCGAGGCTGGCTGCAGGGGCACGGCCGCTTCCTGCTCCGGCAGCAAGAAGGGCTTCTTGCCACTTTTCGTAATTTCTGTATCATGCTTTCCTTCTTTTTTCTTCAGTGTTCCTGTATCGTGCTTTTCTTCTATTTTCTGCAGTGTTTTCGTTTCTGGATCCTTCTCCGCTGCCTTCTTCTCCCGGACTATTCCTTTCTTCAGTTCCTCCGCAAATTTACCTGGCTCTTGCTCATTCCTTTGTTCCATTCGCGGCTCCTGTGCACGCTGTGCCACAGGCAGCACCTGTTCAATCATCATCCAGCTTCCACCACCTTAACGGACTGCCAATGCCATTTTCAAATCTAACAGCACCTTTTCTTCTTGCTTGTTTTCCTTGTCCTGCCGCTGCCTCTCGTGCTCGCGGTACAAATCATCAATGGTTCTTTCCTTCTCCTTCAGCTGCTCGAGCTCCCGCTCATTTCGCTGAATAAATTCCACAGCCTTGCCAAGCTTTTTGTCCAAGTCCTTCAGTCTTTCCGGCGAGAAGGAAGGAGCTGCAAGCATGCCTGCCGCAACCGTCCCGGTGTTTTGGCTGCGCGAACAGAACACTTGAATCTCATAGCTCTTCCTCTGCTCTATGAAACGCTTTTCCCTTGTCAGCGCGCTGATTTCAGCCAGCACCTTCTCCTTTTCACGTTCAAGCTGCATCTTAATGACATTGTACTGCTCACGGTTCACACTGCTCCCCCCTCTGCCGCTCTATAGACCTATTATATAATGTTTCATGCACTAATCGCATAATATCTTAATAATACGTTTCAAAAAGTTTTTTCCTCTTCTTCCTGCTTTTAAATGACCCGCTGCATCTGCTCAAGTGTTTCGTCAAACTCCAAATAATCATGGCGTCCCTGCTTCAGAAACTCGTTAATGCCGTCAATTTTTCGTTTGGAATCAAAGATGTCACGATTCTCTGCTGATTCCTGAATTGTGCCAAGCTTGAAGTACAGCTCATTTTGTTTGTAAATAGACATGGTTTTGCGCATCTCTTTTGCCAGCTGCCAATGCTCAGGTCTTACAATCTCTTCCATAATACGACTGACAGAGTCCAATACGGAGATGGCCGGATAGTGGCCCAGCGTCGCCAAATCACGCTTCAGGACAATATGTCCGTCCAAAATACCGCGGGCCAGGTCAGGAACAGGACCGTTCATATCATCGCCGTCCACCAGTACAGTATAAATACCTGTGATGGCTCCCTTCCTTGTCCGGCCGGCACGTTCCAGCAGTCTCTTCATATAGCTTTCCATCAAAAGCGTCTTACCGCCGATCGGCAACTCCTTGATGGCAATGTCAATGCTGCGGCGGGCATCGGCAAAACGGGTGACAGAGTCCATCATGAGAAGGACATTCTTTCCTTGGTCACGGAAGTATTCTGCAATAGAGGTGCCAAGCTTCGCTGCCCTAAGCTGCATCAGATGGCTTTCATCGGAGGTCGCCACAACAAGCACGCTCTTCTTCATTCCTTCCTCTCCCAGCTCTTTGCGGATGAAATCCTTCACCTCGCGTCCGCGCTCCCCGACCAGGGCAATGACGTTAACATCCGCACTGGCATTCTTTGCAATCATGCCCAGCAGCGTGGATTTCCCGACACCGGAACCGGCAAAAATACCAATCTTTTGGCCAACCCCAATTGTCAGCATGGAATCAATGGACTTAATGCCTGTCTGGAATACATCCTGAATTTCCAAACGGTCAAAAGCATGGATGGGCGGCGCATCGAGATGGATACGCTGATATGCATAGTCCCCAACCGCATCGTTCAGCACCTCGCCGTTTGCATTTAAAACCTTGCCAAGCAAATGCTCGCCGCGCGGCACCTTCACTTCTTCTCCGATTAAGATAACAGCATCGCCGTAGCTGACCTTTTCGTTCTGGTCAAACGGAAGCAGCATGTTGTTTTCCTTTTCAATTGCAATGACTTCGCACATCACTTTCTTCTCGCCCACCACGCAAATATCGCCAATTTTTGCTTTTGGCCCTTTGGAGACAAACACCTGCTCCTGTATGCTATGAATTCTTCCTGTCGGTAAGTACAGCGGAGCAGCGAGGAACTGCTCCCACTTTTGGCGTTCGCCTGCAAAGTATGTGTTCATGCTCATCGCTCCTCAAAGTCTTTTTGATCTTGCCATTGCTCCCGCAGCCGTTCAAAGATTTCCTTAAAACGATACTGAAAGTATTCCTTCTGCTCTTCCACAATGAATTCGCCGGGCTTCAGAGAAAAATCGAACTTCCATTCCACCAGTTCAAGCAACCAGTACTCCTTTGTCTCTGCCTGCTCGCCCTTCAGCCACTCGTACGTTTCAGGATGCACCGTGATCACCAGCTTCTCAAATGCAACCGGCAGCGTTTCCACCGTACGCTTCAGCATGGTCAACATGGAAATCTGTCTTGTATCGATTGCCTGTCCGACAACCTTTTCCGCCAGCTGCAGGGCATTGTCCCACAGCGCATCGGCAAACTGATACAGCATTTCTTGTTTTTGTGCTTCCAGCTCCTGCTCCCGCTGCTTGGCATGTTCTTCAACAGATTGCTTCATTTGTATAACCCGGGCGAACTCCTGCTGCAGCTCTTCCTGCTGGCGGGCCAGCAGCTGCTGCAGTTCCTGAAGCTGCTGCTTCTCTTGTTCTAACCGTCCCCGCTCTGCCTCCAGCTCTCTCCAGCCTTGGTTGATTTCCGCAGCCTCTTCTGTCTGCCCCGTTTCATTGAAGCTATTGTACGTCAGCTGATAGCTCTCATTAGAAAAAGAAACAGAATTCTTAAGAATTCTGCTTTTAGATAAGGACATCCTCTTCACCCCGCTGAATGACAATTTTTCCTTCCTTCTCAAGACGCTTGACTGCACTTGTAATTGCCTGCTGCGCCTTCTCCGCATCTGTCATCTTGAGCGGTCCGAGTGTATCGAGCTCTTCGATGATCATATCGCGGCGGCTGCTGGACATACAGGTAAACAGCTTCTCTTTGATTTCTTCCTTTGCCACCTTCAGTGCTTTTGCAATCAACAGGTTGTCCTTGATATCCTCGAGTACGCGGCGCAGCGCCAAGTCGTCAAGACGAAGCAGGTCTTCGAAGACAAACATATTCTCTTTAATTTTTTCCGACAGCTCTTGGTCGACATGGTCCAAACGATCAAACAACGTACGCTCCACACCGCGGGATACGTTGTTCAAGATATTTACAATGGTCTTGAGACCATCTGTTTTGTTCGTGGAACCAAACGACATCGTGTTCATTTTCGCCTTCAGGACATCACCGATTTGATTAATCAAATCAGCATCAATCTGCTCAAGCTTCGCCACGCGCATCACTGTTTCAATCATCTTATTTTCCGGCAGCTTCTCAATCAGACGGGATGCCAGCTGCGGCTTAATATGAGAAGCAATGATGGCGATGGTTTGCGGTGATTCTTCATTCAACACGGTCAGCAATGGGTTCAGGTCTGCCAACTCATTCAAGAACTCAAATGGGTTCTCGCGGTTATATGGCAGATCCTCAAGCATCTTCTCCATCTCGTCCTCCGACATATTGCGGAAGAGGCGGCGAATATATTGCTTATCCGGGGAGCTGATTACCAGCTCCCGCTCATTCAGCTCATGCAAATATTGATACATAACTGTCTCAACCATTTCCGGTTTATGGGCGCGGAGCTTCACAATTTCTCTGATCAGTGTTTCCCGCTCCTCTTCGTTCAACAAATCAATGATCCTGGTTGCGACATCTTCTTCGAGGACACGAACAAGAATCGCAGCCTTTTGTTTTGCGGATAACTTATCTGCGCTTTCTGCCATGATTCTCCCCTCACTTATCCGTTCAGCCATTTTTTCATCACACGGGCTGTTTCTTCCACATGATCCTTCGCAATCTTCTTGACTTGCTCATCAAGTGTAAGATCCTGCTCATTGCGTTCCTTCAGCAATGGCATCTGCTGTGCGGCAGCCGCTTCTTCATATGCTGGCTTTTCCTCTTCGATTACGAACAAATCCTCTTGCTCTTCCTGCTGTTTCTTTTTGCGTCTGAATAAGAAGAATGTTCCTGCACCGGCAGCAGCAAGCACACCTGCACCGATTCCGCCAATCAGCCACCAGTTTGTTCCAGCCGCAGCGGCAGACGTTTTATTAGCCGTGCTCGCCTTTGCTCCGCTGAATGGCACCTGCATAATATTGACTTGACCGTTCACAAAGTTGCCGGTCTGGTCAAGCTTTAAGCCGGCAGCTGTGCCGATTGCTTGCTTGAACGCATTGATGTCAATGTTTTGCTTCATTAACGTCTTTTCATCCACCCAGACAACCACGTTTGTGTTGGCAAGCTCCGGATGCTTCTTGACTGTCTCGACTGTTTTATCAATTTCATAGTTTTCTGTTGTGTTGTCATTGCTCTGGTCATACACACGCTTGCCGTCGCCGTTGGCAGTATCAGCATTATAGCCCGGCACATCGCCATTGGCGCTCACACCAGCCTGCGCCGCTGTTGTTGCACCATCTAACGCAACAGAACGGTCCTTTTGCTCCTGCTTGCTGCGAAGCACACCCTTATCGCCATATTTCTCGCTCTGGCTTTGGATTTCATCAAAGTTCACTGTGACCTTTGTATTGACATGGAAATTGTTAATATTGAAAATGTTTACCAGTGTATCTTCAATATCTGATTTCATCTTATCTTCCATTTGCTGCTGAATTGCCAGCTCTTTCTCATAACCAGATGTGCCAGCCGCGCTTCCATCGTTTCCATTCGCAGAGATTACGCCTTTTTTGCTGTCAATGACGCTTACTTCCTCTGGTTTCACACCGGAAACAGCAGAGCTGACCATATATTGAATGCCCTTGACCTGGTTTTCAGTCAGAACTGTGCCACTGCGGATTCCCAGGGTAACAGCGGCTGAGCCCTTTGGCTGCTGTTCATCAAAGATGCTTCCTTTATCCGGAAGATTAATTTGAACATTTGCTGTTTGGATGCCATCCAGATTACGGACAATATCCGTCTCCAGCTGCTTGCGTATACCGACAATCTCACGCATCTTTTTATCTTGTTCACTGGTGCCAAGCGGGCTTTGGAGCAAAATATCATCACCGCTCGTCCCATCTCCCGAAGACGGAAGACCTTTCTCCGTCAAATCACTGCGCACCCAGGATGCGTCCTGCTGCGGCACAGTAATTGACCCGTTTTTATCGATTTCATACTTTACGCCGAGCTTGGACAGCTCTGTCAAAATATCCTGCTTGTCTGTCTCAGTCAGATTACTGTAGAGAACAACATTGCTGCCAGGCAGCGTGTAGTACAGTGAAACAATTGTAATAACAGCCAACAGGACAGCCGCGATTACCATCTTGTGCCATGTTTTCAACGACTGGAACAAACTCTTTAGCTTTTCCATTTAGTCTGTTCACCCTTTTTATAGTTGCGTATTCAGCAGCTGCTTATATCCCTCAATCAGGTTATCGCGGATGACAGCTGCTGTTTTCATTTGGCTCTCGGCTTTCTTCTGCTGAATCAGTACTTCATGTGCATCTCCCTTGCCATTTACCAGCAAATCGTACACAGCCTTCTGCGCACCGTTCTGCGTGGTGTCCATGCCCTCCAGCAAATCAATAAAGGCTTTCCCTTCCGTCTTCTGCCCTGCCTGCGGAGCCGGCGTGAGCGGAGCATTGTAGATTGGGTTAGATTTTATTTGGTCAATACGCATATCACATCAACGCTCCTGTTTATAAATTTTTATCCTCGGCCAATCTCCAAATCTTTATCAAGCATTTTCTTATTCGCATTCAATACAGAACTGTTCGCCTCGTACATTTTCTGCGCGACCATAACATTGGTCATTTCAGCAGTCAAATCAATGTTTGGATAGCGGACATATCCATCTTTATTCGCGTGCGGATGGGTCGGATCATAGACCAGCTTCTCGCTGCGATCCTCTACAATCCGTTCAATCTTCACGCCGCTGCCCCGCTGATTGGCCAGCATGCTGTCAAAGCTGCCGGCCTCTCCCATTACAACGCTGCGCCGGCGGTACGGATCCTGAGTGGGACTGCCTGTTGTATTGATATTCACAATGTTATTGGAGGTAACCTCCATCCATTTCTTTGCTGCTGTCATTCCGGAACCACTTGTGTTAATGGACTCAAACATGTTCACAGCCTCCTTCTGTCACGTCCTTACTTGCCTCGTGCTGCCTGGTCAATTGTAAATTGTGTATTCAAAGCATTTATTGATATGCTGTAAAGCTGATTCGTCTTTACCAGTTCAACCATTTCATTTGTCACATCTACACCGTTGCCATCCTGCTTTGCAGAACCGCTTTTGGTAACCACTTCATAGCTTGAACGGCCCTGCAGCGATGGCGGAAGGTGCATCGGATTCGTTTGGTAAAAGGCAGTTTTGCTGCCTGCAGCTGCCGGAGCATCTCCCTCAAGCTGCTGAATGAAGGTAACATCCTTCGCTTTATATCCAGGTGTATTCGCATTTGCAACGTTGTTCGAAATCACGTTGCGGCGCGCCGTTAAATAGGTCATATAATTACTCATGTTCCCAACAAAGTTGTTCACTGTATTTCCTCCTTTCCGCCATCTTCCCCCATCATTATAGCATCTATTTTTATATTTATCTATTTAGATTTAAAGTTTTTGAGAATATCTTTTATCATCTGCGGCAGCATCTGTATGCTGTCCGGCACAGTTCACATTGTACGTCATTTTATGCGCTTTGTCTTCAGTAAGAATTGTCCAGTGCGGGTAAATCGTGATAAACAAGAAAAGCGGACAATGTCCGCTTTTGTTCAAAACCTTCCATACCTCATATTGGCGAAAGCCTGAGAATGATTTGACAGAATCGTTTCCTCCAGAATCTGCTGTTGCTGCCTGATATGACGCTGCACCTTCAGGATAAGTGTCTCTGCATCAGCTGCTGCCTGCTTGCGCTCTTCTGCCGGCAGTGACATCAGCCACTTATTCAACGCCTCCATCCGCGCTTGCAGCTCTTCTTGGGAAACAGTGATCTCATATCCTGTGCCAAAGCAGCCCAGGAAGGCAGACCATTCCTTATTGTCCGGCATTGGCAAGTACTCCGCGATAGCCCTCGGCTAAATTGTTGAGAATCTCTACGACGGCATCCATGTCCTCCGGCTGACGAGTGATCTTCATCTTATGGACACGCTCCAAAATCCAGTCATATAGCTTTGTTAAATCATCATATAGCTCACCTACATCTGGATTCAGCTGCAGCTTCAACTCTTCAAAAATGTTTTCCATTTTTTCAAGCATCTCATCTGCCTCTTTTATCTTCAGCTCCTTCAGCAGTTCCTCAAGCTTCCGGAATTCCACGATGCATCTTTCATATATATAAATCGTATTCTTAATAGGGTTGCTTGTCGCGATGCTGTTTTCCATATAACGCTGCCATGCTTGCATCATGCTCTCTCCTTCGCAGTCAATCGTTAGTCATTACTCATCGCTGCTTTTCTGATTTGTGATGGCCTTTAGGTATGACAGTTGCACATTCAATGCAGACATCTGCTGCTCATATTTGGAATACTTGTCAATGATGGCGGCCTGCTTATCCTTGTTTGACGCATCAATTTTGTCAATTTGATCGTTCACTTTTTTCAGTTCGCCGTCAAGCGATTGTACACGGCCCGAAACCATCCCGGTATCACCAAACACCGGGTCCATCTGCTTGTTCATATAGCTGCTGAGGCCGGACGCACCAAAGAAAAATTGCTTGGCCGCATCCGGATTTTGCTTAAATGCGGCCGCCAGCTTTGCACTGTCAACGGTGAGATTCCCTGTTTTATCAGTCTGGATTCCAAAGGTAGACAACCGTTGGCCGTTCAACTCAAAGGAAGCAATTTGGGACATTGCTCTGCCGGTGCTGAGTGCTGCTGTGCTTGCCTGCATATAAGAGCCCTCGCCGGCATAATTGGAAAGAATACCGACTGCATCATTAAAAGTACTTACCATATCCTGTACCATCTTCGTGGCTGCAGCATCTGTGGAATTACTGACATCGAGCCGGACAGGCGAGGTTGTAGTCTGCTGCAAATTCAATGTCACGCCGGAAATCGCATTCTCCACAGTATTGGATGAGCTTGTCAATGGCACCCCATTTACCGTATAGGCTGCATCCTGCGCCGCTGTCATTGTGTTGACCGTTCCGTCTGCCGCCAATAAACCGAGCGTATCCCGGAGTGTGTTGGAAGCCCCGTCAGTCAACGAAATAGTGTTGGCTGTACCGCTTTCCGACGCAGCCATAAATACACGGCTGCCGACTGTATACATGCTGACCCCGTAATTGCCGTTATTCACATTATTGATGAGGTCACGGACACTCATGTCCGGCGTAACGGGAATACTGTAGCTCTTTGTACCGACGGTCAGAGTAAACTGGTCCGAAACCCCAAGATCCGCATCCAGGTCTGCAACGTTTTTTGTGCCGGAAATTTGATGACGCTCCGCCAGCTTGTCAACTGTAAGGCTGAAGGTGCCGCTTATTGCATCCGCGGAAGCCGCCGCACTGACAAACCCTGTTTGTGACAGGGTGGTTGGCTTGTCTGTGCCCTTAAATGAAGACATATCCTTAAAGGTCTGTACCAGCTTGCTGAAGTCCTTTTTAAATCCCTCATATATGCTTTTCTCATTGGTGATATTTTGTTTCCGTGTTGTCATCGGACTTTTTCGTGTTTCCAAGGCCTGCATTTCAAGATTGACCAAGTCAGCCGTATTAATCATATTATTGCCAAGGTTCCATATCTGGTTATTGCCGCCCATGCTGGTAACTGTTGCCGTCATGCTCCTCTCCCCCTTGCCTCATTACATATAATTCAGGATGCTGATTTTATTCATCATGCTGACAGCCTGCAGCGTTGCCTGATAGGCAGCGTTGGCTGTCGACAAATCAGATACGGCCTCCATTACGTCCACATCCTCAATGGAAGAACGCCGCTCCTCCAGCCCCACCTTTTGCTCCGCAAGAATGTCCTCAAAGGACTGCATGGTGCTCATTACGGATCCTGTTTCTGTAAGCATGTTAAGCACATTGTCCATACTTTTACTATTTTGGTCCATCAACCCTTTTATAGAACTGCCATCTGCCGCCGGGTCCTTTAGTGTCTGCGATAAATCAGACAGTGTCTTCAACATGGGACTGAACACATTGCCAGCGTCCTCCGTAACCTTCACTGTGTAGCTGCTGCCCAACTGCCAGGATGTCGCTTCCCCTTTACTCTGGCTTGAGCCATCAGCCGCATACGGCGGCTGCGTAGTATCTTTGCCGCCAAACAGAAAACGGCCGCCCTGTTCAGTATTGGCCAAATGAACCACTTGCTGAATCAGCCCGTCAACCTCAGTGGCAATTGCCTGCCGGTCTTCCGGTGACTTGGTGCCATTTGCTGCATCCAGTGCCAGCGAATTAACCCGGTCAAGTGCTTTTTGAATGCCTGATAATGCTGTTTCTTTCGTGGTCATAATCTCTTTCGCGTCTGAAAGATCTTGTTGCATCTGCTCAAGATTTCGAATAGAGTGATTTACCGCCATGCCCTTTCCTGCCGCGATCGGCGCCTCGCTCATTCGGATATTCTTCTTTCCGCTGGCCACCTGCTCTTGGTGGTACACGGTTTTCGCCTGTACTTTACCCAGCTCTGTTTTCGTCCAATTGTTATGCTGAAATGTAGAAATCCTCATCCTTCAAGCACCTCCTTTCGTTATGAAATAATGCCAAACAATGCCTCATACACTTGGTTCATCGTTTGGATTGCCTTGGAGTTGGCGGTAAAATAGTTTTGGTACATCATCAAGTTCACCATTTCCTCATCCATGTTGACACCCTCAACACCGGCTTTATTTGTCTGGATGCTTGTCATCAGCTCCTGATGAATATCCTTAAAGGAATCTGATTCGTTTACATCTGCTGCCACACGCACGGTCACATCATCCAAATAATTCGTATAAGTCAACCCATCTGCAACCTCATCGCCGGACAGCCGGTCCAGCTGCGACAGTGTATCGCCGGAAATTGTCTTTGGCATGTCATTGTTGACACGAAGATTGCGGGCACCTTCTCCTTTAAAGAAATCCGTAACATATGTGCCGTCAGCATCTGTTGCAGGCTCTGTTCCATTTTTCGCCGCATAATCATCATGCAGCATTGTATTCACCTTCTGGTTGATGGCATTTGCATACGTGTCCAATTTCTCCCGATATCCTGCTATCTGCTTTTGCACATCTACCGACGCACCAATCATACCGCTGTCAATCTTGACCGCACTGGACCCAATGAAGAAGCTTCCTGCTCCTCCTTCATTCTTTAGCTGCAGCGGGTACACGGCTTGATCGGAAACAGCCAGAATACCCGATACTCTAACTGTTGATATATTTGGATTTTGCGATTCATAAGACACTTCAATGGGAGCATTCTTTGCCATGGAAGCAATAATGCTGTCCCTTCTATCCAAAAGTTCATTTGGCACATTTGCGCCGGCTTTGCCAATTTCTTTATTGGCTGCTGCCAGCTGCTGTGCCAAACGATTGAATTCCTGCACCTGGCCCTCTGTATCCTGGGCTGCCTGCGCTTCTGCAGTGTTCAAATCGCCGGTAATCCGATTGAGCTGGCTTGTCCATTTTGTCGCAGCGGATAGAACAGGCTGATAATACACTTGCTCATTCGGATGCTTGGCCAGCTCATGCCAGCCTTGGAACATTTCGTCCGTCAAGGCTGACAGGGAGGAGCCGCCGCTTCCGGAAAAAGCGGTCTCCGCTTGAGCCAGCCCGCTGCTCTTATATTCATAATAGGAAGATTGGGACAGCTGCTTGTTGTACTGCTGCGTCAGCATGGCATCTGTCACGCGGTCAATACTTTGCACCTGCACGCCGTATCCCGGGTCCTGCGCCAGCATGCTTCCCTGTGAGGGACCCGCCTCTTGAAAGTTCACCTTCTGCCGTACGTAGCCTTCTGTATTCAGGTTTGAGATGTTCTGCTTTGTTGTCGCCATTGCCCGCTGTGCCGCGAGCATGCCTGACAATGAAGTATTGTATTCGCTCAGCTTCATCTTGCCTGTCCTCCTCCCGCTTATAGCAGTTCGTCCATAAACAGCTGTGAATTATGGCCGCGCTCCCGATTCATATCCGAAACAAAGTCTACAATGCCTTCTGTTGTCTTCAGCAGAATATCCAAGTAATATTGATTTTGCAGCAGCATCCGCTTGGCATCCGCCTCCGCGCTCCGGATCTGCCCCTGCAGCTGCCGGATATATTCCTGCTCGCGTTCCGCCAAAAGCGGCAGCAGCCGGCTGATTTTCAGCTCTCCGATGTTCTGCTCTTTGCAGTAGGTGCCGACAATTCCTTCAAGGTCCTGCTGCAGCTTTCCCAGCTGCTGAATTTGCTGCAGCTGCTTTGAGTTAAAGGGCTGCACATCCTTCAGCTTCCGCTCCTGCAGCAAACGGTAAATGCTTTTGCCATTCTCATGAATTCCCTGATAGCACGCCAGTATATCGGCCAAAGCGCGTGAAAGTGCTTGAAACATGAGTGCTTCCTCCTCACTATAGAACGAGATCCAGGATGAGTCCGTGAATCTCCCCAATCTTATTCAGCATTTCGAGATGTCCGGTTTTTGTATTAATAAGGCTCAAGACGTCTTCAGCTTCCTTGAGGCCGTTCTCCACTTGTTCAATGATGGTCATCTTTTGTGCGTAACCATACTTTGGATGGCGGGAATGCACATCTTTATATTGCAGCACATTGTCCACATAAAAGTTGAGAAATGATTTGACGGCGCTCTTGTACTCCGAGATGTTGTCGAGCGTCAGGTCTGTCTCCATCTTCTCCTTAATCTTGCCGATGCTCTCTACTAACTTTCCCATTTTCTCCATTACACCCTCAGTTTTTCGCTCTGACTGCAAACCAAGGTGAAAGGATGAAGAGGCTGACTGTTCCTTTTGTGTCTGCTGTTGGATGGGAGCTGCGTGCAAGAACGCGGGCTGCAAAGAAACTGTCCGTAGCATATGCATCACCCTTTTCAAATTATAATTTCACATTAAACAAATATATAGATTATAATTATATTATAGCATGTCTGATTGAATTGCAATATGCCGGGCTGCAGACCCGCATTGGAATCATTTTTCATGCCCGCTTCCTTATAATTCTTCGCCTTTTCCTTACACTATCTAACAGTGAAGCGTACATATCTCTTCTTATTGTACAAGGAAAAGGCCTAATTAACAGCTGTTATTTCTTGCAAAGCTGGCAATTCTTGATAGGAGTGTTCGAATGAATATTTTTGTATGCGGCTCAAGCCATTTATCAGCAGCAGACCAGACCGAAATTGAACAGTTTTTGCTTCGCTATGCGCCGAAGCATCAGGTGCATGTATTGAGCTATAAAAATATTGAGCGGGAGGTGCTCCGCTTCTTTGTACAGCGCGACCATCTCGCGCCACAGCTGCATATGTACTCCCTGCAGCCGATTCATACCCTTTCCCCCTCCTTCCAAAGCATCGTGCACTACTTGGAAGAGCAAGGGGCCCGTTATGTCAGCTTCGGCTATGCACACTCCTCGATCTACCGGTCAGAATATATCACTTACCTGCGGTCTGTTCTGCTCGGTATCGAACTTGTCGTTTGCTTCTATAACGGTGATTCCCACACCTCCGTCATCCCGGTCGATGTAGCCAAAGAGATGGGCATTGATGCCGTCATTTATGAGCTGCCCGGGGAAAATGCCGGGGAAACACACCGCAGACTTGCAGATAAACTGCGAGTCATACAATGAGAGGGGCACAACGATGACAGAACATGAATATGCCGCCTTTACCCAACAGTTGAAAAGCCGGTTTCATCTCGATTTATCTCTCTATAAGCAAGACCGGATGAAACGACGTGTAGAAGCATTCCTTGTCCGGCGCCACTTTAGGGACCATACTGCTTTTCTGAAGGCTCTTGCTGATCAATCCGGGTTATTAGATGAGTTCATTGAACAACTGACCATCAACGTGTCCGGCTTCTTTCGCAACAAAAGTAAGTGGGACGTATTGGAGACAAAAATTTTGCCGCTGCTGTTGGCGCAAAACCAGGGGAGGCTGCGGATTTGGAGTGCAGCCTGCGCATCGGGAGAAGAGCCCTATACCTTATCCATTATTCTCTCCCGCCTGCTGCCTCCATCCCGTTTTGAGATCTTGGCAACCGATTTGGATCCCGGCATCCTGCAGAAGGCGAAGTGCGGCATATATGACGAGCATGCCCTTACCGAGGCTCCGGAACAGGTGAAGCAATCCTGCTTCGTCAAACAGGACGGTCTGTATATCATGAAAGAAGAATTTAAGCGTCCGGTATCCTTCAAGCGGCATGATCTGCTGTTGCAGCCGTATCAAGGTCCGTACGACCTCATTGTCTGCCGCAATGTCACCATTTACTTTACAGAACAGGCGAAGGCAATGATTTACGAAAAGTTCAGCAAAGCACTTCGTCCGGGCGGGGTACTTTTCATCGGCAGTACGGAGCAGGTCATCCACCCGGAACGCTTTCACCTGCGCATGGCTGATACATTCTTTTATCAAAAACAGCAAAACGGCCAGCCTATGGCCGACCGTTTTTTATAGTGCTTTAATAAGAGCCGGCTGCGATATATGCAACTATCAGCAGCAGCACTCCCGCCAAAACAGCAGCCGCGATGGATGCCTGCCTTCCTTTTTCAGGCTGCAGCATGAGCATGGCAGCCCATTCAGCAGCAGATCGGAGGGCCGGCAGATCCTGCAGCAGCTTGCCTGCCCCACTTTCTGTCTCGTACAGCGCCCGCAGAAATGCTGCCGGCCCGTTCTTTCCTTCCTGATAGCATTGCATAATCTGCTCAGCGCCGACAAGCTGCTGCAGTTGGCTGCGGGTAAGCTCCAAAATCCGCTCCAGCTGCTCTGCTGAGTGCTGCTGCATCGCCTTATGAATTCCCAGTCCTGCCGCTGTTGCGTCCAAAAGCTGCACTTGCAATGGATGGGACGGGTTGCCAAGCTCCAAAGAAGTGTGCCGGGCACTTTTATTCAACAGATGAATCCCCTTAAAATGAGTCTCTGCAGCCACCTGCTGCAGCTTCTTCACCAGCATCTCCCAGGCGAATGCGTCCGAGTTCCCACTTTTCAGCATTTCATGCATTTTCCCTAAAATACCGGCAATCAGCTTTGTGGCTTGCTGCGCCTCCCGAAGCAGGGCAATGCTGTCCTTGATGCTGTGCAATACTACTCCTGTACGGCCGCTCTCCTTATGCACATACGTGTGGATAGCAAACTGGACTGGATTTCCTGGTTGCTTCGTTTCTTTCAATAGTCCCCCTGATCCTGTCAGTTGCATTCGTTCCGGTCTGGCTTCCGGCTGCTTGGGTGGATATTCTGTTTTTAGAGCCGGCGCATTCTTCTCCACTCTCACGATATCCCTCTCCCCTCCTGTTTTGCCTTTATCGCCTGCATATGGCGCAAAAAGTCAAGCAACACTCGTGCTTGACTTCCGATCAGCTCTCTTGGGCCCAATCTTTATTATGCTTGAATACAGACAAGAGAAGAAATACACCCGCCACATAGCCAAACATCGTAGAAGCAGATGGTTTATTCTCCTGCTGTGCCGGCACCGACTGTTTTGGCTGTGAAGCGGCAGTATGCTTCTGCTGTGCCTTTTGGGCTGACTTCAGCACGGCAGCAGCCGGGTTTGATAGTTCCTTTTTGACAAAATACGTCTTTGCCGCCGGCTTCCGCACCGCCTTTACAGCTGCAGGCATTTTTTTTGCAGCCACTGTTTGGGCTGGTTTTTTCACCGGCATTTGAGCTGGCTTCGGCTGCACATGCGTTTTTTCAGACGGCTTTGTCTCCGGCTTTGGTTGTAACAATTCGGAAGGCTTCGGCTGCGGCTCACGGCTTACGATCTGCAGCTGCTGCTTAGCAATTTCATGAACTGCATTGCCTGTGTGATCCACCATTGTGTATACAATCTTATACGTACCGGCACGGAGTGTCTCATGCTCCGCGATATCGGCAGTCCATGTATTATCCTCCTGCCAGCGCAACTGCAGTGTCCGCTCGGTATCCATGCTCTCCTCATTGACAAGCGCCACTGTAATACTGCGTACGCCGGAGCCCTCGTCCTTGGCCTTTACCTTTAGTTCACTGGCCTGCAGTGTCCGGCCCTCCATGACCTCCATCTTGTCCGGGAGCAGCAGGTCCACCAGCTGAGGAGGCTCTGTGTCAACGCGCGGCTCCTCGTTGTGGATCTGGAGCACCTTCACATCCTCCAAGGCGTGTCCGCCGTATACATCCAGTGTCCATTCTCCCGGCTGGTCATAAGCTGTGACGGTGTAATCCGCCTTCCAGGCATGCTCCTGTTCATCATAGGAAAAATGCAAAAAGCGCTCCTGCACTGTCGCGCTTGCGTCCGGGGAACGAAGCATCGCATAGAGATCGCCAGTGGACTCCACCGAATCCAACGGGCGCAGCAGAAGAGACACTGTATCCCCAACCTCCGCTGTTTGCTGCGATGCCTGCACACTCAACTCCATGGATACCTCAGGCTGCTGTTCTGCTTGATCAGCCGGGGGCTGGTCAGCAGGAGAGGGAGCTGTTCCCGGCTCTTCTGCCGCCACCGGCACTACCGCAGCATTTGCAGCAAGTACAGTCATAAGTAAACGTTTCATCCAACTCCTCCTGACCACATGGGATATTATATTCATACATCACGATCATACAACAAAACCATTCCTTTTGAACAGCAGCCTCCAACATGTACCAGCTACAGCGCCTTTGCCACTTTAATCCCAAAGAAGCCGTCTACATTCACCAATTCACCGTAAGCAATCAGTACACCATTTGCATAAATCTGAATGGGTTCATCAATATCCTCGTCGAGTACGACTACTTCACTCTCCTGCAGACTCAGAATATTTTCAATCGTCCGCACAGTGCTTCCAAAGACAAACTCCAGGTTGATTTCAACTTGCTGGAGCATCAGATCATTCTGATTGCCCGCCTGTGCCGCCGGTTCTTCTGCAGCCGGCTTTGTCTGTCCAAAGTCAGGCAACAGGAAAGCTTCGGCTTGCGGAGGCTCCGGCACCGCAACAGGTATCGGCTCTTCTTCAGGCAGCAGACGCCTTGTCATGCTCTGCGCTTCTTCTATCGTCAAAAATTGATACATCCTGGAGTGGATGCGGTCGCCAATCTCCAGTTGGAACGTAATTTGCACAACCTCATCTGAACGGGCAACTGTCCGCATCTGCTCAAGCTCTTCAGCCAATGCCACCACCCGTACCGTCGGCGGGGTAATGTCCACCTTCTCGTGAAACAGCTCTGACATTGCCGTCGCGGCGTGGCCCATCATTTGATTCATAATCTCCTTAACGCCGCTCACTTCCAGTTCGGTCAGATCCCTGTCAGCATCCACCTCGCCTGTTCCCATCATCATTAAATCCACCATGGACAAAGCCGTTTCTTTTTCAATCACAAATACATTTTCGTGCTTAATGCCCTCAATGAAATTCACGTTCAGGACAATATAAGGCATGGCAACATCCATGTACTGCCGGGCATTAATCAGTTCCACACTCGGCACACTGATGACGACTGATTGATTTAATAACGTAGATAGGACTGTAGAAGCCGAACCAATAGAGATATTGGCAATCTCGCCAAGAATGTCCTTTTCTTCCCGGGACAGTCTCTGCACAGGCTCGGGGACGCTCGTCTGCATTTCAGGCTCCGCTTCCCCCAACAGCTTGCGCGCCATTGTCTTCACGCCTTCTACGGATACAACTTGCACAAGCTTGGAGCTGATAAAGTCTCCGATCTGTAAATCAAAGGAAACCTGTACCACAGATTCTCCTTCTCTTAAGTCGTACACACTGTGGATCTCCTGCCACAGATCCACAACCTTAATGCCGGGCGGCGTCATGTCCACCGTATCGCCGAAGAATTGGGACATCGAGGTGGCCGCAAACCCCATCATTTGGTTCATAGCCTCCTGGACAGCACTCAGCTCCAGGTCTGTCAGTTCCCGGCCCGGCTCAATTTCACCTGTTCCCATCATCATTAAATCAGCAATCGCCAGCGCTACCTCCTGCTTAAGCACAAGCAAGTTCTGCATGCTTAACCCCTTGGTGAACTGGATATCAAGCACTACGTATGGAGCCTCCATGTGCTCCTGCTGCAGTGCTACAACCTCCACACGAGGCGCGGTAATGCTGACCGTCTTATTCAGCAACGTGGACAAGACGGTGGAGGCCGAGCCGAAGGAAATATTCGCAACCTCTCCCACGACGTCAACCTCAGCTTGCGTCAGCAATTCCTTGCTGTTCGTCTGAGCCGGCATTTCCTTATGAGCTTCAGGTTCTGCTTCTCCCAGCAGCTTGCGGCCCATAGCTTTGACACTCTCTACGGATACAATTTGCACAAGCTTGGAGCTGATAAAGTCCCCGATCTGTAAATCAAAGGAAACCTGTACCACAGATTCTCCTTCTCTTAAGTCGTACACACTGTGGATTTCCTGCCACAGATCCACAACCTTAATGCCGGGTGGCGTCATGTCCACCGTATCACCGAAGAATTGGGACATCGAGGTGGCCGCAAACCCCATCATTTGGTTCATAGCCTCCTGGACAGCACTCAGCTCCAGGTCTGTCAGTTCCCGGCCCGGCTCAATTTCACCTGTTCCCATCATCATTAAATCAGCAATCGCCAGCGCTACCTCCTGCTTAAGCACAAGCAAGTTCTGCATGCTTAACCCTTTGGTAAACTCGATATCAAGCACTACATACGGAACCTCCATTTGCTCCTGCTGCAGTGCTACAACCTCCACACGAGGCGCGGTAATGCTGACCGTTTTATTCAGCAGCGTGGACAAAACAGTCGCGGCTGAACCGAAGGAGATATTTGCGACTTCTCCTACAACATCAATCTCGGCTTGTGTCAGTAACTCCTTGCTGTTTTCCATTGCTGTTTGCCCCCCTCCTGGTGCAGCATTCCTGTGCTTTTACTCTGATACGTTCAGTTTTGTCTAAAAACAAAAAAGCTATCAGCCGTGCGGACAGCTTTCTTTCCTCTCTAAAAATAATATAATTAAATATAATAATATATTAACTTAAAAGCCTGCCTTTTGACAAATGTTTTTCTGTTGTGCGCATAGAAAAGGAGGTGCCGCAGCACCCCCCTGGACTCTCCCCATCACACCTTAAAACACTTCCGGATTCACAATTAGTACTACCCGGCCGTCTCCGAGAATTGTTGCCCCCGAGAAATACTTAGAGCTATTGGCGAAGAAATCACCCAGTGATTTCAGGACAATCTCCCTTTGGCCAATAATTCCGGTTACAATCAGTCCGTAGCTGCGTCTTGTGTTGCGCACAATCAATACAGGAATCATGCTGCCTCCACCTGATTCTGCTTGTTTCTCGCCGAATACATCCCCGAGGCCAATTACTTCAATAATCTGATCCCGGTAGTTTAATACATGCTTGCCTTGAATTACCTGAATTTCTTCTTGGCTCACACGAATCGCCTCAACCACATTTCCGAGCGGGAAGGCATATCGCCGCTCATTCGTCTGCACAAGCATTGATTGGATAATAGAAAGCGTCAGCGGCAGCTCAATTCTAAAGGTGCTTCCTCTTCCTTCCTCCGATTCAATCATAAGATGGCCGCCCAAGGAATGAATGGTGTGCTTTACAACATCCATGCCGACACCGCGGCCGGACAAATCCGAAACAACTTCTGCTGTACTGAATCCGGAGCTGAAAATAAGCTCATGCACTTCACGGTCAGACATTTTTAAAGCCTCGGCTTCTGTCACGATCCCCTTACTGATCGCTTTTTGCAGCACCTTTACTTTATTGATGCCGCGGCCGTCATCCGTAATTTGAATGACAACATGATTTCCGCTGTGAAATGCTTCCAACTTAATTAAACCAGTTTCACTTTTCCCTGCCTGCAGCCGTTCTTCCACCGTTTCAACACCATGGTCAATGGCATTGCGGATCAAATGTACAAGCGGGTCAGAAATTTCATCAATGACGATCTTGTCAACCTCTGTATCTTCTCCCACAATTTGCAGGTCAATCTTCTTGCCTAAATCCTTGGCAAGAGAGCGCACCATACGCGGAAAACGGTTAAATACCGTTTCAATTGGCACCATGCGCATATTCAACAAGAGATTCTGAATATCCTTTGAGATGTCTCCCAAACGATTCAGATGTTCAATTAACTCTTTATTTGCAATGGCATCTGCCAGTTCACTAATCCTTCCGCGTTCAATCACGCTTTCCTCAAACATATTCATCAGCTTTTCAATTTTCTCCAGCTGAACCCGGATTGTCCGGCTTTCCACCTTCGCACCTTTAGCAGCCGGCTTCGGCGCTGCTGTGGCGCCTGCAGCCGGTGCCGAAGCCACTTCTTCCTGCTTCTCCTCCAGCGACTGCACTTCCGCTGCCTCAATTTCAGAAATAGACAACACAGCTTGCCGGACTTCCTCTGCATCATGATTCGTAATCAGATAGGCAGCAAACTGTGTGCCAAACTCGTCCGCTTCAATTTTATCAATGGCCGGCTCTGTCGCAAGAAGCTCTCCCACACGCTGTATTGCCTCCAGGCACATAATGGCCCGGACAGCCTTCAGAAGCGCGCTCTCACTAATGGTAACCCGCACAATATGTGTGGCTTCTGCAGGTCCTGCCTCAACAGCTTGTTCATCCTTTATCTGTCTCTTGGCCTGATCGCGGTTCATGAATGCTTCCAGACGCTGCATCGTACTGCTGACCGAGATATTTCCCGTGCCTCCTTGCTGCACATCGGCCACCATTTTTTCCAGCGAATCAATGCACTCGAAGATGACATCGATGACTTCCCCCGAAACGGACAATCTCCCATTCCGGATTTCATCCAGCACATTCTCCATTTTATGAGTGAGATTTGCCATATTTGTATAGCCCATGGTAGCGGACATTCCTTTGAAAGTATGGGCGGAACGAAAGATTTCGCCCACAACAGCAATGTCAGCAGGATTGCTCTCCAAACGAAGTACATTCTCATTCAGTGCCTGCAGATGCTCCTGTGACTCATCCAAAAAAATCGTGAGCAATTCATTTGCCATATTCTTTCCTCCTTTCACGATATGTACCTGCTTTCCCGGAGACAGATGTCTCCAGAAAGGTAGAGAAAAAGAGCGCTATTCCCGTCCAGAATACAGCGCCCTTTCATATGCGGCTTTTAAGGATAGTATGCTCTGTCTTGCTTTCTCCTACAGACAAGCGCCTCTCTTACATGGCGGAAACTTTTGTAAGCGCCTCAATTACGCGGTCTGCTTGGAATGGCTTTACAATAAAATCCTTTGCCCCATTCTTAATCGCATCAAGCACCATACCTTGCTGGCCCATGGCCGAACAAATAACAACCTTTGCCTTTGCATCTATTTTCATGATTTCCTTTAATGCTTCCAGTCCATCCATTTCCGGCATGGTAATATCCAGCGTCACAATATCCGGCTGCAGTTCTTTATATTTTTGGATGGCATCCTTGCCATTCTCTGCTTCCCCAACCACTTCAAAATCCGGGCTGCTCTTTAACAGGTTTTTAATCATTGTCCGCATGAACATTGCGTCATCCACTACTAAAATTTTGTGTGCCATCAGCATTCGCACTCCTTAATAAATAATTTGTATATTAAATTTTTACGTATAGAAAGGTAAAAAATAATATGCAACAGGCTGCATATGGAAGAACAGCATTCTATCCTCTACCACCCATTATACTTGCCTGTTTGGGACATGGCAACGTTAGAATGATTCATCCACATGGAAATCCACCTCATTTTATTGTTTGTAGCCAGAGTCATTCTGATTCGGATTGCCTAAAGCGATCGTTTCTCCACTGTTTTTCCAAAAGAGAAAGGAGCGCCTACGCGCTCCTCCCCTATATTAGTGATTTGAAACACCACTCACACCGTGTCCTGTATTGGACTTAACCAAAATTTCATCAAATTTCGCTTGGTCCACCTTCCTGCTGGACAGCACCGTTCCCAAATATGCTGCAATAAAGCCAACAGGGATCGAGATAATGCCCGGGTTTGTCAATGTAATCAGAGGTGTGCCCACAAAAATCGCTTTGCCTGCAACCGGATTCCAAACATTCGGGCTGATTGCCACAAGCACAATTGCTGTAATCAAGCCGAACAGCATGCCGCAGATGGCTCCCGTTGTATTAAAGCGCTTCCAATAGATCGTGAACAGAATAACCGGCAGATTTGCACTTGCCGCAACGGCAAAAGCCAAAGCTACAAGGAACGCCACGTTCAATGTTTGGGCAAACAGTGCCAAAATAATGGAGAGAATCGCAACACCGATGGAGGCATAGCGTGCCATTGCAACCTGCTCTTTCTCTGTTGCTTTGCCTTTTCGCAAAATTTCGTTATAGAAGTCATGCGCGAAAGCAGAAGCTGCTGTCAATACAAGACCTGCTACAACGGCCAGGATTGTTGCAAATGCAACAGCGGATACGAAAGCAAACAGCAGGTTTCCGCCCAGTGCTTGAGCTAACAGCGGTGCTGCCATGTTTCCGGCAGGATTTGCTTTGACAATGGCGGAATTACCAACAAAGGCAGCGGCGCCAAAGCCAAGGAATAATGTCATAATGTAGAAAGCACCGATCATCCATGTTGCATATACAACGGACTGGCGTGCTGTTTTGGCATCCTTTACTGTGAAGAAACGGACGAGAATGTGCGGCAGGCCTGCTGTTCCCAGTACAAGTGCCAGGTTTAGCGAAAGCGTGTCCAAACCATTCTTGTACTTTACGCCTGGATTCAAAAAAGCTTCCTTCAACGGTGTTGCCGTCTTCATCTGCGCGAACATTTCAGTAAGGCTGAAGCCAAACTTGGCAAAAACCATCACGGAAATAATGAACGTTCCAGCCATCAGCATGACTGCCTTTACGATTTGCACCCAGCTTGTTGCAGTCATCCCGCCGAAGATTACGTACACGGTCATCAGCGTTCCGACGATCAGTACAGAGGTAGTATACTCAATACCCAATAATAATTTAATAAGTGCACCTGCTCCTACCAGCTGCGCAATCATGTAGAAGATGGAAATCGTCATTGTGTTCAAGGCAGCTACGCCGCGCACCTTACGTTGATCAAACCGCGCCGCAATCATATCAGCCAGCGTATATTTCCCCAGATTGCGGAGTGGTTCGGCCACCAGGTACAGTACAACAAGATACGCCACAAGGAACCCGATGCTATAGAAGAATCCGTCAAATCCAGCCAGCGCAATTGTTCCGGCAATACCGAGGAAGGATGCAGCCGACATGTAATCGCCGGCAATGGCCAGACCATTTTGCCAGCCGGTAAGGCCTCCGCCAGCTGTATAGAAGTCGCTCGCGTTCTTCGTCTTTCGGGATGCAAAATATGTGATTGCCAATGTTCCAAGTACAATTACTAGGAATAGTGAAAATGCGGTAGTGTTAACTGTGCCGTTCACTCTTAGCCCCTCCCCTTCTCTAATGATTGCAGAATTTTGTCAGACAGCTTGTCAAAGGACTCAGCCTTCCTGCTGTAGATGATGCACAGCGCCCATGTCATAATGAATTGGGCGATCGCAAACAGCCAAGCCCAAGTAATAGCCCCAATTGCCGGCGTGTTTAATACCTTGGAGTAAGAAGTCATGAGTGGAAGGGCGATGTAGAAGCAAAAGAAGAAGATGGACATTGGAACAATAAATTTTCTCTTTTCCTGCAGCAGCGTCTTGAATTCTGACGAGTTAGCCACAGCCGTGTAATCAATTTCATTTTTTCTCGCGCGGGAAACCGCTTCTTGTTTGATCTCCATGTAAGGCACTCTCCTTTCGAAATAAGAACTTGTATGACGTGTGCAGCGGCAGCAGCTGCTCTCTTGCCTTGCATCCCCCCTCGCTTGATTGACAAATACGAATAAGAATCCGAATTAAAATTGGAAATATTCAGAAACTTAAGTCTAGTGTAGTCAATATGTCCCATTCTGCATAGAAATTTCATTCGACAAATTGCACCAAAAATTCCCATAAATTCTTGTAGTATAACAGAATGCTGAGTTTGCACATAATATCTGCCGAATCCCCTGATCACTTGGCATATTGGCGCATTCCCGCCTTTCCCCTGTTATACAAAAAAGAAAACAGCCGCGGCCCCGGCTGTTTCAATCGCCATTATTCGCACACAGGATTGCGCGGGATTGTTCTGAATTCTACTTCCTCCACGATCTTGCTGCGCTTTGTTACTATGCATACAAAGTTTGCTGTCCAAATGTAGCTTGGAAAGCCTTGATCATCCACCAGCATGGCTTCAAATTTGTCTCCAATAATGTTTTCAAACTTATCGCGCGTGTATGTTTCTGCTTCAGTTGCAAAGGACTGCCATTCGCAGCAGATCATGTCGATCACCCTTTCGTTGTTCTTGCCTCTACTATAGCATGGATAGCAGCCCCTCGGCCGATGGATCCCGCAACAATTTGTGAAATATTTCACATTTAAATCGGAGCGGAGGCCATTATAAGCCCGCACCCTCCTCAAACATATAATCCTGCATGTGCTGCCGAAAAATATTTTGCTTTTGAATGATATGTTCCACAGCAAATACGGTAATGCTGCCGCGCTGCACTTCTCCAATAATCAGGCCGATTTCCTTATTATGAACTGCGAAGTCCGCCTGTTCAGGCCGGCACAGCAGCCGTTCTGCAATGGAAAGAACAGATTCATATACAGCATCGCGGTCAACCGATTCCTTAGCGAGCCGCAGTGATACTTTAATAATTATTTCTTGTCCATTTACTGTTGTCCGATACATACCGGATCCCTCCTGGTTTCATTCAAAAGCACCTTTTGCTTTTTTTATATATTCGCCTTTCCCCGGCAAAATTCCTTTTGCCAAGAAAATTTAAAACGCTTACTTGACTATTTTTTGCGTTATATTGTATATTTAAACTGTCATTTAGCAGAATATTTCAGAAATTGGCGGTGCTTTCTGCTGCAATAATTGAGATATTCATAGAATGAGAAACTGGATTCGTAGTGGGAGGAAGTAAACATGCAAGGTAAAGTAAAATGGTTTAACAACGAAAAAGGCTACGGCTTCATTGAGGCTGAAGGCGCTGCAGACGTATTTGTACACTTCTCCGCCATCCAAGGCGAAGGATACAAATCCCTGGAAGAAGGACAAGAAGTTTCTTTTGAAATCGTGGAAGGAAACCGCGGTCCGCAAGCAGCTAACGTTGTAAAGCTGTAATTCACCGTATACATAAGGGGGCTGCTTCGGCAGTCCCCTTTTTCTGTACAAAAGGTTTGTGAATCGTGGAATGAAAGACACCTGATGGGTGCAATCTATGCTCAGGAGGTGTATTACTTATGACACAAAGCAGACATCAATCCCAAAATACAGGCTTCAATGACTTTGAACAGGTGTTCATGCGGGTGCAGGCTGCCGAGCAAATGGTCGGCGCCGCCACCGTTACCATGGACCCTGAAACCATGGATCATGCAACAACAGCTGTAGAACAAGCCCGCGCACAGCTGGAAAGCGCAAAGGCGCAAGCCGTGGACCTCGATGAGCCGTTTTTGATGGATCAAGAGGAAAAGCTGGCCCGCTGCGAGCACCAACTGTTGGAAGCAAAACGATAAACCGCCCTCCGTGGGCGGTTTTTTTAGCTGGGGAACTGTACTATTCATGAGATTCAAGGCTCTTCTTATGTTTCCCCGCCTGACAGCAGCTGCCCGTACTGCTGCAGCTTTTCACCAACTGTGCATTGGCGGATACAAAAATTTTGTGCGTACCGCCGGCTGTGATCATGGCGGAGCTGCCGATTTAAAAAGCACCCCTCACAATATGCTTCAATTAAGTTATGGACCTCTGTAATGAGCTGCTTGCGGCTCACCGTGCAATCACTCCTCCTGCTGCTCAACCGGCGCATGGCTGTCAATTGCGATTCCTTGCAGCGCTTGGGTTGCCAAATTATGTGCTTCCTTATTTTGCTTGCGTGACACGAGATCATATTGAAATAAAATTTTTAACCGCTTCGCCTTTTCCTCAATTCTGTCCAAAAACCGCGCAAGCCCTTCCTCATAGCACGGCCATTCTCCGGACAGCTGATTCAGCACCACCTGGGAGTCTCCGCGCAGCGTCACCGTTTGGTATTGCACGCCGGCTTCCTCCAACAGCTGCATGCCGTAAAGAAGGGCGGCATATTCTGCCTCGTTATTGTTGTCAAGGTCATGAAACTGGCTGTTTCGGCGAACGCGGTAAGTATTTCCATTTTTCTCGTAGTACATACAAACCCCAATGCCCGCCCGCTTCAGCTGCAGGTCGAAGCCGCCGTCAAAGCACAGAACGATGCGCTGCGGCTCTTCTTCCGCCTTCTTGCCGAGCTTTTCCGCTTCCTTCCGTGTCCAGTGCGTCCCCATTTCATCATAGAAGGACAGCTCCTTTACCCGGCCGGTTTTTTCGAAATCAGCCGCCAGTTGCAGAGCTTCATCGAGGGGCATAAACTCAGTTTGAAGCAGGGCATCCTTGCCGCGTTTCGGTTTGTATAGCCAATGGATTTGATAATTCATGTCGCATTCTCCTTTTTTCGGGCAATCTGACTTTTTGAGAAGTGTGGAAGATCTTATATTTATATCTTATAGTAACATGTCATTTTCATACATCTGAATGTGCGGACGGCATCCAGCCTGGGGACGAAAGACCGGTGCGGGCATGTTTCCTATCATAAATACCATCTGTATTCTTGGATGCAAACATGGTACAGTAGATGAAGAATTGACTGAAGGGGGTATCTCATTGATAGAAGTGTACATTGACGGGGCGACAAAGGGAAACCCTGGTCCATCCGGTGCGGGCATCTTTATTAAAGGCATTGATAATCCGGTGCAGCTGTCTGTGCCGCTTGGCATCATGAGCAATCATGAAGCCGAATACAGGGCGTTGCTTTTGGCGCTGGATTATTGCCGCGAGCATCAGTATAACGTGGTATCCTTCCGCACGGACTCCCAGCTTGTAGAGCGGGCGGTGGAGAAGCGTTACGCCAAAAACAAGGCTTTTGCCCCCATGCTGGAGCAGGCGCTGCAGCTCATTGAGCAATTTGATCTATTCTTTATCAAATGGATCCCAAGCCAGCAAAATAAAGTGGCGGATGAACTGGCGCGCCGGGCCATTCAGAAGCAGGAACGGGAGGCGCAGGCATGAAGCGGGAATGGCTGGCGCATGCTGCTCTGTTATTTGTTGCCTTTGTCTGGGGCGCCACGTTCGTAGTCGTACAAAATGCAATTTCCCTGGTCGAGCCCTTTTCCTTTAATGGAATTCGCTTCCTGCTGGCAGCGCTCATTCTCTGGATGGCGCAGCTCTTTTCTCATAAGAAGCAGCGTGTTGTCTTCTCGTGGAAGCCGGTGCAGGCCGGGTTTCTCATTGGCCTGTTTTTATTTGGCGGCTATTTGTTCCAAACATTCGGCCTGCTGTATACAACCTCCTCCAAGGCTGGGTTTCTCACAGGATTGAGCATCGTGATGATTCCGGTTTTCTCTTATGTGTTCCTCAAGCGAAAAACCGGGATGTTCGCAGTGATTGGTGTCGGTGTCGCCACAATCGGACTGTTTTTGCTTACAGCAGAGGACTCCTTCAGTTTGAATAAGGGGGATCTTCTTGTGCTGTGCTGCGCCGTAGCTTTTGCAGTGCATATTCTGGTAAACGGCGCTTACTCCCGAAAATTTTCAGCCTTGACGCTCAGTACCATGCAGGTGCTGGCGGTCGGGGTGTTCTCCACCATTTGCGCTTTTCTGTTTGAGGATTGGCATGCCTTGCTGTCTGCAGCCCTCTGGAAGAACGGGTCCTTCCTGTTCGCTCTGGTGTTGACATCTGTATTTGCCACATCGCTGGCCTTCTTCATTCAGACGGCAGCACAGCAGCGCACGTCACCGACCAGGGTAGCCATCATACTGGCGACAGAGCCTGTATTTGCAGCGCTCGCAGGTGTACTGGCGGCAGGCGAGCACCTTTCCCTGTCAGCCGTCATTGGCTGCGCCTGCATCCTGCTCGGCATGGTTTTCGCTGAACTGCCGGGCAAAGAAAAAGAAGACGCACAGGCGGCGTAGGCTCAGTTTAAGAGCTTACGCGCATATGCCTGTGCGCTTTTTCTATCTTCAATTTGATGCCCCTTCATTTGCTCAAGCAGGGCTACAAAATAGCTCCCGTCAAAGTGGAGCTGATGCTTCAGCGTCGCTTCAATTGCCGCAATGACCACTTCATCCGCCGCACCAGTGTAGCGTTGGCCAAAGGAAATGAACCCCAGGGCTTCCTCCCGCAATTTAAACCCTTTCCCCTGCAAAAAGGAGATATATTCTGCAACTGTCTTCATGGCGCCCCCCATTATGCTATATACCCTTATTGTAGCATACCATTTTCTATTCCCAACGCACTTTTGCAGCACTGGAAATTGATAAGGCTATGTATAAAAAGAAAACTCCCCGCAGGAAGTTCCTTTTACAGGATAGGGGCAAACGGATCGCGCCGGCGCCATTCCATCTGGTCATATAAGGCTTGCAGACCTTCTTCGCCAAGCCGCAGCACCGCCTCCTCCAGTTCGCAGGAAATCGGCACTTCACAGTGAATTTCCGCCAGCCGCAGGGACATATGCAGATTGTCCAAATCACTTTCAATTTTGGTGCGCTGTGCTTTTGTCAGCGCAGACAGATTGTCCAGCACGCCCTGCACGGTTTCAAACTGCTGAATGAGCTTGTAGGCCGTCTTTTCGCCAATGCCCTTCACACCGGGATAATTGTCGCTGCTGTCGCCCATGAACGCCTTGGCGTGCACGATCTGCCAAGGAGCCACGCCCTTCTCTTCCATGATGCGCTCCGGCGTATAATACTCATAATTGCCGATGCCTTTCCGCAGGAGCATAATTGTTATCCGCTCATCTGCCAACTGCAGCAGGTCTGTATCGCCTGTCAGCACAAATATATCCGCTTCCCCGCAATACTGCTTCGCCAATGTTCCAATGCAGTCATCCGCCTCATAGCCCTTCAGGCCGACGCCTGGGAGTTGCAGATGCGCAGCCGCCTCCTTCACCAAGTCAAACTGCGGCTTCAGCTCCATGGGCGGTTCAGGGCGGTTGGCCTTGTAATCCTGAAAGGACTCTGTCCGAAAGGTCGTGCTTCCCATATCCCAGCACACAATGGCATGTGTCGGCCGAACCGCACTGACTGCCGCCAGCACATGCTTGACAAAGCCATTCACGCCATTCGTCGGCGTACCGTCGCTTCTTTTCATATATTGTCCATGCACGCTTGTCGCGTAAAAGCCGCGGAACAAGAGTGCCATGCCATCAATCAATAAAATTTTTTTCATCCCATTCGCTCCCAAAAAAAATAAAAACCTCACGTGGATTACGTAAGGTTAGCAGAAAGTCCCGCCTGTGCCGTCACTACGATATGCCTTGAAACCCGCTCTCGCAGGTGGATGTCCTCACAAACGCATCCATCTTCCCCGACGCGGGGGCATGATGTCAGTGTCTAAATATCGGACTTCCGTATGATTCACATCGGTTTAAGACATAAACAAGTCACGTACACCGCAGGATGCTTTCCATTTGATTCATATCATATCACACTTTTGACCGTCTGTAAAATGCTTCCTGTACAAGCCGTGTATCAGCTTTGTGTACTCATTGTAATACAATGGTTCACATGATGCAACAGAAAATGCCCGGTGAGTTTCACGATTTTATGACAGCATTCGCCTCGTAGGAAATCCAGTCGCTGAAGCTGCCGGCATAGAGCTTGACGTTTTGGAAGCCCGCTTCTTGTAAAGCCAGCACATTGGGGCAAGCTGTTACACCTGAACCGCAATATACAATAATTTCTTTCTCCTGGTGCAGGCCCGCAAACCTTTGACGCTGCTCCTCCCCCGCTTTAAAACGGCCGTCCTCAGCCACACCGTCCTTCCAGAAGGCGGATACGGCGGTCGGAATATGTCCGGCCTTTCTATCAATCGGCTCTTCAATTCCTGCATACCGGTGCGGCTCACGTGCATCCAAAAGGACATACTCGCCCCCGTTTTGGATACGTTCACGCACATGTTCCATGGACAGCAGCAAATGTGTTTGTTCGCGCGGGAGGAAGGTTTTCCGCTCCACCTGCGGCACATCCGCAGTTACCGGATATCCCATATCCCCCCAAGCCTGGAGGCCGCCATTTAAGACATACACTTGCGAATGCCCTAAATAGGTCAGCATCCACCAAAGCCGCGAAGCCATCGCTCCGGCCTGGCTGTCGTAGGCGACCACAATTGTGCCATCATCGATTCCGGCCGCTGACAATTTCTCTGCAAATATGTGCCAATCCGGCAGCGGATGGCGTCCACCATGCTCCCCTACAGGTGCAGACAGGTCCTCATTTAAATCGAAGTACAGGGCTCCCGGAATATGCCCTTCTATGTAGGCTCCTCTCCCCCAGGCCGGTCTGCCAAGGTCGAAGCGGCAATCGATAATGCGGATATTCGAGTCCTGCAGACGTTCTGCCAGCCAGCCTGCCTCTACAATATGCTTCATGAAAATCCCCCTTACCTCAAATGGAAAAAGCGGAGGGGAACCCCCCTCCGCCGCTGTCAGTTTACTTCTTCTGCAAACGCGCTGCGTATTCCTGCACCATGTCTGCTGTGACATATTTTCTTGTTGGCACATAGCCGTATTTCGCAGCCAATTCATTCACCTGCTGTGTAGCGCCATTGATGCCGTCTACGGAAAACGGCTGACCCTGCAGGCAAAGCGCCACTGCCGCCTCAATAGCCGCCTCGCGCATTGCATCGAGTTGGGCAAATTGCGTGACTACCGCATGCTGCTGCTTGGAGTGGGCGCTGATTGCTACATGTACTTCTCCCATGATGTTCACCTCTCTATAGTTCGCTTTGTACAGCTTCTACTGTGTATTGTACTGTATCACGCGCCGCCTTGTACAATGAAACATCAATTGTTTCCGACAAAGCATACAAAATTCCTTCATAATATTGCTCCACATCCGCCTCCATTTGCTGCTTCTCTCCCTGCCAAAGGGTCTGCCACAGCTGCTGATAGTGCGCCAGAAGCCGGGTTTCCTCTTCAGCTGTATAGGCGGCAATGAATGGCTCAATCAGCTGCTTCATCTCCTCTTGCATCTTCGCCCGTTCATTTTGCTCGAAAAAGCTCTTTGTATTCTTAAACAGGGCCATCGCTTTTTTAAAGCTGCCGAGCTCCAGACCAGCCATCGGCTCCCCATGGGCAGGCGACGCAAGAATGGCCTCCCGTTCATCAAACATGATGCCTCTGTTCCGCTCCTGGCATTGTACGGCCAAATCCTCACGGGACACGTGCAGCTTCTCCTTCATCCACTTTTCAATGCGGAGTGAAGTGGCGCGCATTTCCTGCAGCAAATCATGCTTCATAAAGTCCAGCAGCTCCGCTGTGCAATCACGCACCTGCTGCTTGATATCGCCTTTGTCCGCACGCAATGCCGCCGGATTGAAAATCTCCGGGAAAATATCCCGGTATCTGAGGAAGATGCGCTGCCGCACATAATACAAGAGATCCCGCACCTCTTGCAGCAAGGCCCGTTCTTCGGTCAGGACGCTATAGGAGCGGATTTCCTGCAATACCTGTTCGCGCTCGCGCGTATATCTCTTCTTGCTTGCTTCCTTCTCCTCATTGCCAGCCTCGGCATTTTGCAGCATCGTGCTTAAAAGCTGCTGCGTCCCCTGCAGCACATGCTGCAGCGATACGATGGAAACCCGCAGCAAATCCTTCATGGTGAAGGCGGTGAAGGCTTCCATAAAGGCATGCATGCCTGATTCCGCCAAAATACCGTATTGCCCCGGCGCCGCCGTTTCCCCTTTGCGCTCCTGCAGGGCAAACAGGCTAGAAAGCGGGAACATACGCGGATGGCGGATGCCATATTGCAGCAACTGGCCCGCAATGTACGTTTTTACGGTCTGCAGCTCTTCCATGGAGGCAGCCAGATCAGCCGCATTGATGATAAAGAACATCTTATCCATTGCAAAAGTATCCTTCACCCGGCCGAGCTGAATCAGAAACTCACGGTCCGCTCTTGAAAAGACATGATTATAATACGTAACGAACAAAATTGCATCAGCATTTTTAATATACTGGAAGGCCACATCTGTGTGCCGCGCATTGACAGAATCCGCTCCCGGTGTATCCACCAGTGTAATGCCCTTGCGCGTGAACTCGCAGTCATAGTACAGCTCCATGTATTCGACAAAGCAGGACTTCTCTTCCTCGGCCACATATGCCGCAAACTCTTCCAAATCTGTGGTCAGCAGCTGTCCAAGCTTAGGGGCAAAGAAGCTGTAGCCCCTTTGCACGGCGCGCAGGAAGCTGAAGGTCGTTTTCTGCCGGCCGCTTGGGGATGGATGGTCTAACAGCTCCCCGACCCGCTGCAGCGCCTCTTCCAGCGAAGCTGCGTCCTTTTCAAACAGGCGATACACCTGCTGCAGGTCCTTCAACAAAGCATCCGCTGACTTTAACTGAATCAGCACTGTGCCGTGCGGGCGCTCAGTCGTCACCGGCATAATCTTGTTGATGGTTGCGGTTGTCGGATTTGGAGAGACCGGCAGCACCTTTTCCCCAAGCAAAGCGTTGGCAAAGGAAGATTTGCCGGCACTGAAGGCGCCAAACAGCGCAACAGTAAATTGGCGCGTCTCCAGACGTTCCCGCTTCTCGGCGATCTCTTCATAGAGATGCTGCAGAGCCGGAATGGAACGGATGATTTCCTCTGCTTTCCGCACATGTCCCGTAATGGCCGCCACCCGTTCTTCGGCAGAGGAATCCTGCACGCTTTGCGGCTGCTCGTCAACAGTGATCTCTTCCGTCTGCTCCGACAGAAGGACAGGGCGGGCATGCAACTGAATGTCCTCGCCCTGCAGCAGCTCTTCCGCCTGCGGAACCGCCACTTCCTCCTCCCCGCTGCGAATATGTTTCACATAAGCAGTATACGCCTCATATTCCTGTCTCCCCTGCGTAATCGCATGCCAGGCTGATGCATACCGCTCGTACTCTTCCAGCTGTGCAGCCACGTCTGCCAGCTCGCGCTCCCATACTCCCTGCAGCAGCGGCCAATGCGCCTCCAGAAAGGCTACGGACGCATTCCGGTGCTTGCGCTTCAACTCCTGGGCCAGATCGTTTGTGTAATTCAATACATAGTCGCCCGTGAATCCGGCACCGGGCTTCACGACTTGGCGCAGCAGCGCGGGTTCAAATTCCACGGACAAATCGTACACCAGCCGGCCCAGCTCTTCTGTATACACCTTTTCCTGCTTCAAGAAGGAAAGAATGTACTCTTTTATGTGAAAATCAAGCTGGGACTCCACTGTCTGCCGCAGCTGGGAATAGAAGGCCTGCAGCCGGCTTTCCTTTTCTTTTTCCGTCTTGGCTTTGGCAAAGAAAAGCCCGAACCTGAAGTTTGTCAGCTCTGTTTCCAGATACAGCTGCGCCAATTCCCGCAGCTGGGCGGGCATGAGATAGGCATTCTCCAGGATATGCTCCACCCCTTTGCCGTACTCCAGCTTCACTTGCTTTCCGCGCTCATGGAGGGTGTTTCGCGCCTCATACAGTCCGGCAAGCTTCGCCTGCACTGCTTCCTGGTCCGGGGCCCGGCTTACAAGCTGTGCAGCCGCTTCAGTCTCCTGCTCCAGCGACCGCTGCCGCCAATCCAGATGCTCCTGCAGCAAATAATCTGTTTCCTTTTCCAGGCTCTCCTTCATAAGAGAAGCACGATTCTCCACAATGGCATGCAGCAGCTCCTCCAGCTTGCCGAGCTCATTGTGCGGATGCTGCTTGCTGCGCAGAGAAGTATAGAAAATGCCATCGGGCACGACATTCCAATTTGCAAAGGAGCCGGAAACACTCTCCTGATAGGCCGCGAAGGTCAATTCATTTTCCTTATGCTTATCAATTTGATTAATGACCAGGTATACCCGCTTCTGCCGTTCCTTCAGCTCTTTGACGAACTGCAGGTTCACTTCGGACTGGACATGGTTGTAGTCCATCATATAAAAAATTACATCAGCCAAATGCAGAGCGGACTCCGTGGCCAGCTTATGCGCCTCATCTGTGGAGTCGATTCCCGGTGTATCAATGAGGATTACCCCGTCCGGCAAATTGGCATCGCTGCGGTAGATATGCACCCCCACGACCTCATCGCCATTCTTGCAAAGCTGCTTCAACTCCTGATCCGAATATGCACCGGCATACTCATATTGCACGCCGGACTGCAGCGTCAGCACCACCCTGTCGGCGCCCCGCTGAATTTTCACCACATTGGCGCTCGTTGGAATCGGGCTTGTCGGCAGCAGATCGCTTCCGTACAAGTGATTCATCATTGTGGACTTCCCGGCGGAAAAATGGCCACAAAAGGCGAGCAGGAACTCTCCCTTTGCCTGCTTGCGCGCCACCTCAAGAAGCTTCGTGCTGTATACGGCATCGCCTTCAAGCTTCCATGTCTCGTACAGCCCGAGAAGCGGCTGCAGCTGACTGCGTTCTAGAACATATTTCATCCCTTGTGTCCCCTTTTTGTCTTGATGCGTATCTATGTATATTTTATCTGAATTTTCAAGGCGTTCACAGTAAAAACGAAAAAATCCTCTCTCATTTTTCATGAAAGAGGATTTATACATATATTCTCATTTTGCTGGCCCTGCCACCTGCTGCAGCACAACCTTGGCCACTACTGTATAAATTGCAATTGTCCCAGCTAAAAATGCGTATACCATGCTTTCACCACACCCGTCTTTGATAATGGTTATCATTATAGAGCTTATTGTAGCAGGAGCGAGAATGAGTATCAATATCTTTTTGGCGTAAATCTTGAACGATTTGCAAACGTTTTCTCATAAGCCGTCGCCTCCATGAGCGCCTTCTCTTCCGCCCGGATGCGGACACGCAGCAGCAGCACATTCAATATACTGAAGAGGACAGCGGTAAAATAGGCCTGAAACAGAAGCGGAATCAACAGAAACTCCACAATCACCACCATATAGTTGGGATGCCGGATATATTTGTATGGCCCCTTCGCCACCACTTCGGCACCCGGCAGTACAATGATCTTCGTATTCCAAAAAGCCCCGAGCGATAAAATCGCCCAGGCCCGCAGCAACTGCACGGCGACAAAACCAGCAAGCAGCACCGGCCAAAGCGGCGATTCACTGCGCCCAAACAACGTGACCTCCAGCAGCACCGCCAGCAAAAAAGAAACATGCAGCATGACCATGTACTTGTAATGCCCTTGTCCAAATTCAAACGCCCCCCGCTGCCTCATCACCCGTTCATTGCGCTTGGCAATGAACAGCTCCAGCAGACGCTGCAGCAGCACAAACAGAAAAAACGGAAAAAAGCTCACCTTACTTCCTCCCATCGCACCAGAATAAGCTCTGAACTGAAGCCCGGTCCCAGGGCAGCCACGATGCCGGCTTCACCGGCCTGCTTTACCTGCTGCATATAGCGCTCCAGCACATACAGCACTGTTGCCGAGGACATGTTGCCATATTCACGCAGCACATCAAATGAAATTCCGGTTTGCTCCGGCCGGACACCAAGCGCCGCCTGATAGGCCTCCAGCACCTTCTTCCCGCCGGGATGGGCGATGAAATGCGGCACATCCGTCATTGCCAGGCCGTGACGCTCAAGAAAGCTTTCGACATTGGGACGCAGCCAGCCGCGGATGATGGCCGGGATATCCTTTGAGAAAACGACGTACAACCCGTTACTTTTCACATCCCAGCCCATCACCCCCTCAGAGTCCGGCATCAGTGTCGATTGGGAATCCATATATGCGGGCAAAACCGGCAGCGCAGATAAAGCGGCAACATCTGCTTCATCCCCGGCCACAAGCACTGCAGCGACTCCGTCCGCAAACAGCGATGTGCCAATCAGATTGCTCTTTGACAGGTCATTGCGCTGGAAGGTCAAACTGCACAGTTCAACGGCCAGCACCAGCACCTTTGCAGCCGGAAAAGCACGGCAATATTCAAATGCGCGCGACAGCCCCGCTGCTCCGCCGGCACAGCCCAATCCCCAAATCGGAATGCGCTTTGCATGCGGCGAAAACGGCAGCATGTTCATAATTCTTGCGTCCACGCTGGGCGTCGCAATGCCCGTTGAAGAAATAAAAAAGAAAGCATCAATCTCTCCCGCTTCGACGGGCCTCCGCAAAAAAGCTTGATTCATCAGACAAGTCTCAATTGCCTTCGCGCCAAGCTGCTTTGCCTGCTCTATATATGTATCATTCCGTTCCTCAAAACTATGGTCTTGCCGGAACCAAGCCATATCGTTCACAAAATGCCGCTTCTCAACCTGGCCGTTCTCAAACACCTGCAGCAGCCGGTTTATGTCACGGTAAGCATCACTGAACAGCTCTTTTGCAAATTCCACTACAGTATCCTGATTTAGCACATGGGGAGGCGGACAAATTCCGACCGATACAACCTTAGGCATACTTCCCACTCCATCTCATTATTTACCTATACTTTCCTCTTGCCGGCAGGAAAATATGCAGACAAATAAAAAAAGCTCCCTGCCTAAGGAGCTTCCAGCTTGACTGCCTGTTTTAAAGGAGTGGTTTAAGCTTTTGTTGTGCATGTTTATTATAGCGCACTTGTCTGCAGAAAACAGCAAAAAATTATGGAAATCTTTCATATGGATTGTTTTTCCATGCCTCTTGTATAATGGGGAGGATTGGAGGCGATTTGCATTGAAAATAGCGGAGCCTGTCCAAGAGCGGGTGCAGGCGCTTGATATCATCCGCGGCTTTGCCGTATTTGGCATCTTTCTGGTCAATTGGCCGACACTGTCCGGCTTGGAGTCCTTAAATGGGCAAACCGTATACAGCGGAACGGATGCAGTGGTCCGGCTGCTGTATGACATGCTTGTGCAAACGAAGTTCTACACCATGTTTTCTTTTTTATTTGGTCTTGGCTTTTACATCTTCATGAGCCGCGCGGAAGCAAAGGGCGCTTCAGCACGAACATTGTTCCTGCGCCGCCTGCTGCTCCTGTTCCTCTTCGGCGCGCTGCACTATGTGCTGCTCTGGGGCGGGGACATTCTGCACAGCTATGCGATGGCCGGCCTGCTTCTCTTGTTGTTTTACCGCTGCAAACCGGAGGCGCTTCTTGTTACAGGCTCGGTTTTGCTGACTTTGTTCGTTTTGTTTATATTTGCGGTATATGGTACAGTCCCTCTTTCCCATACAGTAAATGAAATTAAAAATCCGCTGGCAGCATGGGGCGGACAGATTCAGTACCGCTGGAGCTACTTTCTCCATGGGAACATGAGCAATAACATCATTCTCCTTCCCGAGACAGTTGGGTTGTTTCTTCTGGGACTGTATGCCGGGAAAATCAAATTATTCCAGCGCACCCGGGAGTTCGATCGTACATTATGCATTGTACAATCAGTTTCTCTTGTGCTGGCCTTGCCTTGTTGGTATTACATGCTGCGTTATTATTTCAGCACCGAATCCTACAATGCCACGGCTATTTTTCCCTGGGTGCTCCTGAGCGGCAAGTTTTTATTCATTTTTTATACAGTCACATTGCTGCGCTTGACGGGGCGGGAACGCTGGCTGCGACGGCTGCAGCCGCTTGCCTGGGCTGGGCGGATGGCACTTACAAATTATATTGCTCAAACCATCGGCACCCTTTTGCTGTTCAGCCTGTATCTGAAGCTGGATGGGCCGCTTTCTCTCGCCGCGAGCCTGGTCTACTGTCCATTGTTTTATCTGCTGCAAATCTGGTGGAGCAGGCAATGGCTGTCCCGGTTTCAGTACGGACCGCTGGAGTATCTATGGCGGATCGGCACATATGGACGCACCTTTCCCATCCGCAAGCAAGAAAGCCTCCCCGGCTGAATCCGGAGAGGCTTTCTGCTTAAGAAGCTGTTTCCATAGCTTGCTTCATCTCCGCTTGCTTAGATGGCAGCAGATTGAACAGCACGTTCAGCACAACAGCAGTCAAGCTGCCAAGCACAATGCCGTTGTCCGTCAGAATGCGGATGCTTTCCGGCATTTTGGCAAACAGGGTTGGAACTACAGTAATGCCGAGACCCATGCCTACAGAGCATGCTACAATCAATAGATTTTCCTGCTTTGCAAAGTCCACCTTGCTCAGCATTTTAATGCCGTATGCCATAACCATGCCGAACATCGCCAGACTCGCCCCGCCAAGGACTGGATGCGGGATGATGGTTGCCAATGCCGCAATTTTCGGGATAAAGCCGAGCAGGACCAGCAAGGCGCCGCATACGTAGATAACAACGCGGTTTCTTACGCCGGAGAGCTGGACAAGGCCGACGTTTTGGGAATAGGTTGTGTATGGGAACGAGTTGAACACACCGCCCAAAATAATCGCCAGGCCTTCTGCCCGGTAGCCTTTTGTCAGATCCTTCTCCGTCAGCGTGCGGCCGCAAATGTCAGACAGGGCAAAGTATACGCCGGTCGCCTCCACAACCCCGACACAGACTACAAGAATCATGGTAACAATCGGTGTCACTTCAAAGGTCGGCGTTCCGAAATAGAACGGCTGTACCGCGTGCAGCCAGCTTGCCTGTGCAACGGGCTTCAGACTGACCATGCCCATGAAGGATGCTGCAATTGTGCCAAGAACAATGCCAAGCAAAATTGCGATGGAACGAATAAATCCATTAAACAGACGGTACACGGCAATAATAAACAGCAAGACGCCAAAGGCCAAGGCCAGATTGGCAAGACTGCCAAAATCCTTGCTTCCCACGCCGCCTGCCATATCATTCATGGCAACGGGCACAAGCGTAACGCCAATGACAGTTACAACCGAGCCGGTCACGACCGGCGGGAACAGCTTGACAAGCTTGCCGAAAAAGGATGCCAATACAACCATGAACACCCCCGCCACAATGATAGAGCCGTAGATGGCAGAAATGCCGTACTTGCCGCCGATGGCAATCATCGGTCCTACTGCTGTGAACGTACAGCCAAGCACCACCGGGAGGCCGATGCCGAAAAAGCGGTTGCTGAGCGCCTGCAAAATCGTTGCGATGCCGCACATGAAGATGTCAATTGCAACAAGGTATGTAAGCTGTTCGGAATTCAGCCCGATGGCACCACCGACAATAAGCGGCACAACCACTGCGCCCGCATACATAGCGAGCATATGCTGAATGCCAAGTGAGAAAACCTGAATGGGATGCTGTTTCATGATTGTGCTCCTCCTGCAGTGACGGTTTCTAGGAATGTAACCGTGCCATCCTCCAAGGATGCCACTCTTGCCAATGATTCTATGCGCACACCGGTCTGCTCCAGCAAAGTCCGGCCGCTTTGGAACGATTTTTCAATGAGAATGCCGATGCCGACAGCCGTTGCGCCCGACTGCTTCACCACATCAAGCAGCCCGAGTGCCGCCTGGCCGTTTGCCAGAAAATCGTCAATGATCAGCACCCGGTCCGTTGCCTGCAGGTACTCCTTGGAAATAGAAATGTCGTTCGTTTCCTGCTTTGTGAAGGAATGCACTTGTGAAATGTACAGATTATTCTGCAGCGTCAATGACTTGCGCTTTCTGGCAAACACGACGCTTACCCCCAGCTCCAGCCCCGTCATAATGGCAGGGGCAATGCCCGAAGATTCAATCGTTACAATTTTCGTGATCCCCTCGTCCACAAATCTCTTGGCAAACTCCCGGCCGATGTCCTGCATTAATGCCGGATCCATCTGGTGGTTCAGAAACGAATCCACCTTCAGCACCTCCGCGGACAGCACCTTTCCTTCTGAACAAATTTTGTTTTGTAAAGCTTGCATAATGACTCTCCCCTCCTGTGAATGCAAAAAAGCCCCAAAAAGCAGACCCCACTCTTACAAGTGAGGAACAAGCTTTTGGGGCTGCTAAGGCAAAGAAAGACCAAGCAACATCGAAAATGAAGCATCCTCACTCATAGTCGATCCGTTTACGGCGGTCGGTAGAAACTTGCGGGCCATATCCCCGCGATTATATGAGTGGTTGTTATGTATGTAAGCTATAAAGCAATTATACACAAGTTCTTGTCGCTTGGGAAGAAACAAATTAGCGAAAACCGTATATTTTTATCATCCGCAATAGATATTGTTCGTATCCTATGTCAATATGCTTTTTTCTGCCCCTGCAGCCGTTTCACAAAAAATTCACAGTTGCAATAGGGGAAACCTCCCCAGACCATTGATACATAAGGTTTGCACTATATCTATAGTTATTATTGTAACAATGAACACTTTTTGAAACCGCCTCCATCCATGTAGAAATTACCAAAATGTCCTGTATGATGAAGATGTGATATATATTTTCGCCAAAACAGGGGGGAGAAACATGGCAAAACCAGAATTGGCAAAGGGGACAAAAGTCGAAAGCCAATCTTCACTGAAAGGTACACTCACGGCTGTTTTCTTGCTCGGCGCCTTTCTAATTTTCACCTGGCTGAGCGTATACGCAATCTTCATCGAAAGATTGTAAAATTGTTGCAAAGGGGGAGCGACATATGCATTTGCATAAGTACGAAAAAATTTGGCTTATTTTTGGCATTGGATCACTGCTTGTATTCCTCTCCGTCATTGGAGTCGGCGCCTACTACAAAGGACAGCAGCCGCCAAGCTGCTTGACCACCATTGATCCGGAAAAGGTGGACCAAACTGCACCATTTGACCAGCCCGGCGTGAAGCAGGTTGGCGATAACCACTACCAGGTGGCAATCGTCATGCAAGCCTTTGCGTTTACGCCAAATACAATCAAGGTGCCAAAAGGGGCAACCGTTGACTTTGTGGTCACGACGAAGGATGTCGTGCACGGCTTTGAAATTGCAGGGACAAACGTAAATATGATGGTTGAGCCCGGCTATGTCAGCACAGCTACAAAAGTATTTGATAAAAAGGGCGAATACTTAATTCTGTGCAATGAATACTGCGGCACAGGTCATCACATGATGACAGCGAAGGTTGAGGTGACGGACTGATGAGCACAATGTCAGAAAGAGTGGATAAACGCGATGGCAAACTGGCAATGGCGCACTTGTATGTAGCCTTCATTGCTCTGTTTTTAGGCGGCTTATGCGGCCTCCTGCAGGTTCTGGTCCGCTCCGGCAAATTTACCTTGCCGGCCGGAATCGGATATTACCAGGTTCTCACAACACACGGTGTATTGCTTGGACTTGTTCTTACTACTTTCTTCATTATAGGATTCTTAATTGCCGGCATGAGCAAAACGGCAGGCACATTTACGGAAGGCAGACGGAAAACCGGCTGGATCGGCTTCTGGCTGATGACAGTAGGCACCGCCATTACAGCTACCTTCATCTTGCTCAATCAAGCATCTGTGCTATACACATTCTACGCGCCTCTGAAGGCGCATCCCGGCTTCTATATCGGTCTGGCGCTCGTTGTGGTCGGCAGCTGGATCAGCGGATTTGCCATGTTCGCGCACTACCGCGCATGGAAAAAACAAAACCGCGGACAAGTCGGGCCCCTGTTCAGCTTCATGGCAGTTGTCACAATGCTGCTTTGGCTCGTGGCAACACTCGGTGTCGCAGCAACCGTTCTTGTTCAGTTCATTCCTTGGAGCTTGGGACTGGTCGATAAAATTGACGTTCTGGTCAGCCGTACCCTTTTCTGGTACTTCGGCCACCCGCTCGTGTACTTCTGGCTGCTGCCGGCATATATGGCTTGGTATGTGGTCATTCCAAAGGTAATCGGCGGCAAAATTTTCAGTGATGCGTTGGCACGTCTTTCCTTTATACTGTTCCTGCTGTTCTCCATTCCGGTCGGCTTCCACCATCAACTGGTAGAGCCGGGCGTGGATCCGAACTGGAAGTTCATCCAGGTTGTGCTGACATTCATGGTTGTCATTCCATCTCTGTTGACAGCATTCTCTATGTTTGCCACCTTCGAGCAGTATGGACGCTCGAAAGGGGCCACAGGCTTGTTTGGCTGGATGCGCGTGCTTCCTTGGAGCGATGCCCGCTTCTTCGCGCCATTTGTTGGTATGCTGATCTTCATTCCGGCAGGTGCGGGCGGTATCGTCAACGCCAGTAACCAGTTGGACCAGGTTGTTCATAACACGATTTGGATAACCGGCCACTTCCACTTGACTGTGGCGACAACTGTACTGTTGACATTCTTCGGTGTTGGCTACTGGCTCATTCCGCACCTGACCGGCCGTGTGCTGACAAAAGAAATGAACCGCTTGGCGATTATCCAGACCTGCATATGGGCAGTGGGCATGTTCTTCATGTCAGCAGCCATGCATATCGAGGGCTTGCTGGGAGCGCCGCGCCGTTCTTCCTTCTCTACCTACGGCAACTCTGCCCAGGCGGCTGAGTGGATTCCATACCAAATTGCGCAGGCAGTCGGCGGAACCATCCTGTTTATCGGCATCATCATTGCCATCATCATCTTCCTGGATCTGGCATTCTTTGCTCCGAAGGGGGAAACAGAATTCCCGATTGGTGAAGTGGCAGAAGCAGCCGAGCGCACGCCAATGGTGTTTGAGAACTGGAAGCTTTGGATTGGCATCACAATTGCTCTGATTTTGTTTGCATATACCATTCCATTCATCGATATTATCCAAAATGCACCGCCTGGATCAAAAGGATATAAACTTTGGTAAGACAAACAGAGGGAACCCTGCACTGGGTTCCCTTTCTTTCATAGGCAGCCTTTTTACGGTATATTCAGGTTAAGTGACATCAGCCTGTCTGTCATACGGAGCAAGAATTCCTCAAAGGCATGTGACTGTCGCCCACAAAAAAAGAGCCGGCTTATGCCGTCTCCCCTTATAATCACAGTTCGTAAATGTTTGTGTATTTCTCTTCCAGGTAGTCGGCCAAATATGCCGCGGTCAAGCCTTCTCCTGTGGTATCACGCAGAATTTCCAGCGGCTGCTTGAGCTTGCCAAAGCGGTGCACCTTCTCAGTGAGCCACTCGCGGATTGGCATCACATTGCCTTCTGCCAGAAGGGCATCAAAATGCGGGATGTCCCGCAGCATCGCCTGCTTCAGCTGCGCGGCATACATATAGCCAAGCGCATAGGATGGGAAATAGCCAAAATCGCCGCCGGACCAATGCACATCCTGCAGCACACCCTTCGCATCGTTTGGCGGCACAATGCCGAGATACTCTTCCATCTTCTCATTCCAAACACTCGGCAGGTCACGCACTTCCAAGCTGCCGTCAAACAACGCCTTCTCCAGCTCATAGCGCACCATGATATGCAGCGCATAGGTCAGTTCATCCGCCTCGATGCGGATGAAAGATGGCTTGGACTCGTTGATGGCATCGTAAAACTCATCCAATGTCACATCATCAAATTGTCCATCTGCAAATTCCTTCAGCAGGGAATAGTTCTTTTCCCAGAACTTCTTGTTGCGGCCGATAAAGTTCTCAAAGAACAACGATTGTGACTCATGGATGCCCATGGACGTTCCGTCACACAGCGGTGTGCCAATCAAATCCGCTGAGATATTTTGCTCATACACAGCATGCCCGCACTCATGAATCGTTCCAAAAACAGCTGTGCGGAAATCATACTCATCATACTTGGTCGTGATGCGCACATCACCGGGATTCAATGTGATGGCAAACGGATGTACCGTGGTGTCTAGACGGCCCGCATTGAAGTTATAGTTCAGCTGCTTCAGCAGTTCCAGACTGAAGGCCTTTTGCTCTTCCGTCGGGAAATACGCCAGCAGCGGCTCCGTCTTCAGCTTCTTGCCAGAAGCGGCAATACGCTGCACCAAAGGCACAATCCGTTCGCGCAGCTCGCCAAATACGCGGTCCAGCACCTCAACCGTCATCCCCGGCTCATACATGTCCAGCAGTGTGTTATAGCGGTATCCCTCATAGCCCCAATAATCAATAAACTTCTTTTTATATGCGACAATCTGCTCCAGGTATGGACGGAACACCTCAAAATCAGATTGCTCTTTTGCTGTTTCCCACATGCTTTCGGACTTCGCCTGCAGCTTCACATATTCCCGGTACTCTGACTCCGGAATCTTCTTGTTGCGGTCATACTCTTTGCGGCACTCCGCCACCGTCTTGCGCGTTTTCTCAGACAATCCCTCCTGCTGCTCCAGTTCCTCCAAATACCGCCGCATCTCCTCTGATGTCGACATGTTAAAAATATCAGCGGACAGCTGGCTGATGACCTCGGAACGCTGCTCCACCCCGTTCTTCGGCGCGCCGGTGCGCAAATCCCAGAACATCAGGTTCAGGGCTTCCCCATAGTTCATCATGCGCTTCACATAAGCCGAAAATTGCTGCTCTACACTCAAGATATTCCCCTCCTTATATGTAAAAAAAGCTTGGCACGAGGTGCCAAGCCTATTGTATCACGTTTCCTTCTACTGGTAATGCATTCAGGACAGCCTGTACCACTTTTTCATCCTCTTCTTTGCGGAGGAAAATGGTAACCGTCCCTTCATCCTCGCTTGTACGGATGAGACGGCCGATGCCCTGTCGCAAGCGAAGAATCATATATGGCAGGTCCACCTCTGCAAATGGATGATCTGCATGGCTGCGCTTGGATTCAAACACAGGGTCGTTTGGCGGGAATGGCAGCGACCAAAGAATCACATGAGATAGAGAGGCGCCGGGGATGTCCAGCCCTTCCCATAGATGCACAGCGCACAGCACAGTTTCCTCTTCATTTTGGAACCGGGACACGAGGCCGCTGATTTCCTGGTCTCCTTCATATAAGAACGGCACGGACAGCTGCTCGCGGTCCACACGATTGCGGAAGGCCTGCAGCTCCTCCTTCGTCCGGAATAACACAAGCGTACGTCCCTGCAGCTTCTCGATTTCCTGCAGCGTATATTGCACTTTTTCCTCTAATGCATCCCCGCTGTAGGTCGGCAGCACCACGCGCATATTCTCCTCATAATCAAACGGAGATGCAACAGAGAAGGACATATACTCCTCTACTCCCAGGCTCTTCGCGATGTAGGCGAAGGATTTGTTTTCAGACATTGTCGCGGACGAGAAGAGGTACGGAATACGCTTGGAGAATACCTTTTCGCGCATCACTTCCTCCACTGCATGCGGCATGATGACAAGTGTAAAGCCATCGCTGCTTCTTTCCCCCCATGTTACGACATTTTTGCCGGCCGTAAACAGCTTGAGGGAATGCTCCAAAATATCCAGATGCTCGTCCACAATATTCAGGTCATATTCATCAACGGTATGCAGTTCACTTTCGAATACAAGCGCATCACCGATTTCCTCCACCCGCTTGTACAGTGCATTGGCTTCCTTGCGGACATCGTCTGTTACGGTCAGCTTCAGACGGTGCGAACCCGGCACTTCCTGCGCATATTGCTCCACGCGTTGGAAGAACTCATTTGTCTGCCAAATGGTATCTTCAATCAGTTCAGCGAATTCAATACGGATGTCATTCTGCAGCAGCCGCGTAAGCAGCTCCTCCATCATGTTTTGCTTCAAACGGTAAGTAAGCGCCTTTTGCGCTGCATATTCGAGCAGGTGCCCTTCGTCAAATACCACGCAACTCGCTTCCGGCAGAAGCGGCATTTGTCCTTCACGCTTGCGCGCTTCCTGCGTCCAAATGTGCTCCATGTAAAAGTCCTGTGAGCAGATAATTAAATCGGCAGACTTGCGGTAATGCTCACGGGATAAAGTTTGGCCGCAGCGGTGGCGGCGGTCGCAGGTAAAGCAGTCTTGGAAATAATCCCAAGACACACGGTTCCAATCCGCGTCGCTCAGCAGCGGATATTCCTTCCGGTCGCCGTAGTGATGGAAGCTTTGCATTGTGCCATTGTCAAACACAAAATCAGGCAGGCTGTAATAAGCATCCTCAATTTCCTCCGATACATCCCCGCTCATGGCATGCTCGACCTTTTTCAGGCACAGATAATTCTCCATGGATTTGGCCAAACGCACATCCACATGCAGATTCAAGGCCTTGGAAAGCTTGCCGATGTCGCCCTCTTCCTTTACAAGCTGCTCAATCAGGGTCTCGTCCGCACAGGCAATGATGGCAGGCTTGCCGGTATATCGCGCATAGCAAATGGCATACAGCAGATAGACGATTGTTTTTCCCGTCCCCACGCCTGCCTCGGCAAACGCAACCTGCTTCTCGCGGAAAGCGCGGTCAAGCTGGAATGCCATAAAAATTTGCTCATCACGCAGTTCAAAGCCCGCTTCCGGCAGGATATCGTAAAATACATCCCCAATCCACTCATTCAATTTATCAAAAAAGTTATCCTGCTTGCCGACTGTAAACGGCAGCTTCTCTCTCGTCAACATGCGTCTCCTCCAACTCTACAATACAAAATGTAAAAAGTTTTCCGCATGCGGAAAACTTTTTATTCAATGATATGCCGCAGATAATCCGGATCAATGAGCGTTTCATGAGACAACGCATGCAAGTACTGCTCACGGGCTGACTGCAGGCTTTCCGCCTCCGTGCCATGCTCCTTAAGCAGATGGGATGTTGTCTGGATTGCCCGTTGAATCAAATCAAATTGTGTATACAGCCGATTCATATACCGCTCCTCCTTCTTGAACAATTCGCATAATAGACAGTATACGTGTTCAGGAGGCAATTTATTCTAGCTGCGCGGCGGCCGCTTGCCGAAGTACTGATAATAATCCGTACGGATAAAACCATTGAACAGCTTGCGCTTTTTGGAGGCTTCCTTGCCGTAGCAGGCCTCAAACTGCGGATAGCTTGTCATCACATACACAGACCATGTATCAAGCGGACGGAACACCTGTCCCATTTCAGCATACAGCTTTTCCACCTGCGGCTTTTCGCTTAAACGCTCCCCGTAAGGAGGATTCGTCACAATATAACCGTATTCCTCTTTTGTCGTAAAATCTTTCACCTGCATTTGCTTGAAGGTGATCAGGTCGCCAAATCCGCCTTCATCCGCATTGGCTTGGGCAATGCGAACCATGCGATGGTCAATATCCGAGCCGATAATCTGCAGCGGCTGGTCATACTTTGCCAAATCCTCTGCTTCCTGGCGGGCACGATTCCATTTGTCCTTGCCGATCCAGCCCCAGTCCTCAGACGCAAAATCACGGTTAAAGCCGGGAGCGATGTTTTGCCCAATCATCGCCGCTTCGATCGGAATTGTTCCAGATCCGCAGCATGGGTCTACAAACGGACGGTCCGGCCGCCAATTTGTGAGCATAACGAGCGCCGCGGCTAAGGTTTCCTTCAACGGCGCTTCGCCCTGATCCTGCCGGTAGCCGCGCTTATGCAGTCCCGCAAATCCGCTTGTATCAATGGTCAGCGTAGCAATATCCTTTAACAGGGATACCTCAATCCGGAACAGCGGCCCCTTTTCCTCAAACCAACTGTTGCGCTTGTAGACGCGCCGCAGCTTTTCCACAACTGCCTTTTTCACGATGCTCTGGCAGTCCGGCACACTGAACAGTGTGGATTTCACAGATTTTCCCATTACCGGAAACTCCGCATCCTCCGGAATATACCGCTCCCAATCCAGCGCCTTTGTCTTTTCAAACAGTTCATCAAAGGTGGTCGCCTTAAACTCGCCGACCTTAATTTTCACACGGTCAGCCGTGCGCAGCCAAAGATTGCTTCGGCAGATGGCACTCTCATCCGCCTCGAAGATGACCTTGCCGTTATCAACCTGGCACTCATATCCGAGATCGCGCACTTCCCGTGCCACCAGCGCCTCCAGCCCCATGGCAGCAGTCGCAATTAATGTAAGTTTCGTCATATGAAATCTCCTAACGCAAATAGCTTCTTTACCAGTTTAACCCCCACTGCTATGTACATGCAAAAAGCTCTCCAGTTTGGAGAGCTGCTACGTTTTTGACATAGGTGCATAACGTTCTATAAGCCATGTTCTGTACCTTTGTACTGCCAGCGGCTCCCGCCTCGTACTCCGGTGGCGACCATCTATCTACAGGTTGCCCTGTCCTTCTCTCTCGTTCATTTCCTTGGAGAAGATGCCCCTACCATAATTTGGGTTTCTCGCTCGTGGGGTTTACCTCGTTCCACTCCCCTCATTTCTTCGGGGACTCCGTCACTGTGGCACTTTCAAGGTAGTCAGACCATATCCGGCGGACTTAGGTCTTTTCCCTGCCGTTAACCTTTACAGGCTACCCTGACTTATGACTTCGCCAGGCACGAACACTACAGCCGTCGCAGGCTGTGCGAGCATGGACTTTCCTCTACGGCCAAAGGGCCGCAGCGATCACCCAAACGTTATGACTCCACCTAGTATAGTGGAAAAGCAAAAGAATTGCAATGTCTTTTTGGAAATCACTCGTACAGCTTGCTGCCGAATACTGCCTTCTCCAGATTGGACAGGCGCTTCAGGATATCCGTGTTGACACTGTTGTACGCCGGCTGCGGCGGCTGCACAGGCATTTGCGGCTGCGGCTTTGCCTTTTGCTCCTGCAGCGCGCGCTTCAAGCGGGCATTCTCCAGCTGAAGCTGCTCAATCTCCTGGTGGAACGTTTCATAATCCTTAATGATTACATCTAAAAATTTATCGACTTCTTCCTGTTGATAACCGCGGAGGCCTGTTTTGAAATCCTTCTCCAAAATATCCTTTGCGGTCAATTTAATTTTATCAGAAAGCATATTTTCACCCCAAGTCTTTGCCAAAACTTTCTATACCTGAATTTTTTCATACCTGTTGCCCTCTTGTCAACCGGTTCTCTTATTCCGGGTGGCTTTCGCTCCACTGCTCTTCCTCAGCCAGCAGCTGCAAATCAGAAAAGCGGATCAGCATGCACCCGTAGTCAGCCTGCTCCTGCCGCTGCTTGGCAAGCTCTACCAAAAACCGCGGGCTCCCCTCTTTCTCCTCATCGTATACCGCCAGCAAACCGTTGCTCTTTTCAATTAAGAATATGTTCTTGGCCCGAAATTGCTGTGGGCTTTCGTACTTCCGTTTCGTGATGCTGTCTACATGGTCAGCACGGGATAAGATATGTAAATAATACTCCTTATTCGCATCATTCCACTTTTCCTCCTGCTCAAGAAACGGCGTGAACACGCCTACCTTCAGGTGTGGATGTTCCTCCCGCAACTCGTACGCAACCTCTGCTGTCCACAGCTCCACGCCAAGCTGGCCGCTGATGATGACCCATTCCAGCCCTTCATCAAGCAGTGAGAGCAGCTGGCGCCGAAGAGCCTTCTTAATCATATCAATGCCGGGATGCTTGGAGGAAAAAATGCCGAGCTCTTGCGGTTTGTAGCCTGTTACCGTCAGAATCCTCATTACGCTTCACCCTTCTTCAGCATACCACAGAACAGTGCAAAACAAAAAGACCGGCTGAGCCGGTCCCTGTCATTACTTCTTGAACATTCCTGCAGCCGGGCTTACATTCGGTCCCATATTTGGTCCCATATTTGGTCCCATATTTGGTCCCATGGCTGCACCGGCAACCATCGGGTTCATGTTTGGTCCCATGTTCGGGCCTGTTGCTGCACCTGCCACCATTGGGCTTCCCATCATTGGCGCGCCGCCCATCATCGGGCCTGTCGCTGCGCCTGCCACCATTGGGCTTCCCATCATTGGCGCGCCGCCCATCATCGGGCCTGTCATAGCGCCTGCCACCATCGGAGACGGGCCGAAGCCGTATGGAGACGGGCCTGTTGCTGCGCCTGCCACTAACGGTGCTGGTCCAACCCCCGGAACATCTGTAACGTTTACTGTGTTCGCTACAGACTGTGTTTGCGGGAAATAGTGCTGGTTCTGGATCATTTGGTGGTTCACGAGTGTATTATGCTGTGGATGGATGTGTGGAACTACCGTTGTAGAGAATGTGTGTGTTTCACAATATTTTGTCGGGTGTACGACAGGAGGTGCCATATTCACTGGCCCAGTAGCAGCCGGGGAAACATAATTTGGTCCTCCACCAAAACAAGGTTTGCAATACATAGTCTTTGTTTCTCCTCTCTATCATAAAGATTTGATTACACTGTACAATATGATAAAGGGATGGTACATGACTGTTATAAACACCTATTTATCAAGAGAAAATTGTGTACAATACATGCTTGAAGCTTGTAAAAATCACAAATGTCAGCGTCACCATTGCAAAAAACATATATAAGATTGCCTTTCTCACTTGCTTCCCTCTCCTATTTCAGTCTATACAACATACAATTGTAAGACGGATAGGGCCAGCATACAACTGCTTTACAGCAAGAAATTAAATTCTTTATTTTCTGACTATTATGATGCATTTAACGGATAAAGAAGCCCCCCACCTGCTTGAGCAGTCCTGTCACCTGATTCATTGCGTTCATCATTTGACCCGCCGTATTCATCATCTTCGGAATATCGTAGTTGCCATCGCTTGTTTTGAATTGTGACATGATCCCCGGGCTTTGCTGTTTCTTCATATAATTCTGCTTATTCATGGCTGGATATGGTGTGTACGGGTTAAATCCGGGATTCATCGTCTGCGCCGGGGGCTTGGGCGGGTAGAACGCCGGCTGCTGTGCATGGCCGTTCATAAAGGATAATTGAAACGGCTGAAAGTAGTTGGGCTGCGTTGGATAAAACGGCTCAAACGGATGCATATTGTACATCACCGGAGGATGCATGCCGTCGCCTGCCTGGTTTGGAAACATCATCTTCCCCACCTCCTTTTTTCTCTTCTACTCCTAGCGTATGACGGGAACAGGGCGGATGTGTAGCCATGGGGAATGTCTATTCTTGTCGGAAGTTTAAATTTTTAAAAATCAAGAGATATTGCTTTTTTGTGATACGATGAAGTTGGAAGGCATATCTTTTCAAGGGGGAAACGGATATGACACTAGGGGAGCTTCGGAGAATTTTCATGAGTTTAAAGCAGTATGAGCCTGAGGATACGAATGAACTGTTGGATTTTGCCCAACAGCGTTATTTACAAGGCGAAATTTGTGTGCTGCAGTACCGGAATTTGATAAGAGAGCTAGAAGCAATTGGCGCGAAGAAGCCCGATTATATAGTAGATGGGCTTGTGCAGCGGAATGCATAAACAATGGAGAGGAAACCCTCTCTTTTTTTTGTGGGAACTTTCTCCTTGGGCGCAGGTACAACAGACGAATGCAATGGCTATTCCAGTGGCAAAAGCAGCTGTTCGTACATGCTCTCCCGCACGAACAGCTGCCAAGGAGCTTTAATTATGCTTGGCCAGTTCATCTAGCAGGCCGGCAAGCGTATAGCGTATGGCTTGATGCGTTTGCTTGAACCGCCTCTCCTTTTGTGTGCCAAAGCATGCAAGCGCATTATTTTGCAGGTTCTCATGCGTCTGCCGGATTTGGGAAGCATGGATATATTTCGGTCGATGCTCCCTCATCCAGGTAAGCGCCGCTTCCTGCCATCGCGCCAGCAAATCATCAGTTTCCTCCACAAATGGCTTTATATCCTCATAAAAGGAAAATTCCCGTACTGTTTCATGTATGAGCAGCATCTCATCATTTCGTTCGAGCAGCTGCCTTGTCAATTCTTCCACTTTTTCTTCCATTCTGACACCCGCCGTCCATTCCGTTTCAGACGACCTGAAAGCCGTCCTGCCTCAGTATATCGTGTACAGGCGTAAATTTCATCCTACACGGCCGCAATCTTTCTTAAAAGAGGCGTTGCCAGCCAGTCGCCCTCCTCCAAATGCCGCTCCAGTTTCCCTTCCATATGCGTCAGGCTTACATGCAGCACGTCCATGCGATCCAGCAATGATTCTTCCTTATGCTTTACCGTATGGTTGATACGCAGTGTCATCTGCATATCAAGCAAATCAAGAGTATTGAGAAGCGAATCCATCCCATTCAACACTGCATGCTTTGAAACCATCTCCATGTTTTTCAGCCTCCTCATTGCCTTCTTACATGTGTAATTCGCCAGTCAGGAAATTACCCCTTCCCCGCTGACAAAACTAGTTAGAATTCGGCAAAGAAAGCGTTTTTTTCCGCTACATTTCCTCTCTAATATGAAGGATTCCCTCCAAGGCAGCCATGAGATGCAGCTGCTTTTGCTTGAGAAGGAAATGCTCGGTAATATCCGGCTCCTCCTCCGGCACAGTAAAGGAGAACCACTCCTGCAGCGGCTGTTCCGGCGTCCACCAATCCTCCACATGGCTGCGCTGGTGCGGGATCATGGGAAATACATCGCGCAGCTGCGGTGTATCCGGATTTTTATGAAAGGCGAGGTATTGCTCGTAATCCGTCCGTGACCCTGTGTGGACAGTATGATCAGAAAACAGCTGAAACGATTCCTGGTAGTCCGGATGGAACAGCAGCCATGCCAGCCGCTTGCCAAGATCGATGCGGTTTGAGATATCTTCAAATCCCTGAACCGAGAGCCCGTACAGCCTGCCCCCTTCCGTTGGGAACAAAACAGAGCTGAAGTGGAAGAGCTCTTGAAATTTAAATAATAAGGAATGAAAGACATGCTTTTGGAAGTAGGGATGCTCAATCACCGGCTTTTGAATCATGTTTTGTTCATTTATAATCAGGGCGGTCATCAGGCGGTTCAAATCCGGCTTTTGCCAGAAGCGTTCCCACTCCCCTTCCATGAAGGCGGATACGCGGAGCTCCGCCAGCAAATGAAAAAGCGGCCTGTTTTCCCGCTTGCTGTATTCATACAGCAGAAGCTGCGGATACGCATCATCAAATATGAACCAATTGGCCCGCTCGTAAGTCAAGAACAGCCGCTTCCGTACTGTGTCAGAGAGAATGCGCGGAAAGTACTTCCCCTCCAAATCCGTCATATTCCACCCTGCGTTGCGGGAAACCATGCTCGCCAGAAAGGCCCAGCGGATTTCCGGCTGCCGCCTGTAATATTCCTGATAGGCATGCGTCCGGGTAATATTATCCGCATTGCCGGCCTCTGTCTGTCTTCGCACCGCAGCCAGCAGACGATGCTCCGCAGCGGTCGGCCTTCGTATTTTCCTGCGCTCCTGAATACCCGTGTACATCTGTGCGTCACTCTCCCTTCCGCATTCCTTTCTACACACTATGTTTCCCGGCTTGTCAGAAAAACTTTATCACCTACTTTGTCGATTTTTTGATATAATCTCTTTTGTAAGTGATTTTGCAGTAGGCTGGAGTGAGCACGCGATGGCAATTCGATATCCAAATGGCAGAAAGTATATCCCGGAGGCAGGCACTCATAAACCGCCTGTAAAGAACCATACTTATAGTAACAGAGGGATGAGTTTAGAAGAGGAATTGAATGAGACAAATCAATACTATCTGGCCAACAACATGGCATGTGTACATAAAAAGCCGACGCCGCTGCAAATTGTGAAGGTTGATTACCCGCAGCGCAGTGCGGCGGTCATCCGGGAAGCATATTTCAAACAGCCGGCCACCACGGACTACAACGGTGTTTATAAGGGGAAATATATTGATTTTGAGGCGAAGGAAACGCAAAACAAAACAAGCTTTCCGCTACAAAACTTTCACCCTCATCAGATCCATCATATGGAGCAGGTGCTTGGACACGGGGGCATCGCGTTTGTCATCATCCGCTTCGCGCAACAAGACGAGGTGTACCTGCTGGAGGCGGAACACGTCATCGCCTATTGGAACAAGCAGATGGCCGGAGAGCGAAAGTCCATTCCCAAACGGGAAATTGAAGAGAAAGGACACCGGATTGAGACCGGCTACCACCCGCGCATCCGCTATTTGGACATACTGGACACACTGTATTTTTCGTGATAAAGTCAACCGTAACATTCATTTTTCGACACTTTTAAGAAAGTGAAAGGCAGGAGAAAGCATAATGTCAGACACATATCGTTCTCGCGAAGAACGAAAACAAGTGGAAAAACAAAGGCAGGAGCAGAAGACGAAAAATGAAAAGCCGTCTCAAGCAAAAAAGAAAGGCTCATTTTTCAAAAAGTTCCTCATTGCCTGCCTGCTGATTGGAATTGTCGGGCTCGGAGCAGGTGTCTCCGCCTTTTTCGCCATGATTAAGGATGTTCCTGCAATCGACGAATCCAAGCTGGCAGATCCACTTTCGACAAAATTTTATGATCGCAATGGCGCGCTCATTACAGAGTATGGGTCAGAAAAACGAACCTTAATCACTTACAAGCAAATTCCGAAGGTTGTAGAGGATGCGTTCCTCGCTACAGAGGATGCCCGTTTCTATGAACACCATGGCATTGACATAAAGCGTACCGCTAAAGCAATCTTTGAAAACGTCACAGGCGGCTTCGGTTCGCAGGGCGGCAGCACCATTACCCAACAGGTGATCAAAAACTCCTTCCTCAGTCCCGAAAAGACACTGAAGCGGAAGGTGCAGGAATGGTACCTGGCTTACAAGCTGGAGCAGAAATATTCCAAGCATGAAATTTTGGAGATGTATTTAAATAAGATTTATCTGGGAAACCGTGCTTACGGACTGGCCTCAGCAGCAGCCCGATACTATGGCATTAAGGATCCAAGCAACTTGAACAAGCTCACCCTGCCCCAGGCTGCCATGCTGGCGGGTCTGCCGCAGGGACCAAGCCGTTATGATCCGTCTCAGGAAGCGAACCGCGAGGAAGCGACGAAGCGCCGGAACATTGTCCTGTCTCTCATGAACAGACAAGGCTTCATCACCAAGCAGCAGATGGACGATGCAATGAAGGTACCTGTAACGGATGGACTTGTTCCAAGCACAGCTGACAGCATGCCGCATCAAGCCTTCCTGGATGCAGCCGTGAAGGAAGTGGAGAAGCAGCTTCCTGATGTCGATATCAACACAGACGGATTAAAGATTTACACAACAATCGACCAGCAGCAGCAGGATCTTGCTGACAAAATTCTTGATACAGGCGATTATGTGAACTATCCGAATGACCGCTTCCAAGCCGCTTTTATATTTATGGACTCCAAAACGGGCGAAGTGCGGGCCATCGGCAGCGGCCGCAAGGAGAACAAGGCAAAGTTCCGCGGCAACAACTATGCGATTGAAATCAATCGGCAGCCTGGATCAACCTTCAAGCCGGTGTTCGACTACGGTCCGGCAATTGAAAACCTGAAGTGGGGCACTGGCCATCAAATGGAAGATAAAGAGACAACCTATTCCACCGGCAAGCCGCTTCGCAACGCCAACAGACAATATCAGGGCTGGGTCACAATCCGCAAAGCCCTGCAGTGGTCTTATAACATTCCTGCCTACCTCACCATGAAGGAGGTTGGAATTGACAAGTCCAAAACATTTGCCGAGAATTTGGGCATTCATTTTGAAGAAGGCCCTTATGAATCAACAGCGATCGGCGCCAATAACGTGAACCCGCTGGAAATGGCAGGTGCATACGGTGCCTTTGCAAACAGCGGCATATACACAAAGGCACATTTTGTAAAGAAAATTGTTTTCCCTGACGGCAAGGAAATCAGCTTTGACCAAAAGCCAAAGCGTGTGATGAGTGATGCCACCGCATATCTCATCACAGATATGCTCCGAACAGTCGTGGATGAGGGAACCGGACAAAGCGCAAATGTACCGGGTCTGGATATCGCCGGCAAAACAGGAACAACCAACTTTGAAGATGAAACCATCGCAAAATACGGCTATCCTGGCAACGCAACAAGCGACAGCTGGTTCGTCGGCTATACGCCGCAGTACACCATGTCTGTTTGGACCGGCTATTCCAAAAACGGGCCGGGCAACTACATGGTGGGCGACACAACCAAGATTTCACAGCTTATTTTCAAGCAAATGATGAAATCCTTCGGCAATGATCGTTCTGCCTTTGAACAGCCGCAGAGTGTATACCGCGGAGAGGATAAGGAATTGTACATCATTAATGGTGAAAAGCCGGTTCCACAAAAACCGGAAGATCCGGCTGGCCTGCAGGCAAAGTATGACCAGACCAAGAACATCATCTCCTTGAACTGGACATTCCCTGCCGACAAGCTGCAGAATACCAGCTTCCAGGTAAGCTACTCTCTTGACGGCGGCCCGAAAGCAGTGCTCAAGACAACAACAGAGCTCGGATTGGCCGTGTCCAATGTAAAGCCGGGCGGACGCTATACGTTCTATGTCACTGCAATAAAGAACAGCAAGGCAAGCCAAGAGCTTACTGTAACAGTAGTGGTGCCAGAAGCAGCCAAGCCGGCTCCGAATCCTGGAAACACAAATGGCAACGGCAATGGCAACGGTTCTGGCAACGGCACGGGTACTGGCAACGGCACGGGTACTGGCAACGGTACGGGTACTGGCAACGGTACGGGTACTGGCAACGGTACGGGTACTGGCAACGGCAATGGCAACGGCACGGGTACTGGCAACGGTACGGGTACTGGCAATGGTACGGGTACTGGCAATGGTACGGGTACTGGCAATGGTACAGGTACTGGCAGCGGCAATAACGGCACAATTAAGCCACAGGCACCTTCATTGGCGCCCGGCCAAACACCGATTGACTTCTGATTAGAGGGCCAACAGCCCTGGTTCATGAAATATGACCAAAGTAATAGCCCATCAATGGAATCCTTGGTTTTACCGGATTCTGATTGATGGGCTATTTTGTATTCCGGCTCAGTGCAGCCTTATCCCCTTTACGTTCTACTCTTGTGATACAGAAACCGATTTCCGTATCCGGCCCCCTTTTTTCATGTAAAAGAAAAGCCAGTCCGCAATAGACTAGCTTTTCTTTTGCATGGCCAATGCCTTATAAAACAGCTTCTCAGCCTCTTCATACAGCTCTGCCAACTGAATATAGGAGTGGTGGTGCGCAGGCTGCGCAATAATGAAGCGCAATCGTTCCTCCACATTGACAGGCTTTCGCTGCAGTTGCCCGAGGCCGTCATATAGATGCACCAGAGATTTCACCGGAACCCCATTCAGCCAGTGCAGCAAAGAAAGCAAGTAGGCCGTATACCGTACCATCGGCTCCTTCGCTGCCTCTTTTTGACGCTCACGGAATAATTGCGCAATGCTTGTATGTTCATCCTTCCATCTTTTCAATAAAAGCGGAATGCTGCTCTCCATCTGCTGCCAAGGCTTAGGAAGATCAGGCAGATCTGCCAGTATGTCATACAGAAGATACTGCTCCCCAAAAATCTTCTCCCCATCATCCTGCAGCACTGCCCCAGGTGAAAAGAACGGGATAACAAGATAGGCAGAAGGCACTGCGAATTTGCTCATTTTTGCTTCACCTTCATACGCTTTTTACCTTCCCGGCACAGCTCCAGCAGCGGGCAAATTTCACACTGTGGCCGTTGGGCTTTGCAATGGTAGCGGCCAAAGAAAATCATGCGGTGATGCGTCAAGCCCCATTCCTCCATGGGCACCTTTTTCATCAGCGCCTTTTCAACCTCCAGCACTGAATCCTTCCAGCGGCAAAATCCAAGGCGCTTGCTGACACGTTCCACATGTGTGTCCACAGCAATAGCAGGGATGTCAAAGGCAACAGACACGACAACATTTGCTGTCTTCCTGCCCACACCCGGCAGCTTCGTCAGTTCATCCCGGTCACGGGGCACTTCGCCGCCATATTCATCAATGAGCAGCTGGCAAAGCTTTTGGATGTTCTTGGCCTTATTGCGGTACAGCCCGATGGAGCGAATATCATGCTGCAGCTCCTCCAATGACACAGCGAGATAATCCTCAGGTGTTTGATACTTTCGAAATAAATCCTTGGTGACTCTGTTCACAAGTGCATCTGTGCACTGTGCAGACAAGGCCACCGCAATCACGAGCTCAAAGGGATTCTCATGATTCAATTCACAATGAGCATCAGGAAACATGTTGCCCATTACATCTAAACAGTATCGAATTTGCTTTTGCGTTAACATCATGCCCTGGCTGCCGCGAGCCAGTCCTCCTCTCTATGCTGTCCTATTGCTCCAGCCAATTATAAAACGGCACTTTGCCTGTATATTTCGGTTCCTTCTTCGGCTGCGGGCGTGTTTGGTGCGCCCGGAACTTCCTGCTGTGGTTTTGTGCTTCCTCCACTGTTTGAATGCCGTTTTTCTTCCATTCGAAGAGGATGCGGTCGATATAACGGAAATTCAGCTTGCCGCTCATCACAGCCTCCCGCAATGCCGATTGAATTAAAGAGGCATCATGCTCATCCTGGTCCTGCCACATGGCGAGCGTTTCGCATTCAAATGGCGAGAGCGGCCGGCCAAACTCTTTTTCGAACATGCTGTACAGACTTATATGTGCCTGCTCCGTGCGCTCCTGCTCCTGCTCCATGTTCTCCTGCATCAGCAGTTGCAGCATTTTCTCCCACAGCGGCTGCAGGGAGTAGACCTCGGACATAAGCGCTTCCTGCTTTCGATTTCCTTCAATTGTCACAAAGCCGCGTTGCATCAGGCTCCGTATGACCTCCATCGCCTGTGCGGGTGTAATGGTCATCCGACCCGCAATTTCATTGGGCGTCGGAAAGGCATTGCCGCACTCTAAAAACGTATGGATATGCAAAATAATCATAAATTCCAATTCATTTAAGCCAAGCTTTCGGTATTGCATCATAAGAAGCTTCGGGATCGCGATGCTTCCTTGTTCAAACCACTGAATCATTGCTTTCTTTTTCATCGCCGGTACACCTCGCTTTCTAGTATATCACAGGCATGGTTCTGCTACTGTTGCCAATGATTGAATTGTATAGCGTTATGTTGTGAAGCAAAATGATAAGGAATTTCTTCCCCATTGACTCGAAACGATTTAAAAAACCTCCCTGTTTTCATTTTGGGAGGTTTCTACATCCTGTATACAATTTATGGATACAGAAGGAAAGGCTGTGCAAAGCCAGCCTTTCACTTTCTCATTCAGCATTTCTTTTCCATAAATGCCTTCATGCGCCGTACGGCTTCCTCCAGCTGCTCCAGGGACGTAGCGTAGGACAAGCGCACGTTGTCAGGCGCCCCAAAGCCGGAGCCCGGTACAAGCGCGACTTTTTCCTCCTCCAGCAACGCTTTTGTCCATGCATCAACGGAGTCATAGCCGGCCATCACAGCTGCACGCTTGGCATTCGGGAACAGGTAGAATGCACCTTGCGGCTTCAGACAGCTGAATCCTGGAATTTCCAACAGCTGCTCATGAATGATGTTCAATCTGCTCTCAAAGGCCTGGCGCATCACTTCCAGCTCGTCCTCCGGGTGCTGATAGGCGGCAATAGTTGCATATTGCGCCATTGATGTCGGGTTGGACGTGCTGTGGCTTGCCAGGTTCGTCATTGCCTTAATAAGCTCCTTGTTGCCCGCTGCATAGCCAATCCGCCAGCCTGTCATGGAATGTGATTTGGACACGCCATTAATCACAACTGTCAGCTCCTTCAGCTCCGGAGAGAGCTGCGCAACAGAAACATGCTTGTTTCCCCCGTACACGAGCTTTTCATAAATTTCGTCAGACACAATCAAGACATTGTGCTCCAGACACACTTCCCCCAATGCTTGAAGCTCCTCTGCCGTATACAGCATGCCCGTCGGGTTGCTTGGGGAATTGATGATGACTGCCTTTGTCCGGTCCGTAATAGCCGCACGCAGCTGTTCCGGCGTGATTTTGAAGGAGTTGCTTTCTGCCCCTTCCACGTACACCGGCACACCTTCTGCCAGCTTGACCTGCTCCGGATAGCTCACCCAATACGGAGTTGGGATAATCACTTCGTCCCCCTCATCCAGCAGCACCTGAAACAGCGTGTACAGCGCATGCTTTGCACCGTTGCAAACGATAATTTGTGACGGCTCATACGCAAGACCCTGGTCACGGTCAAACTTCCTGACAATTTCCTGCTTTAAGGATGCCAAACCCGCTGTCGGTGTGTATTTCGTATGTCCCGCCAGCATGGCCTGATAAGCCGCATCAATGATATACTGCGGCGTGTTAAAATCCGGTTCCCCGGCGCCAAGACCGATTACATCGTGACCCTGCGCTTTCAGTTCCTGCGCCTTTGCTGTAATCTCCAACGTGGTAGATGGAGTCAATGCCGCTACTCTTTTTGCCAGCTTCATGCTATGTTCCCCCTGCATCTATTGTGAAATACTATAAGTGACGTCGCGCTTGCCATCTTTAAACCGCATGTAATAGTAAGCGTAACGATTCTCTTGGTCAATATATGTAACAACCCATAAGGGAGTCTCGTCCTCGGCGCCTAATTTCACGTTGATGATCTCTCTCGGCTGTTCTTCCTTCGTGACCATTTGCCGGGCCTGCCGCTTCGAAATGCCCTCGTTCGCCATGTACATAAGCGTTTTGCCTTTTCCTTCCGGCACAAATACGATCCATTCTTCTCCGGCATCATCTGTTCCCTGCACCACTGCATACGAGGACTTACCATGATAATAGTCCACATTGCTGACCTTGACAAGTGCCGCTTTGTCCTCAGCTGCCGCAACCGCCTTGTTGCCGCCGGGAATCTTCTGACTCATCGTTTCATTATAAATATTCATTGCATATGCAGCCAATAGCGCTGCTGTCGCAATACATGCTGCCACCCACTTTTTCATTGTATCACTACGTTCTGTAAATCGTAAATACAGCAGTATCTTTATCTTGGTTGTCCAAAGCTAGACCGAACATTACGTCCCGTTCCTTTAAAGTCCGGTTCAGGATGTCGACCACTTTATACAAATCAGATGTATATTGAACCCTCGTGGTTGCCAGCACTTCAATTTTCTTCTCCATGGATGATCCTCCGTTACACAAAATTTCTACTTATATAAGAAAGCTGTTCGGTTACAATAACAGTACACTCGATCCACGCTTTATTACCCATCTATTATAGCAGGTCAGTTACACTGAAAAAAGACTTGCTTCAAAACGAGTGCCATTTGAATATTGTTTTCGGCTTTACAAAATTTCCTCCTACCCACATTGATGCCTGTAGCTGTCTCCTGCAGGCTTTTTTCATGTTTCCTGCAGGAGCTTCAGCAGTTCCTCCAATGGCTTCTCATACAGGGGAACCTTTGGAATGGACTCCACAAACCGTTTTCCATAAAAGGAATTCGTAATCCGGCGATCCAATACGAAGAAGGTTCCGCTGTCCTGCTTTGTGCGGATGAGACGACCGAACCCCTGCTTAAAGCGAATGATGGCCTGCGGCAGCGATACCTCCAAAAATGGATTTTTCCCCTGACGTTCCGCCAAAGCCGCCTTCGCCGCCGCCAGCGGATGATCCGGAGGCGCAAAGGGAAGCCGCACCATAATGAGGCAGCTTAAATCCTCTCCGGGAATGTCCACTCCCTCCCAAAAGCTGTTTGTTCCAAATAAAATCGCCTTATCGAACTGCCGGAAATGCTTTGTGATGCGGGTGCGGCTGCCGCTGTTCACCCCTTGTGCCAGCAAGGCAAACTCAGCCAGCTCCTCCCGCTCTTTCATAACAGCATGCGTGCGCCGCAGCATATCATATGAAGTAAACAGCACAAGCATCCGGCCACCGGTTACGGTTGCAATCCGGGCCAGCTGCTCCGCCACCGCGGCTGCATATTCTTCGGCAGACACACGCTTCACGTGCGGAAGGTCAGTCGGAATCATCAGCTTTACTTGCTTTTCGTAAGCAAAGGGAGATGCCACAGACAGCGTGCTCGGATGGAAATCTGTCAAGCCGAGCGAGTCAATCATATACTGGAAGGAATCATGGACCGTCAGAGTGGCAGATGTGAGAATCACACTCTTTTTCCGGGCAAAGAGCTGGTCAGCCAGCTTCTCGCTCACATCTGCCGGCTGTGCATACAGCACCGTGGTGTGTATGGTGCCCTTCGCTTCTGTCTCCATCCAGGTTATACTCCCTTCCTGCTGCTCCAACAGCAGACGGGTGAGGTTCTCCTGCGATTGCTGCAGCGCGCCTACAAGGCGGCGGAACTCCCCAGCCACCAAAAGGCCCGTGCAGTAGGGATGGCGGTGCAGTTCCTGAACCGCTTCGTTCAGCAGCGGCAGCAGCCGGTCATACAGGGCTGACACACGGCTGGCGCTTTCCTGGATGGCCCGCCAGAGCCGCCCGCGCTCCCGGCCGGCTTCATAACGGTACAGCAGCCGCACATTTCCTTCTACTCCCCCGCCGCGGCTGCGCTCAAAAATGTATGCACGCAGCATGCGGAACAGTTCGTCAGACTCCAGCTTCAGCTCCTTCAGCAAGCGGTGCAGCAGCCGGAAGGAACGGCCCTCCGAAATGCCGTATTCCTTGGCAAGCTCATACACATGAAACAGCACTTCATTTGTATCCAGTGTGCCAATCCGTGACAGCAGCAGTTGAAACTGCATGCAGGAGAATTGTCGGCCCAGGCTTTGACTCGCTGTTTCCTCTATATGGTGCGCTTCATCCAAAATCACATGCTCGCAGGAAGCGAGCAGCGATTCCTCTTGCTGTAAATCCTGCAGCAGCAGGGTATGATTTGTAATGACTAAGTCAGCAAACAGAGCCCTGTGCTTAGCCCGTTCATAAAAGCAGCGGCTCGACCAAGGATTTTGCTTGCTCCGGCTGCTCTGGTCGCAGCAAATCCGCTCCCACAGCAGGCGGCCGCCGCTCGGCAGATTCAGCTCATCCACATCACCGGTTTCTGTTTCCAGCAGCCAGACCACAATTTTTGCTTTTGTCAGGATGCTGTCATAATTGTGGTCTTCCTCCCGCAGAGCCTGTTCAAATTTATGTAAACAAATATAGTGCTTCCGTCCCTTCAGCAAGGAAACTTCAAATGTAAAAGGCAGCAGCCGCTGCAAGAGCGGTATTTCCTTGTCAATCACCTGCTGCTGCAGCTGTACAGTGTGTGTGCTTACTACAACAGGAACAGATTTCTCCTTGGAGAATACTAAAGCCGGCAGCAAATATGCCAAGGTTTTGCCGACGCCCGTCCCCGCTTCAATCAGCGAATAGCGATTCTCCGCCAAAGCATGGTACACTTCTTGAATCATCTGCTCCTGCCCTTCCCGCTTCTCGTATCCCGGGCGATGCCGCAGCACTGTCTCAACGTGGTGGATGGCCTCTTCAAACGAAAGCGGCTCCTGCTGGTCCATCTGTACGCGATAGCTCCTTGTTCTCAGGGCGAGGCTGCGGAACACATCCCAGTCTTCCTCTTCCTTCCCGCTTTGCAGCTTTTTCATAATATGCGGCGAGAGAAGGCGGCCGATATCACTTTTAAAGCCATGGCTCAGCTCATACATCGCCTGCAGCGCCTGCAAAGGGAGCCGCGACAGCTTCTCCTGCAGCTCCATCAGCAACTGCGCCGTCACCATCGCGTCGCTGTCGGCGCGGTGCGGCTGGTCATGCTCCAATGCAAAGACTTTTGCCAAATCGCCGAGCTTATGGCTTTCTGCAGTGGGCAGCAGAATGCGCGCCAGCTCAACTGTATCCAGATTCGGGCAATCCAGCTGCGGCAGCCCGGCCTGCCGCAGCTCTTCCTGCAGAAAATTCCAGTCGAAGTGAACATTATGCGCCACAAAGCAGGAATCCTGCAGCAGCTCGACGATCATTGGCGCAACATCACGGAACCGGGGCGCATGCTGCACCAGCTCCCGGCTGATTCCTGTCAGCTCGACAATAAAAGGCGGAATATCCCGATCCGGATTCACAAAGGTTGAGAAAATCTCCGTTATCTCATTATGTTCAATGACAACAGCGGCAAATTGGGTAATGCGGTCAGTGCCGTCCTTGGCGCTGTTGCCCGTTGTTTCGATATCTACCACAACATATCTTTCACTCACTTGCTACACCTCAATCTATCGACCGGTATGTCCCGTTCTTATTGTTACTATACCACGTTTCCGCACATCCTAATAAAAACAGACCAAAAATCCCCATGCTGCCATGGGGATTTTTCTTACAAAATGGTTGCTGCCGGCTCGCGGCCAAGCATCTCCACGATATTGTTTTCTTCATCCAGGACAGCGATACGCGGCTCATGCGATGCCACCCCTTCATCCGGGACAAGTCCATAACAGATAATAATTACTTTATCTCCAGGCTGTACGAGACGGGCAGCTGCACCGTTCAGGCAAATCACCTTGCTCCCCCGCGCTCCTGTAATGACATATGTTTCAAACCGTGCGCCATTGTTATTATTGACGATCTGCACCTTCTCATTTTCCGCCAAACCAACGGCATCCATCAGGTCCTCGTCAATCGTAATGCTGCCCACGTAGTTTAAATTTGCTTCGGTTACTGTAGCACGATGCAATTTTGCTCTCATCATTGTGCGAAACATGGCTGCTCCCCCTTATTCAACCGTTAAAATAATATTGTCAATGAGCCTTGCCCTGGCAAACTTCACGGCCACCGCAATGATAAACGTACCGGCCAGCTCGCTGACAGACTCCAATTCCGGATAGGAATATAGCTGTATATAATCCATTTCCCCTTCAGTATGGGACACGATATGATCTCGCACCAGTGCCGTCAACGCTTCCGGACAGCGTTCCCCTTGCTCTGCCGCCTGACGGGCAAGCTGAAGCCCCTGGTAAATCGCCGGGGCCTGCGCACGCTCGCGTTCAGACAGGTAGACATTGCGGGAACTCTTCGCTAAACCGTCAGCTTCCCGAACCGTGGCAACAGGCACGAGCGTGACAGGAATATTATAATCGGAAATGACACCCTGCACAACTGCCACCTGCTGGGCGTCCTTCAAGCCGAAATAGGCGCGGTGCGGCATGACAATGTTGAACAGCTTCAGCAAAACAGCCGCCACACCGTCAAAATGGCCGGGGCGCTTTGCCCCGCAAAGCACATCGGTGCGCGATGTGACCGTCACCTTTGTTGTCATCGGTGCCGGATACATCTCTTCCGTGCTTGGATAGAACAGGTAATCTGCACCTGTTTCACGGGCAAGCTGCTCATCCCGCTCAATATCCCGCGGATACCGGTCAAAATCCTCATTTGGGCCGAACTGCAGCGGATTGACAAACACACTGAGCACAACAATATCGTTTTCTTGTCTGGCCTGCTGCAGCAAGGTCATATGGCCTTCATGAAGAAAGCCCATCGTCGGCACAAAGCCAATTGTTTTTCCTTCCGCCCGCAGCTGCAGCATGCGCTGCTGGATCTCTTGAATGCTTGAGATTATTTGCATGTCATCTGTCCCCCATATAAAGCCGTCAGCTCTTCCTCCTTCATGGTGAAGGAGTGCGCATCGTCCGGGAATTGCCTTGCCTTTACCTCATCCCGGTACTGGATGATGCCTCTGACAATTTCATCTTGTACTGCCGCATAGGATTTCACAAACTTCGGCACACGGCCGACGCCATAGGTAATAATGTCATGGTATACAAGCACTTGGCCATCTGTTTTACTGCCCGCACCAATGCCGATTGTCGGAATCTGCAGCATGGCAGAAATCTCCGCCCCCAGCTGCTTCGGTACGCATTCCAGCACGAGAGCAACAGCACCGGCCTCCTCGCAGGCCTTCGCATCCGCCAACAGCTTACGGGCGCTTTCCGCGTCCTTTCCTTGCACCTTATAGCCGCCAAGTACGCCTACAGATTGCGGTGTGAGGCCAAGATGCGCCACTACAGGCACACCGGCATGCGTCAGCAGACGGATAGTTTCAAGCACTTCATCCGCCCCTTCCACCTTCAAGGCATGCGCGCCTGCTTCCTGCATGATGCGCCGGGCATTTTGCATCGTGTCCTCTTTTGACACGTGATAGGACATGAACGGCATGTCTGTCACAATGAACGTGTCTTTCGCGCCGCGGAGCACCGCTTTTGTATGATGGATCATATCCTCCACAGTCACCGGAATTGTGGAGTCATAGCCAAGCACCACCATACCAAGGGAGTCACCGACAAGAATCATATCTACGCCGGCTTGCTCGGCCAACCGTCCCGACGGATAGTCATAAGCCGTCACCATCACGATTGCCTCGCCGTTTTGCTTCATCTGCAGGAAATCCTTCGTATTCTTCATATGTCTCCTCCTTCTTTGCCGGCTAGAGGAGATGACGACAGTAAAAATCCTTCTCTCCATAGGAAAGAAGGATTGTATCAGCTGCTTCATCCCTCTGTCCCGGTCCATTGGATCCAGGCAGAACCCATTTTTGAATACTGTGTATAACGGGTGCAGTTCGACAAGATACTGCCCTTTCTCTCGTTCATTATACCAAACTGCTGCAATTATTTCCTAGTTTAAATTTCAATATCAGCAGAATGGATGGCATGTATGCGGCCATCCCGGTCCTCAAGCAGCAGGACGCCCTCTTCGGTAATGCCCTTGGCCGTGCCCACAATTGTGCTTGTGACTGTACGTGCGGTAATTTCTCTGCCGATGCTGATGGCATAGCTTTCCCACAGCAGTTTAATAATGCCGAAGCCGTTCGTCAAGTACTCCTTGTACAGCTTCTCCAGCTGCAGAAATACAGCCTGCATGAGGCTTGCCCGCGGGAATGCTGTACCTGCTTCTATTGCCAGTGAGGTCGCGATTGGCAAGATTTCCTCGGCAAAATGCTCCCGCTGCTGATTGACATTCACGCCGATGCCGATAATCACCGCGTTGACCTGGTCCGGATCAGCCTGCAGCTCTGTTAAAATGCCGACTGCCTTTTTGCCTCCAATTAAAATGTCGTTTGGCCATTTGATGCCGACCGACAAGCCTGTTACCTGTTCAATTGCCTGGGCCACGCTTACAGCTGCCAGCAGGGTAAGCTGCGGCGCCTGCTGCACGGGGATAGCCGGACGCAGAATGATGCTCATCCAAACCCCGGTTCCTTTCGGCGAGTGCCATATTCGGCTCAGCCGGCCGCGGCCGGCTGTCTGCTCCTCTGCCACAACAACCGTTCCCTCAGGTGCCCCCTCAAAGGCCAAGCGTGCTGCAATTTTTTGAGTCGAATCCACCGTTTCCTCATAATGAATGTGACGCCCGATCACTTCTGTTTGCAGGCCCAGGCTGATTTCATTGTTGGTCACCTTGTCCGGCTTTTTGGCAATGCGGTACCCAAGGCGCCGCACCGCCTCGAGTTCATAGCCCTCCCGGCGCAAATCCTCCATATGCTTCCAAATCGCTGTGCGGGAGCATCCTAATTTTTCACTGATGGTTTGTCCTGACACAAATTCCCCGTCAGCTTCGGAAAATACTTCAAGAAGCTGTTGTCTTATAGAAGATTGCATTGCTTCAGCCACCCCTTAATCCGTTCTTTCTCATTCACCAAACTCCCGCTGACAATCTCCCGTTCTGCCGCCGCGAGGCAATCAGCCACCCAAGGCCCGGCAGGCTTGTCTGACCAGGACAAAATGTCCCGTCCCGTCACCTGCATGTCCTGCCGCGAATGCATCGGGAGCTGCTTGTACAGTCGGCGGATGCTCTCCGCATCAGGCGCCGTTCCCTTTACAGCAGCAAGCAGGCGCTCTGCCATCATGGCCGTCTCCTCCCCGGCCTGATACAGCAGGTACGCGGATAATGGCTGATTCAGGCGTTGCTGCAGTACCCGCAACACCTCCAGAATCTCCTTCAGCCTCCGATTGGGCAGCTTCCACTGCCTGCACACATCCTCCGCGTCCGCCTTCGCCATCCAAATGATCAATGCCCATGCTTCCGTTTCCGTCTGTATACCGGCCCAATTATGCCCGGCAGCCTCCAGCAGCTCCTCCCCTTTCTGCTCCAGAAGAGGAAGGTGCTCATGCAGTTTTGTCTGAACGAGCAGCTGCAGGGCTTGCGATACGGCCGGTCCAAGCAGCAGCTTCGTAAACTCCACAGCCATCCGCTCCACTGCGATGTGCTGCAGCAAATGCCGATGTGTCCGAATGGCTGTCTCTGTACGCGGACAGAGCGTGAAGTCCAGTGTGCTGACAAAGCGGATGCCGCGCATCATGCGCAGGGCATCCTCTTGAAACCGTTCGTCTGCCTGCCCTACCGTTTCAATCAGCCGCCGTTCCAGTGCCTGCCGGCCGCAGAATGGATCCACGATGGTTCCATCCTCCCGCATAGCAATCGCATTCATTGTGAAATCGCGGCGCTTCAGATCCTCTGTAAGCGATCGGACAAACACAACCTCACTCGGGCGCCGAAAATCCTCATAGCCGGCTTCGGTACGGAAGGTGGTTACCTCATACGGTATGCCCTCTTGCAGGACGACAACAGTCCCATGCTGCAAGCCCACCGGCACATGCTTCGGAAAGAGGCGCATGACCTCCTCAGGCAGGGCTGCCGTGGCAATATCAATATCGCCAATTGGACGCTGCAGCAAATAGTCCCGGACACTTCCGCCGACAAAATATGCTTCAAACCCGTTCTCACGCAGGGTGCGTAAAATGCGGGCCGCCTGCTTAAACTGCTCCATGCCGGCTCATCCCCAATACATCACGGTAGATTTGTTCATACTGCGAGACGATATGAGCGGAGCCAAACCGCTCTGACGCCGCCTGAAGTGCTTTCTGGCACATTTCGTGATACAGAACGTCATCCTGCAATAGTGCCGCCGCCCGATCCGCCACAGCTTCAATATCGCCAAGAGCGCAAATGTAGCCATTCTCCCCGTCCTGAATCACTTCGGGAATGCCGCCAATATCTGTGCCAATGCACGGAATGCCGCAAGACATCGCTTCCAGCAGCACTAGGCCGAAGCTTTCCTTCTCAGAGAGCAGCAGGAGCAAATCACTCATTGACAGCAAATCCTCCACGTTCTCCTGCTTGCCGACAAACAACACCTTCTCCTCCAGACCAAGCTGCTTTACAAGATCCGTCATGGCATACTGCTCCGGTCCGTCTCCCACAAGCAGCAGCTTTGCGGGAACCTGTTGCTGCACCAGCGCAAAAGCCTTGATGACATCCTGCACACGCTTTACTTTTCGGAAGTTGGACACATGGATGAGCACTTTCTCCTCCGGCGCAATCTCGTATTCCCGGCGCAGATGGTTCATATCGCGCTTCCGGTACACCCGCTCATCAATAAAATTGTATACCGTTCGGATGTCCTTATCCGGCTGAATGAGCTCATGCGTTTGCTCGACAAGGGAATGCGACACGGCCGTCACGACATCTGACTGTTCGATGCTGAAGCGAATTAAATTCTTCATGGAAGCATCGTAGCCCAAAATCGTAATATCCGTTCCATGGAGAGTCGTTACGACCTTCAGACGGCCGCCCGTCATCTGCTTCGCCAAGTATCCGCATACGGCATGCGGCATGGCATAGTGCACGTGAATCAAATCAAGCTGCTCCCGCTCCGCCACCTCCGCAATTTTGCTGGCAAGAGCCAAATCATACGGCGGATATTGAAACACCGAATACTCGTTCACTTGCACCTCATGGAAGAAAATGTTCGGATAAAACTTATTCAGGCGAAAAGGAACACTCGACGTAATAAAGTGGATTTCGTGCCCTCGTTCTGCCAGCAGCTTGCCAAGCTCTGTCCCGACCACGCCGGACCCGCCCACGGATGGATAACAGGTAATACCGATTTTCAGCTTCATAATATACCTCCTATATCCAGCAGCAGCGGTTTTTTGCTCAGGAATCCCTCCGCATACATCGTGCCCATTTCTTTGCCAAGCAGCTTTTCTCTGGCTGTCACCGCTTCGACATACCCTTCTGTCAATGGTGTACTGACACCGTCTCCTTTCGTAAACTGGCTGCGATACGCCTGCAAGGACGCAATTTTCGTCTCCATTTCCGCGGAAGTGTCTATGCAGAAGGAAGGACGGTGGAAATCGTTAATCATATAGTAGTACGTTCGCCCAACCCGATGCGCTTCCAAATGGGGCATATATTTCCGAATGCCGGCCGAAAACACAGCTTCATCCACCAAACGGGCACATTGACCATGATCCGGATGGCGGTCCTCATAATAAGGCGCAAACACCAACTTCGGCCGATACGCCCGAATTGCTTCCGTAATACGCTGAATATAGGCTTCCTCCACTCTCAATCCGCGATCTGGAATGCCCAGGTTCAATCTCACTGCAGCGCCAAGAATAGAGGCTGCCTCGGCAGCCTCCTCTTTGCGCAGGGACACTGTTCCGTTTGAGGAAAGCTCGGCCTCTGTGAGATCACAAATCCCCACACGGTATCCCTGCTTTGTAAGCTTGGCGATAGTGCCCGCCATGCCGATTTCCACATCATCTGCATGCGCGCCAAATGCCAGTACATCTAATTCCTTCATGCTCGTTCCCTCTTTACTTTTTTCAATAGTTCAGGTGACCACGCTCCAGTGCGTGTGCACCCGCCATACTTGCCGCCGATGACAGGCATACACGTCACTCATGGACTGCAGGCTTATGAAGCTGCGTTGTGAGAGGATTGCGGAACTCATGCTTCGCAACCATCATGACAAGCGCTCCCGACTGGCAGCGGGTGACCGTGAGTCCGGTTTTCCCATCATACAGAGGCCGGTTGTGCCGGCCGTGAATCATCCATGCTCTGCCGCTGATCCTTGCGTGCAAGCAAAGCTAACTTCCTCTGCGATGTATCAGTCCATAATATTTTCTAAGCCGTACACAAGTGTATCCAGTTGCATCACCGTTTCAATAGCCAGCTTTACGCCTGACATAAAGGATGCACGGTTAAAGGAATCATGGCGAATGGTAAGCATTTGGCCATCCCCGCCAAACAGCACCTCCTGATGAGCAACCAATCCTGGCAGCCGCACACTATGCACATGGATGCCGTCCACATTGGCGCCGCGCGCGCCTGTCCACGTCTCTGTCTCATTTGGATGCCCCTGCTGCTTTGGTGTACGGGCCGTGCGGATCAGGTCTACTGTCTTCATGGCCGTCCCAGACGGGGCATCGAGCTTTTGGTCATGATGCAGTTCAATGACCTCCACATCCTGAAAATACTTGGCAGCCATTTGGGCAAACTTCATCATGAGCACCGCCCCCACTGCGAAATTCGGAGCGATAATGGTGCCAATGCCGCGTTCTTTGGCAGTATGCGTCAAGTCTTGCAGTTCAGCTTCCGTAAAGCCGGTTGTGCCAATGACAGAACGGACGCCGTGCTGCATGGCGATATGTACATGCTTCTTGCCAATCTCCGGTGTCGTCAAATCCAGCAGCACATCCGCCTGCACTTCCTGCAGGCATTGTGCCAGATCCTCATAGACAGGAGCGTCCAGAGCCGGCAATCCGGCAATATCTGCAATGCGCTTGCCGCCGTTGACACGGTCCACGGCGCCAACCAGCTGCAGATTTGGTGTTCTTTCAATAAGGCGCAGCGCCTCCTGCCCCATCCGGCCGCGCGGTCCTGCCAGTACAACTGCAATTGTCTTCATTCCTTTGTCTCTCCCTCATCGATACGTGTCCATCTGTCTTTGTCACGCGTATTAAATTTATGCATCACCATATTATGAGCCTGTTCCAAGTCAATGTTCAAGCTATTTGCCAAGCAAATCATGACAAATAATACATCGCCAAGCTCCTCATCTATCTTTTTCTCTTTCTCGGTTGTTTTTTTCGGTTTCTCGCCATAATAGTGGTTGATTTCGCGCGCAAGTTCGCCCAGTTCCTCTGTCAGGCGGGCCATCATTGCCAACGGACTGAAGTACCCTTCTTTAAATTGGCCGATATACGCGTCCACTTCCTGCTGCATTTCGTGCATGGTTTTGCGTTCCATCTTGCTTCCACTCCTTCTGTTCCTATGTTAGCCAATTCTGCAGAAGTTGACAAACTTTAACGATATTTATTTTGGGGGAGATATGCATAATCTATAGACACGACAGAATTCTGCATATTTTTACAATGTTTGCCAAAGATGGACGTATACACTATAATAAGTTGTTGGATTATGGAACAAGGGGGAATTCGATGCTCGCACACATACGCATGCAAAATATTCTATATATCTTATTTGGCGCAGCCATTTTCTCCTTCGGCATTGTCAACATCAATATTGCCAATCAACTGGCCGAAGGCGGATTCACCGGCATCACGCTGCTGTTGTACTTTGTTTTCAATCTGGATCCATCCTATACAAATCTGGTGCTGAACATCCCGCTCTTTTTTGTCGGATGGAAGATGCTTGGGCGCACAACCTTCCTGTACACCATTATCGGGACAGTCAGCGTATCCGTGTTTCTCTGGTTGTTCCAGCGCTACGACATATTCAATATACACCTGGACCTGAAAAAGGACATGACTCTGGCTGCTCTGTTTGCCGGTGTATTCATCGGTGTCGGACTTGGCATTATCTTCCGGTACGGGGGAACCACAGGCGGCGTGGACATTATCGCCCGGCTGGCCCATAAGTATGCCGGCTGGAGCATGGGAAAAACGATGTTTCTGTTCGATGCGGTGGTAATTGTCATTTCTATCATCACATACCTCTCCTACCGGCAAGGCATGTATACACTGGTGGCTGTGTTTATCGGCGCAAGAGTCATTGATTTCATGCAGGAAGGGGCTTATGCCGCCAAGGGCGCTACCATCATTTCGGAACGGAATGAGGAAATTGCCGCCAAAATCCTCTCCGAAATGGACAGGGGTGCCACATATCTGCGGGCGATGGGCACCTATACAAAGGTAGAGCGAAATGTTCTGTATTGTGTGGTTGCCCGCAACGAAATTGTGAAGCTGAAATCCATCATTACCTCCATCGACCCGCACGCCTTTGTTGCGGTCAGCGATGTGCATGATGTGATCGGTGAAGGCTTCACGCTCGACGAAAACAAAAACCCGCTCCATACCTAGAACACCACACACAAAAAAGCGATCTGGATATGCCAGATCGCTTTTTCTGTTCAGGCTCCTCAGTCATCACTGCGCTGCATGCCTGTATAAATCAGCACAAGACGCAAAAGCTCAAATACCGCTACCGCCGCTGCAGCAACATACGTGAGCGCCGCTGCATTCAGCACTCTGCGGGCATCACGCTCTTCTGCATGGTCCACAATGCCAAGTCCGGCAATCTGCTTCATTGCCCGGCCGGAAGCATCAAACTCCACCGGCAGGGTGATGATTTGGAACAGCACCCCCGCCGCCATCAGCACAATGCCAAGCAGCAGCATGTTGGAAAGCTGCGCGAAAATCCCAATCATAACGAAGACCCAGGATAAATTCGAACCGAAGCTCGCCACCGGAACAAGCGCATGGCGGAAGCGAAGGAAGCTGTAGTCCTTTGCATGCTGGATTGCATGGCCTACTTCATGAGCTGCGACCGCTGTTCCGGCTACAGATTGGCCGTAATAATTACTGGTAGACAAACGGACAGTCCGGGAACGCGGGTCATAATGGTCAGATAAATGTCCCGGTGTTTCTTCCACTGCCACATCATAAAGGCCATTGGCATCCAAAATGCGGCGCGCCACCTGCGCTCCGGTCATCCCGGATGTGGAGTATACCTGTGAATACTTGCTGTAGGCACTGCGTACCCGCGCCTGTGCGTACAGCGGGATAACGAGAATGATGATGAAGTAGATGATATAGAGCATTGCAACCTCCTACAAAGCTGTTGTATTTGTATTGTATGTATCTTTAGGAGTGCTGTCAAAGAAAACGTGTCTCACCCGTTTTCGGACTCCAGAGGGCGCTTTTTCCTTTCTTGTTCACCTTTGTATTTTCTCCAACCGACATAAGTTAATGTAAAAATGATAATGCCGCCGGTAGTAATCATAATCCAGACCAAGGAAGGCTCCGCCTCGTCCTTGCCGGCATTTTGAAACATTTTGTCCAAGTCATCCCGGATGATGCGCAGCTGCCGCCCGCTGTCCTTGCTCTTCATCATCGTGCCGCGATACTCATCCAGATAAGACAGGTGCGCATTTACCTGCTGCAGATCTTCCTTCCGCAAATCCACCACAAGGCTTGGATAGACGATTTCCATTTCATACAAAAACACATTCAAGTCGAGCTGGAACATGTCGTCCTTTCCATCCTTTGCCGCTTGCTCCATTTTCGCAAAGGCCTCCATCACCTGTTGACGGCGCGATTGCCAGAGCGGCTGATACTTTGATGTCGCAGCATCCAGCACGAGGCGCAGCGACAGAAGTTCATCCTCCTTCACCTTCTGACTTGCTTCCGTATTCCGAACGGCTGCAGCCGCTTTGTCATAGGCCATAGAAATCACACGTACATGCTCAGGCGCCGTACCAGCGCTGCTGCCGGCAAATGCGGTGGGGAAGTAGCGCATAATCTCGTCCGCTTTATTCCACTCCTTGTTCTTCACGAGCTGAATGGTCTGGTCCACCAGTTCATCCAGTTCGCTCCAATCCTTTGCATGCGCCCGAGGCGGCATGAACAACAAAAATATGATCAGCAGTAGAATCAGTCGTTTCATTCCTGTCCCCCCCACAACTTCTACTACAATCTATGAGGATTGGGACAAGAATAGACCTTACAAGCTCATCGTACGCCGTTTTGGATGGAGGCAGAGCAGGTAGGCCAGCACGATCGCGCTGATGCTGAGCCAGAAGGTAAAGTACCCGATCGGCTGATAGAGCTGGTCCAGAATCCCGTAATGCGGCATCTGCCGAAACACATAATCAATCACAACATCGTGCAGTGTCCATACAGCAGCAAAGGCCAGATGCCAGCTCTTCATCCGATAGAACGGCGCATATAAAATTCCTTGGACGGCCATCGCACCATGCGAAGCCATCAGCATATAGCCGGTCCAATCAAGCGTCCCTGCCGCCAGCAGCAGCAGCACATTCATCACAACCGCCCAAATGCCGTATTTGTACAAGGTCACCAGCGCCAGTGCCTCAAACAGCCCCCAGTTTTTCCGCAGCAAAAAGGCAATCAGCACAAACATAAAAAACAGGCTTGCCGTCGGGCTGTCCGGCACAAACAGGAGGAATTGCGGCTTTGTCTCCACAAGCTGATATTGATACCAAATGTACCCATATACAGTGCCCAGCGTATTTACGATAAGCAGCAGCCACAGCACGCCGCGGCTGCGCAAAAAATGATATAAAAATGCCACTCTGATTCCCTCAGCTTTCTATGTATAAGTCCTTTCCATTATATACGCACCGGCTGAAAAGAAAAAGCCGGCTGCAGCAGCAGCCGGTCTTTCCTATTGTCCAGCCTCTCCGGACAGCTTACTGCCAGGGAGAACCTTCGCTTTTTTTCATTATTTCTTATTATACTGAGCAATGTACTCAGACAGCTTTTTCAGCTCTTCGTCTGTACCCTTGAAGACGCCGGCAGGCATTTTGCCTCTGCCTTCCTTCGCAATCTTTGCGATTTCTTCCGGCTTCAGCGTCAAGCCTTGCAGCTGTGGCGCAGCCGCGCCGCCCTGCAGATTATCACCGTGGCAAGTCAAGCAAGTGTTGGCCTGCATCACTTTATAGCCATCAGCATTTTTGTCAACCTCTACAGTTTTCTTAATGGCTCCTTGCTTCTTGGCAGCTTCCCAGTCATGGTGCGCAACAGATTCCCAAGTCAGGAACACCGTTGCCGCCAAGGCCAGCAGCATAAAGCCGACTGCGACCGGACGTTTCTTTGGACGGCGTTCCGGACCGCGGTCCAGGAACGGAGCCAGCAGCAATGAACCGAAAGCCAAACCCGGCATGATGAATGCGCCAATTGTTGTATATGGGCCTGATGCGTAAGAATACTTCAACAGCTGATACAAGAATAAGAAATACCAGTCTGGAAGCGGTATGTAGCCCGTGTCTGTCGGATCGGCAATCCGCTCAAGCGGCGATGGATGCGCCACTGTCAAACAAAGATATCCAACCAAGAATACTGAGCCTACCATCCATTCCTTCAACAGAAAGTTCGGCCAAAATGCCTCCGTCTTTCCCGGATATTCAGAATAGTCTTTTGGAATATTCGGCTTGCGCATGGATAATGCCGGCACGCGCGAATCTCCCACGAATTTCATCCCTTTGCCGCGATGCATAATCTCCCTCCTTTAAATACCGTACAATCTATCATTCTTGCATCTTACAACGGGCCGGAAATGCCCTGCTTACGAATAATCAGGAAGTGCGCAGCCATCAAGCCCATCAATGCCCCCGGCAAGAAGAAGACGTGAATAGCAAAGAAACGCGTCAATGTTTGAGCCCCTACGATTTCGGAGTGGCCTGCCAGCAGCGTTTTGACCTGTTTGCCGATCAACGGCGTCTGCTCCGCAATCTGCAAGCCTACCTTTGTCGCAAACAGCGCTTTCATATCCCATGGCAGCAGGTATCCTGTAAAGCCAAGACCGAGCATGACGAAGAAAATAAGCACGCCCACGATCCAGTTCAGCTCGCGCGGCTTCTTATATGCTCCCTGGAAGAATACACGAAGCGTATGCAAGAACATCATGACGATGACAAGACTTGCGCCCCAGTGGTGCATGCCGCGTACAATTTGGCCGTACGCCACGTCATTTTGCAAATAGTACACAGATTCCCAGGCATTCTTGATATCGGGTACATAGTACATTGTCAAGAACATGCCGGACAAGATTTGAATGACTGTAACAAAGAATGTCAATCCGCCAAAGCAATACACAAATGCTGAGAAATGGTGGGCCGGGTTAACGTGCTCAGGCACCTCATGGTCAGCGATATCGCGCCACAACGGCGTAATATCCAACCGCTCGTCGACCCAATCATAAATTTTGTTCAACATCTATTAAGCACCTCCATGCGGCTTTGCCTTGCCAAGATACAGCGTGCCGTCCTTCACCTGCGACTGGTACACATCAAGCGGCGCCAATGGCGGTGTGCCTTTGATGTTAATGCCGTCCTTGTCGTAGCGCCCTCCATGGCACGGGCAATAGAATTGGTTTGGATGCGCCTTGTCACCACCCCAGTTGACTGTGCATCCCAAGTGCTTACAAACAGGCGAAAGCGCTATAATGTCTCCGCTTTCATGTTTAAATACCCAAGCTGACTTTGTCTCTTCGGATTTATACCACCCGTCTACTACCTTTACCTTAAAGTCAAAGCGCTTCGGTTCATTTGTGATGTCCTTGACTTGCGTCACGGCCACCATATCAGTTCCTGCTTCCTTTTTCAAAACAGGATCCAGCGCAAAACGCGCCATTGGCATGATAATGCCTGCCGCCATGAATCCGCCCACACCTGTCAAGGTATAGTTCAGAAACTGGCGTCTTGATACCCGATGTTCTTTCTCGCTCATGAAACATTTCCCCCCTCTATACAGAGTTGTACCCCTTTAGGATAACATTAGTAATAATAGAAAAACTAGGACACTATCATGATATAATAACAAAATGCATTGGTCAATATCATACTTCTCATAATCATACAAACTATCATTTTATTCTGTCTTTTCCCACTTTTTCGTAAGAATTGTCATCATTTCACGAATTTGCGAGTGGATGACTTCCCGTTTCGCCTTGCTGTCGAGCTGTTCAATCGGCAGTGCCGGCAGCCAGAACAGCGTCCCTTTTGGCAGATCGGCTTCCTTCCAGCTATAATCGCTTGTTACATACACCACATGGCGCATCCCGCTCTCCAGCAGGTGGTCAGTCCAATCCCGCAGACGCTGCTGCTCGGCTTCCGCATGGACAGTCATATAGGAGAATTCCGGCAAGCGCAGCAATCTGCCGCGATACTCATGCTCCAGTTCTCTTGTCAGTACAGAAATATACTCCCCCTTCTGTACTATGCTCTGGACGTCTGCCCCGAGCGATACCGGAATAAGCGGAACCACAGCCGTGTCCACATATTCCCTCGCTTGTTCATACAACTGTATATCTTTCACAATCCAATCCATCCAAATCCCCCATCCTGCATCAGGTGCGGGCATGCACCCGAGATATTGCAATATTCCCTCTTTTATTAAACCATACAGCCGCAGGAAAAAAAAAGAAAAACCCCTGCTTGGCAGGGGTTTTCTTTCACAGCCGCGACATAAATTTGTCAAAAATAAGACAAGGTGCCATTTCCTACAATTGCTTTAACTGCTTGGTCAGCTGTGCGAAGGCACCGCGGTCATCCTTATCCAGCGCTTCATCAATCAGACGCATGAGGCGGTCACGACGAAAGTTATAAATACTCTCCTCCAGGAAACGCTCTGCAAGCAGACGGTCTTTTTCGTTGACTTCCATATTCTTTGGCAAGAATGGATTGTCCTCCAGCACCGCTACGTAATTTGCATTTTGAAAAGAAGATTTGAAGTTCAGCTGGATGTAGATATCTTCATCCCGGTTCAATCGGATATCATGAAAGGACTTCTCTGCATCGGTCGTCATCACATTCTGTTTGTAAAAATGGAACGGAGCATCCTTGACGCAGCTTGCAGACATCACCAGGCCGCGCGGGCAATACTTGGCATGTTCAACGAAATGTACCTTTTTCATCAATTGATCGTGACTCATCAAGTAATTTAAAATCCATACACACTCACGCTGCTTAAGCTGGTAGTTGCTTAAAAACCACTTCACAAAATCCTTCTTCTCATTTACAGAAACAGGAGTATTCATCGCGCCGGCTCCCTCCTCTGTCCTACTTTTCTTTTTTTATAACATTCAAGAAGCTCTGTCGAATTTCCTTCCGGTTTACCCGAAATCCTCTAAATTATATAGCAGTTCCTCAATGTGTGTTTGTGTCGGGTCCAGCTGCAGGAGCTGCGTAAAGACTTCTCTTGCTTGCGCGCGCAGCCCTTCCTCAAGCAAAAAGCGCCCGTACTCCTCCAAGAAGACTGCATCCGTCTTAAAAGAAGTATATGCATCCTCATAATGTTTTAATGCCTCTGAGTACTGCTCCAGCTCTCTTTTCGCATGAGCAAGCTCCCATATCAGCTGCGGGTCCGCTTCTCCATGTTCCGCAGCATATCCGACAAGTTCCACAACGCGCTCATAATCCGCGTCTTCCTTCAGCAGATGGATATATTGCAGCAGCGCCTCCAAATGGGACGGATCAAGAGCGAGCGCCTCCTGCAGCGCCTGCTGAGCCTCCGCCGTCTCTCCCGCTTTGGCAGCGGCTTCCGCAAAGCGGACATGAAGGTCAGCGGACATTTTATCCTGCTCCAGAGCCAGCTTCCACGTTGCATAGCTTTCCTGCTTCATCCCTTCCTGGTCATAGCACTCTGCCAAGTACACATAGGCGGCGGACATTTCATCCTGCTCCAGCACCTTTTGAAACACCGGAATGGCACGCTGATACTGCTGCGCCTGGTAGAGTGTGAAGCCGTAGCCGAATACGGAATGGAGATTCTCCTGCTCCTGCAGCCCCGCTTCATAGTATGGAATTGCCTCTTCCCAGCTGCCAAGCGCGCTCAGACACTCTGCGAGGCGCAAGGAGAGGTTTACCCCGCCCATCTCATCGTGCTCGTCCAGCAGCGCCTTATAATACGGCACCGCCTTCGCATCATCACCGCGGCTGCTGTAGAGCTCCGCCAGCCCGAAGGAGACAATCGGTTCATCCGGAAGAAGACGCTGCGCCTGCAATAGCTTCTTCTCCGCCACTTCTTCCAATCCCTGCATTTGGTATAAATCAGCCAACAGCAACAGGGTGCGGACGTATCCTTCCTCATCCTCCGCCACCTCGCTCAGCAGGTCAATTGCCTCATCTTCCCGGTCATCGTCCACATACAGCTCTGCCAGCAGCAGCCGAAACTCAATCTCATCGGGATACAGAGTGTGCAAGTCTTCCATGATGCGCAGCGCCCGCTCCACGAGCCCGAGCCTTTGATAATAATAAGCCACATAGTATTTCTCTTCGTCTGTGCCGGCCTGCTCGCGCTCCTCCAGCAGCTCAAGCCCCTTCTCTACTTCACCTTGTTCTATGTATTGAACAGCTTGTTCTAATTGGTTCATGCCGCTTAACTCCTTTTCGTCAATTCAAAAAAATATGTGCCGGAACGGCGCCTGAAAGCCGGTTCCGCTTTTCTTTGTATCCAGCTGCAGCAGCCAGGGAAGCTCCGCGGACTGCTTCCGCCTTTCTTTGTGTATGCCTATTGTACGCAGGATTGGCATGAGAAGGCAAGCCGGGAGATACTGAGACTTTTAATTCGATACATGAAATTTTACAGCAATAACCAAAATGGCTCCGTGTCCGGCACGGAGCCATTTTGGTTATTGCTGTAAACGCTGCAATTCTGCAAAGAAGGTAGGATACGATACGGCTGCCGCCTCACTGTTCTCAATGAGCATTTCCCCATCTGCGAGGCACGCTGCTATACCGAGCATCATGCCGATCCGATGGTCGCCGTGGCTGCTCACTGACGCCCCACGCAGCGGTGTCCGGCCATGAATGATCATGCCGTCCGGCGTCGCTTCAATATGCGCGCCAAGCTTTTTCAGTTCATCCACCACTGTATCAATCCGGTTTGTTTCCTTCACCTTGAGCTCTGCCGCATCCTTAATCACCGTCGTTCCCTCTGCCTGCGCAGCTGCCAGAGCCAAAATCGGGATTTCATCGATTAGACGCGGAATTACGTCTCCGCCGATTTCCACCCCGCGCAGCGAAGAGTATTCCACCGTTACATCGCCATACGGTTCGAAATCTTCATTTTGGACATTTTCAATTGTAATGCTGGCACCCATCTGCTGCAGCACTTCCAGGATGCCGGTACGTGTAGGATTCAAGCCAACCTTTTGCAGCTTGATGCGGCTGTTTGGCACAACTGCGCCAGCCACCAGGAAAAAGGCCGCTGAAGAAATGTCGCCCGGCACCTCGATATGGGTGGCATGCAGCTGTTGGCCGCCTTGCACAGAAACTGTCATACCATCAACCTGCACCTCACAGCCGAATGCCCGCAGCATACGCTCCGTATGGTCGCGCGACTTTTCCGGCTCTGTTACAGCCGTGACGCCGTCCCCTTGAAGACCGGCAAGCAGCACAGCGGATTTCACCTGGGCACTGGCAACGGGGGATACATAGTGCATACCCTTTACATTGCCGCCGCGAATGCTGATTGGCGTATACTGGCCGCCCTCACGCCCATCAATCTGCGCGCCCATTTGCTTGAGCGGCACCGTGACACGCTTCATCGGCCGCTTGGCGATGGATTTGTCGCCGATCAGACAGCTGTGAAAGGGTGTATTGGCCAATACACCGAGCATCAGGCGGATCGTTGTGCCGGAATTTCCGACATCCAGGACCTCGTCCGGCTCCTGCAGGCCATGCAGGCCTGTACCCTGTACTTCCACATAATCGCCTTCTTGGCGGATTTCCACCCCGAGTTTACGGAAGCAAGAAATGGTGCTTAAACAATCCTCGCCCGGCAAAAAACCCGAAATGGTCGTTGTTCCCTCTGCAATCGCCCCGAACATGACGGCGCGATGCGAAATGGATTTGTCGCCCGGTACACGAATGGTACCGCGCAGCCCGTTTTCAGCACGCGTCAGCTTCATTATTCAATCTCCCTACATCGTAATGTATGTTTCATAGCTATGCTGCTCCAGGCAGCGCTTTGCCTGCAGGCGGTCTTCCTCTGTCTGGAAGCTCAGGCGCAGGACTCCGAACACATCCTCACGCGCCTCAATGATCCGGATATTGGTAATGCTGATATTTTCCTTCGCCAATAGCGTGGTGATGTGGGAAATAACCCCGGCGCGGTCCAGCACATCCACATACAAGTCGTAAAAGGACGGGATGGCTCCCTTTGTCCGGATTGGCAGCGAATCTCGAAACTGCTTCGCTCCGTGGAAATAGCCGTACAATTCATCCGGGCTTCCCTCAGCCACGAGGCGGCGCACCTCTTGCATTTCCTCCATCCAGTCATCCAGCAGCTCCAACAAATTGCCCTGGTTGTGTGATACAATGTCCCGCCACATAAGCGGGCTGCTTGAAGCAATGCGGGTGATGTCGCGGAATCCCCCGGCGGCCAGTCCCGTCAACAGCTCATGCTGCTGCGAATAGCCGTGCATGTGCCGGACGAGGCTCGCAGCAATCAGATGCGGGAAGTGGCTCACCACACCTGTCAGGAAGTCATGCTGCGCCGCATCCATAACCAAAAAGCGCGCTTTTGTCCCCTTCAGCCAATCCTGCAGCTGCCCCACCCGTTCCGGCGCTGTGTACGGCGCAGGCGTCAGAATATAGAAGGCATTCTCAAACAGATGTGCCTTGGCGCTGCCTGCCCCTGTTTTATGCGAGCCCGCCATGGGGTGCCCTCCAATAAAGGTCGCTCCTTGCTCCGCCAAACCGGCAGCAGCTTCCATAATTTGCGATTTCGTGCTTCCCACGTCCGTAATAATCACATGCTCCTTCAACGTGCAACCCGCGAACCGCCGCAGCAATGCTTCCGTCTCTTGGACAGGCGCAGCCAGCAAAATGAAATCCGCCAGCTGCGCAGCCTCCTCCAAGGGTACTTCATTTTCATCAATGATCCCCAGAGACTTCGCCAATCCGCAATGCTCCTCATTCACATCGTGTCCAATAATATGGACATCATGCTCCTGCCGGATTGCCAGCGCGACGGAGCATCCGATCAGCCCTGTGCCGACAAGCAGGACAGTGCGTTTCACAAAGCCGTCTCCTTTGTCTCCTGCACAACCTGCTCCAGCACTGCAATAATTTCCTCATTTTCTTCTTTGGATCCAACTGTAATACGGATGCCTTCAGGCAGACCGAGACCACCGCCCGAACGAACAATGTATCCTTTTTGCAGCAGCTGCTGGAATACTTCATCCCCCGGCTTGCCGACTTCCATAAAAATGAAGTTTCCTTGAGAAGGATAGTACTTCAGGCCGTGCTTTTCACAGAAATCATAGTATTGCTGCAAGCCTTCCTGGTTCGCTGCCACGCAGTTCTGCAGGAACTGCTGATCCTCAAGTGCTGCGAGAGCCGCCACCTGTGCTGCCGCTGACGTGTTGAACGGCAAACGCGCAACCTCAAGCTGCCCGATCAAATCTGCATGGGCAACAGCATATCCCATACGAAGCGCCGCGATGCCGTATGCTTTGGAGAAGGTACGCATCACCATCAGATTTTCATAGTCCGGCAGAAGCTCAAGCGCACTTGCATAGTCCGGCGCGGATGCGTATTCAAAGTACGCTTCATCTACGATGACAAGCGTTGTCTTCGGAACGCGTGCCGCAAAGGATTGTACTTCCTCCTTGCTTACATACGTTCCTGTCGGATTATTTGGATTGCAAATCCAGGCAATTCTCGTATTCTCGTCAACCTGTGCCAGCATAGCTTCCAAGTCATGCACGCCATCCTTCAATGGCACTTCACGGAGCTCTGCATTTTCAATGATGGCATGGTGGCGGTACTGTGAGAAGGTTGGCTTCGCCATGACAACATTTGTCCCTTTCTCCAGAAGCGCACGGCTCACCATTTGGATTACCTCATCCAAACCGCTGCCAAACAACAGCTGCTCCGGCTGTACGCCAAGGTGGCCCGCTGTTTTCTGTCTCAGCGCGTAAGCCGCGCCGTCGGGATACAATGCCAGCTTGCCCGGCAGCTCTGCCAATGCTTCGCCTACCTTTGGCGAACTGCCAAACGGGTTTTCATTGGACGCCAGCTTCACAATTTTCGTCAAGCCGTATTGGCGCTTCACCTCATCAATTGTTTTCCCCGGGGAATATGCTTTTAAAGTGGAAAGCTGCTTTTTTACAATCATGATTCTTCTCCTCGCCTCGATGGTCTAATGTGTCTGTAAATCTGGTCTCAGCTGAATGGCTTTCTCTAAATATACATGATGAACCTCATGCTGCTCAAGGTCTGTGGCAACAGTCATCATCACACGCAGACATTTTTCCAAAGCGCCGGAAACATCCATTTCCTGCATGCACATGATCGGTACATGCATGCAGTCCTCGATGTTCCGTAATGCCGCTGCCGGGAAGCAGGCGTTCAGGTCAGAAGTGGCGGAAATCAGAATAGATGCAATATGCGCCGGCTTCACCCCGTTCCGCTCCATCATGTCGCGCAGGAGATGCTCTGCAGCCGCAAGCATTTGCTCCCTGTCATTCTCTTCCACTGTAATCGCTCCGCGAATTGCCCGTATCATCGCAACCCCTCCTGCTCTTGAAATTGTCGCAGCACCTGTACAATCAGCTCATCAGAAACCGACATCGTTTCCACACGGCCGATTTCCGGCATCAGCACCATATGCACGGTGCCGCCCGCCGCCTTTTTATCCTTCTTCATCAGTTGCAGCAGCTCTGCGGCATCGAGGGCCGGACATGGCGGATAGCCGTAGGAGAAAAACCAATCCGACAGCTCCTGATAGCCGAGACTTTTTCCGTACACCGTCTCGCTCAGCAAAATCGCAAAGCGCATGCCGGCTGCGACTGCATCGCCATGAGTCAGCTTGCCGTAGCCACAAGCTGTTTCCAAGGCATGCCCGAGTGTGTGGCCAAAGTTCAAATAGGCGCGGATGCCTGTTTCATGCTCATCCTCCGCCACCACCGCAGCCTTTACACCAATGGCACGCTTCAAGGCTGTCTGCAGCACTTCCCCCTGCAGGTCAGACAATATGCGCACCTGATCCCGCAGCCATGTATAAAAGTCAGCGTCCCAAATCAGCGCATGCTTCATCATTTCCGCATAGCCGGAGCGCAGCTCTTTTTCCGGCAGCGTGCGCAGAAACGGGGTATGATACAACACCGCCTCCGGCTGATGAAACGCTCCGATCATATTTTTCCCGAGGGGATGATTGATGGCCACCTTGCCGCCGACGGCACTGTCATGGGCAAGCAATGTTGTCGGCAGCTGGATGAAGCGGATGCCGCGCATGTAAGTCGCTGCCACAAAACCGGCCAGGTCGCCGACCATGCCGCCGCCAAACGCGATAATGACAGAGCGCCGGTCCAACCCGGCTTCCAGTGCGCTTGTCTGGGCCGCATAGTAGTTGGCAAAGGATTTCTCCTGTTCGCCGCTTGGAACTACATGGACATGCGCCTCCTGCTGCAGAGATTCCTGTACCTGCTCCAAAAACAGTCCGGCCACCGTCTCATCACAAATAATCAGCACCTTGGAGACAGCCGGCTTCAGAGCGGCAAGCACAGAGGAAAGCTCTGTCAGAACAGCTTCTCCCAAATACAGCGGGTAACGTTTGGACGTCGTTTCAATATGTACAACTTCCATCAAAATTCCCTCGCATAGTCACGATGGCGCGCCACATTTTCCTGCAGCAGCCCCAGTCTGTCAGAACCAAACTGCTCCAGAACCGCATTGGCCAGCTCCCAGGCAACAACTGCCTCCGCCACTACACTCGCGGCAGGCACCGCGCAGCTGTCGGAACGTTCAATGCTTGCCTGAAATGCTTCCTTCGTCTCAATATCCACACTTTGAAGCGGCTTGTACAGCGTCGGAATCGGCTTCATCACACCACGAACAACGATTGGCATGCCGGTGGTCATGCCGCCTTCCAATCCGCCGGCATTGTTTGTACGGCGCGTATAGCCTTCCTGTTCACTCCAAACAATTTCATCATGAACAGAGCTCCCAGGCTTATGGGCTGCCTCAAACCCAATCCCAATCTCCACCCCTTTAAAGGCGTTGATGCTCATGACCGCTGCCGCCAGCTTGGCATCCAGCTTCCGGTCGTAATGCACGTAGCTGCCCACGCCGACAGGCATGCCTTCCACAACCACTTCCACGATGCCGCCGATGGAATCACCGTTCTTCTTTGCTTCATCTATGGCATTCATCATTTGCAAGGCAGCTTCCTCATCCAGGCATCGAACTGGTGATTCCTCTGTTACACGCTGCAGCTCTTCAATGGAGGAATAGGAAGCGGGGCGCGCTTCTATGCCGCCGATGGCCGTAACATGTCCGGCCACCTGAATGCCAAGCTCAGCCAAAATACGTTTGGCAACTGCTCCGGCAGCCACACGCACTGTTGTTTCCCGTGCGGAGGAGCGTTCCAGTACATTCCGCATGTCACGGTGCCCATACTTGATGGCCCCATTCAAATCGGCATGGCCCGGGCGCGGACGGGAGATCTGGCGTTTTACCTCCGCCGCGTCTTCCTCTGTCAATGGTGCAGCCCCCATAATTTTTGTCCAATGGGTAAAGTCACGGTTTTCCACTGCCAGGGCAATCGGAGAACCCAATGTATAGCCATGACGCACACCTGATGTAATCTGCGCTTCATCTTTCTCAATCTGCATCCGCCGGCCGCGGCCATGGCCCTTTTGCCTGCGTGCCAGCTCTCTGTTAATTTGCTCAGCCGTGAGCGGCAGCCCGGCCGGCACACCCTCAAGAATGACTGTCAACTGCGGACCATGTGATTCTCCTGCTGTCAAATACCGCATACGAAACCCTCCCTATTCATTGTTTATGTATCAATATAACACATCCCCGCAACACTTCGTACCTAGATGCATAAAAAAAAGCATGAGACGACAACTGTCGCCCCATGCCAGCAATTAAAGCGTTTTCAAGATTAATAAACCCACTCGTTAATCAGCTTGCTGTAAGCCGCAATTTCTTCTTCTGTGAAGAAGATCGCGATTTCGCGCTCTGCACTTTCAGGAGAATCGGAGCCGTGGATGATATTCTTGCCCACTGTTACACCGAAATCGCCGCGAATTGTCCCTGGAAGCGCTTCCTTCGGATTCGTCTTGCCCATCATTTGGCGCGCTGTCGCGATCACGCCTTCGCCCTGCCAAACCATGGCAAATACAGGAGCGGACGTAATGAAGTCCACGAGTTCGCCGAAGAACGGACGCTCTGCATGTTCAGCATAATGCTTTTCAGCAGTTTCCTTGGACACCTGCATCAGCTTTGCGCCAACAAGCTGATATCCCTTGTTTTCAAAGCGGGACACGATCTCGCCGATCAGGCCGCGCTGTACGCCGTCAGGCTTTACCATTAAGTATGTTTTTTCCATAAGAATCTCTCCACTTCCTTTAGAATATGTATGGTAGTTACCCAATAAGAATAGTACCACTACTTTTCCAATTTCGCAACTGTTCGGAAATGGAGGAATTCTCATACAATTTGTGATTGTCCGGAAAATAATCAGAATTTCCGTTTTCCAATGTATTTCGCAATGTTTTGCAGCGAGGATTTCGCTTGGCCGCGCGGCAGCGGCTCAATGGCAGCCAAAGCCTTTTGCAAATACCGCTCACTGAACGCAAAAGCCTGCTCAATCGCATCACTCTGCTTAATCCGGGAAATGATGGCTTGCATGGCTGTGCGATTTGTACCCTCATGCACCTGAATAATCAGCTCCCGCAATTCCGGTTGCTCCATGGCATATAACACCGGCAGGGTAATGTTGCCCTGCAGCAAGTCACCGCCGGCAGGCTTCCCGAGCGCCTCCTCGTTTGAAACGAAATCTAAAATGTCATCGATAATTTGATAGGACATGCCGACAAAATAGCCGAACCAAAACAGCCGGTTGACTGTATCCCGATCCGCCCCGGACGCAATTGCTCCGAGCTGGCAGCTGGCGGCAATCAGCAATGCGGTCTTGCGTTTAATGCGGCGCAAATAGGCACGCAGATTTTGGTTAAAATCGTATTTATCTCGAATTTGTTCAATTTCTCCCTTGCACAATTCCACCATGGTCTTGGATAATGCCTGATGTGCTTCCGGACTCTGAATATTCGTGATGCATTCAAGCGACTTGGCAAACAAATAGTCCCCTGTATACATCGCCACGCGGTCTCCCCACTTGGCGTTTATTGTGGGCTTTCCCCGCCGCAGCGGCGCCGCATCAATTACATCATCGTGAATGAGTGAGGCCATATGAATCAGCTCGAGCGCCGTCGCCACATGCTTGATGGCATCGAGCTTATAGTTGCCGAACTTGGCGGCCAGCAGCACGAAAGCGGGCCTGATGCGTTTTCCGCCCGCCTGCAGAAGCTGTGCAGATGCCTCCTGCAGAAGCGGCTGTTCGGAGGTTATAACCTGCTTCAGCTCCTTCTCAATCTTCTCGATATCGGGCCGTAAAAAAGAATACATAAGTTGTAGCTTCATATCATTCACCTTTGAACGCTTGTTTTTCTCGTCACTGCTTCGGCTTATATCCAAGATGCATGGCAGCCACGCCGAATGTGAACGGCTTCACCTTCACATGCTCAAGTCCGGCACGCTCAAACATCCGAGCCAGCTCCTGCATGCCAGGAAACGTGCTTGCAGACTCCTGCAGCCAGGAGTATTCCTGATAGCTTTTGGCAAACAGCTTGCCGACCAACGGCATGATATATCGGAAATAGAGAAGGTATCCCTGTCTGATGACCGGCAAAGTCGGCTGTGAGGTTTCCAGACAAACCACCTGGCCGCCCGGCTTGACGACACGCGCCATTTCGCGCAGCACCTGCATATAATCCGGAACATTGCGCAGGCCAAAGCCAATGGTTACATAATCAAACGAGTTGTCGGGAAACGGAAGCTGCATGGCATTTCCGTGAATGAGCTCCACCTGGTCCATATGAAGTGCCTTCAGCTTCTGTTCACCGACAGACAGCATGTTCTGGCTGAAGTCCAGGCCATACACCTTTCCTTGCGAACCGACAGATTCGGCCAGCGCAATCGTCCAATCGCATGTGCCACAGCATACATCCAAGGCGGTTTCGCCCCGTTGTACGTTCATCACCTTCATCGTGCTTTTGCGCCATGCCTTATGGCGCTGAAAGCTGATAATCGAATTCATCACATCGTATTTGCCATAAATCTTCTCAAATACGTCGTGCACTCTCTGTTCCTTCGATTGCTGCATGTTTTACCCTTCTTCCACTACAATTTCATTAACAAGTTCTCCAGCAGCCTGGCCGCCAGCTCCGAATCCGGATGCGCCGCGGCCCATTGCTGCAGCTTTTCCTGCTCCTGGCGCAGGTGCGCCTCGTACAGTGAGAACGGATTTTTTTCCGGCTCAGCATGCAAAAAGGCCCTAAATACAGGAGACTCCTCGCCGCGCTGGTAGCACTGATACTCCCGCTGCAGCCGGGTCATTTTCAGAAACGATGATACGAACGGCTTCCAGACAGGAACATTGAAATGTTCACATGTTTTTTGCAGCAAAGCCGATTCAACGACAGCCACATTGCCAAGCAGCGTCCGCAGGTCGCTTCCCCCCTGCTGATGCAGGACAATCTTCCCCTCATTTACTTCTTCAATCCCTTTTGCCAACACCCGGATTAAGGAGATATCGCTTTTTTGCGCCAACAAGTAGTAATACAGTCCGCTGTAGTAATCTCCCGCAAGCGCTGTCAGCTGGCGGTACTTATGCGACCTGCCGCCTTCCTCTGTCCCTTTATTTGAAACCTTTTCATGAGTATCAAGAGCGATTTGCACAAGCATGATGGTCACGGCGTAATGCTGCAGGGCTGCTGCCGGCAGACGGGCACTTTTTAAAATGGAATATAGCAGGAGCAGCTTCTCGTCATCTACGAACGGCTCATCAATATATTGCATCAAATACGGATGCCGCAATCGGTTGTACAGCTGCTCCTTGATTGCTGTAACATCTTCATAGATGTGCTTCACACTCATCACCCTTGTTCTTGAAGTATCCTCGCGTTTATTCATGGAACTTATTATAACATACAGAAATAGTTTTCCTACAAGAAAAGCGGAAAAATGCGCTTTTTCAACAAATCCCCCCATCGTACAAGGGGATATCTTTATTCTTGCACAGAAGCCCGATAGCAAACCATTTGTTTACAGCATCCTCCCAGTTCTGCACTGTGCCCCTGCGGAAGAATCGGCTCCGGCACACAAAGCACTTCCTGCTCTTTGTGCCGGAGCCGATTCTGCAATCCGGACCGGGCATCCCCCGGAAACATAACATGTTCTCATCCTTTTAAAAAAAGAAAAGCAGTGGTCTGCTTTTCTTTTAGTTGGTCTTGATTAGGGACAATACCTCCGCGCGTGCCGCCGCGTCCGTTGCCAGTACACCGCGTACAGCGGATGTCACCGTACGGGCTCCCGGCTTCTTGATGCCTCTCATCGTCATGCACATATGCTCCGCTTCCACCACAACCATGACGCCGTGCGGCTCCAGCACCTCCATCAGCGATTCCGCCACAGTAGAAGTGATGCGCTCCTGCAGCTGCGGTCTGCGCGCCACTGTATCAACCGTACGAGCCAGCTTGCTGAGTCCTGTTACCTTGCCGCCCTTTGGTATATAAGCGACATGCGCCACCCCGTAGAACGGAACCAGGTGATGCTCGCACATGGAGTAAAACGGAATATCCTTAACAAGAACCAATTCTTCATGGTCTTCGCCAAATACTTTATGCAGATGCTCTTTCGGATCCTCATGCAGACCGGAGAATACCTCCGCATACATTTTTGCCACACGCTTCGGTGTTTCCAGTACGCCTTCCCGATTCGGGTCATCTCCAATTGCTTCCAGAATGAGGCGCACAGCCTGCTCAATTTGTTCTAAATTTACTTTTGCCATCCGGTCAAGATCCTCCTACAAAAATTGTACTAAACTTATACAGACACATTCTAGCACAGCGCCCTTCCGAAAAGCAAAGCAGAGCACTTGCCGTTCCCATCTTTTTCATGGAAGAACATCCGGACAGAGACACCAACCGCTCTCCCGTGCATCTCTGCGCCTGCCGGCAAAACAAAGAGTGCTTTTTTCCCTCTTTCACAGAAAAAGAGACCCCTTATAAAAGGGGCCTCCCGTGCATACGGAATGTGTTATTGCACTATGTATGAAAACTGGACGTTCATTCCGGTTCAAATGCAAACTCTTACGCTTCCTGCACCGCATCCTTCAAAGCTTTGCCCGGTTTGAATGCCGGAACCTTGCTTGCTGCGATTTCGATTTCTTCGCCAGTCTGAGGATTGCGTCCTTTGCGAGCAGCACGTTCACGAACTTCAAAGTTGCCGAAGCCGATCAGCTGTACCTTGTCACCGCTTTTCAGAGCATCCAGGATTGCGTCGAAAACAGCATCAACTGCTTTCGTTGCATCCTTCTTGGAAAGCTCGCTCGCTTCTGCAACTGCATTAATTAGATCTGTCTTATTCATGCCATTCACCTCCTCCCAAAGGGACCAATGTATCAAAGTGCATCTTATCTTCATTTGTAGGCAAATTCATCGTATTTTATACAACCAAGATGCAGATAATTCGTTGTCATGGCTTATATTATACGATTCTTTTCTATAATTCAATATTTTTCATGAAAATGTCGGCAAGAAAGCACGAAAAATGCTGTCGCGCCTGCATTCAGGGCGGACAGAAGAACAGCGGGCCCGGCATGCGGACAGAAGAAAACCCCCGCTGCGCGGGGGTTCTCTCCTTACAGGATGATGGCAATCAGGCCGCCGGATCCTTCGTTAATAATGCGTTCAAGCGTTTCCTTCAGCTTGTAGCGGGCGTTTTCCGGCATGAGCGACAGCTTTGCCTGGATGCCTTCCCGAACAATGGAGCTGAGCGACCGGCCGAAGATATCGGAGTTCCAGATGGAGAGCGGGTCGTCCTCGAAGTCCTGCATGAGATAGCGGACAAGCTCCTCACTTTGCTTCTCGGTGCCGATAATCGGCTCAAAGGTGGACTCCACATCTACCTTAATCATATGGATCGACGGAGCAACAGCCTTCAGCTTCACGCCAAAACGGGAACCATGGCGAATAATTTCCGGCTCATCCAGGCTCATATCCGCTAATGCCGGTGCAGCAATGCCGTACCCGGTCTGCTTTACCATCCGCAGCGCATCTGCCACTTGATCATACTCCACTTTGGCATGAGCAAAATCCAGCATAAGCTTCAGAAGGTGGTCCTTGCCGCGGATTTCCACACCGACGACCTCTTTCAGAATTTGGTCATACAGCTCATCCGGCGCATACAGGTCAATCTCCGCCACGCCCTGCCCCATATCAATGCCGGCGAGGCTGGCCCGGTCGATGAAATCGTATTGGCTGAACTGCCAAACCACCCGGTCCACATCACGCAGACGCTTAATATCCTTCACTGTCTCCTGCACAGCCTCCTGGTAGCTCTGGCGCAGCCAGTGGTTCTCATTCAGCACCATGACCCAGCTTGGCAGGTTCACGTTCACTTCCAGCACAGGGAACTCATACAATGCTTCCCGCAGCACGTTGTACACATCACCGTCGCGCATGCCTTCCACGCTCATGGCCAGAACCGGGATGTCGTACTGCTCAATCAGCCGCTGGCGCAGCTGCTCTGTATCCGGATGATATGGCTGTACCGTGTTGATGATCATAATGAACGGCTTGCCGACTTCCTTCAATTCATTGACGACACGCTCTTCCGCATCCAGGTAGTCGCGGCGCGGAATTTCCCCAATCGTGCCGTCTGTTGTAATGACCACGCCGATGGTGGAATGCTCTTGAATGACCTTGCGCGTGCCAATTTCCGCCGCTTCATGGAATGGAATCGGTTCGTCGTACCACGGTGTGCTGATCATGCGCGGACCGTTTTCATCCTCGTAGCCCTTGGCGCCCGGAACCGTATAGCCGACACAATCCACCAGGCGGATGTTCACATGCAGCCCCTCATCGACATGAATGGAAACAGCCTGATTTGGAACAAACTTCGGCTCCGTTGTCATAATCGTGCGTCCGGCTGCGCTCTGCGGCAGCTCATCCTGTGCCCGCTGGCGTTCTGCCTCGTTGTCAATGTTCGGAATTACAACGAGCTCCATAAACTTTTTAATAAATGTAGATTTCCCGGTCCGGACCGCTCCGACGACACCTAAGTAAATGTCGCCTCCTGTCCGCTCCGCAATATCTTTAAAAATATCGACCTTTTCCAAGAGATCCCCTCCCTGAGAGTTGTTGGGAATAATATACGAGCATTCTAGAAGCCAGGACAGTATATAAGTATGATGTTGTCCTAATCTCCTATGCCTATTTTCAGAAAAAATCTTCCCCCGCCCTGTAGTGTGCACAGAAGGAAAAACCCTTCTTGTAGAACTTATTCTTTTGCAGAAGTGTTCATGACTTGGGGGGAAAGAAAAACCCTTTTCTTTTTTAGCCGGGAAGGAACGTGTGCAAGGATACAGCCGAAACAGTCAGAAATGCAAACAGCAGCCGGTAGATTCGGCTGCTTAGGGTTACCCAATTATTGTGCCATGAAGACAGGCTCGCCATTTTTGACAGTGTATGGCAAGGAGTAGGCTGGAACGAATGGCGCATCCTTCAGCAGAAGCGGACGGATATCCTTGCCTTCCTTCGCTTCATTGCTGTATTTCTTGACAGCCTGATAGAGGTCCACGCGGTAATCAATATAAATTTCCGCTTTGCCGTCGATTACGAGCGGCAAATTTTCGCCGGAATACGGGCTGACGGCATGCGGCTCCTCTTGATAGCCGAGTTCCTTGTAATTCAGCGTATAGACTCCTGCGGCCAGCTCTTTCTCAAACGGCGGGTACTGATTTTTATCGCGGTACATTTGAATGCGCAGCTTGAGGTCCCGTATGACTTCAGTCACCCGCAAATCAATCAGCTTGACTGTCGGATTTGTTTCCGGGTCCACCAGCACATACTGATAGATGCCGCCGCTCTCAAAAGCATTTCCCGGCGGCTCCGCCATATAGTGCGGCGCCAGCTTCGTAAAGTCCACCAGATATTTTTGGTATATCGGCGTATCCATTTCCTTTGTTTTAATCGGGAGCAGCCCTCCGTTTGCTTCCCGGAATTGATTTACCGCACTTTGGACGGCCTGCAGCTGGTCCTTATACGGCACACTGTTCTGTGCAATCTTGCTGTCCGGATACATACAGCCCGACAACAAACTGACCAGCAGTACACAACATATCATTATCCATTTCTTCATCTGCATCTTCTCCGCCGCTTAGTTTGTTGGACCGCTGAACACAAGGTAAAACATGACAAGTCCGGACGTAATCATCAGTACATAAGCCACAACAGCCGTAATTCCTTTCAAGAACACATTCCGCAATCTATAACGGCTGAGCATAATAAACAAAATGGAGACAGCCATGGCTCCCATCGCCCCAAACGACAGCCACATTTTCAGCATGGACAGGCTCATACATACACCCCTTCTATGTAGTCAATATTGCAAAAGTTCGTACATTACTATTTTAGCAAATTATAAGCCCGACACAACAAAAAGAATCTGAGATATCCAGAAAAGCGGAAGCAGTCCGATTGGCCATCCGAAGGGAACGGTTCCAGCCATATAAAAAACGAAGCGGAGGGGCTTCCCGCTTCGTTTGACCAAACCTATCCACATTGACTGTGCGGTTTATTACGTAAGTATCATATGCACATTCCAGAACCAAAGGTGCTCCTATTGCCTCTATTTTTTAAATAATTTGCCCAAGGAAGAGAAATCAGACGGCATATTATTGTTGATGATGGCCTTCACAATTTGGTCTTCCTTTTCCTTCGGCACAGGCTTGCCGGCCAAAGCCGCCACTTGCCCGATTAATTGGCGCAGCACCTGCTCATCCTTCAGGTTGGCATTTTGCACAGAGGAAGCCAGCTTGAAAATATCTTCCTTATTCACCTTTGTTGTTTTTTCCACATTATCAAAGAAATTATTAGAGCTCACGTATTCCACCCTCTCCTTCAGTCTCCCTTTCATCGTATGCACAAGAAGGAAATTGGTGAAACGCCCATCAAGAAAAGCGCAACCGGCTCGTTCAGCTCACCGAAGGGAGGTTCCGACCCCTAAAAGGCGCTCTTTGCCTTTTACGGGGGCGGGTTCTCCCTGGCAGTGAGCTAGCCGGTGGAGCTGGACAACAAAAAAAGCGCAACCGGCTCGCCCGGCTCACCAAAGGGAGGTTCTGATACCTAACAGGATCTTTTTCTCTTGTATGATGGCAGGTTTCCAGTACCCGCAACTGGACACAGATGAGCGGAAGCAGCCCCAAAACAAAAGGACCGACTCCATAGAGTCGGCCCCGATATTCACAACAGGTCCGGAACAGCTTCCACCTCATGCGTACGGACACGCCCCATCAAAGAGTCCACCGCCTCCTTGACATCCGCTCCGTCAAACAACACTCCGTGCAACGCTGCAGTAATAGGCATTTCCACATCCAGCACCTGCGCCAGCTGATGGGCTGCCTTTGTTGTACGAACCCCTTCCACAACCATGCCCATATTGGACAGCACCTCGTCAAGTGACTGGCCTTTGCCAAGCATGTTGCCGGCACGCCAGTTGCGGCTGTGTACACTTGTGCAGGTTACAATCAAGTCGCCCATTCCCGTCAAGCCGGCGAAAGTCAGAGGATGGGCTCCCATTTTACGGCCAAGCCGGGCAATTTCCGCAAGCCCGCGGGTCATGAGCGCCGCTTTTGCATTATCGCCAAAGCCCAAGCCTGCTGTCATGCCTGCCGCCAGGGCAATAATATTTTTCAAGGCGCCGCCAAGCTCCACGCCAATGATATCGGGGTTTGTGTAAACCCGGAAATACTGGTTGATGAACAAGTCCTGCACTTCTTCAGCCGCCTGCATGTTCTTGGAGGCAGAGGTGACCGTTGTCGGCTGGCGCAGCGCCACCTCTTCCGCGTGGCTGGGACCGGATAACACGACAATGTCCTGCACAAGCGGAGCCGGCATTTCTTCTTCGATCATTTCTGAAATGCGCTTCAGTGTATCCGGCTCAATGCCCTTGCTCGCATGAATCAAGGTCACGGGATGTGTAACCAGTTCCCGCATTTCACGCAGAATGTCCCGGTACGCCTTTGTCGGCACCACCAACAAAATATTCTGCACGCCTTCAAGCGCCTGCTGCAAGGAGGTATAGCCCGTAATGCTTTCCGGCAATCGCACACCCGGGAGATACCGGTTATTCGTATGAGCTTCATTCATTTCCTGAATTTGCTCAGCCCGGTTCCCCCAAATGCGGACCTTGTGCCCATTATCCGCCAGCACCATTGACAGCGCTGTCCCCCAGCTTCCGGCTCCCACTACCGCAATTGTTGCCATTGGTATCCCGCCCTCTCCGTTAATCTCTTTCTCGGCCAATAATCTTAATCGGCGTTCCGGTAAATTCAAACGCATCGCGAATCCGGTTTTCAATGAAACGCGCATATGAGAAATGGAACAGCTCTGTATCATTTACAAACACAACAAACGTCGGCGGCTTCACCGCTACCTGTGTTACATAATACAGCTTCAACCGCTTGCCGTTGTGCGTCGGCGCCGGGTTCCGGGCAACCGCATCGGCAATTACATCGTTCAGTACATTTGTCTGCACGCGCAGGGAATGGCTTTCACTCGCCGCATTGATCATAGGCAGCAGCGTATGAATGCGCTTCTTCGTTTTCGCCGACAGGAATACAATCGGTGCGTAATCGAGGAACAAGAAGTGTGCCCGAATTTTCTCCTCGAACTCCTTCATCGTTTTTTCATCCTTTTCTACCGCATCCCATTTGTTTACAACAATCACGACCGCACGTCCCGCCTCATGGGCATAGCCGGCAATGTGCTTATCCTGTTCAATAATGCCTTCCTCGCCGTCTATCACGACAAGCACGACATCGGAGCGCTCGATCGCCCGCAGTGCACGCAGTACACTATACTTTTCGGTGGTTTCGTACACTTTTCCTTTCTTGCGCATGCCCGCTGTGTCAATAATGACGTATTCTTGTCCATCTTTTGTATACGGAGTATCGACTGCGTCCCGCGTCGTGCCCGCCACGTTGCTGACAATTACGCGCTCCTCCCCCAGCAAAGCATTGACAAGAGAAGACTTGCCGACATTTGGACGTCCGATCAAACAAAACTTAATGACATCTTCATCATAATCGCCGGCATCGTGTTCAGGGAAATGCTTGGCCACTTCATCCAGCAGATCACCGAGACCGAGGCCGTGCGAGCCGGAAATCGGGAACGGCTCCCCGAAGCCAAGCGTATAGAAATCATAAATATCCGCACGCATGTCCGGGTTGTCAATCTTGTTGACTGCCAGAACGACCGGCTTTTTCGTCTTGTATAAGATTTTCGCCACTTCTTCATCTGCCGCTGTAACGCCTTCCCGTCCGTTTGTCAGGAAAATAATCACATCCGCTTCGTCAATTGCCACTTCGGCCTGCTGGCGAATTTGCGTCAAAAACGGTTCGTCCCCAATATCAATTCCGCCTGTATCAATAATATTAAAATCATGTGTCAACCAGTCCGCCGAGCTGTAAATACGGTCCCGGGTCACTCCAGGGATATCCTCTACAATAGAGATGCGTTCTCCGACGATTCTATTAAAGATTGTAGACTTGCCGACATTCGGACGGCCTACAATCGCTACTGTTGGCTTTGCCATTTCTTTCACCCTTCCTTGTATGGCTTACTATGTAAAAAGCCCTTCTTGAGGCAAGAAGGGACCGTGCACATAATTATTTCCATCTTAAAACCTTGTACATTATAGCACACAATCTCAGTGCTTCACAATAATATATACATTATCCTGCAGCCGGTGGGCAATTCCATCAAGAATGGCCTCCAGATTGGATGTTACAAATTCCAGCTCCTTTTGGTCCTGACAAGTGAATAAAGGGGCGCCGCCGGCGAATTTGCTTGCGTCTGTTGTGATGACCGCAAGTATGCAATTTTCCAGTGTCATGTTCTTTCATTCTCCTTATTCAAGGCTTGGCGGGATTTCCGGATGGCATTTTCCAGGGTCGGCACTTGCCCGATGACACGTGCGGCCCGTTCCGGATCCTGCTCCTGCGGCAGAATCAGCACCCCGACCCGCCCATCGTTCAGGTCACGCTTTGCCAGCGGCACAAGCGCTGGTGTGCCGGAATCGCGGAATACACCGAGCGCCACGGAAGCATCATGCAGGATGGCCTGCCGCTGTCCCAGATTGGCAAGCGTAATGTTGGCATCCATAGACTTTGGCGTCAGAACGAAGCCCATGCCGTATTTCAGGATTTCATCCTGGCGGGCCGGCAAGCCAATATTCATGATGTAGATGTTGTCGATATACAGGCCGGCTCCTTCAAACCGGAGGGGCACATGCCGGATATCGGCAATATCCCTGACTTTATGGCCGGTCATGAGCTTGCGCGAAATTAAAAAGCTGACCAGCCCAACTGCGAGACCGGCATACACGGAATTGGCAGCCAGATAGGCAAAGGTTGTTGCAAATGAAGTGAAAATCGCCAAATAATTGCGGCTCTCAAATACCATTGCAATGCCCTCAATATATGTATTGCCGCGCTTCACCAGCTCAAACTCATCCAGCTCCTGCAGGGTATTGCGCTCCATATTGCGCACATCCCGAAACTGAGAAGCAGCAAGCGTCAGAAAGGTGATGGCCGAAAAATCCTTTTTCATAATAGAAGGAATCGCAATCGCCCCGAGAGCGGCCGCAATAAAACCCATCGCCACATGGATAATCTTCCCGTGCAGACGGCTCGGATATTGTCTGGCATCGGTGCGGAGCATTAGAAGGCGTGTGATGAGCCCGACGATTACGCCGAGCAAAATGGGATACGTATAGTCATTCATGCTATCCTTGTCTCTCCCTTACCTGTTTTTGTTTTGCCTGTTCCAGATGCACGAACAGCTGCAGCAGGACATGCAAGGCGCACAGCAGAGCAATGGCACAAGCGGCAATATCCAAACTGGAGACGGCGCCAACTGTATTACGGAACCCATACGGGCGGAGAATGAACGTGAGCAGCAGTTCTCCCTGCACGGTTCCCGTCAGCACCACCAATACTCTTGGCCAGTGCTCACGGAACAGCAGGACCGACGCGTATGCCAAGCAGGCTGCCAGCAGCCAGGTTTGATTCAGGACAATCCAGACAGGATCATACAGCTCCACAAGGTGGAAAATGGCATACAGCATGGCCAGCACCGTAGAACCAATGATCATGTACAGCTTCCGCCAAAAGGAAAGACGCGCCATGCCGAGGCATCCGGCCGCACAAAGCAGCAGCAGCGGCACCGCCACTGCTATCCTGCCAAAAGGAATTTCCAACTGCGCGGTACTTAGCAAAAGTAAGATGAAGATGGCAGTATACAAACGCAGTGCCCCTTTTGGCATCCAAAATGTAGCTACAATCCAGCCGCTCCAGGCAAATAAGTAAAACCAGCTTCCTTCCATGCATCTACCTCCTATCATTTCCAGTATGGGTACATTTTATGAGAAATAATCTTAGCCCTGCATCGAATAGTTTGCCGCCTGCTAGGAACACTTGTAAAAGAGGAAAGGAAGCGAGAGGAGGTGCACACCATGGGAAAAGATCGTCAGGAGAAAAAAATGAGGGAGTCCCGCCGCGTTCCATCTGACCGCGACCAAAGCCTGCAATACCCGGGCGCAACCGGACTGGATACACCGGAGCAGGCGCGCAAGCAAAACCAGCATTAATAAGCTGGCGGGGCTGAGTAAGCCTACAGTGCCATATACGAAAAAAAGCGACACAACCTAGTTGGTCATGTCGCTTTTTTTCGTACGTCTGCTGTATTGTGCCGTTTCTATACCGCGCTCCGCGAGCCAATGATGCATTGTCCCGCTGATGACAAGCGGCATCTGCTGAAGCTCTTCCACCCGCGCTGCCCCAAGGGCGGTCATGATCCAAGTGAGATCCTCATGCAGCAGGTGGATTTCCGCAATCAGCCCTTCTGTGCCCCGTTCCATAAAATGCTTCAGGAAGCTGCCGGCAAATGCCGCAGCCGACGCTCCCAGCGCGAGCGCTTTCGCTGCTTCCAGCGCTGTCTGCATCCCACCGGAAGCAATCAGCGCAGCCCTCCGCCGTATGGAAGCCGCCTCGGCAATGGAGACGGCAGTCGGAATGCCCCATTCATTAAAATAGGACAACACGCGCTGGCGCCGTTCATTTTCAATGTCAGCAAAATTCGTTCCTCCATAGCCGCCCACATCAATAATTGATACACCGGCGCCCTCAAGCTGCGCCACCGTCTCCCGGCTCATGCCAAACCCGACCTCTTTTACAATTACCGGCACTTCCAGGCCGCGGACAATTTGCTCAATACGGAACAGCGCCCCTGTAAAGTCACGGTCCCCTTCCGGCATTGTCAATTCCTGGATGACGTTCAGATGGATTTGCAGCGCATTGGCTTCCAGCATCGCAACCGCCCGCTTTGCCTGGTCTACGGTCGCCTCGCTGCCCAAATTTGCAAACACAATGCCATCTGGATTGGCACGCCGCACAATTTCATACGACCGCGCTTCCTCGCTGTCGCGCAATGCTGCCATTTGCGAGCCGACTGCCATGGCAAGGCCGCACTCCTTGGCCGCCAGCGCCAGTCCTTCATTAATCCGCTCGGTTTCCTTCCCCCCGCCACCGGTCATCGCATTGATGAAAATAGGCGAACTTAAAGTAAGTTCGCCTAAAGACGTTGTCAGTGACACATCATCGCATGCCAAGTCCGGCAGACTCTGATGAACAAAAGACACTTCCTGAAACCCGTGGGCGCGGGATTGACCGGTGGACAGAGCATACTGCACATGATCTATTTTCCGCTGTGCTCTTGTCACAGTCATTCCCCCGTTTATTTTCTTAATTTCTTCAGCTGCTCGCCGATGATATCACCCAGCTGGAACGTGGAGGACTCTGATGTTGACTGGTACTTGCTGTAGTCTTCCTTCGTTGCTTCTTCCGCTTCGCCGGATCCGTCCTTCATGCTGAGGGAAATGCGCTTATCCTTCACATTCACTTCCAGCACCTTCACTTGCACATGCTGCCCGACTGTCAGGACTTCACTTGGGTTCTTCACATGGCGGTTGGAAATTTGGGATACGTGCACAAGCCCTTCCACACCCGGCAGAACCTCAACAAATGCACCGAACGCAACAAGGCGCTTTACTGTTCCATCCAGCACATCACCGGCCTTCACCTTGCCGGCCACTGTCTCCCAAGGCCCCGGCTGCGCTGCCTTGATGGAAAGAGAAATGCGCTGCGTTGCAGGGTCTACAGACAGAACCTTCACCTTCACCTGTTGGCCTTCCTTCAGCACATCAGATGGCTTTTCCACACGCTCATGCGCGATCTGGGAGATATGAACAAGACCGTCCACACCGCCGACATTGACAAATGCGCCGAAATCAGTCAAACGCTGCACTGTTCCTTCAAGCACTTCGCCAGCCTTCAGGGAGTTGATGGCATCCTTTTTCTTCAGCTCCAGATTTTCCTCCACGACCGCCTTGTGAGAAAGGATGACGCGGTTCTTTTCGCGCTCCAGCTCCACAATCTTCACCGCGAGGGTTGTTCCTTTATAATCTGTGAAATCTTCTACAAAATGTGTTTCAACAAGGGATGCCGGAATGAAGCCGCGCACGCCAAGATCGACCACAAGGCCGCCGTTGACGATATCGCGCACTGTCACATCAAAGGTTTCGCCTGATTGGAACTTCGCCTGCAGGCTTTCCCAAGCCTTCTCTGCATCCACAGCACGCTTGGACAGCACCAGGTCATCGTCCTCCAGCTTAATCACCTTTAACTCTAAAGTTTGTCCTTCCTGCACCACATCGCTTGCTTTCTCGATATGAACATTCGCGAGCTCGCTGATTGGAATGACACCGTCAGATTTAAAGCCGGCGTTTACCAGCACCTGCTTATCCTCCACCTTCGTGACAACTGCTGTCACAATGTCGCCGACCTGCAGCGCTTTCGTGTCTACAACTTCTTCATTCATCTTCTCAACCATGGAAATACCTCCCTACTGAAATGACAAAGTGTCTTTTATGTATATACGAAATGGAAATCAGAGACCTCCATTTGCACGTAGAAGAAAAATTTAGAAAACACCTTCTTTTACTAACTTCTAACAAATCACATCATTTGTCAAGCATATTGTCTCTGCCCTGAAGCAGCAGAAAAACCCGCACCTATATATGCATTTCTGCACGAGGCTGGAAATCCCCTTCCTGTTCAGCAGACAAATTCGGCACAATGATTATTTTTCTGCTCTATAAAAAAGAAAGAGCCGTACGCTCCTTCCTTATTGTGTTAATTTTGTTGCAACAATATCCATAATCTTTTCCACAACCTGCTCAATCGATAAGGAGGTCGTATCCAGCTCAATGGCATCCTCCGCCTTTTTCAGCGGTGCGACTTCCCGTTCGGAGTCCAGTTTGTCGCGTTGGGCAATTTCACGCTGCAGCTGCCCGAGGTCGGAAGGGAAGCCCTTTGCCGTGTTCTCGAGGTGGCGGCGCTGGGCGCGCTCCTCCACGGATGCCAGCATAAAGATCTTCACCTCTGCATCCGGCAGCACATGCGTCCCGATGTCGCGGCCATCCATGACAACTCCGCCGGATGCCCCGAGGCGGCGCTGGCGCAGCACCATTTCTTCGCGGACCAAACGGTGCCTCGCCGGAATGGAAACAAGATTGGTGACCTCCGGCGTCCGGATTTCCTCTGTTACGTCCTGTCCGTTCAGGAACACCCGCTGCTGGTTATCGCTGTCATATTGAAACTCGATGGACATTGGCTCAAGAACACGCATCACTTGCGCCTCATCCTCAACGTCCACATCACGCTGCAGACAAGCATATGTCAAAGTGCGATACATCGCCCCGGTATCAATATATACATAAGAAAGCTTCTTGGCAACAATCTTGGCAACCGTGCTTTTTCCCGCTGCTGCCGGCCCGTCAATCGCAATCGAAATTCGTTTCTCCATCTTACTGAACACCTCATTCTTCATTCAGTCACTCGTCTGAGTGGCTTGGTATGGAATGTAAAGGGCAGGAGCGCTGCCCGCCGTACTTCCCGTTGAAATATGAAACTCTTTCCATTGTAGCATACCCCACCCCTGAAGAAAATGAAAACTATCGGCCCGTCTCAAGCACACGCGTCACCGATTCCTTCGTTACCCCTTCATAGTACACGACCTTTGACATATATTGCGCAACACGCTCCTGCGTCAGCAAAGCCTGCGCCGCCAACAGGCACAGGAGCTGGATCATCAGGATTTTCAGCAAAATCCGCTCTCCTGCTTTCAATGCGCACCTCTCCCTTCCTTCGCTTCTGTCCTTACCATTGTAAGGCACCCCGCCCCGTTTTATACGCTGCAGGTTGTCCGGCACGCCGTCTCGTGGTATCGTGGAGGTGTATTCGTCAGGAAAGGTGTGACAGCATTGAAAACGATATTGGTACTACATACAGGCGGCACCATTGCCATGGAGGAAGACCGGGAGACCGGCGTAGTCAAGCAGCAGCAGCAAAATCCGCTCATGCACTACAGCCCGGATTTGCTCGGCCATGTCAAGCTGCTTGTTGAGGATGTGTTTCACCTGCCGTCGCCGCACATCACGCCGCGGGAAATGCAAACGCTGCAGCTGCTGATTGACGAACGGGCAAGACAGCAGCATTTGGACGGAGTCGTGATTACACACGGCACAGACACACTGGAGGAGACGGCCTACTTTCTCGAGCTGACTCTGCAAACAGACATTCCGGTTGTGCTGACAGGCGCCATGCGCTCCAGCAATGAGCTTGGCTCGGACGGTTTATATAATTTTCTGTCAGCCGTCAAGGTGGCCAGCAGCGAGGAAGCCAAAAACAAAGGCGTCCTTGTTGTGTTGAATGATGAAATTCATTGCGCCACGAATGTGACGAAAACACACACAAGCAACGTAGCCACCTTCCAGAGCCCGCAGTATGGCCCCATCGGCATCGTGACAAAGCGCAGTGTGGTGTTCCATCAGGCGCTGCTTCGCCGGGAGCGGTACCGCATCTCCCAAGCCGCCAAGCGTGTGCTGCTGCTGAAGGCACACGCAGGCATGGATGACATGCTGCTTGGCGCTGCAGAGCAGCTGCCGCTTGACGGACTTGTCATTGAAGCGCTCGGTCAAGGAAACCTCCCGCCGGCAACTGTGCCGGCCCTGCAGCGGCTGCTGCAACGGGGTGTTCCCATTGTGATTGTATCCCGCTGCTTCAACGGCATTGCCCAGGATGTGTATTCCTATGAAGGCGGAGGCAAGCAACTGAAGGAACTCGGCGTCATTTTCACGAACGGCCTCAGCGGACAAAAGGCACGCTTGAAGCTCCTGGTGGCGCTGGAGGCCGCTGCGGATGTATCCGAGGTGGCACGTATGTTCAGCTGAACACACTGAAAAGGAGAAGGCACAGGCCCTCTCCTTTTTATCGTCTTGCCGCAATGGCTTTGGCAATGGCATCGCCATGGAAGCGGCCGTTCTCAATGAAAATTTCATTGGCATTGTTTCCTGCCGCGATGACGCCGGCAATAAATACACCCTCTACATTTGTCTCCATCGTCTCTTCCTTGTATAACGGGCGGCCGGTCGCTTCGTCAATTCCAACACCCATGCGGGTAAGGAAGCTGTGGTCAGGATGATAGCCGGTCATCGCAAATACGAAGTCATTGGCAATGGTGTGCGTCTGCCCTTCTGCTTCGTAGGTCAGCGTCTCGTTTGTAATCTCCTTCACATGTGCATGAAACACCATTTGAATGGTGCCCTGCCGAACGAGGGCCTCAAACTCCGGTAAAATCCAAGGCTTAATGCTGGAGGAGAACGTTCCGCCCCGGTACAGCACTGTAACACGGGCTCCCCCCTTCACAAGCTCCAACGCAGCGTCCACACTGGAGTTCTTGCCGCCAATGACCGCAACATCCCGGTCAAAGTACGGATGAGCCTCCTTAAAGTAGTGTGACACCTTGTCCAGCTCTTCGCCGGGCACATGCATATCATTCGGATGATCATAATAGCCGGTCGCAATGATGACATAGCGCGCCTCATATACGCCCTGCTCGCCGCCCTGCTTCTCCGTGCGCACAAGGAAGCTGCCTTCCTGCTTCTCAACCTGCAGGACCTTTTCAAACGGATGGATGCGAAGCCCCTTGCGCCTCACCACTTCCCGGTAATATGCCAACGCCTGATTGCGCACCGGCTTACGGTTTTCCGTAATGAACGGCACCTCCCCGATCTCCAGCTTCTCACTGGAGGAAAAGAAGGTTTGATGCGTTGGATAATGGTAAATCGCGTTCACAATATTCCCCTTCTCAATCACCAGCGCTGACATGCCGATATCCTGCATGGCGATGGCTGCCGCCAGGCCGCACGGGCCGCCGCCGATGATGAGTACTTCTTCCTGTTGCATCCTTGTCACCTCTGCTTTAAAAGGAAAGCCCACTGCAGCCGGATCATGGTACAGCAGGCATTTGTCTGTATAGTATTGTATTCCTTTTTTTCCTGTTTGTCACCTGAAGGACACATACATGCGGTACACGTCATTCAGAAATTGCCGGAAGCTGATGCCTTGCCGGCTCAGCACCTCAACCGGATCAATCTTTCGTTTCGGGTCAAGCTCCTTGTGCGAAACAATGTCCGTTTTGGGGTTCAGCCCGTATAGCTGGCACAAATAGGCCAAATACCAAGTGAAGCGTGTGTAGGCATCCCAGAAGCTGACATCCCCTCCGTAGCACAGCTCCACTCCGATCGCGGCATTATTGGCATCATAGCCGTAGCGCTCATTATCGGCCGGCACACTGTATCTGACATGGTAGGCTACTTCATCAAGCGGAATAATTTCAACAATCTGCCGGTCATCGACAAATGTGTGGGCCGATGACTTTGGCTGGTTTTGTTCAAAGTAGTCCCGGTTTCCCATCGCCCTGCTTCCCGGATTCCCGGTATCGTGGGCCACAACGAAGCGGCGCTTCACCACCCGCCTGCCGGGCCGTGAGTTTCCATAGCTGATATAGGACTGTTCAATTGGAAAACGCATGTGGTATTCCCCCTTTCCCTGCCTCACCTTATACATATTCACATGGGCTGTCCTGTTAGAAGTGTCCCCACTCAGCCTGCCGCGTGAGCCGCCCAGCTTAAAAAAAGCCCGGCTTGGACATAGGGATCCAAGCCGGGCTTTTGCTGTAAGGCAATTATATTTTGTTCCGTTCGCCATCTGCCAGAGCTGATGAGCGAGCCGGCTACGCTTTTCCTTATACCCAGCCCCGGAAACGGCTTGCTTCCGCCATTTTGCGGACGCCCACCATATAGGCCGCCAAACGCATGTTTACTTTACGGACCTGGGCCGTGTCGTAGATCATGTTGAAGGATTTTACCATAACCTTCTCCAGACGCTCTTCAACCTCTTCCTCTGTCCAATAGTAGCCTTGGTTGTTCTGCACCCATTCAAAGTAGGATACTGTCACCCCGCCGGCGCTTGCCAGCACGTCCGGCACCAGCAGAATGCCGCGCTCAGTCAGGATTTTGGTTGCCTCAAGGGTCGTCGGACCGTTTGCTGCCTCAACCACGATTTTCGCTTTGATATTCGCGGCATTTTCCTCCGTAATCTGGTTTTCAATCGCCGCCGGCACAAGGATGTCACACTCCAGCTCCAGCAATTCCTTGTTTGTAATCGTCTCCTGGAACAGCTTGGTCACTGTACCAAAGCTGTCGCGGCGATCCAGCAGGTAGTCGATATCCAGGCCGTCCGGATCATGCAGCGCGCCGTACGCATCGGAAATACCGATGACCTTCGCACCCGCATCATGCATGAACTTTGCCAAGAAGCTGCCTGCATTTCCGAAGCCTTGTACTACTACACGGGCTCCTTCGATGTTAATGCCTCTTTTCTTGGCCGCTTCGCGGATACAAATTGTCACGCCCTTTGCCGTAGCTGTCTCACGGCCGTGCGAACCGCCAAGCACAAGCGGTTTTCCGGTAATGAAGCCAGGTGAATTGAATTCATCAATCCGGCTGTACTCGTCCATCATCCAAGCCATGATTTGCGAGTTTGTAAACACGTCCGGCGCCGGAATATCCTTTGTCGGGCCGACGATTTGGCTGATGGCGCGCACATAGCCGCGGCTCAAACGCTCCAATTCCCGGAATGACATTTCGCGCGGGTCACAAATAATGCCGCCCTTGCCGCCGCCGTACGGCAGATCCACAATACCGCATTTCAGGCTCATCCAAATGGAAAGCGCCTTGACCTCTGTTTCCGTTACATTTGGATGGAAACGAATGCCGCCCTTTGTCGGGCCGACAGCATCATTATGCTGGGCGCGGTAGCCCGTAAATATTTTTACAGAGCCGTCATCCATGCGGACCGGAATCTTCACGGTCATCATCCGCACCGGCTCCTTCAGCAACTCATATACCTCCTGTGGGTAGCCCAGCTTCTCCAAGGCCTCTTTAATCACAGTCTGCGTTGATTTCAATACGTCTAGGTGTTCTTCCCTTTGCTGTGCACGATCTCCCTTTTCGGCCGCCATGTCCAGTAAACCCCCTGTAAATAATCACTCATTTAGTAAAATCTTCATTGCTAAGTATACACGCTGCCTCACAGAATGCAAAGCAAAAATGTGAATGCATATATTTTACGCATATAATGAATGTAAACGCTTGCAGTTTCATTATAATTGTTTTTCCCCGATACGGAAAGGAAAAACCATCATCTTTTTTCGCGTTTTGCTTTTCCTGCCTTTTTGCATATATTTCATTCGGCATAGCATGCAGTTCTTGCAAAACAGAAAAATGCCCTGAAAGCAGAAACTCCCAGGACACGGCGATTATTTCGCAACAAAATAATGATATAACTGCGCTACGGCCCGCTCTTCCATCAGCTTGCGGCCGTATTCCATCAGGCGATAGACAGTAATGGTGGAGGAGTTGCCGTACTCCGCCAAAATGGCAATCAAGTCTTCTTTGCCAAGCAGGGCACTGTCATCCTCCAGCAACAGATAGAAACGGTCCTCAAACGAGTAGAGCGCGCCGCTCTCCACTCCCAACGGGTACAGACGCCCCGCCAACGAGATGATATCTTCAAGCGTTGCAAACTCATATAATATATCTTCGCTTTCATCAAGCGTTACTTGCATTTCGATGAACTCATCGCTGAAATCCTCTTCCAGACCCTCTTCCAGCTGCTCCTTTGTCACAATCACGACCATTCCCTGTGCCTGCAGCGAGAACACCTCCACCGCAATCGGGCCGTCCGCTTCAAAGCCGAGCTCTTTATTCGCTTCGAGCATCATATCGCGGAACAGCTGCTGCACCTTGGGCGCATTTTGCCACAAATCTTCCTTGGTCAGACCTCTCTCCAGCAAATCATCGAATGTGAGGAAAATTTTAATCTTATTATAGTTCAAGCGTTCAAGTCTCATCTCTTAACCTCCTTGCCTCAGCCATTGCCTTGATTCTCATTATATGAAGGAGGAGAGGGATGGTTCTTACGATTCCATTATGCGCCGGCAATCCACTGATCCCACTCGTCCTTTGTGGCTCCGAGCAGGTACTCCTGGATGGCCTGCTGCTCCGGCTCCGGCAAGTAATGGAATGCGGAGCCCCCCAGTCCCACTGAAAGATAATCATATTGCTCACGCAAACGATTTGCAAGTTTAATGGTCGGCACAATGTTCTTTTCCAGGGTGCAGGACATAAACACGTATCTCGGCTTGACCTCCTCAATGACAATGTCAATATCCTTCTCATCGATGCTTGTCCCGAGGTAGATCACCTGATAACCCTTGCGGCGCAAGTAGATGGTAAAGACAAGCAAGCCCAGCTCATGCGTTTCCCCCGGCCCACAAACTGCAATTGCTTTCGGCAAAACGGCATTCACCGGAAGGTTATGGTAAATCATCCCCATACGGGAACGCAAAAATGAGGTGGCATAATGCTCATGCGCACTCGTAATCTTGCCTTCCACCCACAGGTCGCCGATTTTTGTCAGAACCCGGCCCATGACCTCCATTGTCACTTTCTCCACAGAGAAGATGCTGAATGCCTCATTTAGATACTCATGCGCCTTTACTTCGTCAAAGCGCAGCAGGGCATGCAGCATGCCATCGACAATCGATTCCGTCCGGTTATCCTCTTTCTCCGACAGCAGCTGCGTGTTCAGTTGGCTGCTTTCAAGCAGGCTGACCGCCTGGCCGATGGTAAAGCCTTCATTCACCTTCGCAATGAGCCATTTTAAAATCTTCACGTGTTCCTCTGTATATAAACGGTGTCCTGCCTCATTTCGCTTCGGGGCAATAATTTGATAGCGTCGCTCCCAGGCACGCAATGTGCCGGGCTGAATCGCAAGCATGTTGGAAACAGCTTTAATGTTATACTTTCCTTTTGACGTTGGCATGTCTTTTCCCACCTTAGGCAATCTATCTACTATGCTTTGTTTCTAATATCACGACATGTGTCTGCGGACGCGCCCGAAACCGGAGAGGGACAAGCGTTGTGCCATATCCGTTGCTGAGCAGCAGCTTCGTATTCCCGTACGTGTAGACGCCGCCCTTCATGTGGCGGCGGGACGGAAGCAGCCGGATTTGCCCGCCGTGCGTATGGCCGCTCAAGACAAGCGAAATACGCTCTGTGCCGGAAAGCTGGTGCATAATCTCAGGACTATGGCTGACGAGAATGCGAAAGCCTTCCTCCTCACAATCTTCCAAGGCGAGGTCCAGCCGGTCCCGTCCTACGCCAATATCATCCACACCCATCAACAGCAGCTTGTCGCCCGCCCCGGATTCAAACAGGGCTCTTGTATTGGCCAAGATAGTGACCTTGTGGTCCAAGAGCAGCGCATCCAGCTCGTGATAATCATCCTCATAGTCATTATTTCCCCACACAAAGTAGAGCGGTCCAATCTCGCGCAAACGCTTCAGGTTCTCCGCCACACGCTCCAGCGGAACCCCCTGCTCCCGCAAATCGCCGCCGATTACAACAAGGTCCGCCCGCCCTTTTGCCTGTTCCACGATTTCCTTCGCGACAAGCCGGCGGTGAAGATCGGAAATGAAGAAAATCCGCACCTGTCCAAAGCTGCCCGGAAGCTCTGAAAATGTAAAGCGATGCTCCAGCACATTGTTGCGCTGTGCCTCCAAGTACATCCACCAAAGAAAGGACGCGCCTGTGATGAGCAGCACACCTGCAGCCACAAACAGTATATTCATCTTAAACTCCTTATACTTTTGTTGTACATTTATTATTGTATAACCTATACAATAAATCATATCATATCTCAAGAGAAAATTTAAAAACAATGTCTCGGAAAATAAAAAAACAGCATGCTTTTTCGCAGCCTTGCAGTTCGGGGAGCATGGCAGGCAAAGAACGGGGATACAGGGAAGGGCCAAAAGGAAAAAGTATAAAATTATTTCTATTGTAGCTGAAATGTTCCAAAAAGAAAATCATAAACATTTGGAAATTTACATACTAAATTAACCAGGACAGAGAACAGCCAGCCCTTGCCCGAAAAAAAGCCGGTCTGCTCAGCAGGCCGGCTTCGGTTCATGTCTCTGAAATGCTCAATATTTTAAATCCAGCCTGCTCGAGCCGGCTGATGAATTTCTCCACCTTCTGATTCTTCTCAACCTTCAGTACAATCCGCCGTACAAGCTTGTCTTCTTCATCAAAGGTGGCAAGCGAGATAATATTTTCATGGAAGGATTTAGTCAGTTCGGACAGCTTGGCAATTTGCCCTTCTGATTCCATGCAGGCAATGGCAATACGGATGCCGCTGCGCCCGACCCCGAAGGCGCTCCGGAACTGCTCCAGCACATCCGTGCGGGTTACAATGCCGGCAAACCGCTGCTCCTCATCCACAATCGGGACAATCGGGAAGCTTTTCAGGATGAGCAGCGCTTCCTCCAGCACCTCCTGCCCATGAAAATATACATCCTTCCGCCGGGCGGCTTCCCCTGCTTTTGTGCCGGCCAGGAAGCTTTCCTTCGGCTGGTCCGCTCGGAAAAAGTCTTCATAAATTCCATATCGGGTAACGACACCGGCATATTTTCCGTCCCGCAGTACAGGAACAGAGTCAATATCATACCGCTCCAGACGGTCCAGTGCCGCCTGCAGGCTTTCGTCGTATGCTACTGTGACGCACTGATGCTTTGGAACCATAATGTTTTTTACGAACATGGCATCCACCTCGGTTTTATGTGACTACATCCTTGTTATAGCATATCTCCCCGCCGCACACACTATGCTCCTGTGAACACTTCATGAAAGCTTACGGCTTGCTTTTGAAAAACACCTCTTCATATGCGCCTGATGTTTTTGTTGTCTCTGTGCGCGGCTGTTCACGGCTGATTAAGGAAATAAGCAGGAATACAAGAATGGGCACCAATAAAAACGCATACACCAGAAAGTTGGAGAAATTGTATTTCTGCCGCTCTCTTCGCCGTGCAACCCGGCTTTTGCCGGCTTCTTCATGTTCAGTCTGCTGTTCCTTCCGACTCACCGTCATTCTCCTCCTTTGTGCTCCCCTTCACTCTCACGCAAATGCAAACCCATGATAAAATCTACCAGGAAATGCGCAAATACTGTTACCAGCAAATTGTCGGTCCAGGCAAACAGCCAGCCGAACAGCATGCTGATGGAAAGTACAAATGCAAATAAGAATGGCTTTGCCACATACCGCAAATGCAAGGCCGCAAAAATCAGGCTCGACAGCCACAAGCCGAGGTGTGTCTGTAAAATGCCGCGAAACAACAGCTCCTCCGCAAAGCCGATGATAAAGGTGAGCAGCAGCAAATGCGGAATGGACAGGCCGCGGAACATTCGTTCATTAATGCCGCCGTCATCAAACCAGGCCTCCGGCAGCAGCTTCATTGCCATATAATCCAGGGCCACAACCAGTACTGCGGCGCCTCCGCCAAGGAGCAGAACCGGCTCCCAGTCCAGTCTCCAAAGCCGGCGCCACTCGGCTGCAGATTGAAATAAAATTAAGCCCAAAATCAGGCTTACACCCAAAATAATGGCTTGTGTCATATATAAATTGAGCCGCAGTTCACGGTCCGTAAATTCATCCAGCGTTTTCTTTCTACTCATCCTGATGTGCAAGACCGAGCAGACTGCGAAGCTCTTCCACCCAGTCCGCAGGCGCCGCTCCTGCCTCCTCCCGCTTATTCTCATAGTGTGTTACATCAATGCCGCACAGGTCACAGCAATACACAGGCTCTCCTGCCGCTTCGCTGTCGAAATACTGCAAAATCCCTTCGCGCCGGCAGTCTGTGCGCTGCAGCCACCAGCGCATCCTCTGCAGCTTCTCCTGTTTGTCCGCCAAACGCTTTGCCGCCTCGAGCGCCAGGCGCCGCCCCGTCTCCCCGGTTACCACGCCAAGCAGCAGGTTACCCTGCTGCACCACACCCATCCGCTCTAAATGATACAACAGAAAACGCCAATGCTGTTCGCTGAGGCCGGCCACATTCCGGCCAATTTGCTCCACATCACGGACGGGCAATGCGCTTTGCCGGAACAGCCGTTCCTGCAGCAGAGAAAGAAAATAGGAAATATGCGCTTCTGACGGCAGCTCCTCCGCAATCATGCCCGCAGGCAGCTCGTGGTCAAACGGGCAAAGCAGCAGCACGGCAAGACTGTCGAGCCCATCCCGCCCGGCACGGCCGATTTCCTGCAGATACGCCTCCAGATTGGCTGGGTAATGAAAGTGGATGACATAGCGCACATCCGCTTTATTAATGCCCATCCCAAAGGCACTTGTGCAGGAAATGACGTCCAGTTGCCCCTTCATGAATTGCTGCTGAATGAGCATCCGGTCCTCCTGCGCCATGCCGCCATGATAGTGGGCAGCGCGGGAAATGCCGGCATGGCGAAGTTCTTCGGCAATGGTTTCAGCCCAGGAACGGCTGGAGCAGTAAATAATCCCGGGCCCTGCCAGACGCTTGGCATACGCCCGCAGCTTCTCCTTCTTTTCCTCAATGCTCCCAGCCATGTCCAACTGCAGCGCAATGTTGGGCCGGTCCACCGAACGAAGATGCATTTGTACCTCCCCAAGACCAAGACTGCCTACAATGTCACGCAGCACTTGTCCCGTGGCGGTGGCAGTGATGGCCAACACCGGCGGCCGGCGAAGCATGGCGATCACCTCCTGCAGTCTTTGGTAATCCGGCCGGAAATCATAGCCCCATTGTGAAATGCAATGCGCCTCGTCCACTACAAACAGTGCAAGCGGCACCTGCTGCAGCGCCTGCAGAAACGAGCGGGCCTGCAGCATTTCCGGTGAAGCAAAAATGAATTTATACTTCTTTATATTTTGCAGCGCCTCTTGTTTTTCCTCTATTGTGCGAAAACTGTTGAAGGCAATGACACGCTTTTCGCCAAACAGACGCAGTTGGTTTACCTGATCCTCCATCAGCGACAGCAGCGGCGATACAATCAGCACCGCCCCATCAAGCAGCATGCCGGGCAGCTGATAGCAAATCGACTTGCCGCCCCCTGTCGGCAGCATGGCCACCACATGATGGCCGGCCAGCAGATCTGCAATAATTTCCTGCTGGCCCGGACGAAACGACGCATAGCCAAACTTCTGCTGTAATACTTCCTCAAGCTTCATGCTGTCCCCCCCACGCAGCGAGCACAAGGCGAATTTCGAAATAGCTGCAATCCGGGCCTGCATGCTCTTTTAAAATGCGCAGCTTGCGCGTCTGCAGCTCTTCCATCAGGCAGCGGATTCTCTCGGCCTTGTCCGCATCCAGAAATTGTTCCATCGGGAAACTCCGGTCATGCAGGGCAATTTCCACAAAATGGTCTTCAATGGTATTGAGCTTCAACCGGCGCATCCGGGCAATCTCCGCGAGGGAGCGCCCCTGCTGCCACAGCTCATACGTCCGTTCCGTCGAGGCGCTCAAAGCAGCCAGCTGCTCCCCCTTGTAGGCGGCAATGCTGTGCAGAAGCGGGTATTGGCGGGGCGCCGAGGCAGCTGTTCTGACAAGAAAATGGAGCACCGCCAGGAACAAGAAGTGAATGCGCAGAGGATCCATGCCCCGCTGCTGCGCCAGCTGCTCCTCCGTCAGCCCGATACGTTCGGCCCCGCTCAACCGCGATACAAACAAAGCGGCCTCCTGCTCCGGCAGCTGTGCCAGCGCGATATGCAGCTCCGCAAATAAAGCGGCCGCCAGCTCTGCTCTGGCATGCGCGGCACGAAGAAAAAATTGCCGCACCCAGGCCGTGACGCTTTGGTCTGTAACAAGCGGCACGAAGACACTCTGGCGCCGCTGCAGATGGGAAAGGGTCTGCACAATCAGATTCAGCCGTTTCCAAAGCATGTCTCCGGCCTCCCCGTATTGCAAGCCATCCAAATGCGCCGGAAACGCCCACTGCTGCGCCTCGTCCAGCCAGCGCTTCCCGTCCTCGGTCAGCACGTACGTATTTTCCTGTATTTGCTGAAGGCGCCCTCCGGTTAAGAGAGCCTCAATTTGCCTATTATATTCTTGACGGTCCAAGCGCTTGTACGTTCCGAATAAAAAGGATAAGCCATACATGTGCCCGTCCTGCAAGGTCTGTGAGGAACGCTTCCCCGTAAGCAGGTGATACATGGAAGACCCTGTCCGCTCGCCTTTGGTCCGCTCCAGGCCATACAAAATCGCATATGGAAGCTGCATGTACGCTTCCTCCTTTCTCGTGCCCGTTTTGTCTATTGTAACAAATCCTGTCCGGCAGCGTCAGCCGGCTGCTTGCTTTGTTGGAATTTTCAAGAATTCTGACAGTATATCTTGACATTCCTAATTGAAAAACATTATCATTATACTTTTATATTGAAAAGTTCGTCCATCCGTTTTACAATGAGATTAGAAAATTCTTTCATCGGCACCAGCTGATGGGTAATGTACATATTTCGCGGGAGGTATACAGAATGGCTAAGTACACGATTGTTGACAAAGAAACTTGTATCGCTTGCGGCGCTTGCGGCGCAGCTGCACCAGACATTTATGACTACGACGATGAAGGCATTGCATTTGTTACCCTGGATGACAACCAAGGTATCGTGGAAATTCCGGATGTACTGATTGACGACATGATGGATGCATTTGAAGGCTGCCCGACAGACTCCATCAAGGTTGCAGACGAGCCATTCGACGGCGACGCGCTGAAGTTCGAATAGTAAAAAAGATGCGGCATGTGTGTGCCGCATCTTTTTTATACGAAAGTCCCCGGCCGCGGCCGGGGACTTTTTTTATGCCATTCTCGTCTGCAGCCAGCCCTTTAAACGGGTGAAGATGAGAACAAAGACAATGGCGACCGCCGCTCCCTTTAAAGCGTTGAACGGAAGGATACCCGTTACGATAATTGTCTTTGTTTGCCCCGCCGTCATGGCATCGGCATGCAGGAACCAAGTATACGCCGGGAAAATTACATAATAGTTCAGCACGCTCATGAGCAGGGTCATGGTGACTGTACCGACAAGCAGACCAAGCGTCAGCCCTTTTGTGGAGCGGTACTTACGGAAGAAATACGCTGTCGGCAAAATGTATAGGCAGCCGGCTGTAAAGTTCGCCAGTTCCCCGACCGGCACGCCGGTAAAGCTGCCTTTAATCCAATAGTACAATACATTTTTAATCGCCTCTACAACCATACCCGCCGCAGGGCCAAACACGACAGCCGCCAATAATGCGGGCACTTCGCTGAAATCAATCCGTAAAAACGCCGGCAGCCCCCACACCGGGAAATCCAGCATCATCAGCACATACGCGATGCTGCTGAGCATGGCCACACTTACCATTCTTTTCACTCTGCTCTGTTTCATCCTTTTTCTCTCCCTTTTTCCTCGATCTGATCCGGAAAAATGGGAAGGTTCGGCATCCGCAACAATCCCCCTGCCGGCTCGACAAGGGGAGAATTTCGGGAACGCGAAAGAAACGCTCAAAACATCCATTTTTGAACGCTGCGAACCTCCATCTTCTCCCATCCAGACTGTCACTGTCGGCCCCGGAATTGCACCGGATCCTGCCCTTACAGGCTCGCGGGCTCAGGACCATGGTCCATTACCGCCGATCGGGAATTTCACCCTGCCCCGAAGATAGATCGATATAATATTATCATCCTTTATTATACAGGATAGAACCTGATTGGGAAATAAAAAAATCCAATTGAAGGAAACGAAGATTTCCGCTATATTAGAAGCTTGGGAACATATTATAGAATGGGCGGGCTCTCTCCTGTACAAGAAGCCCGCAATTCATGCTTGGCAAAAGGAAGGAATGTGTATGAATACAAAGCAGAGACGAACTGTCCAGGATATGATGCGGAAAAATCTCCGCAAAGAATATTTTTACTTGCGCAGAGAGCTGCTGCTCACTTGTCCTGTGGACCTCGGAAAGCTGTCTGCAGACCCGTCCTATGCTGCTTTTGACAAAGACGGTATTAGTATATATACGTATAGCAAAGAAGCTGAAAGCCGGATGAAGCTCGTCCGCCGCCATCCATGGTCAAGCTTCCGCAGTGTAAAAATGGACCAGTACTTAACACGAACTGAGCTTGTCTTTCAAGGAGATACAAATTGGGTGCTGCTCCTCCAGCATAAAGGAAAAGAACTGCGCGAACTGCTGGAGCAGTATACAGCGCTGACCGTGGAAGAGGTGCCTCGCCCCTTTTGGCGAAAGGTGCCCGGCTATCGTTCCAATGTGAAGCGCAATATGTATGCTGCATCGCTTCTGTATGCCGCCGCCGCCGCCATTTTGCTGAAGCTGCTGCTGCCCTACAGCATCGAAAAAGCCTTGTTTGCCGCTTCTATCGGCATCATGCTGCTTGGGCTGCTCTGCTTGACGATCGGAATGATTGACCCGACCATCGTGCTCCCGAAGCTGCGGGCCAAAACGCGCGAAAATGTGTTTTACCTTTACAGCTTTCTGGCCATTTCCGGATTTGTAGCCACCTTTGTGTTTTGGTAGGAAGGGCAGGGTGACACCGGCTCTTTTACAAAGAGAGATGACCTGCCGGCCATCTCTCTTCCGTTATCCATTCACCTAGTTAATCATCAGTCTTTGAGTCGGGTAAATCGTTTCACCGCGCAGGCGGTTGCGATTCTGCAAGTCTCGTACTGTGGTGCCGAAGCGCTTGGCAATGGCCGACAGCGTGTCCCCTTTTTGCACGACATAAGCCATGCTCGAAGCCACCTGGTGCGGCGGTTCTCCAAGCACGAGCAGCGGATTCACCGCATTGGTTTTCTCAAAGTTCCAATCACCGCGGTGCACTTCAAAATGAAGATGGGCCCCATGTGAATGACCGGTATTGCCGACCTCGCCGATGCGCTGGCCTCTGCGGATCTGCTGGCCTTCCTTCACAAGCCTGCGGTTCATATGGGCATAAACCGCCTCGTAGCCGTTGCGGTGCCGGATGAACACAACATGGCCGTAGCTGTCCGAATAATAGGACCTTGTCACCGTTCCGGCGGCGGCTGCAACGATTGGCGTTCCTGTGGGAGCCGCGATATCAAGGCCGTAGTGCTTCCCGCTGCGGGTGCCAAAATAATCAGTGATTTTACCGGATACCGGCCACGTCCACTGCTCCGCTGCCGCCGCATGGGCTTGCTTGGCAAACCCGCTTGTCAGCAGGAGCGGAAGCAGCAGGAGTATGCGATACCATTTCATTGTTTTTCCTCCTTGCCAGTTTACCCGGTTAGTTTGCATAGGAAATTAGAAATCTATACATAGCAGAGACGAAAAGTGCGGAATATGAGCCGCAAAAAAGGAAGCCCTGCGGCTTCCCTTCATGCTTCCTTCTCATCCTTGCTGCGGAACACGATGGCGCTCCGCTCGTATTCTACATCCTTCACACCCAAGCGGGCATTGACGACCCGGGCAATCGCAAACAAGTAGTCTGACAGACGATTCATGTACTTCAGCACATGCTCGTTAATTTCCTCCTCATGCTTCAGCGACACAATGCAGCGCTCCGCACGCCGCGTAACGGTGCGGGCCACATGCAGGGCTGCCGCTGCCGGTGTGCCGCCCGGCAAAATGAACTTCTCAAGCGGCGGCGCCTCCTGGATGTAGGCATCAATCCGCTCCTCTAAAAAGGTGATCATCTCTGCATTCGCCTTGTACGGCAGCTTGTCGCCGACAATGGCCAAATCGCCGCCGCAGTCAAACAGCTCGTGCTGCACCTTCTCAAGCTCCCGGTAGATATCCTGCAGCTTTTCATCCCCCATAAGCGTCATGGCCTGCCCGATGAACGAATTCGCTTCATCCACCGTGCCATAAGCCTCCACGCGCATATGATCCTTGGCGACACGCCCGCCAATCAAACTTGTCTTGCCGGCATCGCCTGTTCTCGTATATAGCTTCATTGGTAATCCCTCCCGCTTACAGCATAACACAGCCTATGTATTCGCCGCTTTCCTCAAGCTCTCCTGTTCCCCATAAAAAAAACCGGCGCAGGAACGCACCGGCTATGCAGGCAGAAAGACTGAAAATGTGGTGCCTTTTCCCGGCACGCTGGAGACAGAAATCCTGCCGCCATGGCTTTGCACAATGTTTTTCGCAATGGCCAGACCGAGCCCTGTTCCGCTCGTGCTGTTGCGCGTCCGGGCTTTATCTCCCTTATAGAAGCGCTCAAATACAAACGGGATGTCCTCCTCAGGAATGCCGATGCCGGAGTCCTGCACCTCAAACACAAGCCCGCCTGAGCGGGAATCCACGGCAAGTGTTACGCTGCCGCCCGCCTCCGTGTGGCGCACTCCATTATCAATGAGATTCGTCAGCACCTGCTCAAGGCGGTCCGGATCAAACGTATAGACCTCGGCCGTGGAACCGAACTGTGCGTACAGCCGGATTTCCTTCTCCTTTGTAATCCCTTGAAACTTTCGAATAATTTTGTCCACAAACGGCCCCAGCTCCACCTCAGTCTGGTGCAGCTCTACATGGCCGCTCTCCATCCGCGCCAGATCCAAAAGCTCATTCACAAGCCGGCCAAGGCGGACAGATTCATCATAAATAATCTGCACAAATTCGTGCACTTCTTCCTTCGTGGTGACCAGATCATCCAAAATTGCTTCACTGTAGCCCTGCAGCATCACCATCGGTGTCCGCAGCTCATGCGAGACGTTCGCAATGAAGTCCTTGCGCATTTTCTCCAGACGGCGCTCCTCTGTCATATCCCGCAGCACCGCCACTGCCCCGCGGATTTTCGTCTGGTTGTACAAGGGGGTCATGAGGATCACATAGCTGCCGCTCTCCACATTCAGCTCCATCGCCTGCTCCTGCTCTGACTCGACAACCCGGTGGAACAGCTGCATCACTTCCGCCGGCAGGCTGCCTGTCTCCCGTTCGCCTTTTACATGCCAAAGCTGCAGAAACCGCTCCGCCGGCGGATTGATGACGACAGCCTGGCCATCCTGGTCCAGGGTGATGACACCGTCCGCCATGCTGCTCAGAATGCTCGTGAGCTGCTCCTTCTCCTGCTCCAGCGCATTGATGTTGAACTTCAGCTGCCGGCCCATCTGGTTCAAAGCGGTTCCCAGTTCGCCAATCTCATCCCGCGACACCATCGGCACTTTCACATCAAACCGGCCGCGCGCCACATCAAAGGCCACCTCCCGCATTTTGCGCAGCGGCGCCGTAATGCGGGTGGACAGGAAGAAGGCAAAGAAGGTGGTCAGCATAATGGCAATCCCGGCCGACAGGAAGATGAAATCGGTTGCTTTTTTCATCGCCTGCTTCGGCACCTGCAAGGATTGATAAACAAACACGCCACCATGGCTTCCCGCCCCAAGAGGCACACCGACAATCATAATCTCATTGCTTTCCTCCGCCTTGGCACCGGGAATATACATCCGCTTCTGTACCTTCTGTTGCTTCGTGAACACTTGATTCAGCTCTTTGTCCTTTTGCAGATCGGACAAAGAAAGGCTGGCAAGCTCTTTCTCCCCAGGAGAGTAGGAGATGTTCGCCTCATCGCGTACCACCATGATGCGTGAGAGCGGGTCGACGAAGCGGTAGCCCACCGCCTCAATGGTCTGCTCCTCTCCCCCCTCCTCAATCATTTGCGAAATCTGGGTGGCAACGTTTTTCAGTCTGGTTTCGCTCATCGACAAATAGTAATTCTCGAAAAACTGCAGCAGCAGCACCGCCACAAAGCCGAGCACGACGGAGACAAGAAGCAGGATGGTAATCCAAAGCTTGCCTACTACACTTCTCCAAAGCATTATTCGTTCACGACCTCGAATTTATAGCCAACGCCCCAGACCGTCACAATCATCTTGGCGGCGCTCGCAGATTTTTTATTCAGCTTCTCGCGCAAACGCTTGACATGTGTGTCAACCGTACGCAGGTCGCCGAAGAATTCATATTGCCATACTTCCTTCAACAGCTGCTCCCGGTCAAACACCTTATCCGGTGATTTTGCCAAAAACAGCAGCAGCTCATATTCCTTCGGTGTCAGGTTGACTTCCTGGCCGTCCGCCGTCACCCGGTGCGCATCATTATCAATTGTCAGATGCGGAAACACAGTGATATCCTTTGTTGTTGTTTCCTGCGAGAAGAAGGTAACCGGTGTCGAGCGGCGCAGCAGCGCTTTTACCCGGAGAACCACTTCACGCGGACTGAACGGCTTCACGATGTAGTCATCGGTTCCCACTTCAAAGCCCTGTACGCGGTTTACCTCCTCGCCCTTTGCTGTCAGCATAATGATCGGCGTTGACTTTTTCTCGCGCACCTCACGGCAGACTTCAATGCCGTCCTTGCCGGGCATCATCAGATCCAGGACAATCAAGTCATACTCGTACTGCAGCGCTTTTGCCAGCGCAGTATCGCCGTTGTCGGCTTCATCAATGGTATAGCCTTCACGCTCTAAGTACATTTTTAAGAGGCGGCGAATACGCTCCTCATCATCTACTACAAGAATCTTCGTTTCAGTATTTTGCATCGTTCTCCCGCTCGGCCAAACAGAGCGGTCCACACCTGCCTTTCTCGCTCTATTTCTCTACAATTTACCATGGAGAGGCGCACTATACGCGCTCCCTCCCACAGGAAGTTTGCTAAATGTTTGCAGGTTTGCAATACATATGAGCATTTTATGAATCTTCCCGCTTGACCCTCGTCAACATTTTACATAATGATTTCCGTTTTTACTATGTTTTGCGTAAAATTGAAAAGAAATTGACAAAATTTCGAAGAAAAATAGCAAACACCTTGACTTTTCTAAGCTTTCTTCTATTTTTCACTTGGTTGCTTGGGAAACTCCCTCCATGAAAAAAAGACTCTCCCAAATGGGAGAGTCTTTTATGCGTAGGAATGCAAGCCTGCGATAATCAAGTTCACCGCAACAAGGTTGAACATAATGATGGCAAAACCGATGACCGCAAGCCATGCGGATTTCTCGCCGTGCCAGCCCTTAGACAGGCGAAGATGCAGAAATGCCGCATAGAACAGCCAGGTAATGAGGGCCCATACTTCCTTCGGGTCCCAGCCCCAGAAGCGCGTCCAGGCGACCTGCGCCCAGATCATTGCAAAAATCAGTGCGCCCAGTGTGAAGACCGGGAAGCCAATGGCCACGGAACGATAGCCGATTTCATCAAGCAAATCATCGTCCACGCGCTGCACAAAGCGCTTCAGGAATGCTCCGATGCGCTGGCGGAACAAAAGGCGCAGCACGGCATAAATGCCGGTTCCGAACAGGATGGACCAAACCACCGTATTCAGCTTCTTTGCATTGATAACGGCTGGCGTGTGTAAAGCCGGCTCCAGCTTGCCCTTTGTCTGCAGCTTGCCTTCATTCGGGCCGACAAATGCCGGCATATTGTACACCATTTCACTCTGCTGCTTGTTTTTATCAATGTACTGAAACTTGGCTTCATACTTTGCCGCCGCAAAAGAACTTGTGGCAACAACAAAGCCAAGCGTACAAATCATGAAGAACATAACCGCTTCAAGCCAAAATGTTTGCTTGCTGCGTTTTGTCTGGTCGATGTTTTTAACCAGATAGATTAATCCGGCCACAAAGCTGATTGCCAGAATGGATTCCCCTGCCGCTGCGGTTGTTACGTGAATATGCAGCCAGTTGCTCTTCAGCGATGGAATCAGCGGGGTAATTTCGCGCGGGAACATACTCGCGTAGGCAATGACGAGAATGGCCACCGGCAGCGCGAACAGTCCGAGCACGCTTGTGCGATAGATGAAATAAATAATAATGAACGAGCATACGAGCATCATGCCAAAGAACGTCGTGAACTCAAACAGATTGCTGACCGGCGCATGCCCCGCGGCAATCCAGCGCGTGATGAAGTATACGAGCTGGGCTGCGAAGCCGGCAATTGTAATGCCGATCCCGATATTTGCCCACCTCTTGCCCTTTTCCCGGATTGCTCCGCCGAAGAATAGGGTTGCGATTAAGTATAAAACAAAGGCCACAAAAAGAAAGTCACTGCTCAGTTGCGCCACATTTCTCCCACCCTTAGCTGATTTTTTCTGTTAATGCTTTATCCTGCGGCTTTGGAATGCTGGTACCCTCCAGTACCTTGGCAATTTCATTGCGGAAGCCATACCAGTTTTTATTCGTATGGCCGGCGATCCACAGCTCGCTGCCGACACGCTGCACCCAGATGCGGCGGTGATTCCAATACATCCCTTGAATCACTCCGATCATAAAGATGGCTCCGCCAAGGCCAACGATCCACAGCGTGAGGTCCTTCTTCACTGTTAAGGCGCTCGCATTGCGCGTCTCAATGCCGGCGAAGGTCATCTTGTATTTGTTTTCGCCAGATGGTTCAATATTCTGACGAATTGCCACGAAACTGACTTCTCCGTCAGGCTTCTCCGGCGTAATCATCTTGAATACGAAGGCCGGGTTATTGGGCACCTTTGTTTTCGTGTTCGGTTTTCCATCCTCATCGAAGTAGAAGTCCGGGAAATAGTTTAATAGCTTAACAACATGGCCCCCGCCCAAATCATAGGATTCCTTCGGGTCATCCAGGCTGATGGCAATCGGGCCCAGCTTTTCAGCCGTCGCCTTGTTCTCCAGAAACAGCTTCATCTTGCTGAGCTCGCCTTCCTTGTAATCCACCTGGTACAGGGAATAGTTATCAAATTCCAGCGGCTCATTGACACGGATGTCGTAGGCTTTCACTTTCTCCAGCTTTGGCTCCTGGCCGGCCACAGCCTTGCCGGCCGCCTTGTACAGGACGACGTTGGTTTGGAAGTTCTTTGGAATCATTTTATTGCCGACACGGTCGATGGCATCGCCGAATACAGCGGCATCCTTACTCTTGTCATACACTTCCTTAATAAACTTTTCATTCTTAATATAGTACTTTCCGTTCGTGCCCGGGATCTCTTTCGTTTCCCCTTCCCGCAGCCAGACCGACTGATCGACATACATGCCAGGCACAAAGCGGAGCATGGTGCCAAACAAGAAAATAATGAGACCAACATGGTTGACATAAGGGCCCCAACGGGAGAAACGTCCTTTTTCCGCCAGGATGTTGCCGTTCTCCATCCGTACGCGGTAGCGGCGCTTCTTCAGGTTTTCTTCTATTCTTGCAATCTCTTCTCCGGTGGCGGCAGAGACGCCATATACACGCTGGCGCTTCAAGAAGCTGGCATGGCGTGTGACTCCTTGCTTTTTCAAAGCCTTGTACAGCGGCACAACCCGGTCCAGACTGCAAATCACGAGCGAAATGCCGATGGAAGCCAAGAGAAGGATATACCACCAGGAACTGTATAAATTATTGAAGCCAAGCTGGTAGTACAGTTCTCCAAGCGTACCGTATTGGTCGGCATAATACTGCTCGGGTGTTGCGTTTGGCGGCAGGTACATTTGCTGCGGCAAAATTGTGCCGATTGCGGAGGCTGCCAATGTGATGACGATGAGCCAAATTCCCACTTTCACAGATGAGAAAAAGCTCCAAATCTTATCTACAATTGTTTTTGTATTCGTCACGGACCGGCGGGCGCTGCCTTCATACTTCATATCCAACAGCGCTGCAGATTCCCCGTCCTCAAACGGCTTGCCGCAGGCTTCGCAAAAAATCGTGCCGATTGGATTGACGTGCCCGCATTCACATTTCACATGATCCATTTCCTCACCCCTTTGCTGCGTTACGGCATAATTTTCTTCATGTAGGCTTCGATCTGTTCCTTTGTCTGTGTGCCTTTAATGATATCCACAACCTTGCCGTTCTTATCAATCAAGAAGGAGGTTGGCAGCGGCACGACGCCGTATGTAGTCAAAATTTCCTGGCCCTTATCAATCGCAATTGGGAATTTCAGACCGTACTGCGCAGCGAAATTTTTCACCGCAATCTCGGTCTCATCCGCATTCAACGCGACAATCTCGACACCCTTGTCTTTATACACGCTGTACAGTTCATTCATATAAGGCATTTCCTTCTCGCACGGCTTGCACCAGGTGCCCCAAAAATTCAAGAACACGCCTTTGCCGCGCAAATCCCGCAGCGAGATTTCTTTGCCATCCATCGTAACAGCTTTAAAGTTTGGGGCAGCGCTTCCAATTGCGACCTTCTCCTTATCGCCGGAGAAATTCTGGTACAGTGTGAAAGCAACTGCGCCGATGAGTACAAGCAAAATGACGGACCGAAACAGCAATCTGTTCTTTTTCATCCTCTTCCCCCTTGGCTGCCAAGACTCAGCACAGCGCTGAGTCTGTCTTGTTTGTGTATGTTTAACGCGGCTTTGTCGTTGCCGTTGCACGCAGACGCTTCACTTCGTGCGGCGTCAGCTCCCGCTTTTCTCCGGGGCGCAGATTGCCCAGCTCCAAAAAGGCATAGCGCTCGCGTTTCAGCTTCTGCACAGGACAGCCTACCGCTTCAAACATGCGGCGCACTTGCCGGTTGCGGCCTTCATGAATGGTAATTTGCACAACAGCCGTTTCCTTGCGGCGGTCACCGGAGATGACCTTCACCTGTGCCGGCGCCGTTTTGCCATCCTCAAGCATGACGCCGCGCTCAAGCATCCGGACTTTTTCCTTCGTCAGCACACCCTTCACCTTGGCCACATATACCTTATCCACCTCATATTTCGGGTGCGTCAGTATATTGGAAAACTCACCGTCGTTTGTCATCAGCAGCAAGCCGGATGTGTCATAGTCCAGGCGGCCAACAGGGAATACACGCTGCGGCACCTCCTGAAAAAAGTCCGTGACCGTTTTCCGCCCCTTATCGTCGCTCACCGTGGAAATGACACCAGTTGGCTTGTATAAGAGATAATAGACCGGTGATTCCTTTTCAATCTGAATGCCTTCCACCTCGACCCGGTCCTTGCCGGACACCTTTGTTCCCAATTCCTTGACCACTTGGCCGTTGACCTTCACCTTGCCCTGCAGGATGAGCTCTTCCGCCTTGCGTCTGGAGGCGATTCCCGCTTGCGCGATCACCTTCTGCAATCTTTCCATGTCGTTTCTTCACCTCAAATTTATCTTACCTTCCACAAAAAAGGAAAACAAGTTAGCGGACTTATTATGTGTGTATTTTCACACTTTTCCGTTAACAATTTGTTCACGTTTTTGTCACAAGCAAATTCTTCCTGACAAGCGGCTTGTCCAATGGAAACAACCATGTCATGAAGCTTTTACTATTATAATAAAGTTTTGCCAAAAAGGAAAAGGAAATCAAAAAGAATGCCGGAATTCCGGCATTCTCATTAGAAAAACAGGCTGACAAAGATAATGGAGCAAACGATTCCGATGAGGTCGGCAAGCAGTCCCACCTTCAGCGCGTCGCCCATTTTCCGGATGCCGACCGCCCCAAAGTATACAGTAAGCACGTAAAACGTCGTATCCGTGCTTCCCTGGATTGTGGAGGCAAGACGGCCGATGAAGGAATCCGGACCATAGGTGGCAATCAAATCTGTCGTGATGCTGAGGCCCGCTGACCCGGAAATGGGCCGGATGAGGGCGAGCGGCACAATCTCAGCGGGGATGCCCACCTTATCGAGCACCGGCTTCATGACGCCGACCATTGCATCCAGTGCCCCGGAAGCCCGGAATATGGCAATGGACACCAGCATGCCGACCATAAACGGCAGAATAGATACGGCAATCTGCAGCCCCTCTTTTCCGCCCTCGACAAACGTTTCATAGGTCGGCACCTTTTTAAAGGTGCCGTATAACAGGATAAACCCGATCATGCACGGGATAATCCAGAGAGAGATGGTATTCATCACGCTCATTTATGTTCCCTCCCCTTCTTCACTCGCCGTTTGTAAAAGATGCGGTCAATCCAAAGCGCCCCAATCATGGCAACCACCTGCGCCAGGAGCGTTACCCCGACAATCTCTGTCGGATTGGCGGACTTGTACGTCATCCGGATGGAGATGACAGTTGTCGGAATGAGCGTGATCGCTGCCGTATTCAGTACAAGAAAGGTGACCATGGAGCGGCTTGGGTAGTCCTTGTTGCCGCTCAGTTCCTTTAAATGCTCCATTGCTTTAATGCCGAGCGGTGTGGCTGCATTGCCCAGCCCGAACAGATTCGCCATCATGTTGGACAAGATAAAGCCCATGGACGGATGGCCCTCCGGAATTTCTGGAAACAGCTTTCGGATAACCGGCAGAAACAGGTTCACCAGCTTTTTCAAGAGCCCGGCTTCCTCTGCAATTTTCATGAGCCCGAGCCAAAACACGAGCACACTCAGCAGGCCGATACAAATCGTAACTGCGCTTTTTGCCCCCTCAAACACCGCTTTATTGACTGCCTCCATCGTGCCGTTGATCATGGCGAACACAATGCCGACAACCGTCATCACAACCCAGATAATATTAACCATCGTACGTCACGCCCAGCATGGAGGAGAAGACCTCCTTAAAATTTCCCCAAAACGAGCCGCTGGACGAAAAGATCTTTTTCTTGCTGTAAAACACGTTGCGTTCCCCGATCGGCTGGCCGTCCAAGTAGAACATGGCTTTTCCCACCATATCGCCGCCGCTTTGCTTATCTGTCTTTTTGTCGAGTTGAATGTCCACAGTCACCTTATCCTTCTCCGCTTCTGTAAGCGGGTATTTGAAGGCATTTTTCAGGTAGACATGCTGTCTGTAAGGACCTTTCTCCACGTCCCCAATGCCGCCTTGGTTCATAATGGTCGTCATCTCATAGTCCTCAAACGCCTTATCAAACAGATACATGTGGTCATTCCAGTCGCTCGACGCCTGCAGCGTCACCACAATGAGATTCATGCCGTCCTTCGAAGCGGTGGTGACAAGCGTGCGCCCTGCTTTTTTCGTAAACCCGGTCTTCCCGCCGGTGGCATACTCATACATGCCGGTCACAAGCTTATGCTTGTTGCGCCACGGATAATCCCAGGACTCGGAGCGGTACGTTTTGGTGCCGGTAATTTGCCGGAACTGCTCATTGTTCATGGCATACCTTGTCAAAAGCGCCATATCATAAGCGGAAGAATAATGATTGCCATCGCCATCCAAGCCGGACGGATTTGAAAAATGGGTGTCCTTCATGCCGATTTCCTGCGCCTTTTCGTTCATCATGTATACAAAGCCTTCCATACTGCCGCCGACATACTCGGCAATCGACTGTGCCGCATCATTGCCGGAGCGCAGCATCAAGCCGTACACCAAATCCTCCAGCTTCACCTTCTGGCCCGGCTTCAAATAAATGGAGGAGCCTTCCGTCCGCACCATCGTATTGGTGATTGTCACCGTGTCCTTCATCTTTCCGGACTCCGAGGCGAGAAGCGCCGTCATAATCTTCGTAATGCTGGCAATCAGCTCGGAATCGTGCTCCTGCTTGGCATACAGCACCCGGCCGCTTTCCTGCTCCATCAGCACAGCATTGCGGGCGCTCACTCCGCCAAAAGCGGCATATGTATGGGGGGAGGCGGTTATGTACAACAGCACAACACACAACACAGAAAGACCTGTCTTCAACACTCTCTGCACCTGCTTCACGTCCTTCTTCACTCTTGTTTTGTACAAGTGTATGCTTGGACATGAAGAATATGATTCAAAAGCGGAGGAAGCCGTTTAGCCATCCGAAGGGAGGTTCTCCGGCCTGAGAGGCGCTTTTTGCCTCTCTGTGTCGGAGAACCTCCCTGGCAGATGGTTGGCTGCCGAAGCTGGATGCTACTAAAAGCGAAACCGGCTGGTTCTCCCTGGCGGCAAGCCAGTCCCTGCAGCTGGACGCATCTCCCTTCTAAAGCGGCACGGGCACTTACAGGGCAAAAAAGAGGAGGCCCGGAATCTGAGCCTCCTTCCCACTATATATGTATATCCGCTGCCGGACGAACCTCATCAATAAAAATTTGCTCCACCCGCTTCGCATCATCGGGATGAAACAAGTGCGAGGATTTCTCCAGCCAGTACAGCTGCTTGGCATAATCTGTTTCTACATCTGCCAAATAGTCTGTCAGCAGCTGTCCCCACACGTGCACATCATGCCTGCCGTGAATAAAGCAGGACGGAATCTCCAGACGGGCCGCCGTCCTCTTGAAATCAATTTCGGCAAATTCTTCAATCATGCGCTGGGAATAGGAAAACTGAAAGCCGCGGTACAATGCGTTGATGACGTCCCGCATCGTATAATCCGGCGATTGCAGCAGCAGCATAAGCGCGCCCTTCATTCCCGGATGCTTTACCTCTGCATCCTCATAAATCATGGACCCGAAGCGCATTTGCCAGCTGCGCAGCACCCCCCATTGCTCGAGGCTTTTCGTATAAGGCGGCTGCCCTACCCGTTCCAGTTCCTGAATGGCCTTGCGGCTGCCGCGTTTTTCAGCTTCTTTACACGTCCACGCATAGGAAAGCCGGTCATTTTCCGCCCAGCTGATGACTTGGGACAATCCTGTATAGAAGTGGAATTTATGCGGCTGTTCCGAAGCGAGGCGCAGCCCGAGAATACTTCCCCACGAATGGCCTGCCAAGAATATCTTCTCCTGCCGGAACCGCTCCCGCAAATAATCAGTCAGTTCATTGGCATCCTCTACATATTGGCCGATATGCATGGACTCCTGCGGGATACTCTTATGATACGACTTCCCGGTTCCCCGCTGGTCCCAAAACACTACAGTAAAGTGCTTCACCAGCTCCTTCGTTGCTGTTGCCACAGCAAAATCACGGGAGCGTGAGCTGACACCGGGCAGCGGCATGCTCGGTCCGCCGTGGAGCATCAGCAATACCGGGTTACGGGCATCCTCGCCCTGGATCAGAATGGTTTGGGCAATGCCGCCAAGTTCAATGGTTTCGATTGTGCTGATCCCTGTACGCGGAATTTCAAAATCTCCTTTTCTCGCAAATAACATCACCATGTTTGCTCACACCTCTCTGTCTCTATGGGGACATTTGTCCCCCTGCAAAACGATAAAAAGGACGCACGATGCAGTGCGTCCTTAAAACGGCTGCCATTCCAGCTGCCGCGCCTTCTCAAAGCGCTCCGCCGCGTTCGCCCAATTCACAACATTCCACCAATTCTGTACATACTCCTCCCTGCGGTTTTGGTACTGCAGGTAGTAGGCGTGCTCCCATACATCGAGCACGAGCAGCGGAATCGTATCCCATTGCGTGAAGAGATGATGCAGCGTGCTTTGCAAAATCTCCAGCCGGCCGGCGCGCGGAGCCCAGACGAGAATGGCCCAGCCGGAGCCCTCCACCTTATTGGCCGCTTCTGAGAAGTGCTGCTTGAACTGGCCGAAGCTGCCGAAATCCTCTTCAATTTGCTGCAGCAGCGCCCCGCTTGGCTGGCTGCCGCCCTTTCTCATGTTGCTCCAAAAAATGGTATGCAAGTAATGGCCGGACCCATGAAAGGCGGCCTCCCGCTCCCAGTGCTTCAGCAGCGCATAATCGTTTGTCTCCCGCGCCTTCTGCATCATCAGCTCCGCTTTGTTCAGCCCGTCGACATAGCTGCGGTGGTGCTTATCATGATGCAGCATCATAATCTGCTTGGAAATGTACGGCTCCAAGGAATCGTACGGATACGGAAGCGGCGGCAGCATATGGCCGCCAACCGGCACGGCCTGCCGGGTGTAGGCATAGCCCCGTTCATAGGTCAACAGCCCCTCCTGCCGCCCGTATGTCAGCATCTCCTCCAGACGGTGCTGAATATTCTCCACATCATCGCTGACTTCGTAGACAAAATCAACGTCACAGTCCCCTTGATATTTCAGCCGCTCCAGCAGCAGCTGAATCTTATACTCCAATATGTGCACGTTATAAATTTCTGCAGCCCGGCTGTCCAGGATATGCAGCACACTTTCGCACCAATCCTCGACCTCATGAAAATAATTTCGGAACAGCTCCCGCTGATTCATGTGGCACCCCCTTACGCTGTACCTTCTATATGTATTCGCCGGGAAATAGGGGTATGACGGGAAGCCATGGCAGCGCGGGTGATGAGCAACGATTTGCAGCAAAAAAGGAGCTGCAGCCAGCCCCCTTCCCCTTATTGCGATTGAATCATCTTTGTCTGGTAGTCTGTTTCGTAGTACTCCAGCTCTTCGCGCATTGCTTGGAACTTCCCCTCCAGGCTGCGGATCAGCTCCTTCAGAGACGGCGGCGGCGCCATATGGAATGCAATTGCATTTCTGCCCGTGTAAGCAGAGCGGCTGTTTTCGTACCACTGATCATGCTTCGGGGAGAAAAACTCACAGATGACTTGATGATAGATTTTGTACAGCATGCGCTCGGCAGCCCCTTTACGGAACGGCTTGCTTTGCAGCAGCACACGGCACGCATCCAAGCCTTCTTCACAGAAGACAAGCAGTCGTCTCATTGTTGCCAGGAGACCTTCATAATACGGCTGGTTTCCTTCCTCTGCTTCCCCAAGCAACGATCCAATCGTGTGGTGATTCAAGTAGTGTGTCATAGCTGTTACGGTTTCCTGCAGGAAGCTCTCTACCTGCTTTGTTTGATTTTCCACAATGGAGTTTGACATGCCCGTTCTCCCTTCTTCCCCTTAAGATAATGCGGAAGCATATTCAGCGCTTCCGTTCTGCTTAACCTGCGCCACAACCTGCTGTACCGCCTGGATCGTCTGCCCGTCAAAGAAGGCGCCCAGTTCTTCCTTTGTGTTGAAATAGAGCCGCTTGCGCTTTTGCAGCGCCGGGTCCTTCAGCAGACAGGCCAGCGCGACAATTTCTTTAAAGGTGACAGGCTCTCCGGCTGCTTCGAGCACCGGATCGGCAGCAAACGGTGTGAATTCTGCCAGCTGCTCCTCAAAAAAGCGGATGTACAGCACATGCAATGTCCGCTCTTCGCCATCTGCTATGTATGTCACTTCAGAACGGTTGAAATAGTCCTCAGATGTATTGGACTGGGCTTTTACAAGCTCATATCCTTTATATTCTTTTATTCTCATCCCAACACCTCTATTCGTACTCTATACCTGTATCTTACCATAAGTATTTTGCAAATTCGTTAATAATTTTGGGAATAGACTGAAAACCGTGATAAGCGATGCTTGCTTCCGCGCCCAATGCTTCCGGCCGCACAAAAAAGCCGCCCTGTCCGGGCAGCTCCGCTACGCAAATGCATGTGCCAGCGTAGGTACAATCAAGAAATTCTCGTACTCGCTGACGCCGCCATGCGGCGCAATATAAACGGCATGCATGCCGAGCTTCAGGGCTGGCGCCAGCTCGTTGATAAAGTTATCGCCAATGGACACCACTTCGTCGGGGCGCACCCCGTATGTATGCACAATATGCTGCAGATGCTCCGCTGTCCGAAACGGCTTCAGGGCATCGGTAATTGTCATGTCGAATATGTCCGCAAGTTCGAGCCCCCGAAGCAGGCGGCGTACGTCCGGTCCATCCGAATTCGTGAGCAGCACGAGCGTTTTCTCACCCTTCATGCCGGCAAGCGCTTCCCGCAGCCCCGGTGTTTTCGGCAGGTGAAACTGGGGGGATGACATATAATCCTTTGTTTTGTTATAGCAGTGATAGGTATCCTTGGCGCCATAATGCGCACCGGTGACATACGGCAGCCACCAGCCGTCCCCGACCGCGATGTAGCGCGTCTCATCGTAGACAATTTGTCCCGGATAAGCCGCTCCCCTGTCACCATCCGACCAGGTCTGCCCTGTCCATGTCTGCACCTCCACCACAGTATGCGCCAGCGGGTCCAGCGTCAGAATGGCATCCTGCTCCATATCATACACCTTGCCGATGGAGAGCGCGTGCTTCCCCAGCTTCATCTCTTCATAGTCACGTACAAACAGCGGCTGCAGATCCGCGGGAAGCTCCTGCTTGATTTGCTCTGCGTAATAATCATAATGTTCCGTTCCTTCATACAGTGTGCCGTCAAGGTCAAAAATCAGAACCTTGCAGGCTTCCACAAGCTGCTTCATGCCTATGCCCCTTCCAACATTTACGATTTCGGCTTTGCCACATGCAAAACAAAGGTTTTTTCATACGGCTTGCCATCTACATACAGGGAAGCCCACATCTTGTACATCCCTTCCTCCGGAAACGTGACGGAAAATACGAGCTCCTTGCCCTTCTCATCCCGGACAGGCTCTGCATACAGCAGGTGCTTCCGGTTTTCATCAAGCAAAAGGAGCGAAGATACTTGTCCCGATGCAGATTGGAAGGACAGCTCCTTCCGATTTTGCGGCGTAAACTGGAATACAATGTCCGATGGCTGGCCCGGACGAAGCGCCGGAAATACAAGCGAAGCTTCATATGGCCCGACCTTCATGGAAAGCAGCGGGCTCGGCGCCAGCTTGGCCTTTGTCTCCTTTTTGTCCGTGCCTATCTTTACACTTGTGCGGGACACCGCCTCGTGCCCGTCTTTATTTTTCACATAGGCAAAGACTGCATATTCTCCTGTTTGCTTGAACGTGTAAGAAAAGGAGAAGGTGCCTGCGCCTGAGGAGGCTGGCCGGACCTCTTCATACTCCGCCAGTGACGGTGGAACAATGACTGCTCTTACAGCCCCGCGCGCCGTATCGCCCAGCCCGCGAAACGCTTCTCCCCGTTCGTTTTGCATGATGAACGAAACCTTTGCCTCTTTTCCCTTTTCCGCATTCTTCACATCCCAAACAACCTGATCCACACCGGCAGCTGTTTCTGTCTTTTGCCCCGACAGGCCGCTGCGCTGCAAATAAAACGCCAGGATGAACAGTGCCAAAAGTCCTCCGACTGCCATGGCTGCTCGCTTCACACGCATCCCCCAACAATTTTTTCCTCTATTGTAGCATAATCTCCAGAAAAAAGAGCATAAACAATCGTTTATGCCCGCAAAGAATCCTTCATTTTTTGCAGCCGCTCCTCCTCTGTAAGGCGCGGGCATGTGTAACAGGCGCCCTTGCTTGTCTTATAATTGAGGCAGCATGCCTTGCGCAGCAGCACATCCTCCTCCCTGCACGGATGCTTGACCGTACAAAAGGACATGCACAGCGGATTACAGGTGCCGTCAAACCATTGGGACGGCAGTGACTGCAGATATTGGAAATCATCACGGATGCGGGCGCGCACCCCTTCATCCATTTCCTCCTGCAGCCATGTCCGGTACATGACATGCATATAGAAGGCCACATGGGACCACATGGTCGCACATGGCAGGCGCGTCGCCTTTGACAGGGCATCAATCATGACCGCGATATGCTGGCTGAACAGGCGCTGCACCACCTGCTCGCGCCACTCATTGCGGTCTCCTTCCGTGAAATGCCGGACACAGGCTGCCTGGCAGTGGGCAAATACTTGTGTTTCCGTACACCGGAAGCACATATCGGACAAAGAAAGCACAGCTTCCGCATTCCAGCGGCTCATCGCCTCCAGCGCTGCCAAATACCCGCAATACCGCTTGATGAACAACGAAGCAGCCACGCGCTGATCCGGCGCCTGAAAGGTTTGGCGGATATGCTCAAGTGCCATTTCCACTTGACCGGAGAACAGCTGCTGGCCGGTTAAGTGGACAGATGTATCATCGCTTGTCTGACAAATGCGGTAGCGGTTCCAAAGTGCTTCCATATGCTCGTATGCGCCCCTTTCCTCTTTCTTTCAAGATATCAATAATGAGAATCATTGTCAATTGAAATTGAAAGGAAAGACAGAGAATTATTCTCTGCCCTTGTCCTCCGCTTCATAAGCCACCAGGGCCACACGCTTCCCCAGCTTCCGTTCAAACTCTTCCTCCATCTGCTTCAATCGCGCATGCATATACTGGTCAATGTGCGCCACCGTAAATCTCGTTCTCTTCATCGGTTATTCCTCATCTCCAAAGATGTCCTGCCCAATCATCTCATCAAATGAGAAGCCGCCAAGCGCGCCCTGCGCCATTTCTCCCGCCGCGCTGATTGTGCCGGTCGGGGAAACGCTCACTTCCCTCTGTACATGGACGCGCTCCTTCTTTTGCTGCCGTGATGCCGGGTCTGGCATAAGCACACCGCCTTTCTTTTTTCATAGCTTGCCCGCGCCGCCGCTGGACAATTCCTTCCCTTCCCCGCTGCGCCCCGGAATTTCCGCACTCAAAAGCGTACATACTACGAAAAGGAAATTTCCAATCTCTTCACATTTTACTATTCAATCGTTTCGGCCCTGGTATATAATTCATACTGCATCACTTATGAAGGAGGACTTATCAATGAGTGTACATATCGGAGCAAAGCAAGGCGAAATTGCCGAAACCATTCTGCTGCCGGGCGATCCGCTGCGCGCCAAATATATTGCAGAAACATTTCTCGGGGATGCGCAGTGCTACAACAACGTGCGCGGCATGCTCGGCTTTACCGGAACCTATAAGGGCAAGCGCGTCTCTGTACAGGGAACCGGCATGGGTGTTCCATCCATTTCAATCTACGTCAATGAGCTGATTCAAAGCTACGGCGTAAAGAATTTAATCCGCGTCGGCACATGCGGAGCCATCCAGAAGGATGTAAAAGTGCGTGATGTCATCCTGGCCATGACAACCTGCACCGATTCCAACATCAACCGTCTGACATTCCCGGGCTTTGACTTTGCGCCATGCGCAAGCTTTGATTTACTGAAGCGCGCCTATGATGCGGGGCTGGCGAAGGGCCTGAGCCTGCGGGTCGGCAACGTGCTGACAGCAGACACCTTCTACCGCGAAAGCATGGACATGGTGAAGAAGCTTGGCGAGTACGGCGTGCTCGCAGTCGAAATGGAGACAACAGCTCTCTATACGCTGGCTGCAAAATACGGCGTACATGCCCTATCCGTGCTGACAGTAAGCGATCACATCTTCACCGGTGAAGAAACAAGTGCAGAAGAGCGCCAGACAACCTTCAATGAAATGATTGAAATTGCGTTGGAAGCAGCCCTGCAATAAGACAAAAGCAGAGAAACTTGTCATACGTCCGGCAAGCTTCTCTGCTTTTTCTATGTGCGTTTCTGCCGCTGTCCCGGTATAATGGATACAAAATTCCTAGCGGGGTGGGGCTGTGAAACGACGAAGCATCGTCATGAAGCTGTTTTTGATCACGTCCGGTTTATTCATCGTGACGTTTCTCTTATTCTTTCTCGGCCAGTCGCTGTTTTTGGAGCGTTTTTATATAAACAAGAAAATCAACAACGTACAAAACGCCTTTGAAACCTTCGTGACATCCTATGAAAAAAGCAACCAGTCGCCTGATGCGCTGCGGAAGCTGCAGCAGATTTTCTATGAGCGGACAAACGCGCAGATTGTCCTGTTGGACCGAAACGGAGTCGTCCGCGACAAGAGCTACTATGATATGGTTGTCCAGGATGCCACTACAGGGCAAACCTTCCAAATTCCGTTAAACAATGTTCTGACGGCAGATGCCTATTCCGCCTTTATGCGCCTGCAGGCCGAAGCGGGTGCTGATGTATTGGTCCAGGGCATCCGGAAAGGCACAATGGTCATCCCCATTTTCATCCAGACAAACACAAATACATGGACGAACGAAAGTGTCGTGGACAGTCTGCGGTTCTTCGGCATTAAGCTTGCCGATTTGGGCAGCCTCCCCTCCTCCCAGAGTCTGCTGGTGACGGTGCGGGGGACGATTACCCAGCTGCATCTTCCCACGAAAACAGACGTACAGTTCGCCAACAATGTGGACATGCTGATTCAGGGCATTCAGCACTGGGAACTGTCAGTCCGGTTTGGCGAATCCGATCCGTCCGAGCTGACCACCTATTTGATGGAGGATGACAATGGGGTGAAAAACCAAATCTTTGTCAAGCCCATCATGCATAATGGGCAAGCAACCGAATTTGCCTTCGCGATGACTTCCCTGCAGCCTGTCAATGAGGCGATGGGTGTGTTAAAAAGCTATTATTTGTACGCCCTTCTCATTGCATTTGCTGTTATTATTCTGCTTTCCTTCTATTACTCCAAAATCATCTCCAAGCCGCTGCTGGAGATGAGTGAGGTCACGAGGAAAATGGCAGGCTTCGATTTCTCCGAGAAGCTGGCTGCCACGTCAAATGATGAAATTGGCAGCTTATCCGAGAGCATCAACACGCTGTCCGTCAATCTGAAGGACCGGATTGACAAGCTGCGGGTGGCAAATGAGAAGCTGAAGCAGGATGTTGAGCGGGAACGGCAGCTGGAACGGACGCGCAAAGAGTTTATCTCCGGCGTCTCCCACGAGCTCAAAACGCCGCTCAGCGTAATCCGCAGCTTTGCAGAAGGCATTCAGGACGGGGTCGGGCAGAATACAGACTATTACACAGAGGTCATTCTGGAAGAAGTCGAAAAAATAGACACGCTGATTGTGGATATGCTGGAGCTGGCCAAGCTGGAATCCGGCACGTATAAGCTGGACATGACAGCCTTCCCCATCGGGGCGCTGCTGCGCCAGGTATACAGCCGTCTGCTGTTTGGCGCTGAGGAAAAGGAGCTGCAGGTGCAGCTTGAAATTGACGACAGCCTGCTGGTGGAAGCGAACCGGAACCGCGTCGACCAGGTCATTGTCAACCTGCTGAGCAATGCAATCCGCTATGCGCCGGCCGGACAGCAGCTGATTGTATCTGCCGCTGCTGACGGACATCTGGTGAAGATCAGCATCTGGAACAGCGGCGAGCCCATTCCGCTGGAGAGCCTGGACAAAATTTGGGACCGCTTCTACCGGATTGATGCGTCGCGCAGCCGCCACACAGGGGGAACCGGACTGGGGCTTTCCATTGTCAAGAACATTCTGGAGCTGCACGGGGCACCGTACGGCGTAGAGAACAAAAATGGCGGGGTGGAGTTCTATTTCTTCCTCAGGCAAGCAGAAATCTAACATTTCTATCGGAATTTCACCTCAAGTTCACACCAAAAACACACCTCCCCGCTATAGTAAAAAGCAATATACCATTCCTCATAAGAGGATGTGCGGGGAGATGGATGACATGGATGAAATGAAACAAATGGGGCAGCCCATCCAAGACCAAACACAATTACAACAGATGAAACATATATTACTCCAATCTTCAAAGCGGGACGCGCTGCTGTTTATGCTGGCGGTCCACTCCGGGCTGAAGGTGAGCGAAATTTTGCAGCTCCGGGTGTCCGACGTTCTGGACGCGCAAAACCGGTTGCGCCGTTCCATCCTGTTTTACAATGAAAAAACAAAGAAGCATAAGTGGTTTGCCCTCAGCGAGGATTTGCAGCAGGCCATTTCGGATTACTTGGGCGAGCGCCGCTGCTATCATTTGCATGAGCCGCTGCTGAAGTCGCAAAAGGGCAGCGCCTCCATCACGCGCCAGCATGCCTGGTTCATTCTGAACAAAGCTGCCAAGGAAGCGGGGCTGGACGGCATCAGCGCGCACACCCTCCGGAAAACATGGGGCTACTGCGCTTACAAGTCCGGCGTAGACATTGCGTTCCTGCAGCACTTCTTTGAGCATCCGACACCGGCCAAAACGCTGAAGTACATTGGAATTGCCTAATTTTAGAAAACATTCACATTCCCCTCCCTCCTGTTATGGTACAATGACATAGGGAGGGATTCTGTATGGAAACATATATATTGGAAGTAGGATTATCGAAGGAAGCGCGGGAACGGCTTGATATGCTGCTGGAAAAACAGAGACGGCAGCATAGCGGCACAACAGAAAGTGATGTAGTTGAGAGTTTGATCATGCGGGCCTTTGTACAGGAAATCACGCCCTTTGATGCCAAGCAATTCCGCAGCGTACACCATCGTTCTATATAGGGCAACAGATCCCATCTGTTGCTTTTTATTTTTCTCTGCGCGGTCTGGGACAAAACAATCCGGCCAGCTTCTGCTCCCGGATGACCTCCGCCAGTTGCCGCCGGTCCTCTCTCGTTCCGGCGAGGATGCCCTGTTGCAGCAGAAGCTGCTCGAGCTCTGAAAATGCTGCTGCCCCGCCTGCTGCCAGGTGGGCAGCCACGGCAGCATGAATTTGTTCCTTTTTCATGTAATTCCCCCTCAAAAAGCCGTTGACAAAGATAATGATAATCGTTATCATCTAAGTAAGCAAGTGATATAAGTTGTTACCCCTCTTTTATATAAGCAAAGAGCCGTACATTCCCCCCTGTTTGTATGGCTCTTTGCTGTTCTAAAACAGCTGGATTTGCTCCGGTTCCTCTTCTCCCCGCTGTAAACCGAGGATGCGCATAAGCTGCTTAGCGTTGTCCGCGGCATCACCGCCGGAGTTGTTGTTAAAGAATACACAAATTTCCTTGGATTGCTGCTCCAAGCGGCGCAGGCCGGCCGCCCATTGCTGCAGCTCCTGCTCATTGTAGCGGTACAGGCAGCGGATGGCCCGCCAGTTCGATTGCCGGCGATTGTTCCAGCCGTGCACGTTCCGCCCGTGGAACCGGACAAGTGTCAGGTCCGGATGCGTCGCCTGCAGGACAGCCGGAATAGAGGCTGTTTCCGTCTGCGGCTCGTCACAGATGGTGTGGACCCACCTTTGCTTTTCCAAAAACAAAAGCGTCCGCTCCCGCAGCTCCGGGGCAAACCAGGATGCATGGCGAAATTCCACTGCACACGGAATACCATCCATCTTCTGCTTCGTGTAGATAAGCATATCCACATTTTTCTTCTGACAATCGAACCATGGCGGATACTGAAACAGCACCGCCTTCAGCTTCCCTGCCGCCCGCAGCGGCTCGATGGACTGCAGAAACGCCTCAAACATGGCATCCACGTTCGGAAACGGAAGGTCGCCCCGCAAATGCCCCGTCATGCCCTGATACGCCTTCACGACAAAGGAAAAGTCCGCAGGCGTTTCCTCCCGCCACTTTTGATAGTTTTTTAAGGATTGAATGGCATAGAAGGAGCTGTCGAGCTCCACGATGGAAAAATGGCGGCTGTACGCCGGCAGCTTCTGCCGCTGTGATTGTTTGTCAGGATACAGCGATTCATGGTCGCCCCATCCTGTCACACCTACTGAAATCATGGCACAAACATCCTTTTTTCGTTTTTTCCATTGTAGCAAAGCCCTGCCGCCTTGTCGAAGGCGCCGCTGCTTCATTTTACATACGGGCGCAGCATGCTATAATGGTCATGGCTCCGATTCACCCGGAAAATATAAGAAAAAAACGGAGGAAATTGTGAAACCTATTCAACCGACATTAGATCCAGAAAAAGAGCTGTTGTTCTACCGCAGATTGCTGCAGCATCTCCCAAATGGCATCACCTACCGCGACCCGGAATTGGGCCTGGAGCTGCATAAGCGGGAGGGCGGTTCTTCCGTTTCCCTGCAGGAGCTGCCTGCTCATTCTGCAGACAAACCCTTTCTCTCTCTCGGACAGGAGTATCAGTTCCCAGTTCCGTTCTCACAGGTTGAGCGTTGGCTGACACCGTTATTTGATGCGATTTCGCATCATATTACCTTTATTGATAAGAATGGCCTTGTCACCCTTTGCAACCATCGGGCAGCTGACGATTTTGGCTTTCACCGTGAGGACGTAATCGGCAAACCGATTGAGCGCCTGTTAAACCTCCCGCCCCACAAGATCAAGGCGCTGGAGACCTTGCGGACCGGACGGGAAATGTATGATGAAGAGGTACTCGACCAAAACTACGGCATCTGCAACAACCGGATTATTCGTGATGCAAACGGCGATATTTTCCGTGTCATGAGCGTGTTCCATTATTTGAACACAGAGCGGGAATCGGAAAAACTGGCCCTGGCCGGCCGCATTGCCGCCGGAATTGCCCACGAAATCCGCAACCCTCTCACCACGGTGCGCGGCTATCTGCAGTTTTTGCAGGACGATGTATCCTCAAGCATTCGCGAGCTTTTTGAGCAGCTGCTCATCCCGGAATTGGACAGGGCGAACGGGATCATTACGAAGTTTCTTTCCATCACGAAGGAGCATGACGTAAAAACCGAATTCTTTCCCATCAATGTGTTTCTGCGGGAGTATATACAGCAGCTCCTGGTCAGCGAAGCCTTTCTGCACAGCATTACCATGGAGTATACCCTGTCGCCTGATTTGGACGGCTGCTTCGTGCAGATGGACCGAAATGAACTGGTGCAGGTGTTCCTGAACCTGTTCCAAAATGCTGTCGATGCCAAAGGAGACCGTCCTCTGCACATCGTGATCAGCAGCAGGCTGGTGGATAACCAGGTTCGCATTACCTTTGAGGATAACGGGGCAGGCATTCCGCAGGCTATAATTGACTACGTTTTCGATCCATTCTTCTCCACCAAGGATGCCGGCACGGGACTCGGCCTGTCCGTGACGAAGAAAATCATCCAAAACCACAGCGGCAGCATGAAGGTGCGCAGCAGCGATGCCGGGACAATCTTCAGCATCTATCTGCCGCTCCACCGCCGCATGCCGGAATAGAAAAGTAACCGGCTGTCCTGCCGCAAAAGCATGCTTTTGCGGCAGTTTTCTTGCTCCCCCTGATTCCCTCATAATCTCCCGCACAATCGGATAAGCTACTTGTATCAATCCCATATGTAAATTTATTGCAGAATATGTGGTGTGGACAATACTCTGAATGTTAAGGTTTTGTAAAGATTCGCATGAAAATCTTTTAATTGTATGCATTTTTTTGTTAGAATGCGATTGTTGTGTTTTTATTATATCTTTTGTTGGAGGTTTCATTATGGTTTTCAAGGGAAAAAAGGATAAATTTTCCGACATGCTATCCAAGGTATCAGAAAATTTAAAAGAGGCTGCACAATTCTTTGCAGATTACAAAATCAAGAATGCGAGCGACTTGAAAGAGTTCTCCATGCGGATGAAGCAGTATGAAACAACCGGCGACACATTTATGCATGAAATCATTATGGAGCTGAACAAAGCATTCATCACGCCAATTGAGCGCGAAGATATTCTACAGCTGGCCATGAGTCTTGATGATGTACTGGACGGACTGGAGCACTCAGCCGCATTATTTGAAATGTACTCCATCACACAAGCAGATGATTTCATGGTGAAATTCGTGGATGCCATCAATGCCTGTGCAAAGGAAATTGCGGATTCCATTGAATTAATGTCCAATAAAAAGCTGCTGGACATCCGTACAAATGCCATCAAGATTAAAGACTATGAGTCCACTTGCGATGACATCCTGCGCCATTCCATTAAGCACCTGTTCTCTATGGAAAAGGACCCAATCAAGATTATCCAGTACAAGGAAATCTATGAAAACCTGGAAGAAATTGCGGACAGCTGCCAAGGCGTAGCGAACGTTCTTGAAACCATCATCATGAAGAACGCATAAGGAGCAGTCATAAACCAATGGATACATTGTTCATACTAACGATTCTCATTGTTATCGGCGCTTTGGCTTTCGACTTCATCAACGGCTTTCACGATACAGCCAATGCCATTGCCACTTCCGTTTCGACAAAAGCATTAAAGCCGCGCCAGGCCATTTTGCTGGCGGCTACCATGAACTTTATCGGCGCAATGACATTCACCGGAGTTGCCAAGACGATTACAAAGGATATTGTTGATCCGTTCACACTCGGCAACGGCTCTCTCGTGATTCTGGCAGCACTGCTTTCGGCTATTTTCTGGAACCTGCTTACTTGGTACTACGGAATTCCAAGCAGCTCCTCCCACACACTGATCGGCTCCATTGCCGGGGCAGCCATTGCATCAGCAGGCTTCGGCGCCCTGAACTACGCCGGGTTTTTAAAAATTTTGCAGGCGCTGATTATTTCGCCGGTTTTGGCTTTTGTCCTTGGCTACATTGTCTATACGATTATCAAGGTGCTGTTCCGCAATCACAATTTGACAAAGACGAACAAGCGTTTTCGTATCTATCAAATTTTGACAGCTGCCTTGCAGTCCTACTCACACGGGACAAATGATGCGCAAAAAGCAATGGGGATTATCACCTTGGCCCTCATTTCCAACAAATATTTAACAACGACAGACATCCCATTCTGGGTTCAGGCTTCCTGTGCCATCGCCATGGGTCTTGGCACGTCCATCGGCGGCTGGAAAATCATTAAAACAGTCGGCGGCGGCATCATGAAAATCCGTCCGGTAAACGGCGTGGCTGCGGACCTGACATCTGCCGCCATCATCTTCGGGGCAACCTACGTTCATTTGCCGGTAAGTACAACACACGTCATCTCCTCTTCCATTCTGGGGGTTGGGGCTTCTCATCGTGTAAAGGGTGTCAAATGGGGCACAGCGCAGCGTATGCTGATCACATGGGTCATCACCCTGCCGATTTCCGCAACGATTGCAGCCTTGCTTTACTTCCTGCTGAACTTAATTTTCTAATGAAAAAAAGACGGGCTCCCCGTCTTTTTTCATGCCTGCACCAAGCACTCCACAATGAATAACTGAGACATATATAGATGAAAGAAATCGTCTCCCCCATTCGCAATGAACACATAATCCGCATAGGCTGTTACAGGCGAGGCGGCGTAGGGTGTAAGCAAAATCAGAACGGCGCCCTTGTCCTTCGCCTGCTGCACCATCTCCATGATATCCGGCGCTTTGTCGTCGGCACAAATAACAATCACGACATCTCCCTTTTGAATGACACGCGCCAGCATCTCATACATGTGGTAGTCTGAAGCCGCATAGGCGCGCTTTCCTGTCTGCCAAAACCGGTTCTGGGCCGCCGCAGCGCTGACACCGGATACCCCCATGCCAAACAGGTGAACGCACTCCGCTTTCTCAATTGCCTCTTTCGCCCGGCTCAGCGTGTCCTGGTCCAGGAAGCCGGCTGTCCGGTCCATGCTGGCCGCTGCCTCCTGCAGCACATGCTCAGCTGTACCGCAGGAGGCGGCAGATTCCTCCGACTCCTTCGCCAGTCCGATTTTCAGTTCTTGGTACCCTTTATACCCAATCTTGCGGCATAGGCGCAAAATTGTCGCCTCCCCGACACCCGCCAGCTGCGCCAGCTCCGTCACAGAGGCATACATTACCCGCTCCGGTTCTGCCAAAATGACCTGGGCCGCCTTCTGCTCCGCCTTGGTGAAGGAGGGGGAATAGGTTTCAAGCCTGCCCCTTACCGTATAGTGTGAATCCTTCATTTTACCGCCCCTTTTTCGCAATCTTCCTGTCAAAAGTATACCAAGTCTACGGCCGGATTGACATATTTCCATAAGAAAAGCCACCGGGAGATTTGTCAATTCGTGTATAATAAACGTATGCAACATGCAAAAGAGGGGATGTTTCTAGATTGGACTACATATTCTTACTACTCATCGGCCTGCTGGCCGGAACAGTGGGCAGCCTTGTCGGGCTCGGAGGGGGCATCATCGTAGTGCCGCTCTTGGTCGGACTTGGCAATCTGAGCTTCCTGCACACTGTATCACCTCAAATGGCGGTCGGCACCTCCATGGTAACAGTTCTGTTCACCGGGCTATCCTCCACTCTCACCTACATGAAGCTCAAACGGGTTGACTACAAAAGCGGACTTGTCCTGTTTATCGGCAGCGGGCCTGCCGGTATTCTTGGATCCTATGTCAATAAATTCATGAACCTGCAGACATTTAACCTGTATTTCGGTTCCTTCATGATTTTGGTTGCCCTCCTGCTGATTGTGCGCAACCGGCTCAAGCCGCTGCCGCTGACAGGAAAGGGAGTATGGCGCCGGACCTTTACTGATGGAGAGCGGACCATGGAATACGGATTTAACCCATGGCTGGCCATCCTCATTTCAGTGGCGGTCGGCTTTATTTCCGGCTTGTTCGGCATCGGCGGCGGCTCCCTGCTTGTTCCGGCCATGGTGCTGCTCTTTTCCTTCCCGCCCCATGTGGCTGTGGCGACCTCCATGTTCATTCTGTTCCTGTCCGCCATTGTCAGCTCCGGCACACATATTGCCCTTGGCAATGTGAACTGGCTGTATGCCGCGGCTCTCATTCCCGGCGCCTGGTTCGGCGGCAAGCTCGGCGCCTATATTAACACGCGGCTCAGCGGGCAGGCTGTCATCAATGCCCTGCGGATCACCCTGATCCTTGTCGGCATCCGGCTCATCTGGTCGGCTGTATAAGAAAAGCGGAGGGGCCTCGTTTGGCTTCCAGAAGGGAGGTTCCGGTTGCTAAAAGGCGCTTTTTGCCTTTTATGCGGCCGGGTTCTCCCTGGCAGGAAGCCGGGCCCCGCAGCTGGACATAGAGAAAAGCGGAGGGGCCTCGTTTGGCTTCCAGAAGGGAGGTTCCGGCTGCTAAAAGGCGCTTTTTGCCTTTTATGCGGCCGGGTTCTCCCTGGCAGGAAGCCGGGCCCCGCAGCTGAACATAGAGAAAAGCGGAGGGGCCTCGTTTGGCTTCCAGAAGGGAGGTTCCGGTTGCTAAAAGGCGCTTTTTGCCTTTTATGCGG
>NZ_JANCLT010000004.1:0-69744 GCF_024294785.1 Ectobacillus ponti | reverse complement strand
GGCCGGGTTCTCCCTGGCAGGAAGCCGGGCCCCGCAGCTGGACATAGAGAAAAGCGGAGGGGCCTCGTTTGTTTATGCCATGTCCCACAAACGTAAAATGAGGATGCCCCATAAGCATCCTCTTCTTTTTCATCTCCGACAGTCCGAAAAATTAGGCGCGTTTTCAGACAGTTTGCGTATGAACAAGAGCCGCAAGTCCAGCCACTCTACTGCCAGCATGTATACAGAAATCCTAAAAAGAACAGAAGCAGCGTAAAGCAAATGATCAGCAGATGCCAATTTGTTCCGTACAATCCCCGCAACCTGGAGCCTCCATTTCCGCAATCTTTGTACCTCTATCATACTGCAAGTGCAAGGAACACAGGTTAATAGGCATTTACAATGCAGTTACAAGTGATTACAATCCCACGACAAGAATCGGCTTCCCGATATATAGAAAAGAGGATGCACCTCATTCGGTAGCATCCTCTAGTGAAGAAGGGTCCAGCCCATTAAATCCTCATGCACCTGCTGCGCCCGCCGGTCATTCCGGTCGTAGAGCTCCGCATAGCTGTCTGTTTCCTGATCATATGCCATTGTATAAATAATTTTCCCGTCAATTTCAACAGATAACACAAGTCCGCCTGTCATTTCTTCCACATGAACAACGGCGTCTTCCGGAACTCTTGCCTCCAGCATTCTCTCGAACATGGCGCTCCTCCCCCTACATCCACTTCCATTGCAGTTTCATACACTACACAGTATACTAACAGAGGACAAAATAAAAATAAAGAGGTGCTTGTTTGTGATTTTACATAAAGGTGAAATTTTGTTTCGACAGGGCGAAGAAGGACCTCTTTACCATGTGAAAACCGGCCTGCTCAAGGTCGTCCGGCTGCAGGAGGACGGCTCCTCCTTTCTCTTCAACCTTGTCACCCCGGGTGAAACCATTCCGCACCATTCCCTCATTTCTCCTAAAGAATATCATGGAACAGCAGTGGCTGTCATTAGAACAGAAGTCGAGGTGATCCCGGCGGCCTCTTGGTATGAACAGCTGCAGCAGGAGCCACAGGCATATGCCGACATCGCAATGGAGCTGCAGTCCAAGCTGCGGATGATGCAGCAGCGCATCGACCAATTGACCACTGTTTCCCCCAAAGAACGGTTGGAACGCCTGGAGGAATGGGCTGCCGCTTACCTGGATGATGTCTCCATCTATGAGGTGCTGACACAGACTGAAATTGCCCAGCTGATCGGCCTCCGCCGCGAGACGGTGAACCGCCTGCTGAGAGAACAGAAAACAGGGAACTGAACGTCCCCTGTTTGTCGCTCTTAGATTGCCGCCGCCGGGCCGAAGAATTCAAAATGAATCCGCTCAGCCGGCACGCCCCACTCCTCAAGCATAGCCTTAACATGCTTCATGAACAGAACCGGACCGCAGAAGTAGAAGTCGGCTTCTTGGCTTGCCACAGATTGCAGCCAAGCCAGATCAAGAAAGCCCTCCTTCTCAAAGCTGCCTGCAGCGCGGTCTGCCTCAGTCGGCTCAGCATACACGGTATAGACTTGGACATTTTCGTTCGCTGCTGCCAGTGCTGCCGTATGCTCCTTCATGGCATGCACCTTGCTGTTCAGCGCCGCCTGCACGTATGTTACTTGGCGTTTCTGTTCTGCCAGCGTGTTCAGCATGCTCATCAGCGGCGTGAAGCCCACACCCCCTGCCAGCAGGACAACTGGTGCAGCGGATTCTGTATGCAAGAAGAAGTCACCGGCTGGCGCGCTGATCGGCAGCACATCGCCTTCCTTCACATGGTCGTGCAGATAGTTGGACACAATGCCATCAGGCGTCTCTGCGCCTGCTGTTTCGCGCTTTACGCTGATTCGATAATAGTCCTTTCCGGATGCATCTGACAGGCTGTACTGGCGGATATGTGTATACGTTTCGCCTGGAATTTCCACCTTAACACTCACATATTGACCTGGCAGGAATGCCGCCAGAGCGCCGCCATCAGCCGGCTGCAGGTAGAAGGAGGCAATGGTGTCGCTCTCCCGCACCTTTTTCGTTACGGTAAAGCCGCGGAATTCCTTCCAGCCGCCCGCTTGCTCTTCGGCTTCCTTATACATTCCGGCTTCTACTTGGATGAAGATGTCGGCAATCACGCCATATGCTTCACCCCAGGCATCCAGGATCTCCTGCGGTGCTCCCACCACTTCTTTAATCGCTCGAAGCAAGTATGTTCCTACAATCGGGTAATGCTCGGCCTTAATTCCAAGGCTGCGGTGCTTGTGTGCAATTTGCTTCACAACCGGAATAATCGCTCCCAAATTTTCAATGTTGGCTGCCGCTGCGTACACGGAGTTTGCCAATGCCTGCGGCTGGCGGCCCCTCTTTTGGTTGGCGTGATTGAAGATATTCAGCAGCTCCGGATGCTCTGCGAACATCGTTTGATAGAAGTAAGTCGTAATCTCTACACCGCGCTCCTGCAGCAACGGAACAGTTGCCTTCACAATTTCCATTGTTTTCTCACTCATGAGTGGCTTTGCCGCTGTTGTCATATCGATCACCTTTTCTATGTAAATTTCATTTCCACAGTGTTTATTATAGAAAAGTCCCGCGCACAAAACTGTGATGCAAATCACACAAATCATGTTCATTCTGTGACGGTACTGTGACATCACGAAAAGTGGAAGCGGCCCGTTCCGCTATCCGAAGGGAGGTTCCACGGCCTGAAAGGCGCTTTTTGCCTTTCTGTGCCGGGGGTTCTCCCTGGCAGATGGCTGGCTGCTGCAGCTGGACACCACGAAAAGTGCAGCCGGCTCCCAGAGAAAAGCGGGCACCAAAAAGGAGTGCGCCCACTCTGCGCACTCCTACTGCGGATTTTGCTTCAAATGCTCCTCCAGCTTCGGCACTTCTTTGCCGCCGCCCACCTCTGTGTAGCCCCATACATTTGTTTCGCCCTTAAATCCATTGGCCAAAATATCCAAGTCGTGATAAATCCGATGCCCGTAAATCACATACTGGATATTTCCGGCAGATGCCCCCAGCTTCAGCAGCCGGTGGCTTCGCGACAAATCCCGTTTCAGTCTCGGGTCCTGCGCCCTCTTCTCTATATTCTGCAGAGCCGGCTCCTCCTGCTGCAGCCACTGACGCAGCAGCTTCCAGTCGCCCTCTGTATATTGCTCCGCTTTCCCGAAATTCAAGAAATCATTTAAGCTGGCATGCGTTTTTCCAATGAACTGCAGTACCCCTTCCTTTTCCGCAAGCTGGACATTCGCTTGTGCGGTCCCTGCTCCAATCGGACGGTCCGCATAATAGACCATAAACTCCCTCAGCAAAAAATACGAGATTAGCATGGCTGTCAAAATGCCGATTATGCTCCACAGTTTCTTCATTGCCTGTACCTCTTTCCCTCGTTGTGCGCAGCAAGTAAGACGGTTGTGTTACATAATGTACTATTCTGTTTCACACTTTTCAGTTTCGCTGTAAACTGACAGTTTCCTGCAAAAACCATTCTCGTAATTCCGACATTTTTCTCAGCTACCGTTGTCTGAGCTACGGATGCTCCAGCAGAATTTGGTTGCCGTAGTAGGCGCTATAGCCGAGCACAGCCAGCAGCAGCAAGTAAATGATGAGCGTTTGTACCCGTTCCCTGCCGCTAAGCTGATAGTAGTTGCGGATGCCTTCCCGTTCCGCTGCGGTCTCCCGAAGCTGCTCTTCCACCCTTTGAAAGGCTTCCTGTAGAGCCGGCAGCTGCTCCTGCTGCTCTTCTCCCTCCATAACATAGTCAAACGGACGAAAGGCGTCTGTCAGACGGTCGAGCGCCAAGAGCTCTCGGGCTTCCTTCGCAGGCAAGGAACCGCGGTTTGCCCGCAGCTGCAGCTCAGAGCGGTGATTTTCCATTTGAAACACAGTGCGGTGTACAGCCCCATACGCTTCCCATTCCCGGCGCAGCCGCTGCAAATAATAGCTGTAGGTTTCCTCCTCCGCTGCAGCATCGTCCGCTTCCTTCTGCCGTTTGCGCAGGCTGAACCACGTGCTGACACCGAGCAGCACAAGGAAAAAGCCCATAATGCTGAAGGCTGCCACTGCATACACCAATAAAATGATCAGGCCTACCACCCAGAGCTTTGTGCTGATTGCGCCGGCAATGCGGCCTCCGTCAAGGGGCGACACCGGAATCAGATTGAAGAAGTTGATGCTGCCGCCAAGAACGATAACAAGCGCCCAAAACGGCTCTCCCGTCCATATATACAGCGGGATGGCAGGCAGAAACGACAACAGGCCGAATAGAGGCCCCATATAAGCAAGAAAAGCTTCATCCCGGGCATTCTTCGGCATTTGCTTCAATCCCACAACCGCTCCGACAAAAGGCAAGAACAGCGCTGGAGACGTTGGCAGCCGCAAGCGGCGGGCCGCCCACACGTGCCCCATTTCATGGACAAACAACAAATAGACAAGCGCCACCCCAAACTTCCACCCGTACACTGCAGCATATGCCCCAAGCGAAAGCAGCATGCTGAAGGCTGTGGAAAACTTGGCAAGCTTTACAATCCCCAGTACCCATTTTAATTTAGACAGCAGAAATACCCCAATTGCACTTACAATTCCCCATGCTCCCGTACGGCTTTTTTTCATCGTACACCTCTTTATATATCAGTTTCATTTTCTATTCTACAAGAGATGTATCCCTCTTAAAAGGGGTACTTAAAAACTTTATTTAAGACTAGTCATATGATCTTAACTAATTTTTATCCTTAAAAATTTAATGATTCGGCTATGTTTTCTCCAAAATTCACCAATACTAGGGGGTGGAGGTGAAACTATGACCATATATTCTATCATTTTCGGACTTCTTTCTTTTTTTGCATCCATGCTGATTCTGTACACATTCGGCCTCTTTCTGCCGATCGAATGGCTCCATGACGACGGCGGCTCGGCCAGCTTCTGGCTGCCCTGCACCATTGGAGGCCTCATTGGACTGCTAATTATCCGGAAATACAAAAAAAGACTTGGTTAGCCCAAGTCTTTTTTACATCCTCGTCCTGCAGCACTCCTGATATCCGCCGCTGCTTGCCTGCGCTCGGCCGCACTTGGAACATACGACAAATCGGGACCCTCTCGCCAACAAACTTCCTTTCTGAAGGAGAAGCACTTCGTCTTGCTTATCGACACGCATGTAATACACACATACACTGATTGCCAACACACTCACCACAAGAAATAGAATTGGAATTAGCATTGCCGTCACCTCTTCTAGTTTGTTTTCTGTATCCAGCCAGCGGATATGCTGATATACTTTCGCTGCTCCCCCAGGAAATTCCTCCTTCCTCCCCTTATATCCTCATGGGTCTTTAAGGAATTGTTAGATTCTCTTTACATGCGCTTTATATATATACAGGCTTTGCTGTATTACAATGGCTTCAAATCAAGAAGGGAGTTGACGTCTATGTGGTTTTCCTGGCTGATTTCCCTTTCTCTGTTCATCCATTCATTTTCTCCCCAGCCTGCTCCTGTCTCTATACAAGTGCTCAGCCTGAATGATTTCCACGGGCAACTGAATACAACCAGTGCTCTGCAAGGCAAAAAGACTGGCCGTGCTGATTATGTATCCGCCTATCTTCTTGCTGAACTGAAGCATCAGCCGCATACATTGCTTGTCCACGCCGGGGATATGGTTGGCGGCAGCCCTGCCATATCCGCTTTGCGGCAGGATGAGCCTGCCATGGCGTTTTTGAACACTCTTCCCTTTACCGCTGGCACACTGGGCAATCATGAATTTGACCATGGCGTCACAGAAATGGAACGGCTCATTCACGGCGGCACTCATCCGGAAACAGGCTTTTTTGCTGGAAGTGCATTCCCCTATATTTCTGCCAATGTTGTGGACCGTGAAAGCGGCCAGCTCTTATTCCCGCCTTATCTGATCCGAACCGTAAACGGCATTCCCATTGCGTTCATAGGTGTGACAACCACCGAAACACCTGACGTTACACTGCGGGAAAATGTTGCTTCCGTTTCGTTCCTCGATGAAGCAGAAGCCATCAATCTGTCGGTGCAGGAAATTAAAAAAGCAGGCATCCGCACCATTATTGTTCTTGCACATGTGCCCGGCACAACGGAGGGAGGTGCTACAACCGGTGAGCTTGCTGATTTGGCCCAGGCTGTAGATGACGAGGTGGATGTCATTTTCGGCGGCCATAACCATTCCTATATCAATGGAGAAGTGGATGGAAAGCTGCTGCTGGAGGGGTATTCGTATGGGATGGCCTATGCCAAAGCAGAATTGCAAATTGACCCAATTACGAAAGATGTGATCCACAAAACGGGCAAAGTCATTCTGGTGGACCAGGACCGGATACAGCCGGACCAGACTGTGACCAGACTCCTCCATCACTGGGAAGCAGACGCCCGCCAGGCAGATACCATTATCAGCAGCAGCACTGCTTCCTTAACGAGACAAAATGGCGCACTCGGAAATATGCTCGCACAGGCGCAGCGAAAGGCGGTTGGAGCTGATATTGCCTTTGTCAATGCTGGAAGCATCCGGAGCGACCTGCAAACCGGGAGCATTACCTGGGGATCTTTATTCTCCGTGCAGCCGTTTCGGCACCGGATTATGAAGCTGCAGATGACAGGCAGGCAAATTCAAGAAGTGCTGGCGGAGCAATGGAACGGACGCAAAGAGCCGCTGTATGCCGCTGGACTGCATTATGATGCTGTTTCCTTTCCCATCTCCTTGGATGACGGCCGGCCGTTTGATGACAGGCAAGTCTATACAGTGGCAGTCAATTCCTTTCTGGCGCAAGGCGGTGACCGATTTTTTGCTTTTACAAAGGGAAGCATACTCGCTGAGGGGCCTACCGATTTTGATGTGCTGCTGCAGTACATGCAGCATGCACCGTAAAAAAGGCCTGCTCCATTCGGAGAAAGCCCTTGCTGCCATTAGAAGGAGCACTCGAAATACTCAATGGAATTCAAATCAAGGCCCACGTAGGACCAGCGATACTGGTTCGGGCGCCAGCGGTAGCCGGCTACAGAATTGCGGCCGACATAGATGGGATAAAACCAGAAGCCGCGGCCATTGCGCAGCCAGACGTAGGTGTAACGGTAGAGACAGCGGCGGATTGCGCCGGGATCGACTGCATACAGGCTCGCCTGGGATGGCGGGCGCGGCGGTGTGAAGGATGGCGGCGGCGTCTGTGGCGCTCCCTGCTGCCCACCGCCTCCCCCTGGCGGCGGTGGCGGCGTATATCCGCCTTGCCCCTGTCCCTGTCCGGGAAAGAAAGGCGGAAACGGTGGAATATACGGCTGTGACGGCTGCGTGATGACTGGAAACTGCCGCATATCGGGTCCATACCAATACGGATTCATGATGGCTCACCTCTCATAGTATCATTATCGTTACCATATGTATGATGCCGTCCCTGTCCCGGAGCATTGTCTGTAAAAATAAAAAGCAGGCCCTCCCTTTGGATTGACCCGCTTCACTTCACCAATTGGTGGCGGAACGCATAAATAACCGCCTGCGTCCGGTCCACTACCTGCAGCTTATTTAAAATATTGCTGACATGTGTTTTTACTGTCTTCAGGGCAATAAACAGCTCATCTGCAATTTCCTGGTTCGATTTTCCCTTTGCCATCAGCTGCAGAATTTCCTGTTCACGCTCTGTGAGTTCTTCATGCAAGGGCCGCTCTCCACCGCGGCGCATCCGGGACATCATCTTTCCGGTAACCTGCGGCTCAAGCACGCTTTCTCCGCGGTAAGTGGCGCGCACTGCATCAGCGATATCACTGGCACGGGATGTTTTCAGCAAATAGCTGACTGCGCCCGCCTCAATGACAGGATACAGCTTTTCATCATCCAGAAAGCTCGTCACCACCGCAATCTTCGCCTCCGGCCAAGCCGCCACAATACGGCGTGTTGCCTCCACGCCGTCCATCTCCTCCATCACCAAATCCATCAGAATCACATCCGGACGGAGCGCCAAGGCCATGTCGACACCTCGCCGCCCATTTTCCGCCTCGCCGACCACCTCCATGTCCGGCTGCATGGACAGGTATGCGGACACTCCCATCCGCACCATTTCATGATCATCCACCAATAGAATCCGTATCATGCTTCATCCCCCTGTTCAATCATCGGCACCTTAACCTCCAGCTGTGTCCCTTTTCCCGGGAAGCTGATGATTTTCCAAGTGCCGCCAATCTCCTGCACCCGTTCCTGGATGGACTGCAGTCCATATGCCCCTGCCTTCCGCTGCTCCACCTGAAAGCCGACTCCGTCATCAAGCACCTTTAAGATAACCTGCCCGCCTACCGCGCGCAGCCGCACTTCCATTTTCTTGGCCTTCGCATGCCGCAGCGTATTGGACAGCGCCTCCTGTAAAATCCGGAACAGATGGTCCTCCACCCCTCGATTCAGCTGAACCGGATCGACAAGCCATTCCAGCCGGATATGCTGCTTGCGGGACAGCTCTGTCAGCAGCTCGTCAATGCCTTCCGCCAGCTTCTTCCCTTCCAATTGAACCGGACGCAAATGCAGGAGCAAGGCACGCATTTCCGACTGCGCATTCACAATCATATTCTCAATCAGCTGCAGCTGCCTCCGGACAGGCTCTGCACACGCCTGCTCCTGGGCATTCACCGCCGACATCATCATGGACATCGCAAACAGCTGCTGGCTGACAGAATCGTGCAGTTCGCGCGCGAGCCGGTGCCGTTCCTGTGAAATGGCCTCCTGCCGCAGCTCTTCGCTCCACTCCGTCCGCTCGCTGGCAATCCGCTGAAACAGCGCCGTCTGCTCCTGCAGCCTGCCGCCCAGAGCCGCAATCCGCTTCTCCACCTGGCCCAACTCATCCAGCTCCCCCTCCGGCATCTGCACCTGCAAATTGCCCCGCTCCAAGTCCATCAGCATGGCCGAGAGCGTATTGACACGCCGGCGCAGCTGCTGCGCCGCTGCATAGCCGATCGCTCCTCCAAGCAGTACACTGCCGCCAAGCACAAACAATACAACAGGAACTGAGGCAATCTTTGTCCACAAAAAGCTGTACACATCCTGCCCGCTTGTCCACGTATAGATAACGGTGGCAAAAAGCGCCGCTCCGGCAGCACCCAAAAGCGAGGTATGGAACACAGTCCGAAAGAATCCATGCTTGTACTGCATCATACATACCTCACTTCCGTATCGCCAATGAAAAGCGATGTAACAATTTTGACGCGGCGCGGCGCCGCTGCGTACCCTTCCGTCATCCAGCTGAGAGTCTGGTTCCAGCTGCGGTCTTCCTCGCCAAGCATGACCGTTTTGCCAATCAGGACACTGTGATGCAAGGACAATTCCACATCGTAGGGCACATGCAAACGGATATTGCCGATTACCCCGTGAATGACAAGCACAGTCTCTCCCTCTGGAATCATGGCGGTGGAAAGATCAACCTCCACATCGCCGATGCCATATCGGATATTCCAATCCTGCAGCTCATAAATCCGGTCCATCACCCGATGGGTGCCAATCAGAAAATTGCGCAGAAACGGCTGCTTCCTTACAAGGCGGCTGCCTGCCGGCGATGCCGGCTGCAAGGAAATGGACAATGGCCGCCGCCGGCTCCGCAGCAGTTCAACACCGCCATACAGCAGGACTGCCGCCAGCAGCAGCTGAAAGGCAACGGAGGAGAAAAGCTGTCCGGCCAACGTCAGCATGCCGATCAAAAGCAGCATATTCCCCCTTGCCATTTTGCGCCTGCGCCGGTAGTGCCGCCCCAACAGCAGCAGCGCTGCCGCGAACAGAAGAGCAGGAGGGGAAAAGCGGCCTGTAATGAGATCGGCAAGCACGCCAATTCCTAAGATGACCAGCCCGGCGCTGACAATTTCTGTATGTGATAAAGACCGTTTCATCTCCATTCCTCCTCTCTCGAAATGCTTTCATGGCTTGCACGGCTCACCGAAGGGAGGTTCTCCGGCCTCAAAGGCGCCTTTTGCCTTTGTGTGCCGGGGGTTCTCCCTGGCAGTGAGCCAGCCATGAAAGCTGGACAATCCGAAATGCTTTCATGGCTTGCACGGCTCACCGAAGGGAGGCTTCCACAATGGAGCCTTCCCGTTCCGCAGGAAAAAGGAATTGCCCTGCAATCCCTTTTCCTTCTTCTACCACTATATCATAAGCTGATTTCCTGCTGTACCGTTTCTTTCTCCTTCAGCTGCTTTTCCAGCCTGGCGATTTTATAATCAAACGTATCCCGCTCATAATCAGCCGTGATGCGCATTTCCAGATCACGGATCTGCTCCTCAATTTCACTGAAGCGAAGGAACGGATTTTCATCCGACACCTTATGCATCGCATCATGAATGCGCCGGTGGGCATGTGCGGCATTTTCACGTGCCATGAGCTCCAGCCGCTTGGCATGCAGCTCCTTCAAGCGGTTTTTCATTTCCTCCAGCTTCTGCTGCAGATCCTCTGTCTGTTCAATCACCCTTGTATGCTGCTCCTCAAGCTGTGCCGCCTGCTTGGCATAATATTGCATTTCTTGAAGGGCACGCTCCTGCAAAGCTGCCTCTCCTGCCTGGAAGGCTACCTCAGCCTGGTGTCTGCGCTTCTTTTCCATATAGCGCGCCTGCTCCAGTTCGCGGAAGAACTGGGTGCGCAGCTGCTGCTGCCGGCTGATCAGCTTTTCAATCCGTTTGACCTCCTGCTCGCTGTCGCGCAAATATTGGTTCAGCAGAGCGATTGGATTTTGGCGCTCTTTCTCATCAAGCAACTCGTGCATGTCTGCCAAAAATGTGCTGCGGATCCGTTGGAATAATGAAGTTTTCATTGTGTTTCTTCCTTCCTTTTTATTATTTTTTCATCAATGCTTCCCATTCGCGCTCAAAGTTGTCAAATGGTTGCGCGGCCGGTTCCTTACGCTTCCGATAATCCTTCCAGCCATAATACAAGAGCGCCAGAGCGCCGATGCCGATGACAGCCGGGAAGTTGCCAAGCACCACCGATACCCCGGCCAATCCGGCAATGCCCCACCAGAGCTTGCCCGGCAGACTGCGGGACCGCAGAAAGGATCGGAAGCTCCAGTAGGCAAGTGCAGCCCCGATCAGCAGCCCGGCGATATGCCCCAGGCTGGCAAATGCGATGATGGCGAGAACCGCGGCAGCGGCAAAGGTTAACAGCTTCTTCATCTGGATGGCCTCCCTTCGTTTTGATATCTCTATCTTAACTGGAACAGCATCCGCCCATAACGCACCTGGGAACGGTTTTGCGCTCAGACCTTAGACCTAGAAATGCCTAAGAACAACAAAACCCCATGCCGGGGGCATGAGGTTTTGTTGCTGATATCAGGAAGCGCGTTGTACTTCCTCCAGATAGGCTTGTCCTTGCTTTGCGTCATACTGGCCTTCCCACTTGGACATAATAACAGCTGCAAGCGAGTTGCCGACAACGTTCACCGCTGTGCGCGCCATATCCAGAATACGGTCGATGCCCGCGATGAATGCCAGGCCTTCGAGCGGAATGCCGACGGAACCAAGTGTCGCCAGCAATACAACGAAGGACAGGCCAGGCACGCCGGCAATCCCCTTGGAGGTTACCATGAGCACAAGCAACAGCGTAACCTGTTGGTACAGGGACAGGTCAATGCCGTACATCTGCGCCAGGAAGATCGCTGCGATGGCTTGATACAGTGTGGAACCATCGAGGTTAAAGGAATATCCAGTCGGAATGACAAAGGACGTGATCGCCTTTGGACAGCCGAACTTCTCCATTTTCTCCATCAGTCTTGGCAATACTGTCTCAGAGCTTGCCGTAGAGTAAGCCAGAATCAGCTCATCCTTAATGACTTTGATAAAGGCAAAGATATTGATGCCGACCATCTTGGCCACAAGGCCAAGCACGACAAGAACAAAGAAGGCCATGGAAGCATAGACGATGACAACCAGCTTGCCGAGCGGAATCAGGGAAGCTACGCCAAATTGCGATACGGTTACGCCGATCAGCGCAAACACGCCAAACGGCGCAAACTTCATCACTTGGTTTGTCACATAGAACATCGCGTCCGCCACGCCCTGGAAGAAATTCAGCACCGGCTTGCCGCGCTCGCCGATTGCCGCCACACCAAGACCGAACATGACGGAGAAGAAAATAATCGCAAGCATATCGCCTTTGGCGAGTGAATCGATAATGTTCGTTGGTACAATGTTTACAAAGGTATCAATAAAGGAATGGCTCTTTACTGTTTCAGTTGTTGTTAAATAAGCAGAGATGTCCTTCTTTTGCAGGCTGTCAATCTTTACGCCCGCTCCCGGCTGAAATACGTTGGCAATCAGCAAACCGATGGCGATGGCCAGGGTTGTAATGATTTCAAAATATAAAATGGTTTTGCCGCCGAGCTTGCCGAGCTTCTTAATGTCGCCGACACCTGCCACACCGACAACCAGGCTTGCCACAACGATTGGAACGACAATCATCTTAATCAGACGGATGAAAATTGTGCCGATTGGCTGCAAATACTTTATAACATCTGCGTTTCCGTAAAAAATGGCACCAACCGCAATACCGAGTACAAGGCCAATGACAATTTGCCAAGCTAATCCTATCTTTTTCATAAAAACAACCTCCTTCTTTAAGGGTGAATATTCAAATCTAACAGAATGGAAATTTCATTATTTGTTAGATTTTTCTATCTATTTCGTATGCACGGTATGCACCTTTGTTATGATAAACGAAATTTCACAATCTGACAATAACTTAAACATTATGTAAATATAAATTTTGTATCTTGACAACAAAAACAGGAAGCGCTTTCTAGCTGCTTCCCGTCTTGTTTCCCTGCCCGTAGGTGCGGCTGTTCAATTGGATTGTCGCATGGCTGTTTCCATTAATATTATAAATCCGGATCGGCTTTGCCAGCAAAAACCCAACAGCCAAACCAATCAAAAAGCTCCACTCATGTTTTTTCAAAGTTTCCCCCCTCACTTTTCCCTGTGCTCTCTACATTTCATTCGCAGTTCCATATGGAAAGTCCTGTATTAAATGCTGCATTTCCATTTCACGCGGTATAGAGACAACACACTCTCCCTTCCATCATTATATTACCATTACGCAACTGTTACACCAGCAATAACCATGGCATGTCATGAATCCTTATGGTATAACAAGTACGGTAGGAAGGGAGAGGTGCACATGAGCAAACAAGCAATGATCAGCATTGCGGCGGCAGGCTGCCTTCTCATCGCCCCTGTCCTCGCATATGCGGAAAGCAATGCAGAGAAGCTGCAGCGGATCCAAACCGAGCTGCAGAATAAACAGCAGGATGTGCAGCAGCAGGAGCAGACCAAACAGCTGCTTGAGCAGGGCATTTCGCAGCTGCAGCAGGAGCTGGACGCATTGGGGTCAAGCATTGCGAAGAATACACAGGATTTGGCTGCCATTTTGAAGCAAAAGCAACAAACAGAAACGGCGCTTGAGAAGCAGCAGGAACAAGCGGCTAAGCTGCAACAGCAGGTGGATCAGCGGCAGAAGGTCATCAATGAGCGTTTGGTGACACTGCAAGAGCAGCCACATACGAATTTTATTGCCGAAATGCTGATAGACTCACGCAGTTTGGGTGATTTGCTGGAGAACTTGTATTCCATTCGACTTATTATAGATTCCGATAAAAAGATATTAGAAGAACAGCTGCAAGACCAAAATGCACTTCAGCAGGAGACTCTTGCCATAACAGAGAAGCAGCTCGAGCTGCAAACCTACGCAAATAATTTGCAGTTGAAGCAGCAGGAGCTGGAATCAAATAAGCAAAAGCAAGCAGAGCTGCTTGCGGCTATGCATCAGCAGCTGTCCCAAACAACCGAGGAGCTGGCAAGCGCCCAGGAAGCGGCGGACATTTTACAGGCGCAAAAGGCAGCGGTGCAAAAGGAAATGGCCGAGGAGCAGCTCAATACGCCATCCTCAAGCTCATCAGCAGCGCCAAGCGCCCAATCGGGAAGGTTCATCAAGCCGGCTGCGGGGGATTATACCTCCGGATTTGGTCCGCGCTGGGGCCGCATGCACTATGGACTGGATATTGCTAAGCCCGGCTATGTTTCTGTATGTGCGGCTGCGGGCGGCACTGTCATTCGTGCTTATCATTCCGCAACATACGGAAATGTAGTCTTTCTTTCGCACCGCATTAATGGCCAAACGTATACGACCGTATACGCGCACCTCAGCAGCTACAACGTTGCCACCGGACAATCCGTGTCACAAGGACAGCAGATTGGCGTAATGGGCAGCACCGGCGACTCTACCGGGCAGCACCTGCACTTCGAGCTGCATGTCGGGGAATGGAATCTGGCCAAATCAAACGCGGTCGATCCAAAGCCGTATTTGGAACCATAAAAGTCTCAACCCGGGAGCGGTTGAGACTTTTTTCGTTTATTTTTGCTCATACAGGAACATCAGGTCATTATGGCCGCTGTCATAGGTCACCTTGATGGTGCCGCCGCTGAAGCTGATGCTGTGGTTCAGCTTGGTGGCCGCAACGCCGTAGCCAAGCTGCTTCAGGAGAGAAGCACCCTGGTCCGATGTCAGGGAGCTGTCAACCATAAACAGCACAACCGTGGCCGCATTGTAAAAGTCCTGATATGCCTTTTGATCCACCCCTGTCGAAGCAATGGCGACAGCTGAATATTTTCCGGTTGCCTTGCTTACGGTAATGCCGATACCGCAGCCGTTATTGGCCGGGATGCTGAACACGATATACTCGTTCGTGTCCTGATACACCTTCGGGTTGGCGAGCGATACGCCGATCTGGCTTCCTGTGGAGTTGAATGTGGAAATAAATTGATTGATGTCATACTGCTCAAACACGTTCGTGTTCGGTTGTGCCGGTTGCGTTGGCTGTGCCGGTTGCGCTGGCTGTGCCGGTTGTGCTGGCTGTGCCGGTTGTGTTGGCTGTGCCGGTTGCGCCGGTTGCGCCGGCGGTGTCGGTGCTGCCGGCTTTGTCTCCCCCTTGCCAAACAAATTACATCCGCTCAGCAGACCTGCTGCCAGCAGAGCTGATACGCCCACGGACCATACCTTTTTCATACATATGCGCCCCCTCATCAGATAGTAGCGAAAGCAGACCGGACAGTCTTTCCCGGCCTTGCCTTTCTCTGTACGCTCAATATATGAGCACGATATGTATATAAAAGATTGGCCCAATAAAATGGACAGGTGTGCCAAGCTGAAAAATTTGACAAAACATCTCAGCGCACTTCAGCCAAACTGCCTGTACTGGCTGTTGAGCTTTATTTGGCGTCCGGCTGCTTGTAACCAAAATAGAGCCTCTCTGAGGCACTGTCGTAGGAAACCTCGATAGTCGCATTACCAAAACTGATCTTATGATTCAGTTGCACGGCACTTGTGCCATATCCCAGTTGCCCCAGCAAAGCTTCGCTGCGGTCGGAAGTCATAGAAGGGTCCAGCAGAAACAGCATGATGACCACCCCACTGTAAAACGCCTTATAGGAATCGGCATCAATGCCAGGAGACGTAATCCCGACAAAATAATACTTGCCGGTTGCTTTGGAAGCGAAAACGTCCACGTAGCAGCCGTTGTTGGCGGGAATATCAAACACAATAAAGGTGTCTGTCTCTTTGTATACGGAAGGCTTGGAAAGAGACATATTCAGTTCGGTACCGGCATCATTGAAGCTTGTAATGAACTGATAAATCTTATATTGTTCAAACACATCCTTGTAGGTTTGAGACGGCTGCTCCCCCGATTGATTCCCCAACTGTCCTCCTAGTCTGTCTCCCTGCTGTCCTCCTAAATTGCCTCCCTGCTGTCCTGAATTGCCTCCCTGCTGATCCGCCGCTGCCGGCGGCTCTGGCTTTGGCTCCTCCTTTTGAAACAGGCCGCATCCGCTCAGTAAACCGGACGCCAGCAGGACTGATAAACCGAGAAATCCTATTTTCCTCATATGCCCCCTCCTCCTGCAAACGAAAGCTGGACAAGTGTACTGTCCCCGGCATTTCGTTCTCTTCCCTTAAATATATGAACGAAATATACAGCACAAAAGATTGACCTGCTAACATGTACAGCCCTGCCAAGCTAAAAAATGTGACAGAGCAAAAAAACAGGGCAAACTGATTCCATCTATCAGGAAGCAACGACCCCACTCGTCACTTTGCCGGTTGCAATCCACACAATAAAAAAACCCCAAGGCGGCTGCCTCAGGGGTTGCATCATTTTATAAAGGAAGTGACCGGCTCGCTGTCTATGGCTTCCCGTACACGCTCCACCATCACACGCTCCAGCTTGTCATGATAGCCGAGATACTCGCAAAGAATGATGCGCTCGTCGGCCAGCTTACGAATGGTTCGTTCCATTCCTTTCATCAGCAAACCTGTGAACAACAAATACGGAACTACAAAAATCTGCTGATGACTTGTTTCACGCGCAGCTGCGAGCCCTTGCTCAAAGGTCGGCTCGGCTGCCGCCAAGTAGCTGACATCCACCCGCTGAAACGGGTGCGTCTCCTGCAGCAAATCCGCAATCTGCCGGAAGTCGCGTTTCACATCCGGGTCGCTGCTGCCGCGCCCCACCAGAAGCGCCATCGCATCCTCGCCGATGCGCTCCGGCCCAATACGCTCCAGCAAAATGGACACGATATCCTGATGCACGCCGAGCGGACGGCCGTATGTAAGCGGGATGTGCGGATGCTCCAGGCGCACCTTCTCCAGCTCCTGCGGGATATCCTCCTTTGCATGGGCTGCCGTCAATAAGAGCACCGGCACGGCTGCCACTGTTGTCGCGCCGCGCTCCACACAGCGGCGAAAGCCCTCTTCAATGGACGGCTCAGTCAGCTCTAAAAAGCACACCTCCTGAATGGGCGCATCCACTTTTTCCATACAGCGTTCCGCAAAGAAACGGGCCTGCTCGCCCGCCTCCTTCACCCGGCTGCCGTGACAAATGTACAATACTGCCTGCATTATAGCACCTCACTCATATAGTTTTGCCGCAATGTTTCCTCAAACCACTGCACACGCTCCCGGTAACGCACGACTTCGCCTACAACAATCATGCTTGGGTTCTGCACGTCCTCCTTCTGGGCAATGGTGACGATGGTCCCAAGCGTGCCTGTCACGGTCCGTTGCGAAACCGTTGTGCCCCACTCCACCAATGCGACAGGGGTTTGCTCGCTTTTTCCATGCTTCAGCAGCTGTGCGCATATATAAGGAAGATTGGCGACGCCCATGTAAATGGCCAGTGTATCAATGCCTTTCGCAAGGCTCTCCCACTTCGTCTCCTCTTCACTTCCCTCGCGGCGGTGCCCGGTAACAATAGCAAAGCTGGCACCCGCATCCCGATGCGTGACAGGAATACCGGCATAGGCGGGTGCTGCAATCCCGGCGGTGATGCCCGGGACTACTTCAAATGAAACGCCGTGGCGGTGCAGCGCTTCGGCTTCCTCTGCGCCCCGGCCAAATACGAAGGGATCGCCGCCCTTCAGCCGGGTGACCGTTTTCCCCTGTCTCGCATGCTTGACCAGACAAGCATTGATGGTTTCTTGCTGCATAATATGATAATTGGGCAGCTTTCCGCAATAAATCAGCTCGGCATCAGGCTTTGCGTGGGCCAGCAGCTCTTTATTGACAAGGCGGTCATATAAGATGACATCCGCCTGCTGAATACAGCGGAGACCTTTCACTGTGATAAGCTCTGGGTCCCCCGGCCCGGCACCGACAATATATACCTTTCCCATCCTGCTTCCTCTCTTTCTTCCGCTGCCTAGAAAAAAACGGGATTGCGGAGGAAATCTCCGCCACCCCGTTTTTAGATGAACGCTTTTTCACGCAGATATTGGATAACCTGCTCCGCACAATCTTCAATGGAATGAAGGTGCGTATGAATGACAAGCTCCGGCTGCTCCGGCGCTTCATACGGAGAGTCAATCCCCGTAAAATGCTTGATTTCGCCATTGCGCGCCTTTTGGTACAGACCCTTTGGATCACGCTTTTCGCACTCTTCAATCGGGCAATCCACAAACACTTCAATAAACTCGTCCGCTTCCAGCAGATCCCGCACCTGCGTACGGTCCGCGCGGAATGGAGAAATGAAGGCTGTCAGCACGATGGTGCCGCTGTCCACGAACAGCTTTGCCACTTCGCCGATGCGGCGGATGTTTTCTTTGCGGTCTTCTTCCGTGAAGCCCAGATTTTTATTCAGGCCGTGGCGGATATTATCTCCGTCCAGGACGTAGTTGCCAATTTTCTGGTCAAACAGCTTGCGCGCCACCGCGTTTGCCACGGTAGACTTGCCGGACGCAGAAAGTCCAGTAAACCAAAGTACAAAGCTGTGTCGGCCGTTTGCCTGCCGGCGCTCCGCCTTTGTAACAGATGCGTCATGCCATGTAATATTTGTAGACATTCCCTGCTCCCCCTTACGCTTTGACTTCATTCTGCTTCATCCCGCGAATGAGCACTTCCACGACTTCCTTGCGGCTGAATGTGCTTGGCGGCAGCTCGCCGTTGCGCAGCAGTTCACGCACTTTTGTGCCGGACAGGATTACATGGTCCTCAGCAGTATGCGGGCAAGTCTTGTGGGATGCCATAGCTTCGCACTTATTGCAGTAGAAGCTGTGCTCGAAGAACAGCGTCGCGATGCCGATTTCTTCAGGTGTGAAGTTGGAGAAGATCTCCTGTGCTTCGTATGTGCCGTAGTAGCTGCCGACACCGGCATGGTCACGGCCGACGATAAAGTGCGTGCAGCCAAAGTTTTTGCGCACCATTGCGTGGAAAATCGCTTCACGCGGGCCGGCATAGCGCATGGCCGCCGGGAATACCGCCAGGAAGACACGGGACTTCGGATAATAGTTCTCAAGCAGAACCTGATAGCTTTCCATGCGCACATCCGCAGGAATATCATCAGACTTTGTTTCGCCGACAAGCGGGTTCAGGAACAAGCCATCAACGATTTCCAGAGCGGATTTTTGGATATATTCATGCGCGCGGTGCACCGGATTGCGCGTTTGGAAGCCGACAACTGTCTTCCAGCCAAGCTCCGCAAATTTTGCGCGTGTTTCTGCCGGATCCAAACGGAACTCTGCGAAATCAGCCTTTGGCACACGTTTGACAAGAACGATGGAGCCGCCGATATATACGTTTGGACGCTCAATCATTTTCTTCACGCCCGGGTGAGCCAGTTCTGTTGTCTTGTAGACAAGCGCGGCTTCCTTCTCTTTGTCAGGCGTATAGATGTCTTCCACCTTCAGCACACCGTATGTCACGCCAGTATGCGTCAGGCGCACTTCTTCCCCAATTGCCAGCTCGGCTGCTTGCTCTTCTGTTACGGGCAGGGTAATCGGAATGCTCCATACAGTGCCGTCTGCCAGGCGCATGCCTTCCACAACCGCTTCATAGTCAGCGCGCTTCAGGAACCCTGTCAGCGGGCTGTAAGCGCCGACTGCAATCAATTCCAGGTCGCTCAGCGCTGTTGCATCCAAAGCGATTTCCTTTGCCAGATGAGCGGTTTCGTATGTTTCGTCTACAAGTTGAATTAGTGTTCCTCCGTGAGCTGGTAAACTCATTGTGAAATTCCTCCTACATGCTTCTTCTGTTTTGTATCCTTTAACAAACTGATGACTCCAAGTGTTGCCAACACTCCGGCCGCAACCATGAAGATGGCATAGCCGTCGCTTTGCAGCATTTTAATGAACGAGTAGGCAAGCAGCATGGAGATGAACGGGGCCACAAACCAGACCTTCAGCATCTGGGTGACAATCCCTTTTTGAAATACCTTCCATCCCTCCTGCGCCGAGCCAATGCCGACAATGGAGGAGGTGGTGATTTGCGCGATCGGCAGCGGAATGCCGAACAGGGCAGCTGAAATGACGAGTGTGGAGCTTGTTGCCGAAATGGAAATTCCCTCAAGCAAGGAAACTTTGGTAATTTTCTTTCCGTTCGTCTCCAGCACGCGGCGGCCCAGCAGAATGGCGCCAAGCGCCACGAACAACCCGCCGAGCAGCAAAGCTGTATCTATAGTCAACAGATGCGCCCCGACCAGCGGCGCAATCGCGTTGGCGACATTTTTCATACCGGCTGAGTATGCTTCAAAAAAGCCGGTCAGGATCACCAGGAAGATAAAGAGAGGGCGCCATTTTCCGTTTTCCAAATCCGGATACTTGGATTTAACCCTGTGAATGAGCTTCCCGATGACAAATGTAAGGGTAAAAGCGACAACCGGCGTAATGAGCCAAAACATGATGATGAACAACAGCTGCTTGATATACAGGACATGATAGGCGATTCCCACTCCCGCCACTGCTCCAATCGTGATCTCACTGGTGGAAAGCGGAATGCCCAGCACATTGGCAATAAACAGAGACAAGGTTGCCGCCAGCAGTGCCAGCATGGCCACCTGCACCGTGAACACCTGCTCCGGAATAAGGCCTGAGCTGATGGTTTTCACAACCTTCTGTCCGCCGAAGACGGACCCGCCGACAATCGCCACTGCGCAAATGACCAAAGCAACCCAGCGCCTCTTGATGGCGCCGGAGCCGTATGCGACTCCCATAGAAGCTGCGGCTCCGCTCGCCCCAATATTCATGGCGAAAAAGAAAGCAACAAGAAAAGCGAGAATCATAGCTTCATCTCCCTACTGATGCAGACCGCATTCAGTTTTCGTCGAGCCGGACCAACGGCCGTCACGGGAATCCCCGTTTGCCGGAAGCGTGCAGGTTTCACAGCCGATGCTCGGATAGCCGATATCATGCAGCGGGTTATATGGCAGGTCATTCTTGTATACATAGCGCCATACTTCCTTCCACGTCCAGTGAATGAGCGGGCAGATTTTAATGGATTGGAATTTGTTGTCCAGATTCAAAAACTGCGTGTTGGCACGCGTTGGCGACTGCTCGCGGCGCAAGCCGGAAATCCAGGCTGTTGCTCCGCTCAGCGCCTCTTCAAGCGGGCGCACCTTGCGGATTTGGCAGCACAGGTTCGAATTTGTCTTCCACAGCTCATCACCATGCTCGGCTGCCTGCTCCTCCAGCGTCAAGTCCGGCTGCTTCATTTCAATGCGCAGCTGCGGGAAACGGGCCTTCACGCGGTCAATCAACTCATATGTTTCTTTAAAGTGTTTGTTGGTGTCCAGAAAGACAACCTTGGCATCCGGCTTTACCTGTGAAATCAGATGCAGCAGAATCATGCCTTCGACGCCCATGCTGCAGGCATAGACCACTTCTTCGCCGTACTGCTCGTACGCCCAGCGCAATACAGACAGGGCTCCCTTCGTTCCATCCTCCTGATCAAAGGGCACTGTAGCCTCTGCCCATGTTTCATATGTCAGCAAATGAATTCCTCCTTCTTAGCGGTTCCTCTATTATAAGCGTGCCTTCCCATATCTCCAGGCAGAACGGCTCTCCCATCCTTCCGGGAATGTGCTGCGGCAGCTTGCGGTCCTTTTTCCCTCCACGGCACCCAATTTCTTTTGGCAATAAAAAAACCTTTTCATTTTGAAAAGATCGGCAAAGGCAATGTCTTACCTTATCTTTCAAAATGGGTCCCATTTTGCTGGATGTGGCACCTTGCTCTTGACAGGTTGCCGGGCTTCTCCGGGCCAGTTCCCTCCACCGCTCTGGATAAGTATGTTAATTTGTATTCTAGCACAATTCAAAACTTTTTCAATGCTTCATTTCCGATAAATTCGATATTTTTTTAGGGAAATAGATTTTTACCTCATGTATATGGAGAGAAAAGCGCATTGGCACACAAGATTGCTTCATTGTAGCATATATTCACCCAACATTCTGTAAATTTTGCTCACGGCACCTCAGGTTGCCCGCAAAGCCGAAAGAGCCGGCTGGGAATCCCAGCCGGCTCTTGCTTATACAAGCTCCTGCGCGCGTGTGCGATCCTGCTTCACAAGGTCACGGAATGTCTCACGCTCTACCACCGTATGAGACTGGCCGTCTTTTACAAATACAACAGCCGGGCGCGGAATGCGGTTGTAATTGTTGGACATGGAATAACCGTATGCACCTGTGCAAGAAACCGCCAGCGTATCCCAGGAAGCGACAGCCGGCAGCTTCACATCCCACAGCAGCATATCTCCGCTTTCACAGCACTTGCCTGCGATGGACACGACTTCCTCCGGCTGCTCGTCGGCGCGGTTTGCCAAGATGGCTTCGTACTCTGCACCATACAGCGCAGGACGGATGTTGTCGGTCATGCCGCCGTCCACCGCCACATACTTGCGGATGCCGGGAATTTCTTTAATGGAGCCGATGGTGTACAGTGTTGTGCCGGCATCTCCGACAATGCTGCGGCCCGGCTCAATCCAGATTTCCGGCTGCGGATAATTGCGCGCGGAGAACTGTTCGCGCACGGCTTCCGTCATCTCCTGTACATACTGCACAGCCGGCAGCGGTGTATCGCCCTCCGTATAACGGATGCCGAAGCCGCCGCCGAGGTTCAGGATCGGCATTGTATGGCCGGTTTCAGTGCGCACAAGGTCCACAAAGGCCGCCAGAATTTCAACCGCACGGACGAAGCCGTCTGTTTCAAAAATCTGTGAGCCAATGTGGGAATGGATGCCCAGTACATTGTAGTACGGCTTAAGCGTAGCCATTTTGAGCGCCTGCAGCGCCTGGCCGCTGGAAACGCCAAAGCCGAACTTGGAGTCATCCTGGCCAGTTGTAATATATTCATGCGTGTGCGCCTCCACGCCCGGCGTCACGCGAAGCAGAATATTGACCTTCTGCCCGCGCTGCTGTGCCAAATCATGAAGCACTTCAAGCTCGAAGAAGTTGTCAACCACGAAGCAGCCAATGCCGGCTTCAAGCGCCATTAGCAGCTCTTCCTCTGTCTTGTTGTTGCCGTGGAAATGAATGCGTTCAGCCGGGAATCCCGCCTGCAGCGCCGTGTACAGCTCGCCGCCGGACACAACGTCAAGAGACATTCCTTCCTCTGCCGCCAGACGGCACATTTCCATGCATAGAAACGCTTTGCTGGCGTATGCCACCTGGTAGGAAAACCCACTTTCCTTAAAAGCGAGGTGGAACGCACGGCATTTGCCGCGGATCAACGCTTCATCGTATACATACAACGGTGTTCCATATGTTTTTGCCAATTCTACTGTATCGCATCCGCCAATTTCAAGATGTCCTTTTTCATTAATTCTGCTTGTGCCGTGCAAATACACGAAAACTCCCCCTTTTGCTTCTTCAGACTCCTATCAAAACAGGTTTCCCCTCGTATTCGGACCAATAAAAAAACGCGCGGAACCTATGTTCACACGCGTTTCTTACGAAAAATGATGTACGGACATCACGAAAAAGCAGGCTTTTTCAATAAGAAACCGCATCAACATCTCCGAATAGCTCTTCACAAGGCTTGCTTGTGACAGTTCTGCACTTCTTCAATGCAGACCCAGCAGCTTGCAGTGTGGCTGCATCCCGCTTCGGCAATTGCCCCTTTCGGCAGCGGTCACGGACTCCACAAGTCTTGCGCTGTTTACTTTTGACAATTGCAACCTCTACCAATGAGAGTTTAGATGAGGCTGTTATATTCGTTTTTATGAATTACTGTACTTAAAATAACAGAGGACAACAAGAGTTGTCAAACGATTTTTCTATTTTATTGTTTATTTTATGTAACAAACTGCAAGAATATGCATATACTAGAGCGGCTTGCGGCACTTCAGCTTTGTATCATCCGGCAGCTTTTGGATTTTCACCGGACCTGCCTCCCATTCCCCCTCTTCATTGTTGAAGGGAATTGTCACCTTTTCAAATGGCGGCTTCGGCTCGCCGCCCGGCACTGCCCGAAAGGTAATCAGTTCAATCTCAGCCTGAAATACGTATGTGCCGCTGTATACCTTTTTCATACTGGCAATCTTCAGACAGTCATATTTCTGCGTCCGGCCATAATGCTTCTCAACCGCCATGTTGATTTTGGGAAACAGCACAGAATACAACGCATCCTCCAGCATGTCCGGAGACTGCGCGGCTTGCACACACGGGCTTGCAGAGAGGCATAACGCCGCACACATAGAAAGAATCATGGTTTTCACAACAAACCCCCTCCTTCCTTTTTCCGTTAGTGTATCCGGCTGCGTTCTTTTCAACCCGCCAAGAAGAGCTGCCGTCCCCTTGTGAAAAACCTGTCGTTTCTCAAAAAAGAAGTCTGCCAATACTCCGCTGTTTCTGTATAATGGAAGGTACAGAATATGCAGAAAAGATACGCATACAGCGTTTCTTTCCTAACATATACTTGTACAGGAGACATCAGATGACTTAGGGTTTTGGGAGAGGAGTTTAGCATGAAAGAGTTGTTTCCAAAAATACGCTTTGCCCTTTTGGCAGTGGTGCTGCTTTGGCTGAAGACGTATGCAGTGTATAAGCTTGCCTTTGATATGAAAATTAAAGATGCGTCCGAGGAAGTGATTTTGTTCTTCAACCCGGTGGCTTCGCTGCTTTTGCTGGTCGGGCTTTCCTTGTTTGCGGGAAAGCGCCGCAACCGCTGGATTATGGCCACGAGCTTTTTGCTTTCTGTGCTGCTGTTTGCCAATGCCGTCTTTTACGGCTTTTTTAACGACTTTATGACCGTTCCTGTTCTGTTTCAGACAAATAACATGGCTGACCTTGGGACAAGTATTAAAGAGCTGGTGACGTATAAAACACTTCTCGCATTTACAGACTTGTTCATTCTGTGGTTTGTACTGCGCCGATTTCCGCGCTTTGCCAGCACCGCGCCTTTAACCCGGACAGAAAGATCGGCCTACTACCTGGCGGCAACCGCACTGCTTCTCGTGAATGCTGCCGTCGCCGAATTACATAAGCCGCAATTTTTCAGCCGTTCCTTTGACCGCAACACGATTGTGAAGCATCTCGGCCTGTATACGTACCATCTGTATGATGTACTGCTGCAGTCGCGCTCCTCCGCCCAGCGGGTGTTTGCCAGCAGTGACGGGTACACGGAGATCGCGAACTACGTGCAATCAAAGAACCGGCAGACAAATCCTGACCTGTTCGGCATTGCCGCCGGCAAAAATGTGATTGTGGTTTCTATGGAGTCCACACAGTCCTTTGTCATTAACAAGAAGGTAAACGGCAAGGAAATTACGCCGTTTTTAAACGATTTTATTAAGGACAGCTTCTATTTTGACAACATCTATCATCAAACGGGACAAGGAAAGACATCGGATGCCGAGTTCATCGTGGAAAACTCCCTGTATCCGCTCGACCGCGGTTCCGTATTCTTCACCCATTATCAAAATGAATTTACGGCGACGCCGGAGATGCTGAAGGACCGCGGCTATTACTCTGCCGTATTCCATTCCAACGATAAGACATTTTGGAACCGGGACTTGATGTATCCGGCACTTGGCTATGACCGGTATTTCAACAAGGATGATTTCACCAGACTGGAGCAGAACTCCGTCGGCTGGGGCCTGAAGGATAAAGAGTTTTTCGAACAGTCGATTCAGAAGCTGAAATCGCTGCCGCAGCCGTTTTACACGAAGTTTATTACACTGACAAACCACTTCCCGTTCACACTGGACGCGAAGGACCGGTACATTGATGAATATCATTCGGAAAGCCAAATCGTGAACCGGTACTTTCCGACTGTCCGCTATACGGATGAAGCCCTCAAGTACTTTGTGAAGCGGCTGAAGGAGGAAGGCCTGTATGAGAATACAGTGTTCGTCATTTATGGCGACCACTACGGCATTTCCGAAAATCACAATGCAGCGATGGCGCAGTTCCTTGGCAAGGCCGAAATTACGCCGTATGACTCCATGCAGCTGCAGCGTGTACCGTTCTTGATTCATGTGCCCGGACAGTCCGGACAAACCATCTCCAAAATCGGCGGCCAAGTGGATATGAAGCCAACCCTGCTGCATTTGCTCGGGGTCAAAACAAAGCCTTATATTGAATTTGGCACGGACCTGTTTGTCAAAGACGAACACCCGCTTACCATCATGCGGGATGGCAGCTTCGTATCCAAGGACTATATGTACACGAAGAACACCTGCTATCAGATGGGGACGGGCCAGCCGGCTGATCTGCAGGCATGCGAGCCTTATCTGGAGAAGGCCAAGCTGGAGCTGCAGCAGTCCGACAAGCTCATCTACGGCGACCTGCTCCGCTTTGATCCAAATAATACGCATCCTACAGGCACCATGACAACGAAGCTGGAGTAGAGGGCTCCGGGGAACCTCCCCGGGGCTTCTTGCTTGTGCCGCTGCAGCCCTTGGCAAACAGGGAAATTTATGCCACGTCCGGCCCCAAAGTATGATATGATAGAAGATGCCATACACTATTTAAGAAATTATAAAAGGAAAGTAAGGGATCTTATTTTGTACAGAGCAGCTATACCAAATTTATTTACGCTCGGTAATTTATACAGCGGCTTCCTGTCCATCGGGTATGCCTCTGTGGGCAACTACCGTTCGGCTGCCATCCTGGTGCTGATCGGGATGATGCTGGACAGTCTGGATGGGCGCATTGCCCGCCTGCTCCGGGTGGATTCTCCAATGGGCAAGGAGCTGGACTCCTTGGCGGACATCGTCACCTTTGGGGCTGCGCCGGCACTTTTAATGTATTACACATCATTCTCTCAGCTTGGAATCCTCGGTCTATATATCGCCGGCTTATTCCCATTATTTGGCGCCTACCGTCTGGCACGCTTCAATGTGACGCCGACTTCGACATCGCTGAAGTACTTCACTGGTGTCCCTATTACCGCTGCGGGCGGGCTTGTTGCTTTTTTGACGCTGTTTTCTATTCCAAATATCGTACTTATTATCGTTTTTATCGCGTTCGCCTTCTTAATGGTAAGCCGGATCCAAATTCCAAGCCTGAAGGATGTGCCGCTGCCGAAATACAGCATCATTGTCACGCTGTTTCTCATCGGTGTCATCCTCACCTTGTACAAGACGCAGTACAGCCGGATGCCGACCTTCCTGTTTATCGCCATCCCGTTATATGTGCTCTACATGTCGTCCCAGTTTCTGCGGCGCCGGCACTTTGACAAAACGAACATGAAGTAAAAAAACCGCACAATGTGCGGTTTTTTTACTAGGCTTGCACTTTCTGTTTCAGTTTGTTCACCGGCGTTACAGGCTCCTGCCCGTCCAGCACGGATAGAATATTGCGAACTGCCAGCTCCGCCATGGCATCGCGCGTTTCAATCGTTGCGTTGCCGATGTGCGGCGTCAGCACCACGTTTGGCAACGTCTTCAGGTCTTCTGCAATTTGCGGCTCAAACTCAAACACATCGAGTGCCGCTCCCTCAATCACACCTGCCTTCAAGGCATCTGCCAGCGCCTGCTCATGCACCACCGGGCCGCGGGCCGCATTGATGAGATACGCTGTCGGCTTCATCAGCTTCAGCTGCTCCGCCCCAATCATATGGCGCAGAGAGGGATTGTAGGAACAGTTAATGGCTACAAAATCAGATGACTGCAGCAACTCCTCCAAGGAGGCGTAGGAAGCGTCCAGCTGCTCTTCCACAGCCGGCTTACGATTCGGACCGGTATACAGAATGTGCATCCCGAAGGCCTTCGCCCGCTTGGCTACTGCCTGTCCAATTTCGCCAAGGCCGATAATGCCAAGCGTCTTGCCGTATACTTCCCGTCCCAGGAAGAACAGCGGCGCCCAGCCGGAGAAGCCTGTTGTCCGGCACAGCACATCCCCTTCCGGAATCCGGCGCGCTGCTGCCAACAGAAGGCCTAACGTCAGCTCCGCTGTTGCTTCTGTAGAAACCTTCGGCGTGTTTGTCACCGGAATACCGCGCTCTGCCGCATAGGCATGGTCGATATTATCAAAGCCTGCGCCGTAGTTCGCGATAATTTTCAGGTTTGGCGCACCGGCGATGGTTTCCTTTGTTACCTTCGTGGATAACAGGCTCAGCAGCGCGTCCTTATCCTGCACCCGCTCCTGCAGTTCTGCCTCCGTGATGAGTCCCTCTCCTTCATACACTTCTACTTCATGGCCTTCCAACAGCTGCAGTCCCAGCTTTGGAATGGCACCTGCCACGAGAATTTTTGCCATGCTTGCTCCCCATCCTTTCCGCCATTTCATTCACGAAGTAAAATAAAACGCTTTCTCTCTTATTGTAAAAGTCATCTGACGAGCTGACAACTAAAATGTTTATAAGATACCGGTCTGCTGCGGTCATCTTCTGCCACTGCATGAAACAGGAGCTGACCTCTATAGATCAGCCCCCTTAGTTTATGCAGGTTCCTCCGCCACAACCGCTGCCGGCTTACGACGCAGCCTTTGACCCATCCCCTTCATCGCATGATAAGCAGTCGGAACAATAATCAGCGTCAACAGCGTGGAGGTAAGCAAGCCGGAAATCACGACAATGGCCAATGAGCGGGAGATGAGGCCGCCTTCTGCAGACAGTGCCAGCGGAACAAGCGCCCCAATTGTGGCCAAGGCTGTCATCAGAATCGGACGCAATCTTGTCGCCCCAGCTTCAAGCAGCGCCTCTGCCGTCCCCATGCCGGCCTTTTCATTCTGCGCGGCACGGTCCATCAGCACAATGGCATTTGTCACAACAATCCCAATCAGCATCAGGAAGCCGACGAGAGCCGGCATGCCAAGAGCCTGCTTCGTCGCATACAGCCCGAACAATCCGCCCGAGAACAGGAATGGCAGCGATGTCAAAATCGCAAGTGGTGCCGTCATGCTGCCGAACGTCACGAGCATCACGATAAATACAAGCATGATTGCCACACCCATGGCAATTGCCATGTTGCGGAAGCCTTCATTCATGGAGGTTGCGGCGCCCTCGGAGCGCTGCTTCACGCCGCCCGGCAGCTCCAGCGTTTTCATTCGCTTATCCACCTCGGCCTGTACGCCGGACACATTATCTGTTGTGTAGCGGCCCGTAATCTCTACGTACTCCTGCTGATTCAGGCGGAATAACGCGGACGGTCCCGGTTTTTCCGTCAGCGCCGCCACTTCGGACAGCTTGATTTGCTTGCCGGCCGGCGTCACAATGGTATGATTCAAAATGGCATCCACAGAAGACAGGTCTCCCTGCTTCATGCCAAGCTGCAGAGTGGTTGTTTTTCCGTCAATCTGCACATTTGTCACGGTATCGCCGTTGATGAGACTGCGGACAAACCCCGCAATCATGGCGGTGTTCAGCCCGTACCCGGCTGCCTGTTCCTTGTTCACTTCCAGACTGAGCTGCGGCTTTGTCGCCGACAGATTGCTTTTCACATTGGAAAGCCCTTCGATATCTCCGATGGCATCCACAATCATCTCACCCGCCTTTTTCAAATCCTCAGCCTTGCCGCCCTCCACAACGAGCATCATCTGTCCGCCGCCGGTCAGGCTCACCGGTGATAGAGCCGGCTGCAGCTCCGGCGCGGCCTCTTTCGCTTTTCGCTGCACTTCTTTTTCAAATGCTTTGGAGTCTTCCTTCGATACGGTTTGCTCCAGCAGGATGGTCAGACGAACCCGTTCGCCCTGAGCCACTGTTTCATAGCTTTTGACATGCGGCTCCTCTTCTACAATCGCTTCAAACTTCCGCGCAATCTCATTTCCCTTGGCCAGGGATGTGCCGGCCGGAAGGTCTGCAGCCAGCTGGAATACAACCGCTTTTTCCTCAGGCAAAAAGTTTTGCGGGATCACGGTCACAAGCGCCAGCGATCCGGCGAACATCACAAAGGACAGCAGCAGCGTGATGGCGCGGCGGCGCAGCGTCCATTGCAGCACCCGCTTATATGTGCGCTGCAGCCCGGTTTCCTTGTGCGGTTTTTGCTTCACCTGCAGCAGGAAATACTTTGCCAAAAGCGGAACGACCGTAATGGAAACAAGCAGGGAAAATGCCAGCGCAACCAGCACGGTGATGCCAAACGGAGCAAAGAAGCGCCCGATAATGCCTGGTACAAAGGACAGGGGACCGAACACTGCCATCGTTGTGACCGTGGAAGAGGTAACGGCGCTTGCCACCTCCTTTGTCGCTTCCAGCACCATGAATTCATTGCGCCGTTTGCTTGTCAGTGTGCGTCGGTAAATATTCTCAATGACAACAATCGAGTCATCGATGACACGGCCGACTGCCACCGCGATCCCGGCGAGCGTCATCATGTTCAGGCTGTAGTCCAGAAACTTCAGCGTGATCATCGCCGCCAGCACAGACAGCGGTATGGACAGCACAGCCACAATGGTGGCCCGGATATTGCGGAGGAACACAAACGTTACGATAACTGCAAACAGTGTGCCAAGCAGCACCTCCCGCAGCATGCTGTCCACTGACTTTTTCACCTGTACGGCACTGTCCTGCTGAATGGTCAGCTTGTAGCCGGCAGGCAGCGGCAGCCCGTCAAGCTTCTCCTTTGCCTGGCGTACAAGCTCCACCGCGTTGGAGCCCGGCTGTGCTTTTACCTCCACCAGGATGGCCGGCGTTCCGTTCACTCTTGTTTGCGTTAGCTTCTTTGTATCCTTCAGTTCCACTGTGGCAATATCCGCCAGCTTCACTCTGCCCGCGCCGACCTCAATCTGCTTGATTGCTTCCAGAGAATCCAGCCGGAAGTCGGCCTGCACATTCAGCGTCCGGTCCTTGATTTGCACCTGGCCGGCCGGAATCGCCAGGTTGGAGGTCACAATCGCCTGCTTGACCTGCTCCATGCTGATCCCCTTTGCCAGCATACTTTCAGCATTGAGCCCAATGGATACTTGCTTTTCCGTGTCTCCCAGCACCTCCACCTTGCCGATGCCTTCGACTGTCGCCAGCAGCGGCTTCACCTTCTCGTTCACATAGGCTGTCAGATCAGCGGCACCCGCGCTCTCAGAAGAAAGTGCAAAGGACAGAACAGACATCTGTGACGGCCCATCCTTCATGACAACCGGCTTCTCCGCCCCTTCCGGCAGCTTCAAGGAAGCCAAAGCGCTGATGACATCCTTTTCCGCTTCCTCCATCTTGCGGTTCATTTGAAATTCCAGAATGGCCATGACATAGTTGCTGTGTGATTCCACATACAAATTCTTTAGCTTCTGTACACCCGACAGCGTACTTTCCATCGGCTTGCCGATATCCTCAAGCCCCTGCTCCGGCGTAGAACCCGGGTATGGCACCTGTACGATAACGTAAGGGATATCCACATTCGGCATTTCTTCCATTTTCATGGTCTGAACCGAGTACACCCCTCCGGCGATCAGCATGATCATCGCAATCAAGATGACACCCGCATTTTTCAGTGAAAACTTCGTCCACACTCCCATTTCTTTTCCTCCTGACTTATGTACCTATTCTTCACAAGTCCTATTGTAAAATGGCCGGGGTCTTACTTCATGCACCAAACGTTCCATTTTATGGTAGGCCTTAAGACTGATATCTCCTTGTTCAGTATAGAAGGTAAGGCTCATCTTGAAACGATGTCATCCGTCACATTCTCATCTGACAAAAGTCATACGCCTCCTTCACAATTCCGCCATCTTCTTTTGAACGATATGTGAACAACTTCACAAATGCAACATGAGGGACAGACTTTCTTATATACTGACAGTGTAATCCATTACAACCTACTTGAAAGGAAGCGAACTTCTATGTTCAGCAAATTTTTAAGAGAAAACCGTATTGCATCTGCTATCTTAACACTCATTCGTGTATATCTTGGTTATTCCTGGCTCACAGCCGGCATCGGCAAACTCCAAAGCGGGCACTTTGACGCTTCCGGCTTCCTCGCCGGCGCAATCGCAAAGCCGGTTGCCGGTCCTGACGGCGTTGTGTATGGCTGGTATGTTTCCTTCCTGAAGGAATTCGCACTGCCAAATGCCCATGTGTTCAACATTGTGATTCCGCTTGGCGAAGCTTTAGTCGGTCTTGGCCTGTTGCTTGGCTGCCTGACAACTGCCGCTGCATTCTTCGGTCTCGTAATGAACTTCAGCTTCCTGATGGCAGGCACTGTGTCCCACAGCCCAACTGACATCCTGATGGGCGGCATTCTCCTTGCTGCCGGCCTGAACGCTGGCTACTACGGCCTGGACCGCTGGGTGATCCCATTCCTCCGCAAGGCTGTGGTGAAGCAGCACAATGAAGAAGAAGAGCATGATGGCATGAACCACCTGCATCCGGCTCACTGATACAAAAAGCATGTGGAGCGCATCCACATGCTTTTTCTTGTTTATTGGCGCGGACGGTTGTCCATGGAAGGCATGCCGTTGCCAGGCTTGTGCGTAACCGGTTTGTCCTGGGACATCGCCAATTGCGTCTGCTCCTCCGTGGTCCGATTGTCCTCGTCCGTGCCGTAATGGTAATTCGTCAGCTTGCCGGTGTCTTTATAAGCTTGCTTTTCATCCACTGTGAATCCCTCCTTCGCATTGCTTCACGCTTAGTGTGAGCAATGCCCGGGGGGATTATCCTTGCACGAGCGGCTTCATGATGCGCCGGCGTTTTTCAAACGTCGCCACCTCAATGAAGCCATGGCGCAGCAGCGTGTCCACATTTTGCGCCACGTAGCTGCCGATATCATCCGGATAGTGCGAGTCGGAGGAAATGGTGATTGGCACGTTGTGGCGCTTCAGCACCGTCAAAAACAGCGGGCTTGGGCACATTTCCTTGACCGGGTAGCGGTAGTACAGGCCGGCGTTCACCTCCGTCGCCACATTTGCTTCCTTCAGCGCGAGGGCGATGCGCTCGTAGTGTCCGAGCAGCAGGTTTTCATCCGGGCGGTAATTGAACACCTTCATGTTGTCGATATGCGCCACAAAATCGAACAAGCCGGAGCGGATTTCGCTTTCCACTGTCGCAAAGTGCTTTTCGTACAGCTTCACGAGATCCTTGCCCGCAAAGTACGCCTGTGTGTCCGGGTTGTCAAAGCCCCAGCCGTCCTGAAAGTGGACAGAGCCAATGACATAATCCCAGCTGCCAAGCGCCAGCAGCTCTGACAACTCGGCTTCGCCGCCGACGAAGTAGTCCGCTTCCAGGCCCAGGCGCAGCGTGATGCCGCGGGCTGCCCAGCGTTCCTTCGCCGCTTCAATGGCAGCCGTGAAATGGTGGATGGATTCCATCATGACCTGATCCAGCCATTCCTTCTGCAGGCGGCCCAGATCACTGTCGCTGATGTCTACATATCGATAGTAGTACTCTCTTGCTTCCGTGAAACGGTACAGGTGATCGACGATGCCGACCTCCTTCAAGCCCTTCTTCAGCGCTTCCTCCAGGTACAGGTCAATCCAGAATGGAGAGAACGCCCCTTGGTCCAGGCGCTCCTGCAGCCGCTTCTTCGACTCCAGCAGCCACTCCCACGAATGCTTCGGCGCATCCACCGGCTGAAAATGCTGCAGTGCCGTGTTCGTCCGGTCCAGCCAGCGCAGAGAATACGGTCCTTCCTCCAAATGGAGATGATAATCCACTCTCATGCTTCTCTCTCCTTACAGGTTCTCGATTTCCTTCCGGTCACCGACCTTGGACAGCTTGCCGCGGCGGCGCTCCAGCTCCTTCTCGACATCCGCTACGGTCAGACCCTTTTCCGCCAGCAGCACGAGGCAATGGTACGCCAGATCCGCCACCTCATAAATGAGCTCGTCCTTATCGTTGTTCTTCGCCGCGATGACAACCTCTGTCGTCTCTTCGCCGATTTTCTTTAAAATTTTGTCTTCGCCTTTTGTGAACAAGTAATTGGTATACGATTCAGCGGATGGATTTTGCTTGCGCTCCAAAATATCCGCGAACAGCTCCTGCAGTACATTCATGTGTAGTCCCCCTTACAGCACCTTTGTATAGAAGCAGGTGCGGCTTCCTGTATGGCATGCCGGACCGATTTGATCCACGCGCACCAGAATCGTGTCCTGGTCGCAGTCGAGATACATTTCCTTTACATGCTGAAAATGGCCGGAGGTTTCTCCTTTGTTCCACAGCTTGTTGCGGGACCGGGAGAAAAACCACGTTGTTTTCGTTTCCAGCGTTTTCGCATACGATTCTTCGTTCATATAGCCCAGCATCAGCACATCACTCGTTTTGTCATCGATAATGACGGCCGGCACTAAGCCCTTGGAGAAATCCGGTGTCATAGGCGCACCTCAATTCCGGCTTGCTTCATGTCCTGCTTCGTTTCAGCAATGGTTGTTTCGCCGTAGTGATAGATGGAAGCAGCCAACGCCGCATCCACTGTTGTTTTTTCAAACACTTCCACAATATGTCCGTTATGGCCGCAGCCGCCGGACGCAATCACCGGGATGGTGACAGCCTGGCAAATGGCTTCTGTCAGCTCCAGGTCGTAGCCCTGCTTCGTGCCGTCCGCATCCATGCTGGTCAGCAGGATTTCACCTGCGCCAAGCGTCTCTGCCTGCTTTGCCCATTCCACTGCATCCAAGCCTGTATCAATCCGGCCGCCGCTGACAAATACGTTCCACTTGCCCTCGCCTGTTTTCTTCGCATCAATGGCCACCACAATGCATTGGGAGCCGAAGTGCTCCGCGCCTTCTGCGATGAGCTGCGGATTGCGCACAGCTGCCGAGTTCAGCGAGATTTTATCCGCCCCCGCCCGCAGCAGGTTGTACATCTCCTCTGTAGAACCGATGCCGCCGCCGACTGTCAGCGGAATGAACACCTCTGCCGCTGTCCGCTCGACCACATCAATCATCGTTTTCCGGTCTTCGTGTGTGGCGGTAATGTCCAAAAATACAAGCTCATCCGCGCCGGCCTTGTTGTAGGCAGCCGCGATTTGCACCGGGTCGCCCACGTCTGTCAATCCGACGAAGTTGATGCCTTTGACAACGCGTCCGTCCTTTACGTCGAGACACGGGATAATCCGCTTCGTCAGCATACTGTCACCTGCAGTGCCTCTTCAAGCGCAAACTTGCCTTCATACAGAGCCTTTCCTGTGATGACGCCGTACAGATTCATGTCGTTCAGCTTGCTGATATCTTCAAGCGAGCTGACACCGCCGGATGCCACGATATCCACTCCCACGGCTGCCTGCAAGGCTGCCAGCTGCTCCAGGTTCGGCCCCGTCAGCGTACCGTCCCGGGAAATATCGGTGAAGATAATGGTTTTGACACCCATCTCCTCCATTTTTTTCGCCAGCTCGATGTAGTGTACATCAGATACATCCAGCCAGCCGCGCGTTGCGACGTACTCATCCTTCGCGTCAATGCCGACGATGATGCGGTCGCCGTGCTTCTCCAGCGCTTCCTGCAGAAATGCAGGGTTCAGGAGGGCTGCTGTACCGATGATCACGCGTGCCACACCGACAGACAGAAGGGCTTCAATCGTTTCCATGGAACGGATGCCGCCGCCCACCTGTACCGGAATGTTCAGCTTGCTTGCAATTTGCCGGATGACCGGCAGATTTGTCGGAGTTCCGTCCAATGCGCCGTCGAGGTCAACAAGGTGAAGCGCCTTGGCGCCCAGTTTCTCAAACACAACCGCCTGCTCCAGCGGATTTTCGTTTACGACCGTTTCCTGTTGAAACTGGCCCTGATAGAGACGCACGCAGCGTCCATTTTTCAAATCGATAGCCGGGAAGATGACCACGTTGCAACCAACTCCTTAAAGTTTTCTAGCATTTTCAAGCCGACGTCGCTGCTTTTTTCCGGGTGGAACTGCGCGCCGAAAATATTCCCCTTGGATACAAGACCCGGAGCGAACACACCGTATGGGCTGCCGGCATCAATCACGTCTGCCGGGCAGTCCGCATAGTAGGAGTGCACATAGTAGACGTACGGGCTTTCATCCAAGCCCTTCATGAGCGGTGTTTCCTGCTTTTTCTCCAGCGCATTCCAGCCCATGTGCGGAATCTTGCGGCCGGCCGGCAGCTTGCGCACCACACCCGGCAGAAGACCGAGGCCTGTTGTATATTCAATTTCTTCGCTTGCTTCAAATAACAGCTGCATGCCGAGGCAGATGCCGAAAAATGGCTTGCCTGTTGCAGCTTCTTCCTGTAGCAGCGACACAAGACCGCGCTCCTGCAGCTCCTTCATCGCCTTCGGAAACGCGCCGACACCCGGCAGGATGATGGCATCGCTTTTGCGGATGGTCTCCGCATCATCCGTGATGACACAGGACACGCCAATATGCTCAAGCGCCTTGGAAACACTGCGCAGGTTGCCCATTCCATAGTCAACAATGGCAATCATCTTACAACATCCCCTTTGTGGAATTCACGCCTGTGATTTTTTCGTTGATTTCAACCGCTTCACGCAAGGCACGGCCGAACGCCTTGAACAGCGCCTCAATTTTGTGATGCGTGTTCTTTCCGTACAGCACGCGGGCGTGCAGGGTGATGCCGGCATTGAAGCTGATGGCGCGGAAAAATTCCTCCGTCAGCTCTGTGTCAAATGTGCCGAGACGATCATTGGCCAGCTCCGCATCAAATACAAGATACGGACGATTGCTGATATCAAGCGACACGAAGCCAAGCGCCTCGTCCATCGGCACATAGGCAGTGCCGTAGCGGTTGATTTGCTTTTTGTCGCCCAATGCTTCCTTAATGCAGGCGCCAAGCGCGATGCCTGCATCCTCCACAGTGTGGTGGGAGTCGATGTGCAGGTCGCCTTTGACTTGCACGTTCAGGCCAAAGCGGCCATGGCGCGCAAATAGTGTCAGCATGTGGTCAAAGAAGCCGACGCCTGTGTCAATGCTTACCTCTTCCGGATTGTCCAAGTCCACGCGGACGCGGATGTCTGTTTCAGTGGTGGTGCGTACGATCTCAGCTGTGCGTGCCATACATGTGCCCCCTTATTTATCAAAGCGGATGGTGATTGCCCGTGCGTGCGCAGACAAGCCTTCTTTTTCCGCTAAAATGGTAATTTGATTCTTTACCTGCTCCAGCGCCTCTCTTGTATAAGAAAGGAAGCTGGATTTCTTCACAAAATCATCCACAGACAGCGGCGAGAAGAAGCGCGCTGTGCCGCTTGTCGGCAGCACGTGGTTCGGGCCGGCAAAATAATCGCCAAGCGGCTCCGGTGCATACGGCCCAAGGAAAATGGAGCCGGCATGCTTAATTTGGCCGAGCGCCATCACCGGGTCCGGAATGTGCAGCTCCAGGTGCTCCGGTGCGATCTCGTTGGATACATCGAATGCTTCCTCCAGTGAGTTCACTACGACAATGAGACCGTTCTTCTCAATGGAAGCGCCTGCAATCTCTGCGCGCGGCAGCGCCTGCAGCTGCTGCTCCACCTCGGCCCGCACCTGTTCCGCCAGTTCCTTGCTTGTCGTGATGAAAATGGCGCTCGCGTTCACATCGTGCTCCGCCTGTGACAGCAGGTCCGCTGCAATGTAGGCAGGGTTGCCTGTTTCATCGGCAATGACGACGATTTCAGACGGCCCCGCGATCATGTCGATGTTCACCGCGCCAAATACCGCACGCTTTGCCAGCGCCACATACATGTTGCCCGGCCCCACAATCTTATCCACACGCGGAAGCGAGGCTGTGCCGTATGCCAATGCCGCCACTGCCTGCGCGCCGCCGATGCTGTAGATTTCGTCCACGCCGGCAATTTGCGCAGCCGCCAGTATGTACGGATTCACACCGTCTTTTCCAGGCGGTGTTACCATCACAATCCGACCGACTCCGGCAATTTTCGCCGGCAGCACATTCATGAGCACGGAGGAAGGATAGGCTGCGGTTCCGCCCGGCACATATACGCCGACTGTCTCCAATGGACGGATGAGCTGGCCGCGGATAATGCCGGTGCCGTCGCCGTCCATGAAGCCTTGGCGCTTTTGCTTTTCATGATAGGAGACGATGTTTCGCTTTGCCGCCTCCAATGCCTCCAAGAAGTCCGCCTCGACGCTGGCAACCGCTTGTGCAACGGCCTCTGCGCCGACACGGAATGACTCAAGCTCCACGCCGTCAAAGCGCTTTGTATACTCGCGCACCGCTTCATCGCCGCGCGCTTTGACATCCGCCACAATTGCCTCTACTGCCTCTGCCGCTGTTTTCTCCACAGCTGTCGCCTGCTCGCGCAGCTCGGCCATGCTGGACAGAATGCTGTCACGTTCACCGTATACAATTTTCATCTCCAAATCCCCCTATACACGATTTCCGATATATTCTTCCATCTTCTCAATGACCGCGAACATCTCATCCTTTTTCATCTTTAAGGATGCTTTGTTGGCAATGAGACGTGCGGATATATCGTGCATTTCTTCAAATATAATGAGCCCGTTCTCCCGCAGTGTCACGCCCGTTTCCACAATATCGACAATCGCGTCCGCCAGGCCGAGAATTGGAGCAATCTCTACGGAGCCTTCTATTTTAATAATTTCCACATCCTCGCCCTTTTGGCGGAAATAGGCGGAAGCCACATTCGGGTACTTGGTGGCAATGGTTTTCTTTTTATAGCTGCTTGGATCATAGGAAGGAATGGATGCGACACAGAAACGGCAGCGGCCAATGCCGAGATCCACCATTTCATATATTTCCTTTTCATTTTCCATAATGACATCCTTGCCGACGATGCCGATGTCCGCCACGCCGTGCTCCACATATGTCAGCACGTCCACCGCCTTCACAAGAATAAAGGAAATATTTGTGTTTTTGCTGTGGAACACGAGCTTCCGCCCCTTTTCCTTCAGCTCCGAGCAATCAATGCCGATGCCTTCCAAAAATGGCAGCACAGCCTTTTCAAGACGGCCCTTCGTCAGCGCAATTTGAATGTGACGCATGATGCTTCCCCCTCCTTCTCGAGCACCCATTGATCCTGCCAGACAAAGCCGTTCAGCTTGTCGCCTGATGTATCCACAACGCGCTCAATACCGTGCTTGCGCGCAAAATGGAATGTTTCCGGCAGCGTTGCCATCATGGACAGCTCCACCTGCAGGCCGTCCTTTACATACAGGGCGCGCAGGCGTTCCGCTTCCTCAATCGTTTCTAAATCATAATGGATCAGCACGTCCACAGGCGCTTTCTCCGCCGGCGGGTTGTGGTCCTTCAGCACACGGACAATTTGGTCCACCTGCAGGGCCAGGCCGCAAGCCGGCAGCGGTTCGCCAAAGTAGCCCATCAGCTCGTCATAGCGGCCGCCGCTCAGGATCTCCTCGCCAATTTCATGGGCATAGCCGCGGAAGATGACGCCCGTATAATAATGAAGATTTTGAATCATGCCGAGGTCAACAGAAATATAATTTCCGTAGCCGAGGCGTTCAACCGCTTCATAGATTTGGCGGACACGCTGCAATGCTTTATGCATGTCCTTGTTGGTGGCAAGGCGCTCCGCCTCATCCATGACCTCCAAGCCGCCAAACAGGCGCGGCAGCCGCTGCAGAAGGCGCACGGTTTCATCTTTTGTATCAAAATTCTTTCTTTGCAAGAATTGTGTCAGGCCCGTATAGCTCTTATTTTCAATATAGCTGCGCAGCGCCGCTTCATCCTCTTCGTTCAGCGACAGCTTCTTGACAATGGACTTGTACAGCTCGACCTGGCCAATCTCAATTTTAAACTGGGACAGCCCCACCGCCTGCAGGGCGTGAATGGCGCTGACAATGCATTCTACTTCCGCCCGCAGATTCTCCACACCGATAATCTCAATGCCGGTCTGCGTCAGCTCATTATATTTGCCGGTCATGCTCGTGTTGGCACGGAACACGTTGCCGCTGTAGGTCAGCTTTAATGGCGGCTTCATCATCGTAGACCCGACTACACGCGCCATTGGAATGGTCATATCCGGACGCAGCACAAGAATGCGTCCCTGCTGGTCGAAGAATTTATACATCTTCTCTTCATCGATTGGGCGATGATGGAAGGAAAACACATCGTAAAATTCAATTGTCGGCGTCCGCACTTCTTCATAGCCGCGGGCCATAAACACCCGGCGCAGCCGCTGCTCGACTTCCTCCTGCAGCGTGGACTCTGCAAACAGCAGGTCCCGCGTCCCGCTCGGGTTCGCTCGTTTCCATTTCGTCATCCTTCAACACCCCTATTTAAAACGAAAGTTGTTATTTACAAGATACAGAGGAAAGAAATTTATGTCAAATAGTTTACCGGTGTGAATTTGTGCAAAAATAAGAATTTTTATACAAAATTGATTGTAGAAAATATGAACATAAAAGCTTTATCTCACAAAGAAATATGAATGGGGACTGCATGAAAGCGCATTCTCAATCGGGGCTTTTGTCATAAAACATTTACTATTCTGTATAATGGCATACAATGCATCCGGGAAGGAAAAGAGGTTGGATGGATTTCAGAGGTTTTTACCGGGGCATCCGCAAATATTCCTGCTCACCTCATGCTCAAGCTCTGCTTCATCTCCGGCAATCTTGCAAAGCGTATCCGCGGTCTCCCAAAAACCGCCCCATAAAGAAAGGGCCGATAAGTCGGCCCCTGTTTTTGTCAGGCTTTTTGTTCGTATGCTGCAATTGCGTCAGCGTACTGCAGTGTTAACGCGATATCGTCCAGTCCGTGCAGCAGCTTTTCCTTCCAAACCGGTTCAATGGCAAAGGAGAAAGCTTTGCCCCCGGCACAGACGAGCTGCTCCGCAAGGTTGACCTCCACCTGTTCACCTGCCGGCAGGGACGCCAGGAACCGGCGGGCTTTCTCATCCAGCACGACTGGCAAAATACCATTCTTCGTGCAATTCATATAGAAGATGTCGGCAAAGCTGCCTGCGATGATGGCACGGAAGCCGTAATCCGCCAAGGACCATGGCGCATGCTCACGGGAGGAGCCGCAGCCGAAGTTCTCGCCGGCCACCAGAATTGTCGCGCCTTTTCGGTCCGGCGCGTTCAGCGGAAACTCCGGATTGTCGCTCCGGTCCGCCAAATAGCGCCATTCATCAAAGAGGAATTGGCCAAAGCCGGTTCGCTCGATGCGCTTTAAATACTGCTTTGGAATAATTTGGTCTGTGTCGATATTGTCGCGCATGAGCGCGACAGCAAGACCCTTATGCGTATGAAACGGCTGCATGGAACTCCTCCTTCCGAATATCAACGAAGCGGCCGTATACGGCTGCGGCCGCGGCCATAGCCGGGCTTACCAGATGCGTTCTGGCCCCTTTGCCCTGCCGTCCTTCAAAGTTGCGGTTGGAGGTGGAGGCACAGTGTTCTCCGGCCGGCACCTGGTCCGGGTTCATGCCAAGGCACATGGAGCAGCCCGCTTCGCGCCATTCAAAGCCCGCCTCGATGAACACCTCATGCAGACCCTTTTCCATTGCCTGCTGGCGTACCTGCTTCGATCCCGGCACAACCATTGCCCGGATGCCCGGCTGTACTTTCTTGCCTTTCACAAAGGAAGCTGCCTCCTCCAAATCTGACAATCTGGAATTGGTACAGGAACCAATGAATACATGCTGCACCGGAATGTCCGTCACGCTTTGTCCCGGCTGCAAGCCCATATATTCATAAGCACGCGCATCGTTTTCATTTGCAATTGCAGGAAGCTGATCGTCAATGCGGGCGCCCATGCCCGGGTTTGTGCCCCAAGTGACGTATGGCGCCAGCCCGGAGACATCCACTGTCACATGCCGGTCATATACGGCATCCACGTCTGTATACAGCTCCTGCCACTTTGCCACCGCGTCCGCATATGGCTGCGGCGTATACGGCCGCCCTTCCACATAAGCGAAGGTGGTTTCATCCGGTGCGACAAGTCCGGCTTTCGCGCCGCCCTCAATCGCCATGTTGCAAAGCGTCATCCGCTCCTCCATGGACATCGCTTGAATTGCTTCACCGTAAAACTCAAGCACATGGCCGTTCCCCATGGATACACCGTAGGTTGTAAGCAGGTGCAGAATGATATCCTTGGCATATACGCCTCTTGGCAGCTTGCCTTTCAGCTCGACTCCCATGGACTTCGGCTTCTTTTGCCAAAGCGTCTGCGTCGCGAGGACATGCTCCACTTCACTCGTGCCGATGCCAAACGCCAGCGCGCCAAAGGCTCCATGTGTGGATGTGTGGCTGTCGCCGCACACAATTGTTTTGCCTGGCTGCGTCAAGCCAAGCTCCGGCCCGATGACATGGACAATACCCTGCCGCTCATCATCCATATCTGCCAGCTGCACGCCGAATTCCTTGCAATTTGCCGCAAGCGTATCAATTTGCTTTTTCGCGATAGCATCCGTAATATTCCAGACATCCTTTGTCGGAACATTGTGGTCCATCGTCGCAAAGGTCAGGTCGGGACGGCGGACAGAGCGTCCTGCCAGCCGCAGGCCTTCAAAGGCCTGCGGTGACGTAACCTCATGGACGAGGTGAAGGTCGATGTACAGTAAATCGGAGCCGTTTGGACCATTTGCCACCACGTGGCGCTCCCACAGCTTGTCGAACAACGTTTTTCCCATTATCTTCCTCTCCCCACTAACACTTGCTCTTCCATCGTCTGCACAACACGGTCCGTAAAGGAAACAGTCGTTTCCGTTCCGCCGAGATCCGCTGTGCTGTGTCCTGCTTTCAATACAGCAGCAATGGCGTTCTCTACTGCCTGCGCTTCCGCTTCCAGCCCAAAGGACTGCTCCAGCATCATGGCGACAGAACGAAGCATCGCAACCGGGTTGGCTTTGCCTTGGCCGGCAATATCCGGCGCAGAACCATGGATGGGTTCATACAAAGCCGGACCGCTCTCGGAATGGCTGGAAGAAGGCAGCATGCCGAGCGAGCCGGTCAGGACAGAAGCCTCATCGCTTAAAATATCGCCGAACAAGTTCTCTGTCACGATGACGTCGAAGCGGGACGGGCGGCGGATCAGCTCCATGGCCGCCGCGTCAACCAGCAAGTGCTCCAGCTCCACATCCGGGTAGCGTGCACTCACTTCAATGGCGACCTCCCGCCACAGCTTGCTCGACTCCAGGACATTTGCCTTGTCAATAGACGTTACTTTGCGCCCGCGCGACTGCGCCAAGCGGAATGCGTACTCTACAATTCTTTCAATCTCCCTGCGCGTATAGGTCAGTGTATCAGTCGCCTGTTCGGCAGTACGCTCCTTTGGAAAAGAAAAATAGATTCCGCCGGTCAGCTCGCGGACCACAACAAAGTTTACACCTTTCACAATTTCCTCGCGCAAAGGAGACAAATGCGCTGCCGCCTCATCGACCTGCACAGGACGTACATTGGCAAACACATTCAATGCCTTCCGCAGCGCCAACAGGCCCTTCTCCGGACGCTCTGCAGCTTGGTCCCAGCGCGGGCCGCCGACTGCTCCGAGCAACACGGCGTCGCTTGCCAAGCAAGCAGCCAGCGTGCGGGCCGGAAACGGCTGGCCAGCCTCGTCAATTGCCGCTCCGCCAAACAGTTCATCCTGCAGGTGGAACTTGTGCTGATACAATCGCTCCACCACCTGCAGCACGCGCTTTGCGCTTTGCATCACTTCCGGACCAATGCCGTCCCCCGCCAAACAAACGACTCGTTTCTCCATGTTCCCCACTCCTTATCTCGCTACTGTCAACAATCGTTTCAGCTTTCCTGCCGCATGCACATAAGCACGGGCTGAAGCCTCCAGCACATCCTGCGCCACGCCGAAGCCCGATACCCGCTTGCCGCCCTGCTGCAGCTCCGTATGTACGTGTGCAAGGGCGTCCTGTCCCTGTGTGATGGATTGGATGCGATAATCAATCAGCTCGCAATCCAAGTCCAGAATTCTTTGAATCGCATTGTAAATGGCTTCAATGCTGCCGGCCCCCGTCGCTGCATCCTCAAGCACCTTGCCATCTTGGTCTTCCAGCATGACAGTGGCAGATTGCGTGCTGTTGGAGACGAAATGCACCTGCAAATGCTTCACTTCATACGGCTGGTCATGCGCTGCCGCTTCTCCAAGAATCAAAGCATGCAAGTCTTCCTCCGTCACCTCTTTCTTACGGTCTGCCAGCTGCTTGAAGGAACGGAACGCGCGGTCACGCTCTTCTTCCGACAGCTGATAGCCAAGCTCCTGCATCCGGTCCATGAAGGCGTGTCTGCCGGAGTGCTTGCCCAGCACCAGCTTATTTGCTTCTTCTCCAACCAGTTCAGGGGAAATAATTTCATAGGTGGATGCTTCCTTCAGCACGCCATCCTGATGAATACCGGACTCATGCGCGAAGGCATTTGCGCCGACTACCGCCTTGTTCTTCGGAACAACCATGCCGGTCAATCTGCTGACAAGGGCGCTTGTTGCCTTGATTTCCTTCAGATGGATGGACGTATCCGCCTGGTAGTGGTCCTTGCGGATATGCAAGGCCACCGCAATTTCCTCAAGCGCCGCATTGCCGGCACGCTCACCAATGCCGTTGATGGTTCCCTCTACCTGTCCAATGCCGCTTTCGATGGCTGCCAGCGAGTTTGCGACCGCCATCCCCAAGTCGTCATGGCAATGGCAGGAGAAGATTGCTTTATCATAAGAAGGAACGTGATTCTTTAAGTATTGGAACAGCTGATAATACTCCTGCGGATTGGTATACCCGACAGTGTCCGGAATGTTGATGACATCTGCTCCGCAGCGGATCGCTTCCTCTACAACCTGTGCCAAAAAGGCGTAATCTGTTCTTGTCGCATCCTCGGCTGAAAACTGTACGACTGGAAATAAGGATTTTGACAGCGCAACGGTGCTGCGGACCGTATCAAGCACCTCTTCGCGCGTCATGCGCAGCTTGTGCTTCATATGGATGTCGCTCGTTGCGATGAACACGTGAAGCCGTGGCGCAACTGCATCCTTTAGGGCTTCATAGGCTGTACGGATGTCGGATTCCTTTGCCCGTGCCAAGCTCATGACAGAAGCGTTCTGCACGATTCTGGCGATATCACGCACGGATTGGAAGTCACCTTCGGAGGCGGCGGCAAAGCCGGCCTCCATGACATTCACACCAAGACGCTCGAGCTGTCTGGCGATTTGCAGTTTTTCTTGCGGATTCAGGTTTACGCCGGCGGACTGCTCACCATCCCGCAGCGTCGTGTCCATGAACAGAATTTGTCTCATCAGCCTCAGACCTCCAATTTTACGCGCGGCTTCACGAACGGCATCATCGCACGCAGCTCGCGGCCGACCACCTCGATTTGGTGTTGGTTTTCCTTCTCATTGATTGCATTGAAGTTTGGACGGCCCGCTTTATGCTCCGCAATCCAGCCATGGGCAAACGTGCCTTCCTGGATGTCTGTCAGCACCTTCTTCATTGCGTTCTTCGTCTCGTCTGTCACGATCTGTGGGCCAGCCACGAAGTCGCCCCACTGCGCTGTGTCGGAGATGGAGTAGCGCATGTTCGCCAAGCCGCCTTCATACAGCAGGTCCACGATCAGCTTCAGCTCATGCAGGCACTCGAAGTAGGCAACTTCCGGCTGGTATCCCGCTTCCACCAGTGTTTCAAAGCCCGCTTTTACAAGCGCAGTCGCGCCGCCGCAAAGTACAGCCTGCTCACCGAACAAATCAGTCTCTGTTTCTTCCTGGAACGTTGTTTCCAGAACGCCCGCGCGAGTGGAGCCGATTCCGTCCGCATAGGAAAGTGCTTTTTCACGCGCTGTGCCTGTCGCATCCTGATACACTGCGAACAATGCCGGTACGGCAGCGCCTTCTGTGAATGTACGGCGGACAAGGTGTCCCGGTCCTTTTGGCGCTACCAGGAATACATCCACATCCTCTGGAGGTGTGATTTGCTTGAAATGAATGTTGAAGCCGTGGGCAAATACAAGCGCGTTGCCAGGCTGCAGGTTGGGCTCAATTTCTGTTTCGTATACTTCAGGCTGGCGCTCATCCGGCAGCAGGATCATGACGACATCTGCTTCCTGCGCTGCTTCCGCAACAGTCTTTACCGCAAAGCCGTCTTCCTTTGCCTGGTTGAAGGACTTGCCCGGTCTTACGCCGATGACAACGTCAAAGCCGTTGTCGCGCAGGTTTTGCGCATGTGCGTGCCCTTGGGAGCCGTAGCCCACGATTGCGATCTTCTTTCCTTGCAGTACGTTTACTCCTACTGAATCCTGGTAGTATACCTTTGCCATTTCCGATTTCCTCCTCATTGTCCGTTAATGATCATTTTTTGCGGCTTTTCCTGCTTCTTCATGCTGCGGGTAAAGGCAGTTACACCCGTTCTCGCAATTTCTTTCAAGCCATATGGGCGAAGAAGCTCAATCAATGCTTCGATTTTGTCCTGCGTTCCGGTTACCTGAACGATGATGGAATCCTTCCCAACATCAATAACCGTAGCACGGAACGGGTCAATCAAGCTGTATAATTCGGCGCGCGTCGCCACGCTTGTGGACACTTTAATCAGCGCCAGCTCACGGGCAATCATGGCCTCTTCGGTAATATCGGACACCTTCAGCACATCGATCTGCTTGTGCAGCTGCTTAATCAGCTGCTCCATCTGCTCGAGGCTGTCGACATGCACCACGATGGTCATGCGGGATACATGCGGAGATTCTGTGTGGCCGACAGAAATGCTTTCAATGTTGAACTGCCGCCGCGACATGACACCGGTAATCCGGTTCAGCACGCCGCTCTGGTTGCGGACAGTCGCTGTCACAATACGTTTCATGACTTACACCCCCTCCATCTCGTGTACCCCTTTGCCCGGCGCAACCATTGGCATGACCTTCTCAGACTGGAGAACGCGGCAGTCAATGAGAACCGGGCCCGGGTAGGCAACCGCCTCCTGCAGCTTTTCCTTCGCCTGCTCCGGCGTTTCAATCCGGATGCCCTTGATGCCGTATGCCTGTGCCAGCACCAGGAAGTCCGGCTGACAAGGAACCAGCGAGTGCGAGTAGCGCTGCTCGTAGAAGGATTCCTGCCACTGGCGCACCATGCCGAGCGCCTCATTATTCACAATCAGCACCTTCACCGGCAAATTGTGCTCCTTCATCACGCTCAGCTCCTGCAGCGTCATCTGGAAGCCGGCATCCCCCACGACCGCAACAACGATTTCATCCGGCTTGCCGATTTGGGCGCCGATGGCAGCTGGAAGTCCAAAGCCCATCGTTCCGAGCCCGCCTGATGTGACCCACTTATCAGGGTCGCGGAGCGGATAATACTGGGCTGCCCACATTTGATGCTGGCCCACATCTGTCACCACAATGGCTTTGCCTTCTGTTGTCTCATGCAGGAGTTCAATCGCTTCCTGCGGCTTCAGGACTTCCCCGGAAGGCTCATAAGCAAATGGATGCTTTTGCTTGCGGTCCTGCTGCAGCCGCAGCCATTCACCATGGTTATCCTTTGTGCCCGGTTTCTCCAGCAGCACCTGCAGCGCCCGCTTGGCCGTGGCCACAATCGGAATGTCCGTCGGCACGTTTTTGCTGATTTCCGCTGGATCAATATCGATATGCGCTACAACGGCCTGCTTGGCAAAATGGTTAAGGTTGCCGGTCAGACGGTCATCAAATCGGGCGCCGATATTAATCAGCAGATCACACTCATACATGGCCATATTGGCTGTATATGTGCCATGCATGCCGCCCATGCCAAGGAACAAAGCATCATCCGGCGGGAAACCGCCAAGCCCGAGCAGCGTATGAACAACCGGGATTTGATACATCCGGGCAAATGCCGTCAGTTCCTCAGATGCCTTCGCATGCAGCACGCCTGCACCGGCCAGGATGATCGGCCGTTTTGCCACCGCAACTGCCTGCAGCAGCTTGGCAATCTGCATCCGGTTCGGCTCATATGTCGGCTGGTATCCAGGCAGATCCAGTTCCACACTGTCCGGACGAATGCCGGCATCCACCACCATGTTTTTCGGAAGGTCAATGACGACAGGCCCGGGACGTCCCGTTGTCGCAATATGGAATGCTTCCTTCACGATGCGCGGCAGGTCGCTGACCTTGCGGACCTGATAGTTATGCTTTGTCACCGGCATGGTCAGACCAATGATGTCGGCCTCCTGGAACGCATCCGTGCCGATGACCGTTGAAGCCACCTGGCCTGTAAATACAACAAGCGGCAGTGAATCCATCATTGCGTCCGTCAAGCCGGTAATGACATTCGTGGCGCCCGGGCCGCTTGTCACGATCACAACACCGGCTTTCCCTGTCACGCGGGCATACCCTTCCGCAGCGTGAATGGCGCCTTGCTCATGCCGTGTCAAAATATGAGGTATCTCGCAGTCATACAGGGCATCATACAATGGAAGCACTGCACCGCCCGGATATCCGAAAATGACCTCTACCCCTTCATTACGGAGCGCCTCCAGCAGCAATTCTGCTCCTGTCGCTGTTCTTTCTTGCGTCTGCCAAGACATGTGAATCCCTCCAGATTCAGTTTTTTACAACAAAAAAATCCTTCGTCCGCACGTCAGCCGTGCTAAAGGGACGAAAGATTTCGTGGTACCACCCTTCTTCGCAGGATTGCTCCTGCCTCATCAACTCCAAGAGTCGGGCCTATAACGCGGCCGCCGTTTAAGCCTACCAATTCAGCTTAACACTCCAGGGCGATGTTCATTGCCGCGGACCGTCGGTTTCCACCAGCCACCGACTCTCTGTGAGGCTCCGCTAAGCAACTACTCCTCCCTATCAACGCTTTATCTGCTTCAACAGTTGTCGAAGCTTACTTGTCTTTATACCTTTAAAATTCCGCCTGTATTTGCAGAGGTAACAAGCTTGGCATAGCGTGCCAGATAGCCGCTCTTTACCTTCGGCTCCGGCGCAGTGAAGCCTTGCTTGCGTGCTTCGATTTCTTCATCGGAAACATCCCAGTGAATCGTCCGTTCCGGCAGGTTGATGATAATGGTGTCACCATCCCTCACGTAAGCGATCGGACCGCCTTCTGCCGCTTCCGGCGAAATGTGGCCGATTGCGATGCCGCGCGTTGCACCGGAGAAGCGTCCATCTGTAATGAGCGCCACCTTTGTGCCAAGGCCTCTTCCCATGATGGAGGATGTCGGCGCCAGCATTTCCGGCATGCCCGGCCCGCCTTTTGGCCCTTCGTAGCGGATGACAACAACATGCCCTTCGCGGACAAGACCGTTATCAATTGCCTCCACTGCCTCATCGTGGGAGTCGAAGCAAATTGCTTCGCCAACAAAGCTTTGTACGGATGGATCTACACCGCCGACCTTGATGACGCTGCCGTTTGGCGCCAGGTTGCCGAACAGGATGGATAGTCCGCCCGTCTGGCTGTACGGCTGCTCCTTCGGATGGATGACCTCCGTATTCTGGATGGAGGCATGCTCCACATTCTCAAGCAGCGTCTTGCCTGTAATCGTAATGCGCTGGTGATGGATGGCGCCTGGAATCGATGACAGCTCCTTGATGATGGCAGCCACGCCGCCCGCCAAATGCACATCGTGCATGGAATAGTGGGAAGCCGGGCTGATTTTGGCCAGATACGGCACACGCTTTGCCACTTCGTTGATGCGCTCCAGGTCATATTCGATGCCTGCTTCGTTTGCAATGGCGAGAAGGTGCAGCACCGTGTTTGTGGAGCCGCCCATTGCCATGTCGAGCGCAAAGGCATCATCGATGGCTTCCTTCGTGATAATATCTTTTGGCTTCACATCATTGCGGACAAGATCCATCAGGTGATGGGCCGCCTGATAAATCAATTCATGGCGCTCCTTGCTCGTTGCCAGAATGGTGCCGTTGCCCGGCAGCGCCACCCCGAGCATTTCCATGATGGTGTTCATGGAATTTGCAGTGAACATGCCTGAGCAGGATCCGCAGGTCGGGCAGGCGGAGCGTTCGATATCGAGCAGCTCCTCAAGCGTCATTTGCCCGGATTTCAAAGCGCCTACGCCTTCAAATACAGAGACGAGGGAGAGCGCTTTTCCGTCCTTGGACAAGCCCGCTTCCATCGGGCCGCCTGATACAAACACGGCCGGCACATTCGTGCGCACCGCCGCCATCAGCATGCCCGGCGTAATTTTGTCGCAGTTTGGCATGTAGAACACACCATCAAACCAATGGGCGTTTACAACCGTTTCGGCTGCATCCGCGATGATTTCGCGGCTTGGCAGCGAGTAGCGCATGCCGATATGGCCCATGGCAATGCCGTCATCAACGCCGATTGTGTTAAATTCAAATGGAACGCCGCCTGCCTGGCGGATGGCGTCCTTTACCACATCAGCCATTTCCCGCAGATGAATGTGCCCCGGCACAATATCGATGTAGGAATTGCAGATGGCGATAAACGGTTTGTCAAAATCCTCGGGCTTGACGCCGGCCGCGAGCAGCAAACTCCGGTGCGGCGCGCGGTCAATTCCCTTTTTAATCATATTGCTTCGCAAAACGATCTCCTCCCTCAACTCACCTGATCTGCTGTGTAAATCTTTTCTCCGTCTTGTACAACAAGTTGTCGGAAGGCTTCCAGTAAACGGTTTGTATGCGCACCCGGTGTGCCATCGCCAATTGTGCGGCCATCCACCTTAATAACAGCGATTACCTCAGCTGCTGTGCCGGTCAGGAACACTTCGTCCGCGACATATACGTCGTGGCGGGTGAACACCTCCTCGCGTACATCGTATCCAAGCTGCTCCCCAAGCTCCATAATGGCGTTGCGGGTGATGCCCTCCAGGGCGCCGGCAGAGCTTGGCGGCGTGATGAGCTTGTTTCCTTTCACAAGAAACACATTGTCGCCGGAGCCCTCTGCCACATAGCCCTGCTCGTTCAGCATCAGCGCTTCCTGCACACCGGCCAGCTTCGCTTCAAGCTTGACAAGAATGTTGTTCAGGTAATTCAGGGATTTGACCTGCGGGCTCAGCACATCTGGACGGTTTCTTCTTGTCGCCACCGTAATAATCGGGATACCCGTTTGATAATATTCAGCAGGGAACAAAGCGAGCTGTTCAGCAATGATGACGATGTTCGGCCGCGGGCAGGATGCCGGGTCAAGACCCAGGTTGCCATCGCCGCGCGATATGACGAGACGGATGTAGCCGTCCACCAGCTCATTGCGGCGGATCGTCGCAGCTACTGCTTCGGTCATTTCTGCCAATGTATATGGAATGTCCAGCATGATGGATTTCGCTGATTCGTATAGGCGGATGAGGTGCTCCTTCAAACGGAATACGTTTCCGCTGTAGACTCGGATTCCTTCAAACACCCCGTCTCCATACAAATAGCCATGGTCATAAACTGAAACCTTTGCTTCGTGTTTTGGAACGAATTGCCCGTTTAAATAAATCCACTGCTCGCTCACTTACAATCCCCCTATTTGCTTCTATGTCGTTGTTGGTGCGTTTATTGTTACTTAGTTTACGCCTAGTTAAAACAGAAATCAAAACAATTTTTAGAAAATTTTAAATATTGGAATTGCACAACAAGTCTCAAACCCTTGACACATCAAGGTTGTTAACGGTTACAAAATATACCCAAAAGAATTTCGACAATTTTTGCAATACAAAATATTTTACCGGAGGGAGGAATTTATGCAACAATCCCGAATGTATTGTACTCAATATATGCCGTACTGCTGCAGCCGCAACGCCTTGTCCCACAAGAGTTTGTGTATTCCACATCGTGGAAAACAAAACATGCAGCACGAATAAAAATAATAGGCATATTCATGTTTTTGCACTCATAATCCTATTTTCAAAAAGCTGTTACCGAAAACAAAAATTGAGGAGGCGCGAATTATGGCGAGTTTGCAAGTGAAAGGAACAAAACAAGAAGTGTTGGAGCTGCTGCAGCTGTTTCAGTCTTTGGAGGCAAACGGATTGTGCACAGTGGAGCTTGAGCTGGTCGGGGAGCAGGCAAAGCCTGAAGCACAGCGTCCGGAACGCCAGACCTTTGAATATGTACAGGAGGATCAAAGCCGGGATTTCATTTGCCAAATGCTTACAGCCGCTTACAACGACTAATTTTTTTGCCGTTCGCCGAGCGGACGCTCAGCTTGGCCGCAAAACCAAACGCCCCTCCTTGTCAGGAGGGGCGTCATGCTGTATATACGGGAAAGTAACTGTTAACTGTATGATGAAAGCCCTTCCTCTCTTCCACCTCTGCGGCTCCGTCGGCCGCTCCTCTTCACCTGCATGCTGCCAGGGGCAGTTTCCCTCTATGTGCGTTCACTTTCAAGAACCACCGAAGTTGTTGGCTGGTCAGCCCGATCTTCAGCAATTCATCCATCACACATACAAGTGGTTTCATGACAGGCTGCTTTGTAACTGAGACACGAAAGTTAATCATACCTCTTCCAGAGACAATTGTCAATATGTAAATATGTTACAGAAAAAAGCCACTGTGACAGAAGCCAGTCACAGCGGCTCACCTCAGCGTCCCCGCACCAGTCTGAGAGCGGCGCCGCACACCCTTTCCTTCAGGAAATAGATCAGAAAGGCGATAACCAATATCATCAATCCAATACAGAACTGTTTTATATTGATCATACAATCCCTCCTCTTCTACAGCTTTTACCGCCGGCTTCCCCCCCATACGGCAGGCTTGCTGTCAATTTTGAGAATGTTCTCCTTTCTGCTGCCCGTACAGGAAATAGGCGCCCACAGCGAGAAGTAAGAAGGCAGCATACCAAACAGAAAGGAGATGTTCCTATGATGGGAATCATGAAACGGCACAAGAAGAAGCTGCTTGCCTCCATTCCGGTTGCGGCCGCTTTGTATTGCGGCTTCAGAACATGGAAGGAGGCACAGAAAATGGCGCTGGTGCAGGCGCCGCATATCCGGCAAAATCCGGAGCTGCCGCGTGGCTGCGAGGTGACGAGCCTGGCCATGCTGCTGCGGCATGCCGGCGTCGCCGCGGACAAAATGGAGCTGGCGCACCGGCTGGACTGCGTTCCCTTTGAAGAAAACGGCCTGAACGGCAGCATGCGCGAGGGGTTCGTCGGCGACATGTATTCCTTCAGCCGACCGGGCCTCGGTGTCTATATCGAGCCGATTCTGCGCCTCGCTTCCCTCTACGTGCCGGAGGGGCTTGTGAACCTCAGCGGCGGCGAACCGGAGGACATGTACCGCATGCTGGACCACGGCGCCCCTGTGTGGCTCATCACCAACGATACCTTTGCCCCTCTGCCGGAGGAGCGCTTTGAAACGTGGTATACAAATAACGGCCCGATGCAGGTCACCTATGCGGAGCATAGTGTACTGCTGACAGGCTGCAGCGCATCCCACGTGCTTGTAAACGATCCGCTCTATGATGTGCCAAACCGACGGCTGCCGCGCAAGCCCTTCGAGGCGGCCTGGATCCAGATGGGGCGGCAGGCCTTCGCTTATGTCCGCCCGGAAACAAAGCAGCACGGCAGCGCGCATGCTGCACTCCACACCAAATAAAAAAAGATGGCCAGCGCCATCTTTTTTATTGGTTCGAGCCGGAGCCCATCATATTTTGTACAGATTGCAGAGCTTGCGGCGCCACATCCATTGCTTTTTCAATGAGATGTGTGCTGCTTTGCAGATGCATCACTTTTACTTCCCCAGGATTTACAACCAAGAAGGCCACCGGATTAATGGAAACACCAGCGCCGCTTCCGCCTCCAAACGGATGCTGTACTTCACGGCGTTCTTCAGGTGCATGATGGCCATTGTGCGGGCGGGCCTTCGCTCTGGCATTGCCAAAATCACTGCCGCCTGCGCCAAAGCCAAAGGACACCTTGGAAACAGTCAAGATAGTGCCGCCATTCGGGGTGGAAACCGGCTTGCCCATAATGGTGTTGACATCCACCATCTCTTTCAGATTTTCCATCGCAGTGCGCATAAGGTCTTCAATCGGATGCTGTGTCATACAAATCCTCCCATTTCAGTCGTTTTCTCTCCTATGTTTTCCTAAAACCTCATTCTCATACCAAGTTTTTTCAAGGACCGGTTTTCCTGATAAAATGCGCGCCCTTGGCTCATAATAAGAAGGCTTTCCCGCATGGAAAGCCATTTTGATAAGGGAGGCATGACTATGGCAGACAATGAACGCAATCGTCACCTGCTGCGTGATTTCATGGATGACGAAGAGTACGCTGCTGAAATCACTCCTGCAAGAGCTGTAGATGATGAGGAGTATGCTGCTGACATCACTCCTGCAAGAACTGTAGAGGATGAAGAATATGCGGCAGAGGTCGCGCCAGGACGGCCTGTAGCCTATACACGCGGAGATGTGGATGACCGGACTGCCGGCGGAACCCTCAGCGGTTTCATCGCTTTGGCACTCGGTATTCTGTCTCTGTTCACCTTTCCGGTGATTCTCGGCATTGGAGCCGTACTCGTCGGCTTATTTGCCCGCAGCCGCGGCGCCGGGGCAAGCGCCACCATTGGCATTGTGCTTGGTGCAGCCGCCGCCCTGCTGGCCTTGATTTTCCGGGTCGCCCTGCTTTCGTTTTTCTTCTCCCTGTTCTAAACAGGACAAGATAGAATCCATAATAAAACCAGGAAGAGCCTTTCTTCCTGGTTTTATTGCTGTAGGCGGCTGCCGTGTATCAGCTGATAATAGCTTCTGCCGGAAGCAGCCTCCCGTACATAGCGGTCCAGCTCCTGCTCCGTCAGCTTCCTCCCGTTGCGGGCGTTCCACTGCTCCAGAGCCGCCACGAAGTTATGACGGTTGTATATGCGCCCCAAGTACCACATACCAAGCTTAATATTGGTCTCCGGATGGGTCAAAAGGCTCGGGTCGAAATATTTCATGCCCATTTCCTTGGCAATGCGGGCCGCTGTCCGGTCGGACAAATTCATCAGTCCACCGCTTTTCTCGGACTGAAACCCGCTTTCGAGACGGATGATTCCCGCAGCCAAATGAGGAGGCACATGGTATTCACGGGCATATTTTTCAATGAAGGCTTCATATTTTAACGGAAAGATCACTTGGCGGATCATGAAATACGCGCCGGCAGTGAACACCGTGAGCATACATAAGGCGAGAAACACTTTTTTCATGAGATATCCCTCCTCCTCCTTAGTGTGCAATTTGCCGTCCCTCCTCATAAGTAACAGTTTCAGCCATTCTTCAGTTCCAACATCTGGAATATTCTAATAAAATATACCTACCTATATAGGAGGTGTATATCATTGTTGAAGAACATAAAACAAGCGATTTCTTCCGTATTTATTGGAAAGGAGGAAGCTGTTGATGCCATGCTTGTCTGCTTGCTGGCCAATGGGCATATCCTGCTTGAGGATGTGCCGGGTACAGGCAAAACCCTTTTGGCCAAGACCGTGGCGAAGGTGATTGACGGCGCCTTTTCCCGTATCCAGTTCACGCCGGATGTACTGCCTGGCGATATAACAGGAATCGAATATTTCAATGCGAAGACAGGAGAATTTGAACTGCGGCAGGGACCCATCCATACGAACCTGCTGCTGGCGGATGAAATCAACCGCGCCATGCCGCGCTCCCAGTCCAGCCTGCTGGAGGCCATGGAGGAACGGCAGGTAACCATTGAGCGGCACACCCTGCCGCTGCCAAAGCCATTTCTCGTGATCGCCACTCAAAACCCGTTGGAGTCACAAGGCACCTTCCCGCTGCCGGATGCGCAATTGGACCGCTTTCTGATGCTGATTCCGCTTGGCTACCCGACAATGGAGGAGGAAAGGGACATGCTGCGCCGCTTTCGCGTCCAACAGCCGCTGGAGCAGCTTGGGGCTGCGGTTTCGCTCGCGGATATTGTTGCCATGCAGGAGCAGGTGAAGGAGGTTACGGTGGCGGAAGCCGTGGAGGACTACATCCTTCATCTCGTACAACGCACCCGTTCCCATCATTATCTTGCAGCCGGCATCAGCCCGCGCGGCACACTGGCTTTGATGAGATCCGTACAGGCATATGCCTTCCTGAAGGGACGCGCTTATGTGACGCCGGATGACGTGCAGCGGATGGTGCCGTATGTATGGGCACATCGGCTGATGCTGTCCATGGAAGGGGCGCTGCGGGTGTCAAAGTCTGAGCTGCTGCGGGACATCCTGGAGGAAGTGGATGTGCCGGTGGAGCTGCAGCGATGAGGGGCGAACGTCTTGTCACAGCGCCCATCTGGCTGCAGAAGCAAACGGTTCTGCTGACACTGCCGCTGTTTCTGCTGTGCTATCTCTTCCTGCCGCCGTACAAGCCCCTGCTGTTGATTATGCTGCTTTACTATTTCTTTGCCATTGGCGTTCATCAATTCGGCCGGCTTTCGGAGCGGCAGCTGTCCCTTGACAGCGAGGACGATTGTATCAGGCTGTTTCCAGAGGAAGCCGGGACACTTTCCCTCTCCTTGCACAATGCCGGCTGGCTGCCGCTTGCCAATGGGAAATGCCTGTTTCGCATCCATCCTGCCTTGGAGGTGGCCGGGGCAGCCCGTCTTCACACCTTCAGCTTCCACATGCCGCCCCGCTCCCGCCTGTCCCATACTGTCGCGTTTACGGCAAAGCGGCGCGGTGTCTACCAGTTTCAGCAGGTGGAGCTGATTGCGGGCGAACCGTTTGGATTGCTGGAGGTGCACCTTCCCTCCGTGCCGCGGCTGGCCACAGAGGTCATGGTATATCCGGCGATACAGCCTGTTTCCGGCTTGGACTTTGTATATACATCCTATGGAACAGATGCCAGCCGCAAATCATTTTGGCAGCCTACGAGCAGGAGCGGTACGGCGCCACAAGCTGTGCCCCTGCGTTATATCAGCAGCTGAAGCAGGAAATCCGTGCCTTGCGAAAGCAAAAAACTGCTCCGGGAAAGTCAGGGCGCCGACAGCCCTGATGTATGGAGGGTTGTGTATATGGGTGATGTGTGCAAGAAAAAAAAGGGACCGAGGTCCCTTTTCTTAGCAAAGCAGCGACAATCCGCCGTCTACAATAATGGTTTGGCCGCAGATCATGCCGGCAGCCGGTGTACAGAGGAAGTAGACTGTTTCGGCCAGGTCCTCCGGCTCCACGATGCGTCCGGCCGGGTTGCGCTGGGCCGCCTCGCTCAGCAGCTCTTCCCGGTTCGGGAAATGCTTCAGCGCATCGGTATCCACCGCGCCGCCGGAAACAGCGTTGACGACGATACCCTTTGGCGCGAGTTCCACTGCCAGATAGCGGGTCAGCGCCTCCACCGCCGCTTTGGAAACACCGACAGTCACATAATTCGGCAGAACCCGGATGGAGCCGAGGCTTGACAGCGCCACAATGGCTCCGCCCTGCTCCATCAGCTTTGCCGCTTCCTGGGCGGCAAACAGGTATGCTTTGCTGTTGATGTCCATGGTCCAATCCCAGTGCGTCGGTTCGATCTCCATCAGCGGGCGCAATACGCCGGATGCAGCATTACTGACGAATACATCAAGACGGCCGAAGCGCTCCTTTACTTCCGCAAACAGCGCCTGAATTTGCTCCATCTCTTTGACGTTTGCTTTAACCAGATGGACCTCTACTCCATATTCCGCTTCAATTTCGTTTTTCGTTTGCTCAGCATCGCTCTTTTTGCGCATATAGTTCAGGACAAGCTGATAGCCTTCGCGGGCAAAGCGCTTCGCGATTGCTTTGCCGATGCCTCTTGTGCCGCCGGTAATGAGTGCCACTTTATTTGTCATGCTCAGAAAGCCTCCATTTGCTATGTATTGCCCAAATTTTACCGCCCTTTTGCAGGTTGGTCAACCTATTATGGTACATGAAATGAGATTGCCGGCTGCCGCCCATAGAAAATACCCCGGCAGCCATACTGCCGGGGCACTCCAATCAGTCCTCATGCTTGTAATGCGATTTGTTCCCTGTATGGGAGCGGTACGTTTTTCCCTTGTTGTCGTCGCCCGCCTGAAAATCAGCGCCAAGCTCCATCTGATAGTGGCCGGCCTGCGGCGACCCTTGGTTTTTGCTGCCCTTGCTGCCATTGCGGCTTGTCATCGGGAGTCCCCCCTTTTCTTGTAGGATTGCCGTTTTAGTATCCCTCGTTTCGCCGCGCCAAAACAAATTTTTTCAGCCGTGTATAAGCGGGCCTCAATATGGCGATACAGATAACAGTTGCTTTCAAGCTATTCTTGAAAAGGAAGGGTACTGTCGCCCTTCCTTCTTTTTTGTGCAGATGGATCCGTATTTGCTACAATAAAACAAAAGGAGGAATACATATGACACTGTTGGATTGGTTTGCAAAAGGAATGACGTACGAGGCCTATGTTGACAGCATGACGGTCAACAAGGAGGAGCTGCAGCACATTTATGACAGCGTGCAGCTTGTTGAGGAGGCAAACAAGGTTTTCACGAAGGCGCAGGGACAAAACTGGAAGGTGGTCGTGCTGACCGCGGACTGGTGCGGCGACGCGATGCTTTGCGTGCCGATCATGCAGCGCCTGTGCGAGCTGGCCGGCTTTGAAACGCGCTTCCTTGTGCGCGATGAGAATTTGGAGCTGATGGATCAGTATCTGACAAACGGCACCTCCCGTGCGATTCCCATTTTTATCTTCATGGATGAGGCCGGCAACGAAAAAATGGTGTGGGGCCCCCGCTCGCCGCGCGTGCAAGAGCTCATCACCGCCGAACGCGCTGCCCTGCCGCCGCAGGATGACCCGTCCTTTGCGGACCGCCAGAAGGAAATGTACGGCCGCTTCCGGAAGGTGCTGACGACGGATGCCGTGATTTGGCGCAGCGTCATGGAAAGTGTGACCGACCGCTTGCAGCAGGTATTGTAAATCAAAAAAAGCAGGAGCTCCTCCTGCTTTTTTTTGTTACAGGTAATAATACCAATACAGCCAGGACACGAGGGTGCCTGCCCAGGCAACGAAGCCGAAGCGCACGACAATCTGATTTTCGCTCCAGCCGTATTTCAGCGCATAATGGTAATGAATCGGCGACATGCGGAAGATGCGGCGCCCGGTCATTTTAAAGAAAGCCACCTGCAAAATGACGCTCAGCTGCTCCGCAAAATAGATGAAGAACAGGAGCGGCGCCAGTACCTCGACATGCTCAATCACCACCAAAAACGACAGGATGCCGCCGATGGCAAGAGAACCGGTATCGCCCATGAACGCCTTGGCCGGATAGGCATTGTAAATCAGAAACGCCAGCAGCCCGCCAATCATGGCAAAGCAAAATACTTTCACCTCAATATGATCGGAAATCAGGAAGAAGAAAAAGAAGGTCGGAATGGAGATGACCGAAAGCAGCCCATCCAGCCCATCGGTAAAGTTGATGGCGTTGGCCGAGCCGACAACAAACAAGAGGACAAGCCCGATGTATATGTAATGCGGCAGCTCCCAGGAATATGGGCCGAGCAGGCGGATTTCCGGCGACAGCATGTTCATCTGCAGCAGCAGAAACAGAACCGTGCCCGCCGCCAGAAATTGCAGCACAAGCTTCATCCGGCCCGAAGCCCCCTGCGGATCCTGAAAATACGCCTTTTTGAAATCGTCCAAAAAGCCGATTGCGCCAAACATCACAAAAATCACACCGAGAAAATATACCGTTGATGTTTTGACGAGCAAGCAGGCGATGAGCACGCTGACCAGAAAAATAAGCCCGGTCATGAGTGGTGTCCCTTTTTTCGCCTGATGATCCGGTGGCAGCTCCGCCCGGATCGGCTGGGTCAAATTATAGGCCTTCAAAAACCGGATGAGCACCGGGGTCAGCAGCGAAACGGTCGCAAAGGAAAATAACAGTGTCTGCATCGTAATACTCATGGTCTCTCCCCTTATGTACCTGAATTGAATTCCAAATATAATCAAAAATTCTTTATCTTATCAGAAACTGCCAATGCGTACATGGCCTTTTTACCAAGAAAAGCGGAGGGGACTCCCCCTCCCTATCCGTACAGCTTGTAGCCATGCTGCAGGGCAATAGCAGCCCAGGGCGCATCAAAGTCCCCGATGATGACCACGGTGCCGACTGCCACCTGCTCGAACAGCGAGCGAACATCTTCATTGTACATACGTATGCAGCCATTGGAGACATGATACCCGATGGTTGCGGAATTGCTGTTGCCATGAATGGCGTAGGTGGTGCCGTTCGTGCCGTCAATATCAAGGCCCATCCAGCGGTCGCCGAGCGGGTTGCGCGGATCGCCGCCTGGAATGTTGAACTTATAAAAGGGCCGGTTCTTTATTTTGTTCACAACCGGAAAGACGCCTGCCGGAGTCGGAGTGGCGCGCTTGCCGGTTGAAATGCGGTATACCTTGACCAATCGCCCCTCCTGAAAAAAGGCGAGCTGATTGCTCTCCCGGTTGATCAAAATCAGCTGCTGCGGCACCGGCAGCAAGTATTGCTGCAGCGTTTTTTCATCCTGCGGCAATTCTCCCTGCCGCTGCGGGAAAGCAGCAGCCGGCTGTGCCTGCCGCTCCTCCCTGTCCTCCTTATATATGTATGCGCCCAAGCCCGCTCCCATTAACAAAACGCATATGCCTGCTCCTGCCAAAACCTTCTTCACCAGCGCCCGCTCCTTTCGCTAGTTCTATTGTAGCGGTCGGGACAGGGAGCGCGCGCCACAACTTTCCGAAAAATTCCAACTCTTTTACTCTTGATTCGACAAGGACAGCTCCCTAAGCACAAGCGGAAGCTGCCCACTCAGGTCGCTGGCCAGCATGGCTTCTGCAGCATAAGCGGACGTCCAGGCATCCGCGCAGGCCCCGTGTACATAGACAGCGTTAGCGACAGCAGCCGCCGCGTCCTCATGTGTACAAAGAAATGCCAGCAGCAGACCCGTCAAGGTATCGCCCGTGCCGCCCTTGGCCAGTGCCGCGTTGCCTGTCGGATTGATATAACCGGTTCCGTCCGGCAAGGCAATGACGGTATATGCCCCTTTTAACACCAGCATGACACCCTGCTCCACGGCGTACCTCGAAGCTGCTGCCATGCGGTTTTGCTGCAGCTCTTTGACGGACAAGCCGGTCATCCGGCTGAATTCTCCCGGGTGTGGCGTCAATACAACGGGTGCATTTCGGCGCGGATAGCCGCGCTTGGCCAAGGCTCCCGCGTCGAGCACGAGCGGCATGTTGCGTACCAGCAAATGCTCCAGTGCCCGCTCCACTTGCTCCGGATCATCCAAGCCGGGTCCGATTGCCGCCGCCCGGATGCCATCGGGAAGGCTGCCTTGTGCGGCTTTGTCGAGCCCGTCCAACCAATAGGTTGCTTCCGGCAGCCTTCCTGCGGCAATCCCCGCGGCAAAACGGGTCGTGCCGATGACCAACTTGCCGATGCCGCCCCGCATCGCCCCCATGGCCGCCAGCAGCACACTGCCCGGCATATCATCAGATCCGCCCAGCAGCAGCCCTGTTCCAAATATGCCCTTGTGGACGGCAAACGGCCGTGCCGGCAGCGTCCGCTTCACATCCGCTTCGCCCCACATGCGCCATGCGCCCTGCTGCGGCAAGCCAATATCCAAAGCATGCGCTTTGCCATAATATACGGAAGACGGGAGCAGGAAGGCTGACGGCTTATATCCGTGCAGACAAAATGTCCGGTGCGCCTGGAAGGCTTCCGTTGCCTCTCCTGTATCGGCTGCCACGCCTGACGGGACGTCCACAGCGAAGCGCAGCGCCTTCTGCCCGTTGGCCCATTGCACCGCCTCCAGCACCCGGCCCCGCAGCGGCAGGCGTGCACCGATGCCAAGCATTGCATCCACAATCACCTCATAGCGGGCTTCCCGATTCCAAGCGGCTGCAGAAAAGCCGCAGGCCTCATAATACCGCAAGTGGGAAGCGGCCGCTTCTGTTTTGGGCTCTCCCAACAGCAGCACCTCCGCCTCATAGCCATTTTGCCGCAGCCAGCGGGCCAGCGCGATGCCGTCGCCGCCATTATTGCCGCTGCCGCACAAGATGCCGATCCGCTGCTGCCGTGTCAGGTGCGGCACCATCGCTTCATATAGACTCCGGCCTGCCTGTTCCATTAAAGCCTGGACTGAAAGACCGCTTTGCTCTGCTTGCTGATCCGCGCGGCGAATGTCCGCCTCTTTATAAATAAACATGACGATTCCTCCCTTTTCTTCTATTGTAATAGAAACAGGGATGTCCTTCCTCTTTTTATATGGTAAGTGAAATTACAAATCAGTAAAAGGGGGAATACCCCCTCATTCCATCGTGCTGTCATCCAGCCGCAGCATGGCAACACGTTCTTCCCTCAGCCAAAACTCCAACGTTTCCCGCCGCTCATGATCAACATAGCCCATAATAGCCATGCCCTGCTCCGTCCGATTGTAAAAGCTGCTGCCATACAGCTTGATAACCTTCTCCTTCGCATCACCGACCGCAATGCCTTTTTTCGTCGTCATGCCGCCTGGTGCATTCAGCTGAATCCGCACAATGCTGCGGCTGCCTTTTCCTGCAGCGAGCTCTGCCCCGTCGTCTGTTGCATAATACTGATACTCTTCATAGTTTCCTTTCGGCGTCGCCTCTCCAACCTCTTCACGCAAATGGTACGGGCCAATTCGCTCTCCCTTCAGTGAAGTGCCCGCTGTCCAAACAAAATGCGCCTGCCGCGGCCCGCCCAGGAGGTACAGCCCGTATCCCGCCGCAAGCAAGCATACCGCCAACAGCAGAGCTGCAAGCCGCCGGCCCGCCATTACGGCTGCCCTCCAAACTGCAGCCGCTGCAGCTTCTCATCCACATTTCTCTTCGCCAGGCTCCAGGACTGCCAGTGCTTCTCCTCCTGCAGCAGCCCATTCTTCCGTTCCACCAGTACGGTGCGCAGCTGCGGCACATCCGGCTTTTCCTTGTACACATCGATTAGGGCGCTCGTGCCGGCATACGACAAGGACCCCATATAGTACACATCGATTTTCCCTGTGCCATGAAAGCGCTCCACGTTCTGCCACGCCACGATGCCGTTCAGGTCAGCGACACTTAAGCCCGTATAGTACAGCAGGCCCGCGATGAGGTAGAAGTGGCGCAGCGGCAGCTTCTCCAGCCATACCCGCGCCAGCGTGTACGCGAGCAGCACGCCGAGCAGCAGCATGAAGGAATGAGCCAAGAGCCGCAGCAGGGTAAAGCCGTATGCCGCTTCGTACAGCGACAGGCGCTGAAAAGCGGATACAAGCATGACAGCAGTCGCCGCAACGAACAGCGTCAGGAGCAGCCGGACGAACAGCTTCAGCCCGCCCTGCATCCGGGTATAGGTCAGCACACCGGCAAGCATCGTCAAATTGATGACCATGACGACGACAAGCTCTGCAAAGCCGCGGCGGGCATACTCGGCATACGTCAAATCCTGTGGCGCCCCGCCGAAAAAGTACTGAAACTGCACGGCAGCAAACAGCAGATACACCGCGTTCATCGCCAGCAGCAGCGTGGCAATCATGATGCCGTCCCAAGTCCAGCGTACAGCTGCCGCTTCACGCTCCTGCTCCGTTTGTTCACGGGTGCGGACATGCTGCAGGAAGCCAAACAGCGCGGATGCCACGGCGAGCACCACAACCGTGCGGAACAGCCCCTCCAGCAGGCTGACCCGCAGCAGCCAGTTCGGCAATTCACCGACCAGCCGGCCAAATTGTGTGTCAGCGGAGGATAAAAGCAGCGTGACCACGAGCAGAAACGGCAGCGCCAAAAGCAGTCCCAAGCCCACTTTCACAAGCGGCCGGTACGCGCCGCTCCCCGCCTTCTCCAGCCACTGCAGGCGCACCGCCTTGAGACAGCGGCTATTGTAAAGCAGTCCGCCAAACAGGCGCGACAGCACCCGGATGAGAAAAACCGGACGGTACCAGGCCATGCGCCCTTTTGCCGTAATCAGTACGATATGAATAACAAACAGCGCCGGAATGACGAGCAGGTTCAGCACCTGCAGCATGCCCTCCCCGTATATGGCATTGCTGGCCGCCAGCACCCAAACGCATGTCAGCAGCAAATAGCCGATCCGCCGATTTGCAAAGGCATAACGGCGGAAGCGCCAGAAAAACACCCAATACAGGGCGGCAACAAATACTATGAAGGACACGGCCGGCATGGCATGAAAAAAAGCGAGTTCAGCCACCCCCCCAAGCAACAGACACAGCAGCAAAAAGATCCAGTCTTCCCGTTTCATCGTTTCCTCCTATATATCGTTTTTCTACTTACATAGAAATTCTATGTATATACCCAAAAAAATTTATATCGATTGCTTCTTCCCCCAGCGGTAGCCCAGACAGCACACCGGATAGAGCAGAACAGTGGCAATGATACAAAATACAATAAAGGTTGTGGACAGCAAAGGCTGAAACCACGCATGCGGCACCACATGGAACACAACCAGCAGCATCAGCGTCAGGTTCGGCACCAGGGCGATGAAGAAGGTTTTCTGCATCAGCCTCCGCCCGCCGGCGCCAAAGCTTTTCCCGATTTCATAGCCAAGCAGCCCCCAAAACGCGGTATACATGCCCATAATCAGCACCGGAACGCTCGTGAGCATATCCCACAGCACCCGCACCCACGCGAACCCGTGGAACACATGGATGAAGGTCAGCAAACCGCCGCCCAGAAAAAAACATAGATTCAGCAGCAGGAAATGGAGCATCGTCCTGTTTTGTGTGACCGCCAGCTCCTCGCGCCACATCGCTGCCACCTCCTGCGGCGAACCGATACGCCGATGGATCAGCTCCAGCCACTCCTCCACGGAATGCTGCTGTGCCTCCTCCTGCAGCAGTTCGGATACGTGCAGGTCGTAGTCAAACAAAATGCTGTCGCGCTCCGCGTGCCTGCGGAGCTCTTTTCCCAGCTGCTTCAAATATCTCTCTTTTGCCTCAAGACGGGTCATGCTCCGGCCTCCGCATCACTTGATTCATTACACGCACAAACTGGTCCCACTCCTGCGTCTTCTCCCGCAGCATCTCCCGCCCGGCTTCGGTCATGCGGTAATACTTGCGGGCCGGGCCCTTCTCCTGCTCCTGCCAGTAGCATTCGATGTACGTTTGCTTCTCCAGCTTGTGCAGCGCCGGATACAGGGTGCCCTCCTTCAGCTGCAGATGCTGGTCGCTGCGGCGCTCCAGCTCCTTCACCAGCTCATAGCCGTACATGTCGCGCTCCTGCAGCAGCTGCAGGACGACAAGCGACGTGCTTCCTTTTACAAGCTCACGATTAAACATGTTCTTCACCTACCTAGAATACAGAGGTATATAGAACATCATAGCATTTTTCCCAATTCTCAGGCAAGACCCTCCTTCACAAATTTTTGGCAACCCATACCCAGGCCTGGCCGTTGCCATCATGGCCCTTATGTATCCACTGTTATCTCCAAAGGCCCGATGTTGCACACTGACAAGGTGAAATGTATGCTTCCTCTAGCTCTATCATACCGCGCTGCCACAAAGCCTGTATCCTGAAAAACAGCCGGGCAATCTGCTTCCCTTATATGCCCCGTTTTCTGCTAAACTCGTATTATATGCCTGCAAAATGACAATTTGGTGCGGGTTGTATATGAGCCGGATCAGCCGGCAGTGGCTAAGCTGGGGCAACGCCGGAACGGCATGGAATCCAACCTGTTCACCTCCGCCCGGAACTCGCCGCCTGGGGGCAGCTGCATATGCGGCAAGGCTGTCTGCACGGCAGACAGCTTGTTCCGCCGGAGGTCATCCGGATGGCTGTGACGGACCAAAGCCCGAGCTATGAAAATCCGGACTTGCCCCGGAACGGCTTATTCTGGTATGTACAAGGGGCGCCGGCCGCTTTCAGCGAGCTGGGGGAACGGGTGCCGGCCGGCTCCTATCAAATTCTCGGCGTGACCGGACCCACCTTGCTTGTGATGCCGGCCTATGATGCCGTTGTGGTGAAAATGTACAACAAGTACTACAACTACGGCGGGAGGGACTACCTGCAGTATTTGCGGGAATTCAGCAATTTGGCGGCAGATGCCCTATCTGGACAGCAATAAAGCCGCCCCAAGGGGACGGCCTATCCATAGCAGATAAAATTGCGGATTTGCTGGTAGCGGTAGCTGACCCGCTGCCGGCGGCCGTTTCGCCACGTGTAGCCAGCCACGCCGTTTTTGCGGATTTCCGTCGCATAGAACCAGAAATCCCGGCCAAACGGACCCGGCGCGTTCAGGCCGATCACGCCCCAATTGCCAAGGCAGCGGCACATCTGATTCCGCAGCTGGTCGCCTTGCACCGGCGCACCGAATGTGGCCGGCATCGCCGGCATTTGCGCAGGCGGCGGGCCTGCAGGGGCATCCTCGGCGTCATCCGGCCGGTATACCTCTTCCTCTGCTCCTCTCATTTCATAGCCGGGATACGGATAATAATAATTCACGCCATACGGCGGCTGATGATACATATGAAAGCCTCCCTTTTCGCTGTACCTACAGCATGTGTATGCCGAGGAGGCTTGCTCCGCAACAAAAAAAAAGGCGGCCTGATGAGCCGCCCTGTTGCTTAACGCATAACAAAGAAATAAAATACAGCCGCGATGATGAAGCGGTAGATGGCGAACGGCGTCAGGCTGACGCGCGCCAGCAGCTTCAGGAATGACACAATCGCCAGCATGGCCACAACAAACGCAGTGATGAAGCCTGTCGCAAACAGCGGAAGATCCGCCGCTGACAGCAAGTGCCAGCTCTTCACCAAATCAAGGCCAGTCGCCGCAACCATCATGGGCACAGCCAAAATGAAGGTGTAGGATGCCGCCGCTGTATGGGACACGCCCACCAGCAGACCGCCGCTGATCGTGGAGCCGGAACGGGAGAAGCCCGGCCACAGCGCCAGACACTGGAACAAGCCGATCGCAAACGCCTGCTTGTACGTAATTTCGTCAAGCGTGTTTGCCGTTGGCCGCTTGGAGAAGCGCTCCGCCACAATCAGCAGAATGCCGCCCGCCACAAGGCTGATGACAACCGGGCCCGGCCCGAACAGCACGCCTTTAATCGTGTCATGGAACACCACACCCAGCACGCCGGCTGGAATCATACCCAAAATAATGTGGAGCAAATTCAAGGACGGGCCATTCTTTTTGCGGCCAATCCCGACAAGCGACCAAAGCCGCTTCCAAAAGACAACCACGACTGCCATAATGGAGCCGAGCTGCACAACGATTTCAAACGTCTTGGCTCTTTCGTCTTCAAAGCCAAGCAGGTGTCCTGTCAAAATCATATGGCCGGTGGAGGAGACAGGCAAAAACTCTGTCAAGCCTTCCACGGCCCCCATAATGAGACCAATTAACCAATCTGCCAAAGCAAGGTACCTCCTTATATCCATTCCTGATGCACATACTTTCCATCATACCGTATTTGCTTGATGTTCGCATAGCCTTTTCGTCAGCCTTCCACGCTTTTTGCATGGAAGTGTCAGATTTACCCGATTCCCTTTTTTGGGCTGCAGCGCTGAAAATGTGCTATAATGTGAAGGATTTTGCAAAAGAAAGGACGGCACTATGAACGAAACAAGTACGCTTTGGCAAAAAACAAAGCATTTTTTCCATCTGTTTATCCCTGTCTTCATTACGCAAATTTCCCTGTTTGCCATGAGCTTTTTTGATACAACCATGTCCGGCCATGCCAGCTCGGCCGATCTCGCCGGCGTAGCCATCGGCTCCAGCCTGTGGATCCCCATCAGCACCGGCCTGACCGGCATCCTCTTGTCGGTCACTCCGATTGTGTCCCAGCTGAACGGGGCGCAAAAGCATAAGGAAGTGGCGCCGTTTGTCATGCAGGCGCTCTATTTGTCGGTTGCTGTCGCAGCCGTGGTCATTTTGACGGTGTTGTTCGCGGTTCCCTTTGTTCTCGATAACATGAGGCTGGAGCCAAAGGTCCATGACATTGCCCATCGCTTTTTGATGATGCTGTGCTTTGGCTTCGTGCCGATGTTTGCCTATAACGTCATGCGCTGCTTTATCGATGCGCTCGGAAAAACAAGGGTGACCATGCTGATTACCCTGCTCTCTCTTCCCGTGAACATTTCGTTGAACTATTTGCTCATCTTCGGCAAGTTCGGCATGCCCCGCCTCGGCGGCGTCGGTGCCGGCATTGCTTCCGCGGTGACGTACTGGTTCATCTTCCTGGTCGCGGTCTACATTGTGCACACCCGGCAGCCGTTTTCATCGTACCGGATTTTCGAGCGTCTGTACGCGGTGTCCCTCCCTGTCTGGAAAGACCTGCTGCGGCTTGGCGTGCCGATCGGCTTTGCCATCTTCTTTGAAACAAGTATTTTTTCAGCAGTCACGCTGCTGATGAGCCGCTTTGATACAGTAACCATCGCGGCCCATCAGACGGCGCTGAACTTTGCCTCCATGCTGTATATGACACCGCTCAGCCTGTCCACCGCCATGACGATTGCGGTCGGCTTTGAAGTCGGTGCCGGCCGGTACCGCGACGCGAAGCATTACAGCTGGCTCGGGATCGGCATTGCCCTTGCCTTTGCGGCTGTCTACTCCGTCGTCATCTTCGTATTTGATGAAGCCGTTGTCTCCATCTATACGACAGACCCGGCTGTCCAGACACTGGCTCGGCAGTTCCTGGTTTTCGCGATTCTATTCCAGGCATCCGATGCCATTGCGACACCGGTGCAGGGGGCCCTGCGCGGCTACAAGGATGTCAATGCGGCGCTCATCATGACACTTATCGCTTACTGGCTGCTCGGCCTGCCGGTCGGCCATGTGCTGGCAACGTACACGGACTGGGCCGCCAAAGGCTACTGGATTGGCCTGATTTCCGGTCTTGCCTTCGGCGCACTGTTCCTGCTGCTCCGCCTGATCCATGTGCAGCGCATGCAGCAACGAAAGCCTCTCAGCTCCTGAGAGGTTTTTTTCTGCCCTGTTTGGGCACAGTAACGAAAAAAAGAGTGTGGTGATGGAATGCATACCGTTTGGAAGGGAAATTTAACATTCGGCCTCGTCAGCATCGGCATTAAGCTGCATAGCGCCGTCGAAGAAAAAGATGTCAAGCTGATCAGCATTCATAAGGACTGCCTTGTTCCCATCCGCCATGAAAAAATCGCGCCGGGCTGCGACGATGATGCCATTGAGCCGGAGGATATCGTGAAGGCCTATGAGTATGGGCCACATCAGTACGTCATTCTAAACAATAACGAGCTGGATGCCTTGAAAAAGGAATATGAGGTGAAGGCCGTCGACATCATGTCCTTCGTCCAGCTGGAGGAAATTGATCCAGTTTACTTTGACCGCTCGTATTTCATTTCGCCGACACCAGGCTCGGAGAAAGCCTATCTGCTGCTGCGGCAGGCACTGGAGCGCACCGGTAAAATCGGGCTGGTGAAGATTTCGCTGCGCAGCCGCCAGCATCTGGCGATCATCCGTGTGCTGGACGACTGCCTGATTCTGGAGACCATCCACTATCCGGATGAAGTCCGCACTGTGGACCAAGTGCCAAATCTGCCTGACGCGGACCAGTTCACGATCCAGACGAAGGAGCTTGTGGCAGCCATTACCCTTGTCAACCAGCTCACCGTCCGCTTTGATCCGGAAGCCTATCAGGACGAATACCGCTCTGCCCTGCTTGACCTCATTGAATTGAAAATCGAGCAGGAGGATATCGTCAAGCCTGTCATCAATCCAAACCGGGACCTCGGCAGCATCATGGAGGCGCTAAGCGCCAGCATTGAACAAACAAAGCCCGCGCCGAAGAAGCCGGCCCGGACAAAAAAGGCAAGCTTGTGAGCTTGCCTTCCTCTTTACTGCACATCAGAAGCATCATCATAATCATAGCGGAAGCCGTCCTGCTGATGGTCTCCGCCCGGCTGCGCGGCTCCGGATGTTGTCCCGAGCTTTTGCAGCACACTTTCATACCGGTAGATTTCCTGATAGTCAGCGCTGTTCATGGCCGCTGCCTTCAAGGCCTGCTCAATAATCGCTTGATCGTCCTTGTCGAGCTTCATATCGCCACACTCCTTGTCCTGTTCTACCTGTACCTTTTGTGTTTTGCCGCATTTCTATACGAAGGGAAAAATCACTGCAGATTTTTTTCTGTTTTCTCTTGACGAATGGCTTGCCCATGAGTAAAATAAGAACATAACCACAGCGCGGGGGTGTAGCTCAGCTGGGAGAGCGCTTGCATGGCATGCAAGAGGTCGTGAGTTCGAGCCTCATCATCTCCATCCGCAAAAGGACAAGATCTGTAGATCTTGTCCTTTTTTGTTGCGCCAAATGAGCACTGAGGGCAAGCAAAAAAAAGACACCCAATGAGCATTGCCATCAACTTTAGTGAAGCGCCCTCGCTGCCTTTGGCAGCGAGGGCGCTTTTTTTAGGTGTTTTGAATAGAA
>NZ_JANCLT010000044.1 GCF_024294785.1 Ectobacillus ponti | reverse complement strand
CAAGCAACCCTAGCCGCTTTCCCCATCTCCTCCTCCCAGAACTAGAATTTCGCCACCCCGAATCCCTTCCATGGTAGGACTTCCGTTTGATTCCGGGTCGAATCCGTCGCCTCCGATGCCGGAACGGTGAGGTTTTCCCTCCCTTTATATGGACAACACGCGTTTGTTTTTTCTGTTGCGCAGGTTTCAGATCTTGGATGGACTTGCTCATCCTTCGGCGGCCATGGATCTATCGGCGGAAGCTGCTGCTGCTGCTCGTCCTCGCGTTCGGCGAGTCAGATCTGGAGCCGATCTGACCTCTTAGAGGTCCGGTTGGGGCATGCTCCGTACGAGCTGGCGTGGATGAAGCGGCGGGGCGAGGGAGGAGGCTGGTCGTCGCCTGGATCCTCTCCATCGGGGCCTCGCGCGATGATGTCTCTTTGTATTGATAATTATTCGATGAACTTTCGATAATTATTAGATCTAAGAGATGTTGTTCGAGGGAGCCGTGTGCTGAGATGAAGGCGGCAAGGTAAGAGAACATGTAACAAGCGAGGTGCTTGTGTCTGAGGGTCAAAAGAAAAAGAGACGAAAAAAAAACGAGAGATGTGACATCGCAAGATTGGCCTTTGCCATGTTGGGTGCGCTCGCATGGCAGGCCACCGTAATAAAGATGATCTTTTTGTGTCCTGGGGGGAGTTCGCACGGGGGTTATTTTGTTTAGCCCCGGGTTCTCCCCCCAATCTTGTGTCCCGTTGTCCCCTGGTTGTCCTCAGATCCCACTGCGACTACATCGTTCAACGATCGCGCGTGAATCTAAACGTGGAGCTACAGCGCAACAACCAAGGTACAAAAGATAATCTACATGTGCAATATTAGTCGTAATCAAATTTCCATATCATTCAGCGTTTCATAATTATCACTGCCTTAAAATATCCCTAGTCACATAATATTCCTGGATTTACTTTAAATTGCTTGAATTACTTAATTATTATTATCATTGCCAATTAATATCCCTGATAAACAGCAGTATTATCATCCCTAGAAGTGCATCTCACATATTGACTCAAGTTGATTAAAGTTACGCTTGGTAATTGGTTTAAGAGCAGCTGGAATACTACGCAATTGTTCTAACGAATATCTAGTACTTGCTTTGTATACTTAAATATATCCATAAG
>NZ_JANCLT010000043.1 GCF_024294785.1 Ectobacillus ponti | reverse complement strand
TGGAATGTCAACACCTACTTGGACAACTTTTATAAGGCCAGCTGTTTAAACTCGACTGGCGTGAGATATCCCAGTGTCTGATGGATCCGAATGTTGTTGAACCAGTGTACGTAATCCCCAAGCTCCAGCTGGAGTTGTTCCAGCGTTAGGAAGGTTCTCTGGTACACAAATTCGATTTTAAAGCTCTTGTACGTGGCTTCCGCTACTGCGTTATCATACGGGCATCCTTTTGCGCTTAGTGACCGCTGAATCCCAAAGGCTTCCGTTGCTTCTCTCATGAGCTGATTGTCAAACTCCGAACCTCGGTCTGTATGGAAGAGTCGCACATTCGTCAAGTTGCCTTGGATGCTGCTCAACGCCTTGTAGACAAGGGCTGCGTCTTTGTTTGGGCCTGCGCTTGCACCCACAATTTCGCGGTTAAAGAGGTCAACAAATAAGCATACGTAATGCCATTTTTTCGCGACACGCACGTATGTTAAGTCACTGACAAGGATGGATAGCTCTTGTTTCTGTTGGAACTCACGGTTCAGTACATTGGCTGTTTCCGCTTCGTTGCTTGGCTTCTGCTGGGACTTGTAGTAGGCGACCGTATAATTGGATACCAAGCCGAGCTGCTTCATGATGCGACCAATCCGCCGTTTGGAAACAGTGACATCTTGCTTCTCCAACTCTCTCTTGATTTTCCGCGTGCCATAGTTGTTCCGGCTTTGCGTAAAAATCTTGTAAATCCGTTCCTGTAGGTCCGCTTCTTCGGCCTGGTGCTCGTCATCTTCACGTTTTCTCGCGTGGTAGTAGTAGGAGCTTCTTGGAATTTGTAGGACGCCGCACATTGCTGATACCGAATATTTGTGAGCGTTTGCTCGTATCACATCTATTTTCGTCCCATGATCAGCGCGGCCTGCTTTAAAATGTCCACCTCCATCTTCAGACGTTGGTTCTCTTTCCGCAGTTGCATCAGCTCATTTTCTTCCGCTGACCGGTTGTCCTCCGCTGTGAAGGAACCTGTTTTTTGGTGGTTGGAGATCCAGCGGTCTAAGGCAGATGGGGTAATATCATACTCTCTGGCAATATCAGCTCTTGACTTGCCATTCTCATACAGCTTCACCATTTGTAGCTTAAATTCAGCTGTATACGTTCGGCGCTCTTTTTTCATGGACGACACGCTCCTCAGGTTAGTAAGTATAGTGTACTAGCCCTGATACGAGTTGTCTAACTAAGTGTAGACCATCCA
>NZ_JANCLT010000041.1 GCF_024294785.1 Ectobacillus ponti | reverse complement strand
GCTCACTCACACAGTCTCCACTCACACGCATTGCAGAGGAGAGGCGACAATGGAGGGGAAGGAGGAGGACGTGCGGCTGGGGGCGAACAGGTACTCGGAGAGGCAGCCGATAGGGACGGCGGCGCAGGGCGCCGGGGACGACAAGGACTACAAGGAGCCGCCGCCGGCGCCGCTGTTCGAGCCAGGGGAGCTCAAGTCGTGGTCTTTCTACCGGGCCGGGATCGCCGAGTTCGTCGCCACCTTCCTCTTCCTCTACATCACCATCCTCACCGTCATGGGGGTCTCCAAGTCCTCCTCCAAGTGCGCCACCGTCGGCATCCAGGGCATCGCCTGGTCCTTCGGAGGCATGATCTTCGCGCTCGTCTACTGCACCGCCGGCATCTCCGGAGGACACATCAACCCAGCAGTTACTTTTGGGCTGTTCTTGGCCAGGAAGCTGTCCCTGACCCGGGCCATCTTCTACATAGTGATGCAATGCCTAGGGGCCATCTGCGGAGCTGGAGTTGTGAAGGGCTTCCAGCAGGGTCTGTACATGGGCAATGGCGGTGGTGCCAATGTAGTTGCCAGTGGCTACACCAAGGGTGACGGTCTTGGTGCTGAGATTGTTGGCAGCTTCATGCTGGTCTAGACCGTCTTCTCAGCCACTGTTGCCAAGAGGAATGCCAGGGACTCACATGTTCCTATCCTTGCCCCACTGCCAATTGGTTTTGCGGTGTTCCTGGTCCACCTGGCCACCATCCCCATCACCGGTACTGGCATCAACCCAGCCAGGAGCCTTGGCGCTGCCATCATCTACAACAAGGACCATGCCTGGAATGACCATTGGATCTTCTGGGTTGGTCCCTTCGTTGGCGCTGCCCTGGCTGCCATCTACCACCAGGTGATCATCAGGGCGATCCCATTCAAGAGCAGGTCTTAAGCCCCGCGCCGCCGCTGCGCAACTAGGAACAGCCCGAACGTCACCGCCGGGTTGATGTGCCCGCCGGAGATGCCGGCGGTGCAGTAGACGAGCGCGAAGATCATGCCGCCGAACGACCACGCGATGCCCTGGATCCCCACGGTGGCGCACTTGGACGCCGACTTGTTCACCCCCATCACCGTCAGGATGCTGATGTACAGGAACAGGAACGTCGCCACGAACTCCGCGATCCCCGCCCGGTAGAACGACCACGACGTCAGCTCCTCCACCTCGAACACCGGCGCCGCCGGCGGCTCCCGGTAGTCCTTCTCCTCCGCCCCCTGCGC
>NZ_JANCLT010000040.1 GCF_024294785.1 Ectobacillus ponti | reverse complement strand
CGTCGACTACGAGAAGATCGTCCGCGACACCTGCCGCGGCATCGGCTTCGTGTCCGACGACGTCGGCCTCGACGCCGACCGCTGCAAGGTGCTCGTCAACATCGAGCAGCAGTCGCCCGACATCGCGCAGGGGGTGCACGGCCACTTCACCAAGCGCCCCGAGGAGATCGGCGCCGGCGACCAGGGCCACATGTTCGGCTACGCCACCGACGAGACCCCCGAGCTGATGCCCCTCAGCCACGTCCTCGCCACCAAGCTCGGCGCCCGCCTCACCGAGGTCCGCAAGAACGGCACCTGCGCGTGGCTCAGGCCCGACGGCAAGACCCAGGTCACCGTCGAGTACCTCAACGACGCCGGCGCCATGGTCCCCGTCCGCGTCCACACCGTCCTCATCTCCACCCAGCACGACGAGACCGTCACCAACGACGAGATCGCCGCCGACCTCAAGGAGCACGTCATCAAGCCGGTCATCCCCGACAAGTACCTCGACGAGAAGACCATCTTCCACCTCAACCCCTCGGGCCGCTTCGTCATCGGCGGGCCCCACGGCGACGCCGGCCTCACCGGCCGCAAGATCATCATCGACACCTACGGCGGATGGGGCGCGCACGGCGGCGGCGCCGTCTCCGGCAAGGACCCGACCAAGGTCGACCGGAGCGGCGCCTACATCGCCAGGCAGGCCGCCAAGAGCATCGTCGCCAGCGGCCTCGCCCGCCGCTGCATCGTGCAGGTGTCGTACGCCATCGGCGTCCCCGAGCCGCTCTCCGTGTTCGTCGACTCCTACGGCACCGGCCAGATCCCCGACAAGGAGATCCTCAAGATCGTCAAGGAGAACTTCGATTTCAGGCCCGGGATGATGACCATCAACCTCGACCTCAAGAGGGGCGGCAACCGGTTCATCAAGACCGCGGCGTACGGCCATTTCGGCCGCGAGGATCCCGACTTCACATGGGAGGTTGTCAAGCCGCTCAAGTATGAGAAGGCATCTTCCTGAGGAAGAAGATAAAGATGATGACCATGAGAGGGGGGTCTCTCTCTCGCTATCTACCTCCATTGCCGGCCGTTGTCGGCGCCGCCGCCGCCTACCTGATGTGTCTTTGATCAGTAGTGACTGGTTGCTCCATGGAAGAAGAAGAAGATGGGAAGATGATGAAAGGGTTGAAATCGACTTGCGAAGTTGCTAGTGATATCGGTGTAGCAGCCAGAGTTTTAGTGTTCAGATATCTTAGTCGTTTTATACTTTTTT
>NZ_JANCLT010000039.1 GCF_024294785.1 Ectobacillus ponti | reverse complement strand
GATCCCCCGAGGCACGACAGTGCTGAAACTATCCGGAAGGCTCTCCATCTTGGTGTTAATGTTAAGATGATCACTGGTGACCAGCTTGCTATTGGTAAGGAGACTGGTAGGAGGCTTGGAATGGGTACAAACATGTATCCTTCATCCGCATTGCTCGGACAAAACAAGGACGCTTCACTTGAGGCACTTCCCGTGGATGAGCTCATTGAGAAGGCTGATGGTTTTGCCGGAGTCTTCCCTGAGCACAAATATGAGATCGTGAAGAGGTTGCAAGAGAAGAAGCACATCGTCGGTATGACCGGAGATGGTGTCAATGATGCCCCTGCTCTTAAGAAGGCCGACATTGGTATTGCTGTTGCTGATGCTACAGATGCTGCAAGAAGTGCTTCCGACATTGTGCTCACTGAGCCAGGTCTTAGTGTCATTATCAGCGCTGTCCTCACTAGCAGATGCATCTTCCAGAGGATGAAGAACTATACCATTTATGCAGTTTCCATCACCATCCGTATAGTGCTTGGATTTTTGCTTATTGCTCTGATCTGGAAATACGACTTCTCACCCTTCATGGTCCTTATCATTGCCATCCTGAATGACGGTACTATCATGACGATCTCGAAGGACAGAGTTAAGCCTTCTCCCTTGCCAGACAGCTGGAAGCTGAAGGAAATCTTCGCTACCGGTATTGTGCTTGGAAGCTACCTTGCTCTGATGACCGTTATTTTCTTCTGGGCCATGCACAAGACAGACTTTTTCACGGACAAATTCGGTGTCAGATCAATCAGGAACAGTGAATATGAGATGATGTCTGCACTGTACCTCCAAGTCAGTATTGTGAGTCAGGCCCTCATCTTCGTCACCCGTTCTCGCAGCTGGTCCTTCATCGAACGCCCTGGTCTTCTCTTGGTCACTGCATTCATGCTTGCACAACTGGTTGCGACATTCCTCGCTGTCTATGCCAACTGGGGCTTTGCCAGGATCAAGGGCATTGGCTGGGGCTGGGCTGGCGTTATCTGGCTTTACAGCATTGTGTTCTACTTCCCTCTTGACATCTTCAAGTTCTTCATCCGCTTTGTGCTGAGTGGAAGGGCCTGGGACAACCTCCTTGAGAACAAGATTGCATTCACCACCAAGAAGGATTACGGTAGGGAGGAGAGGGAGGCACAATGGGCCACCGCACAAAGAACACTTCACGGCCTTCAGCCACCGGAGGTCGCCTCCAACACGCTCTTCAACGACAAGAGCAGCTACCGCGAGCTCTCTGAGATCGCTGAGCAAGCCAAGAGACGAGCTGAGATCGCGAGGCTGAGAGAGCTGAAC
>NZ_JANCLT010000038.1 GCF_024294785.1 Ectobacillus ponti | reverse complement strand
GAGAGATAGTACACCTGGCACACACGCACAATTTGACGGCAGAGACTGATGCACAAGCGGCACACGCACACGCCCAAAATTAGCAGGCTCCAGCCCCGGAATTAACAGAGCGAGCAATCTACGTACCCCACACGAACCACCAAGCAACCAAAGCTAGCGCCACTCCCCCGTGCACGCGCGCGCGTTTTATGTAACTCTCTCCGGCGTGTACGAAGCAGCAGTGACACGACACAAAACACACACAAAGACGTAGCTAGTGATGACGAGACCGAGATCGACTGGTAATTTTCCGAGTAAGAGGACACGATCGACGACATCTCGTCGTCCTATCACACTTGGATGTTCTCCATCTCGTCGACGTCGTCGGCGGCGATGGACTGCTGGCTCCGCAAGCGGCGCAGCTTGAAGGAGGAGAGCTTCTGGGAGGAGCCTTCCTTGGGGGTGTCCTCGAAGCGGATGAAGGTGTAGGTCCATGCTCCCGAGAGCGTGCCCATGACTGGGCCCAGGAAGTAGATCCACAGGCCGTCGAACTTGTTGCTCGCCAGCGCCGGCCCCAGCGTCCTTGCCGGGTTCATCGATCCACCTGAAATTGCCCCTGCGAAGATGGACGTAATGCAAACCGCGGAACCAACCGCCAACCCGGCCAACTCACCCACCGCTCTCGTGTCCGTGGCGACGGCGAGCGTGACGAACATCATGTTGAACGTCACGATGACCTCGACGACGAGCGAGTGCCAGTGCGGCCCCACGGGCGTGGTGGTTCCGATCACATCCACCGGGTGGATCACCGCCTTGAGCACGAACGACGCGCATATCGCTCCGGTGAACTGCGCCGCCCAGTAGAACGGAACCTGAATCCAGGGGAAATGCCTGAACACGGCGAACGCGAGCGTCACGGCGGGGTTCATGTGGGCGCCGGAGATGTGGCCGACGGCGTAGATCATCACCGTCACGATGAGGCCACCGGCGATCGACTGTCCCAGCTGCGATATGCGAGACAGGTCGCTGCCGCTGATCCCTGCCGCCCCACACGTCATGAACACCAGCAGGAACGTGGCCACCACCTCCGACACGACCTTCTTGAGGAGGTGAGGAGGGAAGAAGTCGGCGATGGCCTTCTCGCCGTAGTACATGGTAGGCATGGTGCCGTTCTGCACCGTGGAGAGATCGTGGATCTCGTTGGAGTAGTTCGCCCTGGAGTTTGTTCTCGAGTTGTTGCTGGCCATTTCTGACGCTCTATCTAGCTGAGCTACTTGTGCAGCACGCGAGTGCAGGAGGTAGAAGAAGAACAAGCAGCTCAAGCTCTAACACTGGCTGGCTAGCTCGCTCGCTCCGTC
>NZ_JANCLT010000037.1 GCF_024294785.1 Ectobacillus ponti | reverse complement strand
GTGCGTTCTAAGCTCATGCATGCATGCCTCCATCTCCTAGTTAAGTACTGTATCATCCATCGATCATCGACCGCCTCTAGATTAATTAACTTCGATCATGCAACACCGCATGTTAATTTACGCATGCATATATGTAAAAGCCATCACATCGATCCCCACAACTGAAAATGGAACATTTATGTGTAGGCATCTTAACCAATTCAGAGTTTCAGATGAATATCAAATTTTGTTTTATCAAAATCCAAATCTAAATCAATTTCAGAGCTCCAGATAAAAAGAAATCAATTATTTGTATTGATGCATGCATCTAAATCAATTCATTCAGAGTTTCAAATAAAAAAAGAATCATTAGCTGTTGCCAAATTGGTATATATGAAGAAGAAATTAAATGTGATAAGGGGATAGATGGATGGATGGATATATGCATGTGTGGGTGTTGCATGATAAGAGAGAGAGAAAGAAGAACAAGAACAAGAACAATCAAGAAGAGAAAAAAAAAGAAAGAAAAAGAAGCAGTCGATGGATGGATGGATGTTTGATGGGAAGGAGATATATATAGAGAGAGAGGGAGGCATGCAGTGCATGTAGCTAGGTCACCCGCCACCGCGCAAACCTGAGACCTTTGCTAAGAAATCCCAACGACGTTCCCCGAACAAGCGCACGAACCATACCAGTTGGACGTCCTCCTGCTCCGTCCATGGCCCCTTCCTCATCCTACCTCCTCCACTTACTTCTTCTTCTTCTTCCCCTTCTCTATTCTTCTTCTTCATCTTCGTCTTCATCATCTCGTTGCCTCCTGAACCACACATCATCCTCATCATCATCTCCTCCTCCGCTTCCGCCTCCGCCATCGTCGCCGCTCGCTTCCTCCCCCTCTCCCACGAAAGATGGCGTCTCACATTGTTGGGTACCCCCGCATGGGCCCCAAGAGGGAGCTCAAGTTTGCCCTGGAGTCTTTCTGGGATGGGAAGAGCAGCGCTGAGGATTTGGAGAAGGTTGCGACCGACCTCAGGGCCAGCATCTGGAAGCAAATGGCTGACGCTGGGATCAAGTACATCCCCAGCAACACCTTCTCGTACTATGATCAGGTTCTTGACACGGCTGCCATGCTTGGTGCTGTCCCAGAGCGCTACTCATGGACTGGTGGAGAGATTGGGTTCAGCACCTACTTCTCGATGGCTAGGGGCAATACCACTGTCCCTGCCATGGAGATGACCAAGTGGTTTGACACCAACTACCACTTTATCGTCCCTGAACTTGGTCCCAACACCAAGTTCTCCTACTCTTCCCACAAGGCTGTGAATGAATACAAGGAGGCCAAGGCGCTCGGCGTTGACACCGTGCCAGTACTTGTTGGACCAGTTTCATACTTGTTGCTCTCCAAGCCTGCCAAGGGTGTAGAGAAGTCGTTCGCTCTTCTTTCCCTTCTCAGCAGCG
>NZ_JANCLT010000003.1:424930-481567 GCF_024294785.1 Ectobacillus ponti | reverse complement strand
TCCATAAAAGTGTTTGTCTAGCTTCAAAAAATAAATGTTGACGTTTTGTGTTTTGTTCAGTTTTCAAAGAGCTGTTTCTTGCTGACAAGATAATATCTTACAGTATCTTATCGCATTTGTAAATACCTTTTTTGAAATCTTGCTTCGCTCACTGACTCATCAGCGGCGGAAACTAAATATAACATGCCAAGCTGCCTGATGCAATGCCTTTTATACAGGGAATAACAGGAAAAAGGGTCTTCTGAAAGACCCTAGCCCTGATGCACATCCATTACCTTTGCCACATAATCATCCATGCCTGATTTTGCGTAAATGAACAAGGATTGGCCCGCAGCCTCGGCACGGTACACTTCTCCTTTGTCAGGCTCCCGCGCTTCGTCCCGGTGTACCAGAATCTCTCCCGGTGCTGCGACCCCGTACTCCGCCAGAATGCCGGCCACCCGCTTTTCCACTTCACCGGTTGGACACTCCAATCGCTTGATCCGCTCTACAGCTTGCTCCCAGTTCGACATAACACCTCTCCTTTGCTTTTCCTCTTAGTATGACCAGACGTTTGGAAAACTGATGAAGAAATCCACAAAAAAAGAGGACTGCAGCCAGTCCCCTTAAGCGGCAGCCGAAGCAGCCTTCCGTTTGTCTGCCTCATGCAGCAGGCGTCCATACAAGGAAGCCAGCACCTGCTGAAACAGCATGCCAATCACAACAGGCACGGCAACTGCCGCTGGAAAATAATGCACGGCCACGACTGCCCCGGCGCTGATATTCCGCATGCCGCCAGTGAACAACAGCGCTGCCACATCCGCCCGCTCCCATTTGAACAGCATGCCAACACCCCAGGAGAGCGCGTAACCGGATGCAGCCACCACAAACACGATAGCTGCCGTAAACAGCAGCTTACCGTCCACTTTTTCTAAATAGGGAGCAACAACAGAGCTGTTGATCATGACAACCGTTGCCAAGCCGAGTTTCGAGATTGGTGCAAGCTTCGGCGCGAGCGTCTGCTTCACTTTTCCTTTTGTCACTTCATGCAGCAGCATGCCCAATACGGATGGCACCACAACCATGATCAGCAGGCCCTTCATGATGCCCCATGTATCCATTGCCACCTTTTCGCCCGCCAAAAGTGAAATGCTGTAGGGCACCAGAAATGGCGACAAGAAGGTATCGATGAGGATCAGTGACAGCGTAAAGCCAAGGTTCCCTTTATAAATCGATACCCATATAAAGCTGGTAATGCCCGTCGGGATCACCACTGCCAGAACAAGTCCGGTAATGGTATACGCATCTCCCGCAAATGCCACATGCCCCACACCCCAAGCCCAAAGCGGCATGGCAACATGCAAAATGAATAATGCCGCCATCAGCGGCAGAGGCCGGGAAAGCGAGCGGCCAAGCGCCCCAAAGCTCGAGCTGAGACTTCCGGCAAAGGTCATGAAAGCAAAAATCCATGGCACAAGATACGCATACCCCTTCAAGTGCGCCGCCGCCATCACCCCGATCAGCACACTTGCGGGTGTCATGACCGGCATCAAGCGTTCCAACATCCGATTCACGTACATTCCCCCTCCATACTAAGTCACATTGTAACGCGACAGGACGGTTTTGCCTACCAATTGCTCCTCAGGTTTGCGTTCTGCGGGCGGCATCGCTTTGTTTTGCCGTATATCCTGTTCATCTGACAAGAAGAGCCCGGCATATGGCCGGGCCCTTGCTTACGATTCTAAAATGCTCATCAGCTTAATATCCGGGTTCTTATCCTGGAATAAGCGGTGCACAAAGTCATTTTCAAACAGCAGCACCGGGTTGCCCTCAAGGTCCTCCACAAGGATGATACGGGAATCTGTGGACACTTTCTCCACCTTATCCTTCGGAATCCACTTGGCGATGCTGTGGCGCATCGGCGTAAACTCCAAATCAACGCCGTATTCAGCCTTCATGCGGTATTCAAACACCTGGAACTGCAGTTCACCGACTGCACCCAAGATATAGTCACCGAAGAATGGCGTACGGTACAGCTGTACGGCACCTTCTTGCACCAGCTGCGTCATCCCCTTGTCAAAATGCTTATGCTTCAGGGCGTTTTTCGCGCGCACCTTCATGAACAATTCCGGCGGGAACTTCGGCAGTGCTTCAAACTGGAAGGCCTGGCCGTCCCCTACAATCGTATCGCCAATCTGGTAGGTGCCGGCATCGTACAAGCCGATGATGTCGCCCGGATAGGCCTCGTCCACCGTCTCGCGGTCAGCAGCAAGGAATTGCTGGGACTGGCCCAGCTTAATCTTGCGGCCGGTGCGGGACAGCGTGACGGTCATGCCGCGCTCAAATTTACCGGAGCATACGCGCAGGAACGCGATGCGGTCGCGGTGCGCCGGGTTCATGTTCGCCTGAATCTTGAACACGAAGCCGGAGAAATGCGGATAGTCGATATCAATTTTGCCTGCTGAGGACATACGCGGCTGCGGCGGCTGTGTCAGTTGCAGGAATGAATTGAAAAAGGACTGCACTCCGAAATTGGCAATGGCGCTGCCAAAGAAGACAGGCGTCAGTTCGCCGTTCTTGACCTTTTCCACAGAAAACTCATTGCCGGCCTCTTCAAGCAGCATCAGCTCATCTGACAGCGGCTCCAGCATGGAAGCATCCACGTACTGCCTTACTTCATCCGAGATGTTCTCGCCGTCGAAGTCCACAAACAAAGACTCTTCGTTGCCGCGGTATACCTCAATTTTCTTCGCAAAGCGGTCATACGTGCCCTGGAATCGCTTGCCCATGCCGATCGGCCAAGTAACCGGGTAAGACTCGATGCCAAGCACCTCTTCAATTTCTTCAAGCAGCTCAAGCGGCTCTTTTCCTTCACGGTCAAGCTTGTTGATGAACGTCAAAATCGGAATACCGCGCATGCGGCAAACCTTGAACAGCTTGATGGTCTGCGCCTCAATCCCTTTTGTGCCGTCAATGACCATCACGGCGCTGTCCACCGCTGTCAGCGTACGGTACGTATCTTCACTGAAGTCCTGGTGTCCCGGTGTGTCCACAATATTTACATGATGGCCGCGATAGAAGAACTGCATCACACTGGAGGTAACAGAGATGCCGCGCTGCTTCTCAATTTCCATCCAGTCGGATGTCGCATATTTACCTGATTTCTTTGCTTTTACCGTACCAGCGGAACGGATGGAACCCCCGAGCAAAAGCAGTTTTTCTGTAAGCGTCGTTTTCCCGGCGTCCGGGTGAGAAATGATGGCAAACGTCCGACGCGACGTGAGCTCATGCATATGTTCATTTGTCATCGTTACAAATTCCTTTCAAAAACATGTTTATCCTATCTAACAATACACGATTTTGTCCTCAATGGGTAGCACCTCATACTTTTTCCAGTGCCGGCACATAGTATATGTATCCTACAGAAAGGCGGTGCCTCATGATTCGACTCCTCTTTCTCTTCCTTCTCCTGTTTCCATCCGTCGCCGCAGCACAAACCGAAACGAAGGCAGCCTTCATCCGGAACAACCAGCTTTGGCTGCTGGAAGAGAGCCGCGAGACGCAGCTGACAAAGTACACCGGTATTGTTCATGCCCCGCAATGGTCGCACGACGGCATGCTTCTCTCCTATCAAAAGGAGAACCCGGCCGGCAAGAATGAAATCTGGATCTATGACCTGAAAACAAAGCGGCACAAGCGTGCATTTGACAACGGCTTCAACGTGCAATGGGCGCCCCGCGATAATCGGCTCGCCTTTCAGGACATGGGCGTGCTGAATATATTTGAGCACGGCGCGTTCCGCAATGCTGCGCTTGGCGTCGGCAGCTACACATGGCTGCCGGACGGCTCGGGCTTTCTCTTGTCCGCCAACGCCAGTCTGCAGCCGGATGGCTGGACCACTCCCATTTTATATAAAAAGAAGCTCAGTGACACGGCAGACCTCAGCAGCGGCGTGACCCCCTTCTTTACCATCCCGAAAAAGCAGGATGTTCTTGCCGTCACGGCCGAAGATTTCCGGCTGTCGCCAAGCGGAAGGTGGTATTCCTTCATCCTGGCGCCGACAGCATCTCTTGCCATGGACGAGAACCAGCTGTGCACGCTGTCAGCAGATGGAACAGAATTTGAGCGGGTGGCCATTGTTGCTTCCGGCGTCGGCAGGCCGCAATGGGCCTACAGCCATGATATTCTTGCCTACATTGCCGGCAACGGCCGCATTGTATTTGGCTTTAAAAATAAACAGCTTGGCGTAAAAGCCATGCCTGCCTCCTTGACCCCGAACAACTACGCCGAACTGGACTTCACCTGGACAAGCGATGCCTCTATCGTCACCTCCCGTGTCAGGGAAGCGGAATGGGACAATGACGCCGGCAAGCACCCTCGCCCGGTACTGTACAGTGTCGACATTAAGAGCGGCCGGCAAACGAGGCTGACAGAGCCGCCGCCGGGCTTTGGCGACTACAATCCGCAATATGTGCGCAGCCTGCAAAAGCTGATTTGGTACCGCTCCTCCTCTCTGTTTGACAACAGACAGGTCTGGACAGCCAACAGGGATGGCTCCGGTGCGAGAGAATGGCTGCAGAATGTGGACAGCCTGGTTTTCTTCGAGCCGCAAACATTGCAGAATTAGCATGAAGCCCCTATACTGTCACCATATTAGACTTTGAGGTGAAACGATGGGCCATATCCATGAAACATTCAATTGCGAGAAAGAGCTGACGCTTGCCATCATCGGCGGCAAATGGAAGATGCTCATTCTCTGGCATCTCGGCAAAAGCGGCACAAAGCGCTTTGGCGAGCTGAAAAATTTGATCCCCGGCATTACCCAGCGCATGCTCGTAACACAGCTGCGGGAGCTTGAGGAGGACTTGATTGTGCACCGGGAAGTATATCCGGTGGTCCCCCCAAAGGTGGAATATTCCCTGACGAAGCACGGCGAGAGCCTGATGCCGATTCTCGACGCCATGTACGAATGGGGAAAACAGTATATGGAAACAGTAGGCAGCCAGCCAGAGGAGCTATAGTATACTTTTTCTCACTATGTTCCTCCCAAGTTCGTACTTGCGCCTCTTGGCAGTTTAACGAATAATAAACAATAGCGAAATGACAAGGAGGCGTATACATGAAAATGCGCGTTTCAGCCGTACAATATCATCTTCACACCATCTCATCCTTCGAGGAATTTGCACAGCAGGTTGAGCATTATGTCAAAACAGCCGAGGAGTTCAGCGCGGATTTCGTCCTGTTCCCGGAATTTTTCACCACCCAGCTCATGTCCATCGGCGACGAAAACGGCAAGGCCCTTACCATCAATGATCTGCCGAAGTTCACGGAGCAATACCGCGCCCTGTTCATCGAGCAGGCAAAGCGCACCGGCATGCACATTATCGGCGGCACGCATGTAGTGGAGCGCGGCGGCAAGCTATATAATGTGGCGCACATGTTTTATCCGGACGGCCACGTGGTCGAGCAGGCGAAAATCCACATCACCCCGACAGAGGTGCAGGAGTGGAACATGGCTGCCGGAGACGGCCTGCAGGTGTTTGAAACCGAAAAAGGCACTGTCGCGATGCTGACGTGCTATGACATTGAATTCCCGGAAATCGTGCGGATGGCAAAGGCGAAGGGCGCAGACGTCATCTTCTGCCCATCCTGCACCGATGACCGCCACGGCTTCCATCGCGTGCGCTACACAAGCCATGCGCGCACCATCGAAAACCAAATCTATGTCGTGCTGACAGGCACAGTGGGCGCGCTGCCGACAGTGGACTTCATGCGCGCGAACTTCGGCCAGGCGGCGATCATCACGCCAAACGACATTCCATTCCCGCCGCGCGGCATTCTGGCAGAAGGCGAAATCAATGATGATATGATCATCACTGCCGATCTGGATCTTGACCTCTTGTACCAAGTGCGTGAAAAAGGCTCCGTGACCACATGGCGCGACCGCCGCACGGACCTGTACACAGACTGGAAGTAAGCGCCCATGTACCGGAAAGAATTTTACGTATTCGACCAGGACCGCACCGTCCCTGCAGTCGTCCGCAATTATACAGAGGCAGACTTCCCGGCGCTGCACCGGATTCAGCGCGAAAGCTTTCCGCCGCCGTTTCCTGATGAACTCTTATGGAATGAAGAACAGCTGCACAACCACATCACCCTCTTCCCGGAAGGGGCGCTTTGCATTGAAGTGGACGGCGTTGTCGCCGGCTCGATGACGGGCCTGCTCACAGACTTTGACCCGGCGCCTCCGCAGCACACATGGGAGGAAGTCACCGACAGCGGCTACATCCGCACCCATAAGCCGGACGGCAACACGCTGTACGTCGTGGACATCAGCGTCAGCCCGGCTTACCGGAAGCTTGGCCTTGGCAAGTGGCTTATGTTCTCCATGTATGATGTTGTGATGCATAAGGGGCTCGACCGGCTCCTTGGCGGCGGCCGCATGCCCGGCTACCACAGAAAGGCGGACGAAATGTCCATTGACGACTATCTGGCTGCCGTTGTAAAAGGCGAGCTGAAGGACCCGGTCATCACCTTCCTGCTCCGCTGCGGCCGGACGCCGGTTGCCGTTGTGCCGAACTATTTGGAGGATGAGGAATCCTGCAACTACGGCACGCTGATGGAATGGAAAAATCCGTTCAAGATCTAGGCCAAACAGCCTCCTTCCGCAATGGATGGAGGCTGTTCTAATTGATCGCGGACGACTTATTCCCAAGTCTCATCCAGTTTATCAGAATAGAAGGCGATAGCCCGCTTATAGTGCAGAATGCTCTCATCCTCTGTCGCATCAAGCAAGCAGCGCAGCAGCACCTCCATCGCCGCCGCCGCTTCCTTCCTATTGTACAGCGCCATGGCATAAAATACCTTCATCGCTTGATGGCCGGGAAACGCCACCATCCCCTCCCCAAGCACACGCTTCGCCTTCTCATACTCACCCAATGTCCGATAGCTGCTCCCCAGCCCCAAATATGCGCCGGCCAAATCCCGGCCCGCCAGCCCCAGTTCGATGGCCCGTTCGTAATAAGGAACCGCCTTCCGTTCTTCCCCCATTGCATCATAGCTCCACGCGCACTGATAGCACACCAGTGCATCATCAGGATAGTCCTGCGCCAGCTTCACGAGCCGCTCATTCGCTTCCTGCTTTTGCCCGCTTTCCCGCAGGGCAATGGCCCTGTTCAATTCCTGTTCCACACATGCTTTTTCCATGTCTGCATCAATCCTGCCTTCTCTTATGTATCCCTTCTTATTTTCTACCGCCTTTTCAAAAAACCTTTTCCAAAGCTATTAAACTGTTTCTTCCTTTTATCCCTTCCGATGCATGATCCGCTGCGACCGGCTGTACCGAAACCCGTTCTTTTCGTAAAACGGAATCAGGCGCTCCTCGCAGAACAAGCTCACAATATCAATATGAGCCAGCTCCTCCATCAGCCTCGCCGTCAGCTTCAGCCCGATCCCCTCTCTTTGTACGGAGCTGTGAACGACTGCGTCTTCTATGTATGCCCGGAATCTCCCGTCAGAAACAGCCCGTACAAATCCAACGAGCCGCTCACCGCTCCACGCACCGATTGCCGTGCTTCCGCTCAGCATATCGGCAATGTCCGCTTCTGTCCGCTTCTGTCCGCTCCGGCCACCAGCCGGCATCCCGGTACAGCTCCATGACAGCCGCTGCCGGGATGGTCTTTTCTGAAACACTGAACAATTCCATAATCTCACCATCTCCTTAAGAATTTCTTTTCCATATTACTTTATGAAACATCCATGTTCATTTTTTATCAAGCTGTCCAGAATGCCCAAAAAATAAGATGAGCAAGTGCATCAACTGGCAGTCAAACCTGGCTGCTAGTTTTTTATTACTAAACACATAGAAAAAGACTGGCCCATACAGGCCAGCCCTCCTCTCTTATTCTCCCGCAGCCCGCTGCATCACAGGACCCGCCTTGCGCCCGAAGCGCATGGACAAGTACAGGCTGAACACCAGCACAACAGCGCCAAATGCGTACGGAAAGCTCAAATTCAAATCAAACAGAATTCCCGCAGCTGTCGGCCCGAAAATGTTGCCAAGGCTCATGTACGCATTGTTCATGCCGGCCACAAACCCTTGTTCATTGCCGGCCATCTTGGACAGCAGCGTGTTGATGGCCGGCCGCATGATGGAGGTGAACGTGAAGAACAGTGTGGTCAGCACGAGCATATACACAAAGTTGCCGGACAAGAGCATCAGCACAAGCATGATGGCTGAAAGCAGGAATGTGGCGTTAATCAGCTTTTTCTCGCCAAAGCGGTGGATCAGGCGGTCAATTGCCGCTGCCTGGATCACCGTCCCGACCAGGGCGCCGACCGTAATCAGAATGGAAATATCGCCGGTCGTGTAGCTGTACTTACGGTCTACAAACAGCGGGAATACCGCTTCAAAGTTGGACAAGCCAAAGGTCAGGGTAAACACAAGCACAAGCAAGATGAAATAAGGTGCCTTCAGCGACTGCATGAGCTGGCGCAGCATGCTCTCCTGCTTCACCGTGGACTGGCGGGATTCCAGCTGCTGTTCCTTCGAGCGTGTTTCCGGCAGCACCAGGATCGAACCGATCATGGCAAGCGCGCCGGCGCCGGCAGATACATAGAACGGCATGCGCAGCGCAATACCTGCCAATAAACCGCCAATGCCGGGCCCGATGACAAAGCCGAGCGACATGGCAGCTCCGAGCAGACCCATGCCTTTACCGCGGCCTTCCTCTGTTGTAATGTCTGCGACATATGCCATCATGGCCGGAATCATCAGCGCGGCACTCATGCCGCCGACTAAGCGCGACAGGTACAGCATCCAAGTCTCATGCGCCAGGGCAAACAGCAGATTCGACACGGCAAACAGCAGCATACCCGCGACAATCAATATTTTCCGGCCATACTTATCAGACCATTCCCCGCCAAACGGCGAGAAGACAAACTGTGTTAAACCAAAAGCCGCAATCAAATACCCGGCCGTTTTCCCGCCCGCCTGAAATTCATTTAAGAATTGCGGCAGCACCGGGATAATGAGACCGATCCCAAGCATCGCAATGAACATGTTGATGCTCAGCAAAATCAGCGGCGTGTTTCTCTTTTTCAAGCTGACTCCCCCTTTACAAACAAAAAGCCTCCGCCCACCGCATCCTGATCCAATACGGCAGCAACAGAAGCTGCATTATCTTTGCTTATTTTAAAGCATTTCCTGCAAATTAGCCATGAATTTCATCCAAAAATCTATACGGACTGATACCCGGGGAGAGGCCTGCACTCATGCTTGCGATGTGACAGGGTGCTTGAAATACGCCGGCAATTCCAAGCCATTTGCCTTGACAAACAGCACCTCGCTGCCCTCATACACCCTTGTATCCATGAACCCTGTCCCGGTAAAATGCAGCACCGCCTTATCCGCACCGGCCGGCATGAATGCCTGCAGCACCTGCTCCAGCTCTACTTCTCTTTTGCTTACTACATCAAACAGATGCAGCTCATTCCCAACCTGCCGTGCCAGCACGATGACATCCAAGTCCTCCAGATAGTACAGGTTCTGCGGAAACACGGCAGTGCAATAAAACATCAGCAGCTCAGCCGCGTTCGCTGTACCAAAATCCTGCGATACCGGAACACGTCTGCGCGCGAATTCATAGACCCGCGGCAAATCCTGTTCCCCAAGCTGCCGCACACGGCCTGCGCCGGTGCCGGTATACTTCATTGTAAATTGATGCTCCTCCACGGCCTGGAACCCGAACTTCGGGTAGAACTCCAGCACCGAATGGTTGGCAAACAGATACATGATATCATACTGTCCCTCATACTCCGCCAGTACCCGATGCATCAGGTCTGCTGAGAGCCCCCGGCCGCGGTATTCCGGGTGCGTCATAACCGTGCCGATTTGGATGGCCCGTTTTCTTTCGCCGCCCATTACCAGATCGAGCTTGTTCACCGACACATTGGCAACAATCTGATCGCCATCTCTATAGGAATGCGGTTCGTACTGTTCCGTCCAGTATCCTTTTGCGTGCCAATCCGCAAAGCTGATGCCGAACACAGTCTGTGCCAGTTCATCGAAGCTCCGGCGGTATTGCTCCTGATTACGGTATCCCTTGATATAGTCCATACCTTAACACTCACTTTTTCTGTATGTATCACACAGCACCTTTGATTCGGATAGCTCGTGTCTCTCATTCAACTCTGTGCAGTTTTTATAGACAATGCTCTTCTCTGCTGCGACTGTTGCTGTTACTAGCCTCTTCATTTCCATCCTCTTCCCTGTACAAGCTCGCTTTCTCAAAAACTGTATGTCCTACACGTGCCCTTTCAGCCAGCGGACCGTCTCCTCCGCCATCCAAAGCGTTGTCGTATGGCCAATGCGGGGAATTTCTGTAAATGTGACTGCTTCCGGCTGTCCCAGCTCCTTGTACGCAAAGCGCTGAATCTCCACCGGCACCACCGGGTCACTGCTGCCATGCAGCAGGAGCATCGGCCGGTTCTGCTCCTTCAGCAACGGCAGCGGATCATACTCCCTGATACGGGCCAGCTCCTCATCCTCTGCCGCCGGGCGGCCGGACATCCGGCGGAACACCTCCTCCGCCTTTTCCCAGGCGCAAGCTCCCATCAGATTGACAATCCCGGCCACATCCCGGTGTCTGGCAAACATGGCCGAGCCGGCGAAGCCGCCCATTGAGCTGCCGACAAGAAACAACGGGCCTGACCCCGGCAAACCGGCAGCCAGCTGCGGATACTCTTCCACCATCTCCAGAATGACGTCCCAAAACCGCTCTTTTCCTTCTGCGCTGTGATAGTCAAAAGACCCGCGTTCCCCGTGATGCGGCGCGTCCGGAATATATACTGTAAATCCATTCTGCGCCAGAATGCTGCCAAAGAATTGCAGCACCTCCTTGCGCGATCCCCAGCCGTGATACATGATGCATCTCGGTGCCCCATTGCCCATCACCAGGCAAGGAATGCCGTTTATTTCTGCACGCTGTTCCATCTCTATCCCTCATTCCCTTTTTTTGTATGTATTGTATCATATTTTGGGAGCAGCCTGTCCACATACCGCGCCAACAGCATGGCGCCGACATGCAGCGGCAGCAAGCTGTACACGACCCAGCCCGGCCCGCGCAATATGCGGAGCCGATACAGCAGCTGATCTGCAGCATGCATACAAAGCAGCACGGCGCCGGCCAACGGCACACTCGGCCAGATGGCCGGCAGAATGGCAAGCGGAGCCATTCCGGCAATATACATGATGTTTCCTATAAAATGGTCGCGGTAGCGATTGCGGACAACATGCGTCCGGAACAGGCCTGTGTCCAGCCATACAGCAAGCAGAAACTTCGCATTTGTATAGAAGCTCCCTGCACTCAGCAGCAGCACGGCGGCACGGACAACTGCAGGCCGCCTGGAACCTCCAAGCAGTCTGTACCATTGGTCTGACACCCAAAAGCCAATCGGAACGAGCAATAAGGTATAGATGGTTCTCCACCAATAATTCCGGAACAGCCCAAGCCTGATGAACAGCCGCTCGGACAAGGCAAGCAGCACCGTATAGCCCGCCCTGCCGAGTTTCCCAATGCGAAAGGCGGTCAGAAATGTCGCGGCAGCCGGCACTACGACGGATTGCGATACCATCGCCCCAAGCATATTATCAAAATGCTTATTTTGCAGAAGCCCCGGCTTATACCGGTAGCTTCTGAAGATATTGAAGATAACATACTCCAGCATATGGGCAAATCCTATATTGGAAAGCAGCAGCGGCAAGATGCGGGCGTCCTTTTTTCTGACATACGTAAAAAGAAATAACAGCAAATGGACAAGGCCCATTCCGGGAAATAGAAGAAAACGGTACCTCATGAGAATGCCTCCCCGTCCGTATAATCCAAGCCGGATACCCGCGCTTTCAGCCTTTCCACAAATGGCGCGCCTTTTTTGGCGCGGATCAGCATGCTGCCCAGGTCCAGAAACAGCTTGGCTTCCTCTTCCGTAAGCATGCTGAAGTCGGATGGAAAAGCTTCAGTATGCTCAATCGACTTGGCAAACTGCCCGAACATCGCACGCCCCTCACCGGTCAGCTCCACCTGCTTATATTTGGCGTTCTCCGGATGCACGTACACCCGGAGCAGCCCTCTTGCCTGCAGCGGCTTCAGCAGACGGGTTACCGTGGAGATATGCCAGCAGCCATGACGGCTGATATCTGTCGGAGTCTGCGGCCGGTCCGCTGTCGCCAGAAGAAACAACAGGTGCTGTTGGGCACTAGAGAGGCCATAGCTCCTGCCGGCTTCCTCCCATTCCTCTGTCATGCAGAAGTACAGCGCCCGCACCATGAGCACAAGCTGCTGTCTTGTTCCCAAATCCATAATATCCACGTCCCCATTGTTGTATTTACAAGTATCTCATCTGCGCTTGCTCCAGAGCATCTGAAAGCCGTAGATGATGCCCGCATAGGCTACAGCGAGGCTGAACAGATGCCAATGCTTCAGCCTTTTCAGCTCATAGACGCCCTTTTGCTCAAAAAACTTCGTCAGCGGAAAGGCCAGCAGGCAGTCCAGTATGACATTCAGCAGCATGTACATCTTAAAGCTGCCGAATGTAAACCGGAACACCCAAAGCGTGCCGGCAAAGAACGGGCCGAAAATGAAGCTGGCATCGTTCACCGTTTTATTTCGACCGGGCACCTGCCACAGCCGGAGAGGTACGGAAAATAAGCTTTCGAGCAGCAGCAGCACAGCCGCCAATAAAGTCGCCGGCATATACTTTTTCAAGGATTTCTTCGGGTATAATAGCAGCGTAAACCAGGATAACAGTAGAATTCCGAAACGGATTTGCTTGGCTGACATAGAAAACACTCCTCCATAGCTTGCATATACAACTATGGGTAGTATCTGACAATGCTTGCTGTCCTATGTAAAAGCACCACAGTTTCGGTGCTTTCTCCTAAGCCAGCCACCGTGCGAGCTGATGGTACAACGGAATGCCCAACAGCAGGTTGAACGGAAAGGTTACACCGAGCGCCAGCCCCAGGCAGATGGATGGATTCGCTTCAGGCACAGCAGCCTTTCATGCCGCAGGGGCTGCAATATAGGAGGCGCCTCCTGCCAGAATGCCAAGCAACGTCACACCGCCGGCGATAATAAATTCTCAAGCATGTGTTTTCCTCTTTTTCTCTATACAAAAAACCGGCGTCCGCATGATAAGCAGCTGCCGGTTTCTTTTCGACCCATCGCTGTGATGCTTCGAAAATCTCCCTCTTATTTGAATGTTTTCTCCAAATCCTTCACGAGCCGGAACACCATGACCCGCTCGCCGGTCTGCGTGCTGATATCGGTGAAGAAGCTCTTCACTTCCTCGCCGGCAATGTCCACCACCATACGCTTTAAATCCTCCACGCCGGACTCCACAAGATCGGCGCGCACCCGCTTCACCGACAGCATGCCCTCCCGTGTGCCGCACACCGCATACTCGGCAGGCGTCAGCACGCCGCGCAGCGTCACAATGACCATGTCCCGCAGGATATCCGCTTTAACTGATACGGAACCGCGTCCCAGATAGTCCTTCTCCCATTGTGTGATCACCTTGCTGATTTCCGCCTCTACTGTTCCCTTCGTTCTGCTCATACAAAGCCTCCTTATAATAAAAAATCGGCATACTCCTTCACCTGTGTCTGGTCAAGAAATATGCCGATGTATCTCTGTTCTCCCGTTTCCGCCGCTGTCCCGTTCATCCGCCCCTACTGTCGTATTGGCCTATGCTCAAGCACTGCTCCCGGTCAGGGAAAAGCAAGATCTCTCCGCTGTGTATGCTTCTACTGTATTCACAACTCTATTCTATGTCAACTATTTTATCAGTTGCCGCCCATTGTAGTGCTGCAATGCCTCAATGGTCGGCACATCCGCCGGCGCCCATTCGAGTGTATGAAGCTCCGCAAGCGGCACCCAGCGCAGCTCGGCATGCTCCTTGGCAGTCGGCGTGCCGGAGACAATTTTTGTTCTGTATGTAAGCAGGTTTACAATTATATTCGGATACTCATGCACCACATCGGCAATCAGCTCGTACACATCCACCGTACAATCGAGTTCCTCCTGAATCTCGCGCACCAGCGTTTCCTCCGGCTGCTCGCCCTCCTCGATTTTGCCGCCGGGAAACTCCCACAGGTTCGGCAGCGACATGTCCGGGGAACGCAGCGCGCATAAAATCTCGCCGGACTCATTGTATGTAACCGCGCCGACCACTTTTACCAGTTTCTTCATCGTATCCTTCCTTTCTTGCTGTTTTCTCCTACTCTACCACAGCTGCCCCGCCGCGAAAAGCATTCCCCCACAGAACAAAGCCGGCCCCAACAGGCCGGCTTCTGCATCAAGCACCCTTCAACTCTTGCTCCTCCAGCTTGTCCCGCATTTTATGGCGCGCCACGAAGCGGTAGTACAGCGTGCAGGCAATCAGGAATGGAACCCCGCAATAGATGGCCATGCGCTGGTCCGGAATAAAAATCAGGCTCACCATAATGAGCACGTTCATCGTCAAACCAAGCAGCGGCACGAACGGATACAGCGGTGTGCGGTACTTCAGGTCCGCCACCCGGCCGCCGCCGCGGACAAATGCCCGCCGCGCCAGCAGATTGGACAAAGCGATGGATGCCCAGATGAAAACCGCTCCAAAGCCGGCAATGGACAATAGCCAAAGATATACCGTATCCTCCGCGTAGATGCCGCACAGGAGGGATAAGCAGCCGACCAGCATGCTGGCAACGAGGGCATTCATCGGCACGCCGCGCTTGGACAGCTTGCCGAACTTCGGCCCGATCATGCCCTGCTGGGACATGGACCAAAGCATCCGCGACGTGGCGTACAAGCCGGAGTTTGCCACGGACAACACCGCCGTGATAATCACAAAGTTTACAATATCAGCGGCATACGGAATCCCGATTTTATCAAACACGACCACGAACGGGCTTTCCACCAAGCCGGCCTTCTGCCACGGGAACAGACCAGCCAGCACGAACATGGACAGGATGAAGAAAATGAGAATGCGCCAGGCTGTATTGTTGATGGCTCTTGGAATGGTTTTTTCCGGATTGCTGCTTTCCCCCGCGGCCACGCCGACAAGCTCTGTGCCCTGGAAGGAGAAGTTCACTCCAATCATCGTGACTAAAATTGCGGCAATTCCATTCGGAAACAAGCCGCCATGATCAGTAAAATTAGATAAAAACGGAGCCGTTTCGCCGCCCTTCATATCCAGGAAGCCGAACATCGCCGCGCCGCCGAGAAGAATAAAGGCCAAAATTGTAATCAATTTAATGCTGGAAAACCAAAACTCGACCTCCGCAAAGCTCCGTGTAGATAAGGCATTAATACCGAACAGCACAACTGCAAAGATCACACACCAAATCCAGGACGGCACATCCGGAAACCAGCGCTTCATCAGGATGCTGACCGTAATGAGCTCCAGCCCGACTGTCACCGACCAGTTCAGCCAGGACATCCAGCCGACCACATAGCCTGTCCCCGGCGAAATAAACTTTGTGGCGTACGTTTGATAGGATCCAACGTGCGGCATTGCCACCGCCAGTTCTCCCAGACAAAGCATCGTTAAATACATAACCAGACCGCCCACCATGTATGCCAGGATGGCTCCCCCCGGCCCGGCTTGGTTAATCGTGTAGCCGGAGCTCATGAACAAGCCTGTCCCAATCACGCCGCCAAGCGCGATCATAAAAATGTGCCTGCTCTTCAGCTCCCGCCTCAGCTCTTGCTTTTCTCCCATATCCAACATCCTCCCCGTTTTGTAAGCGCTTTTATATTTATGTACAAAGCGCTGTTTCACTGTTTGAAACATTCTGTCTTTATAGGCTGCAGGGAAGCCTGCCTGCCCCACAGCCAGGCTCCCCGTATATTATGCGAACACCTTGCGGATGCGCTCCAGCGCCCAGTCCAGGTCTTCCTTCCCGATGACAAGAGGCGGTGCCAGACGGATGACGGTTTCGTGCGTTTCCTTGCAAAGCAGCCCTTCTGCCTTCAGCTGCTCACAATATGGGCGCGCCGCCCCGTGCAGCTCGATGCCGACGAACAGGCCGCGGCCGCGCACTTCCTTAATAACCGGGTTCTCAATCTGGCGCAGCTGCTCCATGAGGTATTGGCCAAGCTCAGCAGAACGCTCCACCAGCTTCTCCTCCGCAATGACGTCAAGCGCAGCGATGGATACAGCACATGCCAGCGGGTTGCCGCCGAAGGTAGATCCGTGGGAGCCAGGGTTAAATACGCCCAGCACATCACGGTTTGCCGCCACACAGGAAATCGGGAACACGCCGCCGCCAAGCGCCTTGCCGAGAATATACATGTCAGGCACAATTCCTTCCCACTCACACGCGAACAGCTTGCCGGTACGGCCCAGGCCGGTTTGGATTTCATCGGCGATGAGCAGCACGTTTTGCGCCGTACACAGCTCTCTTGCCCCCTTCAGGAAGCCCTCTTTCGGAATTACGATGCCGGCTTCGCCTTGAATTGGCTCGAGCAGAAATGCCGCTGTATTTGGTGTGATGGCTGCCTTCAGCGCATCGAGGTCGCCGTAAGGAATCACCTTGACGCCCGGCAGGAACGGACCGAAGCCGCGGCGGTATTCCGGGTCTGCAGACAGAGATACTGCCCCCATCGTCCGGCCGTGGAAGTTTCCTTCGCAAACGATAATTTCCGCCTGGTTATCTGTAACACCCTTCACATCATACGCCCATCTTCTTGCCGCTTTGATGGCCGTTTCCACCGCTTCGGCGCCTGTGTTCATCGGCAGCACCATTTCCTTGTTCGTCAGAGAAGCCACGCGCTCATAAAACGGCGCCAGCTGGTCGTTGTGGAACGCGCGGGATGTCAGTGTCACCTTATCCGCCTGATCCTTCAACGCCTGCACGATTTTCGGATGGCGGTGGCCCTGGTTAACCGCGGAATAGGCGCTCAGCATATCCATGTAACGCGTTCCTTCTGCATCATACATCCAGATGCCTTCCGCGCGGGAGACGACAACCGGCAGCGGATGGTAATTGTTCGCTCCGTATTGGCTTGTTTGCTGAATAATGCTTTCAGACTTTGTTGTTGTATTCATCATTTGTACCCCCTATCATTGTCCTACTCTTTATATATGCAAAATTCGTGCCAATTTTACAATTCCAACAAAACTCATATCTGCATCGTTGCAATCCACAAAACCGGGTGCAAAATCGCAAAATTCCTTTGCAGTAAATGCAGAATTTCTGTACAGTTATAGCAAGGAGGGTGCAAAATGAATGAACTGGACAAGCTGCGGCAGCAAAACGCGCTGTACGAGCAGCTTTTACATGAAATTGATATGGGCATCCATGTTGTGGATGCAGCCGGAAAAACCATTCTTTATAACCGCAAGATGATGGAGATTGAGTCCATGGACAGCGCGGAGGTGCTGCACAAGAGCCCGCTGGAGGTATTCGCCTTTGCCGAAAACCAAAGCAGCACGCTCATCGATGCCTTAAAGCACGGCAAGGCGCGCCGCAATATTAAGCAAACGTACTTCAACAACAAAGGAAAAGAAATTACCACCATCAACGATACCTTTCCAATCATGAAAGACGGGCGCATCCAAGGTGCGGTCGAGTTTGTCAAAGATATTACGCAGCTGCAGCAGCGCATCCAGGAGAACATGCTGCAAACAAGGGACACCCGCTTTCACTTTGAGCATATTATCGGCCGGTCCGAGGCGGTCCGCTCCGTCATTGCGGAAGCGAAACGGGCGTCGCGCACCTCCTCCTCCGTCCTGCTTGTCGGCGAGACCGGAACCGGCAAGGAGGTATTCGCGCAAAGCATTCACAATGAGAGCGCCCGCGCTTCAAAGCCATTCATCTCACAAAACTGCGCAGCCATTCCGGAAAGCCTGATGGAGAGCATCCTGTTCGGCACGAAAAAGGGGGCATTCACCGGAGCGATGGATAAGCCCGGCCTGTTTGAGGAAGCGAACGGCGGCACGCTGCTGCTCGATGAAATCAACTCGCTCAGCCCGCATTTGCAGGCAAAGCTGCTGCGGGTGCTGCAGGAGCGCACCGTGCGCCGAATCGGCTCGATGCAGGAGAAGGAAGTCAATGTCCGGATTATCGCTACCATCAACGAAGATCCAATTGAGGCCATCGCCGCCGGCCGCATGCGCAAGGACCTGTACTACCGGCTCAGCGTCGTCACCCTCTTCCTGCCGCCGCTTCGGGAGCGCAAGGAGGATATTGACGAGCTCGTTCCCTATTTCATCCAAAAATATAATGTGCTGTTCGGGCTGCATGTCCGCGGCATTGACGAGGAAGTGCGGCGCTGCTTCTTGCTGCACGATTGGCCGGGCAATGTCCGTGAACTGGAGCACATCATTGAGGGAGCCATGAATCTGGCTGAGGGAGAAGACACGCTTACCCCCGCCCATTTGTCCGCCCGCTTTTACCGCTCGCTGCAGGACTTGCCGGCCTCCATCCCTCCACTGCCATCTCAGCCGCCGGCGATGCCTGAGGAAGAGGTTCCGCTTAAGCAAAGATTGGGTGAAACAGAGGCGCAATACATCCGTCAGCTGCTTGAGGAGCATAACGGCAATGTGTCCAAGACGGCGCGCGCGCTGGGCATGAGCCGGCAAAGCCTGCAATACCGCTTGAAAAAATACAGTCTCTGACGTATCGCAGCCTGCCCTGCAGGCTTTTCCCCTGTAAGTTTCTAGGAGTCTACGAAACTGATATGCTATAATAGTTAGTAGAGTTCATAGAGACAGGAGAATGACTATGAGATCCATTCTATTGAAAACAGGACTTGCGATCAGTTTACTGCTTCCGGCTCTGCCATCCGGGCAGGCAGCTGCGGCAGCCGATATTGCCGGCGCCTGCGCCCAGTTTGGCGCAATCGTGCCGAATCAAAACCCGTCCTATCAGCAGATGAACTGCCTGCTGACAAATGCGGCGCTGAACGCGAATGTTCCGCCTGAGGTCGTAAAGGCTGTGGCGGACCAGGAAAGCGGCTGGCGCCAATTTACAGACGCAGGACAGCCGTATGTATCCGCTGATAACGGCATCGGCATCATGCAAATCACAAATTTGGCGGACTACAGTCCGGATGAGCGCGCCGCGGTGCAGGAGCGCTTAAAGACGGATATTGTGTTTAACATTCAAGAGGGCGTCCGCATGCTCAGCAAGGCCTATGACCGCACAGATCTCCCGAAAATCAGCGGCATTGGCCGCAATGTCATGGAGAACTGGTATTTTCCGGTTATGGCCTACAATGGCGTCAAGCAGGTGAACAGTCCGCTCTACCGGGCTGACGGCTCCCGCAATACAGGCGCATATCAGGAGCAGGTATTTGCGAAATTGGAAGCAGGCAGCTTCCTGGGCGACACCAAGCTTGCCCCCTACCCGTTTCAGGTGAAGGACTTCAATTATGTGGAGGACGGCAAAGGCACGCTCGCCTTCACCACACTGTCCTACAAGCTGACAGGCATCCTGCACGCTTCCGTCTATCAGCTGCAGGCCGGCGACCAGGCGCTTGTAACAGGAGACTCCGTCAAACTGCGGACGCAGCCGGGCACTTCAACAACAACGGACCCTTCTCTTGTGAAGGGCACCGTGCTGACCATCACCGGCACATGGAAATATGACTTGTCTCCTGTAAAGCGCAATCAATTCGTCTGGTATCCGGTGAAAACAACGGACGGCAAGACAGACTTTATCGCATCCGCCTATCTTGTAAAAAAACTCAATGCGCCAACTGTGAATGCCGTGGATGACAATGACAAGGTCATCTCCGGAACAGCACCTGCCGGCGTAACCGTTCAAATTAAAAAAGGAACGGTGCTGCTGGGAAGCGCGACATCCGGTACAGGCAGCTTCCAGGCGGCCATTGCGCCGCAGCCGGCAGGCACCGTATTAACTGTGCTGTTTCAAAATGAGCTGAACATGACAAGCCCCGCTGTGTCCGTTACTGTAAAAGACGGCACAGCGCCGGCCGCACCTGCAGTCAAGCAGGTGACGAATAAGGACACAATCGTCAGCGGCACGGCGGAAAAAGGAGCGGCTGTGACAGTTACAATCGGCGGCAAGGCCTATACAGCCGCTGCCTCCCAAACGGATGGCACATACAAGGTGGCCATTCCTGTGCAGAATGCCGGCACAGCCTTATCTGTTACGGCAACTGACAGCGCCGGGAACAGGAGTACAGCAGCACAAGCAGCTATCGTAAAAGCGGCTCCAAACATGCCCGCTGTCAACAAAGCTACGGTTCTCTCCACAACCGTAACAGGCAAAGCAGAGCCCGGCACAGCCGTGAACGTAAAAATTGGGACAAAGACCTATTCAGCCACCGAAAAATCAGATGGCAGCTATAGCGCGAAAATCCCGCGGCAGCCGGCAGGCACAAAGCTGTATGTAACAGCAACAAATGCCAAAAAGCAAATCAGCGCTGCCGCTATGACAGTAGTGGTGAAATAGAATGAAAATGAGCCACCCTGGTTTCAGGATGGCTCGTTGTTTACATATGGCTTGGCAATGTTAACTCCATATACATTGCACCTTCAATCGGATTGTAGCAATATGGTGCAATCCGATTAAACCCTAAGCTTGTATACAGCGACACCGCCTCTTTCATAGAGGGCAGTGTATCCAGCCGCAGCTTTGTATATCCCAATTCCGGCGCTTTGCGGATTATCAGGGACATTAATTGGCGGCCCAGGCCCCGACCTTTAAAATGCGGACGCACATACAATCTCTTGATTTCCCCCACACCCTCTTCCAATTTCCGAAGAGCAACGCAGCCTGCTGTCTCCTGATCTATCGCAAGAAATATGGCCCCTTCAGGCGGTGCGTATTTCCCAGGCAAGGCTGCCAGCTCTGCCTCCACACCCTGGAAGTCCAGGTTAATTCCAAGTGATGCTGTATACTCCGCAAAAATCTCTCGAACCTCCGAAAGCTGCTCGTTATCTGTCACCTCTATGTACCGCATACTGTTCCCCCGTTTTGTTTTAGCTATTGTAGCACACAACACAGAAAAACAAACGGAAATGCATCCCATGCCCTTTGTACTATTTCACCGTCTTCTTCACACCTTTGCTCATATTGCCGTCCTTGTCCGCTGCGTATATATACAGCTCCGTGCCGCGGCGCTGCTTCTTCATCTCCACCTGGAATCTGCCCTCTTGATCAGCCGTTCCCGTCCCAATGACCTCCGAAGCCTTTTTCACCATAATTTTCATGCCGGGTTCAGCGCTGCCGCTGATGCTGGTGTCAGCACTCTTGATTGCCCTGACTTCCGGATCCTTCACAGCAATGCGGCTTTTCACCTGTACGGTAACCGGTTTGCTATCCACACCCTTGTCCGAGGCTGTAATGGTCAGAACTGTGCCGATATTCTGCTTTGGAATGGTGATGAGAATTTCACCTTCAGCATCGGCTTTTCCCATGCCAAGCACCTTCGTGCCGGCCTGTACGGTAACAGAAGCCCTTGGCACTGTTTGGCCGCGCAACTTGTTATCATTGTCGCGGACGGTCTCCACCGTCAGAGCCGGGAAGTATGTCTGCAGTGCATACAAGCCCCATATGCCCTTATCGTCTGTCACCTCGCTGACATACTTGATGGCCGGATTCTGTGTCAGCATACTTGCCGCATCCGGCGAGGATTGAAACGTCAGCATCACATTTCGCGGAATGGGTGCAATCCGCCAGTTTTGATCAGCGGCCGCATTCATTTTGCCGAGCTGCTGGATGTAATCGATCAGCACTTGCCGGTTCTCATCAGCCGAATCGACAACAACCTTCGCCTTGCCGCCGGCCAGTCCCGGGAAGTTGCCGCCCCCGCTTGCCCGGTAGTTGTTCGTCACCACAAGAAATCGCTCTGTGCCGCTGACGGCGGTGCCGTTCGGCATGCGCAAATTCTTGATGCGCTGCGCGTTTGCATTCCATACTGTGCCGTCCGGTTTATATTTGGCCGGCTGTGTGATATCAATGTCGTAATACACCCCGTCCATCACATCAAAGTTAAACGGTTCAAAGCCCGCTGTAATCAACGGCTGCGGTTCCGTGCTTTCCGGATTGATCTGGTTGAACTGGGAGGCGGACATTTCCAGCCACTCCTTCACCTCTGCACCCGTCAGTTCCACTGCCTTCAGTGTGTTTGGATACAAATATAAATCGTTGGCGCTTTTAATCGAAAGCTCTCCCGCCGCAATATTCGTAAAATCAGACGGCCCCTGTCTCCCGGCCCGGAACGGAGCCCCGGCAGACAAAATCGGAACTCCCTTATAGTCCGGCAGCTTTTCGTTCACATATTGCTCCACATACCATGTTTGCGCTGCATTCACAATTTGAATCGTCGGGTCATCCTGTACGCGCGCGAAATAGCTGTACAGCGGCACAGCTGTTTCGCCGATCTTGGAACGAACATATTGAATTGTCGCGTTATGCTCATTCTGCACCGCCTCAGTCACCTGCTGGTCCGCTTCCGCGAGCGGGATTTTGGTCTGCTTGTCATAGACCTGGCGGACAACAGCCTGCGAGCCTGTCACCCGCCACTTGTCCTCCACCTTCTGCAGCATGACATCTATTACGCCGAGGCCATTGCCCCAGTTGCCGGCTTCCACCGCCGCGACACCGTTTATCGTTCCTTTTACATTGTCCACCCCTGCCATGTTATTAAATTCCGCGGCACCCGGGAACATCACATGTCTGTGACCGAACAGGACGGCATCGATGCCCGGCACCTTGGACAGCGGCATGACGGCGTTTTCTGCGTTTTTATATGGCTCGGCCGCCACGTCAAAGCCGGTGTGGGCCAGCACAATGACGAGATCTGCGCCTTCCGCGCGCATCTTCGGCACTTGCTTCTCCGCAGCAGCCACGATATCCTGTGCTTTCACCTTTCCTTCCAGGTTCGCCTTGTCCCACTGCATGATTTGCGGCGCCACAAGACCGAGAATGCCAATCTTCAGCGTCTGCGTACTGCCGTTCTCATCCTGTACCTGCTTGGCCAAAATAACGTATGGCTTATATTTGAGCTCATCATTTGTATCATCCTGATCCTGGTCGTCTACATAAATATTGCCGTTCACATACGGAAAGCTGGCATCGTTCACCGCCTCCGCCAAAAAATCCAGGCCATAGTTGAACTCATGATTGCCAAGGGTTGCAGCGTCGTAGCCAAGCGGGTTTAATGCCTTATACACGGGGTGCACCTGCCCCGGCTTCAGCGGCTCGACCTTGGCAACATAGTCCGCAAGCGGATTGCCCTGAATGAGGTCCCCATTGTCAAACAAAACCGAGTTGGCTGCCTCCTGCCGCGCCTGCCTGATTAAGGTTGCCGCTTTGGCAAAGCCGAACTCGTTTGTCGGTGCATCCTTGTAGTAGTCGTATGGCAGCAGGTACGAATGAATGTCGGTTGTCTCTAAAATCCGCAGCTTCACCGGAGCAGGTGTCTGCGCTTTGGCCGGTGCTGCCTGCGCGATGAAGGACCCAATGAGCACAGCGGCAGCCGCCAGCTGTCTGCCTCTCTTTCCCTTGTTGTATCCCATGTTGCTTGCACCTCGTCCTTCTTTTAATTTGTACATGTATATCATCACCTGCAGAGGAAGAATCATGCAGCGAACTACAGCTGCCCTAAGCTTCATGCCATACAGATTGGATATACTTCTGTTATAATGAAAAATGGATTTCTGATAACAAAGTAAAAAATAAATGAGGTGAATCATTTGAAATCACAGAACCGGACCATTTTGATCGGCTTATCCATTGCCGCTTTTCTCGGTCCCTTTACCCAAACCATTTACACCCCCAGCCTGACAGAAATCGGCCGCTTCTATCATGTGAATCAGTTCATGGTGAATTTGACGATTTCGCTGTACACCTTCATTCTGGCTGCCAACCAGTTTTTCGTCGGGCCGCTGACAGATACACGCGGCCGGAAAGCGACTCTTCTGCCCGGACTGCTTCTCTTTCTTGCCGGTTCGCTGATTTGCTTCGTATCCGGAAATTACTACCTGTTCCTGTTCGGCCGCGCCCTGCAGGCCTTCGGGATTACTACAGGATCTGTGGTGGCCGCAGCCGTCATCGGCGACATCTACGCGCCGCATGAGCGCGGCAAGGCCATGAGCATCTATCAGACCATGGTGTTCCTCGGTCCGGTGCTTGGCCCCGTCGTGGGAAGCTTGATCTCCGCTTATATGGATTGGCACACCGCTTTTGCCGTATTGGCGGCAGGCGCGCTGTTTGCCTATGTGTATAATCGGGTGCAGCTTCCGGAAACGCTGCCGCGCGATGCCGCGCCGCGCCGTATTGCCTTTGGCACCTTCACCGGCATTCTGGCCAATCCGGCTGCGCGCTCCATCATGCTGCTTGCCTTTATGCAGTTTTACGGCTACTATCTGTTCCTTGTATTTTTGCCGGGCCTGCTGGATGAATTGTATCAGGTGCCGCTGACAATGAAGGGGCTGTTCTTTATGCCGCTGACTGCCGGCATTGTCCTCGGCACCATTCTCGGCGGACGGCTGCAGGCTTATCTGTCGCATGCCGCGATTTTGATTTATTCCTCCTACGGAATCGGGGCTGTTGTCTCCCTGTTCTGGGTCTGCCTGCACTGGCACGTCCTCGGCATGCCGGTTCTGATCCTCTTCCTGCTCGGCTATGGCATTCTGCTCGGTGTCAGTCTGCCGTCGCAATCGACCTCGCTGGTCAATCTGTTCGGCAAGGAGAAAGGAACCGCCATGGGCGTGTACAACTTTGTCCGGTTTACCGGAGCTGCTATTGGACCGCTGCTTGGCACCTCGCTGTACCATCTGGGCGGCGATGACGCCCTGTATATGACACTGCTTGCCCTTCTGCTCGCAGCCGCATTCGTACTGCAGCGGACCATGCGCCGGAACGCAACGGCACACTAAAGCAATCGTGAGGGACTCCCTGTGCAATGAGCTTGAACAGGGAGCTCTTTTACGTGCTGAAACTGGGGACAATTCACACCTTGCTAAATATACATAATATTGTTATATTTAAATTAAGGTGGTGTAAGTATGATGCTGCGGTTTAAAAATACAATTATGTTGCGGCTTGGAATGATTGGTATTGTATTATCTGGTCTCATTCGTTTGCTTCATATGTATATCCCGATGCAAAGCAACAGTGAGCATGGCACACACGCAAGTGCAGGGACAGGGTATTTTTATGCACTGTTTGGTATAACCATTGCACTTTGGCTGTTGGCCTTCCTGCAAAACCGGCGCAGCGGGCAAGCCCGTTTGGCTGCTGTAGTCAACACCCTGCTGTTCACCTTTATCAGCTTTACCATGATTGCAGCTGGTGAAGGCATGTCTGTGTATCACTTTTCTGTTTTTATGGTGGTGGCCGTAGTTTCCTTTTATGAAGACATTCAGCTGATTCTGCTGATGACCGTGCTGTTCGCACTGCAGCATATCCTTGGCTTCGCGGTGCCGGCTCTGACGCCGGTTGTGTTCGGAGTGAAGGATTATACCCTTATTATGGTTGTACTGCATGCCGTATATCTCCTGCTGACCTCCGGGGCAACCTCCTGGCAGATTGCAGTGAAAAACGGATATATGCGCACGCTTGAGCGGGAGCAGGAGGCCCAGGCAGCCATGGTGCAGCAGTTGTATGAGCAATTGGGCGACGCCTCCAAGCGTGTCGTGCATACAGCAGACCAGCTGCAGGAGCAGGTACAGCGCACGGCCCATGCGAGTGAGAGCGTCTCGCAGTCCGTACAGGATATGACCATACAGACAGCCGGACAGGCAGCTGTTTCGGAAACAGGCACACGCACTGTGCAGGAAATGGTCACAAGCATGCAAAAGGTAAGCGAAGCGGCCGAGCTTGTAAACCGCACCTCCCGCGATTCCAGCCAAAAGGCGGAGGAAGGCTATGCAGCTGTGAGAGCCGTACTGCAGCAAATGCAGCGCATCCAGGCATCTGTCGGTGATGTAACAGGCAAAGTACGCGATTTAGAAGCACAGTCCCAGCAAATTGGCCAGACAATTGAGGTTATTACTCAAATTGCGGACCAGACGAATATGCTGTCCCTGAACGCTTCCATTGAAGCTGCCCGCGCCGGTGAGCAAGGGCGCGGCTTCGCGGTGGTGGCCGAGGAAGTGCGCAAGCTGGCCGAGCAGTCTGCTTCGGCTGCCCAGCAGATTACCAACCTTGTAAAAGATGTGCAAAGCAAGACAGACAGCGCTGTACAGTCCGCCGAGCACGGTCTGCAGGAGGCCGAGCGTGGCGTTGCTGTCATACAGCAGGCCGGCAATTCCTTCACTGACATCCTTGCGGTAACAAAGGAAGCCGCGGATGAGACGCTGGATATGACCTCTTCCATTACGGAGCTGGCTCAAAAGTCGAACGACATCCTTTCCTCTATTCAGGAAATTGAGGGAGCGGCTGCTGAACTGGAGCGCATGTCTGCTTCCATTGTCTCTGCCAATAGGGAACAAGCAGCTTCTGTCCACACGATTTCTGGCATTGTGGAAGAGCTGAATGATTTCTCCAAGGATTTGGATGCCGTAACAAAGCAGTTAAAATAAAGCGAGGGGGGCTGACATGTCAGCCCCCTTCTTAGCTAGTAGCGATTATAATCAGCCAGCTTCCGCGGGCCGTACACACGGTTCAGCTGCCGGTACAGCTTTACATGGTGCAGCAAATTTTCGTACATATCCTGCGCTTCAAAATACAGGCTGCAGGTTGCCCGCACAAACTGCCGGAGCCCCTCGTCATCATCCTCGTACACCAGCTGTTCAAATAATCCTATGTAATCCAACGCCTGATCGCCAAGCTGAATGGCTTCCTCCTCCAGCTTCATGGCCTGCTTCACACAGGAAAGCAGCGTTACATCCCTGTGCTGCGCCAGCAGCTGCCGCGCCTGCACGATGGCGCTGTAGAAGACGGATTTGAAGGAGCCGCTCTGCTCCACCGCTTTCTCCATGTCCACCATGAACGGATACACCTTCGTTTCGCCGGTGCCAAAGCAGCGGGCTGCCTCCAGCACCTGCAGAATCAGCCCAAGCACCTCTGCATGCTCCTGTAGTGCCAGAATCAGCTGGTTCATGTGCGGCGCCCGCTTCTTCACCAGCTCTTCCACCGCCGCGCTTTGCCGGACAAGCGGCATTTCCTTCCGCAGCCGCTTGCGCTTTGCAAGCTCGTGCCACAGATCCACAAAAGCCCGGATGCTGCGCCCCTCCTCTCCCATGCCCATCCCTCCATTCCAGCATTATGCTTTATCTGTATGTCGGAAATGGGGGAGACAGTACAAGAGGCGGACTACTCCGCCCCGTACAGGCTGATGACCACCTTGAACAAATCGCCGTCAGCCTCAATTTCAAGGCTGCCGCCATGCAGGTCCACGATGGATTTGGCAATGGCGAGACCAAGCCCGGAGCCGTCTGTATGGCGGGACGTGTCGCCGCGCCGGAAGCGTTCGAGCAACTCATCCGTGCTGCCGCCCAGCTCATATTTAGAGACGTTTTTAAAGGTCAGCACCGCCTCCTCCCCTTCCTGCACCGCTGTGATATACACCCTCGTGTTTTCCAGGGAATATTTTAAAATATTGCTGATCAGATTATCAAACACGCGCCAAAGCTTCGGACCGTCCACGTTGACAAAGATGCTTGGCTGCCCATGCGAGAAGCGGAGCTGCAGCGTGGACGCCGCAATTGCTTCATCATATTCCGCCAGGGCCTGCTGGAGCAGCTGCACCAAATCCACGCGCTCCGCCGCGAGCTCCATGCTGCCGCTCGCCATCTTGCTGACCTCAAACAGGTCATCAATCAGCAGCTTCAGCCGCTTGGATTTCCTGTCTATAATCTCTACGTACGCAGCTCGCTCCTCATTGCCAAGCCCTGGTGTTTTCAGCAGCTCCGTATATGTGATGACGGAGGTCAACGGCGTGCGCAAATCATGGCTGACGTTGGTGATCAGCTCTGTTTTCAGCCGTTCGCTTTTTGCCTGCTCCCGCTGCGAGGCTTTTACGTTTTGCTTCAGCACATTGATGCTTTTCGCAAGCGAGGTCAGCGCCGATGCTCCCTGCACCGGTATATCCTGCACGTGCTGGCCCGCAGCCAGCTCCTTCGTACTCATGATGATACGGTTGAGATATCCGGCATACTTCAAGATTAAGATACCTGCCGGCAAAGCAACAAAGAGGCAGAGAACAGCATACACGATTGTGAATGCCGGGTCTACGGCCGCAAAGAGGGCACTGGATCCGGCCAGAAACAGGAGAGCCGTCAGCATAGTCACCTGCGTGCCGATGCTGCGGATGCGAAATGCCTGCTTCACAGCATCATATCCCTTGTACAGCAACGCATGCTCCCACTCTTGGCGAAGTGTGCCGCTCTTCCGGGATGCCTGCAGCAGCTGCCATTGGATACATACCGCCGCCACCGCTGCTGCAAGAGTGAGCGTGCCTTCAGCAATGTTCATCATGGTTTGATACAAATACCCCTCCACTACAGCGAACGCACCCTGTTCCATCACAAAAACGAAGGTGAGAAAGGAGGACAGGAGGAACAAAACAATCCTGACATCCAAAGGAATCTTACGGTAATGGCTCTGCCAAGAATCTGCAAGCAAGCTATGGAACATGCCTGTTCTCTTGTTCCAGTACCAGCAGGCCAGCAAGGCTGCCACACTGAGGCCTGCATACGTCCACAGGAGCATTTGCATGGCTTTGTACCGCTGATACTCTGCCATGACCGGACTGGCCGGGTCAGCATCGCCGGCGATGACTACGGTTCCGCTCAAGTCCTTTGCGCTCTTCTTTACAATTGGCTGCACCGCCTCCCAGTCACCGGTCTGCAGCATATAGCCATCAAACAGGCTGCCTGCACCCCGCTCCGGATACTGGCGGGAGAACAAATTCTTGCTGCTGTTCATCACCTGCTTCGCCTCTTCATCGCTTCCTTCTATATTCGTATATACCTGCCCTGTATCCCCATCCCTGAAATAGTATAGATAGCCTTTTTTATAGTGGGCAAGCTGGCTCTTGAACGCTTGCGTTTCCTCATCATACTGCTGCAGCTTCTGCAGCTTTTCTGCAGCGACCTTCTGCCGTACATACTCATCGCTCTTGAAATTGTTCGTAATGTCCGCCAGCTTCTTGTCCCGTTCCGCGATGAGCGTGTCTGCCGCAGAGGTGTCGCCGGCGCTCTTGGCCCCGTCAATTTTCCCTTCATACTGCGCCTTGATATTGGACAGCTGCGCTTCCAGGTCACCGTACCGGTAGCGGTGCTCCCGAATGTCCGCATCGGTCACCTCTATATGCTGCTTCAGCTCCTCGACACTGGACTTGTTCAGCTCCAGCGTCGTCAGCAGCTCCACGAAATGACGTGTTTCCGCATCAAACTGCGCGGAGTGAAAATAATCGCGTGCCATGTACACATTCATATGGCGCATGCCGGATAACAAGCCGGTCAGGCCAAAGGAAAACAACAGCAGCCAAACCACTTTCGCCCACCTATTTCTCCATTTTGTAGCCACGTCCCCACACCACCTTCAAATATCTTGGATTCTTCGGATCAATTTCAATCTTTTCGCGGATTTTCCGGATATGCACAGCCACTGTGTTCTCCGGGCTGAAGCAATGCTCCTGCCATACCCGCTCATAGATTTCATGGATGGAAAACACCCGCCCCGGATGCTTCATCAGCAGCTCCACAATCTTGTACTCAATCGGTGTGAGCTTGACCGTCTCGCCATGAAGCTGTACTTCCTTTGTTTCCTGGTCCAATGTCAGGCCGTTCAAATCGATGAGCTTCGGTTTTCCCTCATAGGTGCCCAGTGTCACATAACGGCGCAGCTGGGATTTCACCCGCGCAATCAGCTCGAGCGGATTAAATGGCTTTGTCACATAATCGTCAGCGCCGATTTGCAGGCCGAGCACCTTGTCGGCGTCCTCACTCTTGGCGCTGAGAATAATGATGGGGATGTTTTTTTGCTCCCTGATTTTAAAAGTGGCGGCAATGCCGTCCAGCCGCGGCATCATAATATCCAGCACAACGAGATGCACCTCCTGCTCATGCAGCAGCTCCAGCGCCTCAATGCCGTCCTTCGCCTTCAGCACACGCATATTTTCATTCCGCAGATAAATCTCGATCGCATCCCGAATTTCCTGATCGTCATCCACGACCAGCACCTGAAACGAATTCATGCTCTCCCTCCCTTTTCTTCCATGAATTACCTTCATTGTAACCTGCAATCCTTAACAATGGGCATATGTATTTCTTAAGAGTTTCTTAAGCGCTTTCTTTTCAATATTCAAAAAATTTGTATGTTGAAAGAGAAAGTCTTGCGTTATAATAGAGAAATTCAAATAGAGGAGTGAAACTATGAAGCCATCCATTGCCGCACATCTGCAGGCTTTTCAGCAGGAAAACCGCAACCGGGGACGGCTGCTCATTACATGTCCGGACCGGCCGGGCATCGTCGCAGCCGTTTCACAGTTCCTATTTACCTATGAAGCGAATATTATCGAGTCCAGCCAATATTCCACCAACCCGACAGGCGGCACGTTTTTCATGCGCATCGAGTTCGAGTGCCCGGATTTGCCGGGAAAGGCTGCATATATGCAGGAGGCATTCCGGACAATTGGCGCAGATTTTGAAATGAACTGGCGGCTGCTGCCCTTGTATGAGGTGAAACGGACGGCTGTCTTTGTTTCCAAAGAGCTGCATTGTCTGCTGGAGCTGCTGTGGGAGTGGCAAAATGGAGACTTGCTTACAGACATTTCCCTGGTGATCAGCAACCACGAGGATGCACGCGAGGCTGTGGAGCAGCTCGGCATTCCGTTTTACCATATTCCGGCCCGCAGGGAAAACCGCGCGGAGGCAGAAGCAACACAGCTGGAGCTGTTGCGGGAATATGAGATCGATCTCATTGTTTTGGCCCGCTATATGCAAATCCTGACACCGCAATTTGTGTCGGCGCATCCGCACCGCATCATTAATATTCATCATTCCTTCCTGCCTGCCTTCATCGGTGCCCGGCCGTATGAGCGCGCCTTTGAACGCGGCGTGAAGCTGATTGGCGCCACCTCCCACTATGTGACGGACGACCTCGATGAAGGCCCGATTATTGAACAGGGCATTGAACGCGTCCAGCACCATCATAATGCGGAGGATTTGAAGAAAATCGGCCGTTCCATTGAACGGAGTGTGCTGGCGCGGGCTGTAAAGTGGCATTTGGAAGACCGTGTCATTGTCCATGGCAACAAAACGATTGTGTTTTAGGAGGCTGTCGTATGCGGACATTTTATATGGATTTGCGTCTTCTCCAGCCAAGCCGGCTCTATATCAGCCAAGGGAAGCTGGATCGTTTGAAGCACTCAGCCTTTAACCCTTTCAACTATCATAATCATGCACCGCTTCCCATTCAGCGGCTTGGCGGCACCATTTTTCTCACAGACGGGCATACACGCGCCTACTCATATTATAGAAGCGGTGTGCAGGCTGTACGTGTGTACTGGGATGACGACGAACTGGATATGGATTTGTATGAAACCTGCCTGCGCTGGTGTGCAGAGGAGGGAATCCGGTGGATTGGCGACCTGGATCACAGGGTCTTACCGCACGAGGAATACGTAGAGGCCTGGATTCACCGGTGCGAACGTGCTGCCGCACATTGAAAAAACCTGACCGGAGTCAGGTTTTTTCAATGCCTTCAGCTGCCAATATTGCGGTTTCCCCGATTTTGCTTTACCCTGCGGAAAATCAGGAAGCCCCCGGCTGCAAGAGCTGCCAGCAGCAGGAGAATGGGTGAGTTGCCGATCAGGAAAACAGCCGCAGCCTGCGCTCCGTCCGCGATGGCGGTGATGTTATCCCGGAACTGGCGGGCAATGCGCTCTCCTGTCGTCTTCGGCTCCGTCGTATCTGTAATGGTGGCGACCTCCGTCAAAGTAAAGCGCACTGTACTGTAGCTTACCAGCCCGTCATATTTTTTCAGTGTGGTCGTGAGCTGTTCAATCTCATAACGGACCGCAGCCAGTTCCTTCTCGATTTCCAGCATGTCCTTCAGCGAACCGGCCTGCTTCAGAAGCGCCAGCAGCCGTTCCTCTTGCGTCTTCAAGGAGGTAAGGCGCGCTTCCGTATCAAAGTACTGCTCCGTCACATCCTCTGTTCCGACTGCTTTGGACAGCACATTTCCGATGCTGCCGGCTTCCTTCAAATAGGCATCCAGTTGGTCGGCCGGGATGCGGAGGACGTAAGAGGCGGTGCGTTTGCCGCGTTTCCCCTGCTCCAGCGAAGTCCCTTGCACTTGATTGGACTGTACATAGCCGCCAAATTGCTTGCTCAAGCTCTCCAATTTTTGCACAGATTCCTCAAGCTTTGTTGTTTCCACCTGTAAATCTACTGTTTTAATAAGCTTGCGATTTACCTGCGGCCTGCTTTCGGCCTGGGGATCTGCCGCCTTCTCCTTCACATCGGCAGCCTGACTCTGCATGCCTGCCTGCTTCATATCAGCCTTGGAAGCGGAACTCTCCGTCTTCTCCTGCGATGTATTGGAACAGCCTGACACAACAGCAAGGAATATGGCAAAAGTCAGATAGAACAGTTTCCTCATACGAAACGCCCCTCTCCAGCTTGAAATTTACTTATATATCCATTTTAATGAAACGAGAGAACCGGCACAATGCTTATTTTAGGCGCAAAAAAGACTCCGGAGGGGGGCCGGAGCTTTTAATCGAACAGTATATACTGTGCTATATATGAAAGCCGTTCTTACCGGGCGGCTGGGATGTGGAAGATACAGGCCACTGCCGGCAGCGAGGCTGACATAACCAAATTATATAGATTCACCTTGAGCCGATTTTTGTTCCTGATGATAGGCGCTGTAATAGCCCAGGTTTACCACTAAGAGCGTATAACCGCCAAGAATGCCGGTTGCAAAGGCCCACATAGCCATGTGATGCTCAATTTCATATAAAACGAGACATCCCAAGATGGCGGCGGCAAAACGGTTGACGGTGCCAAGCGACGGCATCCGCTTATTCAGCATGATGCTTTCGCCCATCCTCTCGATTCGGCGGCCCAAGAGCCAGGCGCAGTACACGCTGACCATCAATCCAACACCGAAGCCAAGCAGATGCTCGGCAAACGGTGTACAAAGCCAGGCAATCAAAAGAATGCCGAATGTGTAATACATTTGCCTGCGAAATGATGCAAGTGCTTTTCTGATCATGTCTACCCTCCTTGTACACACAGTATATTTCTCATTCAAGTGACAGGTGCATGACAGAAATAGAGCTGGCTTCTCTTTCTTGCCGTGTATATATGAACGCTGCCTGCGGGTAATCGGCAGCGGAGCTTTTTACAGCCCAGGTTCCTCGCTGTAAAAACTCACTATTCCAATAGGAAAAATCACCATATCCTTCACACTATTAAGATAGCATACTTATCAAAACGAAGTCAATACATAAGTTCTTATAAACTTGTAAAAGAACCACTTAACAAACCTGAATATCCCTTATACATGAAGCAATGAAACAACCCGTTCCTCCCTGGATGAAAATTGGTCCTGAAGTGACCATTCTAATTTTTATACAGCCAGAGCCGGATGCCTAATCCACGGCGCCGGCAAAAGCGCCCTACCGAAGCCGTACCTTGCCAAATTCCTTCTGAAACGATTGCACCAGCGCTTTCGCTGTCTCTCCTTCCCCAATAAACACAAGAGCGGCCGTCACGTTTGGATTGTCCATATACATGTGCTTGATGGCGAGCTGGCCTGATGCATACTGCAGCTCATACAGCCCTTCCTTCCCCTGCAGGCGAAGCACGCCTTTGCCGCGGTAGATGCTGTCCGGCAGGCTCTTGATCCAGTCCTGCAGCTGCTTTTGCTCCAGCGGCGGCACAGCATCCATCCGTACCGCCCTGACTGCCGCGTGATGCTGCCCGCGGGAAGCCGGCTCATCCGCATGATGCACCATAATCCGCTCCTGGAACAGCTCATCCGCATGAATCTGCCCAAAGGTTGTGTTGTACAGCGGAACATGTTCTCCCACCAGCGCCCGCACCTTTTCCACAATGCCCGCCAGCTTTCGTTCTGATATGGCATCCGTTTTATTCAGCACCACATAAGAGGCGCAGCGGATTTGGTCGCGGAACAGCTTGCGCATTGCCCCGGAGCTGAGGAAAATGCTTTGATACTCCAAAAATCTGGATGCATCGACAACACTGATCAGCGAATGCAGATGAAAATATCCGGTGTAGCGCGGCTCTGTCAATACTTCAATCAGCTCCACCGGATTGGCAACGCCCGTCCCTTCAATCAGCAGCACGTCCGGGCTCTGCGCAGCCAAATCATCAAGCACGGCGCGGAAGTTGCTTTGAATGGTGCAGCAGATGCAGCCATCGAGCAATTCGTTCAAGTCCTCGTCAGCAAACAAATGCTCCTCCACATTCACCTTGCCAAGCTCATTTAGAATAATGGCCGGCCGCTGCCCGCGCTCCTTGCAGGCCGCAATCATGCGCAGCAGCACCGTTGTTTTGCCGCTCCCCAAAAATCCGCTTAAGATATATACTGGAATCCTCTTCTTCATGCTACCATCCTCCCGCAGGTCTGAAAATTCTGTTTGTTTGTACCACTAGTGTAGCAAAAACAACAGAAAAAATCCTGCCAGCACCGGGCAGGATTTTTTTGCTTAAAAGCCGCGAACATATTGCTGCGGAATATCCACTTTCATTTTCAGTTCTTCGGCCGCATGCAGCGCCCAGTATGGGTCATGCAGCATGCCGCGGCCGACAGCCACAAGATCCGCTTCGCCGTTGCCGAGCACAGCATCTGCCAGCACCGGATTGTCCAAACGGCCAACCGCGATGACCGGGCAGCCCAGCGCTTCCTTCACCGCGCGCGCCATTGGCACCTGATAGCCCGCATGCACACCCGGACGTCCGTTGGAGCCGATTGGGCCTTCCCCGCCAGATGTAACGTGGAAGATATCCGCGCCGGCCTGCTGGTACCGCTTGCACAATTCAATGCTGTAATCGAGGCCATAGCCATTCTCCACGTACTCAACTGCAGAAATGCGGACAATCAGCGGCATGTCGGCAGGCAGCTCTTCCTTGGCCGCCTGGATGACTTCTGCACCGAAGCGTGCCGGATCTTGCCCGTATACATCTGTACGCTGATTTGTCAGCGGCGAGTGGAACTGATGAATGAGATAGCCATGCGCGGCGTGAATCTCCACAACATCCACCCCTGCCTGTACGGCACGGCGGACGCCAAGGCGGAACTTCTCCACCATTTCCTGCACTTCTTCTGTCGTCAGCTCGCGCGGCGTGCGGGATTCTTCATTAAAAGCAATGGCGGATGGCGCCACCGGCGGCACTGCGTCTGTCGCTTTCCGGCCCGCATGCGCAATTTGGATGCCGATCTTTGCACCCTGTGCGTGCACCGCATCCACTACCCTGCGGAACGCCGGCACATGCTCGTCTGACCAGATGCCCAGGTCAAAGTCAGTGATGCGCCCATCCGGGTCCACATCTGTCATTTCCATAATGACCAGCCCTGTTCCGCCCACAGCACGGCTGGCATAATGCAGCACATGCCAGTCTGTCGGAACGCCATCCTTCGCCGGCACAGAGTACTGGCACATCGGCGGCATGACAATGCGGTTTTTCAACTCCAGCCCCTTATATGTAAAGGGTGTAAACAAATTCGTCATGGTGATTCCCCTCTCTGGAAACGATATGTACATGCTCACTGTTATCTTACCGATTTTACCGCTGAATTACCATTATTCAGCTTGTGTATATTCCAATAAAAAAAGAATGGCACAATTGCCATTCTCCTCTATCATCCAATCAGCTTTTTCCAGGTGGCAGCGCTGACAATGCCATCGGCTTTCAGCCTCCTGTCCCGTTGAAAGCGGACTACCGCTTTTTTCGTTGCTTGTCCAAACACGCCATCCGCCTTGCCAGCCTTGTAGCCCTTCTTGCTCAGCGCCTTCTGCAGCGTGATCACAGCTGCGCCCCTGCTGCCTTGCCGGAGGACGGGTTGATGGACCGTTTTCTTCTTCCCGATGGCAGCCGTTTGTCTCATCATGCCCGGAATCAGCTGATGATGCACAGCGTACCTGCCCGGAACGGTAAACTGCAGGCCGGCCTGGCGGGCCACAGCCACGAGCTCGGGATTGATGCGGCCATTTGGATTCAAACGGCGCCCCTTCCCGTCAAACACAGCAGCATCAAACGCGATGCCCTTCACATGCGGCGCTTCCGGATTCGGCTTCGCGACAGCTCCCGTTAACCCGTGCTTCTTGTATTCAGCCTGCAGAGTGCGCCGCAGTCCCGCGCAGGCACCGCTTCTCATTTTCCCGCTGCGCAACCTGGTAACGATTTCATAAAAGTGGCGCTGATATTGGTACGGGCGGTGCGCGGAGGCATACACAATATGCCAGCCCCTCTGCGCCAGCAATTCCTCGTACTTCTGTTTCGCCCGAAGCAAATCAGGGCTGACTCCCTCCCAAATCAAGGTTTCCCCATTTTCCATCCGTCCGGCAAGCGGATCGGTCAGCTTTGACAGTCCCGGCACGCCGCATCCGGCCGCACCAGCTGCAGGCGGAGTCCATATACCGGCAGCCATACAGCCTGCCAGCAGCAGACCTGCTATCCTTCTCTTCATCCTATTCCCCTCACTCGCAGTGTCTCTATATGTTGTGCTGAACCCTCATACTCTATCAATCTCTCTTGTATCGTAACATAGAGCTTTCGCCATCTTCCACGCTTTCCAAACATTGCTTAAACTTGTGCAGCGAAAAAAAGCTGGTCTGAGTGACATACTGTCTTCAGACCAGCTTTTTTGCATTAATGGTTCATATTCATCGCAGCGTGTTCCTTTACATCCATCGCCTTCATCTTCATGTTTTCTTTCAGGCGGTCAGACATGCCGGCTTGCAGCGCATCAGCATGCGCCTGGGACATGGATCCGCTTTTCACTGCATCTTGTATCGTTTTTGTTTCAAGCTCTGTTGCCTTCTGAATGAACTCCTGCTCCGTCATTCCTTTTGCGTTGATAATTTGAGCCATGGTTTTGCCCTTCTTCACCTCATCCAGAATCCAAATCGGTTTGACGTTCAGGACAGCCGCTGCTTCGCTGACTGTGTTGATTTCAGTAAAGCGGCCTTTCCGCACCGTTGTCTGCTTCGGTTGCTTTGTCTTACTCTTGGCAGCCGCGCTCTGTCCCGTCGCAAAGGCAAAGGTGTCGGTGAATATCGCCGCTGTCACGCAAACGACAAGCAATGCGGTAATAACAGACGTAATAAGCGTTTTCTTTTTCATACTGCAGCCTCCTTTCTACACTCAAGTGACGGCGAAGGGACAAGATTGAATGCCCCTTCGCCATACACGATTGCATTTACAGCTTTAACGAGCTGTAATAAATCGTACGGCTGACCACGGAGAAACAACGAATCCGTTCACTGCCCGCACACGGAAATAGTACGTATTCCCTTTCGCCACGTTGACACTATAAGAGGTTGCAGCGGCACCAATCGGCGGTGCAGTAACGACATTTTGTGTAAATGCCGCATTCGTTGCATACTGGACAATGTAGCCTGAGACTGTGCCGGACGGCTTTCTCCATTGGAACATTAAGGTATCTGTCAAAGTTCCACGATTGCTAATGGACAGCTGCGTGTTGGAAGGCGCGGCCGGTGCACTTGGCAGCGGAACCCTGACAGTGTTGGAATACGTGGAGGAGCCTGTTGCATTTACCGCCTTTACCCGGTACAAATATGTCTGCCCTGCGTTCACATTCGTGTCATTGTAGGAGCCTGTTCCTGTTCCCGTTACCGCATTGGCATTGCCGATTGCTGTGAAGCTTACGCCGTTATTCGCGGAGCGTTCTACAGTAAAGCCCGTTTCATTTACCGCTTGGTCCGCCCACGTCAGTGCCACGGTCGGTCCCATTTGCAGCGTTGCCTGCAGGTTTGCCGGTGCTGCCGGAACAGCCGGAGTTGCTGTGATTGTCACAGCAGCCGTGTTGGAATAGGCGGATGAGCCGACTGCGTTCACTGCCTTCACACGATACGTGTACGTTCCCGGCGCCAGGCCTGTATCTGTATAGCTGGCACTGCTGCCTGTTACAGGCGGTACTGCACTATTCACGACGGTGAAGTTTGTGCCGTCTGCAGAGCGCTCCACCACAAATCCTGTCTCATTTGTTGCTTGGTCCGTCCACGTCAAATTTGCAGATGTGCCGGATGCTGCAGCAGTCAAATTTGCCGGTGCTGCCGGCAGGCCGGCAAGTGTCAGCGCATTGGAGGCTGTTTCGCCCGCTGCGTTAAAAGCAATCACCTGGTAGCTGTAGCTTGTATTGGCATTAGCGGTTGTATCTGTATAGCTTGTTGCATTGGCCAGAGCTGTACCAATTTGCGTGTAGACGCCAATTTTGCCGGCTGCGTCAATCGGCGCACGCTGAATCTTATAGCCGATTTCATTCGCAGGATTGCCAAGCGGAGCACCGCTCGCCGGAGTCGGGTCCGTCCAGTTCAGGACAGCCGGACTATTGGCTGGTCTTGTGCCGCTCAGCACGGAGGCTGCCGGCAAGGAACGGTCTACAGTCAGTGTCATTGGACGCATCATATCATTCTCTTCATGTCCGAGCAGGTGACAATGCCATACATACTCCCATCCGAAGTTTGTCAGCTTATTCGTTACCGTGCTCGCAGCTCCGGTCAGCGGGTCCAGAGAGCTGAAGGTTGAGCCGACAGGCATCGTCGGGTCAAGCGGACGGATGCTGTCAGGAAGGCCAAACGGAACCTTCGGCGCTGTCGGCTTCATGATAATAATGACGTCCTCCAGCGGATTCATCCTGAGTGTATCCTTCCATCCTTTTTCGTTGGCATCAGGCATACGGATCGAGCCATCCCATCCGACCCTGTTGACAAGCTGTATGTCAAACAAATGGAAGTGGATCGCATGGGTATCAACCCCGTTGTGGGTGATTTTCCATATCTGGGTGCCGTCATTTGCCACCGTACTCAGCGGCGTCGCCGTGTCCTTAAAGTTCTCGGTAGCCGGATCAATGTACCCGAGCATAACTGTCGTTTGGTTCGTGAAGTTCGTATTCGGCAATTCTGTTCCAAGTACAGCATTCATTCGGCCGTAATTCGCTTCAAATGCTTCCGCGATGGCTTTTGGCTGCATCGGCATCGTAATTGAGCTTGTAGAGCCGTTCGGTGTGAACGTTAGGCTTGTATCTTGAATGTTGCCCCACGTTCCATCCGGCACCGGCAGCTTGTTCTGCCCGTTGTTGAAGGCGGTTTCCATTGCTGTTTTAAACTCCGTTGAGCCCAGCGGATACTTGAGGTTGCTTGCTGCTGTGCCTGCTGTTGTACCGCTCGGATTTGCCGCCACACGAATCTGCATGACGGTCCGTGTATTTGGACCATAGCCAGGCAATGTCGTCGGCGCGCCCCCTGACGATGTTTGATCCGGATCGCCTGTATAATAGTCATACCGCGGATCAAAGGCTGGAATCGGCGCCGGGCCGTCATTGTACAAAATCAGGGTCTGGCCGGCATACTGGCTGAAGTCAACCACGACGTCCGCCCGTTCAGCCGGAGCGAGCAGCAGCGTTTTGCTGGACACATTGAGAACTGTCACACTGCGCCGGTTATATTCATAATCAATCGGCTGGTTGGCCAGCTCGACCGGACTCTTCAGGAAGCCGCTGTCAGTCCCGATCTGCATCATCTTCGGCCCTGCCGCAGCCGGGTCTGGAACGCCCCCATCTCTTCCGTCAGTCGGCCAGGTCGCCGGATAGCCTGCCGTGCGCACCGCTGGAACCATATTAACTTCGCCGGCATCCGCATCATTCAATGTGCCGCTTGCATTCCACATGCTGGCATTGGACTTCGCCTTATATAATTGCAAATTCCATGTCCGGTCGTTTGACGCATTCAGGATACGGAAGCGGTATGCCTTTGGCTGCACGTCCACATACGGGTAAGCCGTTCCATTGACGACTGGCGTATCCATGAAGGCTTCCGGCACTGCCGTGACGTTTGGAACACCTGGATTCATGGCCCCTTGCCCAGGCTGGCCGGCCAGCGGATTTGGCACCGGACCCTGCTTTAAGCCTGTGTTCGGCGGCCAGAACCATGGCCCATAATCCCAACGCCCAAACGGATTGGCGCCGGACATATCATACGGATTTTGGTTTGGCATGTAGACATGCGGGAACCATAGATTCCCGGTTCCGCCCCACTTCGTTTTGTCCCAGGTCGGATCGGTGGCCATAAGCTGCGTGTCATTCGGCACAAAGCTTTTGTCCTGAATCAATAACGGAATTTCATCTTGCGGAATCACACCCTGCTTGATCAAATCCTGCTCCACCTGATCGCGGAGCAAGTAACCGCCGGCTTCTCCGGCATACACGTTCAACCGCGTAATGCCGTAGCTGTGGTCATGGAAGAACATTAAGCGGGCACTCTGCTGATTAGTGTAATAAAATGTCATGGATCCATCGCCTGGGTCCGGCATGTCAGGCACATTCTGCACACTGACGCCTTTCGGATATGGCGTGTTTTCTCCAGCTGGCGTAATCCATTGGTGCGGCGTGCCATCGCTGATCCATGGAGTAATCCCGCCATGCAAATGCAAATTGGCGCGGTTTTGTGTGTACATTGTCTTGCCGTCAGGTCCCATGCCGGCACCCATTATGGAAGTATCAACGGGAAGGAACAAATCACCGTCTTTGCCAGTTCCGAGCTTATTGGTGAACTTGATCCGTACTGGCCGGTCCTTTTGAGCGATAATCGTTGGTCCGAAATAATTCGGTTTTTGTACAGAAGGGTCGGTGGTGTTGGTTTGTACATAGCCGCGGAGAGTCGTGGCCGGCAGGTCGCTGTGAAGCTTCTCAGTATACTGCACCAAGGAGATTTCGTAATAATCCGAGCCGGGGTATGTAGTCGTGTCGGGAATGGCAACCGGGATATATTGCCCCAGGTTGTTCTTGTTCGCCTCGCCAAGGCCTGGCAGGGAGTCCACAAATTTACGGATACCCGTTCCCTGAATCACATTCTTGTTGGCATCAACTTCCGGCAGCGGACTGTTCGCATAGTTCGGTGTCGTGTAGTAATCCGGCACTGGATCTGGATTCATGCCAGCCGCTTTCGATACGTGGGGGCTGCCCGAAAGTGCAAGGGGCATGGCTACTACCAAACCGGCAATGCATACCTTGTAAATCTTGTGGCCGATGGACTTGTGGATTTTCCTGAGTGTAATCATAGCATATCCTCATCTCTCCTATGCGTAATATAGTGAATTTCTGATTCGCAATTCTCATTAAAGAATTCGAGAAGAGCAAAATAGAGAATTCATCGTATATACAAGATATAACACCGAAACGAATTTGTAAATATATTCATAATATTGTAAATAATTCAGTTATAGGTGCATAGAAATCTGACAATATTCAACAATAAAACTCGAAATACAACATATACTGCAGCTGTCACACCAAAAAACATCTCTTCTAGGTGTCGAAATAAAAAGGAAAATTTTAGAAACGGAAGCTAAAATACGGATTTTACAGGGCCCTATAACGTTTAAAAGCAAAATAAGCAAACAATATTACATTTCATGCCGCTAAAAGATTAGTATTTCTTTTACATGAATATCAATATAAAATGATGAATTATAGAAAAGTGCAGTTCCGCCCCGTAGCTTTATCCCTTCTGGTCTCCGGGGCAAAGCTTACAGCCCCAAAAAAGAAGACCCAAAGGTGCGTTCCCCCCTTTGAATCCTCCTCTTTCCCTCCTACAGGTTTGGATCCTGCATGCCCCGCGCTGCCCACTCTTCCTTCGATGGGCCATACACCCCAGGCACCGGAAGCCCTGCCTGCCGCATCAGCACCGTCAGCTGTCCGCGGTGATGCGTCTGGTGCTGCAGCAAGAAGAACAGCAGATTGCCAATGCGCATCTGTTGCCCGAAAAAGTCAATGACCCGAAGCAGGTCCTCATCCTGCCACTGTACGCGCAGCGCCTCAGCAAAGGACGTTGCCATCTGGTTATACTGGCCGACTATGAGCCGGGCTGACTCCGGCACCGGTTTGCCATGCTCCGGCGCTGCAAAGCGGAGCGCAGTGCAGGCTGTCATCGCCTGCACTGCCGTTACGAGATGCCAGGCGACTCCTCCCAAATCCCACTGGCCCGGCGCCATCGGCTGCCTGAGCGCCCCGTCTGTCAGCTGCGCAAGCAGCCGCCCGGTAACAGCTGTTTCATACTCCCAAACCCGTAAAAAGCCCTTCACCGTTTGAAACAAATGATATCCCCCCTGTTCCCCAAACCAATTCTGTATGCCAGCTTCAAAATCCTTCCATTAAAAAAGACGGGATTCTCTCCCGTCCCTGTGCTTAATGCTCCTTCGCCGCCGCCTTCAGCAAATCGCGGATTTCCGCCAGCAGCTGCTCCTGCGTTGGCTTGGCTGCCTCCTGCTTCACCTCTTCCTTTTTCTTCAGCCTGCTGATGAGGCGGATGAACAGGAAGATCGAGAAGGCAATGATGAAAAAGTCCACGACCGACTGCAGAAAGCTGCCGTACTTAATGACAGCACTGCCAAAGGTGAGCTTCAGGCCGCTGAAATTGACGCCGCCAAGCAGCATGCCGACAAGCGGCATGATGACGTCCTGCACAAGCGACGTCACAATTTTGCCGAATGCAGCGCCAATCACAACACCAACAGCCAGGTCCAGAACATTTCCTTTTAACGCAAATTTTTTAAAATCGTTCCACATCTGTACATGCCCCCTATTGTTTTCCCCATTATAAGAGAAGGAAACATGCAAGAAAAGACTATGTGTTATAACGATATATTGTGCTGCAGGCTATTCTGCCGGCTCGTGCTCTTCGCCTGTCTTCAGGTTGACCACATTTGTGTTGACCTTCGGCGCAGCCACGGTATGGCTTGCCGGCGCCTTCTGCTTATTCTCCACCCAATCCACCAGCAAATCAAAGGACTGGTGCGCATATGGCAGGAGAGGCTGCAGCTGCTTCTCCTGGTCCGTGGCGCTGTTCCACACAAGGCTGTCCACATGGTTGCCCTTCTCAATCTTATACATCCGGTGCAGGCTGGCGCTGCCGTTGTTCTTTACAAGCTCACTGTACCGGTCCGCATGGACGCTTGGGAAAATAAGCGAGTCATAGGTGCCCGCGATGCTGATGAGCGGCGCCTGCAGATCACCAGTATTTTCAATGGCCCGCACATTGTTCTTCACGCTGCCCGGACGCAGCATATAGTTGTAATCCTTGAAAATGCCATCATACGTGCGGTCACGCAATCCGCCTATGAGATTAAAATAATTGTGCCAATCGATTCTGCCCGGCGCATTCGGGTCAATCTCATCGCGATACATATTCAATGTCAGGAACCAATAGATTTGGTCATGGTAAGCCCACAGCTTTTCCGAGCCCTCCGGCAAACCCGCGGCATGCATAGCCTTCACTGCCTCCTCTTTGGCTGCACCGGTTCCGTAAATGGCTTGTCCCGCATTGTTGACAACCTGCGTCAAGGACGTGATCAGGTTCGGATCCTTCGCCCGCCAGAGCACGCCTTCCCAGTCCACGCCGCCGTCAAACAAGGCCGGTTCACCTGTCTTCCGCTTGCCGTCATGCTCCAGGGCATAGCGCACAACATAGCCGCCGTTGGAAATTCCGATTGCGTACGTCGGCACCTGGTGGTCCTTTGTAATCAGCTTGCTGGCCGGGTTTTGCTTGTCATGCCTGGAAATGAGCTGCTCCGGGTAATGCTGCACAAGGTAAGCCTGCGCCGCCTTTGTCAGCTCCCGGAAACGCTGGTGCCATTCGGCCATGCTGTCATCAGCCGCAATGAGCGGATTCTTCGCTTTTGCCAGCGGGTCGGAAGCATCCGCCTCCCCGGCTGTTCCCTTGTCGCTTGCCGCAAATGCATAGCCTTTCGCCAGCACAAAATCGCTGAACAGGAGATCTGTGGAGAATTCATCACGCGTACCCGGTGTGCCGGCTACAACAAGCTTGCCGTTCCAATTGTCCGGAATCCGGAGGACAAAGCGGGCGTCACCAAACGCTCCCTTGATTTGTGTGCCGGTCACTGCAGCCGGCTTGTACATTTTGTACCAGCCTGTGCCGGCAGCTTGGCTGCCCCAATTGTAAGGCGCCAGCCCAATGCTTCCGCCGGCTGCCTGCCACTGAGCCGGATTCTTTGTTGTCAGCCAGCTTCCATTTGTCCCATCAAATTTCGTTACGGTCACGTCCTGTGCCCCGGGAATGACAGACTGCACAGCTGCATACGCGCTTGTATGCAGCACATTCGGCGCCGCAATCGGCAGCATGAGTGCAGAAGCAGCGGTCAGCGCCAGCCATTTTCGTTTCATCCTTATAAATCCCCCTTTTTGTATACGCTTTCAAATTACAGCAGCTCTTGCATGGATTTCTCCTTTATATAAAAGAGATTACTGGATTAGTTGTATACAAATATTACCAAATAACCTCCAATCACACAATATCTTCCAAATAAAATTGCAGAAAAGCAACAAATACTATAGTCATGGAGGTGATACACATGGGCAACAATCAAGATCCGCATACAATTCAAAAGCAGCATGCCAATGGCATTCGCGACAAGGGGCCGCATATTGTGGACAATAATGCCACAATTGTGCCGAACACCCGCACAAACAGTGAAATGTTTCCGCCAAAGCATAAGAAGTAGGCAGAGGTCCCGGAAGCTCCCGGGCTTTTTTCCGCTATAAAAGGAGGAGCATACTATGAAGACAAGCGTCTCCTGGAATGGGCACATGTCCTTCTCCGGCACCGGGCCGTCCGGCCATGAAATGCGCATGGACGCAGCAGAAGAGGTCGGCGGCCAAAACAGCGGCCCGCGGCCGACGGAGCTGCTGCTGAGCGCTGTTGCCGGCTGCACCGGCATTGATATCATCTCCATTTTGCAAAAAATGCGCCTGAACCCGGCCGCGTTTCATATGGAAGTGGAGGGAAAACGCGCTGAGGACCATCCGAAGCGCTTTACCGATATCCATATTCATTATGCGTTGGAGGGAGATTTGCCGGAGGATAAAGTGGTGCGGGCCATCACCTTGTCCAAGGACAAATATTGCTCCGTATCCCACTCCTTACATGCCCGGATGACTGTAACCTACAGCATCAACGGGCAGCCTGGAACAGAACTGTAACAAAGGGAGGCTTTTGTCATGAATGAGGATTTTGAGAAATTCCATAAGCTGCAGGAGCAGCATAAAACCGTCTACTTGGGCAGCAAGCAAGGCCAGCGGCAGCGGGCTTACGACAACGCAAAGGATAATGCCCGCGGCGGCATTGACAGCGCTCCCGGCTTAGAGGGACGCGAGCACGGCCTATGATGAGGGGCTCCTCCGGATATGGGGGAGCTCTCGCTGTTTCCGCATGTGCACATATTCCAACTGGTAAACCCGCGTAAAATATGTTTGTATTTTTCTATATGTTATTTTACGATATATAAGGTAGTCACAGTTGCCCCTCAGGCAACAGCCATATAGAGAAAAGCAAGGGGGAAGAGATTGCAGCTTGCAGGCTGCAAAAAAGACATGAAAAAAACAGCACAGAACATCCTACTATCTACAGCAATTGCCGTTGGCAGCTTTGCTGCTGTTCCGTATAACGGATCCGCAGCTTCTGTAACCATCGTGCCTGATGGGGGCAAGGATCAAATCGGATCCGCCATTCCTGGTGCGATCACCAAAAGTGTGTACGCCAACTTTGAGAAAAACGGCGCCTATCTGCTTTACAACAAGAACATTGTTTCCTTGTACAAAACGCCGAACGGCACAAAAGACGGGAGCATCGCCCCGCAGATGCTCAGCTCCTCCAAACGCCATGGTGACTGGTTCCTCGTTACAATAAGTGATGGAAGCCAGCGTTGGGTGTATTACGATGATGCTGCAGTAGAGCTTCGCGACATTGATACGAAGAATGACAAGCTCACTTTGCAGGAGGATGTATACCTGCACACAAATCCGTTTGCCGCCTATCAAACAACTGCCAAGCTTGCGCCGCAAAGCGTGACGGTGCTGAAGCAGGCGGGCGACTGGTTTTATATCCAGACCGCAGCGGGCCAAAAGGGCTGGGTGACAACATTGAAGGCGAAGTACGAAGGCGTGACAGCCTCCTTTACTGCGGATGCCATCCGCGGCGTGACGTACAAGAAAATGATTGTGCCGCTCGGCAATGAACGGGTGCGCCCGGGCCTTACCATGAAGCCAAAGTACATCACAATCCATAATACGGCCAACGCAGCGGTTGGCGCCAATGCGCTGATGCATGCAAACTATTTGATGAATCAGGCAAAAGGCGCTCCGGACCGCTGGGCATCCTGGCATTTCACTGTAGATGACAAGCAGGTCATCCAGCATTTGCCGCTGAATGAATCCGGCTGGCATGCCGGCGATGATGAGGGCGCAGGCAACCGCGGCTCCATCGGGATCGAAATTGCAGAAAATGCCGATGGCAATTATGCCAAGGCGGAAGAAAATGCGCGCAAGCTCATTGCATACCTCATGCGCGAATACAACATCCCGCTGTCCCGGGTGGTGCCGCATCAAAACTGGTCCGGCAAGGATTGCCCGCATATCATTCTGGGCCGCGGCAGCTGGAGCAGCTTCCAAACTGCTGTCCAAAAGACATATGACGTGAATGAAGCGAGATACCGTGTTGTTACGGGCGGCTTTGTCGGCAAAGCCGCAGTCGAAAGCGCTCTGGCAAGACTGAAAAAGGATACGGGCTGGCAAGCAACCTATGAATCTACCGGACAGCCGAACGTATACCGCATTGTAACGACCACCACTTTCATCGGACAAGCCTATGCACAAAGCAAGGCTGCTTGGGTAAAAAGCCGCTATGGCTGGTGGATGACCGTCCGCAAAGCTTAAAAGAATGCCCCGGCTCTTCAGGAGCCGGGGCATTCTATCATTCCGACAGGGCCTGCTGTCGGAATACCCATAGCTTTGATCCAATAAAATTCATGCCGATTCCCACAATGGTGGCGGCCGCCTTCGCAGCCAACGCCGGCCATCCCCACTGCTCCCGCAGCCCGTCCAGCAGCAGTACCGTGACACCGAGCGACAGAAGATTGACCGCCAGGAACGAGAATACCTCCCGCTTTGTTGCCTTCTGCTTGGCGCCAAAGGTAAAGTACTTATTCCAGACGTAGCTGTTGGCCGCTCCGGCACTGTAAGACAGGACCTGCGCAACAGTTGCGTACACATGTAAATGACGATACAGCAGGAAGAATATGACAAAGTCCACCGCTGTATTCAGCCCGCCGACCAGCCCAAACCGCACTGCCTGTTTCATGCTAGATTGTTTGCTGGACATGTTCTCTGCACCCCCCGGCGGCCGGCTGCTCATTTTTCACAACTTCACCAAACATTGGCACAACGGCTGTACAGGCCACGTATTCCAATGCAATCACCTCTCTCATCCGTTCGGAAACTCATATAGCGGGAGACTTGCGCACTGCCGGCCAACTCCCTGGAAGTGCAAACGATCCTCACCATTCTTCTTTCTTCAGGCGGCGTTTCATTGGAGGTGGCTGACAACGCCCCTATGATCAGGGGTATGCCCCAATCGTAATGCCCTGCCCTGTTGGCGTACATTCATAGCTCTGTGATCGTGGCTGCTTGCATACTTACACGGGCAACATAGAAACACATGGAGGTGCTTGTTTGTGTGTATATCCACATTTTAGACATTGCCGGCGCCATTCACACCTTCACACCATGGAGGAATGGGCCTTCTTGCCTAAATACGTCGAAATGTTGCTGTATCAGTTTGTTCCATTATGGAAAGCATTTCTTAATTTTCGCTTAAGGATCAATAATTCATAGCGATATTGTGAAGAAATAAGCATATATGTGTTCAATCTTTGTAAAAAGTCCTATAATCATTTTATGAATATGAGTATTTAATCAAATGAAATAAAAAAAGAAGGGTGCATATGAATACTGCTTTTATTCTTACCATGCTCATCATTGCCTTTGCATTGGTGTTTGAGTTCATCAACGGCTTTCACGACACAGCCAATGCAATCGCAACCTCTGTCTCCACAAAGGCATTAAAGCCGCGGCTGGCGATTCTCCTCGCGGCCACCATGAATTTTGTCGGGGCTATGACCTTTACCGGCGTGGCCAAAACCATCACAAAGGACATCGCAGATCCGTTCACGCTGCGAAACGGGTCCATTGTGCTGCTCGCCGCCCTGCTGGCTGCCATCACCTGGAACCTGATTACCTGGTATTACGGCATTCCAAGCAGCTCTTCGCACGCGCTGATCGGCTCTATCGCGGGCGCAGCCATTGCGGCAGAAGGCTTTCATGCCATTCAGTACGGCGGCTTCCTGAAAATCATTGAGGCATTGGTGCTGTCGCCGATCTTGGCTTTCGCAATCGGTTATCTTGTCTACTCGTTGTTCAAGGTATTGTTCAAAAACCATAAGCTGGCGGAGACAAACCGGCGCTTCCGTATCTATCAAATCTTCACAGCTGCCTTACAGGCTTATACGCACGGCACAAACGACGGCCAGAAAACGATGGGGATTATCACCATGGCCCTGATTGCCGGCGGCTTGCAAACCTCAGCTGATGTGCCCTTCTGGGTACAGCTTTCCTGTGCTGCCGTCATGGGGCTTGGCACCTCTGTCGGAGGCTGGAAAATCATTAAGACCATCAGCGGGCAAATTATGAAGCTCCGGCCGGTGAACGGTGTCGCTGCAGACTTAACATCAGCTCTTGTCATTTTCGGCGCAACCTTCGCCCATCTGCCGGTCAGCACTACGCACGTCATCTCTTCCTCCATTCTCGGTGTCGGCTCCGCGTACCGGGTCAAAGGAGTCAAGTGGGTGACGGCCCAACGCATGGTCATCACTTGGGTTATCACCTTGCCCATTTCTGCTGCACTGGCTGCTGTACTGTATGGTCTATTGAGCCTATTTCTTTAACTTCAATCCAAAAACAGGGCTGGCCCATTAGGCCAGCCCTCTGCTCACTTATGCTCGTCATTATTGGCTTTTGTCAGTTCGATCAGCTGGTCGCGCTGCATGGTCCGGGACATCTCGCGGGCAAACTCGGAATCTGTGCGATTCTGGCGGGAGTACATGACCCGTGACTTCACGGTCTTGTTAGAAAGCTTGGCTTTGCCGGACACTTGCTTTTCCAATCGGCTCATGATTTCACATCCTTTCTTTTTATATGTGTTAGTATGGTGCCCGCACCGCTTCATCCATCCATGCCAGATTTGGGAAGGAGGCGGATATTTTGGGATGATTTCCCGATTTACTATTTGGAAACGGCTTGTTCACGGCAAGAGCAGTAGCAAAATGCCACCACCTATGTTATAAAAGATTAAGGAAAATAATTAGATGAAAGAGGTTGAAACCAAGTGGAACATAACTCTTCCAACTTTATCCGCAACATCGTCATTGACGACCTGGAAACAGGGAAACGTGACCATGTCATTACCCGTTTCCCGCCGGAGCCAAATGGATATCTACATATTGGGCATGCCAAATCCATCATCTTGAACTTCGAGCTTGCCGACGAGTTTAAAGGAAAAACAAATCTGCGCTTCGACGACACAAATCCCTTGAAAGAAGATATTGAGTACGTCAATTCCATTAAGGAGGACGTCAAATGGCTTGGCTTTGAGTGGGACGACCTGTTCTTTGCCTCCGACTACTTTGAGGAAATGTATAACCGCGCAGTGCTGCTGATTCAAAAGGGATTGGCGTACGTAGATGATCTGTCTGCCGAAGAAATCCGCGAATACCGCGGAACCCTGACAGCACCGGGCAAGGAAAGCCCGTACCGCAGCCGGACCGTTGAAGAAAATATGGACTTGTTCACCCGCATGCGCGATGGTGAGTTCAAGGACGGCGAAAAGGTGCTGCGCGCAAAAATTGATATGGCATCGCCAAACATCAACCTGCGCGATCCTATCATTTACCGCATTGCCCATGCCACGCACCACAATACAGGGGACAAATGGTGCATCTATCCGATGTATGCTTTTGCCCATCCTCTTGAGGATGCCATTGAAGGCGTAACCCATTCCATCTGTACGCTGGAGTTTGAAGATCAGCGTCCACTGTACAACTGGGTTGTGGAGCAATGTGAAATGGAGAGCAAGCCGCAGCAAATCGAATTCGGACGTCTGAACATGACCAATACGGTGATGAGCAAGCGCAAGCTGAAGCAGCTTGTGGACGAAGGCTTTGTAGACGGCTGGGATGACCCGCGTATGCCGACGATTTCCGGTTTGCGCCGCCGCGGCTACACGCCGGAAGCCATCCGCACCTTCTGCCGTGAAATTGGCGTTGCCAAAGCAAACAGCGTTGTGGACTCCCAAATGCTGGATCACTTTGTACGCGAGGATTTGAAGCTGAAGGCGCCGCGCACAATGGGCATCCTTCGTCCGCTGAAGGTCATCATCACGAACTATCCGGAAGGGCAAGTGGAATGGCTGGATGCTGAAATCAACCCGGAAGTGCCAGAGATGGGCATGCGCCAAATTCCGTTCTCCCGCGAGATTTACATCGAGCAGGATGACTTCATGGAGAACCCTCCGGCAAAATACTTCCGTCTCTTCCCGGGCAATGAGGTGCGCCTGAAGCATGCGTACTTCATCAAATGCGAAGAAGTCGTGAAGGATGAAAACGGCAATGTGATCGAGCTCCGCTGCACATACGATCCGGAAACAAAGAGCGGCACCGGCTTCACCGGCCGCAAGGTAAAGGGCACCATCCACTGGGTGGAGGCGACTCAGGCTGTGCCGGCAGAATTCCGTCTGTACGAGCCGCTCATTTTGGATGACCAGGAGAAGGAAGAAGGACAAACCTTCCTGGATCAAGTGAATCCAAACTCCCTTCAGGCTGTGCAAGGCTTCATAGAGCCGAACATGAAGGAAGCAAAGGCGCAGGACAAATTCCAGTTCTTCCGCCACGGCTACTTTAACGTAGACCCGAAGCATACGGCAGCTGACAGACTCGTCTTCAACCTGATTGTTTCCTTGAAGAGCTCCTTTAAGCTATAAACTTACAAAAAAGGCCCCTTGCCGCAAAGCAAGGAGCCTTTTCTTATGATGCAGAGCTTTCCTTTTTCATCGTAAGCTGAGCCACCGTAATCCCGGTGGACTCTTCGAAATCATACATGCTGCGCGGGATATCGGCGAAGCGGTCCAGCTCATTGTAAGCAGGAATTCCATGGTATGCCATATCAAGGCCCTCCTCTTCCTCCGCCGCTGCCGCGCGCAGGCCCACTGTGAGGCCCGCAACCTTGGCAATCCCAAGACCGGCCAGGAATCCCCAGCAGCTGACCACGACAATACCAAGAATTTGTACCAGCAGCAGCTTCATGCTTCCGGTTGTCAGCAAACCGGAGGATGTATCCCAAAGTCCGACCGCCAGTGTGCCGAATGCACCGTTGAATCCATGCACTGCAACTGCCCCAACCGGATCGTCCACCTTCAGGAAGTCAACAAATAGCGTTGCATACACGACAATGAAGCCGCCCAGCGCCCCAATGAGAATGGCACTGCTGGACCCGACATAGGGTGCCCCAGCTGTAATGGCAACGAGCCCGGCCAGCACACCGTTAATTGTCATGCTCGGGTCAGCCTTGCCGAACTTGAACATCGTCAGCAGCAGCGTCACCGTTCCACCGCTCGCCGCCGCCAGCATCGTATGCAAGGCCACTGCCGCCAAAGCCGGATTCGAAGCATCCAGCGTACTGCCGGCATTAAAGCCGAACCAGCCAAACCAAAGAATGAACGCACCGGAGGAGGCCAACGGAATATTGCTCGGCGCGAATACGTTGGCGCTGCCGTCCGAGTTGAAGCGGCCCCGTCTCGGGCCAAGCACCCATGCAATCGCCAACGCTGTAAAGCCGCCCATCGCATGAATGACCGCTGAACCGGCAAAATCCTTCATGCCAAGCTTGGCCAGCCAGCCGTTTGCATTCCACACCCAATGGCCGGACACGGGATAGACCACCATACAAACGAGTGCAGCAATCACAACATAGGCCTTAAAGTTCATGCGCTCCGCCACAGCTCCGGAAATAATGGAAACACAGGCAATCGCGAAGCCCATTTGGAACAGTACGAATGCCGCATTCGGCAGCTTCAGCCCCATGTTGATTGTTTCCGGGGCATTCCATAGAGCGGTTCCGATAAATCCGTCAAAATCCTTGCCAAACAGCAGGCCATAGCCGACCAGCCAGAAAGCCAGCACACCAACTGTTAAATCCACAAAAATTTTCATGGTAACGTTCACAGCATTCTTAGTCCGAACCAACCCTGCCTCCAGCAGGCTGAAGCCGCCCTCCATAAACAGCACCATGGCTGCAGCCACAACTATCCAAACCGTATTCAAGTACACGAGGCCCATCAGTTTGCCTCCCTGTCAGCCAATTCATCGATTGACGTGTCCGGAAGACCGGTCCGGATATTAAAAGCCTGATACACCGGGCAAACATAAATCTTCCCATCGCCATCCTCGCCCGTTTTGCAGGCTTGAATGATGGCCTGTACGACCGGTTCCACATTATAATCGGATACAACAATCTCAAGCTTTACTTTCGGATGCAATGTCACATTATAGTTATGGCCCCGGTATACCCCTCTGCCGTCCCTTTGTTTTCCGCGTCCCACAACCTGGTTGACCGTAAAACCGGTGATTCCGATCTCCTTCAATGCCTTAATCGCATCTGTCAGCCGCTGCGGCCGAATAATTGCCTCTACCTTTTGCATCCTGCACGCCCCCCTCATGTTAGCTTTCCTAACATTATCATGTGACTTATTATACCTTGATTCTTTATTTCGTCAACAACAATTTTCTGACAATTACTTAGAAAAGCGGAAGGGACTTGCTTGGCTTCCTGAAGGGAGGTTCCAGCTCCTAAAAGGCGCTTTTTGCCTTTTATGGAGATGGGTTCTCCCTGGCCGGAAGCCAGTCCCTGCAGCTGGACACCAAGAAAAGCGGAAGGGACTCGCTCGGCTTCCTGAAGGGAGGTTCCAGCTCCTAAAAGGCGCTTTTTGCCTTTTATGGAGATGGGTTCTCCCTGGCCGGAAGCCAGTCCCTGCAGCTGGACACCAAGAAAAGCGGAAGGGACTCGCTCGGCTTCCTGAAGGGAGGTTCTAACCGCTAACAGGCGCTTTTCGCCTGTTATCACAGGAGCCCAAAACAAACTGCCCCGTTTCCACAACGTAGCAGTTTGTTTCCTCCCTCCTATAACGCGCACTCCTCAATCTCAAATCCAAGGTCCTCAATCATCGCCCAGTCTGCCTGCAGGCAGAGGAAACTCTCAGCTTCCAATCATCGGGTATTTTCGTTTTCCTATGAGCTTCCTCCACACAACATTTGTTAACCTTAAATTAGTTAATGTTAACATTTAACACGATCATACCATATCTGACAAAAAGGAGACAATTCCCAATTTTCACAGGAATACAAATTCCCTTCTGAACAAGCTGCATTTTGTCATATATAATAGAAGCAAGTACATAAGGAAAAGAGGGGTTCTATGAGTCTATTTCTAAGCTTTCTATCATACGCTGGAGTCGGCTTGCTGCTGCTGTTTGCCGGGCTGCTCGCCTTCGAGCTGACAACCAAAACAAAGGAGTTCCGGCTCATCGGCCAGGGAAACCAAACGGCTGCCATGTCCATTGGCGGCAAGCTGCTCGGCCTCGCTTTCGTGCTGGGCTCCGCCATTGCGAATTCTGTGTCTCTGACAGACATGCTGATTTGGGGCGGCATTGGGATTGTGGCCCAAATCATCTCTTTTTATTTGGCTGAGCTTGTCACCATCCGCTTCAGCATTCAAAAGGCTGTGGAAGAGGACAATCGGGCTGTCGGCCTGATGCTGCTGTTTCTTTCCTTGTCTGTCGGCTGGGTATTGGGAGAATGTCTCACCTATTAAAGCAGCTTTGCAGGGAATAAGAACACGTGTACGGAATATTACAGGAGAAAAGGAGGAATGAGTATGAAGCAACGTCATGAAGTGTTATTTACCCAGCTCGAGAGCTACCGAGGCTACCTGCTGGGCGCAGTGGAACAGGTGACAGAGGAGCAGGCAGAGGTCGTTCCGGCTGGATTCCGGAACAATATCCGCTGGAATTTGGGGCACATCTATCTGGACCAGTATTTATGGATCCGGGCTTTGACGAAGGAGGAGGTGCCGGTTCCAGCCTTATTTCAGGATTGGTTTGGCTACGGCACCTCCCCGCAAAGCTTTACTGCTGAAACACCGTCTCTGCAGGAGCTTAAGGAGCTGCTCCGGCAGCAGCCGGCCCAATTGCGCGAACGGTACGGCCATCGCCTGAAGGAGAAATTTGCTCCTGCTGAAATGGGCATGCGGACCATCGAACAGGTGATCATCCGGACCATCTTCCACGAAGGCATGCACCTGCAGGCAATCTTGGATCTGAAAAAGCACATACATACCGGACAGAGCATTTCTTAAGCTGTAAAAAGAGGCTGCCCCGGCAGCCTCCCTCTCATACCTCTTTCCCGCCCATCCGGTCGCGCAGCTCCCGCATACCGGGATCCGGCTTTGGCACCGTATGAAACGGGTTTCGCGGCTCCCGGGGCTCTGTCGGGTCCAAATCAATCCGGACTCCCATTGCTGTGCCGCCCTGCGGCATCGGATCGTTGATCGGCCCCTCATATTTCCCGTCCAGCTGCGGATTTTTTTCATGGGAAAACTCCTCGCGCTTTTTCATATGTATCCCTCCTGCGATTTACGGCGAATTGGATTTTTGCGCTTTAAAATGATCTTGGCCGCGTTGACACCGGAAATACAAGCCCCCTCCATTGTGGCGAAAATCGGCTGCATCGTATAATCGCCGGCCAGCACGAGCCCCTTCACCGGCGTGTTCTGATCTGGGCGCATCCAGTTGTAGCCCGGCTCAAGAGAGTGAAAATCATAATTGTGGTCGATTTTCCGATAATCCAGTACATCCTCCCGAATATGCATCCCAAGCGCCTCAGCATCTCTAAGTACAATTTCCAGCGTTTCCTCAGGCGTCAACGGCAGGAATTTCTCCGGGTCAGCGAGAATGATGGATAGCCGGCCCGGGCGTCCCCGAAAGGTAGTCCGGGATTGCTCGGCGAAGCTTGCCATGGATGTTCTTGGGCCAAAGGTCGTAATATCCTTGCGCAGCGCCGGCTTTTTCAAATCAATCTGAAACACCGCAGCCGGCATCATCGGCAGCTTCAGCATCGGCTGAAACCAAGCGTGCTTGCCAAACGGCACATTCAGCAGCTGCTTCGCTGAGTTGAGCGTAGTAGCCACCACCACATGCTTGCCGTAGAATTTCTCGCCGCTGTGTGTTTCCACCCCGATGACCTCCTGTTGCTCATTCAGCAGCAGCTTCACCACCTTCTGCTTTGTCATCACGGTGCCGCAGCGTTTCTCAATCACATCCGCCATCGGCCGGCACATCACATCGGTCATTCCGCCCAAATAGGCGCCAATGCGCAGCTTGAACAAACGGGGGATGCCCGGTGCGAGCAGCCCGAAAAACACATAGGCGGAATACCGCTCCGGCGGCAGAAAGTAAATGCCGGTGCTGAGCGGGACCACTACATTGTGAAACGCATCCTCCCGCACCCCATACTTCGCCGCGTATTCCCGGATGCTCATTTTATCAAGCTCCTTCGGCTTCAGCGCATAATCCTTAAAGCCGTTCAGAAAGAACGGGACAAGCGACAGCTTATCGCGAAGCGACAGCAGCTTGTTATTCCCAAGCACTCCACTGATCAGCTTCAGCGGGCCGAACAACGGGGCCAGGCCCAGCGTCACAAGCTTGTCATCATGCTTGACGCGAATTTCAATTTTTTCTTCCCATGTAAAAATCTCGTTCAGCCGGATGCCCGCCTTGCGCAGCACCTTCGGCATCGTCGTATAGTAACCGATATAGCGGTGAAAGCCGGACTCCACTTCCATCCCACCCAGGCTGTAGTTGGCGGTACGCCCGCCAACCACCGGCTCGGCCTCCAGCAGCAGCACCTTTTTTCCTTTTCCCGACAGCTCCAGCCCGCAGGTGAGCCCGGCCAATCCTGCACCGACAATGACCGTGTCAAACTCTTTCATGTAGATCTATCACCTCAGCCTATAGCATGTCCCGAATTACCGGTGCTTACGAATGATTTCCCGCTTTTGCGCCACTCTAAGAAAAGAAATCTGTCCACGATAGGAATGAGAGAATTGAACGAACATTACGAACCGCCAAAGGAAGAGTTTGCCGCCGAGATCTCCCCCGGCGCGCGGCAGGATGTGCGCAAGGAGGAAGGCATGCGCTGGTCGCCGCTCCTGCTCGGCCTGTCCGCTGCCGTCATTCTGGCCGCCGTTGTTTTATTCTTATATTTCGTTCTGAAGTAAAATGGCATGGCCACTGAAAGGAGACAATAAGATGAAGAAACAGGATATTCAGACAAATGCGCCAAAGCAGCCCTCTGTCGGCGTTACCTCTGCACTCAATACAAGAGACCCTTATCATACAGACGTGATCTATCCGGGAGATTCCGTTGCTGAGCACAAGAAACTTGAATTCGGAACCCATGTCGTAACCAGAGACGAAATGAAACAACAAAACGAAAACCTATAAGAAAAGCGGAACCGGCTCG
>NZ_JANCLT010000003.1:205134-424833 GCF_024294785.1 Ectobacillus ponti | reverse complement strand
TCGTTCAGCCCACCGAAGGGAGGTTCCGGCCGTTAAAAGGCGCCTTTTGCCTTTTATGCGGTTGGGTTCTCCCTGGCAGTGGGCTAGCCGGTGTAGCTAGACACCAAAGAAAAGCGGAACCGGCTCGTTCAGCCCACCGAAGGGAGGTTCCGGCCGTTAAAAGGCGCCTTTTGCCTTTTATGCGGTTGGGTTCTCCCTGGCAGATGGCTGGCTGCCGGAGCTGAACATCGCTCAGCCCTCTTTTACCTTTCAAACAAACGCCCATTTTGCTAGAAATGGGCATTTTGTACAAGCTTTTTCTATCAACCTTCATATCATATGTAGTGAACATAGTCTTTCATTTTCTCCAGAACGGAGATCAGCCCTGCTGCAGGGCTTCTTTTTTTGCAGACAGCCTGCCCCATACATACTCCACGCTCAGGCAAAGAACAGTATGCAGCAGCTGTTCCGAGAATTGGGCAGAAGCCTCCCCGGAGCAGTCCTTGCTTCTCAGACACCGGGACAGACAAAATAGCGCCACCCCGCTGTCAGCGGCAGTTTGCTGCAGCTCCACCGGCACCCCTCTTCTCCGGTCACCCATATATACTACAAGTTCATTGCTGCAAGCCTGCCGGATGGCACACTGCTGCACATAATCCGCTGCAAGCGGATATACGATTTTCCCCAGCTCCATCAATTTGGCTTGCATGCCTGACGCCGCCTGATGTCCCCCGCTGCCCAGGCAAAGATAGACTGTGCCGGCTTCCGCAAGATACCGCGCCTGCTCAACCAACATCTCCATATCAAAATGCTCTTGAATCCAACTGACCGACATTCCGCTTCTCTCAGCTACATGATGTGCCAATGTGCCTGCTGCACAACCGCAATTCTTACGTTCTCCCATGCTTTTGCCCCTCTCTTAAATTTATTTATTATGAAAAATGGATATTAGGAGTTTAAATGTACTATTTTTCCTCTTTACTGACAAGTTTTTTTGCATGCAAGCAGCCTCTCTGGACTGCTTGCATGCTCTTATTCCGCTGACAGGCGGCATATCAAGTGCACGAACATTTCAACCCCCAGCGGCAATGCCTCCTCATCAATATCAAAGCGGGGATGATGGTGCGGGTAATTTGTTCCCTTGCCGGCATTGCCAGAGCCCAGCTTGAAGAAGCAGCCTGGCGCCTTCTGCAAAAAGGCGGAAAAATCCTCTCCGCCCATGGATGGCGGCACCGTCACTACAGCGGCCCTGCCTGCCAAGGAACCCGCGACCTTCTCCACAAGCGCTGTCATGCGATGGTCATTCACAACCGGCCGATATCCATAGCGGTATTGATACGTGCAGGAGGCCCCGTGCGCCGCGGCAATTCCATTCGCGATCCGACCGATCAGCTCGTCAGCCTCCTCCCGCAGCTCCTGCCGGAAGCAGCGGACGGTCCCCATAATGGAAGCCGTGTCAGGGATGATGTTGTCAGCCGTCCCTGCATGGAACTGGGTAACAGATACGACCCGCTGGTCAAACGCGCCTGTGGCCCGCGACACAATATGCTGCAGATTGTTCACAATTTGCATTCCCACCGCAATGGGGTCAATTGTTTCCTCTGGACGGGCCGCATGCCCTCCTTTTCCCTGTACCTCGATTTGAAACACATCCGGCGCTGCCATCATGGGTCCGTAGGCAATGCCGATTTTCCCTGTCTCCAGACCAGACATCAGATGCAGTCCAAACACAGCATCCACGCCATCCATTACACCCGCGCGCACCATTTCCTCCGCGCCGCCCGGATACTGCTCCTCCGCATGCTGAAAGAAAAAACGGATTTCGCCGCTTATCTGCTGCCGCATGCCGGCCAAAATGCGGGCGGTCTCCAAAAGAATGGCAGTATGGCCATCATGGCCGCACGCATGCATGACTCCCGGCACGCGGGAAGCATATTCCGCCCCTGTTTCCTCCTGCAGCGGCAACGCATCCATATCGGCACGGAGCGCAATCGTTTTTCCCGGCCGCCCGCTGCGCAAAATGGCCATAACGCTGCAGGATGTCGGCCTTGTAACCGTCAGTCCCTCAAAGGTGCAGAGTGTATCATACACAAACTGTGAAGTTCTCTCCTCTTGAAATGACAGCTCCGGGTTCTGATGCAAATGACGGCGCCAGCCGCGCAGCTGTTCCTGATTCAGCTCATATGAATGGTTCATTTCAGCCCCTCCCATACTTCTCGAGTCTAAGCATCACCAGCCCAGGTACAGGCTCTATTCTTCCGGTCTCGACAAACCCGCTGCGTTTGTACAGAGCCACGGCCGGCACATTGCGTTCTGCTGCGGTGACAACACATGTTTTGTCATTATATGCACAGGCCAGGCGCTGCAGAAGTGCAGCGGCCACTCCCTGCCTAAAAAATGGCGGGTCCACCACAAGGCGATGAATGTCGAGCTCTCCGCCGTTTTGCTTAAATGACAGAACACCGGCCAGCGCTTCCCCTGCATAACAGCCCCAGAACGTCTCTCCGCTGCACTTCAGATCCGCCGCCGTTTCAAGCAGCGGCGGCAGCTCCCAAAACCCGAGCAACTCCGCTTCCACCCGATACGACCGCTGCTGTAAATGATAAATTTGCTCAGCCGCTTCCCGAAGCGGCAGCTCTACAATCTTCATACCATGCTCCTTTCTTGCATGATGTTTGTGAAATATACCATAATATCTGTAAGTACAGTATCCTTCTTCAGCTTATTTCGCCATTGTTCCTGCCTAAATGCGCTACTTTCGCAAAAGTGGGGATTTCCTTTTTGCCTGTTTAATGCTACTATACAAAACAGAATGGTGTGACTGAAGGGAAAACGGAGGGAGCTCGACCGGCTCCTTGCTCATGCAAGACACACTGCGGGATGCTGCGCTTGCCGCAGCCCATTCCGCCACCTCACGGATACAGGAGGGAAATTGTGAACAAACTAAAAGAAATTTGGTCCCGGCCGGCTGTGCAATGGACACTGAAGACCTTGTACTACCTTGGAATTCTGCTCGCGCTTGTCGGGCTGTACGGATTCAAGGATACAAATACAAGCACATTTATTTATAACGAATTTTAGGGTGGGGAAACTATGGATTTTCTGCAACAAATCGAACAGTGGGCGGTCAAGCAGCCGAATCAGGCTGCGTTTAGCTGGCGTGGGGAACAAGTAACCTTCCGGCAGCTGAAGGAGCAGTCCGATGCTCTTGCCGCCTGGATTGCTTCATCATATGAACATGATACAACGCCAATTATGGTGTATGGCCATATGCAGCCGCATATGGTTGTCTCCTTCTTAGCCTGTGTAAAGGCCGGCCATGCTTATATTCCTGTAGATGCCTCCATTCCGGCAGACCGGGTTGTCCGCATTGCCGAAAGCTCTGGCGCGAAGCTTATGCTGTCACCGTCCGCCATTCCATTCCCGGAATTGAACCTGCAGCAGGTTGCTGGGGAAGAATTACATAACATCATTGACTCGCATCTGGGGCAGGCCCCGGCTGCGGAGCTGGCTGTAAAAGACGAAGAGAACTTCTACATCATCTATACATCCGGCAGCACCGGCAACCCAAAGGGTGTGCAAATCACCTTTAATTGCCTCCAAAGCTTTGTTGATTGGATGCTTGGCGACTTTGGCCTGCAAACCGGACAAGTATTCCTGAATCAGGCGCCATTCTCCTTTGATTTATCCGTGATGGACCTCTATCCGTCCCTTGTATCCGGCGGAACGCTTTGGGCTATCGACAAGGACATGATTGCGAAGCCAAAGGATCTGTTCGCTTCTCTCGCAGAATCCGGCATTGAAGTGTGGACATCCACACCGTCCTTTGCGGAAATGTGCCTGATGGAGCCTCGCTTTTCTGAAGAAATGCTTCCAAGCCTGAGAACATTCCTGTTCTGCGGCGAAGTGCTGTCCAATGATGCGGCCCGCCACCTCCTGGAGCGCTTCCCGAAGGCAGCCATCTTTAACACGTATGGCCCAACGGAAGCCACCGTTGCGATTACCAGCATTCAAGTGGACCACGAAGTGCTGGCGCAATATCCATCTCTTCCTGTCGGCTACAGCAAGGCAGACGGCCAGGTTCTGATCGTGAAGGAAGACGGCACGCCGGCAGCAGACGGCGAAAAGGGAGAAATTGTCATTGTAGGCCCGAGCGTCAGCAAAGGCTATCTCGGCAGCCCGGAGCTGACAGAGAAAGCATTCCTGACCATTGACGGGCAGCGCGCCTATAAAACAGGCGATGCCGGCTATTTACAGAACGGGCTGCTGTTCTATAACGGGCGTCTGGACTTCCAAATCAAGCTGCACGGCTACCGCATGGAGCTGGAAGAAATTGAGCATCACCTGCGCGCCTGCACATACGTACAGTCTGCGGTGGTCCTGCCGATTAAAAAAGGCGAGAAATATGACTATCTGCTTGCTGTTATTGTGCCGACGGAGCATTCCTTCGAAAAGGAATTCCATCTGACTTCGGCGATCCGGAAAGAAATCAGCAGCATGCTGCCAAGCTACATGCTGCCAAGAAAATTTATGTATCAGTCATCCATCCCGATGACGCCAAACGGAAAAGCTGACCGGAAAAAATTATTGAGTGAGGTTACCGCATGACCCCATATGCAACCTTCTATTATTTTGCAATTGTAGCGGTGCTGCTGGCGCCGACGATCATTGCAGGCCTAAGGGGGAAGTCGCTCCATATCTACAATTCAATTGTCACGGTCATCATTTTGGCAATTGTGTTTGCCAGCAAGCCGGCACAAGCTGTATCCCTGATTCTCTTTACCATTTGGCAGACTGCGCTCGTCATCGGGTATTTACGGATGCGGAAGCGGAACAACAGCGCAGGAGCCTTCTATGCTGCTGTTGTGCTGTCCATTCTGCCCCTTGTGCTGGCCAAGGTGATTCCCTTTTTCCAGTTGGCGACGCCGATTGGCTTTCTCGGCATTTCGTATCTGACCTTTAAAACGGTCCAGATGATTATGGAGATACGCGACGGGCAAATTAAAGAAGTGTCGCTGCCCGTGTTTCTGCAATTCCTGCTGTTCTTTCCAACGATCACATCCGGACCGATCGACAGGTACCGCCGTTATCTGAAGGATGTACAGACCGCCCCTTCCCGGGAGCAGTACCAGGATTTGCTGTATGCCGGCCTCAACCGGATTTTCCGGGGCTTTCTGTACAAATTCATTATCGGCTATCTCATCAACCAGTATGTGATTCAAGCGGGTTTTGTAAAGGAGGACACCTTCGCGGCCACACTTGTGTACATGTACGCATACAGTCTGTACCTGTTCTTTGACTTTGCCGGCTACAGCGCCTTTGCGGTCGGCGTGAGCTATCTCATGGGCATCAAGACGCCGGAGAACTTCAATAAGCCGTTCCTCAGCCGCAATATCAAGGACTTCTGGAACCGTTGGCACATGAGCCTGTCCTTCTGGTTCCGCGATTACGTATATATGCGCTTCGTATTTTTCATGACAAAGAAGAAAATCATTAAGGATCGCTATGCCATTTCTTACATGGGCTTCTTTCTGAACTTCTTCATCATGGGGATTTGGCACGGCCTGCATATACATTATGTTATTTACGGGTTGTACCATGCTCTCCTGTTCATCCTGTTCGACCTGTTTGAACGGGAAAACAAGAAGCGCAAATTCTGGCCGAACAACAAGTGGATGCACGCGCTGGCAATCATCATCACCTTCCACGCCGTGTGCTTTGGCTTCCTGATCTTCTCAGGCCGCTTGAACTGATCATATTGGCTTTTCGCCGCAAACGCAGTAATATATTGTATGAAATGATAGAAAAGGAGACTCCAACATGGCTGCTTTAAAAGAACAAGTATTGGACATTTTAGAAGAGGTTTGTCAAAACGATATCGTGAAGGAAAATCCGGATGTACAGCTGTTTGAAGAAGGCATTCTCGATTCCTTCGGCGCCGTAACACTGCTTGTGGAAATTCAGGAACGCTTGAGCATTGAGGTATCCATTTCCGACTTTGACCGCGATGAATGGGCTACACCAAATATGATTATCCAAAAGCTGGCGGAACTGCAATGACGCAGCCCAAATTCGGCCCGATGATCCTGGCATTTGCCATTCTTTGTGCAATGCTGTTCGTGCCGGTGCAATGGCTATACCCGCTTATAAGCGACAAACGAGTGGACGAGACGGCAACTGCCTTGAAACCGGATGTGTTTCAGGGCATTGCCCTCCAAAAACGGATGCTCGGGGAAAAGCAAATTCTGCCGATGTACGGCTCCTCTGAGCTGCTGCGTCTGGATCCTTATCATCCATCCAACTATTTCAAGGTGGAGCCGCATGGCTTTACACCTTATCTCATCGGACGCGGCGGCACACAGTCGCTGACCCATCTTCTCAGCTTTTCCGAGCTGACGGGAGAGCTCCGCAATAAAAAAATTGTGTATGTGCTCTCGCCGCAATGGTTTGTAGCCGAGGGACTGGATGAGGTGCATTTTGCGCCAAACTACTCTTCCCTTCAGGCCTACAGCCTCGTGTTCAATCATCAGGTTGACGCTGAGACAAAGCGCTATCTGGCAAAGCGGCTGCTTTCCTTTGAGGTGGTCAAGCAGGACAAGCTGCTGCGCCCTCTGCTGGAAGCCATCGTAAGCAACGAACAGAAAACTGTCTGGAAAGCGGCAGCCATCAAACCGTTTGCCTATGTATATAAAAATATTTTGGAGCGCAAGGACCTTTTGGTTTCCTTGTTCACCATTCCAACACGCACGCCAAGCACCGACGAAAGCCTGCGCGGCCTGTCGATGACGCAGCTGGAAAAACGTGCGGAGGAAGCAGCCGCTGCCGATTCCAAGTCCAACCAATACGGCATTGAAGATGCTTATTTTGAAAAGCATATTGGCGACAAATTGCCGGATTTGCGCGGCTATAAGGCAAAGGAAGATTACAAAGAGTCTCCGGAATATGAAGACCTGCAAATGATTTTGAATTTGCTGAAGCGCAATCACACACAGGCCTTATTCATTTCGGTGCCGGTCAACGGGCCTTGGTATGACTTTGCCGAGTTCCCGAAGGAGCGCCGGCAGGTTTACTATAACAAGGTGCGCAAGCAAATCGAGCAGGCAGGCTTCCCTGTTGCCGATCTATCCTCTCATGAGTATGACAGGTACTTTATGAAGGACACCATCCACGTTGGCTGGAAGGGCTGGGTTTACGTGGATCAAGCTTTGGAGCAGTATATGAAGTAAAACGCCGGGGCGGCTGCCCCGGCGTTTTTTATGCTTTCCTTCTGTGAGCTGATCGAGCCGATGACGCTTTTCTGGTGTCCAGCTTTCATCGGCCAGCTCACCGCCAGGGAGAACCCCGGCCACAAAAAGGCAAAAAGCGCCTTTTCGGGCCGGAAACCTCCCTTCTGTGAGCTGATCGAGCCGATGACGCTTTTCTGGTGATGACATTTCCTTTTGGCGAATAGGAATAGAAGAAGGGGGTATGCTTATGCAAAGACCGTCTTGCCTGCAGCCGGGCGATACTGTAATGATTGTGGCGCCTTCCAGTCCGGCTGATTTTGATAAGGTATTATTGATGAAGCAAAAGCTGGAGGCCATGGGCTTGCGTGTTCTTCTGGGCGACAGCGCAGCCCGGCAGCGCGGTTATCTGGCGGGCACGGATGCCGCCCGCGCGGATGATCTCCACCTTGCTTTCTCCCATCCGGCGGTGAAAGCCGTGTTTTGCGCCCGCGGCGGATACGGCAGTGCCCGGCTGCTGTCGCTCTTGGACTTCCCGCTGATCCGGCGCAATCCCAAGATTTTCTGGGGCTACAGCGACGTTACAGCGCTCCACCTTGCTTTTGGCAGGCACGCCGGCCTGGTGACGTTTCACGGCCCCATGATGGAGGAATGCGGCGGCGGCGGCGTGGACGCCATGACTCTATCATCGTTTGAACAGCTGTTCACGCCGCAGTTTATCATGCTGGCGGCGCAGGATGAATATATATATCCCTCCTTCTCCTCTGTCACAGCGCCCCTCACAGGCGGCAATTTGACCGTTCTGGCGAGCACGCTTGGGACACCTTATGAGGTGGATACAGGCGGCAAAATTCTATTTCTGGAGGACATTGGCGAAGAACCGTATCGTTTGGATCGGATGCTAAACCAACTCAAGCTTGCCGGAAAGCTTCAGCAGTGTGCCGGCCTGATTCTCGGCAGCTTCTCCGATTGTGCCCCGAAACGCCAATCATCCCTCTCCTTGCCTGAAATTATCTACGATCATGTCGTGCCGTATGGCATTCCCATTTTGAGCGGCTTTCCGCTCGGACATTGCCGGCCGCATCAGGGCATACCGTTCGGCGTACCGGTCACTATGAACGGAGAGGATCAAACCCTCGTATTCGAGCCTGGCGTAAAATAAAAGAGAAGAGGCACCCTCTTCTCTTTTAATATTTTTTGAAAATTTCACCGGAAACGAGATCCTGTACTTCCTCAGGCGAGAAGGTCTTGTCCAATTCAGTGCCGACATTCAGCACAACCGTCGCTTCAGGGTCCACCTGCTCAAACAGCTCCTTCACACGAACGGAAATGACCGGCATATCCTCGACAATCGCCTGTGCCAAATACTCCAGCTTTGTAAAAATCGGCAAAATCCAGCGGCCGTCACCCTGGAAATATTTCAGTGTCATCGTGCCTTGCCGTGCTCCCTCTTCTTCCTCCAAGGTTCCGGCCACATATACGAAGGACTCCAAAAATGCTTGATAAAAGAGCTTTCGTTTATTCGGATCGTTTTTCGCCAATAACAACATGGCTTCAACTTGAGATGAAATCGTAATGTCTGCCATAGGATGATGAACCTCTTTTCTTATAGTATAATAACGATTATACGCAATATTCGAACTCTTTTCTAGCTAAAGTTTCTGCCAGGAGCATATCGCTGATTTTAATCAGCAGCACCCAGGCCGGCGCGATAATTTGGGAAGCATACACAATATGCTTCAGCATATGCCAGCAGGGGCAGCCCTGCAGCTTCTCCTCCAGCTTCCGTTCGCACTCCTGCACCCGTTCATGCAGACGGCGCAGCTCCTCCCATATTTCCTCGTCCATGTTGTTCTCCTTCCTTGCCCTTCCTTCCTTTTATCATAATACAAGACTTCCCTGTTTTACAAGAAGCGCTGCAGCGGGACATTTCTTCGGACCAATTATCTTTCTTAGAAAAGCTACCGCCGGATGCCCCTTTGCATACTGTAAAAAATGTGAGAAAAAATATTTCGAATATACCCAACTCAGAATAAATATGATATATTATGAATAAAAATGTAGCGCGAATTGAAAGGGGATTCTATATGATGAAGATTTGGTTTTATGAAGCTGGCAACGATGAGGCCGACTTGCTCGGCATTTGGGATAATGTTCCGGTCATTCCGCGCATTGGCGAGAAGGTTGAAATTATTGACCAGGTGCGCACTGTCACGGAAATTAAATATGTGAAAAAAGGCGGCAACTTCAAGGTGGAAGTGATGATCAGCTAAGCAAAAAGGGCGCTCACAGCGCCCTTTTTGCTTCTATCATGATATACGGCCGCGGGCTTTGGTAACAATGACCCGGCCATCCTCCACCTCAAGATGGACATAGTCCTCTTCCTCCAAGCCCAGCTGCTGCACCACTTCATCCGGCAGCTCCACCGCCATATGCCGCTCTGTAATCACCACTTGGCTGTATACCCCTGCAGCAGCCTCCGCATAGGCGCTTGGAATGAGGGGCAGCCCCTGGTCCTTCATGAAACGCCACTGCTTGCGGAAAAACGGGACCAGCCAGAGGAGACTGACGACAAGAAGAGCGATTGCGATGGCAAGCTCGGTTGTGGATTGGAAGTCTGCCCGGCTTATTTCCTCCCCGGCACCGGAAGAGCCGCCGCCCAACAGCAGGGCGCTCACAATTGCGTTGTTGAGTGCGTGCACAGCCATGCCCGGCAGCAGGCTTTTCGTCTTCACATACAGCAGACACATAAGAAGGCCGAACACAGTTGCCCCAATTACATCCGCATGCCCCAAGCCGAACAAAACAGAGGAGAACACGACGCCCCGCTTGACACCCCACTTATGGGTCATCCGCTGCAGGAAAAACCCGCGGAAGATGGTTTCCTCCATAATGGGAGCAAATACGCAGACGGATATGGCACTGAACACCGCCATGGCCGCCGAGCTCTCATCCATCACACCGGGGTCCGCCAGCAGCCCCAGCCACTCCTCCGGTATCAAATAGGACAGGATATGAAACTGCACAATCGAGATGCCTGTGGAAAACAACATAACAATGACCGTTGCCACGGCAACCAGCTTCCACGGAAATGGGGCCGGCTTTCTGTAAAAAGCAGACAGCTCCGCCTTTTGCCTGCGCCCCTTCTCATACAGCCACAGCAAGGGAAATGCGAACATCACCAGGGTATCAAGCAAAATGTCCACTGTTGCCTGCGTAATCAGTCCGGTATCCGCCAGCAGCTGCGCCGGAACCATGACCCCAAAGCCGCCCAACAGCATCCAGCCAAGAAAGCTGCGCAACCGAATACGGGCAAATGCCTGTGTCAGAATAATCACCTCGCCAAGAAAGTAGTACTTTCATTGTATCGTATTTTACTAGAAAACTGGAAGCTTCCATACATTTATTCCGCCCGGCAAAAAAAGGCCTCCGCTCAGGAAGCCTTTTGTGTGAAAGAAAGCCCTACCGCTCCACCCGTTTTTCAATGCAATATGCTGTGCCAATGAACAACACAACAAATACCACCAAATCAAACATCATGCCGATCACCGGGAAAGAGGTCATCTCGACTTGCAGGCTCGCATTGCCCTGCGCCAAAATCTGCACGCCGTCTGTCAGAACAAATACCGGACCGATGCCCTCCAGTTTGCCATAAATCCAGGAGCTTGCTCCGGCAAGGAGAGCAAAAATTCCAAACGCGAGCAGCACCTGCATCCCTTTCGCCGTTCTGATGGATTTGGCCAGGGCGATGGAGAAGAAGATATTCATATAGACACCAAACATGGTAGAGAGAATGGTGATAATAAGAAAGGCTCCCTTTACAAAGGTCATCTTGTCGAATGCGCTCATAAGCAAACGCGCGTTGGCTTCTGCCTCCGTACCCAGAAACAGGAGAACTGCCACATAAGCCAGCAGCAATAAAACGACTGCGGCTGCCGTCCAAAGCAGCAGCGGAACAGCCAGATAATACCCACTGGAGACAGGCGCAGCCTGCAGCAGACGGCTCCGCAGCAGCTTGCGGTACAACTGCACCGTCTGCACCATGAGAAAGATGAAAAAGAAAATCACTGACAGGATGAATACAGCAAAGCTGACCTGATCTGTCACCACCCTGGAGTCCGTAAACAGGTGCAGCGAGTTCATATTTAAGAACAGAAATGCCTGCAGAACAAGAAAGGCGCCCATCAGCACAAGCATGCCCCGTCTGCTTCCGTTCCACGCGTATTGCAGCATTGTCGTCATCATTGGAAAACCTCCCGGAATAGTTCATTGACCGCCTGCCCCTTTTGCAGACGAATGTCTTCTACGTTCTGGTGCAGCACAAGAGCGCCGTCCTTTACCACAATCACCTCTTCAAAGATTCTTTCAATTTCGGAAATCAAGTGGGTGGAAATAACAATGGTGCTGTCCTCGCGGTACTGTGAGAGAATCAGGTCCAGAATCTGCTCACGGGCAACCGGATCGACACCGCCCAGCGGCTCATCGAGCAGGTACAGCTTGGCGCGGCGGGCCAGTGTGAGAACCAGATTCAGCTTCTCCAGCGTTCCCTTCGAAAGGGCGGTCACCTTGCTTTGCTGGGGGATCCCCAGATTTTCGAGCATTTCCTCCGCCGCCTGCCGGTCAAAATCAAAGAATTTCTCATAGAAGGACAGGGCCTGTGCCACGTTCATCCACTTATCCAAAAACGGGCCATCCGGCAGGTAAGCCACCATGCTCTTTGTTGCTCTTCCGACCGGTATCCCCTCAATGGCAATGCTGCCGCCGGTGGGATAGATTTGCCCCGCCAGCAGCTTCATCCATGTTGTTTTCCCGCTGCCGTTGCTGCCGACAAGCCCAATGATTTTCCCCTCTGTCAAAGCAAGACTGAAATCCCGGACAGCCTCCTTTTTGCCATACCGCTTTGTTACCTGCTCCATCTGTACAAGTGTCATCGCGCTTCCCCCTTCCGCTGCTCAAGTGCCGACTGCACCAGCATGAGCATTTCCTCTTCCGAGACGCCAAGCGCCTCCATGCCGCTGACAAATGCCGAAATCAGCTCCTTGGACATGTCCCGCTTCATTTCCATAATCTTCTCCCCTTCATGTGTGACATAGCGCCCCATTCCCCGTCTGGCTTCCGCAATTCCTTCGCGCTCGAGCTCCTGCAGGGCCCTCTGCACCGTATTTGGATTTGTCTGCAGCTCCGCAGCCAAGTCCCGGACGGACGGCAGCTTCTCTCCCTGCTGCAGCTGTCCTGTTATAATCTGTTTTTTGATGAAATCCATAATTTGAATGTAAATGGGCATGTTGGGATCAAAAGCAACCTTCATTTCACCCCTCCTACAGAATTAGTGTACTAATCACATAGTACACTAACACAAAAAATTGTAAATATGTTCCTTCATTATTTTTTTGTTGAAAAATTGTAATAATTTTATCCGTTCAGGAGAAGGAACTCGCATAAACTATAAGAAAGAGTTATAAAGATGCATATATAGGGGAGGAGATTACCATGAAGGAGCTTTATATCCTGTGTTACGACTATTGCGATGATGGCAATGTTTGTCCAGCTTTCGGGGAAACAGCACAAGCGCTGCTGCAATATTTCTCCACACTTCCGCACAAGGCAATCTGCAGCCCTGAAGTGCTTTCACAATTACAGCCGTATGCTTCCTCTGTTGAGACCAGTACATATCTCCAGCCCGACTCCTGCCACATTCCATCCTTTTTTGAACAGGAAATGCTGTTTCCGGATCCGTTTGTTGTCCTATTTATGCCAAAGAGCAATGTTCAGGCCCTTTTTTCCTATATTGATCCGTACGTGCTGAAGCGGCAATGGGAGAAAACCGGCGACCTGGAGCTCTTTCACATTACTTGTGAAAGCGATCACATCGGAACAGAGTGGATTTGGCAGGGGGTCGATGCCTTAGTCTGCTCATAAGACAAAAGCGAGCCTGGGCGGCTCGCTTTTGTTATGGTTGCAGTACGGTACGGATCGTCTCCTCAAGAAGCGACAGAAGCGGTCCTGTTGCATAGGCGACATCCAGCCGTTCAGTCCACTTATGCGCATCTCTGCCAATCGGCCCTACGTTTATGACAGGCACGTTCAGCTTGGCAAGCTCCTCAAGCGGCAGGCTGTATACGCTGCCCCAAAGCGGCATGTTGCCAGTCAGCTGCTCCAGGGAGGACAATGGCTGCTGCAGGCTTGTGTAGCTCATATCGGACAGGCCGGGCATATACAGCATCCGCTGCAGCGCCACGCCGTGCCGCTCCCAGGCGTATTGCATGATATGGTCCGCTGTGCGCCGGATATGCGGCAGCTCCTCTGAACTGACGGACGGGTAGTACGGCGGCGCAAAGAACAGCACAATCATCGGCGCCTGCTCATTGCAAAGCGAAGCAAGTTCATCCACGAACCGCACCGCCACGTCCCGCTCATCTTCGCCCTTTTCCGGACGGATGTCCTGCAGGCGCGCCACCGCTTCCGCACCGTATGTCTGCACCGCATAATCGAGCAGCTCCTGCAGCGTCCATACCTTCACCTGCAGCTCCTTCGGATCGGAATGCTGCAGCTTCGCGAAGCGCTGCGCCTGCCGCCGATATGTCTCCTCAATGCTCCGCGCGGCTGCTTCTGCACTTCCCTTCAGCTGGCGGACAATTTCCTCCATCGGCTTTTCCATGACAAACAGGTTAAACAACACTGCCGCCTTATGCGGCGTTTGCACGGAGTAACCCTTTTTCAAATCGTACTGCTGCAGACTTGTCGGCGGCTGCATGACTTCCCCCCGGACTGTCTCACAATACGCAGTGTTCAGCTCCAGCTCACAGGTCACATAGGATGCCATCAGGTTCGCGTTCAGCCCCGCCAACGGTTCTCCGACATGCGCCTCCTTGCCATAACAGAAGAAGCCCGGCAGCACCTTGCCGATAGAACCACTGTAAATGTAGTTTGTTTCATCGCCCGGGTAGCGGGGAAAATGCGGCTCTGAATCCAGACAAACCTGATATTTCAGCTGATGCTCCTCCGCCAGCTCCAGCAGCACAGGCGCTGCGGCCAACATCCCGGCTGAGTTGACCTCCTCATCGCACACAGCGAGCAGCAGCACATTTCCTTCAAACACTCCTGCCGCAGCCCGTTCCAGCATCGCCATCTGTGCCGCCAGCCCGCATTTCATATCCATGGTGCCGCGGCCGAACAGCCACTCGCCTGTTTCCATATCCCGCTGCACATCCTGCGGCAGCAAATGCTTCTGTGCCTGGAAAGCTTTCGTAAGCTCCTCAGGCTGGAATGCAAGATGGCGCCAGCGGCCATAGTCCTCAATCGCCACGACGTCAAAATGGCTCAGCAGCACCGCTGTCTCCTGCTTCTCTGCCGCATTCTTCACCAGCGCCGTGACAATGAGGCGCCCATCCTTCGTCAGATGTGTCCGCACCTGCTCCGGGTGCTCCTGAAAGTAGGAAAGCGTCTGCAGCTGCTCCACAATAAAATGCGCCACGCCCACCTCTGCTGGCGTGCCGGTAATGCTTCCGAACCCGACTAAGTCGCAAAGCAGCTTCAAAAACCCTTCCTTTGTCTGCCATTTCATCTCCAAGATTTGCATGTATATCCCCCGTTTTCCGTATTATGAAAAACCTTTCCATTGTTGCAGCTAAAAAAATTATGTCTGGCCAAGCGAAAAAGAAATCTGTGCTGCTGTTTCCTGCACCTGTTGAATAAAGGCTGGAATTCGATCCTCCGTGAAGCGAAAGCCTGGAATTCCGATGCTGACAGCGGCAGCTGCCCTTCCTGCATGGTCGAATACCGGCGCCGCCACTGCGGCTGTGTCCTCTGTTTTTTCACTGATGCTGATGGCATAGCCCTGTTCCCGAATTTGGTGCAGAAGCTGCTCCAGTGCTGCCTGCTGTTCCGCCGGCTGCCGTTTCATTACAGCCTCGCGCTCCTCCTGCGGCATAAAGGCCAACAGCACCTTGTTTGGGGCCCCGACTGTCAAAGGAATCCGGGTGCCAAGCTGCTCATCCACACGGATTTTCAGCGGGCTTTCCACCTTCTCAATCACGATGCCGTCTCTTCCGCTGATGATGTTCAAAAACGCATTTTCCTCCACCTCTGCCACAAGCCTCTCCATCGCGGGCCGTGCCACTGCACGCAGATCCAGCGTATTCAAGGTGCGCAGCCCCAGCTCCAGCCACCGATAACCGAGCTTATAGCGCTTTGTATCGGCATTCTGCGCCACCAATTCATGCTGCATGAGCGACTGCAGCAGGCGGTGCATGGTGCTGACCGGCAGGCCGGTTTGCCCGGACAGCTCGGAAATCGACCATTCCGCTTTTCGTTCATCTGAGCTGAGCAGGGAGATAATTTGCATGGCCCGGTCAATCGATTGAACCATCTCCACCCCTCTTTTCCATGATATGAAATACCTTTCCATTTTAAATTGTATTATTTTTTAATAATTCCGTCAATTATCTTTAGACTTCTTTCTGGGCTTACAAAATTTTCATCCTACAGAATATATATCTTCCTTATTCTCACAATTGCAAGTATAATAGTTTTCCTGTGTGAAAATTCCTATTTGATATAATCCAAACTGGAAACGGAGTGAATTTGATGATCATTCATGCACAAGAAGTTCATGCCAAGGGACTCCGCTATACCATCCGATCCGCTGTGGAACAGGATGCCGGTGCTTTATCACAGCTGCGATTGCAGATTGACGGAGAGACGGAGAACATGGACCGGGAAAGAGGGGAAGCATATATTGACCCGGCTGGCTTTGCCGGCATCATTGCAGCAGATGCAAGCCATCCCCGCCGGCTGCTCCTGGTGGCAGAGGCAGAAGGAAGAATCATCGGTTATTCCCGATGCGCGGGCCCTGATTTGAAACGCTTTTTACATAAGGTGGAGTTTGGGTTGGGCGTGCTGCAGGAATTCTGGGGGCACGGGATCGGCAAGCGCCTTATGACGGAAACCATCTCCTGGGCTGATGCCAATGATATTCAAAAAATCGTTTTACATGGTGTGCTGGAGACAAACAAACATGCAATTGAGCTGTATAAAAGACTTGGCTTTGAGATTGAAGGATTCATGAAGAGAGATAGAATTCTTTCCGACGGCAAATATTACAGCACGTACATCATGGCAAGACATAAGGAATAACAAAAAGAGCCTGCAGCTGCAGGCTTTATCTCTTCTTGCGCTCATGCTTATAATGCTGCACGATTTGCACATATTCCTCACCGTATTGCTGTTCAAGCTCCTGCTTGACTCTCTTCGCCAAAGCCGGGCTGGCGCCTGATGTGGACACCGCGAGCACAAGGTCGCCCCGCCGCACAACCGCCGGCACATAAAAGGCTGACAGCTCCTGTTCGCTTGTCACATCGACCCACTGCCAGTCCGCGGCAGCCTCCGCCACCTGCCGGTTCACGGCCGCATCATCTGTGGCGGCAAACACCAGATGGGCACCGGTGATATCCTCCGGCTCAAACCGTTTGTTCCGCCAGCTGACAGACAGCGCCGCAAAGCTTTCATGCAGCTGTGGGCTGATGACAACAATGTCCGCCCCGGTTTCAGCCAATCCGGCCGCTTTCCGGTACGCGATGGCTCCGCCTCCGACAATGGCGACCTTCTTGCCGGCAAGCTTCAGCATAATGGGATATAGCTTCATCCTCTCACCTCAAGCCTATCGTAACGGAGCAGCAGCCGGAGCGCAAGACTTCTTCCATTCCTGCTTCTGCAGCATCGTCTGCAGCTCATCACGGCGTGTAAAGCCATACGCGCGGGCAAGGTCCTCTGTCGTTTTGCCGATGCAGGCATAGGACAATGCTGTGTAGATGGCCTTGTCCACCCCCATCCGCTCCATTTCCGCCACAAACGCCGCAACTGCTGCCTGATTCGGAAACATGACTGTTTCCCAAGGAAATTCCGTCCACATGCGCTCACTTACCTCATCAAAGCGGGCGTCATGCTCAAGCTGATGCGTGGCCAGAAATACGCCGCGGCCCCAAGCAGCCTGCAGCTTCTCCTCCTCCGCCAGCGACAGCGCACGGCCGATATACAGTGTTTCGCCGTCAGCCGGCTGCACGAGTCCGGCGCGGATTCCATACTGTCCCAGTACCTCCACGGATTTTGCCGAAACGCCTTCCATGCGGCGCGGCAAATCCCGGACATCCAAGCCGCATACAAGGATCGCCTCCATGAAAAATGCCACGCTGTCAGGCGCATAAAAGACAACGCGATCCGCTTCCAGCACGCGGCGCACCTCGGTCTCCGCCAGCTTCAGGGCGCGCTTGCGAAAGTGCGGAATCTCCCACACGTCCGCCCCGTTTTCCGCCAAATAGGCGGCAATGTCGCTCCGCTCTGCTGCTGCCTTCGCTACGAGCACCCGCTTGCCGTAGAATGGCTTTTCCTCAAACCAGGCAAGCTCGCGGCGCAGCTGGGCCACTTCGCCGATGACGGTCATGGCCGGATTGGCGATGCCGGCCTCCGTTACGCGCTGCTGGATGCTTGCAAGCGTGCCGAGCACTGTTTTCTGCCGGCCGGTTGTGCCCCATTCAATGACCGCCACTGGTGTCTGTCTGTCCCTTCCGTTTGCAATCAATTGAGATGAGAGGTAGGAAAGGTTTTGGATGCCCATATAAAAGGCAGCCGTCTTGCTTTTGGCAAGAGCGGCAAAATCCAAGTCTGTGGAATCCTCCTTGCAGTGTCCGGTTGCCATCGTGAAGGTGTTGCTGTATTCACGGTGTGTCACCGGGATGCCTGCATAAGCCGCGGCTGCGATGCTGGACGTGACGCCGGGCACCATTTCATACGGAATGCCCCGGACGGCCAGCTCGGCAGCCTCTTCCCCGACGCGGCCAAACACAGACGGGTCGCCGCCCTTCAGCCGGACAACAGTTTTGCCTTCCTGCGCATAACGCACAAGCACCTGGTTGATTTGCTCCTGCCGCATCACATGATGCTTTGGCAGCTTGCCGCAGTACACAAATTCACAGGTGTCCTTCGCATGCTCGAGAAGGCGCGCATTTACCAGCCGGTCATAGACAATGACATCTGCCGCCGTGATGCTCCGCTTCCCTTTTTCCGTAATGAGCCCTTCATCGCCCGGCCCTGCTCCCACTAGATATACCTTTCCCGCATCTTCTCTCATGACTGCTCCCTCACAATGTAATGTAGACGTATCCGTCCTGTATTTCTATAGGATATGTTTGTACGCGCCCATCATCCGGTTTTTGTACCTCTCCGGTTGCCAGTGATATTTTCCAGTTGTACAGAGAGCAGTACACATACTCTCCGGACACAATGCCTTCCACCAGCGGGCTGTTGCGGTATGGTGAACCGTTGCGCAGGGCGTACACCTTGCCATTTGGGAGGCGGAAGACGGCGATGCTGACGCCGTCCGCCTCCACCTCTCTGCCGGCACCGACCGGCAGCTCTTCCACCTTCATCAATTGTACCTTACGTGCTGTCATTGTCGCCATCCTTCATCCGCTCCCTTATACATGCTTCACTTCATAAAGTGCGTGCAATTCCGGTTTTTCCAGTACTTCAGCCCATGGCTCGCGGTACTTCGCCGCCACCTGCTCATAGCGGGCATACAGCTCTGCCACGCGTGCTTCGTCCATCATGACTTCCTTGATGTGCTCAAAGCCCAGACGCTCCATCCATGGCGCTGTGCGCTCCAGATACTTGCCTGTCTCGCGGTAATACTGGACGAATGCGCCGGCCAAACGCAGCACTTCCTCCTGTGTGGCCAGGGTGCAAAGATGCTTCGCTTCCTTCACCTCTGTACCGCCGTTGCCGCCGATATAGATTTGGAAGCCGTTCTCCACGCCGATCACCCCAAAGTCTTTTACACCAGACTCGACGCAGCTTCTTGGGCAGGCGGAGACACCCATTTTCACCTTATGCGGTGTGTCGACGCCCTCAAACATTTTCTCCAGCGCAATGCCGAGGCTCATGGAATCCTGTGTGCCGAAGCGGCAGAAGGCGGCGCCTACGCAAGTTTTTACAGTACGCAGTGTTTTGCCGTAAGCATAGCCGGATGGCATGCCAAGCTCTTCCCATACGGCCGGCAGATCTTCCTTTTTCACACCGAACAATCCGAGGCGTTGTCCGCCTGTCAGCTTAATGAGCGGGACATTGTACTTCTCTGCCACGTCCGCCAGCTTGCGGAGCTGCTGCACATCAGTTACGCCGCCGTACATTCTTGGAATCACGGAATATGTGCCGTCCTTTTGAATGTTGGCGTGCATGCGCTCGTTCACGAGGCGGGATTGCTTTTCATCCTCATGCTCCTGCGGCCAGATCATGCCAAGGTAGAAGTTCAACGCCGGACGGCATTTCGCGCAGCCCTCTTCGTGCTTCCAGCCGAGCACGTTGCGCACTTCCTTCGCTGTTTTCAAGCCCATATTTTTAATGGCCTCCACAAGCTCATCACGGTCCAGCTTTGTGCACTCGCAGATGCCCAGCTTTTCCTCCTGCACCGCACCGCCAAGTGTATGCTCCAGCACCTGTACCACGAGCGGCTTACATTTGCCGCAGGAGCCGCCGGCCTTTGTGCAGCTTTTGACTTGTTCAAAGGTTTTTAAATCATTCTCCAGTACAGCTTGTACAATTGCACCCTTTGTGACCCCGTTACAGCCGCAAATCACTTCTTCCGCCGGCATGGAGGCAACGCTCAGCTCCTCTTCTTCATTGCCCTTATGCAGAATGGATGCCTTTGTATACTCGCTGATGTCTGCGCCCTGCTTCATGATACGGAACAGGCGGTTGCTGTCGGACACATCGCCATAGAGCACGATGCCGGCAATCTTGTTGTCCCGCACCAGGACCTTCTTATAAGTGCCGGCTACATCATCCTTTGCGGCGATTGCTTTTGTATCGTCATCCTCGTAAATCTGGCCGGCAGAGAACAAGTCGCAGCCGGATACCTTCAGCTGAGTGGAAAGCACGCTGCCGTGATAGCCGGCTGTGCCTTTGTCGCAAATATGGTCAGCCAGCACGACTGCCTGTTCATATAATGGCGCCACCAGGCCGTAGGTCAGGCCGTTATGCTCATTGCATTCTCCCACCGCAAAAATGGATGGATCAGATGTTTCCATATAATCATTTACGACGATACCGCGGTTCACCGCCAAGCCGGCTGCCTTTGCGAGCTGTGTGTTGGGACGGATGCCGACCGCCATGACCACCAGGTCGCAGCTTGTTTCTGTGCCGTCATCGAAGCGAAGGCCTGTTACACGCTCATGGCCCAGAATTTCAGCTGTTTTCTTTTCCATGAGGAACTTCATGCCCTGCGCTTCCAAATCCTTCTTCAGCAGCTCTCCTGCCGGCGCATCGAGCTGCACCTCCATAAGGTGCGGCATGAGGTGGACCACCTCAACCTCCATGCCGAGGTTCAGCAAGCCGCGTGCCGCTTCCAAGCCAAGCAGGCCGCCGCCGATCACGACTGCTTTCTTGTAATCGCCTGCTGTTTGGATCATCATGTTGCAGTCATCGATGGTACGGAAGCCGGTTACGCCCGGGAGCTGATGTCCCGGAACCGGGAGAATGAAAGCAGAGGAGCCTGTTGCCATCAGCAGCACGTCATACGCCACGACACGGCCCGCTTCGCTCACCACTGTTTTTTGCTCACGATTGATTTCTGTTACACGCTCGTTTGTATATAAAGTGATGCCGTTCTCCTCGTACCAGCTCCAGTCGTTCATCATAATTTCATCCTGCTTTGTTTTCCCCTGCAGAATGTTGGACAGCTGGATGCGGTTATAATTCGGATACGGCTCATCACCGAAAATGGTAATGTCAAAGCGCTCTCCATCACGCTTTAAAATTTCTTCCATGCAACGGACACCTGCCATGCCGTTGCCGATCATCACTAGTCGCTGCTTACTCATGTCTCTTCCACTCCTGTTTGTGAATTATTGAGCAATTTCTTTGAATTTATTTTATCAGAGCTTTCCTAAAATCCAATAGGTTGGAATGAGATGTAAAAAAGTTGCCATACTTATTACGCTGAAGACAGTGAAAATGTGATAAACATCACACTTTCAGCGTACGATTTCGTGAACATTTTACTTTCTGGATATCCTGTCAAGGAAGTGGGAGTTAATGCCGTTGCTTTTTGTCAGTATATTGCCAAATTTCAAATGCGCTTTTGGCTTGCGGCAGCCGGAGAGACTTCATCGACAGCATACGGCCGGCAACCGGCAATGCCACCTGGTTATAGATAAAGCTGTCATCAAAGCCAATCTCTGCAGCTTACTCGCGCGTGTGATGAAAGTATACGGTCTTTGGTCTTGCCCAGTACAGCGCGCCGAGGCACATCGGGCAAGGCTCGCAGCTTGTGTACACCTCGCAGTCCGTCAGCTGAAAGCTGCCGAGATTGCTGCAAGCGTTCCGGATAGCCTGCATCTCTGCATGGGCAGTCGGATCCTTCGAGGCGGTCACCCTGTTGACGCCTGTGCCGACGACTTTTCCCTCTTGTACAATGACCGCTCCAAACGGCCCGCCGCGGCCAAGCAAGGCATTTTCAAAGGCAAGCTCCAGTGCCAGTCTCATAAATCGCTCATTCATTTCTTACGCCTCCCCGTTAGTCAGCTGCCACATGGATATGGCATTGCAGTTGCCCGGTTGTCACCTTCTGCCTGGTGTATGTTTTAACATGATGGCACAGGACAGGCGGCAAACTCCACAATATCGGCAGATTTTCTGACAGACTTTCTGTTCAGAGATTTTACTCCCCACTTTTACAGGCATGGAACAAAAATTCCTGAAAATGAAACAAAAAATTGAAAAAGTGGAATAATGATTTTAAAAAATGAAACAATAACCGAAAAAAATGGAACAATTCTCATGAGAAGCAGGAGCCTTCCTGCCAGGATTGTTTCATTTTCTTTCCCTTTGTTTCTGCAAAGCCCTGTTGTTCCGCAAGAAAAGCAAGCAGGAGCGCTGCTGCTGCGAATGCAACAAAAAAAGACTGCCCAAAAGGACAGTCTCATTCAAAATCAAATAGGAAGTCATCATCCGCCAGCTTTTCAACGTTTGTTGCCTTCACATATCCGTTCCCCTTAACGGAGAAGAAATCATGGTTCTTCGTATCCGTGCGAAGACCGTTCATGACAATCGGATTGATATCTTCTTCCTCAAAATATGGATCCAAGCCGAGGTTCATCAGCGCCTTGTTCGCATTGTAGCGGATAAAGTTGATGACCTCGCCGACAAGACCGATCGGCGCATAGATTTCCTCTGTATACGCCTTTTCGATTTCGTACAGGTCGAGCAGCAGCTGCAATGTTTCCGCTGTTGCCTCCTGCTTGTCGTCTTCAGACAGCTGCGCGTAAATCTCCTGTGCCAACAGGCCGACAAATACACCGTGAATACTTTCGTCGCGGATGATTAAGTTAATAATTTCCCCGCTTGCCGTCATCTTGCCCTGGCCGGCCAAGTACAACGGGTAGAAGAAGCCGCTGTAGAACAGGTAGCTCTCCAGGAATACACTTGCCACCATCGCCATATACAGCTCCTTCGGTGTAACCTCCGGCTTCAGCAGGCGCCGGTAGTAGCTGCCGATGAGGCTTGCCTTCTTTTCCAGCAGCGGATGCTCATCCACCCAGCGGAAAATGCCGTCAATTTCCTCTTCTGTCGCCAGCGTTGTGAAGATGTGGCTGTACGATTTCGCATGCACTTCCTCCATGGCGCCCATGAACGCCAGCACGCTTTTCGCCTGCAGGTTCTTCACATGCAGGAGGATGAGGGGCATCCCCTCTCCGCCCTGCTTTGTATCGAGCAGCGTCAGGCCGCCCAGCACACGCTTGTAGGCAACCTGCTCTTCCTTCGACAGGTTCACCCAATTGTTTTTGTCCGTGGAAACAGAGATTTATTGTGATAGGTAAGACTTTGATATAATCTCTGCCTTTTCCCCCACACCACACCGTACGTGAGAGTTTCCCCTCATACGGCGTTCCATCTAAAGTTACCAAATCGCCTTTATAAATGTTACCACGTTGCAATAGAGAATATCAGTGAATTTCCTTGAGACCACATAGTGTTCGCATGTTATTAAGTCTCTTGATCTGTACTGTGTCCAAATTAAACATGGAGCTGTATTTGTCAATTGTCATTATATCTCTAGCATGTATGAGGATGTGTATATCTTTATGCACAATCCGCAGATTGCTGAAATTATCTGTCCCGCCAAGGTGAAATGGTACTGCATGGTGACAGTGAGTATCCTCGGCTTGAAGGTATAACTGGGTCACTTCACATTTCCCTTTCCTCATGCTGTAACGAGAGATTCTGTTGTCGATGTATTCCACACTGCGGTGCGGAATATGTGACCTGATTAGCTTTTGTACTTGTACGGAAATGTTGATTTCCATCTTGTCGTGGATGAATTTCCTACCCGACTCCGTATATGGGTTATATGCCAGTTGAAAGCCCAGCGGTGTTTCCCGTTTAATACAAGCTAATGGGAACAGATAAATTCCATCAATCTTCCAAGTTTTATATTTATACTTTCCATACAGCCTTTTATATGTGTCTGAAGGATTTTTCGGATACTCTTTTTTACTATATGCTCGCAATCGGTTATGCATCGTTCTGGACAGTTTGTGGGCAATATCATTAAAGTCAAGGTTCACCTGTGAGGCGTATCGGAAATAGTTGTGTAGTCCTAAAACAAAGGCATTCCATTTATATGCTGAAAACCTCGTTGGTACTGATTGCATGTGCCTAAGTCTTTGTTTGGCATCTGTAAGTATATGTTGTACCTTTTTACTTCTGATGGAACTTACAGATACATACTTCTTTCCGTTTCCTCTCTTGGGCTTCCCCTTCTCTTTCGCCTTTAAAGTAAAACCTAGGAACTCGCTGCTTTTTCTTCTCAAGTTAATAATTTTTGACTTCTCGCCAGACACTTCTAAGCCCAGTCTTTTGTATAGAAATTCCCTCGTTGCATGGAACCACTTTTCAGCTGCTTTGTAGCTACGACAGAAGATTTTAAAGTCGTCTGCGTATCTGACTATCCAACCCTCTTTTAAGTTTGTCCCTTTCAACGACGCGTACTTGTTATACGGCTTGGTGTACGTAAGATTGGAGTTGAAGTTTTCCCATTGGTTTGAAACCCAGTGATCCAAGTCGTTTAACACGATGTTAGATAGAAGCGGTGACAGGATGCCACCTTGTGGCACGCCTTTACTTGGGACACCTTCACCCTTAATGGGAGCTTTCAGCATTTTACTGATGATGGCTAGAACTCGCCTGTCTTGAATGCCTATGTTCCATAGTTGTTTCATCAGCCTTGTGTGGTTCACGTTATCAAAGAAGCTTCTTATGTCTACGTCTACAACGTAATACAGCTTAGATTGGTTAATTAAAAGGTCACATCTGGCTTTTGCATGCTGAGCACCTCGAAGCGGTCGAAAACCGAAGCTGTGATTATAAAACTTGGCTTCACAGATGGGCTCTAGTACTTGTTTAAACATCTGTTGGACTAGCCTATCCCGCATAGCCGGGATCCCCAATGGACGTTTATCTCCGTTGAGCTTGGGTATCCAAACTCTTCGAACCGCTTTTGGCTTATAGTTGGCGAGTGATTCTCGTATACCCATAACGAACTCTTGTTTCTCTATTACCTCATAGTTGTCAATCGTAAAGGAGTCTGCCCCTGCTGTTCTGCTGCCTTTATTCCTTTTAATACTGCGATATGCCAGGAGGATATTTTCTTCGCTGACTATGAGTTCGTAAAGGTTTTTAAATCTTTTGCCCTTGGCGCTGTCTTCATAAAGTCGGGAGAATCTTTCGGTTAGTCCGTAGTACTCCCAATGTCGCAGAGTGGCTTGCATTGTGGTAACACCATCCCTTACCGCTGAGGTGTTATTACCCACATTCATACCAGACCGATGCAATACACATTTATAAGTGCTTAGATTTCACTTTAGACTTGGGGCTATCCCTCCACCATGTTTCCATGGCTTCATAAGTACTGTGCCCCTACTTTCACAAGAGCAAAGCAATTTCGGTATTTCTACCTTATATGCAAACTTCCCGCTGATGAGCGTTTAGTGTAGAAGCCTCTTGCTTACCACGTTCCGAACCGATTAGCTATCATGTATTCCCTTAGGTCGTGACTATGAGCCTGCGCAACATATAGCGTCCTTGCCCGCTATCCCGAATTTCATAAAGAAGATTTTTACTTTTCGGTATTGCACGCCACATATCTGTGACCTGCCCCTTTCGGAAGCAGTGACCGTTTAGACCCGTACATTCGCCACTTCGTCAGCCTTTGTATTTAGGCATTCTAACCATAGGAATCTTTTACAGCCTCCCGATCTATCCTTATGCATACCTACTTCCACAAAGCGGCTCTAGCATAAGTTCAACCGACTTTCCCTAGCGTCATACAGTCGGATTTCATCACATCCTCGTGCATGTAGGAGTTTTAGAGAGGTAGTTTCAGCTCAGCATGACGGCTTTCATTCCTACCATTCATCGGTTCAGTTGTGACTGTTACTCATGTAACAGCCCCACCACTTCCTGCGCTAGGCAGTTATAGGTGAACGTGTCGCACCCTCTTCCGTCCAAAACTGGGCGATATTCTGCTTCCAAAATACAAGACTGAAGTCGTCTTCTTTCTTATTCCAGTTTACTGCTTTCATCCGATCCGCTCCTTTCTCACACCGTACATGCGATGCATTCTTCCACGCTCAGCTTGCGCGTTCTCGTATAGTACAAGCTCTTCAGCCCTTTTTTGTGGGCATAGATGTAGTACCGGGCGAGCTCACGGGTGGAGATATCGCTGTTCACGTACAAAATCGTGGAAATGCCCTGATCAACGTGCTGTTGAATTTCCGCAATCAGGTCGATGATTTTGAACTGATTCATATCATAAGCCGTCTTATAGTACCAGAACGTTTCCTTCGATAGGAATGGCGCTGGATAGTAGGTTGTCGAATTCGCATACGTGCGGGATTCAATTTGGTTCACAATCGGCATCACGCTGCTTGTCGCGTTTTGCACGTAGGAGATGGACTGAGTCGGAGCAACTGCAAGTCTATATGAGTTGTAAAGGCCGTGCTGCTGCACTTGCTCCTTCAGGCGGCTCCAATCCTCCGGAGACGGCACATGCATGCCTGCAAACAGCCTCTGTACCTTCTCAGTGCGCGGGCGGAAATCCTGCATTTCGTACTTCTCAAAATACGTGCCCTTCGCGTACTCGGATTTTTCAAAGTCACGGAAGGTTTCTCCGCGCTCACGGGCAATCTCCATGCTCTTTTCAAGGGAGTGGTAGTTCATCATCATGAAGAACGTGCCGGCAAACTCTCTTGCCTCACTGCTTTCATAGGCAATTTTATTCTTTGCCAGGTAGCCGTGAAGCCCCATTGCGCCAAGACCGACAGAGTGCATTTCTTCGTTTGCCTTCTTGACAGACGGCGCGTTCGGAATGATTGTCATGTCGGATACGGCTGTCAGCGCCTCAATGCCGGCATGTACCGCTTCCCGAAGCTCTTGGTTCTCCATAACATTGACAATGTTCAGAGAGCCGAGGTTGCAGGAGATATCACGGCGGATTGTGTCCTCTTGGCCGTAATCGTTAATTTCAGATGTTTCCTGAACTTGGAAAATTTCCGTACAGAGGTTAGACATCTTAACACTGCCAATATCCTTCAAGGCATGCTGCTTGTTTGCATTTGATTTGAACATGAAATACGGATAGCCGGACTCCAACTGAATCATCGCAATCTTGATCAGCATGTCCCGCGCGCTCAGGTCCAGCTTTTTCTTCTTCACGTTCGGATTTTGCAGCAGTTCCTCGTACATGGCATCGATATCAATATCATCCAGATGGATGCCATACTCCTTGTACACTGTATAAGGGGCAAATACATACAACGGCTCATTCTTCTCCGCCAGCTCGAAGAATTTGCTTGGCGCAATCAAACCGATGGAAAGCGACTGAATGCGTGTCTTCTCGTCCGCATTAATTTTTTTGGACACCTCGTCTGCAGCTTTCACTGCAGGGTGGACTATATCATCTGCCAGAACGGCAGCCTTGCGCTTCGACAGGTGCTAATCTCCTGCCTACTCTACTTGCTTCCGTCGTACGACGGGCGTTCGATAGTCTCTACACCTTCTTGGCTATGCCAAGCTTGGCACGGTATTACCTGCTATCCATTGCTGGACCGTAGGCTCTCTTAGTCAGCTTCTTCGCGAGCAATTCTCCTTATTCAGCTGATACCGTTAGCCGCCCATGAGCGACACCGCTTTTGCCTGCGTTCACAAGGTTTTCTCATACGCGTTACTGCGCAGAGGGACTACAATTAATCCAGGAACTCCATAACATCCCAATGGAAAATATTCAAATAAGCAGCTCCTGCGCCTTTACGCTGGCCCAATTGGTTTGCGTATGAGAAAGAGTCCTCCAGCAGCTTCATGACCGGCATTACACCGCTTGCCGCATTGTCAATGCCCTTGATTTGCTCGCCGCGGGCACGCAGCTTGGACAAGTTCAAAGCCACACCGCCGCCGATCTTACTTAACTGCATCGCTGTATTAATATTGAAGCCAATGGAGTTCAGGCTGTCGTCCATCTCGAGCAGGAAGCAGCTCACCAGCTCGCCTCTGCGGCTCCGTCCGGCATTCAGGAACGTTGGCGTCGCCGGCTGGTAGTTCTGCTTGATCATCATCTCCGCATACTGCTTGGCCTTCTCCGCGTCTCCTCTGCCCAAATATAAAGCCACGATGGCCACCCGGTCTTCGTAGCTTTCCAAGTATTGCTTCAGGTCGTTCGTCTTCAGCGCATAGTCCTTATAAAACTTGGATGCCGCCATATAAGACTGGAATTGGAAGTTTGCTTCGTACACAAGCGTATATACTGCCTCCACCTCTGCAAGTGAATACTCGCCAAGCACGTCGTAGTAGTAGTCATGCTCCCGCATGTAGGCGATGCGCTCCTGCACGCTGTGAAAATGCAGCGTGTTCTCTCTCGCTTCCTTCATAAATTCCTGGAGTGCCTCTTGATCCTTCTCCAGCTGATAGAAGCCGTCTGTCATTTTCGTAATTTCATTGTTTAACTCGATATGCCGCAAGCTCCCGCACCCTTTCCTTAAAAATTTCCACGTCCTTATTCGTGCCCGCCAGCTCAAATTTAGATACAACCGGCACTTCATATTGATGGGAAATATGATCGGCGCTGGCGCCGAACATATCACCCCAGTTACGGTTGCCGCTTGCCGACACGCCCTGCAGACGCGAATGGTTGCGCTCCAAAAACTTCGTCACGCGCTCGGGGACATTCCCGAATCCTGTTGTGTATGTCACTAGGACGAATTCTTCGTCCAAGATGAGACCTTCTTCGACCTTCACCGCCGGCATGTTCAGCTTATGAATGAAGCGTTTGACATTTCCCGTCATAGAATCATAGGCAATCAACATCTCCGGTTCCCCCCTGCTAAAATATACCAAAAAATGTAAAATAATCTTCTATACCTACATATTGTATTACTTTTAGTGAGGATACACAATATATATACCTCAAATTATGTATGTCAAATCTCGACACAGAGAGGGAGGCTCAAAAAAAGAAATACAAAACATATCAAACTACATTCTAAATCGGGTGTCAATACAGTCTATTTGCGGAATCTTGTCAATGAAAATGGGAGGGCTGCCGAAAAGTCAGACATGCGATGACAGGAAAATGGAGGAGGCGAAATCTGCAGACAATAAAAAAAGCCCTGGCAATGAGGGCACATGAGTTTTTATAGAGTTGTTTGCCAACAAGCTGGTTCCTCTGCTTTGCGGCAGCGTTGCATACCAAAGAATACGACACACCTTCTCCTCCTTCTGCTTATTTCCGCAAAGCCCGTTTGGTATGTATCCGCATTCTACACAGAAAAGCTTTCCTTGTAAACCTACCGCCATTTGGATACGATAGCATTCCGCCCAACTTTGTCATACTTTTTACGCTCCTGTAAAATAGGGCAGCTTTCTTCATCCGGCCCATGTTACAAGTCCTTGACACAAGCCTGCGGCTATTACAAATCGACAAAAAAGATGACAAATCGCTAACAGTTTCACAACAGTTGAAGAAACAGCCTCTTACTGCCTTTCCTTCGCCCAGTAGATCGTGCCGCCCTGCTCACGGACGCGCCGCAGCCCGATTTTCTCCAGCACCCGGGCTGAAGCGAGGTTTGCCGCCAGACAATCAGCTGTAACCCGTTCCACCCCGGGCTGCCGGAGCGCCCACTCGACGAATGCCCGGCCCATTTCCGTCGCATACCCATGGCCCCGGTAAGCCGGCGCAATGCTGTAGCCAAGGCTCACTGTCCCTGTTTCATTCGGTCCGGCCTTAAGGCCCATGTTTCCAAGTAAGATCTGCCGGCGGCGATGAATCACCCAGCCGCCCCAACGGCCGGCAAGCGGGTTTTCTGACAGCTCTGCCGCCTTCAAGGGAAGGACACTCTGATACAAATCAGAAGGCCATCCCGGCGCAATCCGGCAGGCCAGCCGCCGCTCCAGTTCACGCACGTCCCTCATAGCTGTCTGCACCAGCTCCGGCGTGAGCGGGATCATATACAGACGCGTTGTGTGCAAATACGGCATCGGATTCCCCCTTGCGTAAAAAAAGAACCCCGCATGAGGTCCTCATCTTACTGTACCGGCGTTCATCACAGGCTGCGTTCCCTTCTCTGATACAATCGCGACCATGAGGTTGCTGACCATTTGCGCCTTCATGTCCTCGCTGAGCTGGACAACCCGCTTCTGCTCCAGCTGCTCCAGCGCTGCCTCCACCATGCCGACAGCACCCTCCACAATCTTCTGGCGGGCCGCCACCACGGCGTTGGCCTGCTGGCGCTGCAGCATCGCGCTGGCGATTTCCGGTGCATACGCCAGGTGCGTCAGCCGCGCTTCCATCACATGCACACCGGACACGCTGAGGCGCTCTTCCAGTTCGCGCGCCAGCTCCCCGGCAATTTCTTCGGCATTGCCGCGCAGCGACCACTGCTGTTCACTGTCTGTATCATACGGATATTTCGTTGCCACGTGACGAAGAGCCGTTTCGCTTTGAATGCGGACAAACTCGGTATAGTGTTCCACATCAAACAGCGCCTTAGCCGTATCAGTCACCTTAAATACAACGACCGCCGCAATCTCAATCGGGTTGCCGTCCACATCATTCACCTTTAGTGTGTCGCTGTTAAAGTTCCGCACGCGCAAAGACACACGCTTGCGCAAGGACGGTACTGTAATGAAGAAGCCATCGTCCCGAATCGTTCCCAAATAGCGCCCGAAAAAAATGACGGCCACGGAATCGTTGGGCTGCACCACAGTCATGCCGCTCAGCACAATCAACGCCAAAATGCCTGCCAGAATGGCATACAGCGGATTATACTGCACAATCGCAAAATAAAGGGCCCCTGCAACAACCAGCAACAGCAAAAGCAGGCCCAGAAAGCCGTTCATCCGCCACGCTGCTTTTTCTTTCATCCCTCTCACTCCCTTATCTTCAGGAATAGGAAAAATCCCCCACATCCATTGTATACCGGCTGCAGGCCGTCTACAATGCTTTTTGCTGACAAACCTGCGGCGGCTTTCGTACAATATAAGGAAGCAAGCGAAAATGGAGCGTGTATGTGTGAAACAGGACATTTGCTGGTGCTATGAAAAGTTTAAAGAAAGTCTTCCTCCCGGCACAAAAACAGTATGCTTTAAGGAAAAATGCGCAAACTACCGGAAGCATACCGAAGCGGCGCCAAAAAACAAGCCAGCGGGAGCCGATTGAGGCTCCCCTTCGCCCTGTCTGCAGCTTATCAGAAAAAGGCGGCTCTTATTTTGAGCCGCCCTCTTCCTGTTGATCCCCAATGTGAAGCACGTCGCTCATCCGGAAGCGGTGGACATTCCCCGCTGCATCCTGCAGCGTCACCATGCTTTTCTCCTCGCTTACATGAGCCACGCGCCCGTCCAAGTCCAAAAATGAATCTCCCTGCAAAATTGTGACAGACACGTACGCCTTGCTTTTGTATGCATCGGCAATGCGCTTTTTCATCTCCCACAGGTAGCGCCCTTCCTTCTTGCGCTCCCATGGCAGCAGCACCATGCCGGCATACCGCTTGCCGTCAGCGCCCTGCCACATATAATCCCAGCTCGTCAACCGCTGCGGTGTCGGCTTCATTCCTTTGCCTCCCAATCCCTATGACCTGGCTGTCTCTATATATGTGTATACGACCCGGCCGCCATGATAAGCAGTGCCGCGGAAATGCTTGAAATCCGGCCGCTTGACCAGCGCTTCACGAAAGGCATAGAAGGACTCCTTCGTAACCGTATACTCGTGCAATTCTCTGTTTTTCAGCTTATCCAATATTTCATTTGCCAGTGTATAATCCATGACCTCACCTCTGCAAGACTCAATTGTACCCTGCTTTGGGAAAAGCGACAAGCAGGAAACATAAGAAAGGCACAAGATTCCTGCTGGAAATTGTGCCTTTCTTATGGGAAGGTAAGCGGAACATGCTGCTTCAGATCCGTTCCTGCCAACACCTTGTTATAACGATATACTGCACAATTCCAATACCCTCTCTCGGGGAGCAGCGGCCCAAGCCAGCCTCTTTGCTGCAGCTCCTTTGCAACCATCACATTGAAATAGCTATGGCCGACCAGCGCCACCTTTTGATAAAAGGCAGCATACCCGATCAATACATCAGCAGCCTGTCTGGCCCGGATCCGGGCCTGCTCATACGGCTCTTCGCTGCGGCCAAGGCCGGCGAGCCAGCAGGCGCGCCCGACCCGCACCCAGGATTCCGGCTTCATGCTTACCCAACGAGGCAATGGCGGCGTCTGCAGCAGGGCTGCCTCCCGAAATAACGAGCTTTGCAAAAACGATAAGGAGTTGGTCAACGATGCTGTTGATTGCACTGCGCACTTCGCATTGCTTGAAGCAATAAATCTGGCGCCTTCCACCATTCTCCGCGTCCGTTCCGGTACAGGCTCTGCCAAATCCGCATCCGCCTCTCCGTAAGCACGCAGCCAATCCGGAAATTGCTTCACACGAATCCGATCCGACGGCATGATCGGAGGACCATGTCTGATCAACGAGATTTGCATCCCTCTCACTCTCCGTTTTTTCCAGACTCTGGTATTATCCTTTGTCATATCTGCTTATATCATACCACACACAGCAGACAGAAACAGCAAAGAAGGGGCAGCCGCAGCCCCCCCCCTTTCCTTCAATCGCCTCCACCGTCTCCGCTGTCGCCAGAGCCGGAGTCTGCAGCATCGCTTCCGTCATTTCCGTCATTTCCGTCATTTCCGTCATTTCCGTCATTTCCGTCATTTCCGTCATTTCCATCATACCAATCGTTTGAGCTGTAGGAGCTCTTGTCTTTCTTCTTGCCGAATGCAATTACGACAAACACAATTACAATGAACAAAGCAACGACCCAGAATAAGTCTCCCACTCAGCCAACCCCTCTTCTCATAATTTTCCATACCATTATATTCTGCTGACACCATCTTTATTTCTTTAAATTTGACTGTATCCTCCGTGACCCCTTATAATTTTGTATTATTTTTCTATAAAAATAGATTTTTTATAAAAAAATGTAATGAAAACATTTACAAACAAGACAACTTCCTGCAAAATAAAGAAAAGTAGGAAAAGTCATTTTGTCAATCCTCTCTTTTTCTACTAAACTTTTGACTCGTGAGGAGAGAACAGACATGAAGATCGCAGAAGCCGGTGACATCATTCAATTCAAAGAGGGTCTGCAAGGACGGGTGCAAAAGGTAAACAAGAACTCCGTCATCGTGGACGTGACTATTATGAAGAATTTTCGGGAACTGGATGTAGAGCCGCTTACCGTTGTCAATCACAAAAACTATACGATTATTGCACAGCACGCATAAAAGAAAAGGATCCTGTCACAGGATCCTTTTTTCAGTTACCGGTTATCGATTTTTTCCGGATACAAGTCATGGTTCATCAGACGATAATCCGCCATCTGCTCGTACCTTGTTCCCGGGCGCCCCCAGTTGCAGTATGGGTCAATGGAGATGCCGCCGCGCGGCGTGAACTTGCCCCACACTTCAATGTAGCGCGGATTCATCAGCTTAATGAGATCATTCATGATGATATTCATGCAGTCCTCATGGAAGTCGCCATGATTGCGGAAGCTGAACAAATACAGCTTCAAGGACTTGCTCTCCACCATCTTAATGTCAGGAATGTAGCTGATATAAATCGTGGCGAAATCCGGCTGTCCGGTCTTCGGGCAAAGGCTTGTAAATTCCGGGCAGTTAAACTTTACGAAATAGTCACGGTTCGGGTGATTGTTATCGAATGTCTCCAGAATCTCCGGAGAGTATGCAAACAAATATTTTGTGTTTTGATTTCCCAGCAGCGTGACATCCTGCAATTCTTCATCTTTACGTCCTGTCATGTTTGTCTCCTCCTCACACACCGCGTTTGTTGCCCCACACAAGCGCATGCAGCTGCGGCAGCACACGTGCATCGTTCATCGTACGGCTTTCCATTGCTTTGTCAATCAGCCACTCATACTTGCCGAGCAAACGGCTGATGAGCGCCGCATCGTCTGCCGTTTTCACATCATCATTGCCCACCTGCAGGAAGAATGGCACCTGCGGATAACGCAGATGCACAGTTTCCGCATAGGCAAAGTCCGCATCATCAAATACGACAACCTTCAGGCTGACATGCTGATCTTGCAATCTATCAATGATACTGTCAAGCATCGTAAAATCTGTCTGCATGCCGGAGCTTGGCGGCTTCGGGGAAATGGTGATATCGTCAATCTCAGGCAGCCAGTCCTGCCATTTGCTCCCCTGCGTCTCCAGCGCCGTGCGGATGCCGTTCTCCTTCAACAGACGAATGAGCTCCCCAAGCGAAGCCAGGAGCGCCGGATTGCCGCCGGAAATGGTCACATGCGAGAAGCGGTCGCCGCCGATGCGGCGCAGCTCTTCCCATATATCCGCGGCACTCATCTGCCGGATTTGGTCCTTGCCCGAGCCGTCCCATGTAAAGGCCGAATCGCACCAGGCGCATTTGTAATCGCAGCCGGCCGTCCGGACAAACATCGTTTTCTGCCCCACGACCATCCCCTCGCCCTGTACAGTCGGACCGAAGATTTCAAGAACGGGAATCTTACTCACCATACATCCACTCCCGTCTCATCTCGGCATAGCTCGTCGGTGTCTCAAACAGGCGGACAAATTCCACGCGTGCGCCTTTGTATTGCTGCTGGCGCTCTTCTGTCCCAAGCGCCGCTTCCATTTTTTCAAAAATCCACGCCACCATATTTTCCGCTGTCGTATTCATCAGCGGCAGCGTTTCATTCAAATAGCGGTGGTCGAGATACACTTCAATCTCCTGCTTCCAAATCTCCTTGATATCGCCAAAATCAATCGCCAGACCGACTTCATCCACATAGCCGCTGATGCCGAACACAACCTTATACGTATGGCCGTGCAGGTTCTTGCATTTCCCTTCATAGCAATGCAGATGATGCGCCGCGTCAAAGGTGAACTCCTTGCTCACCATCACGCGCTTGTTGTGGTATTTCAACTGATCCCGTTTAATGTCCCGGTCGATCTTTTGCAGGTTCTCTACGATGCGAAAGCCAAAGAAGTCCATCAGTTCTCCGCTCCTTCACGCTCGGCCAAATACTTGTCCAGGCCGGCCTTGCGCAGCTTGCATGCCGGACATTCGCCGCAGCCGTCGCCCATGACGCCGTTATAGCAGGTGAGTGTCTTCTCGCGCACAAATTCGAAGGCGCCGAGGTCATCCGCCAGCTTCCACGTTTCCGCCTTGTCAATCCACATCAGCGGTGTATGAATGACAAACTCATGATCCATCGCCAGATTAATCGTTACATTTAAAGACTTTACAAACACATCGCGGCAATCCGGATAGCCGCTGAAATCTGTTTCACACACGCCTGTCACAATGTGGCGCGCGCCGACCTGCTTTGCCATAACTGCCGCAAAGGACAGAAACAGCAAATTGCGGCCGTCCACAAACGTCGAAGGAAGCCCGCCTTCCTCATGCGTAATCTCTATATCATTTCTTGTCAAAGCGTTTGGCGTCAGCTGCCCAAGCAAACTCATATCCAGCACGGTGTGCTTTACACCGAGTTCCTTGGCAATGGCGGCCGCACACTCAATCTCCAATTCATGGCGCTGCCCATAATGGAACGTCACCGTCTCTACCTCTTGAAATTGCTGCAGCGCCCAAAACAGGCAGGTTGTACTGTCCTGCCCGCCGCTGAACACCACAACGGCTTTTTCCTGCTTTAACATCTCATACATCTCCCTTCTTATATATGGAAGAAAGAGCATTCTTGAACTATCGACAAGGGCTTCCTTGTCTCCTAAAAAACAATAACAATACCCCATAGATATTGTTATAACCTTAGTTTTTTATAGAGGGAGTTCGCGAACCTCTCCCATGCCGGCAGCATGGACTTTCTTCTAAAAATCGCTATAAAATCGTACCACATTTCCATCGAAAAGAAAACTACTGAAAAAGGTTTTCAAAATTGTCAATATTTATTTAAAATTGCGTCTTTGCGTTGTATGATGGGATTATACGTAACAGCCTGTACCAAGGAGGAATTGCTTTGGGACCGTACATCATGTATCTGCTGCTCAATATTATGATTCTGCTTATATCCGTGCTTGTCTTTCATTTGTTCTGGGTTCATAAGGGACGGCAGCATCCGCGCTTAAGCGCAGCTTTCTTTCTTGCGCTCGCTTCTCTCTCGATTGTTGTCTGCATTACCTTCGCCGTTCAGACTTACCCCGGCTACCGGTTTGACCTGCGGCATATCTCTCTTATCTTCAGCACGCTGATAGGCGGTCCCGCAGCAGGAGGCGCTGTATGGGCTTTAATGAACTTGTACCGCTTCTTGGTTGGCGGCGACGGGGCACTGCCTGCCTTGTTCGCTTCTTCTGTTTCCTATCTTGCGCTTCTTTTCATGTACAAGCCCTTCATCCAGGGACAGTTCCGGCGAAAGCTGCTGCTCTGCGCCATTGCAAGCGCTTTATTTCCGATTGGCTGGGCACCGTTTTTCTTATGGAATGTCCCGGACCCGCAGGATTACTTTTGGCATGTTTCCTTTTATCAGTTCTGCAGCACGGCCGGCACACTGCTCATTTTGTATCTCATTGAGATTTTGCGCTCGCAGGTCCGCCTGCAGGAGGAGTTTGTGAACATGGAAAAATTCCATCTTATCGGGGAAATGGCCGCCTCCATCTCCCATGAAGTCCGAAATCCTCTCACCTCCACCCGGGGCTTTCTGCAGCTGCTGCAGACAGGCCAGCACTCACCGGAGGAGCGCAGCCTATATCTCGATATCGCCATCAACGGAATTGACCAGGCCAATCATGTACTGACTGATTATTTGACATTTGCCAAGCCGAGCATTGACAAGACACAGCGGCTGGACGTTCAAGCCGAGCTGTTCAGTGTTCTGTCCCTCATCACACCGCTCGCCCATTTCTCCAACATCGTGGTGCAGTATGAGCCCCCGGGGCAGCCTTTGTACGTGCTCGGAGAAAAGCAGAAATTCAATCAGTGCATCCTGAACATTTTAAAAAACTGTATTGAGGCGATGCCGTCCGGCGGCACACTTACCATCTCGGCATCGGAGCAGGATGACTCGGTCCAGCTTCTCATTGAGGACACCGGGACCGGCATGAGCAAGGAGCAGCTTCAGCGTCTCGGCTCGCCGTTCTACTCCACAAAGGAGAAAGGAACCGGCCTCGGCATGATGGTGGTGTTCAGCATCGTGAAGGCCATGAGCGGCAACGTGAAAATTACAAGCCAGCAGGGGGACGGATCCTGCTTTCGTCTGTCCTTCCCGAGAGTACACTAAAAAACGCAGTGGGCCTGCCACCGCGTTTTTTCTTATTTCTTCAGCTTCTCTTATGGTCGTCTGTACCCTCTGCCAGCTCCGCAAACGTCTTAACCTTGCCATGCGGCTGCTGGTTCTCCTTGCGCGCCCGCCAGAGGCGTTCCTTTTCCTTCTTCTGGTGAGACATTTCCTTCAGCTCCTTCCCGTATACTCATTCTTAGAATGACCACCCGGCCGAAGAATATGCCATCATACAACATTCACAAAAACTTATACAAAACTTACAAAAAACTGAAACAAAACAAGTGCAGCTTCTATATAAATGCTTTACAATGCTTATATATGGAACGAAATCAAAATCTATTATAGAAAGGAAGGGAATGGCATATGAACTTTCTGACCCGCTTCAGCCTTAAAAATGCTGTCGCCGTGTTCATCATTTCATTTTTGCTCATTCTTGGCGGCCTCTACTCGTTCAGCGGCCTGAAGGTCGATTTGCTGCCAAATATTGAGTTCCCGCAGGTATCAGTGGAAGTGATTTATCCGGGAGCTTCGCCGGATGATGTGAACCAGCAGGTCACAACGAAGCTGGAAAACGAACTGAAAGGAATTGAAGGCTTAAAGTCGCTGAAGAGCTCTTCCTACGAGAGCATCGGCATTATCAACCTGGAGTTCCCGTTTGATACAGACATGGATAAGGTGGAGCAGCAAATCAATGCCTCCATCAAAGATGCAAAGCTGCCGGAGACGGCCCAGGCCAAGGTGAACCGCTTCTCCTTCGGCTCCTTTCCAATCTACAACATCTCCTTATTCGCAAAAGGAGATGCGGATTTGGAAAAGCTGCTGAATGACGAGATTGTTCCGGAGCTGAACAAAATTCAGGGCATCAACAGCGTCTCTGTCGGCGGCATGAAGGAAAATCTTGTCCAAATTACCGTGGACCGGGAAAAAGCATTGCGCTACGGACTGACTCTCAGCGCCCTGAAGGAGCAAATCAACGCCAAGTTCCTCTCCTTCCCGGCCGGCCGTGTCAACACCGCTGATCTGCAGGTGCCGGTGCGCGTGGAGGAAAAGCTGGATACCATCAGCAAGCTGGAAAATCTGCAGCTGAAGCCACCTCTTGCGGCCCAGGCAGGACCGCAGGCCGCTCCTGTGCTCTTAAAGGATATTGCCAAGATTGAGGCTGTATCCGAGCAAGCGGAAAAGACGCGCTACAATGAAAAGGATGCGCTCTCCATGGCTGTCACGAAGAAGCAGGATGCCAATACTGTCGAGGTGGCGGACCAGGTAATCAAAGTATTGGACCGCTACAAGGACAAAGTGGATTATGCCATCGGCTATGATTCCGCAGACGGCATCAAGAAATCGGTCGAGACGCTGGTGAAGGAAGGCTTGCTGGGCGCACTGTTCGCCTCCCTGGCCGTGCTGCTGTTCCTGCGCAACATCCGCGCCACCATCATTGCGATTGTCTCCATTCCGCTGTCCCTGTTATTCGCGGTCATTTTCTTAAAGCGGCTGGACATTTCGCTGAACATTATGACGCTCGGCGGCATGGCTGTCGCGGTCGGCCGCGTGGTGGATGACAGCATCGTCGTCATTGAAAATATTTTCCGCCGTGTGCGCAAATCCAAGGAAGGCATGTCCAATGAGCTGGTACTGGATTCCACACGGGAAATTTTAAAGGCCATTGTATCTTCCACACTGACAACCGTTGTCGTATTCCTGCCGCTTGGCTTTGTCGGCGGCATCACCGGCGAGTTCTTCCTGCCGTTTGCATTAACGATTGTGTTCTCGCTGCTGGCTTCCCTCCTGGTCGCTGTCACAGTCGTTCCGATTTTGGCCCGCTTTTCCTTTAAGAAGGTGCCAAAGGAAGAGAAGGAGGACGGTCTGCAGCGCGCCTATGCCAAGTCCATCGTTTGGGCCTTAAACCATAAGCTTATTGTCATTCTCGCTTCACTTCTGCTGCTGGGCGGCTCCTTTGCGGTCGTGCCGAAGCTCGGCTTTACATTTATTCCAAATGAAGCGCAAAAAACGCTCATTGCTTCTATTGAACTGCCGGCTTCTACATCTTTGGAGAAAACGAATGATGTGTCGTTGAAAATGGAGAAGATGTTCCGCGGCTATGACAGCATTAAGGAGGTCACCGCAGGAGTCGGCAGCCGTGACTTCACAACCGGCCTGAAGCGGGAAAACAAAGCAAGCTACTTCATTACGCTGAAGGAAGGCGAGGATGTGCCAAAGCTCATAACAGAGCTTGAGAAGAAGATGCAGGAGATTGCCGATGCCGAAGCAAAGGGCACGAAGCTCGGCGTGCAGGAGCTTTCCTCCGGCGGACCGCCTTCCAATAATAACGTTGACATCGACCTGTATTCCACAAACCTGGATGCGCTTCAAACAGCCGCCAAGCAAGTGGAAGAATACATGGGCAAAAATAAAGATCTAAAATATGTGACAAACAACTTCTCAGAGAAGCAGAAGCAATACTTGGTGCAGATTGATCCTGAAAAGTCCGCCCAGTACGGGCTGTCCGGCTTCCAGATTCTTGGAACCATTTCCGACCAGACAACACCGGTACAGGTAGGCACCCTGAAGCTGGACCAGAAGGACCAAAGTGTACAGCTGTCCTACAGCCAGTCTCTCGCTTCCTTGGATGAACTGAAGAATGTGACCCTGTTCAGCCAGCGCGGCCCTGTCAAGCTGGGCGAAGTCGCTGAGGTGAAGGAAATTGACAGCTTCACCGCCATCCAGAAGCTCGACGGCAAAATATACGCCCGCGTATCCGCCCAAATTGAGGGCAACAACACACAAGCTGTTACCCAGCAGGTAAGCAGTGATGTGAAAAAGCTGGATTTACCGAAGGATGTCTCACTGACAGCCGGCGGCGGAAGCGATGATACCGTGAAAACATTCCAGGATCTCGGGCTGGCCATGATTATCGCCATCGGCCTTGTCTATCTGGCCATGCTCATCACCTTCGGAAAGGCGCGCATTCCGTTCATTATCCTGTCTTCCCTGATCTTTGTGCCCATCGGGGCGCTTGTGTCGCTCTTCATCGCAAAGGAACCGCTGTCTGTCAGCGTGATGATCGGCTTCCTCATGCTGATCGGGATTGTCACAACAAATGCGATTGTGCTGGTGGACCGCATTGGCCAGAACCGTGAGCAAAAAGGCATGAAAATTCGCGACGCACTCGTGGAAGCAGGCAAAACGCGGCTGCGCCCCATCCTGATGACGGCATTCGCGACCATTACCGCCCTCATTCCGCTCGCGCTGACCACCTCGTCCGGCACCTTGATCTCCAAGGGACTGGCGATTACAGTTATCGGCGGTTTGACGTCATCCACACTGCTGACGCTCATTATCATTCCGATCATGTATGAGCTGTTCTTCCGACGTCAAATGAAACGCGAGAAATAAGTAAAAGCCGGCTCCGGAGCTTCTCCGGGACCGGCTTTTTTCTATGAATGCAAGGCACGCTTCGCTTCTTGAATCTGGGCAATATGCCGCTGCTCGTGGTGATTCAGAAACTCCAGCCATTGCTGCAGGCTCAGCTTGCCAAATATCGGATGCCGGGAGGATTTCTCCAAGACCTCCATTTCATCGGTAACCTGCTGCAGCACCTTCAGCAGCTCCCCGCGGGAATGCGCCAGCATCTGGCGGATTTGTTCTTCCTTCAAAATGGTCTCCGTTGGCCGTACCTGCTCCGGCGCCTCCACCTTGTAGGTGCGGTCCAGCGTCCGCTCCACCGGCTTGGCATACAGCTGCTCCCTCTCACTGTGCCGCAGCGCATCGTCCACGGATGCAGCAACCGCTTGCTCAATCAAATGCAAATGATGCAGGTTTTGCATAATACTCCACTTTTCCCGCTTCGGCTTTGAATTCAGCTGCACATCCGAAAGCCCCTGCACCTCCTGCAGCAGCTTCTCCCTCGTATGCTCCAAGGACTGCAGCACTGCCGCCAGCCCCGCTGTTGTTCGCTCTGTCATCCCTGCTCCCCTCCCCTATACTCAAAAAGGGCGCCTCCTTTACAAGGGGCACCCCGGTCATGGCCGCCGGGCCTGACCGGATGATGATAGTTCCTCACTTCATTATCACATATCATCATCCGGTGCAGCCTCAGCCTTTATGAACTTTCTTAGAATTTTCTTACAAATCAGAATCATCCACTTGATTAAGCCAAGCTTCAATTTCCCCAACAACGGATTCCACACAGCCATCCGCAAACGGTGAGCGCAGCCCCGCTGTTTCCACCAGCTGCAGGAAGGATTGGCTGCCGCCCTGGCGGCAAAGGTTCACGTAATCCAGCCAGGCCGCTTCACGGTCTTCGCGTGACCGCTTCCAGAATTGGAAGGCGCAAATCTGGGCCAGCGTGTAGTCAATGTAGTAGAAGGGAGAATTGTAGATATGGCCCTGGCGCTGCCAGAAGCCGCCGCTTTCCAGATAGGCATTGCCCTCATAATCACGGTGAGGCAAATACTTCTTCTCAATGCGGCGCCATGCCTGCTTGCGCTCGGCAGGCGTAGCTTCCGGATGTTCATATACAAAATGCTGGAACTCATCCACCGTCACGCCATACGGCAGGAACAGCAAGGCTGAACTTAAATGTGAAAAATAGTACTTTTCCGTATCTTCCTGGAAGAAATGCTCCATCCACGGCCAAGTGAAAAATTCCATGCTCATGGAGTGGATTTCACACGCCTCGTAGGTCGGCCAGTTATATTCCGGAATTTGGAAGGAACGGCTTTCGTATACCTGGAAGGCATGCCCCGCCTCATGTGTCAGGACATCAATGTCGCCGGAGGTGCCATTAAAGTTGGAGAAGATATATGGCGCTTTGTAGTTCGCAATATACGTGCAATACCCGCCGCCAGCCTTTCCCTTCTTCGCCACGAGATCCATCAGATTGTTATCGAGCATAAATTGGAAGAAGGTATTTGTTTCCGGAGACAGCTCGGCGTACATCTTCCGGCCATTTTCCACAATCCATTCCGGGTCGCCCTTTGGCACCGGGTTGCCGGATGGATATTCAAAGCCTTCATCGTAAAATTTCAGCGCTTCCACCCCGATGCGCTGCTGCTGGCGCTGGCGCAGCTTCGTCGCAATCGGTACGATATGGTCAAGCACCTGCTGGCGGAAGTTCGCCACCATGGCTGCGTTATAGTCTGTGCGGCACATCCGCATATACCCGAGCTCCACAAAATTATGGAAGCCAAGCTTTTTCGCAATAGCTGTGCGGATTTTGACAAGCTGGCCGTAAATGTCATCCAGCTCCGTTTCATGCTCAGCCAGGAAGCCGTAGTAAGCGGCACTGGCGCGGCGGCGCATCTCGCGGTCCGGATTCTCCATGAACGGCGCAAGCTGCGAAAGCGTGCGCTCTTCGCCTTCAAACTGAATCTTGGCGGAGGCCAGCAGCTTTGTATATTGTGAGGACAGCTTATTTTCCGCCTGCAAATCCTCAAGCACTGCATCCGAGTATGTACGCAGTTCGCATTCCGCCAGCGCAAACAGCTGCTTGCCGTACTTTTCCTCCAGTTCCCTTCGGAATGCGGAAGACACAAGCGCCTCATAGTACTTTGTTACATGCCCCTGCAGCACCGGGGCACTTTCATCAAAGAAGTCCTGCTCATCTCTGTAGAACTCATCATTTGTATTGATGGTATGGCGGATGTGGCAAACGTTTGCCATCGTATCAAAGCCATTGCGGATGCGGTTGATTTCCGCTATTGCCTCCTCTTGCTCCTGCAGCGTGGCTGCAGCAGAAAAGGCTGCGAGCGCCGCGGTAAACTGCTGTTCAAGCTGCTGCATATCCGGACGGACATACACATAATTCTCAAACGCCATTTTCTTCACCTCACGAATAAGTAATCGGTACATGCTACATATATTCCACAAGCTCCGCCTGTTTCCCTTGCTAAAGAAAAAAGCTTTGAGCAGGTCTCAAAGCATATGATCCGGGCTTGTCCGCGCAAACTCTCACTTCTGAGAATAACCGCTGATTTTTTTCAGAAGCTGCAGCAGCTCCTCCTTCTCTTCCTGGCTGAGCATATCCAGGGACGTATGAAGCAGCTCTTCATGCTGCGGAAAAATGGTCTCCATCAGCTCTTGTCCGGACGCTGTCAGGCTGGCAAAAATCACGCGCCGGTCACGCTGGCACGGTTTACGGACAACAAGCTGTTTTTTCTCCAGCTTATCAATGACATACGTAATGCTGCCGCTGGCCAGCAGGATTTTCTCGCCAATCTGCTGCAGCGGCTGTTCTCCTTTATGAAACAGCAATTCCAGCACACCGAACTCGGTCGGGTTTAAGCCGTATCCCTGTACGGATTCATTGGAAATGTCCATCACACGGCGGTATGCACGGGACAATGCAATAACTACCTTGAGCGACAAGGCTTTTTCTTGGCTTGATGCATCCATCCTCTGCTCACCCTTTACGCAAATAGTATCTTGAAGCAGAGATATTATACCGGAAGCAATTGGAAAGTGTCAATGCCTCTTGCTATGTATCTACTATCTTCCATAGTAAGCCTTTACCCGATCATGCTTGCTGCAACTACGGCCAGCACAGCCTTTGTAAGAAAGCGTCTGGTGCGCCGCCAGGAAGAGTAACGGCGAAGGGCATGAGAATAGAAAGGCTGGTCAGTTGCCTCTTTGCACCTTTGATATTCGACAATCAGCAAATCGAGCTCCTGGCTGGCCTGAATTGTTTCAGCGCTTGCCAGTCCATTTTGCATCCCGATCTGAATCATTTCCTCCCGCTTTTGTTTGATGTCTAACAACAGCTTGTCCACCATATGCTTTCTTTTTGACTGGAACATCTCAATCCCCCTCATTTTTCCTTCTTCCTATACTCTGCTTTATATGAACTGTGCTTATGTCATTTTCCATCGAATTTACAAATTCTCAATCTCACCTTGAGAATTATTACAAATTATTCTATCTTTGTAAATACATTCGCAATAATAGACATTTTTTTTGTTGTATTTTTTCTATACGCCGCGAAATCATGCGGTTTCTGACCGTTCCGCCAACGGACGCATCAGATAATTCGACGGAGTTCGCGCGTAATTTTCCGCGATCTGACACAACATAGCTATAGGTAAAACTTTATGAAACGGGTGTGAAACCATGAAAAAGCTCGCTTCCCTATGTTGTATGGCCGCCTTGCTGTTTGCTGCCGCCCCCCAGGCTGCCGCTGTGGAAAAGCATAAGGTTGCCATTATTATTGATGACTTCGGCAACAACATGAAAGGCACCGGCCATATGCTGTCGCTCCCGATCCCTCTTACAATTGCGGTCATGCCGTTCTTGCCAAGCTCGCGCCAGGATGCAACAGCCGCCCATGAGAAGGGCCATGAGGTCATTATCCATATGCCGATGGAGCCGCTCCGGGGCAAACGGAGCTGGCTTGGCCCAAATGCCATCACAACAGACCTCAGCGATGAGGAAATCCGCAGACGGGTGGAAATGGCGATCAAGGAAGTCCCCTATGCCATTGGCATGAATAATCATATGGGCTCTAAAGCAACCGCAGATGAACGCATCATGCGGATTGTGCTTTCTGTGTGCAAGGAGTATGGGTTGTTCTATCTGGACAGTAAAACAAACCCGCACAGCGTGGTGCCCAAAATCGCCCGCGAATTGGATGTTCCGGTCATTGAGAACGAAATGTTCTTCGATGATGTGTACACCTCTGCCCACGTAACGCGGCAGGCTTCTCTGCTGCTGAAGCGGATGCAGGAGGAGAAAACCATGATTATCATCGGCCACGTCGGGCCGCCGGGAGAAATTACCGCCAGCGTCATCCAGTCCCATATTCCGCAGTTGAAGGAAGCTGGCGAAATTGTATTTGTTTCCGACTTGCTGGCCCCCAAGCCTTTCTTTCTGCCATAGACAGAGAAGGGGAGCCCCCGAGGGCTCCCCTTCTCTTCTTACATGCGGTCCACCCGGCTGACCCGGAAGTCCCGCTTTTCCAGCTTGGCAATCAGCTGCTTCATCTCCGCTTCGTCCAAATTGTCCGTAATGTTCAGGATGATGCGTCTGACATATTTATCGCCGTTATCGAGCGTCATCAAGCCGCCAATGTTGTAATTCTTCAACGCATTGCCAAGGTCTTTAATCGTGCCTTTATGCTCGTGTGTGGCGATCGTCAGCGTATAACCGCCTGTATTCATCCCGAAGGAATCCTCCATGACATCAAATACATTGGCGTGGGTCAAAATGCCGACAAACTCATGCTGGTCATTCAGGACCGCAAGGAAGGGCAGCCTGCGAATCGTGTAGAAGGCCCGAAAGAAGGAGTCCCGCTCAAACACATAGGCCTGGCTGTCTTCAACAAGATGAGCCGCCAAGTCCCCCCTGCTGCCGCTTTTTTCGTACAGGTGCTCCAATATGTCCACCTTGTAGATCAGCCCGGCAAAGGACCGCCCATCCCCCTGCAGCACCGGAATGGCACGATAGCCGCTTTGATTCATAACCTCCAAAGCATGTGCAACGGTGTCGCTTTCCCTGCAGCACACCACGTCCTGTGTCGGAACAAAATGATATTTTACCCGCATCCCCAGACCTCCCATAAGTTACAGCATGCCACTATATATAGTAGCCCGCCTGCTGCTTTATGCCGGCCAGTTCCGATTTAAAACGCTTACATTTCATTTTTGGTGAACGGGAAACACTCTCCGGGCATCCGCCCAAGGAGTGTTCAGGATCCTCACATCACAGAGCTCTGCGCTCCCTTAATCATCAGGAGCTTTACATGATAGTTCATTAAGTATTCAAGGCCTTCCAGCCATTTCTTTGTATCCTCCGGCGATTCCGCCCAGACGATCAGACCCTGGTTATGGACAAGCACAGCCCCGCGTTCTGCCGTAAATGCCGTGGATCCGCTCTCCAGCAATGCCACCAGCTCTTGTTCAGTTTCCACGATAGGAACTGTAATGGTTTCAATGCCTTCACGGCCAAATACACGCCCGACATGCTTCTGTTCAAATGTCACCTGTCCATGCTCTGCATGCAGCTCTGCGACCAAATGACTGTCAACCGTCTGCACCTGCAGCACTGTATCCGCATTTGTCTTCTTATAAATATCCGCATGCATCGGTGCTTCCGACGCAGGCAATTCATCTCCCTGGAACACAGGCTCGCAAGCTGCGTTGACAACGATAAAATCATCCTCTACGAACAAGCCCTTATCCTTTCCCTCGACGTTGATCAGAAAGGTGAGCGGCTGGTTGGAGACGCGCATTGACAAGCTGATTTTCGTCCCGTAAAACCAATCGCGCAACCCAAGCTCCATCTTAATATTGCGCAGTTCCTTCCATTTTCTTAAAAACAACAACATTGGTTTCACCCCCATGTAAATTTCGTATCCCTGCTCATGCTGCAGATCGTTGGCGTGTATATGAACGTTCCACATTATCAATTTTTTGATAATTCTTACAATTTACTAGAATTATCCCATGGGAGTGTCGCTTTGTCAATAACTTCCTCAGCATTTATACATGTATTTCCAATTTGATTTCCTGCTGTAATATTTGTCATTTTCTTGACTTATTCAGCTGCAGCAGCTGCTGCTTCTCCTGCTCCGAAATGATATGGAGCTTCTCCAGCAGATGGGCGTACAGTTCTACTTTTCCTTGTATTCGATTGCTCATGGCCTGTCTCCTTCTTTCCTGTTTAAAACTTTTTTGCTCTTGCTGTATAATATGAACACAGCGCCAAAAAGTTGCGCAAAAGAAACATTTTTACTTTGTGGCAAATGCTTCTTCCATTGTCTTTTCCACCAAGTATGCCTATACTAGGAAAGTGTCTATCCTAATAGAAAACAAGAACAGAGGTTTGAATAGATGAAAGCAATCGTCAGTACGTTAAATGCAAAGTACATTCATACAAACTTGGCCATCCGCTATCTGAAGGCATATGCGGCCCCTGAGTTCGACCTGGAAATGGCGGAATATACGATTAAAGACCCCGCTATGAATATCGTAACGGACTTGCATCGGCGCAAGCCCGATGTCATAGGCTTCAGCTGCTATATCTGGAACATCGAAGAGACCATCCAGGTCGCCAGCATGCTGAAGAAAATCAACCCGGATCTGATCCTCTTCGCCGGCGGCCCGGAAGTCAGCTATGATACAAAATATTGGCTCCAGCGCGTGCCGGAATTTGATTTCATTATTATGGGCGAAGGAGAAGCAGCGGTAAAGAACCTGCTGTTTGCGATTCAAAACCGCCAAAATTATGAGGAATTGGACGGCATCGCCTTTATGAAGGAGGATGGCACCTTCGTCATCAAGCCGCAGCGCGAAAAGCTGGATTTGAAGACCATTCCGTCCCCGTACCGCTTTCCGGAAGACATCCCGCACCTCGGCAAACGCATCACCTATATTGAAACGAGCCGCGGCTGTCCGTTCAGCTGTCAATTCTGCCTGTCTTCTATTGAAGTGGGTGTCCGTTACTTTGACCGGGAACGTATTAAGGAGGATATCCGCTTCCTTATGCAAAATGGCGCCAGAGTCATCAAGTTTGTGGACCGGACCTTCAACATCAGCCGCAGCTACGCCATGGAAATGTTCCGGTTCCTCATTGATGAGCATTTGCCCGGCACGGTGTTCCAGTTTGAAATTACAGCCGACATTATGCGGCCTGAGGTCATTGAGTTCCTGAATCAGGAGGCGCCGCCGGGGCTGTTCCGCTTTGAAATCGGCGTGCAGTCCACGAATGACCGGACCAATGAGCTTGTCATGCGCAAGCAAAACTTTGAAAAGCTGACGCGCACCGTGACCATGGTGAAGGACGGCGGTAAAATCGACCAGCATCTGGACTTGATTGCCGGCCTGCCGGAGGAGGACTATGATACCTTTAAGAATACCTTCAACGATGTGTTCGCGCTTCGGCCGGAGGAGCTGCAGCTTGGCTTCCTTAAGCTGCTGCGCGGCACCGGCCTGCGCATCCGGGCCAAGGACCACGGCTATGTCTATATGGACCATGCGCCTTATGAGATGCTGTCCAACAATATTCTTTCCTTTGATGATATTGTGCGGATCAAGCAGGTGGAGGACGTGCTGGAGAAATACTGGAACGCGCACCGCATGGATTACACGCTGGAGTACCTGGTCACACATATTTTCGCAACACCCTTTGATTTCTTCCAGGAGTTTGGCGCCTATTGGGACGAGCGCGGCTGGGTGCGCATCGGCCACCAGCTTGAGGACTTATTTAAGCGACTGTATGAGTTCCTCCAGCATCAGCAGGTGCCGCAGCTGGAAATCATAAAAGGGCTCATGAAGGTGGACTACCTGCACAACCACAAGTACCGTCCGCGCAAGCCTTGGTGGGATGACGTATTAACAAAAGAGACATTGGCGCCGTACTACGCGGCAATCTTGGAGAAGCCGGCACTGCTGGGTGAAGATTTCGCCGCGCTGCGCCTCGCAGATAAGGAAATCCATAAGCACACTGTACTGGAGGAGCTTCCGTTTGACATCGGCAGCCTTCTGGCCGGCCAAGAGGTGCGGCCGCTTCCGTCCCTGCTGCTGGCCTATTTTAATCCGAAAACGCTGCAGTGCGAGCTGTACAGCGCACCGAAGGAACAGCTGCCGGCCGTTGTCCGGCAGTAACGTTCTGTTCGTCTCCCTTCCCGCATAGAGTAAGGGAGGAGGTGATAGGATGAGTGTATCAGAACGCAAGTCGTTCGGTCTGGCTCTTCTGATTTGGTTCTTTCTCGGCGGCATTGGCGGCCACCGTATTTATGTAAAAGAGAAAATCAGCATCATCCTATGGTACTGGCTTGTCTGCCTCATTACCTTCGGCATCATCTGGCTCATCGATTTGTTTTTGCTGAAGGGCTGGATTGACAAGGCCAACCGGGCGCATGCTGTTTACTGAAGAAAGGAGTGTACCCCCGTACACTCCTTTCTTTGTATTTAAGAAGAAGAATTTTTGCGTCCTTTTTTGGAGTTGCGGTTGGCGTACTTCGCTGTATCCTCGTTCTCAAACTCCATTGCCATTTCGCCCTCCGGCAGGCTTTCCTTCGGTGTCTTATTATGGTTGGTTGCTGCCTGATACGCTACCTTGCGCTTTACCATGTAACATCCCTCGCTTATAAAAGTTGTCCCTCCTAGTATGTGACAGTGCTCCGCTGTCATAAGCGGTAATTTTTAACGCGATAGGAGCAGCGGCAGTGGCAATACTAAGGAAAAAAAGAGGAGGCCGACACCCATGAAAGAAAAGGACCCTGCATCCCCAATTTTGGATGAAACTTTGCCGCATCAAGCACATTTCCCTTCCTTTAAGGGAACGGGCATTGAAATGCAGCCGCCATTTGTTAACGACTATGGCGTTGTCATCGGAGACAGCCTGTACAGCTCGGAGAACAGCCCCCTGAACCATTGGAGCGATGAGGTGCCGCCGGAAATCATGGCAGGCGACCAATGGGTGCATCCGACAAACGACATCGGCTGGACCTCCGGCGAAAATCAGGAGCTGCTGGAGGAAAAGCGGGGAGAACGGGAGCGCGAGGATGGCCATGAAGCGGATATCTTCATGCACCCGCACTTTGGCATTAACGACTGACACAGATTCCTGATGTATCAAGAAAAGAAGGCTGGCCCACTCAGGCCAGCCTTCTTCCATTAATGCGATCTCTTCTCAAGCCAGTCGCCGATTGTCGGATATGTTGTCTTCACGGCAGTCGGACCATATACGATGGACATGTGGCCTGTCGGGATGCAAACATATTCCTTATCTGTGCTGGACACACGGTCCATCAGTGCTTCCACCTGGCAAGGCGCCGCGATATGGTCACGGGAAGCGGAAATGTTCAGCATGTTGGCGCGGATGTCGGACAGATTCACCTGACGGCCGCGGATAGTAAGCTCACCTTTGACCAGCTTGTTCTTCTGATAGAACTCCCCAATCCATTGGCGGTAGGCTTCGCCCGGGAATTGAATGCCGTCGCCCACCCACTTTTGCACGAGCTTCCAGCTCTCTACGAAACGCTGATTGTCCGAGCGGTCCACCAGCGTGACGTACGGCCCGAAGAAGTTGGTGATCGGCTTCAGCATCTTGTTGCCAAAGTCAATCATTTCCGGCGGAATATTGCCGAGTGTATCGACAGCCTTATCCAGATTGAAATACCGCTCATCCAGGAATTTGCCGTATAAGCCGGTTTCCGAGAAATCAAACGGGCTCGTCAGGAAAATCAGATTGCGGATCGGCATGTTCGGGTGCAGCGCCGCATAGATGGATGTCAGTGTGCCGCCCATGCAGTAGCCAAGCAGAGAGATGTCCTCTGATTTAGAATGGCGCAGCACCTTCTTCACTGCTTTGGCAATGTAGTCGAATACGATGTCATCAAACTTCAGATGGCTGTCTTCCGGCCCGAACTCGCCCCAATCCAGCATATACACATCAAAGCCGCGGCCCACCAAATACTCGACCAGGCTGTTGCCCGGGGTGAGGTCCATAATATACGGCTTGTTGATGAGGGCATAGATAAGCAGCAGCGGCACACGGTGCGTCTGCTCTTTCTTTGGCACATACCGGTACAGCTTCGCCTTGTTCTTCGTCCAAATGACTTCCTTTGGCGTCTGCCCCACCTGCGGATCTGGCTCGCGCCACAGCACCTCGCCCGCCTTCTTTGCCCGGCTATAGGCATTGCGATATTCTTCCGGATAGAAATTCAGTGTTTTTTCCCATTCCTTCCACATTGTTGCCATTGAACAGCCCCCTTTGTATTGTCCAGCCAAACTGCCCTGTCTGCGGGCCAATCAGGCCGGTTCCGCTTTTCTTCTGTCCAGCTGCACCGGCCGGCTCACTGCCAGGGAGGACCCGGCCCCATAAAAGGCAGACAACGCCTTTTAGAGTCCGGAACCTCCCTTCGGTGAGCTGAACGAGCCGGTTCCGCTTTTCTATAAAAAGAAGTGCATTCCCTCAGGTTTGCACTTCCTTGCTTGAGACATTACATGTATAAGCCGCCGTTGATGTTCAGCTGCTGACCGGTGATGTACGCACCGTCACGGCACAGGTACAGCACGCCGCGCGCGATTTCATCAGGTGAGCCAAGGCGTTTTTTAGGGATTTTTGCTACGATGCCATCCAGCACGTTTGCCGGAATTTCTGCGACCATTTCTGTATTGATAAAGCCCGGGCAAATCGCGTTGACTGTTACATTTGTTTTTGCTAATTCGAGAGCCAATGATTTGGTGAAGCCGATCATGCCGGCTTTTGCTGCAGAGTAGTTGGTTTGGCCAAAGCCGCCGGCCTGACCAATAATGGAAGAAATATTGATAATGCGGCCGCCTTCAGATTCCAGTATGTAAGGAAGCACCGCACTTGCTGTGTTGTACACGCTGCTCAGATTCACATCGATTACCTTATCCCAGTCCTCGCGGCTCAGCTTCTTGAAGCTGCGGTCACGTGTGATGCCGGCATTGTTGATCAGGAAGTCGACTTTGCCAAAGCGCTGTACGGTTTCTTCCACAAGGCGCTTTGCATCCTCCGGCACAGAAACATCCGCCTGTACTGCATATGCTTCATATCCTTCAGCTGCCAGCTTGGCAACAAGCTCTTCTGCCGCCTGGGCACTGCTGTTGTAGTTGATGACCACCTTTACGCCTTCATGAGCAAGCGCTGCTGTAATCGATTCCCCAATTCCTTTTGCGCCGCCTGTTACGATTGCTACTCTGCCTTCTAATTGAATCATTTCTTGCTCCCCCTTAAATTAGATATGTGCAACAATGCATGTATAGAAGTAAAAAGCTTATTGCTTTTCTTCCCGCGTTTGCAATCCTTGGAGCAGTTCTTGTTGTTTTGTCAGGTGTTCCAGAATTTGATCAACCTTCGCTTCGAGTGCGCGCAGGTCATTCTTTACCTTGGCCAGGTCGCGTTTTGCCGCCGGCGATGCCTCCAGGGCCTCCACGCGCTCCTCAAGGAATTCCTCAATGTTATCCACTTTGTTTTCCACATTGACGACAAGGGACGCGACCCGGGCGATATCGTCCTGTGTCGGCATGTTGACCTTCTCCAAATATCCCTTCGTCAGGTCATTCATCATCTTCTGGTAAAACAGGTTCAAATCCAGCACGCCGCCCATCCAGGCGGAATACTCTTCGGAGTTCAGCGTCTCATTCAATGTTTTGCCCCAGAACTTTTCAGTTTGGTCGTACACTTCCTTCCACGCCTTCAACGGATCGAACTTCTGATCGATCATCCTCTCCCACACCCCTTTTTTTTACAAGTTTGAAAATCTATTCAATTCCACTTATATTTTCCCTCATTTCTCATTACATGACAAGTTCTATTTTAATTTTCTGATTTTTTGTTGACGGCTTGTGCAGATAGGTGTAAATTACAGGTATAAGAAAATTTTCCCATAATATACTGAAGTATACCTGTTATATGAACGAGGTGATGGACCCATATGACAAAACATGATCCGGAACAATTGTTTGAAGCATCGCAGACGCGCCCAGCCAGCTCCATGCCCAAAAACTTCCTGGTCCCCTTCCTGCTTCTTTGTCTCAAGGACTGGAGCCTTCACGGCTATAAGCTCATTCAAATGCTGATGGATATCGGCTTCTCTTCCATTGACCAAGGCAATGTGTACCGGACACTGCGGAAGCTCGAAAAGGAAAAGCTGATCTCTTCGACCTGGGATACGAGTGAAGGCGGCCCCGCCAAGCGCATCTATTCCCTCACCGAGTATGGAGAGCAGTATTTAACGTCCTGCGCTTCTTCCTTTGAGCAGTATCAGAACATGCTCCGCACTTTTTTCAATCTCTACACAAGTGCATTCTTCTCATTCACCGGCACCCAAGACACCAGCAGACAGAAGAAATCTTCATCAGGTGACGCTGCAGAATAATCTGCATTCACAATACGCGAAAATTTATTTGGAGGTCTAGCCATGGAAATGAAACCGTACGAACTCGTTGATGCATTCTGGAAGAACTGGGGGCAGTCCCTGTCCATGATGTCATCTGCCGGCAAACAAATGGAGCAAATGACAATGGAAGCGCTGAAGCAGCAGCAGGAAACACTGCACAAGGTTGTGGAAGGAATGCAGACTATGGAGCAGGAATTTAAGCGCTATATGGCGCAGGCAAGCACACAATACGTGGACTACATGAAGCAGCTGACAGGCGGACAGTTCGTGCCGCAGCTGGAGGAATGGCAAAGCAAGTGGAATGAACTTCTTCAGCAAATGCAGCAATTCTCCACTTCTCCGACGAAAACGTCTCTTTCCCTGCTCTCCCAGACAAGCGAGCAGCTGGAGGAAGCGCTGAAGCAGGTTGTGCAGCAGCAGCAACAGCAGCGTGAAGAGCTGCAGGGCCAAATGACGTCCTTCCTGCATGAGCTGAAAGCCATGCAGCTGGATTTGGCAAAGCGCTTCGAGGAAAATTCCAAAGCGGTATTTGCACCAATGAAATAACAAAAATAGGGCTCTTCCTCCCAGTGGTACTCGTCTGTTGCCGGCAACGCATCCTTGACTGCTCTCATTTTTGACACATAAAGGAGGATGTCATGAATCTTTTTAAAGAAGCGGAATTCGTCCCTGAGCTATCGTATGATCAAATCCAAGTGGGGGATCAGGCTTCTCTGACAAAAACGATTACAGACGCAGACATTCTAGCATTCGCACAACTCACTGGCGATGTGAACCCTATTCACTTGCTTGATTCATTCGCCGAGACAACGATGTTTCAAGAACGCATTGCGCACGGCATGCTGGTGGCCGGCTATATTTCCACAGTGCTCGGCACAAAGCTGCCCGGCCGCAACACCATCTATCTGTCGCAAAACCTTTCCTTTAAGGCACCCGTGAAAATTGGCGACACGCTCACCGTAGTGGCTGAGGTTGTCAAGAAACGGGATGACAAGAAAATTTTGACGATGCAGACAAATGTCTACAATCAGCATAACAAGCTGGTGGTGGAAGGCACAGCGGCCATTATGAAGCTGGAGCAGTCTTAGACTGCTCTTTTTTCACATTTTTCCCCTCCCTGCCCTATTACTTCCGAGTATGCGGCTTTCAAAATCACATACGATATAAGTACCGGCTTGCAGCCGGAATGCAGAAAAGGGGGTCATTTTCATGGCTAGAACCAATAAATTAGTTGTTCCCGGCGCTGAACAGATGCTGGAGCAATTCAAATATGAAATTGCACAGGAGTTTGGCGTACAGCTTGGCTCTGACACAGCAGCCCGTGCAAACGGCTCTGTCGGCGGCGAAGTAACAAAGCGTCTTGTGGCACTTGCGCAACAGCAGCTCCGCGGCTAAACTGACATATAATGGCGTTAAGGGCAGAGCTCCTCTGCCCTTTTTATTATGAGCCGCCCCGCTACATAATGGGATGGCATGTTCAACCGCTTTCCCACATTGTGCGTCCATGTTCTTCCCCTGTGGTCGTGCACATACTACAAGCAGTGTATTGTAAAAGAAAGGTGTCGTGGTTCCTATGAAATGGATGAGCATTCAAATGAGTCCGCCGCGGTTTCTTGTTCTGGCTGTGTTGGCTTTCGTGATTCTTGGCACATGTTTACTTAAGCTGCCGTTTGCCGCTACAACACCCATTACCTGGGTGGATGCCCTCTTCACCACCACGTCTGCATTCACCCTGACCGGGCTTGGTGTTGTGGATACCGGCACGACATTCACACTATTTGGCCAATTGGTGCTCCTTGGCTTGATTGAAATCAGCGGGCTCGGGATTATGAGCTTTGCAGTGCTTGTGTTCATCATGCTGGGAAAGAAAATCGGCCTGCAAAACCGCATTCTGCTCCAGCAATCCTTAAATCAAACAAGTGTGGGCGGCATCGTCCGGCTGGCGCGTTCTATTTTTGTGTTCGCCATCGTGACGCAGGGCATTGCATTTCTTGTTCTATGTCTGACTTGGGTGCCGCAATACGGCTGGCAGAAGGGGATGTACTTCAGCTTCTTCCACACCATTTCCGCCTTCAATAACGCCGGGTTCTCTGTTTGGCCGGATAATCTGATGCGGCATGCCGGCAATCCCGTTGTGAATCTTGTGATCACCTCTCTCATCATCATTGGCGGCCTCGGCTTCACCGTAGTGCTTGAAGTGTGGCGGAAACGAAGCTTTTCCAAGCTCAGCCTGCATTCCAAGCTCATGCTTACAGCCACCCTGGCAGTGAATGTGCTTGCCACACTGATTATTTTCGGCCTGGAGTTCCATGGCAAGGCAGTGGCGCACCTTGGCACCTTTGACCAATGGATGGCCGCTTACTTTCAAGCCATCACAACACGTACGGCAGGCTTCAATACAGTGGACATGGGTCTGCTGACGGAACCGACCCTGCTGTTTATGGTGCTGCTGATGTTTATCGGGGCAGGCAGCGCCTCCACCGGCGGGGGGATTAAGCTGACCACCTTCCTGGTCATGCTGTTTGGCGTAGTGAAATATTTGCGGGAGGAAGAAGACATTGTCCTGTTCAGGAAATCCATTAAAGACAGCACGATTGTCAAAGCGCTGGCAATCGCGCTTGTTTCACTGGTATTTGTATGCGTAACAGTGCTGGCGCTCAGCGTCATTGAGCATGCGCCTGTCTTGACCTGCCTGGTGGAGATTGTTTCCGCATTCGGAACAGTGGGGCTTACAAGAAACTTCTCTCCCGGCATGAGTGACGCTGGGAAGCTGCTCGTGACATTTATGATGTTCTTTGGCAAAGTCGGCCCGCTTACCCTTATGTTCACGCTTGCCAAGAAAGGGCAGACACGCATCAAGTATCCGGCTGAGGATGTACTGACAGGCTGATCGGAAAAATTCAGATGCGTGTTGCGAATTGTTTGACAATCATTTTTCTCATTCATATACTAAAGGTAGATGAATAACTCCAAAGGGGAGTAGCGTCAGGATCCATCCTGAAACAAAGTCGTCATTCCATGGAACATGTTCCATCGGCTTTGTTGGCATGCCATATGCTCAGCAAGACCTTTGCCGCACCAACGGCAGAGGTCTTTTTTGTTGCCAATTTCCTCCGCCGTTAGTCCGCTCCGTCACGGAAAAGCTAAGCGGGGGGAGAGTATTCTTCGTAATCTATACTGCACAGCAGAGAGGAGAATGAATATGGATGCAGCACTTTTATTGGAATATGGCTGGGTGCTTCTCATTTTAATTGCACTTGAAGGAATTTTGGCGGCAGATAATGCGCTCGTGCTCGCGATCATGGTGAAGCATTTGCCGGAGGAAAAACGGAAAAAAGCGCTGTTCTATGGTCTTGCCGGAGCCTTCATCTTCCGCTTCGGTTCCCTGTTTCTCATTTCGTTTCTTGTGGACGTTTGGCAGGTGCAGGCGCTTGGGGCATTGTATCTGATCTTTATCGCGGCCAGCCATATTTTTAAAAAGTATGTCCGGAACAAGGGCAATCATGCCCATACGAACAAAGACATCAAAAAAGACAGCTTCTGGACGACGGTCATTAAGGTCGAGCTTGCCGACATCGCATTTGCCATTGACTCCATTCTGGCAGCTGTTGCTTTGGCTGTAACCTTGCCTGAAACAAATTTGGGCACCATAGGCGGCTTGGATGCCGGCCAGTTCACCATCATTCTGCTTGGCGGCATCATCGGTCTCGTCATTATGCGTTTTGCAGCCAACCAGTTTGTAAGCCTGCTGGAGCGCAAGCCGGGCTTGGAAACCGCAGCCTTCCTGATTGTCGGCTGGGTCGGTGTCAAGCTGGCGGTGTATGCCATGGCCCACCCAAGCCTGCACATCATCTCCCATGATTTTGCCCACTCCGGCCTCTGGAAGGGAATGTTCTGGGTTATTCTGCTCGGCATTGGAGCCGGCGGCTGGTTCCTGTCAAAGGAAAAGAAACATACAGAAAACGAAGCGCTGTGAATCACAGCGCTTTTTTGATTGTGGGCGGCCAGCGTGCATTTTATTCTGTTTGCCGGATATTTTTTCGGATTTGATGGATGCTGCGAAAGCGCTTTTGTTGATAAATTTGTGAAATTTTTCACAAATTTATTGCCGCACAGCTGGAACGGGCGTAATGTAGTATACATTCTGGTACAAGGAAGTGGATGAAATGGAACAGGATATGCAATATGTGGTACAGCTGGCCTTGAAAAAGAAACAAATTCTGGACAAGGCGCCGCTGCAGTATATGATACGTGCGGCATTGGCGGGACTCTACATCGGATTTGTCATTGTTGTATGCTTTAAGGCCGGAGAGTTTTTCCGCGCCGCCCATTCTCCCGCAGCCTATGTCGTTGCGGCAGCTCTATTCGGAATAGCCCTTATTCTCATTATGTACGGCGATGCTGAATTGTTTACCGGGAACACGATGTATTTTACAGTGGCAATGATGCGCCGGGCGGCCACGCCTGCCGATACTCTGCGAAACTGGGCGGCCTGCTATGGAGGCAACACAATCGGGGCGCTTCTCTTTGCCTGCTTGTTCTATGCCACCGGTATATTCGAGCATATTGGCAAGGATCATTTGCTGAACGAAGTGACAGCAGTGAAAATGAATGCCTCCACTCTCCACCTGTTTTTCAAGGCAGTGCTTTGCAACTGGCTTGTCTGCCTCGCCTGCTTCCTGCCTTCACGGGTAAAAGGAGACGGGGCCAAAATCACACTGATGCTGCTGCTCGTTTTTGTCTTCTTCTTATCCGGCTACGAGCACAGCATTGCCAACCTGGCTCTGTTCTCTATTGCCCTGCTGCACCCGCATCCAGACACAGTGTCTCTTGCCGGCGCGCTGCATAACCTTGTACCTGTCACACTTGGGAATATTGCGGGCGGTTCCCTGTTTGTCGGCATGGTCTATCAATACCTGAGCCTGCCGCTTTGCAAGCAGACAAAGGAGGAGAAAATGCTGCTGGCGCCGCAGGCAAAATAGCCTGCTAAAGCCGCTGCTACTGGCACAGCTGCGGCTTTAGCGGGTTTGTCCGATTTTTGCACAAAGGAGGACGGTCAATGCCTGTGGACAGTTCGTCCGCATTCGGAAGGTTGGATACATAATAAGCGGACACAACCACACTGCAGGTATAAGGCGGGCGCTTTACACCGGCGGCCAGAATTTCCTCTCTGCCTTGAAACGTGATGCCATGAATGGCCGACATGCGCATCAGGCCTTCAATGCCCGTAAGAAACGCCTGCAGCTGCTCATATACATCATAGCGCACGTCAATGGCCCAGGTAAGCGGAACAACCGCAGGCGCGGCAGCGGCTTTTGTGCTCTGCTGGGGAGAAGCCGTGCCGCCTGCATTTTGCAGGGCTGCTGACAGGATGGTCACCCCGGAAGCAGCCTCTGCCGCCGCCAAGTCCAGCACATACTGTTCAGGCAGCGGATGTGCCGGTATTTGCCGGAGCAGCATGCTTCTCTCCGCCGGCGCTGCCGGAGCATCCGCGCTGTTTTTCTTGCGCGCGGCAGATGCCTGATAGATTTTCAGCTCCTGCCGCAGCTCCGCCTGCTGCTGGCGCATCGGCTCAAATATGCCAAACTGCAGGTACAGCACAGCCAATGCGGCTATGAGGAACACAAGCAGCAGCAGGAGCTGCTGCCATCTGGAAAACTGAACGCTCATGCACCCTCCTCCTGTTCCAGCAGCTTCGCCTTTGCCATATCAATCGTTGCTTCGTAGTGGGCGACATAGCGGGGAAGGCCCGCCAGCGCTGCAGCTGCCGCTTGTACGTCCACCGCGCGCAGAGAGGACAGATTCAAGCTCTGAATCCACTCCTGCTCCGCCAGCCGGCTGTAAAAGTACGCGGCATCCCGTTTCTCATCAAAGCGGACTTCTATGATGAACGTCCCCGGCTCCTGATAACTGAAGCTTTGAAACACGCCGCGTTCCGGCAGGAAGCTCGTCAGCTTCTTTAACATCGGCACAGTTTTCACTCTCGCATCTCCCACTGTCTGCACAGCCTGCCTCAGCTGCGCATCAACGGATGAAGCTGCCTGATTTGCCGCGCTCTGCTGCTCTGCCGCAACCTTGGCGGCCAGCACCTGCTTCTGCAGCTCTTCTGTCTCCTGCTGCAGCACATGCCATTGCCAATATCCCCAGACCGCAGCAGCGACAAACGGAAGAAGCACCAGAAGCAAAACGGTGGTCCAAGAGGAAAAGCGCCGCTCCCGCTTTGGCAGTAAATTGATGCGTATCGCCATGGATCACCCTCCTCCATAAGCAAGCCCAAGCGCCGGATAATATTTGACCGCCAGCGCCTCCCCGCCCAAGTCCTGGACGGGATATTGCATCTGCTGCACCTGAAGAGTGAAGCGCCCCTGTATGGACGCCGCGATATGCGGCAGCATCGGATGGTCACCTGTGACCAGCAGGCTGGTGATGGTTCCGTTTCCGGCCGTGAAGGAGTACTGATAGAAATGCAGGATCCGGTCAAGCTCCTCGAGCACTTCGTCCATTGCCCGCATCACCGCCCCTTCATCCAAAATGACAATTCCCTCTGCTGTCACTTCTGCCATGTTCTCTGCCAGCAGCGTCTCGTGCTGCATAAATACAGGATATCCTTCATGAAAAATGGTGACGGTGGCATGAAATACATCCAGCTTCAGCAGCAGCAGCTCCTGCTTTTTAACTGCCTGCCCCATGTCCTCATGCAGCTGGTACAGCGCAAGCGCTGCGATGTCCGCCCCGGCTGGATGAAGCTTGGCACGCTCCAGTGCATTCGCAAAGGACTGAACAGCTTCCTCCGGGGCTGCAAAAATAATGAGCTCGCGCTTGCCCTCCTTCTCCCCGGTCAACGTAAAGTCGAAGGTCGGATTATCAAATGGAAGATGAATGCTTCGGCCAAGCTCCAAATAGATGTATCCGCGCATCTCTTCATCCGTGATATCATTGGGAATCAGCTGTCGCCGCACCGCCACGTAGGTATCCGGCACAAGAAACTTCACCTTATGGTGCCGGATGCCCCAATGCTCCGCGCTGCTTCGTAAAATGGTTTCAAAGGCCCGTTTGTCCTGGATGACTCCGTTTCTCACAATGCCCGGAGGCAGGTAGACCTCTCCTGCCATGACAGGAGCAGAAAGGCGCTTAGGCGCCACATAGCGAATGACATAATCCCGAAACTCCATATATGCCGTTTTTCTTGATGCAAACCGAAGTGCCATCATAACAAGTCCTCTCTGCTTACTCCAAAAGTGATAAATAGATTGCGATGAGGTCCGGACCGAAGAAATAAGCAGCCAGCGTGCCGGCCGCGATGGACGGGGCAAATGGTATCGGCTTGCCCCGTTGCACCCGTCCGCCTATCATGCCGGCCAGCCCGGCAATGGTTCCAAAGAAGGCCGCCAGCAGGAAGGACAGCAGCACAAGCTTGACGCCAAGCACAAAGCCCAGCAAAGCAAACAATTTGATATCGCCGCCGCCCATGCCTCCCTTGCTGGCCCATGCGATACAAAACAACAAAGCAAAAGCGGCCGCTGCCCCGGCAAGGCTGTCCCACCATGGTTGAAGCGGCAGAAGCAGCCGCTCCAGCAGAAAAATCGGAAAGAAGCTTATCAGTAGTTTGTTCGGAATGAGCATATATGATAAGTCTGAAATCGTCACAATGATCAGCAATGAGATCATTGTCCAGACAACCCATACCTCCCCGGCCAGCCCCCATCTCCAAAAAGCGGCCATGAACAGAAGTCCTGTGAGCAGTTCCATTGCGGCATACCGCGGCGAAATGCGCGCGCGGCACGAGCGGCACCGCCCCTTTTGCCACATATACGACAGCACAGGAACGAGCTCGCGGGCCGCCAGCGTATGCCGGCAGGCCGGACAGGCGGAGCGCGGCCTTACAATGGATTGACCAATCGGCACACGCAGGCCCACCACGTTATAAAATGAGCCCAGCACAAGTCCGACAACAAAAATATACAAGTAGACAAACAGCATGCTCTCTCCATCCTTCTCCCTTTTGTATGTATAAAAAAAGGGCACTGAAAAGGACTGCTGTCCTCTCCCGTACCCTGTAGTCTGTGAAAATATACCGGATGTTATTTATTGGGCCGCTGAAATTGTATGCGTTGTTTTATAGTTCGCATCGTCTCTAATGTTTTGGATTGAGGCATTATTGAAGGTCAGCTGAATCTTGCCCGCTGTGACGTTGGATGCAGAGATAGTAAAGGTCTTGCCATCAGCACCCACTGTTACTGTGTAAGTGGAAATTTTGGAATCAGAAACATAATCGCCCATGTCAGTGTTGGAAATGGTTCCGCTTGCCGGCACGCCATTATCCGCCACGTATGTTTTTGCCGCATTCAAAATCTGCATGGCATCGGCTTTCACCGCATTCACATTTGACTTTTGAATCACGTTTGCAATGGCCGGAATCGCAATGGCCGCCACGATGCCCAAAATCACAATAACAGCCAGCAACTCAATCAAAGTCAAGCCCTTTTCGTTTCTCAGAAGCTTTCTCATGCTGTACGTTCTCTCCCTTTTGAATCAATTTATAGAATTATACAATTTAAACAATGGAACCATGATAGCCAAGACAATCGTTCCGACTACGGCTGCCAAAAACACAACCATCACCGGTTCAATCAAGGACTTGAATGTATCCGCCGCGCTGTCCACCTCTGCTTCATAAAAGTCGGCAATCTTTGCGAGCATGGCATCAAGCGAGCCTGTCTCTTCCCCGACCGCGATCATGTTGGACACAAGCGGCGGAAACAGCTTGTCCTCTTTCAGTGGCTGCGACAGCGGCAGGCCGTTCTGCAGAGATTCCCTGGCACGCTGCAAAGAGCGTGCGGCCGCTTCATTATTCACCGTATCCTCCACGATGGCCAATGCCTGCAAAATCGGCACAGAGCTGGCGATCAGCGAGCCCAGCGTCCTTGTGAGCTGGGCAATCATGCTTTTGCTCCACAACGCTCCGATCAGAGGCATGTTCAGTATAGCATAATCCCAATAGTACTTACTACCTTTATGGCGAACTACAAACAGATGAACTATATATAAAAATAATAGTAAAATTACAAAAATCCACCAGTAGGAAACCATCCAATCACTGGACGACATTACAAATTTCGTGATGGCCGGCAGCTCTGTGTTATTTTGCTTGAACATGGCCACAAAAGTAGGCACAACACGCGTCAACAGAAAGATGACAACCGCCACCGCGATGATGCCCACAGCCGCAGGATACGCCATTGCCGAGGAAATCTTCTGCCGGATGCGCATCTGCTTTTCATAATAATCCGCCATGCGCTCCACCGCTTCATCCAGCTGGCCGGACGTTTCGCCGGCCCGCACCATGCTGATGAACATGCGCGAAAACAACCGCTTATGGGCGCTGTAAGCACCGGATAAGGTATGGCCGGAGCGCAAATCATCCTCAATTCCCTCAAGTGTGCGCCTGAGCACCTTGCTTTCTGTCTGGGCTGCCAGAATGCGAGTTGCCTCGACAACGGTAATGCCGGCCTTCAGCAGCGCTGAGAATTGGCGCAGATATACGACGAAATCCTTCAGCTTCAGCGGGCTGCCAATGGCAATTTCCTTGTTCCACCACGTCTCCGCTGCCTCTGTCACCTCAAGCACACGCAGCTGCCGGTCCCGCAGCTTCTCATACGCTTCCCGCTTGGAAGCGGCAATAATTTTGGCCGTTTCCTTTTTCCCTGTCTTCGTCCGGACCGTATACTGAAATTGCGGCATATCAATTTCCTCCTTTCGCGATCATACGTACTGCGCCGCTGCAGATGCAGACACAATGCCCTTTGCCGTCAGCTCGCGCAGCGACATCTGCATCGTATGCATCCCCTGGTCGCGGCCGGCCATCATCACGCTCGGCAGCTGCTCCAGCTTGCCGCTGCGGATGAGACTGGACGCTGCTGTATTGTTATACAGAATTTCCGTTGCGGCAATTCTCCCCCTGCCGTCTGCCCGCGGAAACAGACGCTGCGCCACCGCTGCCGTCAAAATATTGGCCAGCTGCACACGCACCTTGTTCTGCTGGTCGCCAGGGAATACATCAACAATTCGCTCCACCGTAGCCGCCGCACTGGAGGTGTGCAGGGTTGCCAGCACGAGATGCCCTGTCTCTGCGGCTGTCAGCGCGGTGCTGATGGTTTCCAAATCACGCATTTCTCCGACTAAAATGACATCCGGATCCTGCCGCAGCGCCGCCCGCAGGCCGCTTGCAAAGCTTCCCGTATCCTTGCCGACCTCCCGCTGCTGAATTAAGGAGCGGCGGTGCTCATATACGTATTCAATGGGATCCTCCAGTGTAATGATATGCTTGCGCATCGTTTCATTGATGTGCTGCACCATGGCAGCAAGTGTTGTCGATTTTCCGCTGCCGGTCGGCCCCGTCACAAGCACGAGCCCGTGCGGCTTGGCAGCGAAGGCTTTCAGCACCGGCGGCAGCAGCAGCTGATCAAAGGCCGGCACAGAAACCGGAATGACCCGTACAGCAAGAGACAGGCTGCCGCGCTGTCGGTATAAATTGAAACGAAAACGCGAGGTGCCGGGCAGCTCAAATGAGAAATCCACCTCGCCCCGTTCCCTCAGGATGTGCTGCTCCCGCTCCGACAAAATGGCTTCTGCCATCGCGCGAATTTCTTCTCTTCCCAGAGCGGGCTCCGGCAGCGGATGAAGCTCCCCGAACACACGCAGCACAGGGGACAGCCCCTCTGTTAGATGCAAATCTGACGCCTGCAGGCTGCAGGCTGTCCGCAAAAGCTCATGCAGCTTCTCCTTCATGCCATCCCTCCTACTCTGTTGCCACACCAAGTACTTCCTCTGTTGTCGTATAGCCCTGCTTCACCTTCAAAAGACCATCATCAAGCAGGAAAATCGTCTGATTGCGGAGCGCGATTTCGCGCATGGCCGCAAAATCCGCACGGTCGGCAATTGCCTGGCTCATCTCGCGGTCAATCAGGAGAACCTCCTGAATGGCAATACGCCCCTTATATCCGGTCATATTGCAGGTTGGACATCCCTTGCCACGCTGTACCTTCTCAATGCTCAGGCCGTGCCCAGCGAAAATTTCCTTCTCCCGCTTTGTTGCCTCATGCTCCTCTCCGCAATCCCGGCACACGCGCCGCACCAGACGCTGCGATACAATGCCCGTCAAAGAAGAGGCAAGCAGAAATGGCTCCACGCCCATGTCAATCAGCCGTGTGACTGTGCCGATTGAGTTATTTGTATGAAGCGTACTGAGCACAAGGTGCCCCGTCAAAGAAGCACGTATGGCAATTTCCGCTGTTTCCTTATCCCGGATTTCCCCGATCATAATTATGTTCGGGTCCTGGCGCAAAATGGAGCGGAGCCCTGCCGCAAAAGTCATTCCCGTGTTGGCATTGACCTGGATTTGATTCACGCCCTCCAGCTGATACTCCACCGGATCTTCAATCGTGATGATATTGACATCCTCATTGTTCAGCCGGTTTAAAGCCGCGTAGAGCGTGGAGGATTTCCCGCTCCCTGTCGGCCCCGTGATCAGCACGATGCCATGCGGATTTTGAATGCTCTGCAGAAACCGCTGCAGGTTCACCGCGTTGAAGCCAAGCTTCGTTACATCATTCAGGGAGTTGCCCAAATCAAGCAGGCGGATTACAATCTTCTCGCCAAAAATGGTCGGCAGCGAGGAAATCCGCAAATCAATTTGGTGAAAATCATGCTGATACTTCATCCGCCCGTCCTGGGGCACACGCTGCTCTGTAATATCCATGTTCGCCATAATTTTGATCCGTGCCGTCAGCATGCCCTGCATGGACTTTGGCAGCACACGCTCTGTGTGAAGGCGTCCGTCCACACGGTAGCGCACCACTATTTTTGTTTCCTGCGGGTCGATATGGATATCGCTGGCCTTTTGTGTGATGGCATGCTGCAGAATCTGGCTCACCAGCCGCACAGCCGGCGAATCTTCTTCCTGCACAAGCTCAACCGGCTCGCTGGCTGTGTCCGCCCCCCAGCCCTCGAAGGACTCCTGCAAATCGTAATGATGGTTAATCGCCCGGATGATGTCATCCTTCATCGCAATCAGCGGTTCAATCTGAAACCCGGTGGACAAGCGCAAATCATTAATGGCCAAATAATCCATCGGATCCGCCATGGCAACATACAGCTTATCTCCCTGCTTTTTCAGCGGCACAAGCAAATTGCGCTTCGCGGTCTCTTTTGAAATCAGATGGAACAAGGAGTCATCAAAGGGATAGCGGTACAGACTGACATGCGGAATGCCAAGCTGCAGCTCCAGCACTTCAATCAGCTTCTGCTCCGTGATGTAGCCGTTCTGCAGCAGGGCGTCACCGAGCTTCTGTGACGAGGCCTTGTCTCTTAAGGCTTGCTGCAGCTGTTCCTCTGTAATGAGCCCCTCCTCAATAAGCAGGTCGCCCAGTCGTTTTCGTTGCAGCTTCATTCCTGTTCCCTCCCTATTTCGTTGCTGTGGCGGAAGCGGCAGGCGCTTGTGTCTGCCCTGCAGCAGTCACTGCGGCCGCGGCAGCGACTGCTGTAACATCCTGTATGGCCTGCACCGGCAGATAGGCATCCTCCGCAATCCGTTCTTTCCCGAGCAGCGCACCGTTTCCGTTATAGATTTCGCGGTATACCTCCACTTTTCTGCCGTCTGCCCCTTTTCGTTCCACCGAGACTGCATCATGCTCCTCATTTGGCACAGCCACCTGCACAAGGGTCCCCCGCGGCAGCAACGTGATCTCGCTGCGGTCGATGGCATAGCGGTATGGAAGCGGCATCCCCTGCAGAACAGCTGTCATGGTGCCGCCCTGCAAAGACAGCTGGAGCGTATAATCTGTTTCATTCGGATTGGCAAATACAAAATCTGTCCGCCCGTCCCCCACGCGCGCCTCTGTGCCAAGCTGGGCGTATGCTGGAAGTATAGTGCTGATCCCGCGCTCCTGGACCTGCAGGTTCGTTGGTAAAATAGTTTGGTACAGCAGCGTTGCCACAAAGCTGAGCGCCTTGTCATCCAGCTTGGAGCCCTTCGCCAAGCTGAGCAAGGAAACCGTGCCGTGCGCCGGGACTGTAACCGTTCCATGCCCGCCCAGCCACTGCTGCAGCGGTGCGCCGTATGGGCCGGCGCCCGAAACGCTGCTTTCGGCTACAGCTGTGACAGCCTCCTTCTGATTCATATAGGAAAGCAAATGAAACGTTTTTGTTTGCTGAAGCTGTGCTGCGGCACTCTGTAAATCCTGCTGCAGCTGCTGAACATTCAAGTGCTGCACAACCTCCGGCTGCAGCTGTTCCCCCAGCAGCAGCTGCAGTTTGTCCAGCTGCAGCGATACAGCAGCGGGCACATTCACGCCATTTCGGATGCGCGCCGTGCTCTTGGCGCTGTCAAATGCAAAGATGGCTGCCGGAACCGCAATGCGCGCCGTGCTGTATTGCAGATAGAGCTTCGCGTCCGCCTTCCACGCTTCTTCCTTCTGTGACAGCTTTTGTTCCGCCTGCTCTCTTATAAGTCCCGCTACATCCACAGAACCAATTGCCGTCCCTGCTGCATAGCCATCGCTTGTCTGAAACAGCGACGACGCAACGGACCTTACGCTGTACTGCACAGTAAAAATGATAAGAGCCGCACAGGCAACAATTCCGAATAACCAAAGCGGATGACGCTTTTTCATTGCGGCCCCTCCTCTCTTTGCTCTGCATAATGCCGTTGAAACAGCTCCTCCAAGTATGAGTGCTCAGCTTCCGTGTCCTTCTGCAGCACCTCTTCTTCATCAGATTCAAAAGCTGCGGCTTCCTCTGCCGTGTGTTCTTCCGGCTTGTCTGTCTCCCACTCCAACGCCAGCTCTTCTTCCTCCTCCGCAAACAGCCACTCTGCCTTTTGCTGCAGCAAATACGTCATGCACAGAGCCAGAAGCAAAATCAGCAGCAGACCCTGCCACATCGGAAATACCACTTCAGAAAATAAAAGCAGCAGAACAAGGACACCAGAAAACAACGCAATCACGACTATGCCGGCCTGGGACAGGCGCAGCCATCTATTCAATATAAACAGCAGTGGAATCACAAGGAACAAGCCCATTAAAGTTGGAAAAACATACCCCATACTGCCACCTCTTCTATTCACATGATTTGTAGTATACTCTTATTGGATCATTATATTATATTAATAGAATTTTAGAAAGGAGGGCAGCTATGAAAAACAGCAAAGAAAGCGGGATGACTTTGGTGGAAGTTTTGGCATCCGTTACCATTCTGGCGGTTCTTGCACTCGGTATGCTTTCCATTTTTCCAAAGGCGCTGTCCTTCACCAAGGCAAGCCAATTGAAGACAGTTGCCATCAATTTGGCCCGCGGCGCGCTTCAGTATATGAACAAGCAGGATTATGACCTCCTGACAGGCTACCGCGACGCAGCCGGAGGACGGCCGGCAGTATTGAGCGGCGCAGAAAGCTGCACCGCGCAGCAGACCGTGCTGCTGGATGGAAAAAGCGTGACATCTCCGTTGTTCCCGAATGCAGACAGCTGTACGAAGCTGCTGGAGCCGACGATTAACAATACCATGTATAAAAACAAACAGGTGCTGCTGTTCTTCATGCCCCTGGATTGGACAGCCACCGCTTCGCAGCAGGTGCTGCAATCCATACGAAGCATACATTCCAAAACAGACACGGGAGAGCTGGCAAAGCAGCTCGCTTCCATGGAGCATGCGCCGGTCCAGTCCGCCCAACCGACATTGGAGGTTCTTGCCTATGTAGACCTGAACCTCGATGACAAGCAGCCCGGCGTCCTGCTGAAGGGAGGTGTCGCTCATGAGTCGCTTCGCTGATATCCGGCGGAATGAACGCGGGGTTACTTTGGTTGAGGTGCTGGCCGCACTTGTTCTCACTGTTGTCATCAGCGGTATTCTGTACAGTGTATTTGCTGCGGGCCTGCGGACATATAACAAGATTCAGACAGAGGGGCAGCTTCGTGATGAAGCGGATTATATGGTCGCCCGCCTTATGGGGGAGCTGTACTCTGCCGATTATGACGATGTGCAGTATGACCCGGCATCGCAGGCTCTTTCCTTTTACAGCCGGCGCCAAAGGAGCTTCCGCAAGGATGACGTCTCGTACACCTATACGGATACAAACACTCCTGCGGCCAAGCTGTATATAAAGGATGGGAAAATGATTCTCGAAAAGCAGGGAAACAAAGGTCCGGAGGTGCTGTCCTTTCAAAGCGACAGCGGGGCTTCCCTGCTGTCCGGATCTTCGCTGCAGATGGCCTGCACCAGAAAGCAAACCATTTTTACAGACAATGGCGCTTCCTCATCCGTCTGCAAAAACGGAATAGTGCGCCTGACTCTCGTATTTCAAAACAGCGGGACAAAGCCGCTGGCCATTAAAAGCGAGATTGGATTTTAGGAGTGATAATGATGAGGAACGAAAGAGGGTCCACCCTGATTCTTGTTCTGCTGATCAGCACCGTATTCCTCGTGCTCGGCCTGGCGATTTTCTCAGCCGTCATCGGCGGCACGAAGCGGACGGAAAGCCGCCGGACAGAAGCAGCGGCGGCACAAAGCTCAGTGGAAGACATGAATGCGGTCACAGCTGATTTTCAAGCCGGCATTGACAGCATTGCCAAGTCAGGCAGCCTGCAGGATATGCTGAAGACGTCCTCCTATGAGGGGAAGCTGCAGGCGCTGCTGCAGGATTTGCAAAGCCGCTATACAAGCAGCGGCCAAACAACAGGAAAAACCTTGCAGATTCATGATAAAACAGGCACGCTTCTTGAGGATGACAGCGACTATAAAAGCCGCTACTTTACCCGCTATTATGAGTTTGTGCTTGTATATGTGAGCAATCCGGATGCCGCTCATCCGACCATTACAAAAACAGTGAGACGAAACATGTACATTTCTCCGACGCCAAGCTTCTTGCAGTATACAGTCGGCTCTGAGCATACACTGCAGCTGAACGGGGCGTCTTCCATTACCGGGAACGTATACGGCGATGACATCTCTGTCGCCAACGCAGCCAGATATGTGGATACGGCCGCTTTGAACGGGGCAGACAGCGCGCCTTATAAAACGGTGAATACACTGTATCCGCAGGTCAGGGGGGATATCATCGTCAACAGCCAGCTGTCTGTCTATAAGGACAGCATTTCCAAGCAGGGCATTGCCGTCAATACGTTCACCAAGCATCAGCTGGCCTTTCAATCGCCGTCCGCTTTTTTGGCTTCCTTCTATACTCCGGACAAACAGGAGGAGGAGCTGCCAAATATTTATAAAGCCTATAATCGCTTTGTGCCGGTCGAGCTGGCGGCAACCTTTGCCGACAAGCTGAACGAGCTGGAGCTGGACGGGCGGCACCTGCAGCTGACAAAGGCGGATATCTCTTCCCGCAGCACCGTCGTCAACAGCATGTTCTCCCTGCTGGGGGGACCTGTTACGGAGGCAGGTGTGGCAGGCTTTAACGCAGCCGGGCATTCTCTGTATCTCATTGAGAAGGATCAGAACCCGGCAGACGTACAGCTCGATTTTTCCGCGCCGCAATACGCCGGGAAGAATGTTGTTCTATTGACCGATGTGGCAGGCAACGCAACAGCACGGCCGACCTTTATCCTGAACCGGGATTTGAAGCTGGCAAGCCACCAATGGCTTGTGGTGGACGGCAATTTGGAAATTTACAATGACCATCTGCCCTTGGCTGTCTCCGGCAACATCCTCGTAATGGGGGATATCCTGATCCATGGGGATGCCTTTGATTTTGGACATGAGCAGGACAAAATGCAGTTTGATTCCACCATCTATACAACGGGAAAGGCATCTATTTTCAGCACTGATATTACAGGCCTTGACGGGAAGCAGCTTGTCCTGCTTTCACAAGGGGATTTACTGTTGACGCGCATCAACGAGTTTGATGCCGCCGACAATTCCATTACACCCATGGATGCCTATTTGTATACAGACGGACGGGCGGAGCTGTACGGCGTTGCCTCTCTGCTGTCCATTCACGGAGGCTTGTTCGCCAAGCAGGAGCTCGTCATGAATGCCATCCGGCAAAATGCGGTGCAGAAGCCGGCTGCCTCTTTCTCCGCCAACACACCGTATGTGCCGCTCACTCTCGCGTCACGCGAGGTGCAGCAGACACAATCCTCACGGCTCCAGGTCACCTATGACCGCTCGGTTGTGCTGGACCAGCTCGATGCCCTGCCGCGTGTGAATACCCTGCAGGTCATCATCGATGATTCTGTGGTTGAAAATGGCGACACAACGAAAAAGGACGATGCTCCGTGAGCATCGTCCTTTTGTGTTACCAGCGGAACAACGGGGTGTCCCGGACAGCCGGGTTGGTTGTGCCGGTACCCGGTTCGACCACCTGGATGGTAATCGTCGCCTTCTTATTTCCGTCTGCGGCAGTGGCGGTAATGGTCGCATAGCCCTTGGCTGCCGCGGTCATGACGCCTGTGGACGTGTTGACGGCAACAAAGCGGGTATCACTGCTTTGCGACCATATGACCTTTTTATTCGTGGCATTTGCCGGTGTGAAAACCAACAGCTTCGACAAATCCACCTGGCTTCCCTTCTCAACTGTCATCGTGCCCGGCGAGAAATAGAAGCCATCGAGCGGTACATAGCGCGGCTTCACGAGCACCTTGATGATGCCCTGTACACCGCTGCCGTCCTGCGCCGTCACCCGCACCTGCACATAGCTGCCGTTTGTGCTTTTCAAAGCCGCGATGGTGCCGCCGCTGCTGTTGCCCGATGCCGATACGTACGCGCCGGCATCAGAGGTCCAAAGCAAAGGCGCCCCTGCGGTATCCTCCGGCAGGACGACAACTGCGGACCGGCCGTACACATAGGATTCCCCTTCAGTGAGGTCGAGCGCCGGCGGATTCAGTGCAATGCTTCTCACCATATTCTTGACTGTCACCTTCACCTGCTTTTGCACCGGCTGGCCGGATGCATCATACCCAATCAAGGTGACGATGACCGTGCCCGCACGCAGCCCTGTCACAGTTCCGCTGTCGCGGTTAAAGGAAATGGTCTCCAGCTTGTCCACGGTCCACTCCAGTGTATCCCGCGCTTCCGGCGGGTTGACTGTAATACCAAGCGATGCCGTATCGCCGACATTCAAGGTCACCTCGGAAAGAGCAGAGATGCTCAGCACCGGAATGCGGACAAGCACAGTTGTGGTGTCCTCCTTCACATTGCCAAAAATGTCGGTCACCTTCACCTTCACCGTTGCTTTTCCTTGCTTCAGCGGTGTCACGACACCATCTCCGTCAACTGAGATCACGCCGTTCTTGCTTTCATCGCTCCATGCAATGGACTGGATAATGCCCTCATCCATAGCGGTTGCCGGCTTGAACCCAAGCAGAATCTTCTGCGGTGTGCTCGCGGTATTCAGCGACATGACATCCTGCGCGTCAACCCCGGCAAGCGGATTCTTCGCCGTCAGAGAGATATCCTCGAATTTCACCTTATTGGTTGTGCTGTCCGTGTATTGCAGCTGTGATTGGCCGAAGGTGTACTGGCCCTTCTGAAGCGGTATCACCTGCAGCTCGAACTTGATGTCCGGAAGCGGATAGCCGCTTGCTCCTTTTTGGATCGCGCCAAAGTCCCCTGTCACCTTATAGCCGGACGCGAGGTCTCCGCTCTTGGAAAGAACATTGCTCCAGGCAGCCGGAATCTGCACATCCATCTGCGGCGGGAACACCTCTTCAAATTTCGTGCTTGTGATTGGCGTGAAGCTGTCCTCTGCAAGGCCGAGGTACGTAACCTTCACGTTGCTTGTACCCGGCACGGCATCAAAGCGCAGCTTGGCAAAGGATGACGGAGCCACAGGGGTTTGCGCCGTATTGATGGAACTGACAACGGGAACTGTCATTTCCACGGAGCCCTTGGCGTTTACATAGCTTTGCAGGCTTTTTATATACACGTCCATGCCGCTTGCCCAGTTCATGGCCGGAACATCCGCGCCGGAAACAGGCTGCGGATAGCCCGTTTGGATATCCTGGTCCGGAGAATTGCCAAATTGCAGGAAGCCTACATTCGGCGCGGCAAACGAACTATAGCCCACAGTCGTAGTTTTCAGCTGCTTCAGCAAATCCGCTGTGGCCTGCGAAAGCACAAGCGGGCGCAGCGACTGAATGGCCAGCGGCTTTACATCGTAACGGACAGTCACAGGCGTGTTCACTGCCACAATATCCTTGGCGGAAAGCGTACGCGTGGCAACGAGATTTGTCGCCGGCTTCTGCACATTCAGAACGATGGTCTGCACCGTCTTGGCGCCGGCCGCGTCGCTTGCCTCAATGCGGACGGTCAGCGGGCCGCTTGCCGTCATATTGTGGCTGAGCAGCTGATTGATGGTTTCGCCGCTTGTGACACCGGTGTTTGTGTATACAAGCTGATTGTTAAAATACACGCTGGTCTGCAGATTGCGGTCCTTTGCATCCAAGTCTTCCACTTTAAAAGATACGTTCACCTTTTGCGTCGTCGATATTGTGTCGTTATTCTGCGGCGCGTACACCGTGATGAGAGGCGCATGGTTTGCCCCGACAAAGGCGGTGAACATCGTATTGACGAAGAGCTGCTGCTCCTGCGCCGTGAAAGTCGTGTTCGTGTGGCCCGCTCCGGTGTACGTTACATTTTTCCGCGAGTAAATATAGTAATGATTGTAGCTGTCGTTGCTGTCAAGGCTTGCTCCGCCCTCCAGGTTATACCAAGGCGTGACAGCCGGATCGTTCAAGTCAAGCGCAAAGTATTGCGAGTGTGTCGTCGCAACAGATACATTGCTGCCGAGCGTATACGGATACAAGGTAATGAGCCCCTTGTTGATCCGCTTCGTGTTCGTGACAGGCACCCTGGCGAACCGGCCGATGTTCGTCTCCAGGAAATACATGCCGGGCCGCTTTTGCTTATCACCGGCAGCCGCGGTGCTGTAGTCGCCCATGACCGGCAGCGGGTACGTCTGTCCGGCGTATTCCCCGAGCATCGTGAACCAAACATTCGTATCCTGCGCGTACGGCGCCTTGTTCGGCTGATACGGTCTGTACAGCGTATCGTGCGTCAAAAAGACGCTTTGCCCGGTCTGCACGAACCGGCGCACAGCCGCAATGGCATCGGGATTGACAAGCTTCCCTGCCGTGAGGGCGCCGTATTCATCCTGAAAGCCGAACATGACCATATTGTAAGCGCCGGTACTTAAGTCCTTATAGCAGGCCTTCCCTGCCGTGATGCAGCCATTGAAGGTGTCCATATCTGTCACGTCAATGGAGATATTGTAATCATCATTGCGGATGGTATTTCCGCCGTTTGTGATGATGGTATTCAAGGTCTTCAACAGGCTGCCGGTATAGTTTTTATCTGATGTTACCTGCAGCACGCGTATATTCACGGGCTGATCCTTAAAACGGAACACGCCGGTTTCATAATCCTTCTGGTCCTTATTATTGGACAGCTCCAGCTTCCATGTCACGGTGCTGGAAAAGCCCCGGGGCATCTGGTAGGACATGCTGTACACGCCGCTGTCCGGCTTCAGCGTGCTCAATGGGTAAGAAGCAATCCGCTCCGCCGGCTCGAAGGCGCCGTTAAAGTTTGTATCCATGTACAGGTTGGCAGTGGTGGACAAGGCATTCCCCGAAGCAAGCGAGAAGGCAAAGGACAAATAGTCTCCCGGCTTATAATAGTCCGTGTGGTTATCCTCATAGCTGACAGGCTTGCTTTTCATGATAAGACGGGGGCGCTGCAGCGACAGCGCCGGAAAGGCCGATGCGCTCTTAATGAAGACGACATTCGGATTCGGCGTTGTCTTATACGCGCTGAAGAAGCGCTTCGCCACACTCTTCCGGTCCGGCGTCAGCAGATTATTGTCCGCCTGCTGCAGCACCGCCTCATTCACAATCACCGGCAGCCCCTTCTCAATATAATACTTGCGGATTTGATCCGCCTTCAGAGGTGTCAGGTCGTTCATCTTTGTCTGTGTTTTATTTTCCGCCACCCGGTTGAGGCTTGTGTTAATTTTGTTCGGGTCGCTGGAATACGGGTTTGGGTCCAGCGTCGGCACGGCGGTCGCATACTGCCCCGCGGCAAAGTAAATGGCGTCGTAGCGGCCGTCCAGCTCTTCCCGCGACGCGTTGAACAGCTTGATGGGCATAACTGTAATTTCATATTTTGTGCTGTCGAGCACGCCGGACAGCGTGGACGCAGCCCCTGTATCGTTAATTTCCAGAATACGGAGCTTCGGCACTGTCTCTGCCCCTGCCATGCCGCCTGGCGGCATCAAGAGAGAGAAGAGCAAAAGCAATGCCGCGATGATTCCTGTATATTTCCTCATGTTCTCACCCTCATTTCGTTTGTAGCAGCTGCAGCAGAGCTGCATTGCCGCGTGCTTTTGCCAAATCCGCAGGTGTTTCCCCATCCTTCGCGGAAATATCCTGTTTGGCGCCATGCGCAAGCAGATCAGCCACAATCGGCTTCAGTTCATATGAAACCGCATAGTAAAGAGCGGTACAGCCGCGGCGGTCCTGCACATTTACATCGCTCCCTGCCTGGATCAGCAGCTGCACCAGCTCCAGATTGCCGCCACGGACAGCAATCATCAGCGGAGTTGTCCCATCTGCGTCCCGGCTGTCAATTCGCTTGGACTTGGGCAGCAGCAGTTTGACTGCGCCTGTCTGGTTCTGATAGACAGCCTCATGCAGCGGCGTCCAGCCCGTTTTGGTTGCCATGTTGGCATCTGCCCCGTGCTGCAGCAGCCACTCCACTGCTTTTGTACGGTCCGGCACGCTCGAGGTCGGCGTCATGGCGCGCATGAGCGGCGTCCAGCCTTCCTTTGTCTTCACATTGACATTCGCCTTCTTCTGCAGCATATAATCAGCCAGTGCTGTGTCGCCATTCGCTGCGGCCGCATGAAGAATGGTGGTTCCTTCCGCATCCGCAGCCTTGGCATCTGCCCCGTTTGACACCAGGTTCTTCACGATGGCTGTCTGGCCCACTTTCGCCGCCAACAGCTGCGGCGGTGTTTTCTCCAGCACCGGCAGCTCTGCCACATCCTCTTTACCGGCAATGGATGCAGCCTTCTTCGCATCGCCTGCGTAAATCGCCTTGTACAAGTCCTGTGCCTGCTGCTTTCTGGCTGCCTCGGTACTGCAGCCTGATAAGCAAAGCAGCATACATATTCCAACGATGGCCAAGCGCAAGATATAACACCCCTTTATATAAATAAATTATTATCCATAAATAAAAATAATCTTATTCTATTATAAAAAAGTTCCTCTCTCTTGTCGCTCCTTTTAGACACAATATTTCAATTAGCAAATAAAGGAATGATAAGAGCCGCCCCCGCAACGAAAAAGGAGCCCCTGCACGGGCGCTCCTGATCCTTTAGCCAATTTTGAACTTTTCTACATCGCCCTGCAGCTTTTCCGCCAAGCTCCGCAAGTGCTGAGCAGACTCGACGATGTCCTCCACAGAGGCCAGCTGTTCTTCTGAAGCAGCCGCAATTCCCTGGATGACCTCAGCTGTGTGCTCAGAGATGGAAGCCACCTCTTGTGCGGAAGCAGCCACTTCCTCGCTGCCGGCTGCCAATTGGCCGGAGGTGCTGGATACCTCTTGTATTTGCTCGGCCACATCAGTGACCGCCTGCAGAATCTCTGCAAAGATCGTTCCAATTCGCTCGACCTCTCCAATGCCCTGCTGTACTTCGCCTGTCATAACCTGCATGGCCTTGGAGGAATCGCCGGACTCCTGTTGAATGAGGGCGACCAATTCAGCAATCTCCCGGGCAGCCGCAGCTGTACCCTCCGCCAGCTTGCGCACCTCGTCCGCCACTACCGCGAAGCCGCGGCCGCTTTCCCCGGCGCGCGCCGCCTCAATGCTGGCATTCAAGGCAAGCATATTGGTTTGGGACGCAATATCAGTGATTGTTTTTACAATTCCGCCGATGCTCGTGGAGCGGCTGCGCATTTGCTCCACTGCCGCAGAAGAGCCCTGCACGCTTTCGTTAATATGCTCCATTTGCGACACCACCTGGCGCACATACTGGTTGCCGGCATTTGTTTGTCTCGATGCCTGCTCGGATGCTGCGCCGACCGCCGCTGTCCGGTCTGTAATAGCAGCGACGCCGGTGGCCATTTCGGCAACTGCCGTTGTGGTTTCCTGCATCTGCGCCAGCTGTGTTTCGGTGGACACCGAGATTTGCTGGATACGACGCGTCACTTCATTTGTTGTAACACGGTTTTGCTCTGCCGAAGACGCCAGGCCTTCTGCGCTGTTCAACAGTGTATAGGACACTTCTGAAAGCTGCTGCACAAGTGTGCGGAAAGCGGAAAGCATGGCATTAAAGGAATGTGTCAATGCCCCAATTTCATCCCCGGCAGCATAGGTTCCTTCCACCGTTAAATCTCCCTGCTCCGCCTTATGCATCAGCGTCTGCAAGCCTGACAGCGGCTTGACAATCATGCGGACGACCAGCAGTCCGACCAACAGGCTGACCAATGCAGCCGCAACAGCGCCTATTATCATGTAGGTGGAAGCCGATCCGGCCTGCTCCACATTCTGCTTGCTCAGCTCTTCCGCCTTCTTTGTATTGTAATCAGCCAGCGCCTGAACAAGTGTCGCCACGGAATTGTAATACGGTGTTACGTAGCCCTCCATGTGGTTCACGGCAGCATCCTTGCGCCCTTCCAGCGTCATCTGCACAGCCTGTGCGCGCGATTCGCGGTAGCGCTTTAATGCCTCAGGAAGAAGCGCCACCCGGTTCTGCTCGAACTCGTCCAGCTTCGTTGCCTGATACTGGGCAAGCAGCTTATCATTTTCCTTCACCAGCTTGTCCATATGCTGAATCAGCTCCTGCTGGCGGCTTTCGCTGTTCAGCATCACCAGTTCATTTGTTTCTCCCTTCACGACCGTGATGTTCGTCAGCAATTGATTCAGCCATTCCACCGGCCGGGTGCGGTCCTGATACATTTCCACAGAGTTGGCTTTCATCTCGTTCATGAACAGCAGCCCCGTACCGCCCGTGATGACTGTTGATACAATCCCGACCGCAACAATGAATAGAATTTTTGCCCGTACACTCATCCGCCGAAATATTCCAAGCTGCAAACCGCGTACTCCCTTCATCTATTTCATCCTCCATGAATATAAAATTTTATATACGAATTATATCATTATAGGAATATAAAACATATTTAAAAAATTATCCAACTCCTTGGGGAAAGCCGCATCATGCCACATAAAAAGGACTCTGCCGCAGCAGAGTCCTTCAAATAAAATTATACGACAAAATAGTATGCCTTCAACGGGCCGTGCACGCCGACAACGAGATTCATTTCGATGTCAGCGGAGTTGCTTGGGCCGGAGATGAAGTTGATGCAGGTAGCCGGCGTTTCGCCGTTCTCCACCTTCTGATTCAGCGCGTGCACCGCTTGTGTGATGCGCGGCACCAGTGTCTCGCGCGGAATGATGACCATATAGATGTTGGGCAGAAAATGCAGGGCGCGCCCCTGTCCTTCGCGTGCCTGCACGACAATCGTGCCGGATTCCGCCAGCGTGTAGTCGCTGAACACAAGGCCGATGTTGGAGCGCTCCGCAATCGCGAAGTAGTCCGTGCCTGCTTGTGTGGCCCATGTGTTGACCTCCACGTTCTCAGCCGGCCATTCCTGGTCCAAGAGCGCGCGCAGGCCATACTGCGCAAAACGCTCATCCTGCGACGCCAGAACAGGGCCGCCGCCATTCTCCGCCACCACCTGCTTGATGGCAGAAGCGAGCTGCTCCTTGGATGTTTCAATCACCGTCGTATGGATATTGTTGCACTGCTTTTTGAATACCTCCAGCAGCTCTTCCGCTGAAGCATCGCGCAGCACATCCCAGTTCACTGTATGCTTCCACTGCGGACGCGCCACACCGGATGTGCGGCGCTCGCGGCCGAGGCGGCCTGCCAGGTTATTTAAAAAGGATTCCCGATTTTGAATTACACCCGTCATCAGTTTTTGCCCTCCTTCTCGTGTTCCTTGAACCAGTCGCGGAAGCGCTCCTTGCTTGGCGCCGGGAACTCGCGGATTTCCGTCCAGTTCTTCAGCGGGCCGACACCCTTGGAAATCTTGTCGCCAGATGTGAATGGCGTCAGCGCAGCCGGGGCGACCTTTGTGCCGATTTTGTACAGTGCTGAAGAAGCGGCACCCATACCAAACATCTTCATCGCCAGCTTTTCCGCCAGCGGCGCGCGCCCTTCGCGTTCCACGATAACCTGGCGGTGCTTCAAGAGCAGCTCATGCAGCGGAATTTTCACCGGGCAGGCATCTGTACAAGCTGCGCACAGGCTGGAGGCATACGGCAGTTCCTTGTAATCGTCGTAGCCGCCAAGCAGCGGTGTCAATACCGCCCCGATCGGGCCCGGATAGATGGAGCCGTAGGAATGGCCGCCGATGTGGCGGTAGACCGGGCAGACGTTGATGCAGGCCGCACAACGGATGCATTGCAGTACCTGGCTGAACTCGGAGCCGAGAATTTCGGAGCGTCCGTTGTCCACGACCACGAGGTGAAATTCCTCCGGTCCGTCCAGTTCGGCTTCCTGCTTCGGCCCCACCACGGTCACGTAGCTCGTCAGCTTCTGGCCGACCGCACTGCGGCACAGCAAACCGACCAGCACATCCAGCTCCTCCATTGTCGGCACGAGGCGCTCCATGCCCATTACCGCGATTTGCGTTTTGGGAATCGCAGTTACAAGGTCCGCGTTTCCTTCGTTCGTCACGAGACAGATGGAGCCGGTATTCGCTACCGCGAAGTTGCAGCCGGTTACCCCGATTTCTGCTTCCATGAACTTTTCGCGGAGAATTTTACGGACGAACTTCGTCATCTCATATGGGTCTTCCGTCATTTCATAGCCAAGCTTCTCATGGAATACTTCGCGGATTTGCCCCTTTGTCATATGCAGCGCCGGCGCGACGATGTGGGAAGGCGGCTCATGGTCATCCACTTGCAGGATGTATTCGCCAAGGTCACTTTCCACAACCTCACAGCCGATGCTCTCAAGCGCCGCATTCATGCTGATCTCCTCCGTCACCATGGACTTGGATTTCACAACCTTCTTCGCCTGCTTGCGCTCTGCAATTTCCTTAATATATTGCGCCGCCTCTTCCTTCGTCTTGGCAAAGAACACGTGGCCGCCGCGCTTTGATACGCTTTCACTCAATTGCATTAAGTAGTAGTCCAGATTTTCCAATGTATGCTGGCGGATCTGCTCGCCAAGCTCGCGCCATTTCTCCCACTCGCCCAGCTCTTCGGCAGCCGCCAGACGGCGTGTATGCAGACGCTCCTGCGCCGCAGAAACAGCGCCGCGCATCGTATTGTCCTGGATGCCTTCCCCAATCCGGTCATTAAACTTTTTATCGCTTATTTTCATCGCCATGTTCGTTTCCCCCTTCAGCGGCTATTCAGCACTTCAGCAATGTGCATCACTTTTACAGGCTTGCCCAGACGCTCCATCCGGCCGCCGATGTTCAGCAGGCAGCCGCAGTCTGCGCCAATGAGATAATCCGCTCCTGTAGCCATGGCACTCTCCACCTTCTCGTCGACCATCTGCTCAGAAATCGGCGTCATTTTCACTGAGAACGTTCCCCCGAAGCCGCAGCAGTTTTGCGCGTTTGGCAGCGTCTCCATTTCGAGTCCTTTCACATTGGACAGCAGAATGAACGGTGCTTCCTTCACGCCAAGCAAGCGTGTCATGTGGCAGGAAGTGTGGTACGTCGCTTTTCCGTTCAAGCGCGCGCCCACATCGGTAATTCCCAGCACATCCACGATAAACTGCGTCAGCTCATATGTCTTATCAGCAAGCTGCCGGGCCTTCTGCTCCCATTCCGGGTCGCCCTTGAACAAATGCGGATACTCCTGGAACATTGTCGCGCAGGAGCCGGATGGTGTGACAACGATTCCGGAACGCTCAAACGCGCGGATCATATTCTTCGCCGCTTCCTTCGATTCTTCTACATAGCCGCTGTTGTAGGCCGGCTGGCCGCAGCATACCTGGGATGCCGGAAAATCCACCTCACAGCCGAGGCGCTCCAGCAGCTCCACTGTCGCTTTGCCGACATTCGGCTGGAACATATCCACTAAGCAAGTAATAAACAAACTAACCTTCATCCTGTTCTCCCCCTCAACTTAACCGGTCATCTATTAATCCGGTCATCTGATGACTTGATGAAAAGAGAAAGAAACACATTTAAAGCCCATGCTTCCTTCTCTGTAAGTGCGAAAACGCTTACTTCTCTACGCTCTATTGTAACAGAAAATACACATTTTGAAAGAGAAAAATCTCGGTTTACAGATTTTTCTTCTTCCAAACAGCCGACACGTTTTCCTCTACGCCGTGCAGATGGCTGTACATCAGCCCGCGTGCCGTTTCCCCATCGCCCGCTGCGATCGCGTCATAAATGGCCTGATGCTCCTCAGCCAGACGCTCCGCTGTTGTCGCTTCCCCGTATAGCATCAGCCGGCGTGTTTCCCCAATGGTCTGTGCCACCATTTCCGCGACATGGTTCATCATCTCCAGCAAAATGAGATTGTGCGCCGCCCCGGCAATCGCCATATGAAAATGGAAATCGGCGCGCTCGCCCATCTCTTCATCGCCAATATGATTCTTCATCACGGCAAGCCAGCGCTGCATTTCAGCGAGATCCTCCTCGGTGCGCCGAGCAGCCGCCGCTTGCACAGCCCCGACCTCGAGCACCTGGCGCACCTCCAGCAGGCTGGAAATGTCCTCCTTTTTCATGAGCACGGTTGTGCTGAGAGAGGACGTGACGGAGGAGGCTTCAAAATTCTTGACGTACGTCCCTTCCCCCTGGCGCATCTCAATCAGACCCATGGCCCGCAGCGCGCTAAGCGCCTCGCGGACAGCCGACCGGCCGACCTGAAACTCCTCCGCAAGCTGATGGACCGGCAACAGCTTGTCCCCCGGCTTCAGCTTGCCAGTTTTGATCATCTGCAAAATGGCTTCAGCCACTTCTTCATATATTTTCTTTGGCTTAATCGACTTGTATTCCAGTTGAATCACACCCCGGTACCCTCATCTGTACTGCATCTATGAGGAAAATCAAACTCCTCTTTATTGTAGAGGGAATTTCTGCAAATCTCAAATATTTTATACAAGCGGCAGCCGGATTAAAACCGTGGTGCCGGTTCCTGCAGCGCTCTGAATCTCCAGCTGCCCCTCATGCAGCGCCACGATTTGCTTGACAATGGCCAGGCCAAGCCCTGTGCCGCCGTGCTGGCGGCTGCGCGCTTTATCGGCGCGATAGAAGCGCTCACCGAGACGCTTCAGATGCTCCGCTGCGATGCCGACGCCTGTGTCCGCAATCCGCAGGCAGCACATGCTCTGCTCTTGCCGCAGTTCCACCGTGATGCTGCCGGCCGCCGGCGTATAACGGATGGCGTTGTCCAGCAGATTGTGCACGACCTGCCGGAGCCGGTCTTCATCCGCTTGTACAATCACGTCCGGGTCCAGCTCCATTGTCAGCCGCAGCTCTTTTTCCGCCAGCTTCAGCTCATAGGAAGCAAGCACATCCTCCACGAGCTGGGCAAATACTGTCGGCTGCAGGTGCAGCGGAAACAGCTCTCCTTCGAGCTGCGCCAAATGCAGCAAGTCATGCACAAGCCGCTGCATCCGGTTTGCCTCCTTTTGAATGAGGCCGATGAATTTCGGCTGCTGCTCCTGCTTCACCACGCCATCCAGAATGGCTTCGCTGTATCCTTTGATATAGCTGAGCGGCGTCCGCAGCTCATGCGATACGTTCGCCAAAAACTCCTTCCGCTGCGTATCCTCTTCCTGTAAGGCATCCGACATGCTGTTGAAGGCTTCCGCCAGCCGGCCCACCTCATCATGGGAGGAAACCGGGATGCGCTCGGAGAAGTCGCCTTTGGCCATTTTCCATGACACAGCTTCCATCTGCAGCAGCGGCTTCGTCACCGCGAGAACAATTTTCCGGCCGACCCAAGCGGCCAGGGCAATGAGCAGGACGGCAAGCGGCGCCAAAATCCAGCCCAATTCCAAAATCATGCTGCGGATGCCTTTGAGCGGCAGATAGGAATAAATGATGCCGACCAGCTTCTTCTGCTCCACAATCGGTATCACCACGCCCATAATACTGCTGCGGAAGCGTTCCTCATAGCCGGTTTTCGTAATGACCTCGCCTGCGAGCAGCCGCTGGCGGTCCGCTTCACTGATAATGGAGGTATACTGCACATCAAACGGCAGGCACGCGCTGAGGTCGCGCGGGTTGCTCACATAGAGCACTTGTGCTTCTGATACGGCATCAAACTCCTCCACCCGGCGGGAAAAGGCGGCCTCTCCCTCCCCATGATGGGAGGAGAGCTGCCGCCCTTCCTGAATCAGTGTGTCGCGAATCGTCTGCACATACAGCTTTTCATACGCATACAGCGAGACCGCATAGACGCCAAGCAGAGTGCCGGCCACGAGCAGACTGATGGTCAGCCACAGCTTTTGGACCATCGTCAGCCGACTCATGCCGACACCTCGAATTTATAGCCGACACCCCAGACGGTTTGAATGAGGTCGCCGTACTCACCAAGCTTTAAGCGGATGGTTTTCACATGCGTGTCCACCGTCCTCGTACTGCCGGCATAGTCGTAACCCCATACCTGCTCCAGCAGCTGCTCGCGGCTGCATGCCTGCCCCTCATGATTACAGAGATACAGCAGCAAATCAAATTCCTTCACCGTCAGCGCCACAGGCTTGCCGCCTGCCGCCGCCGTCCGGCCCGCCTCATAAATTTCAATCGGGCCAAACTGCACTCTCGCATCCTGCTCCTGTCTTGTATAGCGCCGCAGCACCGCCTCTGTGCGAGCCATCAATTCCCCCGGGCTGAAGGGCTTTACAATGTAATCATCACCGCCGCTTTTCAGTCCGCTGACCCGGTTCCATTCCTCTCCCTTTGCCGTCAAAAAAATGATCGGCACATCTGACGTTTTCCGGATTTCCTTGCAAAGGGAAATGCCGTCCAGCTCAGGCATCATGACATCCAAAATGAGCAAATCGAAGCTGTCGCGCCCCATGATCCGCAGCGCCTCCCGTCCGTTATGCGCCTCCCGCCAGTAATAGCCGGCATTCTCCAAATACATGCCGACCAGCTGCCGCATATCATCCTCATCATCCACCACGAGCACCCGATGCGCTTTCATTTACCTCGTCCCCCTTCTTTCCGTCAGCTGAAACGGTCCTTTTCCCACTTGTATCGTTCCTGTGACCTTCATCGTTCCGGCATCCAGAACATACACTTCATCGCTGTCATAGCTGGCCACATACAGCTGCTCCCCATACTTTTGCACCGTGAACGGGTTTGAGCCGATCGGCTCGGACTGTACGGCCTGATAGCCGTCTGCCGTAAACTTCGTGAGTATCCCTGTGCCGTGGCTCAGCACATACACACACTTCTCATCCGCCGCGAAGCCGACCGGCATCTGTGATGCCTGTACGGTCTTCGCCAGCTCTCCGGTTGCCGTCCGGTAGACATGAACCTCTTCATTCAGCACATCGCCCGCGCCATGTCCGCCAACCCACATCTCTCCGCGGCTTGTCACCACTGCCCCGGCCGAGGAAGCCGGGATGCGCCAGGTTCGCAGCGCCGCATAGGTTTTCTTATCAATCACTGTTACCATTTTATCATGAAAGTCCAATACATACAGATGCGAGGCATCCTCCGTCATGGTAAGCGGCGACTGCCCCACCGTAATTTTTCTGGCTTCCTTCCCATCCGCCCCAAGCACATGCACCGCATTTGTCGTCTGATTGGCCAGAAATATCCGATTCCCGGATACAAGCGCATTGACAACGCCCTTTCCTGTCGGCCAGGAGCCCGCAGCGCGCCCTGTCTGCAAGGAATACAGCTCCACCCCATCCATGTCCTTGCCATACATCCCGATTGTATCGCCATCCGGCAGAATAAAGGTGCCGGTTACCGGCTTTTGCACCTTCCAAGTTGCCGTAACCCTGCCTTTGCCCACATCAATGAAGCTCAGGCTGCCTTCTTTTATATTTGTGGTCACCACAACATGCCCTGCGCCGACCGCCGTAAACCCGTCCCGGCAGCCGCTGGCCAGGACAACAAGCAGCAAAAGCAATATTACCTTACGCAAAAGCTCACCCCACTTTACCCTTTCTGTCAGCATAGCAAATAATTGTGTGGAGAGTGTGAAAACTTTCCACCGGATTTCCGAATGATTATAATGTAGAAAAGCGACGGGGCTCATCCCCGCAGCTGGACATCAAAAATCGGAAACCCATCATGACAACACTATGATTCCTTGTAAATACAATTGAGGTGCAACCATGCTTTTTCCTGACCTTGCAAAAAAAATCGTACGTGAAGTGCGCCGCCTCATCAGCGAAAACATTATTATCGTCGGCGCGAACGGCATCATTATCGCCAGCACGGATCCGACCCGGCTGGGCACCTTTCACGAGGGAGCCCTTCTCTGCCTCCAGCAAAAGAAGACTGTCATCATCACGAAGGAGGACGAGCATAAGCTGCAAGGGGTAAAAGCCGGCATCAGCCTGCCGCTTTTATTCCATGACGAGGTGGTCGGTGTCATCGGCATCACCGGGAAACCGGAAGACATCTCGCAATACGGTGAAATTATGCGGAAAATGACCGAGCTGCTCATTCACGAAAACTATTTTCTGGAGCAGCTGGAGCTCGAGCAGCGCTCCTACGAAGCCTTTGTCTTCGACTGGCTGCAGCGGCGCGAGTGGTCGCCCTCCTTCCTCGACCGGGCCAAGGCGCTCGGCGTGACGCTGGAAGGGCGCCAGCGGCTTATTTTGCTTGCGCTGCACGAAAGCGATCCGCTGCTGCAGCGCAAGGTTTGGCAGTATATGCATCCCTTGCTGCCCAAGCAGGACCTGCTCGTCCGCTGGGGCAACGAACGGCTCATTTTGGTGCATGCCGTTGGAGAGGAGGACGCCAAGGAAACTGCTGCCCTGCTCAACAAATGGAAGCAGGATGCTGAATCCGCCTTCCCGGTGAAGCTGGCCGTCGGCATCGGCCAGACGATGCCCGCGAAGCGGATGCACACCTCCTACGAGCAGGCATTGCGGGCTTTGGAGGTGGCCCTGCCGACCCATGCCGTCGTATTCCATGAAAACCTGCGGCTCGAAATGTGCCTGCAGGATATTTCCGGGGATACGCGCGAAGAATTTCTGAAGCGTACCTTGTATGCCCTTGTTTATGAGCGCGAGCTGTTTGAAGCGCTGCAGGCGTTCATTGGCTGTAACCAGTCCTATAAGCTGGCGGCCGAACAGCTGCATATCCATATTAACACGCTGCATTACCGCTTTAAGAAGATTGAAGAGGCGACTGGCCTGAATCCAAAGCGCTTTGAAGATCTGGCTACCTTGTATGTCGCTTTGCGCCTATTGGAGAATTCACCAAAAAAACCATCATAAAAGCGGTTTATTTTTAGAGAAACAAACATAGCGGGAGCTCCCGCTTTTTTTTATGATAGAAAGCAGAAGGAAGCGTATCCACAATGATCACGCGCAAAAAATGAAAACGCTTCACAAGGAGGATTTTGACACTATGCTGCAACCAAATCTCATTGAACAGCTGACAGCCATTGTCGGACCAGAAAACATTGATGTATCCGCCATGGGCCGTCTCACATACAGCTACGACGCAACGCCGCAATTCCAAACGATGCCGGATGCGGTCGTCTCCCCGCGCAACACGGAGGAAGTATCCGCAGTCCTGAAAATTTGCAATGACAACCGCATTCCGATCGTACCGCGCGGCAGCGGCACCAACCTTTGCGCCGGCACAACGCCGCTTCAAGGTGGAATCGTTCTCCTGTTCCGTCATATGAACAGAATTCTGGAGATTGATGAAGAAAACCTGACTGTGACTGTGCAGCCTGGCGTGATCACGCTCGATATGATTAAAGAAGTGGAAGCGAAAGGCCTGTTCTATCCGCCGGATCCAAGCTCCATGAAAATCTCCACAATCGGCGGCAACATCAACGAAAATTCCGGCGGCCTGCGCGGTCTGAAATATGGCGTAACGCGCGATTATGTCATCGGCCTGGAAATCGTGCTGCCGAACGGCGATATTCTCCGCACAGGCGGCAAGCTGGCCAAGGATGTGGCGGGCTACGATTTGACTCGTCTGTTCGTCGGCTCCGAAGGCACGCTTGGCGTGATTACCGAAGCCATTCTGAAGCTCGTGCCAATGCCGGAAACAAAGAAAACGATTTTGGCGCTGTACGAGGACATTGATGATGCGGCGAAGGCGGTTTCCGCCATCATCGCCAACAAGATTATTCCGACAACCCTGGAATTCCTTGACCAGCCGACCATTGAGGTTGTTGAAGATTACGCGCAAATCGGCCTGCCGACAGAGGCGCAAGCGGTGCTGCTGATTGAGCAGGACGGCCCGCCTGAGGTTGTGGAGCGCGATATCGCGAGAATTGAACAAATTTGCAAATCCCTGAACGCTGTGGATGTGCGTGTCGCCAAGGACGAAGAAGAGGCGGAAGCGCTTCGGACAGCACGCCGCAACGCCCTGTCTGCTTTGGCCCGTCTGGCGCCTACTACGATTTTGGAGGATGCGACTGTACCGCGCTCCAAGGTGGCGGCCATGGTGCGCGCGGTAAACGAAATCGCGTTGAAATACAACGTGAAAATTTGTACCTTCGGCCATGCGGGCGACGGCAACCTGCATCCGACATGCCCGACAGATGTGCGCAATCAGGATGAAATTCATCGCGTCGAAGCAGCCTTCGCAGAGATTTTTGAAAAAGCCATTGAACTGGGCGGCACCATTACCGGCGAACACGGCGTTGGCGCAATGAAAGCTCCGTATCTGGAGCTGAAGCTCGGCCGTGCCGGCATTGAAGCGATGAAGAACATCAAGCGTGCATTCGACCCGAACAACATCATGAACCCTGGCAAGCTGTTTGCCAAGGAATCCCGCAAAAGAGTGGTGGTTGAGTAATGACAACACTGGATACAGCAAAGATTCAACAAGAGTTCAAGGAGCGCCTGGACGAGGACGAGCTGCTCAACTGTATGCGCTGCGGCTTCTGCTTGCCAACATGTCCGACCTATATTCAGTCCGGCTTCAAGGAGTCACACTCCCCGCGCGGCCGCATCGCCATCATGAAGGCGGTTGTGGACGGTCTGATTGAACCGGATGAGGATATCGAAAATACACTGAATACCTGTCTCGGCTGCCGCGCTTGTGAACCGGTGTGCCCATCAGGGGTGAAATACGGCCATCTGCTCGAGGAGGCACGCGATATTATCAACCAGAACAAGAAATTCTCTGCACCGGTCCGTGCCCTGCGCAAGGTTGTATTTGAGGAGCTGTTCCCGCACCAAAACCGCATGCGCACCATGACCGGCCTGCTCGGCTTCTACCAACGCTCCGGTTTGCAGAAGGTCGCGCGCTCCATCGGCGTGATGAACCTGTTCCCGGATACGCTGGCGACCATGGAGCGTGTGCTGCCGCAGGTGCCGAAGGTGAAGGAAATGAAAAACCGGCCGGAGTTCCTGCCTTCCATCGCGCCATTGCAGAAGCGTGTGGCATTCTTCACAGGCTGTCTCATGGACACCATGTTCCTGGAAACAAATAACGCCACGATGAAGCTGTTGCAGCTGGCCGGCTGCGAGATTGTCATTCCGAAGGAGCAGGCGTGCTGCGGCGCGCTGCACGGACATGCCGGCGAAAAGGACGGTGCCCGTGAACTGGCGAAGAACAACATCCGCGCATTTGAAAATCTGGGCGTCGATTATATCATCACCAACGCCGGCGGCTGCGGCGCTTACCTGGTGGATTATGACTACCTGTTGAAGGATGAGCCGCAATGGGCGGAGCGCGCGAAGAATTTTGCTGCGAAAATCAAGGATATCTCTGCTGTACTGGCGGAGCTCGAGCTGCACAAGAAGGTGCCGATGCAGCTGCCGCCGCAGCTGATTACCTATCAGGATTCCTGCCACCTGCGCAATGTCCAAAAGACATCTGCCCAGCCGCGTGACCTGCTGAAGGCCATTCAGGGTGCAACGTATGTAGAAATGAAGGATGCCGACCGCTGCTGCGGCTCTGCCGGCATTTATAATATCGTGCACTCCGAACTGTCCATGCAATTTTTGGATTACAAAATGGAACGTGTGCATGAAACCCAGGCGACAACCATCGTAACAGCCAACCCGGGCTGCCTGCTGCAAATGAAGCTTGGCATTGAACGGGAAGGCTTGTCCCATAAAATGAAGGCGGTCCACATTGTGGATTTGCTGCTCGAAGCGGCAGAACAGGCGCAGGCTGTCCCAATGCGGGAAGCAGCGGCTGCACGCTCCTAATCAGAAGGCAGGCTGAACATCAGCCTGCTTTTATTTTCCTTAGTGAAATGTGTCAGCTATAATGCTTCCAACACTGCGAGCAATTCCCAAGCATGCGCCCCCCTTAAAGAGAGACAATACAAGGGAAAGCACTTCAGGTGCTATTCAAAAAGGGGGGTTTAGCCATGATACGCTTGCGTACACTCACAACCATCGCAGCCTTATCCCTGTCCCTGACAGCCATGACAGGCTGCGGCGATAATGAAAGAAGAAACGCGTCCGCACCGAACAATCTGTCTGCCAATGATACGCTGCGCAATACAAGCAATCGTCTGACAGACCGCGACCGCACGGGTATGACGAACCGCACCAATACGTATACAAACGTGACGGACCGCACCAATCTGACAGACCGTACCGGTACCAATATGTCGAACAGCGGCAATACATCCCTGAACAATGCGGTGCCTGCCCGCAATGCCCGCGGCTACGTTACACCAAATGCCGTCTCTTATAACCCAGCCGGCAGCTATGGCTATCAGCAGACTGCAACAGTGCCAGGCGGAGGCTACGTGCGTCTTTGCCCATGTCCGAACCAGCAGACGCCAAGCACAGGGACTGCACCGCGTACAGGGACAACGCCAAGCACAGGAACTGCACCGAATACAGGCTCTATCACACCGAAGGCAACAACACCGGCTCCCAGTGCACCTTCCAGTGTCACGGGCGGCTCAGTGTCAACTGCTGAAGCGCGGGTGATTGATTTGACAAATGCGGAACGCCGCAAAGCAGGACTTGCCGCTTTAACATCAGATGCCGCCCTGTCAAAGGTGGCACAGGCAAAATCCAATGATATGCGCGCCAATAATTATTTTGACCACCAAAGCCCGACTTACGGTTCTCCATTTGACATGATGCGCACGTTCGGTGTTTCCTACTCCTATGCGGGTGAGAATATCGCCAAAGGACAGCGTACGCCTGAAGAGGTTGTGCAGGCCTGGATGAACAGCCCGGGTCACCGCGCCAACATCCTGAACAGCAACTACACACGCATCGGTGTCGGATATGAATCCACACAGAATATTTGGTCCCAAGAATTTACACGTCCGTAAACGGAAAGGCTGCCCGAGGGCAGCCTTTTTTTGTACAAACTCAATGTCAGGGCTGCAGCAAAGCTGAAAAATCCGTCGGAAGCGGCGCTTCTACAGTGAGCTGCTCTCCCGTGATGGGGTGCTGGAGCGACACGCGGCGGGCATGCAGCGCCTGCCGCCCCATCCCGGCCCGCCTGCTGCCGTACAGGGCATCTCCCAAAAGCGGGTGCCCGATATGGCTCATATGCACGCGGATTTGATGCGTTCGCCCGGTGTCCAGCTGCAGCCGCACCAGCGTCACATCCTGACTGCGGTCGTACCGTTCCACCTGATAGTGCGTTACGGCACGGTCTCCGTTTGGCGACACCCGGCGGCGCGTCGGATGATGGCGGTCCCGGCCGATCGGGGCATCAATGGTTCCCTTTTTCTGCCGAAGCCTTCCCTCTGCCAAGGCTTCGTACTCCCGCTTAATCTGCCGCTCCGTCAGCAGCCTGTCCATGATGACGCCAGCCAGCGCATGCTTGGCAAACACGACCGCGCCTGTTGTATCCTGATCCAAGCGGTGAATGTGGCGCACCTTTGTTTCCACCCCTTCCATCTGCAGATGGAAGGCCACACCGTTCGCCAGCGTGCCTCCTCCTCCGGCATCAGCCGGATGCGTATCCATCCCGGCCGGCTTATGGACAATGAGCACATGGTCATCCTCATACAGCACTTCTATCTCCATGTATTCCGGCTCCACGCCATACGGCTCCGCTGTAAACATACGGATGCCCAACTTGTCGCCTTCCTTCAGCAGCGCGCTCCACGGCGCCTCCGCTCCGTTGTGCCGCACGCTCTTCTCCATCCGGTAGCGGTGCAGCAGCTTCTTGGGCACCTGCCATTCCTCTTTCAAAATACTGTCGATGCTCCGGCCGTTCCATTCTCCTGGAACCTGCACTTCGCACCATTCTCCCATTTTTCTTGTCTGCATGATGCTGTCTCCTTTTCTATGCTCCTCCCATTGTAGCCGAGAGAGGCCAAAAAGGAAAAGGGTGCCGCGCGGGCACCCCTTCTTTTATACGCCTTCGTATGCCTGGCGGTAAATTTCGGCCAGCTCGGAAATCAGCGGCAGCTTCGGATTGGCAGTTGTGCATTGATCCTCAAAAGCACGTTCAGCCAGGAAGTTCACTTTGCTCTCAAATTCTTCACGGCTCACACCCTGGGCAGCAATGCTCATTGGGATGTTGAGCTCTTTGCCCAGGCTGATGACGGCCTGCACGAGGCTGTTGACGCCTTCCTCAGTTGTGCGGGCCGGCAGACCAAGCAGGCGGGCAATTTGCGCATAGCGCTCATCCGCGACAAAGTGCTCATATTTCGGGAACAGCGCGTGCTTGAATGGCTTTTGCGCGTTGTAGCGGATGACATGCGGCATCAGAATGGCATTGGCGCGGCCGTGGGCAATATGGAACTCGGCCCCGATTTTGTGCGCTAGGCTGTGGTTGATGCCAAGGAATGCGTTCGCAAAGGCCATACCGGCAATGGCAGAGGCATTGTGCATTTTTTCACGTGCTTCTGTATCGCTGCTGTCCTTGTAGGAACGGGGCAGGTACTTGAACACAAGCTCAATGGCCTTCAGCGCCAGGCCGTCTGTATAGTCGTTTGCCAGGATGGATACATATGCCTCAATGGCATGTGTCAAAACGTCCATGCCGGTATCTGCTGTGATACGGGGCGGCACTGTCATCACGAACTGCGGATCGACGATGGCGATGTCCGGTGTCAGCTCATAATCAGCCAGCGGATACTTGATGTTGTTCTTTTTGTCAGTAATGACGGCAAACGGTGTGACCTCAGACCCTGTACCGGATGTAGTCGGGATGGCCACAAACTGTGCTTTCCCGCCCAATTCCGGATACTTGAAGGTACGTTTGCGGATATCAATGAATTTTTGCTTCAAGCCGTGAAAGCTTGTTTCCGGATGCTCATAGAAGAGCCACATGCCTTTCGCCGCATCCATCGCAGAGCCGCCGCCAAGGGCGATGATGACGTCCGGCTGGAAGGAACGCATCATTTCCGCACCCTTAAACACGGTTTCATCAGAGGGATCGGGTTCCACATCAGAGAACATTTCAATCTGGACTTGGTTCGGGTTCTGGTTCAGGTAATGCACCACAGTGTCCACATACTTCAAATCCACCATGCCCGGGTCTGTGACGATAAAAGCGCGGGAGATCTTCGGCATTTTCGCCAGGTATTGTGTGGCATGCTGCTCGAAATAAATTTTGGGCGGCAGCTTGAACCACTGCATATTGTTGTTGCGGCGGGCAATGCGTTTGACATTCAAAAGGTGTACGGCAGTCACGTTCATAGAGACAGAGTTATGGCCGTAGGAGCCGCAGCCGAGTGTCAGGGATGGCAGGAAGGCATTATAGATATCGCCGATGCCGCCTTGTGCGGATGGGGCGTTCACCACAATCCGGCATGCCTTCATCCGGAAGCCGAATTCCCGCTGCAACTGTTCATCTGTTGTATGAATGACGGCTGTATGGCCGAGGCCGCCGAGCTCCAGCATATTTTCCGCCTGGCGGAAGCCCTCCTCTTTGTTCTGGACACGGATGCAGGCAAGGACCGGACTCAGCTTTTCGCGGGACAGCGGGTATTCAGGACCGGCGCCCGGCAGCTCAGCCACAAGTATTTTTGTACCCTCCGGAACTGTAAAGCCAGCCAATTCCGCAATGTATTGCGGGGATTTGCCGACGATATCCGGGTTTACCGCGCACGTATCTTCGCGGATGACAAGCTTTTCAAGCTGCTGCTTTTCTTTCTCCGTCACGAAGTAGCAGCCATTTGCCGTCAGCTCCGCTTTCACTTGCTCATAGATGATATCATCCACAATGACAGCCTGCTCGGATGCACAAATCATACCGTTATCGAAGCTCTTGGACAGAATCAGGTCGTTGACAGCACGCTTGATTTTTGCTGTTTTCTCAATGTAGCAAGGCACGTTGCCGGGACCTACGCCAAGAGCCGGTTTCCCTGTGCTGTACGCGGATTTCACCATGCCGGAGCCGCCGGTTGCCAGTACAAGCGCCACGCCCGGATGGTTCATCAATAGCTTCGTTGCCTCCACGGACGGCTGCTCAATCCATTGTACACAGCCCTCAGGTGCACCCGCCTTCACTGCTGCCTCATACAGCACGCGGGCTGCTGCAGCGGAACAATTTTGCGCGGATGGGTGGAAAGCGAAAATGATCGGGTTGCGTGTTTTAATCGCAATTAAGGCTTTGAACATGGTGGTGGAGGTTGGATTGGTAACCGGTGTGACCCCCGCAATGACACCGACAGGCTCCGCAATCTCAATTAGGCCTGTGTGCGGATCTTCGTTGATGATGCCGACTGTTTGATCCGTTTTGATGTTGTGCCAAATGTATTCTGTCGCAAATATGTTTTTCACAATTTTGTCCTCGTAAATGCCGCGGCCTGTTTCCTCCACTGCCAGCTTCGCCAATGGCATATGCTGATCGAGGCCGGCCAGCGCCATTTCATGGACAATATGGTCGATTTGCTCCTGCGTCATGCTTTCAAAGCTATGTAATGCCTGTTTGCCCTTTTTGACAAGCCCGTCAATCATCCCTGCTGTGTCCTGCAATTGTACGGTATCCTTTTCCTTCACTGCCATGAGAATTCTCCTCCTACCGGGACTTCATATGTCCCTTCAAGTCATTTAATGTCCCACCAAGGCCAATTGTGATTTTTTTCACATTTCCTTGCTGATTTCACTATACAGCATTTTCCTGAGAAAGGCTGTGAATGGATTGTGAAATCATTCACATAAAATATTTCTTACAGTTTTTGCTTATCCCTTGCAGGATGGGACGTAATTTGATATATTAAAAATTTATTAATTTTTTCTCTATTCTTTTTCTTTGCTTTCTTTCATATGATAAAATACTATTACATCCTACAGAGAAAGGATTTGGATACCATGTGTGCTCGAAGGAGCATCTGGAAACGTCAAGATTTATCGTACACATAGCGTGTCTGCTTGTTCGGACTTTGCATCTGGGCAATCAAACACGAAAGTGGGCGAAAGCATGTTGGACCGACAGCCTCGTTATTCCTTCTGCTATATATAGCGTAAGTAGTTAGTGCCCCGGGGAACTAGCTGCTTGCCGTAGTTAGTTTCCCATCGCAAGTGTGCCAAAACTAACTACGAAAGAGGAATAACTATGAGATGGATTCGTTGGCAAGATGTTGTTTCTATTCTGTTCGGATCATTTATTTTAGCGGCGGGCTTCTATCATATCCATGCGCAAAATAATTTGGCGGAGGGCGGCTTTATCGGCATCGCGCTGCTGGTGCAGCAGGTGTTCCATATCTCTCCTTCCATCACCACCCTGCTGCTGGATCTCCCGCTGATTGCGCTGGGCGCCAAATTGCTCGGCAAACGCCTGGCCTACAAAACGGTGCTTGGCGCCGTTTCGTTTTCCCTGTTTTATGCACTGATGGAGCATTACTCCCCATTTCAAATAAATTTATCGCAATACTTGCTGCCGGCCGCCATGGCAGGGGGGCTGACCATCGGAATCGGCCTCGGGCTTATTCTGCGCTGCGGCGGCGCAACAGGCGGCGATGATATTCTGTCGCTCCTGCTCAGCAGGCTGTCCCGGATGTCAGTGGGCAAAATTTACCTCATTTTTGATGCCCTTGTTCTGGTGCTCTCGCTCGTGTATCTCAGCTGGCATCAGGTCATTTACACGATGGTCTCCGTGGCGGTGTGCGCGTATACAACAGACTATGTAATTTCCTACAACAAGAAAACGGAAACGGCTTATGCGTGAACTGGCGTCCCTGCGTGGCAGGGGCGTTTTTTTGCACAAAAAAGAAGGGCTCATGCCCTCCCCTACTGCTGTATGTAACGCATCTTCCCAAGCACTTCCTCCGCCTTCGTTTCATAGGACAAATCATTGAACAAAGCCGCCAAACGCTTATAGTCGTTATAGGCATCCAAGAGCTCGTCAATGCGGCGTTCCGGCTGCACCGGCTCCGGTGCGGGAGGCTGCACCGGCTTAATTTTCACCGGGTATGTGTAGCCGCACTTGTTCTGGATTTTGTAATACTCGCCCTCCACTTCCACAACCTTCACCAGCTCCGCTTCCTCCGCATCCACCATATACCCGTCAAAATCACGGAGCAGCTCATATACGACATAGGCCCATTCCTCGTGGCCGCTTCGCTCAAGCCGGTAGCCGACAATCCGGTACAAATGGCTGTCACGCTCTGCAAATTGAACTGTATCATTCAGCTTGAACTTAAAGTACCGAAACATTCTGCATCACCCATCCCTGTACTTGTTCTTACCACATACTATTGGCAAAGGGAGGGGGAGCTTATTCATAGCGGGGCTGATGCTTGGCCGCGCTCCTTCGGTTGAACAGCCACCAGTTCCAGTCTCCGAACAGCTTCATCAAGCTCGGCACAAGCAGCAGCCGGATGACGGTGGCATCGAGCAGAATGGCAAGCGCCACCCCGAGCCCCATCTGCTGCACCGGGAGAATATCCGTGAAAGCAAATGCCCCGGTCACGACGATCATGATCAGCGCCGCCGAGGTAATGATGCGGCTTGTCGATACAAGCCCCTCCAGCGTCGCATAATCATTATCCCGCGTTTCCTGGTACAGCTCGTACATGCGGGAAATGAGAAACACCTCATAGTCCATGCTGAGCCCAAATACAAGGCCGAAGATAAACACCGGCAGGACCAGCATGACTGTGCTCTGCTCCAGTCCGAAGCGTCCGCCCTGGAACAACCACACAATGAGGCCGATGGTGGCGCTGAGGCTGAGCAGGTTCATGAGAATGGCCTTCAGCGGGATGAGCAGGGAGCGGAAGGCAGCAAGCAGGATGAAAAAGGTGGACCCCAGAATCACGCTCATGCTGATGCCGATGTTCCGGCGGATTTCATCCTCGAGCTCCTGTTCAAAGGTCGTGACGCCGCCAAGCGTATAGGAGAAGCCCTCCATATCATAGGCAGCCTTAAAATCCCGCACCCACTGCTTGGCTGCCCCGGACTTCGGCTTCTCCTGCAGATACAGCTGCAGCAGCGCCCGTTTTCCATGTGTATAGGCGGTGAAGGCCGGCTGCACGAGATCGCGCTGCGGCGATTCCAGGAGCAGCGACAGCTCCGTGCTGGACATACCGGCCATGCTGAACACACTCGTGACCTGCTTCACGCTCTTATCACGCGCAAGCCTGCGGGCCAGCTCCTCCAGCTTCCGCAGCGTATCGGCCTCTGTCATCGCCTGATTGGCCTCTACAATGACCGTGGCGTCCGCGTTTGTTTTGGCGAGCCGGTTAAACTCCGCTTCATATTGTTCATAAGCAATGCGCGCCTTGCTTTCCTCCGGCAGCGACTCAATGCCCGGGAACTTCAAATCAGCATCGCGCAGCGGCAGCAGGCAGACGGCAATCAGCACCAGCACCATGCCTGTAATCGCTACCGGATATCTCATCACACTGGCTGCGAAGCGCCGCCAGAAGACATGGCCTGTTCCGCTGCCGCGGCCGAGCAGCCGCCTGCCGGTCAGCGACAGGGCTGCCGGCAGCATGGTCAAGGAAAACAGCATGCTCAGCAGCACAACAATCATCCCGCTGATGGCCACAGACTGGATATAATCAATCCGAAAGAAGAACAGCCCGGATAAACCAACGAACACACACAGCCCGGAAAATAAAATGGCCCGGCCCGCTGTTTGATACGTGACCGCCACCGCGTCCTCCACGCTCCGCCGGGACAGCTCCTCGCGAAACCGGTTGACAAACAGGAGGGCGAAATCAATCGAGAGCGCCAGCCCGATCATCGGAGCCACGTTCAGCACGAAAATCGACAGCTCCTTTTCCCGGCCGAGAAAATAGAGCACGCCCATTGTCGCACCCACGCTCAGCGCCCCGTTGATAATTGGCAGGATGGAAGCTGTCAGACTGCCAAAGGAAAGCAGGAGCACCAAAAAGGCAATCGGCAGCCCGATCATTTCTGCCTTCTTCAGGTCGCTCTGGCTGCGCTTGTTAATTTCATCATTGATGACCGTAAATCCCGTCGGAGACACGTCCACCGCGTCGTCGCTCATCATCTCGGCCCGCTTCGCAAAGGCCAGCGTCCGTTTTTCCAGCTCTTTCATGGTGTCTCCCTTTAGCAAAATAGCGGCGTAAGCTATATCTTCCTTCATCATGGCCGGGTTCTGCAAGGGATGGCGAAAGGCCGCATACGGCTCCGTCTTCTGGATGCGCTGAATCATTTCTGCGACACGCTGCTTGTATTCCGGCTGCCCCGTCCCTGCTTTTCGCCGGAATACAAGCAGCAGTGTGTCCTGCGATTGCTTGAAATCCTCCTCGAGGATGCTGCGGGCACGCTGATAATCCCCCGCTGTCTTGAAGCCATCCCCGCCGAGCACGGATGGAAGCTTGGGCGCGAATATACCAAGCGACACCGCAAAGAGGAGCAAAATGCCGATACACGTAAAGCGAAAACGATGAATGAACCGGCCCGTACGCCCCCATCCATCAAGTCCTTGTACAGTTGTTTTCACTGCTTCCGCCTCCTTATGAGGCAGACGGGGTGCTACTGCTTCCGAAAGCGGGCATGCAGGTAGTAATCCGCATAACAGCATCCAATCAGTATTATGCCGCCCAGGCAATACCCGCCGAGCACATCGGACGGATAGTGGGCAGACAACACGACGCGGCTCAGTCCCACAGCCGCAATCAGCAGCACCGCCGCTGCCGCAAAGATTCCCCTCATAGGCTTTCCAACTTTTTCTTGGAATATGAGGTACAGCAGAAAGCCGTACAGAACGATGCTGATCATTGCGTGCCCGCTAGGAAAGCTGTAGCCCGCCTCCTGCACGCCCTCTGCCAGCAGCGGGCGCTCACGGGCAATCATGCCTTTTGCCACCTTATTGGCCAGCTGCGTAAGGGCAACGGCGGCCGGAAATACAAGCATGGACATGATGCGTCTTTTGCGCCAAAGCCAGATCAGCGCCGGCACAAGGACAACAGCCACTCCCGGCTCTGCGCCGGCATGCTTCACCAGCTCAAAGAAAGGGCGCAGGCTCTCCCAGCCCTGCAGCTTTGTTTTCATATATTCATCCACAAACAGCGTCCGGGCGCTGCTGACCTGCAGCGCCATCACTGAAAAAAAGAGAGCTGCCAAGGCGGCAGCCGCAATTGCGAACACATGTGTTCTTCTCATCGTCCCGTCTCCCATAAGAAAATCACGGCCTCTATGAAACCGTGATTCTCACTTTATTTTTGATCTGTCTTTAATTTTGTCCAATACTCGTCATACGTGGTGGTGTCCTTTCCGATGTCCTGCACCCATTCCGTACGGCCAAGCTCTTCCTTGGACAGGAAAATCGCCTTATCGCTGCGGTATTTCTCACTGTGGAGCGGCAGCGCCTTTTCATTCGGATCGCTGTAGCCGATGGATTCATAGTTTTTCGCGCTCACCTTCGGATCCAGCAAATAGTTGATGAATTTCTCGGCCAGCTTCTTATGCTTGGCATTTTTCGGAATCGCAAGTGTATCCGCCCAGATGGTGCTGCCTTCCTTCGGCACCACATAGCCTACATCCGGATTGTCCTTGGCAATATAGGAAGCATCGCCGGACCAGACTGTGCCAATCCATGCTTCCTCGGCGATAAACTTCTGCTTGATATCATCCGTATTGAAGGCCAGCACATTCGGCACAAGCTTCTGCAGATCCTTGTAGGCTGTCTCCAGCTCCGGCTTCGACACAGAGTTGTTGGAGAAGCCGTTCTTCTTCAGCGCCATGCCCAGCACCTCGCGCTGGTCATCGAGCAGGATGACGCGCCCCTTGTACTCCGGCTTCCAGAGGTCGCTCCAGCTCGTCGGCGCCTCCTTCACATACTTCTTATTGTAAGCAATGCCGGTTACGCCCCACGTATATACGACGGAATACTTTCCTTCCGGGTCAAAGGGCGGCGTCTTGAAATCAGGCTGTATATTTTCCAGATTCGGCATATTCTGTTTCTCCAGCGGCGCCAGCAAATCCAGCTTCTTCATCGTCTGGACCATATAGTCGGAAGGCTGGATGACATCATAGCTTGTGCCCCCGGCCTGCAGCTTCGCCAGCAGCTCTTCATTATTGGCAAATACGCTGTAGTTGATTTTCACATTATTTTGCTTCTCAAAGTCCTTTAAAACCTGTTCATCAAAATTGTCGGCCCAGCTGTAGATATTCAGCTCTTCCTTCTTCTCGCCGCAGCCCGCCAAAGCACCGCCGACAAGCAGGACGCTTAAGGCAGCTCCGGCCGCTGTTTTCCACCATTTCATAGCCTCTTCCTCCTTACAGCGGCAAACCGCCTTTTTCTCCATTCTCTCCGCGGCGGCGCAGCCACTCCGAGCCGAGCATCAGCAGGGCAATCAACACAATAAGAAGCGTTGACAGTGCGTTAATTTCCGGCGTGATGCCGCGCTTCACCATGCCGTAAATATAAATCGGGAGCGTTGTCGAACCCGGTCCGGCGACAAAAAACGTGATAACAAAATCATCAATGGACAGCGTAAAGGTCAGCAGCGCGGCTGACAAGACACCCGGCAGCAGCACAGGCAGCGTGACATAGCGGAAGGTTTGCCACGGCGCGGCGCCCAAATCGCCCGCTGCCTCCTCCAGCTCCCGTCCCATGCCGGCCAGCCGGGCCGACACGATAATCACAACAAAGGATATGCTGAACGTGATGTGGGCAATGATAATCGTCAGCTTTCCCAATTCCATGCCCGCCTGGCTGAACAATACCAGAAGCGATAAGCCCATCAGGATATCAGGCACAAGGACCGGCAGGTAGAGAAGGCTGCCAAAGGCACTGCGCCACTTCTGCTTATACCGGTGCAGTCCCAGTGCGCATGCCGTGCCGATTGCGGTTGCCGCAAGTGTCGTCACAGCGGCAATGCTCAAGCTGTTCAGGAACGCCTCCAGCACAGCCGGATCCTGCAGCAAATCCGCATACCAGTGCAGCGTGAATCCGTTCCATTCCGCATTGATGCGGGAGTCATTAAAAGAATAGACAGCCAGCACGAGCAGCGGCAGATATAAAAATAAGAGAATCAGCCAAGCGTATGTTACCAGCAGCTTTTTCATAGCCTGCCGCCTCCATTCTCCCGCGGCCCGGCAATCCGGTAATACAGGAAGATGAGAATCATGGTAAGCAGGACAAGAATGAGTGACAGCGCCGAGCCAAACGGCCAGTTCCGGGCCCCCAGAAATTGATTCTGGATTACATTCCCAATCAGCGGCACCTTGGCCCCGCCCATCACATCAGAAACCACAAACATCCCGATGGAGGACACAAATACCAAAATAGACCCAGAGGCGATACCGGGGCGCGTCAGCGGCAGCGTGACATGCCAGAACGCCTGAAAAGGCGTGGCTCCCAAGTCGGAAGCAGCTTCCAGCTTCCGTTTGTCCAGCTGCTCCAGGGAAGCATATACCGGCAAAATCATGAACGGCAGCAGGGCATATACCATGCCAAGAAGCACAGCGCCCTCGTTGTACAGCAGCTGCAGCGGCACCTCAATGAGGCCCAATTTTAACAATATGGTATTGACGAGCCCTTGAGAACGCAAAATGACGATCCAGGCATAGGAGCGCACCAGAAAGTTGATCCAAAAGGGGAGAGAGACCAACAGCAGCAGCAACGACTGCCGCCGCTTCTCCGCCAATGTGATCATATAAGCAAAGGGATAGCCGATGAGCAGGCACAGCACTGTTGTCAGCAAAGCGATTTTCATAGTTTGCCAGAGCACCTTCACATAGGTTGGTTCCCACACGCGCAGCACATGCTCCAGTGTAAAGCTGTGGACTACTCCGCCATATGTACCGCGCTCCCAAAACGCATAGAGAAACACAACAAGCACCGGAAGCAAAAAGAAGAGGAGCAGCCAAAGGAGTGCGGGAAGCGCCAGCAGTCTTCCAGCTCTCATGACAGCTTCACCTCATCCTTTTTGCGCCAGCTGACAGCCACGATTTGCCCTGTCTGCCAACGCTTTTCGCCCTCTTCCGCCTGGTGGGCAAGCAGCACCTGATTTGTTTCTGCATCCCGCAAGTACAGCTTTTCCAGATTGCCGGTGAACTCGACGTCCTCCACTGTACAAATGCGGCGGTCGATGCTCATCTCCTCCTCAATCGGGCGAAGGTACAGGTGCTCCGGACGGACCGCAATTTCCCCTTCCCTGCCTGCCAAAATATTGTTCTCGCCGATAAACCCGGCTACGAATCTTGTTTGCGGCGTATAATAGATTTCCTTCGGCGCGCCAATTTGCTCGATACGGCCCGCGTTCATGACCGCAATCCGGTCGCTCATGCTCATCGCTTCCTCCTGGTCATGAGTGACATACACAAAAGTGATGCCGAGGTCGCGCTGCAGCTTCTTCAGCTCCCGCTGCAAATCCTTGCGCAGCTTGAAATCCAGGGCGCCCAACGGTTCGTCGAGAAGCAGGACTCGCGGATTGTTCACGATGGCCCGGGCAATTGCCACCCGCTGCTGCTGACCGCCTGACAGCTTGGCCGGCTTGCGGCTGCGCAAATCCGCCAGCTGGGTCAACCGCATGGCCTCATCCGCCCGCTCCTTCTGTTCCGCAGCGGACACCCCCTTCATTTTCAGGCCAAAACGAATATTTTGCTCCACGGTCATATGCGGGAACAACGCGTAGTGCTGAAATACAAGATTCATATTCCGCTTATGCGGCGGCAGACTGTTAATTTGGACACCATCCAAGGAAATGCTTCCTTGCGTCGGCGTCTCAAAGCCGGCAATCATCCGCAGCAGCGTGGTCTTGCCGCAGCCGGACGGGCCTAAAATGGTGAGAAACTCCCCCTCACGTATATCCAAAGACAACGGCGGGATGACGGGCTGCTCATCATACGTTTTCGCAACAGCCTCCAATGCGATAATGGTCTTCATGATTTCATCTCCTCCTTGTCCTTCACGAAAAAACCCCTTCACGAGAAGGGGAGTATACACGTTACAATAAGTCAACCTTATTTTAACAATTTACGGATATATTTTAAAGCATTTTTTGCCGTCCCGTACCGGACCTTCATATCAAATTTCGTCGTTTGATGCAGCACACTCTTATAATGGGAAAACGCCCGGAAGCTGTATTCCCCATGATAGCTGCCCATTCCGCTTTCACCGACGCCGCCAAACGGCAGGTACGGTGTGGCCAGGTGGTAAATGGTATCGTTGACGCATCCCCCGCCGAAGGGAACACGTTCGATGACGTCCCGCTTCACTTTGGCGCTTTCTGTAAATAAGTAGAAGGCCAGCGGCTTCGGATGCTGCACGATGACAGAAATGACATCATCCAGATTCTCATATTCCAGCACCGGCAGAATGGGCCCGAAGATCTCCTCTGCCATGACAGGGTCCTCCCATGTGATGCCGCCCAGCAGCGTTGGCTCAATAATAAGACGCTCGGTGTCACTGCCCCCGCCGGCCAGCACCTCACCGTTTGCCAGGAAAGACGCAAGCCGCCCGAAATGGCGTTCGCTGACAATCCGCACATAGTCTCTATTCTCCACCGGACGCGCCCCGTACCGGGTTTGAATTTCTTCCTTCATATATATAAGAAGTTTTTCTCTGACTGAACGGTGCACATAGAGATAATCCGGCGCGACACATGTCTGGCCGGCATTCAGGAATTTCCCCCACACAATGCGGCGTGCCGCAAGCCGCAAATTCGCGTCATGATGTACAATGCAAGGGCTCTTTCCGCCCAGCTCCAGCGTGACCGGCGTCAGACGCTTGGCCGCCGCCGCCATGACAATTTTGCCGACCGCCACACTGCCGGTGAAAAAGATATGGTCGAACGGCTGCTCCAGCAGCCCGGCGCTTGCTTCCACACCGCCCTCCACCGCAGCAATGTAAGCCGGATCAAACAGTTCGCCAAGCATTGCAGCCATGACCTTGGAGACATTCGGCGTCAGCTCGGACGGCTTTATCACAGCTGTATTGCCAGCCGCAATGGCACCCACGAGCGGCGCAATGGCCAGCTGAAACGGATAGTTCCAGGGGGCGATAATAAGCGTCACACCGTACGGCTCCGGCACAATGTAGCCGGCGGAACCGGCGTGTGTAACCGGCGTTTTCACCTTTTCCGGCTTCATCCAATCCGCCAAATGCTTGCGCGCGAATGAAATCTCCTTCAGCGCATAGCCGATTTCAGTTGTATATGCCTCAAGATCAGACTTATTCAAATCCTGGCGCAGCGCTGCGAAAAGCTCTTCCTCGTATTTTTGAATGCCTTTATACAGAAGCTCCAGCTGCAGCAGGCGAATGGGCAGCGCCCGTGTTTTGCCGCTGTGATAGTACTCCTTTTGTGTTTGGACGAGAGTGGATAGATCCATACCGTACACCTCTTCTCTTCTATCTTATCCCTACTATAGCCCCATTGCCGCCCGTCATGCAAGAATGGACAGAAAAACCGCTGAAGCCTTCGCTCCAGCGGTCATAGTGCTTATTTGTAGATGCGGATTGCACCTGCAGAGTTGTCCTTCGCTTCGCCGATGACCTGGATTTTCAGGCCAAAGTTTGGCACCTTGCGGCCGGCATCCGGAATGTTGCTGTCGATGTAGGACTTGGAATCGTCAAACTGCGTTACGCCGTTCAGGCTCTTATAGTCGAAGATGCCGCGGCTTGGAGAGTTCACATACCAAGCTGGCGTCTTGTCCAAGGAGAATGCAGCGTCCGCAATCTGATAGCGTGTAGAACTCGCATAGGACGGCTTGCCATTCAGCACACCGGCAATCGCTGTTGGATGGGAGTCCACCACACCAAGGAAGCCTTCGCCAGGGTGTACGCCAACCCAGTTGTCCATGAAGCTGTCATCCGCATACCACACGACCATGCCTGTGTTGTATACAGGGCCGCGGCCGTACTGCAGTGCCACGTCGGAGCCTGCGTAGTTTCTCCACTCTACATAGTAGTATTGGTCTTTGTAATCATAACCGCTGGATGTTGTAAAGCCTTTCAGCGTGAACTTCGGCGTGCCTTCTGCATCGTCAGAGAAGACAACGTTGCCGTCCACTGTCAGTGTCGCATTGTCAAGACCGAAGCCGCCGCCCGCCAGGCCACCGTCTGTCTCGTAGTTAAATACGAGCTTCACCTTCTTGCCGGCGAATTGGCTCAGGTCATAGGACTTGTCCACCCATTGGCCTTTAGTTGTTTCAAAGGTTCCATCTTGATTCTCATCGCCAATCAGGTCAACTTGAGTGGCTACACCATCTTCTGTAACAGCCTTTACAGTCAGGTAGTCATAGTCTGCTTCCACTTCATAGAAGGTCTTGAAGTCAAATTTCGCATTTGTTGCATTTGTCAGGTCGAACACAGGTGTTTCCATTGTCGTGTTGACATCGTCACCCTTTGTGCTGAAGTAGTACTGCTTGCCGTCCTGCGGAAGCACGCCTTGTACCGGCTTCTTCGGCAGGTTCACACGAATTGTGCCCGGACGGTTGGACTTTGTTACACTCTGATCCAGATAGGTGTAGAAGCCTTTGCTGTCCAGCTTGTCAAAATCAACCTTCGTCAGATTTGACCAGTTGCCGCCGATTGTGTTTTGGAAGAACTCCAGGTTTTGCGGAGAGAAGCTTGTCGGCGTTGTGCCCGCAATTTTGCCGTTCCAGCTGCCGCCGCTCATGATGGACCAGGACTGAATTGGTTCGCCAGCGCCTGTGTATTGTGTGTCATACTCATCCGGAAGACCAAGGTCATGGCCGAACTCGTGTGCGAATACACCTACCGCACCGTCTTCCGGCTCAATTGTGTAATCGTAAGCCCCCATCTTGCCGCCCCAATAATCTACCTTTGCTGTTGTTCCCGGAACTGCGTATACCCCATTCAGCGTCCAACGGTGGGACCAGATGGCGTCATCGCCCAGCTTGCCGCCGCCCGCCTCTTGGCCGACACCAGCGTGCAGCACCATCAGATGGTCAACGAGACCGTCCGGCTCATTGTAGACGCCGTCGCCATCCATGTCATATTGATCGTACTGGTCATATTGGGAGAGATCCAAACCTTTCGCCACCGCTGCCTTCAACGCATCCTTGACAAGATCACGAGGACCCTTCGGATTCAGGTTGTCGTGGCCGCCATTCGGATTGTCATCGCCGTATTCCTTCGCCGTGCCGGGCACCTTCAGCCAGTCCGTTACATAGCCATCAACCGTGTAGCTGCCGCCGGACTGCTCTTCATAGAATTCTTTGAAAGTCTTAATCTTGGAGCCATCAAACAAAGTGAAATCTTCATCGCCAAATAGCATCTTTTGATAATGTTCGCGGCTGAAGTTATCAGAATACATATATCCTGGCTCTTGCTCGATATTGTTGTGTCCGAAGTCGGAGAATTCAGTCAATAGAACCAATACTTTGTCCTTGCGAACGCTTCCATCATAAGGAGCCTGCTTTGCTTCCGGAGTCGGAACGCCGTTTGCCCCGTTTTTGTTCCCCATTGAGAACCCATGTGCTGCATTGCCGTTATTCAGCGGAGATCTTGCCTTGTCCTTCACTTGGGCATTCGCAGCTTTTACCTTTTTCGTGAAGTTGTAGGCTTCTTCTGTCAAGGAAGACTTCGGCTCTTTCCCCTTATAAGGCCCTTCCTTTTGCTTAATATAGGATTGCACCGCTTGCTGCACCTCTGCTTGAGAAGCTGTGCTGCTGATGACGCCGCGCTGCTGCAAAGCATCCGCCAGGCGCTCTTGTGGAATGAGATGTGTGTCAATTGGTGCGGATGGCGCAACAGAACCCGGGCTGTTTGTTACAGCTTGGGCGGATCCGCCAAATGCCAGCGAGCTTCCGAAGATAGAAGCGATCGCTACTGCAGAAAATACTTTTACAGGCATTTTCTTCATCTTTCATTTTCCCCCTCTTATTTTCAGAATAGTTAACCGTGTATGAATCTTATCTAAATTTAGAAAATTTAGCAATATATTTTAATAAATTTTTCTATATTTTTTGATAAATTTACAAAATTATATATTAAAAGCCAATTCCCTCAAGAATATTGCAAAAATTGTAAGTTTACGCTATAATTTACTCACCTCTTTCCTGCATTTTACATAAATCTCATCCTTTAACATCCTGAAATCTTCATAGATATGTATAACAGCTTCATTTTATTCCAATATATATTTCATATAAAAGAAGAGGAGCATTTACAATGGACATGGCGTATAAAGATTTGGATCCGGAATGGATTGAGTTGATGGCTGACGCACTGGATTTGGGCTTGACTGCCGAGGAAATCAGAAGGTTTTTGGAGAGTGCTCCAGCGTTAAAATCTCTGGTATAGTACCAATAACTAACATTTTTTTAAGGAAATGTGGTATAATAAGTTTATTCATGCATTACACAGGAAAGGTGCACAGTTCTATGATTGGCGAACGCATTAAACAACTGCGCCTCCAAAGGGGCATCTCGTTGACGGAGCTTGCCGAAAGAGCCGGTGTGGCAAAGTCATACATCAGTTCCATTGAACGCAACCTACAGCAAAACCCCTCTATACAATTCCTTGAAAAAATCGCTCATGTACTGAAGGTGCCAGTCGACTCACTGCTGCAAGACAAGCTGCCCGAAGATATGCCATTGGACTCTGAATGGCTCTCACTCGTAAAGGATGCAATGGGTTCCGGTATTTCCAAAGACCAGTTCCGGGAATTTTTGGAGTTTACAAAATGGCGGATGGAGCATAACAAAAAATAAAAAAGCAGCGCATAGGCGCCTGCTTTTTTATTTGGGCCAGAAATAGAAAAGCCGCGTATTCCTACGCAGCTCTTCTTCTTCGCATCGCCTGAATGGCAACTCCCAATCCTGCTCCGCCAAGCAGCGTGATGACGGTAATAGAAGCAGATACTAGTGAAATACCGGTTTTCTCAGCCACCGGCTTCTGGAAGGTGGTTCTCTCTTTGGCCAAAATGTTCACTGAATCCAGTACAGCGCCATTCTTGACAACGTCCACCTGGCCGATGACCTCTCCTTCCCGGATCCCCTCGCGATAGAGCCTGTCCGCATGAAAATGAACGGGCCTTACAACGCTTTGCAGGCTGCCTTGCTCACCCTGCTTCACCATAACATCTGCACTATGCTCCAGCTTGCCGGCAACCCGCTTGTCCAAAAACGGGATGCTCTGTGACCACTTGGCTCCGTCGAGCACGGTCTCCTTGGTCAGCTGCGGAAACGCATAATTCGAGATAATGTTCATGTCATTATAAATTTCCGGCTTTTGCGATGCCATGACAACGTTGATAATGACCGCATCGCCTCTCTTATCAATTTCCACCAGCGTATTGCGGGACTGGTTTGTAAAACCGGTCTTGCCGCCGAGGCATTCTGGATTTTCGAAGAAGGTTGCTTTGTTAAAAATGGAAGCCGTCTGCCTTGAAGTGGCAATGCTTGTGCGCTTGGTGCTCATTGCCTTCATAATTTCCGGATACTTCAGCACGCCCCTTGCAATCATCGCCATATCATACGGCGTTGTATAGTGCTGAGGATCGTGCAGTCCGTTCGGGCGGATGAAATGGCTGTCCTTCGCCCCGAGCTCCACAGCCTTGGCATTCATCAGCTTGGCAAATTCCTCCGGGCTGCCGGCAACCTTCTCTGCGATTGCATAGGCCACATCATTGGCGCTCAGCACCATCAGCGTCATAAGCGCTGTATCGCGGTCCATCGTTTCCCCAACGGCAAACTCCACTTGGTAGTTGCTTTTCTCTTCGTCAAGCGCCTTTTGAGAAAATACAATCTGATCGGCAGGCTTCAAATGCTCCATCAGCACAATGGCCGTCAAAATCTTCGTAATGCTTGCCGGAAATGCCTGATGATGGGCATTTTTGTCATACAGTACGTCACCTGTTTGGGCATTGATGGAGACAGCATATTGACCAAACACATCCGGCTGTCCTTCTGCCCGCACGCCCTGTGCCGGCAGTATGACGAATAGACACAACACGGCTAAAGCCCACTGCCTGAGTCGTTTCATGTCTTTCCCCCTCCTCTTTTCCAATTTCATACAAACAAATCTCCCGTATATTCACATATTCATATTCTCACAGTGCAATATTGGTATGTGGCACACATATTTTACTATATCATAATTTCAGACAGATGAATATCCTTTTAAAAGCTGTTGACATTTCTTTTTACAGACGTTATATTATATTCATAAGCGCTGCACGAACAAGCAGTCATCATACTTTGACTTGTTAGCTCAGTGGGAGAGCACTTCCTTGACAGGGAAGGGGTCGGGGGTTCGAATCCCTCACAGGTCATCAAGCCAATGAAATCAAGGGTTCTCCTTGATTTTTTCTTATTGGAAGGAAAGTGGTCACACATCCTTTCTTTTCTTTCTGTGCACGACCGCATCCTTTCTCAATTTCCATGTTGCATATGGACCTATTGGTTTCCTGTTGCTTCATGAGATTTTTGAGACGGGGTGTGGTTTTTTGTTGCTAAGGTTTGCGTGTCAAGAGTTCTTTGATGATTGGGAGTTTCGGAATCTGTCAGCAAGTGCTGATTATGGCAATCGTGGCGGACACTGACTTTTACAGGGGAAGAACGCCATTGTTCCACAGTTGCGTTTCTTACTCTCCTCTCTGCTTTTTCAGCAACTCAATGATTGTATCCAACTTCTTTTCCATGTGCATATCTCTTTGTTTCCTTACGACTGCGCTCCTTATCAACCGATATACAGCACCGATAATCAGTATGAGTATAACAAACAGAAACAATTGATAGATGATATTTCCCCAAGCAATGCTCCCTAGCGCCATTCCATTTCACCTCTGTTATATAATATTTCAGCGATATACTACCATAGTGCCTGCCATCATATCATGAATCCCTCGATGATCCTTTCTACATGCGATCATAAGAGCACTCACAACGGCAGAAACTCCAAATGTCACAGTACCAAGCAAGAATCTTCCAATCACTTCTCGTAGAAGCATTGTCCAAACTCCCATCCGCGTACCGTCTGCTTTCATGATGCGGATACCAACAGCCCGCTTTCCAAGCGTGTAGCCCGACCACAGTAACGGAAGGATGGCTAAGTATAAGGAGTGTGCCAGATTGAATCTCCAATCTTGAGAAGAGCGGGAAGCATCCATCCCCAAAAGCATCTCAAAAACAACGAATATCGGAACAAAGAAAACCAAACCATCTAGGAAAGATGCCCCGGCGCGCCGCCAAAAAGACGCAGTATAGAAATGTATGTGTTCCATTGCAGTTTCCCCTTTATCATGCATACTGTATGTATGTCCCTCAAGCATCTCTTACACCAACCAATCCCAAAAGATGACAGAACTCATACCAATCAGGGCAACAAACAAAACCCCTTCCCCAAAGGACAGTTCCTTGTTGGCCCATTTTGACTTTGGAGAGAACTTATCGATCAAGAGCACCAACGGCAGGACAATTGCGCTAAAAAGCAAACCCATCTTCCATCCCCTGCCCTATCCTTCAGGCGGCAGCCACATCTTTAACACATCGTCAACATTGAAAATAAGTACGAAGGAAAATAGGTCCTTCATCTTCATCTGCCATTTGTTCTTCCGTTTCATCCCCACACCAATCCATCAAAAGAATAGTTCACATGAACCTATAATGAGATTTTATCATAGAGATACAGAAATGGGAAGAGAGATTTTTGCAGTTAAACTATTGATTCAGGGGAATGTCTACCTCCCATGCATCAAGCCATACAGGAACCAGATGATAACAAACAGAACGCCTGCCATCACAGCAGACATGGTCCATTGAAAGAGGATGCGCCGAAAGTTCTCATCTGATTTGCTGGCTTCTTCATTGTCGGATAGGAGGCTGAAGATGCCAAACGTAAGGAGGTGGTCCCATAACTGCCAACGCTTATCATCTCTGTCTCTCGGCTCTTTCGTGTTTTCATTCTCCGCCATATGTCACCTCGCATGTTAGATAAAAGCAGCGCCTTGCTTTCCCCCTATCATGGCCGTTGCTTCACAGTCTCAATCAGTTCACGCAACAGCGCGTTTTGTTCTTCCAGCAACCGCTCGGTGTTCTGCGCGGCTGCGCTCCTTCGGGAACTGCTGCGCAACAGACTGCGAATAAACATTGTGAATGATACGCAGAACAAGATGACCAGTCCGCATACAAGAATTACATACAGAATCGGTCCAACATTCTCCATTTTCCCCCTCCTTCCCGAACAGCCATCTTGCTATCATACCCATCCCTGCCTTGCATCAAAAGCCGCGCAGCGGTATCATACTGTTATACGTTTGAATATTCCGACATCATAAGTTACAGGACGATATGGGAGGCGAGAACAATGCCGTTGGTTTCATTTGGCCTCATGATAGCAGGGGCTCTGATTGCGTATATCGGCTACTCCGTCCGAAGAAAAGGTTTAACCGCCTTCCTTGCGGGAAACCAAGATGTGTTTGTCCCAAAGAATGAGAAGGTGCTGGCCGGAAGAATCGGTTTGGTCATCATGCTGTTTGGCGTCGAAACCCTGCTGTTTCCCCTTGCTTTTCAACTGATACCGGGTGTATCAGGGACTCATTTTGCTGTGCTGGCCGCCTTACATCTACTGGCGACCTTTCTGTGTATGCTGTTCGACCAGGTTGGAGTATGAGCAATCCATCTACTTTATATATATCAGGACATTTAAAATAAGCAACCCGCTGAACGCAAGATCCAGTGGAGCTGCTTTGCTTTTTCTCTTGAACCAATGCCAGCGTTTGCTGTCTTCATGCAAAGCGGCGTAGTCCAATACTGTCAGAAGCAACAATGCAAGCGTCAAAAATGTCACCGTCACAGCGAATGCCTCCTCCTGTTTTTTCTCTATGTTCCCCTTGCCTCCCTTCCCTACACTTCAAAGACGTCCAAGAGCAGCAGGCACACTCCCACAAGCAAACTGCCTCCTAGCAGAAATGAGGTGTACGCGCTCCACTTCGCCCATCTGGATGACCTGCGAAGCAGCAAAGACCCTGTAAGCAGCAAGATTAGCGTGGGAACAGACCAGAAGATTCCTAAGCCTAGATTCATCGTCATTGCCTCCCGTATATGTAGAATACCTCTTGAAACGCGACGCACCCCTGAACCCTCTTACACTCTGTAAATGGTACAGATGATGAAGTATAGCCAGTTATGCGGGACAGCCGGGACTCCTGTGCTCTATCTTACTTGCTTTGCTGTTCTAGCAACGCAATGATTCGGTCCAGTTTGCGCTCTACCTGTTCATTGCTTTTTGCCCCGGTTTGCAACAGCACTGTCTTGAGCAGAAGATATAGTATCCCCACAATGAAAACAATGACGATTACGTTCAGCAACAATCCAACCATCACATAACCTCTTTTCCTGATTTTCCCTTTATTTTATCACACAGCGGAAAGCAGAAGTAGTGAATATTCCATGTATATTGTACTTGTGTTTTACTGTCATGGATTGCCTTCCTCCCCAAAGAATCACTTTATCCAGTTGTTCCACTTTATGGTACAATACAGGAAGTACAACGAAATGGAGTGAGCACATTGAGTGACACAGACGTATACGAACTTCTCAATCGTGTGGGCAAGCGATTTTTCATCGAGCATTACTATGACCTAAAGGCACTATATGAAGGAGACGGGAAGCGCTCGTCTCTTGTGGAAGGTTTGATCGAAGATATAACAGAGAAGTCCAAATATACAAGGGTGACAAAGGCAAAACGCATCTTTCGGGAAGGCCTGGAACGAGAAGCCCTCCAAATCATCCTTTCGTCCCGCCATCCCCGCGTGCAGGAATTGCAGTCCCTTGCCTAAGATATATGGGAGAAGGAAATGATAGAGTAGGAGAACAGGGGGACATACAAACTCCCTTTCTCCTGCAAGATGTCTCGACGTCAAGATGTGGATACACACTAAGAAATTTTCGTGAGGCTCATTCGCATTCTTACTACGATAGCAAGAGAAAAGCCTCATTTGGGAGTTTCACTGACTATCCCAAGTACGAACTTAAAGGCTCTTCGTTTCTTATTCATCCTCTTGACACCCTCTTTGGAATTCAGCACCAGACAGGTCTTGTTAAGCCATATACGAATATACAGAGACCTAAAAAGAATTGGCTTGAGAATTCCTTGTTGCTCTATTTCCGTTCCATCTTCAAACTCTGTTTCTGTGCGTATAAACCATCTATTGCCCAAACCAATCTCAATATACCTCACGGCACATCCCCACTTGTTTGATTACTCTGAAAGTTGACTCATAAAACAGCAAACTCCTCCTCTGCTCGGAGGAGATTCATAGTATCATTTACAAGGACGTTGATATTGCTGCTCATTTTGGGGGTGGCAAGTCCTCTTCCATCTGCTGTTCTATTTGCTGCGTTGCTCTTCTTGCCAGTTTTGCAAAGAAAGCACTCAAACAAAAGGCTCCCGCAGTTACGGAAAGCAATGTAAATTCAGCACTCCAACTTCTCATCAGCAGATAAATCCCTGCTACAAGATACAGAAACAACCCTATTTTGACAAAAGGTACTTTGTGTAAGATGTACTGGAGAAGAAACCCCATCAAGAATGCGCCCGCAAACAATAGCAGCGTGTAGATACTCATGATAAGTTCAATCTCACTCACTTTTCAGCCTCCCTTTCAAAATGAACAGCAAACCCCTCCTGTTTGGAGAGACCCAGCATCTGTTATTGGCAGTTCTATGACTTCACATTGAAAGGACAAAACCAACGACTTTCATTGTCTCTTTGTCAACATAAGCAACTGTGTTGTCTGGTTCAGCGGCTTCTTTTTTAGAGAAGTCCACTACATACACCTCTTTCCCGCCATAGGACGGGTCTACACCAACAGACCCATTAGGCAGAATGGTAGTAGATACTTTGGCACTTTGCCAGCCTACTAAGCCTGCTTTCCGCTCTTCGGAGAATTGGTTCCAAACCTTTTCTCTTACATCCTTTGTCTCCTTAACCTTTGCCGTTGACGCTGTACTTGCAGGAGATACAGGAACATAACTTGCCTTTTTATCACCCTGACTGGAGCAAGCCGCTACTCCAAACACCAAACATGCCGAAACAGCCAGTAACACAGCCTTCTTCAAGGAATCCACTCCTTTTTATTGAGCCATTACGGTCATATAATTCCCTGTCTGTTAGGTCAATTCCTGCTGTTACTCATGCCTGCTTGCTGGAATAGAGGTTCCGTAACAAAAACAAAACAGACAGCCAAAGCCGCCTGTTCCAAATCAACAGCAAACCCCTCCCAAACTCTTTGGAGGGGAAGCGTTGCTTATCTGGAAAACCACTTCATAATACGTTTCAAAGCGAGGAACAGCACCAGAACAAATACAATTAGAATCACAATGCCAATCGGATTGATATTGAGCATCCCTTCATCCCCCTTCAAAATGAACAGTCCGACAGCAAACCTCTCCCAAAGAAGGGTCCCACTTACATTTCATGTTGTCTGTTTCGATGCTTCAGTACGAAACCTGTCACCAGAGCCGCCAAGCCTACGGTACAGCCAATCAGTTGGTCAAGCAACAGTTCGCCATGCAATGTCCAACGGAGGACGAAGACACCTCCGAAGATAAGCGTCACCATGACACCAAAGTACAACAAACCTTGATACACATTCTTCATCTCCATCAACTCCTTCCACAACATCCATATTGTACCATTCAGGAGAAACAATGTGTTACTCTTTTTGGCTGCCTATCCCATTCATCCGTAGTTGACGTAATATTGCGCGATTAGCAATAGAACATGCCAGAAACGCGGGAACGGCAAGGATTTGAAGTCCCTGCCATTGTTGTCGCATATGTACCTTGTGAGCGTCTTGCTTGCTTACAGTGGCGGATTGACAAACACCCTGTACCCTCTCCAAAACGGCTGTGTAGGCACAGAGACGGTATTACGGTTCCGCTGAAACTCCAGCCGGCCTGCTGCTCGATTCTCCGCAGTTAGTTCATAGCCCTGCTCTTTCATTCTATCAACAAAAGGAATGATGCTTCCCTTTGTCACGTACAAGGTATCGTTGTCGATGTTTTGCATCGTTGCCACGGACTCACCTTTCACCTCTAAGGTGTACACCACCTTTGCGACTTCTATCGGTCTGTATTGTCCGAATAAGGACTGCCAGTTGGCAAATACCAAAACTGCGCCGATGACCATGAGTAAAAGCAGAGCCGGGATAGCCAGTATCCCTTTTTGTGTCTTCGTCATGCTGTCCCTTCCTTTCCTGTTGACGGCACATCCAGTTCATAGATGCACGTCTCCCGCTCTCCTCGTTGATACAAGTCATGATGCGGCGGCACTTCTACAATGTCTCGCAGCCTCGCCCCCGTCTTCTCACACGTCCTTTTGGATGGCATATTGTTCGGATTGCAGGAGATGATGAGTTTCTCCATATCATGCGCGGCAGCGACCTTCCGAACCAGCAAACAGGCTTTGGCGGCGTAGTTGTTCCCACGGAACACATCTCTCACCATATAGCCAACATGACCGCCGTAGAAGGTATTTTCGTTGTCGCCCACTCGCAGTTGAATCTTTCCCATCATGAGTCCCGCATTGTTGGCCGGCGCAATTCCGAATTCATAGGCAGGCACAAAGCCTTTCTCATAATCGGCAGGTATGTACTTCAAGGGGACGAGTTGAATTTCCCCGTCTGTTAGATTGTAAAACGTCTGAAACACAAACATATGTATCTCTCTCTTTCACACCATTGTTCCTGTGACGGACAAGGAATAGCCATATTATATCGCAATATGTATCGGAGGGAGACTACATCAATAGATTTGCCCCACTTCACCACACTGGAACTCTACCGTACATGCCTTTGGGAATGATACGCCCGCCAAAGTGTACACACCTTCTATTGTAACGCTGTACGTCCGGCCGCCGTCAATTAAAGTAGCCTTATATGCTGTTTGGTTCCATATGCCACTGTCCGCTGCTTTCATCATGATATTGTCTGCGGCCGCAAACATTTGCCGCCCGCTCCGCTCGTCCAATTGTGTCTGAAAGTGTCCTATGACTTCAATCGGGTGCAGCGCATCTCCCACATACACCTGTACAATTTTCTTCGTTTGGCCATTGGCGTCTGTCACAGTTGGCGGTGCAGCGGATAGGGTACGCAGTGCTTTCTGCTCATCGCTCCTGTATTGCTGCACAATATCTCCAATCCTCTTGTCATAGACTTGCGGCTCGACCCATTCCTCCGGCTGGAACTGATCCATTGGCGGCACTTCCAGATGAAGGCCTAATTTCTGCTCCATTACGCCCGCCACGCTTTTTTGGTATTGCTCATAATATCCTTGTTTCTGTTGAGTCGTCAGTTCAGCAGCGGCAGATGTGCTAACACTGCTTGCTCCTAGCAATGATACGGCAATTGCAGCCATTGCAACGCCCCTTGAAAGGTTCCCCATTGTTTTTCCTCCTTCAAAATGACTTGCAATATCTCCCTGTATGCAGAGGGTACTTCAATGTTTCTTCCTGTGCTCCTCCAGATAACACCAAGCGTAGTACATCATCCAAAACACAAACGGGACCAGCAAAATATCCTGTTTGTCGCCTTTGGGAAGGTAGTACAGCAGAACGGCACAGATAACGAACGTTGGAAGCAACAAGGTCCAGTATTTCTTCTTATCCACCATTTCTTTCGCCCCCACAATTGTATCATCCCGATAAAAGGATTATCGGTATTCCCATCGCCTGTGTATCCGCCAGATACTTCGGACTGCACAGCACTCTCTCCCTTATTGTACCATCTGGACAAAGCAATGTGTTCCAATTTTTGAGGAGTGCAGCCTCCCATTACCGACATGATGAAACATAAAGAAGCACTACTACGGCATGTACTCTTTTCACTCCCCTTGCCCTCTAACCGAGCCATACAAATGCCGAGACTTTTCCTCTTTTGTGTTGCATAATCTGTATAGAACAATAAAAAGATTGCAGAGGTGATACCATGATAGTTCCAAAAGAACGATACGAAGAAGTGGCAGATAAGTTGAAGGTGTTGGCGCATCCGACTCGCTTGGAGATCATGAGCATGCTCTTTGGCAGAGGAAAGATGAATGTCACCCAACTCTACGGAGCATTGAACCTGCCACAATCGACAACGAGCCAACACACTGCCCGCCTCAAAAGTGCCGGCTTGCTAGTAGGCAAGCGGGATGGCTTGGAAGTCTATTATGATGTTCATGAGGAGAACGTACGAGAATTGCGAAGTGTACTGCATGTCTCCCGATAAAACCCATGCCCTTTGCCATCTGCGGCAAGGGGCGTTTTGCTGCGGTTACGCATGGAAACCGGGCTGTATAGCAGCCGAGCCACGAAAAAGTGATAGACATAAATACTATAGTTGCCCTACAGTTTGGGAGAAAGCCAGTATCTCCCTCCAGCCGCATCCTGTCTTAAAAGCGCTTCTTCATATAACACGTCAGTACTTCACTGCCGTTCGGCTTGACCACAACTTCCTCTTGATACACCTCATACCCCACAGAACGGTATAATGCGATGTTTTGCGGAACAGACATCCGAACTTGGCAGAGGATTTCTTCCTTACCGTGCTCCCGCGCATGTTTCTCCAGCCACAACAGAATGGCTTTTGCGACTCCTTTGCCGTGTGCTTCTGGCCGGACGGACAGGCGGGAGAAATATAGGTGCTCCTCTCGCAGTTGGAATCTTGCAGAAGCAACAGACGTATTGTCCTGCATGTATAAAACGGCCCCTTCTTTGCCAGAGGACAGAGCGTGCCGGATAGATTCTATCGTCTCCTCTAAGGCACTGGAAGGAACATCTATATGGCGATACTCCTCAAAGGCAGCCATCATGACTTCGTGTACGGAGTAGGCATCTTCGGCGGTTGCTACAACAATCATCGTATCACCTCTCTCTTTATTCTTGGGACAGACAGGCTCTTACGCCAAAGGCTTCACCATTGTATAGTACGTGCTGCCCGGCGGATAATCCTTGATTTCCCCGACCACTTCATAGCCGTTCTTCTCGTAAAATGCGCGCGCCTGAAACTCGAATGTGGTCAGCAACACTTTCACCGCGCCCTTTTCCTTTGCCAATTCCTCCGCTTGACGCAGCAGCAGTTTGCCCAACCCTTTTCCTCGAAACCCTTCAGCAAACCAGAACTTGTCCACCTCAAGCCAGCCCCAATATACTTTTGCCGCAATACCGCCGACACAAGTACCATTCTCATCTCTTACCACGATGTTCAGCGGCTGCACCGCCCCCTCGCTTCTTGCGGCTTGATGATGGGGCGAGTGTGCATTGTTGAATGCCCGAATCTGGTCCCGCATGAAATCAGTGAACTCCTCGTTTTCTTCCATCAGGATTTGTATGTTGTATTCCATATGTGCCTCCTAAGACGAATTGTACTGCTCATTTCCGCATGGAACTGCCAATCACTTTCCCCGACGCTTCATCCACCAGTTTTTGTATATCTCCCAACAATTCTCTCTGGTCTGAACGAATCGTTACCAACGTCACTTCTTTTCCTGCAAATGACGCATCATCCAACCGGTATGTACTCGTATCAGCAATGACCTTGCTGACTTTTGCATCCTTCCAATCGCCGTCAACTTCCTTTTTTTCTGATTTGGACAGCGACTTCCACGCGATTTCCCGCGCGTCCGGCTTAGCGTACATGACTTCTCTTGACGATGAGCCGAATGGGCTGCTGCAAGCGCCTAGCGCCAGTGAGATACAAGCACATGCTGACAACATGACCATGCTTCGTGCCTTCAAGATGAACCCTCCTTTGTTTGTCACGCTTCTCTGTATTTCGTTTTTCCTGTCCGATTACTCCATAACCGCCCTAATATGCTCAGGAATCATAACCACTTGAGTTTCCATGTCCACATGCGGCACGTCCTCATCAATACACTCATACCAGAATGCCAAATGCTTCTGGTCCACCTCGTGAGAAGACTGCTCGACCTGAATGCCACCTTCTCCCTGCACAGAGTACCAATACAGATACTCGCCGTCCTCCCGCTTTTCGCGAAAGATCGTTTCTACATACATCTTTTCGTCCTGCAGCGTGAGCAAAACATGGTCCATATGCTCATTCAGCATCGCCATCCACTCATCTACTCGCTGGCTCTTTCCTTCTTTCACCTTGAATCTTGAAAGTTCCACTTTCATCATGTGTCCCCCTTATCAAACAGCCCCCCCCAAAAAAAGTGGAGAAAAGGCTTTATTTCAGTCATATGTAATCCCAACAACCTGGTCTGCAATGAAACGAAAAACTCTGCGAATACAGGCTTACCAATGCGAGAAGACAATCCGCAATCAGTTCTCTGCCACCGGCTCAATGCGGATTGCAAGCGCGCCCCACTGTCTCTCTTGCTCCGGAGAGTAAATATCATATGTTCCTTGCACCATTTCCTCCATTGTCCAATCCTCACAGTCAAACAGCGCAAATGGGATGTCTTCGTACATTTCTCTAAAGGTGTCGTATCGGCGCAGCCCCAACACCTTGACCCGCAGCAACTGGCTTCCTTCCGGCACTTCCAGAAACTCAATGGTATCGCCGACAGAAATGGCTCGTCTCTTTTCGTCATATAGCCGGACTTCATATAACTTCTTTCGCTGCCGGATGGCATGGAAGTATTCACCATACAACCCCATGTTGTGAACCATATGTGCTTCTCCCCCCCTGAAAATAGCAAAGCCCTCCCGTTGGCAGAAGGGCTGTCCACTATACCGTAAAAAAGTCCTGTGCCTTCTTCATAAAGGCTTGCGGCGTACCCGTGTAGAAGTAGAAGTTGCCTCTGTTCGTGTGAATCATGACCGCATCCATCCCATATTGAATGGAGCCGACAAGTATACCGTTGGCCGGCGCATAGTCGGTTGGCATGGAAACACCCGTAATCTCCTCTTTCTGCAGCACAACCTTTGACAGCAAAGGAGACAAGATGATGGCATCGTCTGTGAATTCATATCTCATGGCAGTTCCTCCCTTTTCCTTTCATTATAGCATAAGGAAAGAGGAGATGACGGAACATTCCGACACTTCAGTGCATCCGAATCAAATAAGTGGCTGCCGGTTGACCTGCTTTCTATACCAAAGGCTACATATTACCATCTCGGTACAAAGTCTAAGTTATAAAACATCAATAACCCGCTATGCAAGTTGAACAGCATATGAACAATAATAGCCGGTAGAATGGATTTCGTTCTGTACCAAAGGAAGAATGCTAGTAAAGCAAACAGACCGTCCAGCACAGGACTATCCTGATGCAAGGACCCAAAAATGACGGCCTGCAAAATAGCCGCTGTCCAAAGAGGAAGCCATCTTGATAGGAATACAGTCGTGTACACCCGCATAATGAGTTCTTCCCAAACAGGGAATAGCAGAACGGATGTGAAAGCATATAATCCGAATACTTGCGGCGTAATGTACATGCTTCTAATTCCTAAATTGTAGTTCTTTACAGTCCAATCGTTCATGAAAATATCATACTTAAAAAACACATGATTGAGTGCGAAAAAAGTCACATATACGCCTAACATCCAACCATATGTACTCCATTTTTTCATAACAGACACATTGAACGCGTGTACGTACATCCGTCTCGCAGGTCTGTACACAAAACTGTACAGCAGAATGACAACGCCACTCTTCATTTTCCAAACACTAGGATACATGTATGTAGATTGGTTTAATATGTCGCCAATGGAGAAGATTGTGTATACAATAGCGAGATACAGAAGCATCTTCCAAAGGCTTTCCCCTTTGTCAATGGCTCGTACATACGAGACTCGTTGTGTTTGCAACTCCATAGAACCCCTACCCCCTTTTGGATAATTCTACCATAACCGTAGTCGTACTGGGAGTAAGATTTTGTGCATACCGCATGCACATACACAGCCAGCCTAAAGAATGTCTATATGCAGTAGAAGGGGATATACAAGGAGAGTTTCTTTGGCAGCGCAAGCAAGGTAGGAAAGACAGACAAAGACGGCTCAATGAACTCGAACCGCCTCCTTGCTTTCCCGCAGGACAGGGCTACCTAGCATTCTCTCTCAAATTTCCTTTCCAGAGAGATGGTTACTTGGTAATCACTTCAACTGTCGTATCAACGGCGTAATACGAGGCAATCCCGACCACAACAAAGAGCAACACAACCGCCAGCGATACCAGAGCCGCACGTATTCCCAATGTGCGCTTCTCCGCATTTTGGTTGCCCATCCAAACGAGAAACAGCACGAAGCCCACTGGCGGAAATAAGACAGAGATGATATAACAAAGTGCTTTTTCAGCCTTTGACATGCAAGATCGCCTCCTTTTTCTCATTGTATCATTCAAGAAAAGCGATATTTGCCGGAATTTCTGCTATATCCCCTTTTATGTAGGAGGGCGCAACCAGATATGCCTCAATGTGAGGAATTCTCTTCATACAAAGGGTACAGTCGCCTCCAACACCTCGTGTAAACAGCCCGTGCGGTACCATACTGCCGAAGCAACTGGCTATCACTTGCTTCTTTCTAAAAACTGTTCCAAAAGTCTGCTATAGACTTCCGCTTGTTCAGCATGTACCAGATGTGAAGCAAACGGAACGACAGATACATGAAGGTCAGCAATCATTTCGGGATATATCATTACACCCTTCACTTCTGCTGCATTCCCTTCCCCAACCATATACAACACCGGCATCGTTAAGCCTGTTAAGTCTCGTGTTTCCTCAAACGGATACCAGCCAGCATTCTCCCCAATCTCAAGAAGTTGCTCCCATCCTTCGCCATGAAGAAAATTGAAGTATGCAGTGACCTGCTCATTTTGCACAATCGCAGACTGACGGGCCACCTCTGCCTTATGCAGTTCTAGCCAATTCGCAGGCTGTTCCGGCAGAATTCCGGATAGCGTAAGCGTCTTTACACGTTGGGGATACCTCTTACTGAAAGCCAGGCCGACTAGAGCACCCACAGAGCATCCGACAATGTGGACGGACTGCAGCCCAAGATGGTCCAGCGTATCCCGTATATCTTCTGCCGAATTGGAAAAGAAGTCTGATAATTCATTGGTGACGGATTTCCCGTGACCTCTCAAGTCAGGAAGAATGACGGTGTATGCGCTTTTAAAATACTCTCTCTGATATTCGAAATCAGTTATTCCTGTCTGTAACGCTGTATGTAGAAACAGCATCGGTTCTCCATTCCCCAAAACCTCTGTATGTAAAATCACAACCAGCATCCTCCCTAGTTATAAGTGTGCAGCCCATGTCCACTGCCTGGAAATTTCGGACGCATTATGACATCCAACAGCAACAGTCACATTTTACCCATCTCTCCCCTTCTAAAGTGTCTCAATATTTGTAACCCGTCCGACGCCGTTCCGCCATATGACCCCCTCCAGCGAGGATAGGAAACGGGAATGATCGTCACCAATAACTGACGGAAATGGAATATAGCAACTCCAAGAAAGAACGAGCGCCATTCTCCTTGCTGCACCCATAGAGTTGCACCCATACATAAAAGGGCAAACAGCAGAGAAGTAACAGGTCCCGCAGCAGACACAATCATCTTCTGACCCCTTCGCAAATATCCCTGCTCTATACAACAACCCATATACGACCAGCGAAGGTAAAAGCGGAGCCGGCCCACCCTAAAACATCTTTTCGTTTGGGAATGCCATGTCCCACCTCATGTAGCAGAACGCTTACGGGAACAGCAACGGAGTAAAACAACAGCACCATGAACAGAAAGCCGCCGCTGGATACCACCTCATTTAACAATCTAATCCCCCCTGTTCCATCAGAAAAATAGAACCTTCCAAAAAAGATGATAGGCTTGCTCTTTATGCCCGCTCCGGCTTCTTCAGATACTTCGTGAAATACGCCCCCAGCAGCAGGAACACAACCGTCATGCCCCAAGCGAAGATGCCCCATCCCGTGTAATGCCCGATGATTTGTACAGCCGCAATGAGCAAGAAACAGAGTGATGATAGATACCGTTTCAACGTGATTCCCCCTTTTGTCTTGTTTCATCACATGAAGAATTAGACATACTGCACCCTTCTATTCCGCAGCCGCTGTCAGTTCCTTTACGTCAACCAACACAAACCAGACAAAGAAAATCAGTTCAGCCCTTTGTTTTCTGAATCTTGTCTGCTCTATTTGCGCTAAGGAACGTCAAAATAGTTGCAAGAACGACGAGCACTATCCAGTACCCGCTCCCCTTCATAGCCAAAATGACCGACAGTGCAGCCAGCACGATTGCCACTGCAAGTCCCCCTACAGTTCTGCTGTCCCTAAAGACATGATGATTTATAATCCTCGCCCCTTCTTTCCTTATTGCACCATTTGCAAGAAGAGATGTGTGCCAGAATTTCTATAACGTGCTACATGGAAATAACAGCATTCAGAAAGAATACATACGAATGCTTTACCAACAGGAGTGATGAAGTGATGTACAAAAGAATGCTGGCAATTGCTTCTGCCTGCACGTTTGCTTTCCTAACAATTCCACACGTCCCGCAAGTGCAAGCGGAAAAGCAGGAACAGCCGTGGCGCAAATATCCCGACAATGCAAAGATGGGATTTAGAGATGCAGACACTTTCTACCGTTCGTTAGACAAGCAGCAGTACAGCGAATACCCGAATGCAAAGAAGAACATACGGAAATTGGCAACCTATAAGGACGTCAACGCCATTCTTTCACAGGCATCTCTGAACAGAGTTGGCGGTGACGGTATCCATCCCAACCGTCAAGTGTATGTATATGTGTCTGTCTCTCCTCAAGGCGAGGTGAAGACTGCTGTATTTGACGCGGAAACGAAGCGGCAACTCTCTGGTAGCGAAGGAAAGTGATAGGAAACAGAAAAAGACGACTCAATGGATTTGAGCCGTCTTCTTGCTTTTCCAAAAGGACAGACATTCCCAAAAGGAAAACCACACAGCCCCACCTTACCGCACAGGAAGAAGTCCTAACTGAGCCAACGTCGAGTTTCCCTTAAAGAACAGGAATTTTGAGCCGTCCTGTCGTGTGACAACACCTTCCTGTACAGCGGAATGCTCTACCGCATCTTGTTCTTCAATGGTGATTACCAGCGTCTGATCTTGTGACACCTTCACTGGCCCCTTCTGGCTTTGTTGCGATGTTGCTACGCCCTGCGCCGTACTTCCTTCCGCGAAAACCATTGCTGACATGAGCACACCCGCAACGCACAGCGCCAAACCGAGTTTCTTCTTCATACCTTGCACCTCCTGTTATGCAATCAGTCTATCCAAATGCCTGATGCTATCAGTCTATGCTGGCTTGTCCATTTCTATTTGTTATTCCACGCAACACAGCCTATACCTCCCCACTTTCAGGCAAGGATTAGGCATGTTCAATCATTCAGAGGAATTCTTTACTCTCCAATCACCTGTTTGTTATCATCGTCGTCATATAACGTAATCTTTACCTTCTTGAGTTCATCTTTCAACTCTTGCGGAAACGCAGCAGGGAGTTTCTCGGTGTAGCCGTACACATACTCTTTACCTGCTTCCAGTGTAAAGGTCTGTCCCTCTGATGCTACGACCTTCCCATACACAAGGTCGCCAAGCAACTTCTGTACCTCTTGATCTTCAAATTGGAGTTTAATATGGAACTTGGTGGGCTCCTTGCTGGTATTCTTCAGGACGACATTGGCAAGAAAAAACTGGTCTTCCTTCACGGTGTACGAACTCTTTTCTTTTATGTACTGCAAGCCATCTATCCCCGTTACAGAAGCCTTTGAATTCGAGCAACCCGTCGATAAAAGAGCGGCTGTGATGGATAAAGCAGCAAGCCAGGTCTTGTGTTTCATGCCCTTATCTCCTTTTCCTGTACATTTTACCTAATTATAACATGCAGGAAACTGGATGTAACAGAGGTTTTGTAACGACATTTCTGGCAACCCCCTCGCGTTTACAACTGTTTATCCTTGCCCTTCATGCACCACATTGACAGACAAAGAGAGGATTATAGGTACGGCTGGCGGAATATAATAGGAAGCGGACATATGCCGCAAGAAGGAGGAAACCGTATGTTCTGGATCGCTGTGGGTATTATCGGTACGGCAGTCATTATCGGATTGGTACGTGGATTTAGTGGCAGTACTTCTTCCCGCACTTTGACCGAGCGAGAGTTGCAGGAGATGCAAAGAAATGGAATTAACCCTGTACCACCGGATTCATCATCCGACGGCGGCTTGTAAACGAAAAAGGGAGGCAATCACATCGCCCCCTCTGCTCATTTGTATCAATAGCAGCCCTGCGGGTCACTGCTTCCTAAAGTCGTACACCTCATTTGGCATGTCCAACGTATGTCCGTTGATGGCAACAGTATCCTTGTCCTGCCAGACAATGGTCGCGTTCTCTTCTCGGTAATTCCAATAGACGTTTTTCGTCTTAAAATACGTGCGGTTGTTCCAAACCAACTCACCACGGATGGCATAACTGGTCGTTGCTCCACCGTTAGAAAGATATGCCCGCAAGGTATATGTCCCGTCCGGGGACTTTACTTCTGCAATTTTCTCCCCTGTTGGCAGCCTGTACATGCTATAAAATGCCCAATACAGTACCCCTACGAGAGACACTGTTATGCCAAGTAGAACAATTCCCACTTTCCGCTTCGTCTTTTTGATTTCAGGATGGTTGTAGTCCATGCTGTTCCTCTCCCCTGTCTCCCCGTAATATAATGAACAACCCTGTGCTTTCATACAGAACGCACTTTGTCGTCATTATACCACTTGAATCCAGAAGATGTCCGAATGTTTTGAACAAGTCAAAAAACCTCCCTATCAAGAAGAAGACCACCTTACCTATTACCTATTTTGCAGTTCTTTCTTTTGCTGCTGCAGCATCATCTCTGAACTTGCAATGATTGCAAAAAAGCCGGCAACAAGTTCAACAGATGCCTTCGTAACGAGCAAGCCAACCATGCCAACACCATAAAGCACTAGCGCCACCTTGCGATTGAACATGAATTATCCCTCCTCTTTCTGTTGGAGTCACTCTGGATGCCTTATATTGCTATTATACTCCTGAGAGGATAGACGTGCCTGCGGGGATTGTGACTGCATATTGGATTCATGTCAGGTCTTTATTTTCCTTGCTCTTACGAATCCACCACATGACCAAAAAAGCAAGCAGAATGAGGAGCGGGATAGCCTGAATGAAGAGAAATCCCTTCCAGAAATCCAGCATTGTGCTGTCTGGTGGGTCTGTTGCCATTCCACCAATGAAAAAGGCCAGTGGACTTGTAAATATGTTGAGCCCTAAACCGACAATTACTCCTGACAGATGTTTTGCTTTAATTTTGGGCGAATCCGCCTTGATGAATAAAAAGATTGCCCCGCCAATGATGAGAAGTATCGTTCCATAAAATACAATATACTCCATAGTCCCCCTCCATTTTCCTCATTGTATCATGCAGGAAAAGTGATGTGCGCAGGGATTTTTGGATGAATATTGAATTCATGTGGGGTTGCCCTCATACAAGAAAAAGTCGGTTACTGGTTAGAGGGTTTCATGGTAACATGAGGATGAAATGATTTACGGCTGGAAGGAGACTCCACTCTTATGAGAAGCAAAATGTACGACCTTACCATTCTCGTCTTGATCATATCAACCGCAGTCGTCAACAACAATCCTTTCACATACTCGTTCAAGACGATGTTTAACAGTTTTGCAATGGTCTTGCTAGTCGCTTTCGGCATCCTATATTTGTATAAGCGAGTAAAAGGAGCAAGAGGGATGTAACCTCTGCTCCTTTTTCTTACGCCACACTCCCCTATCTCACGTCTCCTCCTTCTCTATCCATTACGGCAACATGCAGGATTTCTCTACGCATTGCTGCTCTATTACAGAAGCCGCAGCACCGCCAGGCCGACATTTCTGCCGAAGAAGAGGCTCTCCCACGGCACGTTTACCGTTCAAAATAGCGTGTTTTCGCAATGTTCTGAATGCAAAAGGAAGAGAATGTACTTGCTATATCGCGTATAAGAACCGTACTCCTCGCCTCCTGCATACGCCTTCAGTTGACGGCAACGGCATCATTCTAGGAAGTTGGTTACTGGTTATCTTTCAGTAAGGGGTGCGGCTCTGGAGGTGGCATCTGCTTTCGTTTTCGTAACGTTCTCCATTCTCTCGCCAAAAACGCCCCTACAGCCAACCAAGTGACCCAAGACAGCGGGCTGTGAGCGGCTGCATCATCTTTTGTCGTTTCCGTAAAAAATGGCAAAACATATATGAGGCAGGTGAGATACCCCCAAAATAGAATGCTGTACACCTATCTTCGGTACTCTTGCTGATAAGTTCCAGGTCGGTTCCGGTTGCTCCACCATGACAAGACGACGATAAGGAATGCAAATAAGAAGTAAAAGTTGCTCTCCCAAAAGGTCCCCTCAAGAGTTAGGACAGTGGAGAATGAAATACTGATTTGATACACAGTGATAAAGATGAGCAGAAGTCCAAAGCCTATATAATCTACAATAGACATCACCAACAAACTCCTCTCTGGTCTGAAGAATGGAAGCGAGAAAGTGAGATACAAGCAAATGCTGACAACATGACAATGCTTCTTCCCTTCAAGACGAACCCTCCTTTGTTTGCCATGCTTCTATGTATTTCATTTCTCCTGCCCCATTTCCTGTTCTGTGCTCTGACACGCGAGGAGTCACTACGGTCAACCCCGGATACGCCGCATCGCATATAAGAACCAAACCCTACATGGAATGGCTTATCTTCTTCTGTACGACACAGGTTTAAGTAATTTGAGATACGAAAGTCCTCAATGTTGTCCTTATTCCACAGGCAGGCGCAGTACCATTCTTGTTGTTTTGAGGATATGGCCGTCAAAATCATCGTCAAACTCGTCAATCACTTCAAAGCCTTGCTTCGCGTAGAAACGCTGCCCTTTGAAATTGTCCCTTTCCACGTTTACACACAGGCTGCGAGCATCTGGTGTATGCCGTATGGCTGCAAGCAGCAAGGCTTTCCCTATGCCTACTCTCTGATGGTCCGGAAGCAAGTAGATGGCAAAGAGTTCCGCTTCCTTTTGTTCATCCGGTAAAGAGACGTTGATGAATCCAACGATACATTCCCCTCTCTCCGCAACGAGCAGACAAGAGGTTTGCATACGCTTCTTCATCATGTCCTCTGAGTACGCATAGCGTAAAAAGGCTTCTTGAATCTCCATTGGAATGATGCCTTCGTATGTCTCATTCCAAGAGGCTTTCGCCACATGCTGCACCTGTGCAATGTCAGTCTCGACAGCATTACGGATTCTATCATCCATACTTTCCCTTCTCCCCATATATAGTCTCAATATTCATACATTTTACCACATGGAGAAGTTAGGCTGGGATAACAAATAGTCAGTTCAGCAGGCTTGCGATTCTCTCTTCAAAATCAGCATTGCGCTCATAATAATAATTCTTGATTTTTGACGTTGTAAAAGACCCTACTTCTTTCTCGCCTTCATACATCTTTACAAAATAGAGATACCCCTTCTCTTCCTCTTGGTCCTTCCTCGGCGTGAACTTCGTTGCTTTCACTCCTGTCAGCCAACTCCTGATTTTGAATTTATCCGTAACGATTGTCTGTTCCCCATTTCCCTTTGTAATCTCCAACTTCGTCAGGTGATTGACCGGGAAGATTTCTTGAAATGTCATTGTTGTTTGCTGGCAGCCTGCCAGCAAGAGCAGTGCAATTCCAAGAGCAAAAGACCTGTAAAAGCATTTCATACGCCTTCTCCCTTTCGCCAAATGCAGAAATAAACACATCGCTCTCTTCTCTATTCCGCAGCTGTCGGTCTCCTTACGTCAACCAACGCAAAGCGCTCACAGACGAGGAGCATTTCTTCCGAAAAGGTACGCCCACCGCTTTCAACGCCTTCGTGAGAAACTACTCTGCAATTACACGAAACAAGGTGTACAGAATTATGCCAATAGGTAGTGCGTTCAGGACCAAAGCAAAGATTCGTTTGGAGCGTTTTTCCTTGCTGAACATTGAAACAACGCTTACCGGAAAGCCAAACACGGAAAGAAGCAACGCAAGCCGCAAAAGCGACTCCAAAATATCACGCACACTCCTATTTGCGGTTTGTGATGACAGGTAAAGAGAGAATGCTCCGATAGTAAGCATAACCAGCGCCGTAAAGAATGAAATTTTCGTAAGTATGTTCAAATCTTTTCTTGTCAAGCAACCATCCCTCCTCAGAAGGTCGGATTCCGCTCTCCCCTTCATCTTCCTTTATATCCTTATTGTACCATTTGGGCAGATTGATGTATGTCCCTTTTTCCGTTGTAGTGCTCTATGATAGATTGATACAAAAAGAGAGAAGCAATGAAAGTAGAAAAAGACAGCCTAGGGCCGTCTCTTCTCACCAGGGAGATATTGTTCTTACTCGTTATGCGGTTCCTTCTCTTGCCGCAGCAGCATCTCCGAACGCCACTCGCAGCCTCTTCCCTTTGCTCCGCCAACGACCCATGAACACACATTTACATCCTCCTGCATCAGGCATTATAATCCGAATAGAAGGGGGGAATGGGTATTGTCCGAATTTATGAAAGATTTGCTGGTCAATTATCTGGTCATACTCGTATTTGTTTTTTTGGTGCAGCTCATCTACGAGAATTACTCAGTTTCAGAAACAAAGAGGAAATTTCTGATGTTTGGCGCCATGTCGCTATGCATTGTATTTGGCATGACCTTTCCATTCCAGATAGGTGAAGGTCTTCTGTTCGATTTACGGCTCATACCGCTGATGGTCGGTGTTCTGTACGGGGGCAGCGGGGTGGGTGCTTCATTATTCGTGGTTACTGCTGCATACCGCTTTTTCATAGGCGGGTTCGGCACCTGGCCGAGTATTCTCACGTTCTCCCTGGCATTGCTGGCTTTACGCCTGCTACATAATTCTTACGCGAAATGGAGTTCCCAAAAAAGAATTGCCGCAATGACCCTCTTCATGGGAATTACCACCTTATCCATCTTTACGGTGTTCTTGTTGTTCTTCTCCATTAACATAGGCCCTCCCCGCGTGTGGCTCATGATTATCGCAGCAAACATATTCGGGGCACTGGTTCTTGGCATTCTGCTGGAGACCATACGCTCTTCTTTCCGTCTGCGGGAGCAAGTCGTCCAGAGTGAGAAACTGCAGCTCATCTCTCAGCTTGCGGCAGCGGTGTCCCATGAAGTACGGAATCCCCTCACTGCCAGCCGTGGATTCATGCAGCTGCTGCTGACAGAAGGAATAGACACTGAGAGCCGCAATAGGTTTCTGAACATTTCCATATCCGAGTTAGACCGGGCAGAGTCCATCATTCGGGACTACCTGACCTTCGCAAAGCCAGAGACAGAACAGCTTGTGTCGCTGTATGTTCCAGATGAAGTGAAGCGAATGATTGACGTCATTACACCTTTGGCTAATATGCACAACGTCCACATTACCTCAGATGTCGCGGCGTGCTGCATAAAAGGGAGTCCACAGCTTTTCACACAAGGACTCCTGAACATAAGCAAGAACGCAATTGAAGCCATGCCGCATGGAGGCTCTCTTATACTTGCCGCAGAACAGAAGGAGGGCACGGTGTTCATTTCTTTGTCGGATACGGGCATTGGCATGATGCCGGAACAGGTCAAGCGGCTTGGTGAGCCCTACTACTCCACAAAGGGCGCTAAGGGAACAGGGCTTGGCATGATGGTTACCTATCGAATTGTTGAGGCGATGGGCGGAAGCATTCAGGTGGATAGTGAGCCGGGAAAGGGAACAAGATTCCTGATTGAACTCCCCGCTCACTTTCCTGATCAACCAAGGCAAGTACAGTATACATGACGAAAAAGCGGGCAGTTCATTCCTGTCCGCTTTGCCGGTCCTTACTCACAGCAGATCCTGTCCATTGAAAGAGCGGACGCGACCGGATGATGCCCGCTCAAAGCGGCGGATTGATAAATACCCTGTAGCCTCTCCAAAACGGTTGAGTGGGCACAGAGACGGTATGACTGTCCCGCTGAAACACAAGCCTGCCTGCTGTCCGATCCTGCGCCGTCAGCTCGTACCCCTGTTCCTTCATTTGGTCCACGAGAGGTGTGATGCTCCCCTTCGTCACATACAAGGTATCGTTGTCAATGTTGTGCATCATTGCCACAGACTCGCCTTTCACCTCTAAAGTGTATACCGCTTTCAACGCTTCCATAGGCCTGTATTGGCCGAACAGCGACTGCCAGTTGGCAAATACCCACACCATGCCGATGCCTGCCAGCAGCAGGACAGCCGGGATGGCTATTATGAATCTCTGCAGCTTTGTCATACCGTGCCTACCTCCCCTATTGGCTGCACATCCATTTCATAGATGCACGTCTCCCGCTCGCCCCGTTGGTACAAGTCATGATGCGGCGGCACTTCTATTATATCCCGCAGCCTTGCCCCCGCCTTCTCGCACGTTCTTCTCGAAGGGATATTATTCGGATTGCAGGAAATGATGAGCGTCTTCATCCCATGCGCGGCAGCCACCTTCCGAATGAGCAGACAGGCTCTGGCAGCATAGCTGTTCCCCCTGAACTTACTCTTTACCAGGTAGCCAATATGCCCGCCATACAAGGTGTTCTCGTTGTCACCGACCCGCAATACGATTTTCCCCATCACAAGCCCCGCGTTGTTGGCCGGCGCAATACTGAATTCATAAGCGGGCACGAAGCCTTTCCGTTCATCAGCAGGGATGTATTTCCAGGGAATCAGCTGAATCTCCCCGTCTGTCAAGTCATAGAATGTTTGAAATACAAACATATGTATCGCTCTCTTTCACACTATTGTTCCTGCGCATGGCAGCAGCATAAGCCTTACGCACGTTCTTCACATTCTCTCCGGCTTTTTAACATATTTCGTACAGTACGCCGCCAGCATCAGGCATACAACTGTCATCCCCCAGACAAAGATGCCCCAACCCGTGTAATGCCCCACTATTTGAACAAGGGCAATTAGAAAGAAGCAGATGGAAGTCAGGTATCGTTTCATCAGCAATCCCCCTTTTCCGTATGATGTTGCCATACTTGTATTCTCTGAAGCCTCCTGCTTTTCCGGAGGCCTCATCTATATAGCTGGAAAACCACCTGCACAAACATGTATATGCTCCCTCACTTCACGAACGAAAGCCCCCGTCAGCTGAGGATTGGGGCTTTTCGATGTTTTGCAGCTTGTTCAAAGGAATAGGCCAGTCGAATTAATGTTCCCTCACTAAAGGCGCCGCCGGCAAATGTGATGCCGAAGGGTCTTCCATTTTCCATATAGCCCGCGGGGACTGCGATGGAAGGATAGCCGGCTTTCGCACAAATGGTGGAACCGATATACGAAGGAAACAAAATGGCATCGAGATGATACTTGTTCACTGCATAATCCATCCCTTGCTCTTGGGAAAAATATAAATCCTCCAGCTTTGCAAGTAGATATTCAGGGTTCGTCAATGTGCTGTGCGGCAACCCTTGTCGATATTCAAGCATATTCTGGCCATACTTCAACGCTTTCTCTTCATTCCTTGCATTAAATTCAATTAATTCCCTTTCTGAATGTACGGGCAGATGCGGCGGCAGCTGGGACAGATAATTTCCCAACGCATGCTTCATTTCATAAATCGGAACGCCCCAGCTCCATTCTCTGTGAAAGGATGGAATCTCAATCCCCTCAATGACTTCCGCCCCTTTTCCCCGCATTGCTTGAATGGCATTGTGAAACAGGCTTGCATCATACTCATCTGAGTCAGCTGAAGCTGAATGGAACACGCCGATTCTTGCACCATGCAGCCCCTCTGCATCCAAAAAGGGTGTATAGTCCTGATAAGAAGCTCCTTCACTTTTATAGGTAGCCGGATCAGATTGGTCAACACCCGTTAACGCCCCCAATACGATGGCTGCGTCAGCAACGGTGCGTGCAAACGGTCCCGGCGTATCCTGTGTGTAGGTGAAAGGGGCGATGCCGCTTCGGCTGATTAACCCGACCGTCGGTTTGATCCCCACGACCGAGTTTTGAATGGCGGGACTCAGAATGGAGGCGTCTGTTTCGGTTCCAATGGACAATACGGTGAAATTGGCGGCGACCGCTACAGCAGAGCCCGAACTGGAGCCGCCGACAAAGAATTCACCCGGGCCATATGGATTCAGCGTCTGGCCGCCTCTGGAGCTGTAGCCTGCCCACATGGTTGTGGACATGCCATTTGCCAATTCGGTCATATTGGTTTTTCCAAGGATAACCGCTCCTGCTTCCCGCAGTTTTCCCACCAAATAGGCCTCTCTGCTGCTTATATGATGCTCCAAGGCCAATGTTCCGGCACTTGTATGCATGTTATCTTTTGTTTCAATATTATCCTTCAGCAAAACAGGGATACCGTGAAGCGGACCTCTGGCCCCCTTCATTTTTCTTTCATTGTCTAAGCCCTCCGCAATAAATATGGCGTCAGGATTGATCTCAATTACCGAATTTAATGCAACCCCGCTTTGGTCATGCTTGGCAATCCTGTACAGATAATACATGACAAGCTCTTTTGAGGTCAGAGCTCCCTTCTGCAGCGCGTCTTGAATTTCTTGCATCGTCAATTCTTCTTTGAGCATGGCATTAAACGTGAGTTCCATCAAATTTCAACCTCTTATCGGATTTATAATATTTTCATCATTTCACCAAATACTCCCGCACATATGGAGCCTGCTTTGTTTGCAAATCCACAGAACCCTCCTTTTGTATAATTCTACCATATTCATAGCTTCAAAGGGGAAAGATTCTTTGGATGCCAGACCTCTCTTGTGAATCTTGCATCTCCCCGTTGTTGTACAAGGACAGCACGCATATACATATCCCAAAGAGCACCGTATCCATTCCTGTCACCCTTTTCCTTCCGCACCAAGGGCGGCGGTCCATGCGCCCGAGTATAGAAAGTTCACAGGGGGAGATACTGATGAAAAAAGTCATCACATATGGCACCTTCGATTTGCTGCATTGGGGCCATATCAATTTATTGCGGGGCGCGCGCAGCCTTGGTGATCACCTGACAGTTGCTTTATCGACGGATGAATTCAACGCCATAAAAGGGAAAAAAGCGTACCACCGCTATGAGCACCGCAAAATGATTCTGGAGGCTGTCCGTTATGTTGACGAGGTCATTCCGGAGCAGGATTGGGGGCAAAAGGTTCTGGACGTGAAGGACCGGCATATTGACGTGTTTGTCATGGGAGATGACTGGCACGGGAAGTTCGATTTCCTGCGCGATCATTGCCAGGTGATCTACCTGCCGCGGACTGTCGGCATCTCCACCACAAAAATAAAGAAGGAGCGAATGATGGCAACGAAGCAATGATGCTAATCCGCGAACTGATTATAACCATATACCTATGTGCATTTAAACTGCTGTTTATCTGCTTTCGTTTCTTTCCCCTGCAAAACAAGATTTCCTTCGTCATGTCCTATGGCGAAAACCAGATGTATATTTATGATGAGCTGCGAAGGCAGGACGAGAGCTGCCAGGTGATCTTTTTGTATAAACGCACCTGTAAATACCGCCTGCCGCAGGATTACCGAACAAGAGCATATGAGTTTGAATCCCTTCATCTCTTGCATACTTTAAAATCCATCTATCATTTGGCGACTTCAAGGCATGTTGTCATCGACAACTATTTCGGCTTCCTGGCCGCAGTGAAATTCCGCGAAGGGGTGCAATGCACGCAGCTTTGGCATGCGGGCGGGGCAATCAAGCAGTTCGGCCTGCTTGCCCCCTCTGCCCGGTCCAGAAGCAAGCGGGCGCAGCGCCGGTTCCAAAAGGTATACAATAATTTTCACCGTGTTGTCGTCAGCTCCGAAGCGATGGCGCGCGTCTACAGCTCCGCCTTCAGCCTGCCGATGGAGCGGATGCTGCCGCTTGGCATGCCGCGGACAGATTTATTCTTCCAGCCGGACAAGCAGGCCCGCATTATCCGGCAGCTGTACGATGACAATCCGGGCCTGCGGCACAAAAAGGTGCTGCTGTATGCGCCGACCTTCCGGGAGCAGGAGCTGGACAGCTTTTCTCTGCAGCTGGACGTGGATTTGTTGTACAAGCATTTGCGGGAAGAGTATGCTCTCATCGTCAAGCTGCATCCAGCGATTCTTCAAGCAACCGATTTACCGGAGAAGTACCCGGGGTTTGTCTATGATTATTCCGGGTATCCACATATCAATGACCTGCTGCTTGTCACCGATATCTTAATTACGGATTACTCCTCAGTTCCTTTCGAGTTCTGCTTATTAAAGCGTCCGATGATTTTCTTTGCGTATGACCTTGGCCCGTATACGGAAAAGGGCGGCATGATGGCGGACTATGCGAGCCAGGTGCCGGGCCCCATCGCTTTCACAACAGAGGAGCTGCTTCAGCATATCCAGCAGCAAACCTTTCAGCAGGAGCAGATTGAGCAATTCTCGCTGATGTGGAATCAATACACAGCCGGAGAAGCCAGCAAGCTCTTCGTCGAGCAGGTGCTGAAGCAGATGCCTGCCGGACATTCCACAGCGTGGGGGCAGAGAATGCAGATGCTGCGGAAGCAGCGAGAACGGGCGGAATGAACAAGCCCATTATGTACCTGAGGCTTGTCTCCCCAGGTACATAATCCATACTCCTTGCGTATGATGTTGATGTACGATACGAAGTAAGGAGGAGAAAATCTATGAGTCATGATGGCGGCGGCTTCTACGGCGGCTTCGCACTTCTTGTTGTGCTGTTCATTCTGTTGATTATCGTTGGTGCTGCGGTATGCGGCGGCTTCGGCGGCGGTTACGGCGGCGGTTACGGCTACGGCTGGTAATACAAACTATGCAAAAGAAGGGTGTTCGCAGGAACCCCTTCTTTTTTTATGCCGGCCTATTCATGGGAAGAACAGCGGCATCTTCCTGCAGCGGCAGAATGTAACAATATAGCAGGCAGCGGAATCACACAGGATAAAAGCACAAACCTTGCAAAGGAGGCTGGTGCTTTGGCTTTATTTCCTCTCCAGAAAAAGCCTGTCAAGCTGCTCGCGGCTGCTTGGACAAGCCTGATTTCTCTTTGGCTGACCATCACCGGCTACATCGTGGCCTGGATTCTGATTCACCCGCTGAAGCTGCCGCTGCTGCGCAAGCCTGCAGGCATTCTCTATCAGGATGTGGCGTTCCCAAGTCCTTTGGACGGACTGCAGCTGCGCGGCTGGTGGTTTCCGGGCGGCGGCACACAGGCGGTCATTTTCGCCCACGGCTACCGCGGGCATCGGAATGATAAGCAGTTCCTCGGCCTTGCCCGTGAGCTTGTGCGCCACGGCTATTCTGTGCTGATGTTTGACTTTCGCAGCTGCTGCAAGTCGGACGGCTTTGTGACGACAGCCAGCGTCCTCGAGCAGCATGACCTGCTGGGGGCGGTGCAGTTTGTAAAAAAGGTGAAGCAAGTGGAGCAGACAGCCGTCATCGGCTGGTCCATGGGGGCCGCCGCCGCCATCCTGGCCGCGCGCCAGACCGGGGACATTGCCGCACTCATTTGCGACAGCCCCTTCGATGATTTGGAAAGTTATCTGGCTGAAAACCTGAGCAAGTGGACACTGCTGCCCCGGATTTTCACGCCTTACATCATGCGTGCATTTGAGGCGCTCATTCAGCAGCCTTGCCGCCTGTCCAGCCCAATTCGGCACGTTGGGGACGTAACGGCGCCGACACTGTTCATCCATTCCCGGCATGACAGCATGATTCCCTATCATCACAGCCTGCTGCTGTATGAAGCCGCCCGCGCCGACAAGGAGCTCTGGCTGACCGACAGCGCCAAGCATGTGGAATCCCACCTGCTTCACTCCGACTTATACGGCCGGAGGGTTCTCTCCTTCTTACACCGCCATATGCCACGCACAAAAGGATTGGCCCGATGAACGTGCCAATCCTTTTCATTACTGTTCCAAAGAAGCTGCCTGCAGACGCTCCAGAACGCGCCGCTTCCGATACAGCATCTTCCCCGCTTCCGCGATTTCTTCAATTGTTTTGCGATTCAAGTAGGCCCCAAACACCATACCGGCAACAGGCACAAGCTGAAACAGCTTCTTCCAGCCATAGTTATCGCGATATACTGTAATGACTTCCCGCCATGCGGCCACCTGGGAAATGCCGTTCTGCTGGCCCGTGCGGCTGTCAAACTGCTGCAGCTCCCGCAAAATGGTTTGCTTGCCGACGATATCAGAGGAGGAAAACTGCAGACACTTGACAATAAAGAGGCGCTCCTGCTCCTCCTCCGGATCATACCCGTAGCAAAGCGCCATTTCCTGCAGCACATGCAGCGACATGCCGAGCAGCGCCGGAATATCAATTCCCAGCGTCAGCAGCCCGCCAAACCCCGTTGTTGCCCCTTGGGCTGTCGCGATCGTTTTGCGTGAGGCAATGACGCTGTCAGCCGCCTTGTCCATGCGCCGCAGCGGCAAAGCTCCTACCTCGCCCAGTGTCCGGGCCTCAAACCGCTTCAGTGCAGCTTGTTTGCTTACCACGTATTTGCTCCCGCTATGAATATACTGGCTCAGCTCATCCAGCACAGCATTGATTTTGTCATGCAGAAATTTCGGCGTGAGCTTATCCAGCAGCTGAAACGGCAGCTTGCCCCAGCGCTCCCAAAACCAAAGGTCCTCCTGCTCCCGCTCCCAGTTCTCCACACCCCGCAGCTCCTGCTGCAGCTGTTCCTTCGTTTCCATCCGGCATCTCTCCTTTCAAAATAAAACAGAGGAGGAATCCCCCTCTGCCGCTTTAGACATCATCATCCCCGCCGAAGAAATCGCCAAATCCGCCGTCTTCTCCACCTTCAAAGGCATCATCCACATCCAGCACATCCAGCACGTCCAGCACTTCATCCAGCAGCACGGCCCCCATGATGCCTGCCGCCAAACCGCCAAGCAGGCTGTGTGTATGATGGGATTTATAGGATAATGGCTGTGCGTAGGCATGCGGGCGTTCAACGGCTTCCCCGATATATTGCTCCAGGACACGGGCGGTCTCGGCTTCACTTTGCAGCACGCCGGACTCCAGCTTGAATTCCCGCTGCGCCTCCACCTCGTGGTAGCCATGGCGGCAATCCACCTCCATCCAAACGAACACATCATGGCCGTCCCTCGCAAAGCGCAGTTCAATTTCCTCCACGCGGCCGGCAAATGCCGTCGTCGGAACAAAAGCAAATTCCTGGCCGTAGCGGTCTACCTTGCCGGAGGTTGGTTTTTCATGGAAGCCCAAATGCCCCAATGCGGCAAAGACAGGCCGGATTTCCTCCGGCACCTCAACCACGAGGCGGTCCACATCCGTCCGGTCCACACCGCCCTCAATGTCCAGATGCGTATCAAAATAATAGGACACAGTGCCGCGCGATACGGGCAAATCAGCCGGCACTGTATAAGTGAACGGAATGGTCTTTTGCTCCTGCGGCAAGATGGAAAAAGCGCCGCTCAGCGGAATTACCTGCACTTCCCTTGTTACAGTGCCCTGCTTTGTGCCAAGGCTCATCATAAGCCGGACCGCAAGATGATTGATACGCTGTTCAACCTCTCCGCCCTGAATCACAACCTGTCCCCGTACCGTCTCATCTGCCGCATACGGACGGTTCTCAAAGCGCAAATCCACTGTTGCAGCTCCCTTGCCAAAGCGCGCCAAAAATTTCTTTAACATGTCTCTTCTCTCCCTTTTTCTCTATGTAAAGGAGCTGGCAGCCTTATACGCCGGCTGCCGCCTCCTGCCGGCGGATTTCCACCCGCTTGATCTGATGGGCATCCTTCTCAAGCACGATGAACTCACAATCTTCCACTGTCAGGGATGCCCCCTGCTTAATGACATGATCCTGCATCATAATCCAGCCGCCGATGGTATCCACATCATCGTCCTCCATATGCAAACCGAACAGATCGTTCACCTCGCTGATCAGCACCTTGCCGTCGACAATCATATGCTGCTCGCCAAGGTGCTGCACCGGCGGCCGTTCGTCCTCATCATATTCATCACGAATCTCGCCGACAATCTCCTCCAAGATATCCTCCAGCGTGACCAATCCGGCTGTTCCGCCGTACTCGTCATATAAAATGGCCATCGGAATCCGCTTCTTCTGCATTTCCAGCAGCAAATCATGGATGGGGACAGTCTCCATCACTTCAATGACCGGCCGCATAAACTTCCGGATGCTGCGCTGCTCCGGCTCTGTATAGCGGATAAAGAAATCCTTGACATTCACCATGCCGATAATATCATCCTTATCCTCGCCAAACACCGGGTAGCGCGTATATTTCTCAGCCTTAATAATATTCATATGCTCCTGCAGCGAATCCTCCGCATACAGGCCGATAATTTCCGTGCGCGGCACCATAATTTCCTTGGCCACCCGGTTGTCGAATTCAAAAATATTATTGACGTATTTATACTCCCTCTGATTGATTTCGCCGCTCTCATAGCTCTCCGACAAAATCAGCCGCAGTTCCTCCTCTGAATGGACCGCTTCATGCTCGGAAGCCGGCTGCAGGCCGAACAGTCTGACCAGCAGCCGCGCTGAGCTGTTCAGCACCCAAATGAACGGATACGCCATCTTGTAAAACAGAATGAGCGGGCGGGAGAACAAAAGCGTGACCTGCTCCGCCTTCTGAATGGCCACCGTCTTCGGCGCAAGCTCCCCGATGACCACGTGCAAGAACGTGACAAGGGAGAAAGCAATGATAAAAGCAATGGTGCCAGCCAGAGCCGCCGACAGGTTCAAATCCAGGAAAAGCGGCTCCAGCATATGATGGACGGTCGGCTCCCCAAGCCAGCCAAGACCGAGAGCTGTTACTGTGATGCCAAGCTGGCAGGCTGACAGGTATTCATCCAAATGACTGGTGACATGCTTGGCTGCCGCCGCACCGTCTCTTCCCTCAGCCACAAGCTGATCAATGCGGCTTGTTCTCACCTTGACCACCGCAAATTCTGCTGCTACAAAAAATCCTGTCAATGCGATTAACACTGCAATCATTACAATATTGAATAGTTCCAACTGGCTCCCTCAAGCTGCTAAGGCTGAGGTACCCACCTCCCACATTTTTTCTCCATTTCTTCAGCTTAGTTTTTGTCGCTTCTCCCCCAGAAAATCAAGATATATTTGACAAGGCTTCGCTGCTTTCTGCCATTATAACACAAATCAGGTTCATTTGATTTACTTTTCGGAAGTTTATTTGAACTTATAATTAAAATATTAGCTGCATTGTGAACGAGCCGGGTTTTGCTTATAATAGGGGCAGGACAAGATAGACGGAGGAATGGCATGAAGCTTTCTTTTCACGATTACATCGGAATTGCAATCCATCAGGCAGACTTGAGGCTGACCAGCTATATCAAAAGCCGGCTGGACCCTTATAACATTGCGCCGGAGCAAAATCTGATCATGCTGCTGCTGTGGGATCAGGACGGCTTAACCCAAAGCGAAATTGCGGAGCAGCTTGAAAAGGATAAAACAAATATTACCCGCATGATTTGCAATTTGGAGGAGAAAGGATTCATCGAACGGGTCACAAGCCCGCATGACCGCCGCTCTCTGAAGGTGTATTTGACGGAAAAAGGAAAAGAGCTGGGCACGCATGTCATCCCGATTGCCGAAACCTTCAACGACATTGTTTGTGAGGGGATCACGGAGGAAGAACTGCGGATGCTTCGCGAAATACTCAACAAGATGTGCAAAAATGTAGGGTGACTTGCATTTTGCAGGCATAACAGTTGCTATAACAACTATTATTTGATATCTTGAACCTTGTGATGACATTCCATCCATCTATTGGTTGCTATAGCAACAAGAAAACAGGAGGTATTTTCATGGCAAACGTTCTTTTTGTAAAAGCAAATTCCCGTCCCGCTGAGCAAGCAGTCAGCGTACAAATGTACGATGCGTTCTTGAGCAGCTACAAGGAAGCACATCCGCAGGATGAAATTACGGAGTTGGATCTATTCGCGGAAAATCTTCCGTATTACGATACCGATAAAATTAACGCTATGTTCAAGCTGAGCCGCGGCCTGGAGCTGACTCCTGCAGAACAGGGAGCAGCCGCCACCGTCAACCGCTATCTGGAGCAATTCCTCACGGCCGACAAGGTTGTATTTGCCTTTCCGCTTTGGAACCTGACGCTGCCTGCTGTCCTGCATACGTATCTGGACTATCTGAGCCAAGCCGGCAAAACCTTCAAGTACACACCAGAAGGGCCAGTGGGTTTGCAAGCCGGCAAGAAAGTGGCTCTGCTGAATGCCCGGGGCGGCGTGTACTCCGAGGGACCAGCGCAGGCAGCCGAAATGGCCGTGAAGTATATCAGCGCCATGCTGGGCTTCTGGGGCATCACAGACATTACAACCGTGGTTACAGAAGGGCACAACCAATTCCCGGACCGCACTGCTTCCATCATTCAGGATGGCATCCGCCGCACAGCAGAAGCCGCCGCAGCATTCTAATCACAAGCTACAGCCGCAGGCCCTGCCTGCGGTTTTTTCGTTTCCACACTTTTTCCAATCGGATTTCTAGCCAATCTGTGTTATAATAAAAAGCAGGAAAATATAATACAGCCTGTCCTATATGCCCCTTCCCCCCTTTATTTCTGCTTATTTCACAGCAGCTTCAGCAGATGTGTGCTACATCGCCTGATAATCTGTTGCTATTATCAGGGGGAAAAAGAGACATGCAGGAGAGGAGATATACAAGGGGGAATGATCATTGCAATTGACGGAACAGCTGATGCAAAAGACAGAACATAGGAAGCTGACAAAAGGAAGCATCGCCAAGCGCACGCTCCTGATTACGCTCGGCGCCATTTTGATGGCGGTTGGGCTGGAAATTTTTCTAATTCCGAACAACGTCATTGACGGCGGCATTACCGGCATCTCCATTATGCTGGCCCATATTACCGGCATAAAGCTCGGGATTTTCATCTTCCTGCTGAACCTGCCCTTCTTCTTCATCGGCCGCAAGCAAATCGGCAAAACCTTCGCGCTCTCCACACTGTATGGAATTATCGTCCTGTCTGTTGCCACATCCCTGCTGCACCCCGTACAAAGCCTGACAGATGATGTTCTGTTGGCCACGGTGTTCGGCGGCATTATTCTTGGCATTGGGGTCGGAGTCGTCATCCGCAGCGGCGGGTCTTTGGATGGGACAGAGATTCTCGCGATTCTTTTCAATAAGAACACACCTTTTTCCGTTGGGGAAATTATTATGTTCTTCAACGTATTCATCCTCGGCACAGCCGGCTTCGTCTTCGGATGGGACCGCGCCATGTACTCCCTGATGGCCTACTTTATCGCCTTCAAAACCATCGACATTGTCATTCAAGGCCTCGATGAATCGAAATCCGCCTGGATTATCAGTGACTCCCACAAGGAAATTGGCGATGTCATCCTGGCCCGCCTCGGTCGCGGCGTCACCTATTTGAACGGCGAAGGTGCTTACACAGGCGACGACAAGAAGGTCATCTTCGTTGTCATTACCCGCCTTGAGGAAGCGAAGCTGAAATCCATTGTGCAGGAAATTGACCCGGGCGCCTTCCTTGCCGTATCCAACATCTCCGAAGTGCGCGGCGGACGATTCAAGAAAAAGGATATTCACTAGAAAAGCGGAACCGGCTCGTTCAGCTCACCGAAGGGAGCCGGCCGCGAAAGCTGGACCATTCGTCCAGCCCGCAGAAGCGACAGAACGGCTGCCGACTGACTGGCAGCCGTTCTCTTTATTTCCATCCGTCGCCCGGACTAGCCGCCCTTAAAGTGCACATCCTATGTAAAGACTTAACTGCACAAAGGAGGCAATCACATATGGCAAAGGTTCTATATATTACTGCCCACCCGCACAATGAAACACAGTCCTACAGCATGGCTGTCGGCCGGGCTTTCATTGATACGTACCGCGAGACACATCCGCATGACGAGGTGGTGCATGTGGATTTATATAAGGAGTATATCCCGCATATTGATGCCGATGTATTCAGCGGCTGGGGCAAGCTGCAATCCGGCGCTGCCTTTGATCAGCTGTCCGCTGAAGAAAAATCAAAGGTTGGCCGCCTCGGTGAGCTGAGTGAGCAATTTATTTCCGCTGACAAATATGTGTTCGTCACACCGCTGTGGAACTTCTCCTTCCCGCCGCTGATGAAGGCATATATTGACTCTGTGGCGGTAGCCGGCAAAACGTTCAAGTATACAGCGGAAGGCCCTGTCGGCCTGCTGACCGACAAAAAGGCGCTGCACATTCAGGCGCGCGGCGGCATCTACTCCGAAGGGCCGGCGGCGGAATTTGAAATGGGCCACCGCTATTTGAATGCCATTATGCAATTCTTTGGCATTCCATCCTTTGAGGGCATTTTCGTGGAGGGACATAATGCCTTCCCTGACCGGGCCCAGGAAATCAAGGAACAAGCTATTGCCCGCGCCAAAGAAGCTGCCAAAACGTTCTGATTCCAGCTTGGGCTGTCTCCTCGGGAGGCAGCCTTTTGGCTTTCTCTGAAGAAGACCTGCCAAACAAACCCTTTGACTTGTGACAAATTTGTGAATAAAATAAATATAACAATCAAAAGTGGAAGGAGAAGCATCCAATGCTGGAATTATTCAGTCCGTATTCCATGATCGGCCTTATCCTCTTCGGCATCTGCTTCAGCACGGTAATTGCACTGTACGTCAAGATCTATGCAAACTGTACCTGGGAATCCTTCTCCCGCATCATTTCCAACGGCTTTGGCATTACACTGCTGCTGACAACACTGGCATTTTTGGGGCATTTCTATACATTGTAAAGGGTGGAGCGCGGCTTCACTCTTTTCTTTTTCTTCTATCGTCACATTGGCAACTGTGTTTACCATGTTTTCCGGGAATTTGCAAGCAACAAAAATGTGGACAATTTATCAGGAATTCTATTCCAAATTGCCATAAACTATGAAATGCATGTTGCCCGGCAGGACATGTTATGATACCGTTAGGAAGGAAAAAATGATGCTACAAATATGGGGATTTGCATATGGGACACGAACAACTGCGCAGCCTGTCGCTGGAGATTGAAACCATGCGCTCGGCTATGCATGAAACGGCGAGCACACACGGTCTTTTTCATGCAGAAACGATCCGCATCAGCCAAATTTTGGATTATTTAATTTTACAATACCAGAAGCTTGCGCACGAATCTTCTTTGGCGCGCCTTCGGTGAATGATTTCATTGCCGCTGTCTCTTTGCACAGCGGCTATTTAATTTCAGGCATCCTTTGCTTTTCCCGGTCCCGGCATGCATGCTGCAGCAGACGAATTGCCTCTTCCACCACCTCCTGCAGGCCCTTCTCCCGCACCCGCAATGGTCTTCCCTTTCTATCCTCCACAGCCGTCCACACCCGTTCTCCTGCCAGGATCGCTTTCGCGGAAGCAATATGAAGCCGCTCTCCTCCCCGCTTTTGTTCATAAATATCCAAGCAGAAATATTCCTGCCCGCCGCCTTCTGCAACTGAGAGAAATCCCCATCGCATATAGGAAAGCTTCCATTCCTTCTTTGCTCTTCCCACATGAATCCATCCTTTCCATCCCTATGTAACAAGAACTTATGTTCCCCTCTTCATCATAGCACAACAAGAACGAATGTTCTATACAAAAACCGCAAAAAAGCGACCTTCCATATGTATGCAGCTGCATTTCCAAATAGAACAGCCGCGGAACGGGCAAGGTAAGAAAAAAAGGAGGTTGCAGTCATATTATGAAGGAACGCGGGCAAGACGAGCTGATTACCGAACAAGAGGAAGCCGAGGATTTGATCCGGCTGGCTGAAATCATCAATGCCAAAGGGGATGTCGGAGAAATTCAAGCCATCCAGCAGCGGAATATGCGCGAAAAGAAATAAAAACAGAGAGGGGCCCCTCCCCTCTCTGTTCAAAAAATATCCATGCTCAAATAGCGTTCCCCTGTGTCCGGGGCTATGCAGACCACCCGTTTCCCCGCTCCGAGGCGCTTCGCAAGGGTGACTGCCGCATGCACGGATGCACCGGAGGACGGCCCGACGAGAATGCCTTCTTCACGCGCCAGACGGCGTGTCATCTCAATCGCCTCTTCATCGGCAATCTGCATAATCTCATCATACACTTCCGTGTTCAAAATAGCAGGCACAAAGCCGGGGCTTGTGCCCACCAGACGGTGCGGGCCAGGCTGGCCGCCTGATAAAACAGGAGACCCCTTCGGCTCCACAACCGCCACATAGATGCCGGCAATCAGATTCCGCAGCGTTTCTCCCGTGCCGGTAATGGTGCCGCCTGTGCCGGCTGTCGCCACAAAGGCATCCAGCTTTCCTTCCATCTGCGCGTAAATCTCCAGCGCCGTTGTACGGCGATGGATATCCGGATTGGCCCTATTTTCAAACTGCTGCGGAATAAAGCTACCGGGAATGTCCTGCTGCAGCTCCAACGCTTTGCGTATGGCTCCCGGCATGCGCTCGGCGGCCGGCGTCAGCACAACCTCCGCCCCGTATGCCTGCAGCAGCTGAATGCGCTCCTTGGACATATTGTCCGGCATAACCAGAATCGCCCGATAGCCTTTGGCCGCGGCATTCATGGCAAGTCCGATCCCTGTGTTTCCGCTTGTCGGCTCAATAATGGTGCCGCCCGGCTGCAGCAGGCCCATGTCCTCGGCGGCTGCGATCAGATTGTAGGCAGCCCGGTCCTTCACGCTCCGGGACGGGTTGAACATTTCAAGCTTTACATATACGTCAGCCACATCTGTGCCAACCACCCGGTTCAGGCGGAGGAGCGGCGTGTTTCCAATGAGTTCCGTAATCGTTTGATATACCTTCACAGCTATGTCTCCTTCGTGTAAGTATACCCCTACCGTATCACGGGGCGGCAGCGGAACGCAATGACAATGCTCTTGCTAAAAAGAGGAAAGCTGCTCGTAATACTGCGCCAGCTTGACAATCGCGCTTCCCATCCGCTCTTCCTCCGGCACCACAATACGCGTGATGCCTGCTTCGCGCAGCGCCTGTGCGGTCACCTTGCCGACCGCGACTGCAACAACAGGGCCTGCAAACGCTGCGAGCACCTGCTCTGCCACTCCCTTTTCGCGCGCATACTCCATTAAGAAGCGGGCCTGCGGCGTGCTGGTGAAATTCACAGCGTCAATGTCTCCGGCAAGCAGCTCGCCCACCAGCAATTCGAGCATGTCCGGCTTTGGCGGCACATGATGGTACGGCAGAATCTCATGAAATTCCGCCCCCTGCTCCTCCAGCCAGGCAACCAGCTTCGGCGCCGGATCGCCATGCAGCTGCAGAGCCACACGCTTCTGCCGCAGGTCATGGGATGCAAGCTCCCGCATCAGGCCGGCCGTGCTGCCGTCATCATCGCGCACAAGCGGCTGCAGCCCCCACTTCTTCAGCATGTTGACGGTTTTGTAGCCGCGCGCAGCAATGGACAGGCGGCCAAGCGCCGCTGCAAATTCCTCTGCCCGCCCCATGGCTTCCGCTGCCTGATGCAGCTTGTCCAGCCCCACGCCCGTTGTCGCAATGAGCCAATCAAATGCTCCCGCGATAATATCGTGTATTTCCTGCTCTACATGGCTGTCATCCAAAAATACCGTTCCCTGCGCAGGGCGGATCAGCGGAATGCCGCCGAGATTCGCCACCAGCCTGCTGAGCTCCTCTGCTTTGCGCGGGCCGGCAAGCGCCACCCGTTTTCCTGTCAATTTTCCCATGCTTTCCTTCCTTTCTATACAAAAAGGAGAGGTTTCCCTCTCCCGTCGTTTATTTCGTGAAAAATGCTCCGTAAATCGCCTGAACCGCCTTTTGCTCATCATGAGCCTTCACGCCGAACATCATGCTGACCTCGGAAGAGCCCTGGTTGATCATTTCGATGTTGACACCAGCCTGCGCCAAAGCGGCAGACGCCTTTGCCATTGTGCCGACATTTTGGCGCATGCCTTCGCCCACGATCATAATCATGGACAAGTCGCGCTGCACCTTCACATGATCTGCATGAAGCTCACTTTGGATGCGCTCAATAATCTGCGCCTCTGTCTCTGCATCCAGCTGGTTTTGCCGCAAAATCACGGAGATATCGTCGATGCCGGACGGCGTGTGCTCATAGGACAAGCCATGGTCCTCAAGGATATGCAGCAGACGGCGACCGAAGCCCACTTCGCGGTTCATTAAATACTTGCTCACATAAATGCTGCAGAAGCCGCTGTCGCTGGCAATGCCGGTGACAGGACCGTTCTTGTTCACCCGCTCGCTCAGGATTCTTGTGCCCGGCGCTGACGGATTGTTCGTATTCTTGATGACAACCGGAATGCCGGCGCGGAATGCCGGAATGAGCGCCTCGTCATGGAATACCGCAAAGCCCGCATAAGACAGCTCGCGCATTTCACGGTAGGTCAGCTCATGGATGGCCTTCGGCTGGGCTACAATGTTTGGATTTACACAATAGACAGAGTCCACATCCGTAAAGTTTTCATACACGGCTGCGCCTGCTCCGTTTGCCAGGATGGAGCCGGTAATGTCGGAGCCGCCGCGCGAGAAGGTCACAACCGCGCCCTCCTCGGAATAGCCGAAGAAGCCCGGGAAGATGAGGATGCCGGAACGGTCGCGCAGCATGCGCAGGTTGTCATAGGACTCCGGCAGCACTTGGGCGTTGCCCGGTTCATCCGTTACAAACAGACCTGCTTCCTTCGGATTTACATAAGAGCTTTCGACGCCCATTTCTTGGAAGTATGCCGCCACAAGCTTCGCGCAGTTATCCTCGCCGCTTGCGAGCACCGCATCGCGGAAGCGGGCCGGGTTGCTTTTGTCCCCGTGCAGCACCTCCAGCAGGTCCATGGAAATCCGGTCGACTACATCGCGCGCAACACCAAGGTATTCCGCGATTTCCTCATAGCGTTTTACCACCGCTTGATATACATCCTTGCCTTCGCCGTTCATATACTGCTCCACACACGAAATCAGCAGGTCTGTAACTTTAATATCTTCCTTAAAGCGCTTGCCCGGCGCGGAAACCACAACAATCTTGCGTTCCGGGTCGCTTGTTACGATCTGAAATACCTTTTCAATCTGCTGTCCTGAGGCTACAGATGTGCCTCCAAATTTTACAACCTTCATGTCTGATCCCCTGCCAATATAAGATAATCCTCCCTATAAGAAAGGCCGCTAAGCGAATAAATAATCTGAAGATTTTATTTTTATAGGTTACATTATCTCTCTATCGGTTGCGGCTTGCAATGCTTTTCTGCGAAAAAAGCCGAAAAACCCTCATTTTTTAGACTGGCGGAGATGAGCCCCCGAAGAGAAATTATGCATATCTTCGGCTCCTCCTGCAGCTTCCCCGGATTTCACCGGGAAATTTCCATGCTGAAGCAGCGGTCTTCAGATTGGCCGCCGCTGTATGTACGCTCCGTGAATTGGATGCCCGCCGCGTTCTGCAGCAGCACCGCTGAAGAGCGGGTGCCGTAATCTGCACCTTCAATAAAAAGCGGCGACAGCCGGCGCTCCCACTCCAGCGAAACGCCTGTCGCCGGAAGAAGCTCATCCGGAGCCGGTTCAGCATGCTGCAGCATTTCCAGCAAGCAAGCTGTAAGCCCTTCCTCCGCTCCGCGCAAGCACCGCTTCATGCCGTCCATCCCTCTTTGCACCTTCGGCCATGGGTCATTCAAAAAGGCGTTGCTGAGGCCATAAATTCCTGGCTGGAGCACCTGAACCTCGTTTTGTACATTGGAATAGTACAGCAGCTTCCCTCCATCGCTGACCAGCAGATTAAAGCCGGGATACGCCTGTCCCTCCTCCTGTACCCGTCGCATATAGACCTCAGGCGCTTCCGCACTTTGCAAAAAGCCGCTTACAAGCTCTCCGCGTGTTCTTTTGCCCGCTGTCTCTTCCTTCGGATTGCGGTAATTGGTCAGGGCTGCAAACCTGCCTTCTGCCGTGACGCCCATCCAGGTGCCCATCCGCTCCAAATCCCGTCCCGCCAGAATATGCGGCATGTCCGCCCAAAAGTGGGCGGGAGCCGTAGGCCTGTCGCGGAGCTCATCCCGGTTGGCTGCCACAATTAAGCTGTATCGCGTGTGAACCTGATATGCAACATGAATCAAACACATACGCTCTCCTCCTTTTTACCATATTACCTGAATTTACATTTCCTTGAAATCCCTTTCGCCATGTATAATCTTATTATTACGTTATTTAATTTTAAGGAGGCTTTATCCGTGAAGAAGAACGATGCTGTTGTAAGCTTGGTTTCCTACCTTGTGCGCACGTTCCTGCAGGGACTCGCGATTGGCGCTGTCTCTATGTACTTATATTCCTTATTGGGCGGTATTCCGTTCTTGCGTGCCGGGACACTGCTTGCAGCTGTTCTCATTGGTATATTTGTAGCATTTGCAGGTATTTTTAACTTTACAAAATTCAAGAAGCCGTTCGATGCGATATCCGCGCATGTGAACAGCATTGCGGACGGTGATTTGACACCTGTTGTAAAGGCCGAAGATCTGGGGCCGCTGGACCGTTTTGAGGATCCGCTGAATCATATGACACAGTCACTGAACGAGCTCGTGTCCGGTGTACAGGAAGGCGTTGACCGCACATCCGCGGTCTATCACGAAACACAGCAACAGCTGCAAAGCGCCGCTGATGAGTTCCATGCCATTTCCTCTCATATGAACGTACTGGCCGACAGCTCCGCCACTCTTGCCGGGGCAGCCGCTGACAGCTCCAATGCCGTAGAGAGAATGACAGCGGAGATTGCCCGGATTGCAGATGTGACAACGAGAGCCGGCCAGCTCTCAGCCAAAGCAAATGCGGTGGCCTCATCCGGGAAGCGGGAGCTGGATGAGCTTGTGGCACAGATGTCAGACATCCGCCGATCCTATGAAAGCATGTCTGCCATGATGCATGATTTAACAAGCCGCTCCCTGCAGATTGACGAAATTGTCCAGGTCATCAACACCATTGCACAGCAAACCAACCTGCTGGCCCTGAACGCTGCCATTGAGGCGGCGCGCGCCGGCGAAAGCGGCCGCGGCTTTGCCATTGTCGCGGAAGAGGTGCGCAAGCTGGCTGAGCAATCAGCAGGCTCGGCGGCGGAAATCACGGCGCTGATTCATGATATTCAAGAGAATACAAAAACAGCGACGGCGGCTGTGGATGCATCCGATTCTCTCTTGTCTGCCGGATTGGAGAAAGCTGAGCACGTGGACCGCACCTTTGCCGAGATTGTGTCCTCCATGGAGGATGTGAATGGCCAAATGCAGGATATTATGGAAGCCAGCGACAGTGCCGCTTCCGGTTCTGAGGAAATTTCGGCTCGCGTGGATGAGGTTGCCCGTATTTCTGAAGCTTCCCATCAAAGCGCTGCGGAGGCGCTCCGCCTGATTGAGCAGCATTTGGAGTCGATCGGTGAAGTTGTACATGCCAAGCAGGAGCTGGAGCTTGTGCTGCATCAACTGAAGCAGGGAGCGGATGTTTTTAAAGTATCATGATGAAAGCCCGGGAGCCCCGGGCTTTTTCTCTTTTGCCGCTGGTATGGTATGCTTATCGCAAAACGAAAAGGAGTCACATGATGAAATACATACGTGAAATGATTGAAGCATATGGGCTTGGGCATGTCCGGGATGAAATTTTGGAGACGGTGTTCTCCTGCATCAAGCTTGTGCCGGCACCGGATGAACCGGTGCCCCTTGGGGCATCCAAAGCTGGCGGCGCACCGCATCTGCCTGCGGGCCAGGAGCAGCCGGATCCGGCTTTTCTCTGTCAGGTGAACCTGGCGGAGATGGAAGCGCCTGGCTTGCCGGCACACGGTTTGTTGTATTTCTTTTATGAAAACGGAGCATCCCGCGTGCTCTTTCACGAGGGTTCCGCTGAGCACCTGGCGGTAAGCCATGCCGCCGGGCCGTATCCGGAATGCCGCATTCTTCCGGAAAGAACAGAGAAGCTGCCGCAGCTGTTTTTTGAGGATGAAGACGATGATTTGCGGTTTTTGCAAATGCTGGAGGAGCTGGATCCAGACAGCTATGAAAACCACCAGATGCTTGGAGTGCCTTTTTCCGTGCACGGTGAAGTTCTGGAGGAGTTGGCGGCCGAACTGGACATGCCGGCAGAGAGCCTCGTACTGCTGCTGCAGCTCGATTCCGACCAGGGCAATCTCGGCATGACATGGGGGGAAATGGGCATGCTGTACTTCTGTATGACAAGACAGGATTTGCAGGAGCGCCGTTTTGACCGCGTATATTGCCTGCAGCAAAGTCTGTGAACGGCATTCAGCTTCCGCTGATGAAATCGCCGGACCTGATTGGGCTGCCCAGCAGCCCATATTTTTTACTGAAAAGGAGAATGCGATTCAGAAAGGGGAATGATGGGCTTTGCTCTTTCTTATTCACTGTGATTCTGCGGCAGCTGCTTTCCTGTCTTCTGTCCTTAAGCTGCCGATGATGGCTTTTGTCATCACCGCCACCAATAGAAAGCCGATGCACGATTTCCAATGCGGAAAGTGATCGTTGCTGTACATCCCCATCCAAATACACGCGGGTTCAATCATGAAGGCGCAAATGCAAGACGCAAGAGCTGCATAGAGGATATAGGAAGACCAGGTCCGGCCATATTGGTACAGCAGACTGTAGACGACCGGAAATAAGGTAACATCCGCCGGAAATAAGGGAGGTACAATGGGAAAAAGCTTGGTGGGATAGCCCCAAAGCAGTGCGTTGACTCCCGCTACGTCCAAAATGATGGCAAGCATGCCGAACAGCATCGCATAAGCGAATACCTCCACTCTTCGCTCCTTGTCCACAAGCCGGCCCCATATCCCCCATGGCAGAATGGCAGCAGCCAGCAGCAGCCACCATTGCCAGCTGAGCACATCATGATGCAGCCAGCGGTCAAAGGTTGTATCCAGGAGATTGCGCCGCACCTCCTGAATGTCCTGATATGATGGGTACTTCACCTGTTACCCCCTCCTTCATCGGCTTCATCCACTGATTTCTTCCTCCTGCAGCCATTGCACAAAGGCGCTTCCTTTCTGCACATGGAGCACAGAATGTCCATACTGCAGGCACAGCTGAATATCCTCTTCAGTCAGATGGCGCACATCCAAAGGAAAGGTTTCCATCTGCTCCATGTCAGTTGTAATTCCATCGAACAACCGGGCTCCCGATTCGGTGATGCTGACAAGCTTATGCTTCGGGCTCTGCGGGTCACGCTCCACCACAATGTGCCCCTTCTCCTGCAGCGGCCGCAAAATGCGCGTGACAGTCGAAGCATGCCAGCAGCCAAGACGCCCGATTTCCTTCATCGGCAGCGGCTTGGCCGAGGTGGACAGCACATGCAGCACATGCTGCTGGGCTGGCGTGACATCATATCTGCGGCCGACCTCGCTCCATTTTTCTTCAATACAAATGTACAGGGCGCGCAGCATCAAAAACAGCTGCTTGCGCAGTTGAGCATCCATTCCTTCACCTCATTTGCACATGCAAGTAGGGGTTAATATGCGCAGAATGACTGGGAGTATGCATAAGAATAAAAAAAGCCGGCCCATTATAATCGGCCGGCTTTTTGCCCCTCAGCGGCAGCAGCCCTCCGCGAGGCAATATGTTCCGTATTCGAAACGGAAATGCTTCAGCAGCAGCTTGTGCATCTCAGTCTTGTCCACGATCACTTCTGGATTGTCCATTTCCGCCTTCAGCGCAAATTGGGCATCAAGCAGCTCTTCGATGCGCTGCAGGGGCAATCCCTTTTGCAACGGCGAGCTTTGCTCCGCGAAGAGCTCCTCCACCGCCCGCTTCAATACCTGCTCATCATGCTCTGTCATGTTCAACATGCTGTCCACTCCCTTCTTTTGTTTCAGCTTACTACGGCACGGGCATGAAGACAAGAATATCCCTTCTTCTCTTGGACGATACTGCTTGTAGGTTATATTTTCCAAAGGAAAAGAGGTTTTCCCGATGATGAAGCGCATTGCTGCCGCAAAAGCAAAGGGGCCGCGGCTGGAGCTGCCCATCAGCGCCCGCCCGGTCCTTGACCCGGCTGATGTCTGGGTGCCGGAGGGCTACAAGGTTGAAGTTGTTGCTGCCGGCCTTTCCTTCCCGACCGGCATGGGCTTTGCCGATGACGGCACCCTGTATATTCTCGAAGGTGGCAGCACATGGCCGACAAGACCGGCCCTGCCCCCGCGCATTCTGCAGCTGACACCTGACGGCACGCTGGACGTATTTGCGGTCGAAACGCAAGGAGGCCCCCGCGGCGTCACCTATCGTGATGGGAGCATCTATGTTTCCTGCAAGGGCGGCTATCACGCCCGCATCGTCAAATATGATGTGGCCACCCGCGAGCGCACCGTCCTGATTGAATCCATTCCGAGCGGAGGTTGGCATGAGCCGGGCGGTCCGGTATTCAGCCCCCATGACGGGCTCATGTATTTTGCGCATGGCTCCGTTTCGCAAAATGGCGTCTGCCTGCCGTTCGGCTTCTCGGTCGATCTCGTCAAACAGCCGGAAGCACATGATATACCCGGTGCGGACATCACTCTGACCGGCAATAATGTGTCCACCTCCAATCCGCTCATGCCGTTTCCGTATTTAACGGAGAGCGGTGCTTTCAAGCCGTTTGGCATGCCGGCGGAAAAAGGGGAAGTCGTGAAGGGCGAGCTCTGGTGCACCACCGGACTGTGGCGCGCCAAGCCGGACGGCAGTGATGTGGAGCTGCTTGCCTGGGGCTTGCGCAATCCGTACGGTCTCGCCTTCAATGAAGACGGTGAGCTGTATGCGTCCGACAATGGCTTGGAGGAGAAAGGCGCACGGGCCATCGCCGGCGACCCGGACCGCATTTGGCATATCCGCAATGCAAAAACGGCGCACGGCTCGGTGAAAACGCCGGACTGGTACGGCTTTCCGGAGCTGCGGGCGGACGGTGTTCCGGTGTGGGATGAGCGCTGCCGGCCGGAAAAAGGAAAACCGGCGGAGCAGCTCATCGAACAGCTGCCGGAATGGGCCGGCCCTCCTGCCTATTTGGAGCAGCCGCACTCCGCCATGACACAAATGGACTTCTGCCGCTCGGATTTCTTTGGCCACCGGGGCGAGCTGTTTGTCACCGAGTGGGGCACGTATGCACCGCTCAACTCGCCGCATGAAAAGGATTTGGACCACGGCTTCCGCATCGTCCGGGTGGATGTAGAGAAAGGGACCTCCGAAATGTTCCTTTGCAACAAAAAGCCGGGGGCGGCCTCCCATCATCAGGGCGGCGGCATCGAGCGGCCGGTGGACTGCAAGTTCCATCCGGACGGCAAAAGCTTGTATGTGCTGGATTTCGGCTATTCTCCGGTGACAAAGGGATATGTAATGGCTTATGGGCATACGGGTGTGCTGTGGAAGGTGACGAAGGAGTGAACGCATATGAATGAAATCATTTTAATTGAGCTCGATGACAAAACGCGCGAACGGCATCTGCAGGAAACAGAGCGCTGGTTTGAGCATGTGCTGACCGCTCAGACCGCCTTTGAAGCCCTGCTGGCAAAAGCCATTCCCGCTATACAAGAACCGCACATCCGGGAGGCGCTGGAAAAGATTCAGGATGCGTCAAGGGATCACCACGCTTACGCCAAGAGGCTCTTTACACTCATCGGCCGCAGCCCGGATACCGTCCTGGACCGCATCCTTGGCACAACCAGCGCCAAGCTCGAAGAGGGGCTGTTTGTGTTTCAGGATATGATGGGCGGGGCTGTCGGCTCCTGGCAGTATCTGCACCACCTGCTTTTGCTGAATCAGCAGGCCATGGGCGCCTTCGCCGTGGCAGAGCAGCTTGGCTACTCTCTTGGCATGAAGGAGCTGGTGGATATTGCCTTCCCGACAGCGCACGAAAAGCACATCCACCAGCTTCTGCTGCAGGAATACATGCTCGAAATGGCACCTATTTCCATTTTATATAAAGAGGACGTATAATCATCCCGCCCGCCTCATTGATGTAATAAGGGAGGGATGTGTATGCAAAAGGAAATTGCCATCTACAGCAGCTATCCGCGCACGGTGAAGCTGGTCCTTGGCGCGATTTTGGCCGCATTGGCCGCCCTATTGCAGTCTGCGGGCGTGTTCACCGGCATCGGCTATACACTCAGCGTGTTAACAACAGGCCCCATTGTCATGGCCGCCGTCATTTCCATCCGCAGCGGCCTGTTGGCCTATTTGGTTACCATTCTGCTGCTGCTTGTGCTGCAGCCGAGCGAGCTGTTTGTCTTTCCGTTCACGACCGGGCTGCTCGGCCTGAGCCTCGGCATCGGGCTCAGACTGTGCCGGCTCCGCTGGCAAACGGTGCTTCTCGCCGGTGCATCGCTTGGCACCGGCATTCTCTTTCTGCTCTATATCCTGCGGTTTCCCGTGCTCGGGCCGGACTTGACAGCGGCCTCCTTGGGCGCAGGCGGACTGCTTGGCATTTTCGTATTTTCCCTGCTGTACGGCTGGCTCTGGCTTTGGCTCAGTGTGCTGGCTCTGCGGCGTGTCCACAAGGCGGTTGTCCGGCGCGTGCCGGCTGAACAGCTTGGGTTGGAAGAGTGACAGGGCTCCTTGCTCAGGAGCCCTTTTTGTCTGTTTGCGGCTTCTCTTGGTCAATTCACCGGCAACCCCCGCTTCCACAACAAAAAAAGCGGCCTCCCGGAAGGAAGACCGCTTTCTCACTTTTATTTTGCCGCAAAGCCGTTCGGGTGGGACTGGTGCCACTTCCACGCGCTTTCAATGATTGTTTCCAAATCACCCCACTGGGGCTTCCAGCCCAGTACGGTCTGCGCTTTTTCAGAGGAAGCGATGAGAACAGCCGGATCGCCGGCGCGGCGCGGGCTGACCTTCGCCGGAATCGGATGATTCGTCACCTTGCGGGCAGTCTCAATCACCTCATTCACCGAAAATCCTGTGCCATTGCCAAGGTTGAATACGTTGCTTGCATTCTCCTTGCGCAGGTACTCCAGCGCGCGCCAATGAGCATTTGCCAAGTCCATCACATGGATGTAATCGCGGATGCAGGTGCCGTCCGCTGTCGCATAGTCATCCCCGAAAATGCCGATATGCTCACGCTGGCCAAGCGCCACCTGCAGAATAATCGGAATCAAATGGCTCTCCGGTGTATGGTCCTCGCCAATATGGCCGTCCATGTGTGCGCCCGCCGCGTTAAAGTAGCGCAGCGAAATGGATTTCAGACCATAGGCCCCGTCGCACCAGCGGAACATCTTTTCCATCGCCAGCTTTGTTTCCCCGTACGGGCTTGTCGGCTCGGTCGGATCTGTTTCCAGGATGGGAATGCTCTTCGGTTCACCGTATGTTGCGGCCGTGGAAGAGAACACAATTTTCTTCACATCATGCGCCACCATTGCCGATACAAGCGTATGGGAAGCCAGCAGATTGTTCTCATAATAGGCAAGCGGCTCACTTACACTCTCGCCCACCAGAGAGCTGGCGGCAAAGTGAATGACCGCTTCAATTTCGTTTTCGCCAAAAATACGGTCCAGCACACTACGGTCACGGATATCTCCCTCATAGAACTTCACGCCCTGCAGTGCTTCAGCATGCCCAGTGCGCAGGTTATCCATGACCACAACTTCTTCCTTGTGCGCCAAAAGCTCCGCCACCGTATGGCTGCCGATATAGCCGGCGCCGCCTGTCACTAAAATTGCCATGCGTATTCCTCCTCTGTCGTTTCTCGTGCTCCGTCTCCAATTTCACATACTTAGAAGCCCGGTGTCAAGCCTGTACCGTGCTCACCTGTTGCAAAGCATCATTTGACAGCCGAGGCGTCCTTTGGCAGCAGCCAGGACAGCACACCGAGCAGCGGCAAAAAGCTGCAGAATGTCATGATGAAGCCCAGGCTGTAGAGGTCCGCCAGCTTGCCAAGCACAACAGCGCCGAGCGCCCCCATGCCAAACGCCAATCCGACAATCAGGCCGGACACCATGCCTACCTTGCCCGGCATCAGCTCCTGCGCGTATACAACCGTCACGCTGAAGCTGCTCGACAGGATAAAGCCGATGCACAGAAACAGCGGCACAACCAGCATAAGCGGCACATATGGCAGCAGCAATGCCAATGGCGCCGAACCAATCATGGACAGCAGGATGATGTTGCGCTTGCCGAACCGGTCCGCCAGCGGCCCGCCGAAGAAGGTGCCCAGCACACCGGCAATCATGAAAGCAAACACATAATACTGTGCGCTTTTAATGGAAAGCCCGTAATGCTCAATGAGATAAAATTGATAAAAATTGCCGATGCCGGCACTGTACCAGGAACGGGCAAACACGAGGAAAATGAGCAGCACCACCGCAAACTTCACCTGCCGGCTCAGCTCCCCGCCGCTTTGTGTTCCCTTCTTCTTGGCCCGTGCCGCACCGGCTGTGAGCTCCCGTTTGTACCATCCCGAAACGTATGACAGCAGGATCACCCCAATGACTGCAAGGCCGGTGAACCATGTCGCCCCAATCTGCCCGAGCGGAACAAAAATCAGGACGGTAAACAGCGGCGCCATGGCGTTTCCTGTATTGCCGCCCACCTGATAGATGGCCTGCGCCAAACCGCGCTTGGTCCCGGCTGCCATATAGGCAACGCGTGCGCCCTCCGGATGGAAAACCGCTGAACCGAGGCCGATGAACAGAACGGACAGAATCACCACGTAAAAGTTCGGCGCAAATGCCAGGCCGAGCATCCCAAGCAGGCTCGAAAACATACCGAGCGGCAGCAAGAACGGCGCGGGCTTTTTGTCTGTGTAGAAGCCGAACACCGGCTGCATAATCGAGGATGTCATATTTAAGGCAAAAGCAATCCAGCCCACCTGGGTGTACGACAGGCTCATGGACCGCTCCAAAATCGGAAATACTGCCGGCACAACAGCCTGCATGGAATCATTCAAGAAATGCCCCAGGCTGATGGCAAACAAAATACGGTACATCGTCGGTGCATCCAGCACCTTTGTCTTCGCAGCTGCCTGCATCCCGCTCCCCCCTCTTTGTATGGTTGAAATTTTCATGCAATTTACATTGTACTCCTCCCCCCTGAAAACTTCCAGAAGAAAAGCGAAGGGGACTCGCCCGGCTCACCGCCGGAAAACCGGACTGCAGACGGTTGCAATCCCGCAACTTTGCACACAATAACGAGAAGAAGCTTCCACGAGGAGGTATCACAATGGAAAGACGATATGTAGATGCCGTTTGCCGGGCGGCGGAGAACATTTTTACCGGCCACTTCGGCTTGCCGGACGTTCAGGTGCTGGAGATCCATGACGGCGAGACACAGGTGCCGGCCATGCCGATCTCTGTCATTCTCGGAGTGCACGGCGCCCTGAAGGGACAAATTATTTGCTCCTTTCAGGATGACACCGCCAAGCAAATTATCGGCACCATGATGGGAGGCATGGAGGTTGCAGAGATTGATGACCTCGGCTGGAGCGCCATCCAGGAATTCGGCAACTGGGTCGCCGGCACCTCGGCCACCGAAATTTCCAAGGAAGGCGTAGTTGTCGATGTAACCCCTCCGGTCATCAATGAGGGGCACTCCAGATTTCGTTCCACGAATGTCTTCACGACGGTACCGCTTGAAACAGCCATGGGGCGGGTGGAAATTCACGTCGCCCTGCAGGAGGAGCAGCTGTAAGAAAACGGGGTCTATCGGACAGATAGACCCATTTTGTACGGCTGTCACCAAAAGAGCCTGTCCGCACATACATTTTGCATAACACCACTATTTTTGTTGGATACTTTCATTACATGAAATTACGAAAGGGGCAAATCCAATGCGAATCCTGCGAACGGCCATCCTGCTTGGCCTGCTTCTGACAGCAGCCTGCAGCCAAGAAAAGCCGCAGCACTCCACAAAATCTGATCCAACCGAACCGGCTCCAGCACAGGAAACCAAGAAAACAGCACCGCAAAAGCAAGGGCCTTCCTATACCGTGCTTCAGGACAGCGGCACTTCCAACATGGAGCAGCGGACCATTCATATCCAAACCTCACAAACAAGCAATGACCAGCTGCGCCTTCTTGCTGAGAGCATACAGGAAGCCTACACCGGCAAGGGCTTTGATTCTGTGCATCTGCTGATTTATGAGCAGGCAGGTGCTGAGCCTGTCGCCAACTGCTATATGGCGTATACAGACAAAGGCGCTTCCTTGTGCGGCCTTGACAAAGCAGGCACATACCGGCTCGAGACAGCTGAAAAGTAAAGCTGTTGCGCACACAAAGGAGGATACTGCATGTAAAGTATCCTCCTGCTTTGCAGATCAGCGAGTGCCCTTCTTCCATTCCTTCGCCAGGATACTATAGGTGACAATGTCTTCATAATGGTCGTAAAGCCACTGCCCATCCCGCTTGACGCCCTCCTTCACAAATCCAAGCCACTCCGGAACCGCCATGCTTTTCGTATTGCAGGCTGCACACTGGATCTCCGCCCGGTTCAGCTCCAATGTGCCGAACAGATAGTCGAGCAAAGCTGAAACAGAGCGCGTCACGATGCCCCGGCCCTGCGCGGCTTCCGCCAAAAAGTAGCCGATGCTTGTTGAGCTGTTTTTCCAATCTATGTAGTGGAGCCCGATCATGCCGACCAGCTTTCCCTTGTATCGGATACCCGCCTCAAATCCATTGTTGTCCGCATAATTGCGGATCCAGATCGGAATGACAGGCGCCAAGTCCTCTGCCGATTGCCTTTTGTCAACCCACAGCAGCCATTTCCGCAAATGCGCCCGGTTGGCATCAATCAGCCCGTACAGCTCCTCCTTGTGCTGCTGCTGGAGCAGCTCCAATGAAATTTCCTCATCCACCCGAAACGAAAACATGTACAACCCCCTCCTTTGTAGGAGGTTTATTATACCATGAAATTCCCATTTTCACACAAAAAACCAAGCCGTGCTCCGGCTCGGTTTCATCCTGTATACACCATCAGCCTGTTACGGCTGCCGCTTTCCCGCACTTTGGATGCTGCTCCACCTTCACCGCAGCAAACATCACTTCCTTGATGACCGTCTGCCGCAGCGAAATATCTGTGTACAACGCCTTGACAATCGCTTCTCCTTCATGAGTGGAAGCATATTTCGACGGAAGGTGGTTCAAGGCCAGCGCCAGAATATCCTCCCGGCACTCCTCACACTCGCAATGCAGCTTGTGGGAGCGGCTGAATTCCTTCAATACCTGCTCTACGATAATTTCCATTACATTTTGTACTGCCATACGTCTCCCTGCCTTTCTAGTGGGGCCATCTTCTATCGTGCACCAGAAAAGCAAGGGCGTCAACACCTGGGAAAGAATTGTCATTTCAATAGCTTTTCAATGTCCGCCTTTAATTCCGCAGGCTCCACACTGCTCTTATAGCGGGCAACCACCTTTCCTTCCCGGTCGAGCAAAAACTTTTCAAAGTTCCATTCCACCTCGCCGGCCGGGCTGGCGTTCTCCGTCAGCAGCCGATACAGCGGATGCACTCCTTCGCCCTTGACATGTATTTTGTCAAATAAGTCAAAGGTCACGCCGTAGTTCAGGGTACAAAATTGTTTGATTTCTTCAATGCTCCCCTTCTCCTGGGCAAAATCATTCGAAGGAAACGCCAGAATTTCCAAGCCCTTCTCTTTGTACGTGCCGTACAGCTGCTGGAGCCCCTCGTACTGCGGCGTATAGCCGCACTCGGACGCCACGTTCACCACCAGCATGACTTTCCCTTTGTATTGGGCCAAATCCATTTGCTTTCCTTTGGCGTTCACAGCCTGGATGCCATATACAGACGGTCCGGAACCGCTTACAGGCGCTTCCGCTTCCCGGCCGCAGCCCGCAAGCAGCAACAGCATAAGCACAAGCAGTCCCCTATACAAGCGCATAGCCGCCGTCCACCCGGATATTGGCCCCATTGACATAGGATGCGTACGGAGATGCAAGAAACAGAACAACATGGGCAATTTCCGCCGGGTCTCCGTAACGGCCGCGCGGATGGTGGGATGACTTCTCTTCAAATACCGCTTCGCTTCCATAAGCGCGTACGGCCAATTCTGTTTTGGTCGGCCCCGGCGAGACGGCATTGATGCGGATGCCCTGCTTGGCATGGCGCACCGCGGCGCTCTCCGTCATGGCAATAATGGCTGCTTTCGTCGCGCTGTAAGCCGGCAAAGCCGGATTCACCTTGCGCCCCCCGAGGATTGCAGCATTATTCACAATCGTGCCGGCGCGTTGCTTCATCATTGCTTTTAAAGCATGCTTCATATACAAATAGTAGGCGGTTTGATTGACGCTGACGACCTGGTCCCAATCGTCGCTTTTGACATGCGTCAGCGGCCCGGCGCCAAGTGAAAGCACTCCTGCATTGTTGAACAGTACATCAATTTTTCCCGCCTGCTCCAGCACGCGCTGCAGCATCTCTTCAATTTCCTCTTCCCGCCTGTTGTCCACCCGGATGAATTGGCTGCGCGGCGTGGCTGCCAGCACCTGGGCAGCCTTTTCCGAATCACGCCCGGAAAAAAACACATGCGCACCGGCCTTGGCGAATTGCTTCACCGCCTCCGCTCCGATTCCGGCGGTTCCGCCGTTGACCACAACCGTTTTTCCTGTAAAATCAAACATTCCTTGCACCTCCGCAAAATGAATGGTTCCATATCTTACACAATTATTATAAATTACCTATACAAGATGTTCACCTTTTATGCTCTCTAACATCCTTACAACTTATTCTCTGCATAAAGGCATGATGCAAAAAGGTGGATCGCCCTGCCGCTGCGAATATAGTATGCTAGATTGTGTTATCGAAAGGAGGCTATCATGCAAGTCAAACAAAGACATTATGCTTGGACTATTTTCATCATTACCTTCTGCTCCATGCTGACAGCCGCAATCATCCGCTCCAGCTCCGGCGTGCTCATGGTGCCGCTCGAAAAAGAATTCGGCTGGTCGCGTTCCTCCATTTCCCTGGCCGTTGCCGTAAATCTCGTACTCTATGGCCTGTCAGGCCCTTTTGCGGCGGCACTGATGGAGCGCTATGGCTTGCGGAAGGTGATGACTGGGGGGATGCTGCTTTTGGTCATCGGCCTTGGCCTTACGACTGTCATGACGGCAAAGTGGCAGCTGTTCGTGCTGTGGGGCCTTGTGCTCGGGGCAGCCTCCGGCGTGTTTCTGACAGTTCTTGGCGCCACGGTTGCGAACCGCTGGTTTGTGAAGAACAAGGGGCTCATCATCGGCATGCTGACAGCCAGCACGGCAACCGGCCAGCTGGCGTTTCTGCCGCTTTTGGCTTACTTGGCGGAGCATATTACCTGGCGGGCTTCTGTGCTCCTGATTGCTGGTCTCGGCACCATATTTCTTGTTATCATCAGCATCTGGATGCGCAACAGCCCGGCTGAGGTCGGCGCTGTGCCGTACGGGGCGCCGGCGGATTACCGGGAAACGCGCCTGCAGGGCAATCCGGTCGCCATGGCGTTTTCCGGGCTGCGCGAAGGAGCGCGCCGGCTGGATTTCTGGCTGCTGGCCGGCAGCTTTTTCATCTGCGGCCTGTCCACAAGCGGGCTGATTGGCACACATTTCATCCCGGCCTGCATCCATGCGGGCATTCCGGAGCTGCAGGCAGCCGGCTTGCTGGCATTCATGGGCATCTTTGATATTGTCGGCACCACCCTGTCCGGCTGGCTGTCCGACCGTTTCAATAACCGCTGGCTCCTGTTTTGGTACTACGGGCTGCGTGGGCTTGCGCTGCTGCTGTTGCCATATGCCCTGTTTTCGAATTCGTACTTGTTCCTCATCGTATTCGCGGTGTTCTACGGTCTCGATTGGATTGCCACAGTGCCGCCTACCGTGAAGCTGACAACAGAGGCGTTCGGACGGGAAAAAGGCGGCGTGATTTACGGCTGGATTTTCGCCTCCCACCAGATCGGCTCCGGGATTGCGGCTTACGGCGGCGGCGTGCTGTTCACCTGGATGGACACCTATACGATGGCCTTCATGCTGGCCGGCTCCTCCTGCCTGATTGCGACACTGCTCGTGCTGCGGGTCGGGGGGAAAGCACAGGTGGCTGTAACCGAAAGCACCTCTGCCTAAACACAAACAGCTCCTGCCGATTATCCCTCGACAGGAGCTGTCTGCATGTGCGGCGCCGGCGCCGTCTCCAGGCTCATCATCCACAGCTCCGCCAAGCGCGGGCCCGGAATGAGCTCAATATTCAACCCTCTGGCATAGTCCTCCGCTTCGCGGGTAAAGCCGCCGGTCGTCACGAAGTAGCCGCCTTTGGCGGTCCGCTTCACCATATTGCTGTGCAGCAGCGCAATCGCGTCATATCCGATATCGCCCTGCTCACAGCAAATCCGGCCCACATACAAGCCGCCGTCCCTCGTATACTCCAGATTGATGCCAAAGTCATGCTGCGGCACCGTAATAAAGGCCGACCCGCCGAAGTGCCGCTCCAGCAGGTTCGCGCAAAAGCGCTCCAAATCAGACGGCTTCTGCTTCAGAAACTGCTGTGACAGAGGCTCTTCTCCGCCCTTAAAGCGGCAATACAAGCCCATTGCCAAGGTCCGCTTCAGCTCGTTCTCCTGCCGGGACTGCTGCATTTGGCGCGATGCTTCCTGCTGCCGCTTCCGGCTGAGCCAGACGTATTTGACACCGACAAACAGCAGCAAACTCACAAGCAAGCTATCCAAAAATGACACGGGAAACACCTCCTACCCGGAAGTATTCCCCAACTTTTTCCTTCCTACTAAGTGGAATCCACCTGAACCGGCAAAATCATCATTCTTCTCTTCAACATCGTCATCTCCCCCTTCATTTTCTTGAAAGCTCTCTTAGAACAAGCGGCAATATGCGGTCTGGCGCTCCTTCAGCGCATCCATCCGCTCTTGCACGCGCTGCTCATGCTGCACCTCTGCAGCTGACTTGCGCCGTTTGGCAATTTGAATGGTAATAAACAGTAAGTGGAAGGTCATGTGAAAAGCCTCCTTTCACATTGGGTTTCCTAAAACAAGTGACAGTGAAACGCCTGCTGTTCCTTCATTTCCTCCATCTGCTCCTGCACATGCTGCTTATGCTCCGCTTCTGCAAGGGACATATGGTGCCGGCTGATCGTAACCACCAGCGACAAAAGATGAAACTTCATATAAACTCCTCCTTGTTAGATGAATCGGCAATGCTCCGCCTGACGCGCCTTCAGCCCGCTCATCAGCTGCTGCACGCTTTTCTCATGCCGTACAGCGGCCATGGATTTGCGGCGTCTTTGGATGACAACCACCAGCGACAATACGTGGAATTTCATACCTCTTCCTCCTTTCCTACAGAAACCGGCAATACTCTGCCTGCCGCTCCTTCCATTTTCCCATGCATTGCTCGACATGCTGCTCATGCCGGACTTCCTGCAGCGATTTCTGCCGCCGCAGCTGAAATGTGATAAACAACAGATGAAATCTCATGCGTCCCCCTCCTTTCCGGGCACAAAAAAGCCGCAGAACATAACAGCTCCTGCGGCCTGGCTGCCCAAAGGGCATAAAAAGGCCGCAGGACACCATTCGTCCTGCGGCACTTGCATACATGAATTCACGAAGAAATTCACTGCTTCAAAGGCGCGGTCGAATTGGCTTGCTGTGCATATGAATTTGTTTGTCCTGCCCATACTGGAATCATCATGTTATTCGACCTCCTTTTTTTGGAATTTTCTTCTTCTGTTAATGATATACACAAGGAACCCATTTGTAAACCCCTTTTTTGGAAATTTTATCTAAAATAAAAAAAACAGGCAATCTCCCTAGAGAGACTGCCTGTCCCATGCACAGACGGCATCCAAATGCCAAGCGGCACGGTTTCGCCCGCCATGCTTTGCCTGATATAATGCCTGGTCTGCCTGCCGCAGCAAATCAGCAACGCTTGTCCCTTCATCCGGAACCAAGGCCGCCGCTCCGGCACTTACCGTCACATAAGGCTGCACATTGGAAGCCGCATGCGGCAAGCACAGATTGGTTACAGCCGTGCAAATCTCGCCGGCAACCTTCCCTGCCGCGGCTGTATCCGTATCCGGCAGGATTACGGCAAACTCCTCGCCGCCGTACCGTGCCGCAAAATAAGAGGCCTGGCTCAGGGCACCTTCAATGGCATGAGCGACAAGCTTCAAACAGAAATCCCCCTGCTGGTGCCCGTACAAATCGTTGTATGCCTTAAATGCATCAATATCAAGCATGATGACCGCAATAGGGCCGCCGGTTTCAAGCGCCCTCTGCCACTCCTGCGCCATCGTCTCATCAAAGGAACGCCGGTTTGCAATGCCGGTCAGCCCGTCGCTGCGGGAGAGCTTGCTTAACATCGCATTGGCCTGCCTCAGCTTCTGTTCGGCCTCCTTGCTTTTTGTTACATCGTGTACAATGCCGAGCACCGCCGGCTCTCCATTGTACTCAATAAAAGCGCTGCGGATTTCCGTGGTGACAAAGGTGCCGTCGCTCCGTCTCAGCCGGTATTCATACACCTTCTGCAGCCTGTTCCCCTTTGAGAAGATCCCTGTCATATTCAATGCCGCGACCTGCTGGTCCTCCGGATGCAGAAAGTCCAGAAACGACTTCCCGATGATTTCTTGCACAGGAATGCCAAGGAGCTCCTCCACCCGCTCATTGACAAACTCCACACAATTCTGGCCGTGCACAAACACAACCTCCGGCGACAGCTCCACCAGCTTTTGATAGCGCGCAATGCTTTCCAAACGCTCCTGTGCCACCCGCTTCTGCTCTGTCATGTCATGCGCCAGCCCGATAATGCCGATAATCTCATCCCGGACGATGACAGGCGAACAGTTCACAATGAGGTCCACTGTGCTTCCGCCCATATGGAGCAGCCTGATTTCAAATGTGTGCGAATTGCCTTGCAGAGCGTCATAGAAATGCTCCATTGTACGCTCCAAGTCACCACGATGGATGAGCGGCGCAAAAGCACCGCCCAAAAGCATCTCCTTCGGGTAGCCGGTGATCCGCTCCGCCGCTCGGTTCACCTGTATGATGCGGCCATCCGCTCTCATCACAAAGCAGGCACTTTGGTTGTATTCAAACAGAGATTGATACATTTGGCGGGTTGCCGCCTCAGCTTCCTCCAGCTGCTTGCGGCTTGTAATGTCGCGGTATTTCCACATATGTCCCAGGTACTCCTGCCGCCCGGACAGAATCGGGACATAGTCGCACTCCAGGGTTCTTCCGTCCCGCAGACGCCATTCCTCATCCAGCACTGCTTCGCGCTTTGCCAATACATCCTGTCTTCTTTGGATGAAGGCTTCGGACTCCTCAAACCATTCGGCAAACGCACGGACTCCATCGTCCCCCCGCCCGCCGACCAGTCCATCCATTCCGGGAAACAACCGCTGAAAGGCTTCGTTTAAAAAGCTGATGCTGCCTGCAGCCGTCTCGTATACAATGCCGACCTGAAAGTGTGTCAGCAGCGCTGTCAGCTTGGAGCTCGTTTCTGTATGCAGCAGCACATTCCGATGTGACTCGAAAATATAGACGGCGGCAAAATAAGAAAGAAAACCGAACACATACATAAATACCCACTTATCCGAAAACATTGCAGGCGCTGTTTCATGCGTTCCTAGCAGCTTCAATCTTGTATAGAAGGACCCAAGAATCCAGGCAGGACTGAACAAATTGGCAACCAGGAACATACAATGGCGATTCCGGCACAGCCGGCTCAGCAGCACGAACTGCAGCGCCATCGCCAGCAGAAAGAGGCTGGACACAATGGTTGCACTGCCCACTCCGTGCATCACAAAACGGGCGACGATGATCATGCCGGCCGCAATGGCCGCCGGCCCGGCGCCAAACAGCGCCCCCGGCACAATGACCGCCAAATGGCGCAAATCCATCATGCCCAGCGACGTCAGCTCCGCATTAAAAGCAATGAGAATGATGCCGAGCAAGCCAAACACAATGCCCGCCTCTTTGCCTGTGATGAACTCGCTCCGCGTGCCTCTTCGTGTTTTACGGAAATGAATTCGCAGAAAAAATTCGGACATAATGAACAAATAGGTTACGATAATAGCGGAGGTCAGAACATAATCCTTTATCAACGAATCCACCTCTCTTCTATTGTCTATTATAATATAAAAATTTCAAAAGTTAAGATTGGAACGAGCATGACTCCTTAGGTAATTTATTACAATCCACCTAAGGAGCCATGCCTCAGCGGCTCAGCAGCAGCCAGCCTGTTCCTTCTATTAGTATAAGGACAACGGCCCCCCCGATCAGCAGCGTTGTCTTTCGCAGCAGCTCATTTTCCCGGGACGGAATGCCGCACAGATAAGCGCCAAGCGTAATCCGGGAAGGACAGGCAATGGTGGAGACAGAGGAACTGGCATTTTGGACCATTGCCACAAGCCGCCACGGCAGCCCGACATGCTGTGCTGTTTGAACCTGCAGCTGGATGAACATGGCGTTGGAGCCGGCATTGCTGCCCGTCAAAAAGCCGCCCATGGCGCCGACAAAAGGGGCGGCGAGCATGAACAGCGCACCAAACGCCGCACCGCCCAGCTCCGCCAGCAGACGGTGCATGCCGGAAGCGCTCATCATTTCGGAAATGGAAATAAACATCGTTGTGGTCACCGCAAAAGGAATCCACTGCCGCACCGTTTTTTGCAGCGCCAGCCAGACAGCCGCACGCGGAATCCGAAACAGCAGGATGGTGAACAAGCAGGAAGCACAAAGCCAAAAGCCCGGCGAGTATAACAGGGCGAAGTGATAGGAATAAGAGGGAAGATGGAGGATGAAATGCTGCTGCAAAAATGCCGGCCAGCCGGGCATGAGCCTGGAGAACAGAATACAAACGGTCAGAAACAAATACGGGCTCAGAATTTTGAGGATGGAGATATGCCCTTCCGCAGCTGCGGCATGCTGCTTGTAGGCGGCGCCTTCCCGGCGGGCTTTTCCTCTGATGCGCGCCAGCCCGGCGGATGTTGTCAGTACAGCGCTCAGCAGTCCGGCCAGCTCCACGCTGACAGATTTGCTGAAGAGAAAAATGGACAGCGAAAACAGCACAAACAGCGCGGCCAGCTCTTTCGCCTTCTCCCGTACCGCCCTCCAGCCGCCGACAAGCCAAAGCGCCGCGGCCATGAAGTAGCCAAACACGGGCGTACTCAGCAGGGCGGTCCCTGCCCCAAGCTCCGCCAGCTTCATGCCGGTCAGCTGCGACCCGATAATCGTCCCCGTCGCCAATGCGCCCCAGGAGCTGGCCAACAGCCCAATGAAGGACAGCAGGGCCGCCTGCAGCGGAGGAAACCCGAGCGCCAGGAAAATAGGCGCGGTCACCATGAAGCCAATGCCAAAGCCGCTGGCGGATTCGATAAGCGGGCACAGGCCGAAGCAGAGCAGCAGCACCTGCAGCAGCCGGTCATGCGTTGCGTGGGAAATGAACGCTGCCATGGCTTCTATACAGCCCCTCCCATTCATGAGGTGAAAGAGAAATATGCCAAAAAAGAGGACATATGCAACGATAAAGCAAATCAGTGCCCCCTTGATGGTAGCATGCACAACTTCGCCGCCGCTCAGCGGAAACAAGCTGCTCAGCCATACGATGCCGAGGCACACTATGTAGGACAGCATAGAGGAACGGAGTGAGGACTGCTTGAGCACAAACAAGAAAAAGAAAATGCTGAGAATCGGCAGACCTGCCAATATGCCTTGCACAAGGATCACCTTCTTATCCATTTTTATACAAACTATTATATAACGAATTCAAAAAATTCCGCCTTTTTATTAAAGTCTGTAGATGTAGTCGCTTTCCGAAGAGAATAGACATATCGTTCTCACAAAAAAAGACACGGGCTTGCATCGCCCATGTCTCTCTTAGTGTGGAATGACAACCCATGCATTCGGCAGATAGCGCATGCCTACTGCTGTGCTCGTTGCCGGCTTCAGCTGCAGCTCGCCATCCTTAATCATGGTAGTGGAGCCGCCGCCGTCCATGGCAATGGCATTTGTCACATGATAAGACTCAAAAATCTTGACAAGATCGGACATGGATGCACCGCGGTGTGATTTGTCCGCATAAAAGCGCCCGTCTGTCGCCACCATAATCATGCTGCCGTCCTCGGCCTGTCCAATCGCAGTGCGCGGCGCCCAGCCCCAGGCATTGTCAAGCGAATGTGTCACCTTGCTTGCGCCGTTTACAATCAGCTGCGGCCCGAAGCTGACCGCCTCTTTCGCACCCAGATTGACGAGCTGATTTGTGGAATAGGAGCCGGTAATGAACTCCCCGTTTGGCAGGAATGCCGCCACCAGCTGCTTTTCGCTGCGGTCGCCATTCGGCACGTTCAGCACAGCTCCCCGGCTGATTACGACGCCAATCGGCTGGCCGCCCATGCCCTTGCCGCTCTGGTCGATAAAGCCGCCGGCATTGATTCCGGCAACGCCATGATTGTTTTTGATCAGATCAGACAACGGCTCACCTTTTTCCTTAAGCGCCGTCACCACCAGATGAACGGTTGTCGGATCCGGCACAATCAGCACCTTGGCTGTATAGTTGCTTGTTTCCACCGTTTCAACCCGCACAGCCTTTGCTTGGCGGGCAGCCGCTGCTGCCGGCTTGGCAATCGTTGTCTGCTCTGTCGGCGGGTCGGTGCGCAGCTTGTTCAGTTCATCAATTTCAGCTTGCGGAAGCAACACCGGCAGGAACTGCAGCACCCACTGGTAGTGCATTGTAGAGAGCGCCGTGCCGACCAGCATGCGGCGAATCTCATGGCCTTGGTTTGTCCCATACAAAAATCCGCCGCCCCCCAAGAACAGTACAAAAACAAGAATGAGAAGCTGGCGAAGCAGCTTTCGTTTTTTCGGTTTCCTTAACATTTCACGTGAAGTTGCAACTGCTGTAGTCATAGTATTTATTCCCCCTATTAAGATATAAGGATGGGCACAACTTCTATCATAACATATGAATCTATTCTTTCTAATGGAAATTGCAGGATGTGCTATATAACAATATATCGTATATTTTGCTATTGTAGCACATTTTCTTCCATGTGACATGAGGTATATGTGACAAGACAAGCGATTTTGCGGCGTATGTATATCACAAAAAAACAGAGCCGCTTCCCGCGGCTCTGCCCCTTACACCGTCTGTGTCTTCGATGATCCAATCAGTTCGGCAATCTCATCGTACTTGCCTTCCGCCAGCAAATCCACAATGCGGCTGCCCACAACGACGCCGTCGCATACCGCGCCAACCTCCTTGACCTGCTCCGGTGTGGAGATGCCAAAGCCAGCAAGCACCGGCAAATCCACCGCTTCCTTCACTTCCTTCAGGTAGGTGAAGACATGCTCCTGAAATTCCTGGCGCGCGCCGGTTACACCCGTGACCGTGACCGCGTACATGAACCCGGAGGATTCGGCTGCAATGCGCTGAATCCGCTCGAGCGGACTCGTCAGGGTTACAAGCGGAATCAACGCGATGCCTGCCGCTGCCAGCACATCAGAGATAATGCCGATTTCTTCATTCGGCAAATCCGGCACGATGATGCCGTCCACACCGGCTTCCACACAGTGCTCCACAAACCGTTCACGGCCGAAGGCAAGAATCGGGTTCAGGTAGGTCATCAGCACAAACGGCATGCTGACCTGCGGCCGCACCTCTTTCAATGCCTCAAAAATGCCGGCAATGGTTGTGCCGCCATCCAGCGCGCGCTTGCCCGCCTTTTGAATCGTCGGGCCGTCCGCCACCGGATCGGAGAAGGGAATGCCGATCTCTAAAATGCTTGCGCCGGCTCCATCCAAAAACAGAATATCTTCCTTTAATTTATCCAAGCCGCCGTCACCCGCCATGATATACGGCACGAACGCTTTCTCATTTTGCTGCTTCAATGCCCCAAACACTGCTTGAATTCGCTGTACACCCATCCTTAGTTCCTCCCCAGGTATTGAATCACGCTGTCTACGTCTTTGTCGCCTCGGCCGGACAGGCAGATGACCAGCCCTTCCTCCGGGCTCATCGTTGGCGCCAGCTTCACTGCGAACGCAATCGCATGTGAGCTTTCGAGCGCCGGAATGATGCCCTCTGCTTTGGACAGCAGCTGGAACGCCTCCAGCGCTTCGGCATCCGTTACCGCATGGTATTCAGCCCGTTTGATATCCTTTAATAGACTGTGCTCCGGCCCGACGCCCGGATAATCCAAGCCTGCGGAGATGGAATGCGCCTCCTGGATCTGGCCGTCTTCATCCTGCAGCAGGTACATCATGGAGCCGTGCAGCACGCCCGCCGTTCCCTTCGTCATCGTGGCCGCATGCTTCTCTGTATCCACACCGGAGCCGGCTGCTTCCACGCCGTACAGCTTCACGTCCTCATGCTCAATGAACGGATAGAACATGCCCATGGCATTGCTGCCGCCGCCCACGCAGGCAACGACCGCTTCCGGCATTTTGCCTGTCAGCGCCGTATACTGGGCAATTGTCTCTTTGCCGATGACGCTTTGGAAGTCACGCACCATCACCGGGAACGGATGCGGTCCCAGCACAGAGCCCATGATATAGTGTGTATCCCCCACGTTTGTCACCCAGTAGCGCAGCGCCTCGTTGACCGCATCCTTCAGCGTCGCGCTGCCGGAGGTCACGCTTTCCACCTGCGCGCCGAGCAGCTCCATGCGGAACACGTTCAAGCGCTGGCGGCGGATATCCTCTTCGCCCATGAAAATCACGCATTCCAAGCCAAGCAGCGCGCATACCGTCGCAGTTGCCACGCCGTGCTGGCCGGCTCCCGTTTCCGCCACAATCTTCTTTTTGCCCATGCGCACCGCAAGCAGCGCCTGCCCGATGGTGTTATTGATTTTATGGGCGCCTGTATGGTTCAGGTCTTCCCGCTTGAGATAAATTTTCGCCCCGCCCAGGCGCTTTGTCAGGTTCTCGGCATAATACAGCGGCGTTTCGCGGCCGACATAGTTTTCCAGGTAATAACGGACCTGCTTTTGAAACGCTTCATCCGCCATGGCTTCCTTGTAGGCTTCCTCAAGCTCCAATACAGACTGCATCAATGTTTCCGGCACATAACGCCCGCCGTAGATGCCGAAATGGCCTTTATGATCTGGATACGTGTAAGTTGTCATTGTGACTCTCCTTTACCGTTTCAATGAATGTTTGAATTTTGCTCAAATCCTTTTTTCCGTCTGTCTCCAGGCTGCTGCTGGCGTCCACCATATACGGCTGCACCCACCGCGCGGCTTCTGCCACGTTTTCGGCGCCAAGTCCGCCCGCCAGAATGATGCGGCCCCGTTCCTCCCCGCTCAGCCCGTCGAGCAGCGACCAATCAAACTTCTTTCCGTTGCCGCCCTGGTACGCCCCCTTTGGACTGTCGAGCAGGATATAGTCCGCCGGATACCGGAGCGCCGCCTCCACATCGGCTGTTGAACCCACTCCGAAGGCTTTGATAAAAGGAACCTGTAATTCCTGTGCATACGCTTCATCTTCGTCGCCATGCAGCTGCGCATAATCCAGGCCGCAAACACGCACGATTTCCTCCACCCGTTCCCGGGACTCGTTGACAAACACGCCGACCTTCAGCACGCCGGCCGGCAAGCCCGCGATGATCTCTCTTGCTGCCTCCGGGCTGATTTGGCGCTTGCTTTTCGCAAAGACAAACCCGATGGCGTCAGCCCCAAGCGCGGCTGTCCGCTTTGCCGTTTCCACATCCGTGATGCCGCACACCTTTACCTTCATGATTTACACCCGCAATCCGGCAAACATGCTTTCGAGCGAATCTGCCTTCATGAAGGCTTCGCCTACCAGGATGCCGCTCGCACCGGCCGCCTGCACACGCAGGGCATCCTCCCGGGAATGAATGCCGCTTTCGCTGATGAGCAGGCTTCCCGCTGCCAGGACACGCGGCGCCAAGCGCTCCGTCACCGCCAAATCCACCTCAAAGGTTTTCAGGTTGCGGTTGTTGACTCCGATGATGTCCGGCTGCACCGGCAGAACTGCCTCCAGCTCCTCTTCGTTGTGCACCTCTACGATCACATCAAGCCCGAGTGTCTTCGCATATTCATAGAGCTGGTGCAGGCGCTGCGGCTCCAACGCCGCCGCAATCAGCAGGATGATATCGGCACCGGCTGCGTTTGCCCGTTGAATTTGCACCTCATCAATGACAAAGTCCTTGCACAGAAGCGGTACATCCACCACGCCGCGCACCTCTTCCAAATCTGCAAAGGAGCCCTTGAAAAACTGCGAATCCGTCAGGACAGAAATCGCGCCTGCCCCGTGCTTCTCATAAGCCGCTGCCTGCGCCGGCACATCCACCTCCACATTCAAGTCTCCCTTAGAAGGCGAGGCCCGCTTTATTTCAGAAATAATGGTAATGCCCGGCTGCTTCAGCTTCTCCACGAGAGAAGCATGCACGCGCTGCTCCTCAGATAAAACGGTGCTTCCCTTCAGCTCTTCCACCTCGCGCACCTTCTGCGCCAAAATCGTATCCAAAATCGTCATTGTGCCACCTCTTTCAATCGATTGCTTTCCTCTGCCAGCAGGCGCAGCTTATGAAGCGCCTTGCCGGAATCAATGCTTTCCTTTGCCAGTTGGATGCCGTGCTCCACTGTCCGCGCTTTTCCGTTTGCGAACAAGCCAAGCGCCGCGTTGAGCACGACTGTATCACGAAATGGGCCAGTCTCTCCCTGCAGTATATTCGTCAAAATTCTCGCATTTTCCTCCGGGCCGCCGCCGCGGATGGCACTGTTTGGCACAACCTCAAAGCCGTAATCCGCCGGGTGCAGCGTCATTTCATGAATCTTGCCGTCTTCCAGCAGTGCGATATAATTCTCGCCCTGCAGCGATGCTTCATCAAGATGGCCGCTGCCGTTCAGCACCACCGCGCGCTTGCGGCCAATCTTATACAGCACCTCAGCCACCGGCACAAGCATTTCCCGCTTGTAGATGCCGACCAGCTGCGTTTCCAGCTCCACTGGATTTGTCAGCGGCCCAATCATATTGAATATCGTCGGAATATTCAGTTCCTTGCGGATGTGCATGACCCGCTTCATCGCCGGGTGGACAGACGGCGCGAACAGAAACGCAATGCCGACTGTTTCCAGCAGCTGCTCCACCTGCTCCGGCGGGCAGGTAATGTTGATGCCGAGGCGTTCGAGCACATCGGCGCTGCCGGACTTGCTTGATACGGAGCGGTTGCCGTGCTTTGCCACCTTCACGCCGGCACCCGCCAGCACAAATGCCGTTGTCGTGCTGATGTTGAACGTCTGCGCCCCATCGCCGCCGGTGCCGCAATTATCCATGGCGCCCGCAATGCTTTTGGAAAACGGCACAGCCTTGTCGCGCATCGCCCGCACGAGCCCGAAAATCTCGTCCGGCGTTTCTCCCTTTGTTTTCAAGCCGACCAGGAAGGCGGCAATCTGCGAATCAGACACACTGCCTTCAAACATGCTGATGCCAGCCTCATACACCTCTTGCTCCGTCAATGCCTGCCGCTCAATGAGCTTCCGCAAATATGCGTTCATACCGCCGCCTCCTTGTTTGCATATGTTAAAAACTCCTGTAAAAGCTTCTTCCCTTCCTCTGTTGCAATCGATTCCGGATGGAATTGCAGCCCGAACAGCGGATGGTAATGGTGCTTGATTGCCATCACCTCGCCGTCGTCCATGGAGGTTGCCAGCACATCGAACACCTCCGGCAGCGTGCTCTGCTCCGCCACGAGCGAGTGGTAGCGCATGGCCGTGAACGGCTGCTTCACATAGCGGAAGATGGAGGTCCCGCTGTGCTTTACAAGGGACGTCTTTCCATGCTTTACCCGGCCCGCCCGGACCACTTTGCCGCCGTATGCGTGCACCATGGCCTGATGGCCCAGACAAATCCCCAGAATCGGCACGCTATTCCCAAGATTCTGAATCACCTGAATACAAATGCCCGCATCCTCAGGCCGCCCCGGCCCCGGTGACAGGACGATGGCCTTCGGGTTCATTTTCTGAATTTCTTCCATGGTAATCCGGTCGTTGCGGACAATTTTGACTTCCTCGCCGCACATGCCCAAGAGCTGATATAAGTTAAACGTAAAGGAATCGTAATTATCAAGTAAGAGTATCATCGCATGACCTCCAGCAGCGCGCGCGCTTTATTCATCGTTTCTTCGTACTCGGCCTCCGGATCAGAATCGTACACCACACCGGCTCCCGCCTGAATGTAGGCCTGCTGATCCTTCACCACCATCGTCCGGATGGCAAGGGCCATATCCATATCACCCGTGAAGGAGATGTATCCGACTGTGCCGGCATATACATTCCGCTTGCAGTTCTCCAATTCATCAATAATCGTCATCGCCCGGATTTTCGGCGCCCCGGATACGGTTCCCGCCGGCAGGCAAAACGCCAGTGCATCAAAGCAGGTCATACCGGGCTTCAGCTCGCCCGATACCTCGGAGACAAGATGCATGACGTGTGAGTAGCGCTCCACCGCCATGAACTTCTCGAGCTGCACGGTACCGATCTCACTGATGAAGCCGATGTCATTGCGGCCCAGATCCACGAGCATGAGATGCTCCGCCTTTTCCTTTTCGTTCGCAAGCAGCTCCTTTTCAATGCTGCGGTCCGCTTCCGGCGTTTTGCCGCGCGGCCGTGTTCCCGCGATTGGGTTCGTCGTCACCTTGCTGCCGCGCACCGCCAGCAGGCTTTCCGGCGAGGAGCCAAGCACGATGTAATCGCCAAAGTCTACAAAAAACATATACGGTGACGGATTGGTCACCCGGAGCCTGCGGTACAGGCCGAATGGATTTCCTTGAAAGCTTGCCGTCAAGCGCTGTGACAGCACCACCTGAAAAATGTCCCCCGCCCGAATATATTCCTTCGCCTTCTCCACCATGCCGCAGAATTCGTCCTTCGTGACGTTGGAGGTGAATGTCGCATGCAAGTCAGCCGTCTGCGCCTCCACCATGCCGCCCTTTAGAATCTGCGCCCGCATTTCCCGCAGCAGCCCCCGCGCCTCTTCCTCAGAACGCTCTTCATCCGGACGGTACACATACACGAAGGACACCTGCTGCAGCTTATGGTCATACACGAGAAACGTCTGGTAAAACATCAGGTGGGCTTCCGGCATTTCGAGCAGGTCTTCATTGATATCGCCAAGCTGCTCATACTGCCGGATCACATCGTAGCCGACATAGCCGACGGCACCGCCTGAGAACGGAAACGGACTGTCGATCTCATGGAACGGCAGCACCTCGCGTATCGCCTCCAGCACCCGGCCCTCCCGCGTTTCCGTGCGGTCTTCATATATCAGCTCCACCGCACTTCCATGGCTTTTCAGTTCAAGATACGGATTGCAGCCGATGAAGGAATACCGTCCCTTATCCTCCTTGGACAGTGAGCTTTCAAGCAGGAATTTCTTCTTTCCCTGCAGGCGGTGATACAGCACAATCGGTGTGACTTCATCGCCCTCCATCGTTTCTATCAGCAAATACGGCTGCGCCGTTTGTTTCGTCGTCATGTCGATTCCTCCTTTTCTGCATAAAAAAACCTCTGCATGTGCAATACATGCAGAGGACGATTGGTTACCGCGGTGCCACCTCTGTTGGATTCCGAAGAATCCCCCTTTTTTCAGGTACAAAACATACCCTATCCTTGTAACGGCGGAACCCGGGCGCGCCTACTATCAAGTTCAACGCGCCTCTCACAAGCCCATTCTGTATATTCTATCGCACCGGCTCTCACCTGCCCCGGCTCTCTGGAACGCCTCAAATATACGTACTCTTCTTGTTCAGCAATTTCACTTATGCAATTGTCCGGCCCAACACAAAAAGGGCCCCTCATCCATCAAAAAAAGGACGAGAGACCCGTGGTGCCACCTTCGTTGACCGCACATGCGGCCCGCTTTCTCCCTTTGTAACGAGGGGAGCACTCGCCAAAGCCTACTCCAATGTTCGGTTTGGAAGCTCCGAAGCCCATTCCGCACAGCTTTCATACTGACTCGCACCAACCGTCAGCTCTCTGGGATGTCCCCTGCGCGTACTTTTCTTCATCAACGCTGTTCGTGTTTAAGTTGTTTTCATTGTATACAGGAGATTCCAATTCGTCAACATCTTTTTTTGTAAGAATTCTTCTCCACTTACAGAATTTTTAAATTTATGCACGCTTAATATTTTACTATTCCGCATCCTTTCGCCATAATAGTTTTATATACATTTAAAAGAATTGGGTGTCTGACATATGCTTGAAAGTCTTATTATTATACTTATCTATGTTATCCCTATTTTAATTACCTTATATACAAGCGCAGAAATATTAAGCCGCAACCCAAGGAAACGCGAACACCAGCTGGTTGCGGCTGCCACCCTATGCCTGGCATTTGTTTTCGGCGAAGAACTGACCAGGCATTATATGCCGCTTTCCTGCAGCCCGAAGCTTGTTGCCCTGTGGCTTGGCAATGCGGCTGTGATGCTCCCGTGCTTGTCTCTGCACTATATTTTCCGCATTACCGGACTTTCCCGAAAAATGCCAAACTGGCTGTACCCCTACGTTCTGTACATCCCTGTCATTCCTGCAGTTATGACCTTCTTTACCGGAAACATCTTTAACAGCACCGAATTTGTACAGGATGGCATGTGGAAGGTGCAAGTTCCTTCATCACAATATTACATCGCCATAACTGTAGGAAACCTATTGCTGCTTCTCTATTTTTGGCTGATGCGGCGCGGCATGCAAAAGGCCGTCTCAGCAGACCTGAAGAATGCCCTGAAGGTTCTCATGTACGGCAGTTTATACAATCTCTTATGGAACGTGGTGTTCGGCTATCTACAGTTTGGCGGTGCGCTTCCGCCTTATCCATACCTGTGGGGCAGCTTTATCTGGTGCCTCTCTCTGCGCTATACCATGCTGAAATATGACTTCCTTTCTTCGCCCATTAAGCGTTTCGAGACGCTGTACATGATGAATCCGGCCGCCATCTTGCTGCTTGACGAGGAGGGAAATGTACGGGAAGCAAATCCTGCGGCACAAAGTTTTTTGCAGGAGACCCGGCACTCGCTGGCTGATTTGGCTGTGCAGCCGGACATAACCGTCGCAGCATACAAACAGCACTTTCAAGCGGGGTTGCGCCTTCAGCAGCTGGAGCTGGCAGTGTGGGGCCCGCAAGAGGAAGAGCGCATTGTCCTGCTTGACAGCGACTTTGTGTTTATTGAGGATGAGCGGCTTTGCATGGTCATTGCCCGCGATGTAACTGAATGGAAGCAGGCGGAGGAGCAGGTGCGCTTTCTGGCTTATCATGACCCGTTGACGGGGCTTCCCAACCGCCACCGCTTCTATGAAGAGGTGGGTCAAGCTTTACAAAATCCAGAAACTGAAAAGGCAGCCATCATCCTGTTGGACCTGAACGATTTCAAGCCGGTAAATGATACATATGGCCATCATGCCGGTGATGCTTTTTTAATTCACGTCGCTTCGCTGCTGCGCAAATGCACCGCTTCCCAAGGCTTTGCAGCGCGCCTGGCCGGCGACGAATTCGTCATTTTTGTCAAGGATGCGGATGCAGCCTGCATAACCGCGTATACCGAAGCACTGCAGCAGCTGCTGCAGAACTCCCCCTTCTTTTGGGACGCCATGAAAATTCCCGTGAAAGCGAGCATGGGTGTCGGCTTATATCCGCAGCACGGCTGCGATGTCGAGGCCGTTATGCAACAAGCGGACGCAGCGATGTATGAAAAAAAACGGGAAGGAAAAGCAACGATTTCCAGATGAAAAGGGCCAATCCGGCAGGTTGGCCCTTACTGCCTCAGTCTGCACCCATCTTAATCGCCAGCAGCAAGCCTGTTGCCCAGTCCGGCTCCGTCACCACCAAATCCCCCCGGCTTTGCAGCCTGCTTACAAGCTTCGGCGCCTGCACCCGGTACGGCTCCGGCAGCGAGGCATGCGGAAACAGGTCGTGAATGACATAGAAGCCGCCCACCTTCAGATGATCAATTGTTTTATCGAGCAGCTCAAACTTCCCCGGCCATGTATCGGCAAAAATAAAATCAAATTGCTCTGTATTATTTTGAATGAAGCATGCACCGTCCTCACAGCGGAACGAAATCCGGCTGTCATGGCCAAGATGCCTCCGGGCCACCCCCTGCACCTTCGCATCAATATCCACCGTGACCAAATGGCTCGCTTCATCCATGCCATTTAGAATCCAGGCGGCAGACGCGCCTGTCCCCGTGCCAAGCTCCAAGAAACGGCCTCCCGGCTTGGAGGCTGCCAGCCCTTTCAAGAGAAATCCAGTCTTATGGTCGCACGTCTGCCCGAAGGATACATTCTTCGAAGCCAATAGAATATTTTCATAGATTTCTGGTATTCCAAGCATATTCTCTCCCCCTTATAAAAAAAACGGCCTCCCATGACAGGAGGCCGCAGCTGTAAATTTGACCTCTTATCTTTCAGTGCACATGTGCACTGACGGAATTAGCACCTTCCCGCCAAACGGGGGTTGCTGAGACTTCTTCGGGCCGGACCCTCCATCTCTCTTGATAAGATTTACTATGAAATTGCAATTTATTGTATAAGGAACGGCAGGAAAAGTCAACAAATCCAATTCACTGGAAACTTAATATTCTCTTTATATGAACTTCAATGTGCCATAACACTGTTTTCGTATACTGAAGCACATACTGTTCTATAGGGGGAATGCCCATGCCGCATCAATTGCTGGCGCTGCAAATCTGCAAGCCAAAGCTGCGTTTGAAAACCGGGCAAAGGGGAGAGCTGTCGGCCGCCCTTTTGCCGCCCGCGCCCGGGCTGATGGTCACCTGGTACAGCACCAACCCCGCCGTCGCCTCTGTGCACGCAGATGGGCGCCGGGCGGTCATACAAGGAAAGCAGCCCGGCCGCGCGGTCATTATTGCTTCCGCGGCGGATGGCTGCTTTCGGGATGTGTGTGTGGTGCATGTGCAGGACTATATGATGACCCACAGATAATCAGGCGCTTTCAGAAGCACTTTCATATGCCGTCCGCTTCTGCTGCTGCGTCAGGAAGAAGAACACTCCTGCCAATACAAGCATGCCCCCGCTGACCTGCAGTCCTGTCAGGCGTTCGCTGAGCAGGAGGAACGCCAGCAGCGTTGCGCCGACCGGTTCTCCCAGAATGGTCATGGAAATGGTTGTTGCATTGACATACCGCAGCAGCCAATTGTGGATGATATGCGACAAGGTCGGCACCGTCGCCAGCAGCAGGAACATCGTCCAGTCTGTCTTTGTATAGCCCGTAAGCGGCGTTGCCGTCACCAAATTATACAACGTCAGAAACGCCGCTGCGGATACAAACACAGAAAAACTGTAAATCCAGTGTGATACCTTGCGCACCGTGCTCTGCCCGATCAAGAGATAGCCGACCACCGCAATCACGCTCAGAAACGACAGCACATCCCCCAGGATGGCAGACGTGCTCAGGCCCAAATCACCCCAGCCGATCATCCCGACGCCAATAATGGCAATGCCCATGGTCAGCAGCGCAGAGACGCTGGTCCGTTCCCGGAACACAAAAAATCCGCCGACAAGCGACACGAGCGGCTGCAGCGCCAGAATAATCGTGGAGCTGGCCACCGTCGTCAGCTTCAGCGACCAGAACCAAAGCAGAAAATGCAAGGCCAAAAAGAAGCCGGAGCCGATGAGGAACATGGCATCCTTGCGTGTAATCCGGCGGAATTCCTCCCGCTTTTTCCAGACAATCGGCAGCATGAACAGGCTTGCCAGCCAGAGGCGGTACATGCTGATGATGGCCGGCGGCGCGCTGGACATTTTGACAAAGATTGCCGAAAATGAGATGGCAATAATAGATATGGTCAACGGCAGAATAATAGATTTACTTTGCATGTGTACGCCTCCTTTCGCAACGTATAGATTTGCTGCACCAATTATAATATGGCGGCACGCTAATGTCATGGAGATTTTCTGCCATTATTGATATGATGGTGGTGTACAACTTCAGGGAGAGTGATTGAATGACACAACGTGGCACCATGCAGGAGCACCGCTTCTTCAGCGAAGCCCTGCAGGAGGAATTGCAGCTGCTCATTTACCTGCCTGCCGCCTACACGCCGCTGCATAAGCATACGCTCTTGATTGCGCAGGATGGCAGCGACTATTGGACGCTCGGCAAGATCGGCTCTGTTTTGGAAGCGCTTCAACAGGACAGCGGCATTGACCGGACGATTTTTGTCGGCATTCCCTACAGGGACGTCCATGACCGGAAGCGCAAGTATTTCCCGGGCGATGCCCAGAACAAAGCCTATATCCGCTTTTTGGCGCAGGAGCTTGTGCCGTTTCTCGATGCCCATTACCCGACATACGGCATCGGCCGCGGCCGGGTGCTGATGGGGGACTCGCTTGGCGGCACCGTTTCGCTGATGGCGGCCCTGACATATCCGCATACCTTCGGCAAGGTGATTATGCAGTCGCCGTTTGTCAATGACGATGTATTGGCACTGACGGATGCCTGCCGGGAGCCGTATCTCTTGGAGCTGTACCAGGAGGTCGGCACGGAGGAAACAGCGGTGCGGACAACAGACGGACAAATCCGGGACTTTGTCAGGCCGAACCGGGAGCTCAAGCAGCTGCTGGGGACAAAAGGCTTCAGCCATTCCTATGAAGAATTTGACGGGGACCACACCTGGACGTATTGGCAGCAAAACCTCCCCGGCGCATTGGCCCGTATGCTGGCGATGAAATAAGCGGCAGCAGGCGGAACATTTTGGTATACTAGAAGAAATGGGAGAACTTACATCACAAAGGAGGCAACTGTATGAAACTCGGAGTTGTTATTTTTCCATCCAAAACCCTGCAGGACCGCGCCAATGGCCTGCGCAAGCGCTATGACACGCATTACGCGCTCATTCCGCCGCACATTACGCTGAAGGCAGCCTTTGAAGCGAAGGATGACGAAATGGAAACGATTGTGGAGCAGCTGCGAAAGGTTGCCGCGCAGGTCGAGCCGTTCACCGTAACGGTGGGCAATGTCAGCTCCTTCTATCCGGTGAACAACGTCATCTACTTTAAAGTGGAAAAAACACCGCAGCTCTTGCAGCTGAATGAGCTGCTGCACAGCGGCTACTTCCCGCAGCAGCGCGAGTATGCGTTCGTGCCGCACCTGACCATCGGCCAGAATCTGTCCAATGACGAGCATGCCGATGTGCTGGGCCGCCTGCGCATGAAGGAATATCACTTCGAGCAGCCTGTCGACCGCTTCCATCTGCTGTATCAGCTGGAGGACGGCGCTTGGACAGCATATGAAACATTCAAGCTCGGAAAGGACGGCAACTGATTTGAAAGCAGCACAAGCAGCAACAGAGCAACAGCTGAAGGACGTCTTTGCCGTACGCCAGGAAGTGTTCGTACGGGAGCAGGGCGTTCCGCAGGATGAAGAATACGATGAGCATGACAGCACCGCCTCCCACGTCATTCTGTATGACGGCGATACGCCGATTGGCGCCGGCCGCACCCGTGCGGTTGACAACGAAATCGGGAAAATGGAGCGTGTCTGTGTCCTGGCCCCGCACCGCGGCAGCGGCGCCGGCAAGCTGATCATGGCTGAGCTGGAGGCAGCCGCAAAGCGCAAGGGCCTGCAGAAAGCGAAGCTCCATGCGCAGACGCACGCGGAAGGCTTTTACAAGCACCTCGGCTATGAGACGGTGTCGGATGTATTCCTGGAAGCCGGTATTCCGCACGTGGTCATGGTGAAAGAACTGTAAGACGGGAACGATGCGTTCTCGTCTTTTTCTATGCCGTGTGGTAAGATGAGTCTTGCCGACAAGGAGGTCCATTCCATGAATATTGCTCTCTATAACGGAAATGAAATCAATCTGCAATACTTTCCGCGCGAAAGCTTCCAGATGCTGCAGGAAGGCGGCCTGCGCGGCGAAATTACATGCATCGCGTGCGGCGAGCCGCTGCATATGTACTTAGGCATCCGGCAGCAGCCGCACTTTACTCATATATTTAAAAAGGATAACTTCGCCTGCGAAGCGGCGGTCCATGCCCGCGCTGAGGAAAAGCAGGAGCAGCTTGCCACGGTGAACGCCTCCACTGAGCACGGCGGCTTTCTTCTGCCAAAGGGGCGCGCCATCGGCGAACCGGCTGTGTCCCAATGGAAGGAGACCATCCCGGCCAAAGGCATCCCCGCTTTTGCCGAACAGCCGCAAACGGAACGCTACTCCATTCTCGATGAGCACCAGCTTCCGCTCGACTCCGCCCAGTATGAAGCCGCAACAACAACCGAAGGCCCGCTGCTCATTTTAGCTGGCGCCGGCAGCGGCAAAACCCGTGTGCTCACGGCCCGCACCGCCTATATGGTGCAGGAGCGCGGCATTGATCCGAAATCCATTATGCTGGTCACCTTCACGACAAAGGCCGCCGGCGAAATGAAGGAGCGTCTGCGCCGCTTCTCCAGCCTTTCGCCGCAGGTGCTGCAGCAGCTTACCGTCGGCACCTTCCACAGCATCTTCTACCGGATGCTCTTGCACGCGAATCCCGAGCGCTGGTCGGCCTCCCGCCTGTTAAAAGCGGAGTGGCAGATTGACCGGATGCTGAAGGAAGCCGGAGCCGAAATCGGCATTGATGAAAAGGAGTTCCCGTATGACCAGGCGGCCCAGCAGGTGTCCTTTTGGAAAAATACCCTGACGTCTCCGGATGAGGTGCGGCCGGAAACCCCCTGGGAGGAAAAAGCGCTCCACCTGTACAAGCGGTATGAGGAAATGAAGCGCGACCGCGGCCTGTTTGACTTTGATGATATGCTGTACGGCTGCTACGAGCTGCTGAAGCATGATGAGGCTTTGCTGCAGCGCTACCAAAACCGCTTCCAGTACTTCCTCATCGATGAGTTCCAGGACGTCAACAAGGTGCAGTATGAAGTGATGAAAATGCTCTCGCACCGGACAAGCAATATGTGCGTGGTCGGCGACGATGATCAATCCATCTATGCCTTCCGCGGCAGCGACCCATCCTTCATCCTGAGCTTTGACAGCGACTATCCGCACGCCAAGGTGGTGACGCTGGATCAGAACTACCGCTCCTCCCACAGCATCGTCACCGTAGCCAACAAGGTGATCAAACCGAACAGAAACCGGCACCCAAAAAAGATGGCCGCCCAGTTTTATACAGCCTTTCATCCCGCTTTCTTCTTCCCGCACGATGAGGAAGAGGAAGCCACGATGATTGTGACGGACCTGCGCGAGCGTATCGAAGCCGGCGCCAATCCCGGTGATTTCGCGATTCTGTACCGCACTCACGCGGCTTCCCGCGCCATATTCGAGCGTCTGTCGCAGTCCGGCCTGCCTTTCACACTGGAAAGCGATGCAGAGTCCTTTTATGAACGCCGCATCGTCCGCAGTCTGCTGGCATACTTCCGCCTCAGCCTGCATCCTGATGATACACAGGCGCTTGGCGACCTCATTGTTGCCCTGTTCCTGAAGCAGTCGGTCCTGCAGGATTTGAAGACGATCAGCATCGTGCACGATTGCCCGCTTGTAGAGGCGCTTGGCAAGCTGCAAGGCATCCAGTCCTTCCAGCAGACGAAGCTGCGCCGCATCGTGCCGCTCTTTCGCAAGCTGAAGGACCTCGCTCCGCTTGCTGCCATTGAAATGGTCGAGAAAGAAATGGGACTTGGCGAGTTTGTGAAAAAACGCGGCAACGAAGGCAACGCCATGGAACGCGGCTCGGACGACCTCCGCGACCTCAAGGTGGTGGCAAAGAAATTTAAAACCGTTCCTGCGCTCTTGGCGCACGCGGATGAAATGATCCGGCTGAACAAGGAACGGAAGCGGACAAGCAAGGAGCTGACCGACGCCATCCAGCTGCTTACCATCCACCGCTCCAAAGGGCTTGAGTATGAGCACGTCTACCTGCTCGGGGCCGTGGATGGCTCCCTGCCGCATGATTATGCCCTTGATGCCTACCGGGAAGGCGACGACGGGCCGCTGGAGGAGGAACGCCGCCTGACGTATGTCGCGATGACGCGGGCGAAGCAATCTCTCTATGTATCCGTGCCAAGCACGCGGCGCGGCCGGACGGCCTATCCGTCGCGATTTATCAAATTTCTGCTGTAGACAGCCGGTCCCCGGCTGTCTTTTGTCGGGTTGGGCCGGCTGATGGCCGCGTTGTCGAGCTCCTCAAAACGGGAAGGAAGCTTTTGCCGCCAAAACTGCGCTTGCGTATGCAGAATATCCGGCACATTGCGCGATGTGCTCCGTTTCCAGTTCTGCAAAGTATGTAGACGGACCTCTTCACCATACTCTCCTCATTCCAAAGACTTGTCTGGACTGTCCGATACAAAGCCATGCCTCTTCCTCCTTTTTCTGGTTTCCACTCTATACATAAAGTGAAATCCGCAAAAGTGGGACGGCTTCAAATATTTTTTCTTCTTCTCTCTGTAAGAATGAAGAAGATGTTTCTTTTTTTATTATGATTCTTTTTTTGTTTTTTCCTTCCAAGGGGCTTCTCCAAAAAGAAAAAGCCCCTTATAAGGGGCTAATCATAGTTGCGCTGCGTCTGCTGGTCATCCTGGATAACCTGTTTCTTCTTGCCGCAGTTGCAGCCCTTCTTCTTTGTGTAGCCCTGCTGCTGCAGCTTCTGCATGGCTTGCTGGTGCATCTGGTGATACTGCCAAGGGCTGATTCCATGCTGTTGCCGGTTGTTCATCTGTCCTTCCTCCCCCTGATGGTTCCTCTATGCAGTATATGATGTACAGGCACACAATGTGTTCCTAATTTTCCTCTGTCAGCTTGCCGACAATTGTCTCAATGATCGCCGCAATCCCGGCCACGCCAAGCAAAAGCAGCAGCGGTTCCGCCACCTTTGGCATCATATAGTAGCAAAGGAGCAGGAAGGCGGTCACCCATACACCCGTACACCAGTAGCAGCTGAGCAGCTCGCCGATCCATCGCTGCAGGCCGCTCCCCTTAAGCTTCATATAAGTGGAAACCGAGCCATCCTCTTCGGGCACCTGAATTTCCTCAATAAATGGCGCGCGGATGAAGGCCGTAATCTTGTCATACACCAGCAGCCGCGTCAGCCGGAACGCCGCGAAGGAAAACAGCACAAGCAAAAACCAATGATCCATCAGCATCTCACCACTCCTAGCCATTTGCCCATTTCACAAAAAACAACCCTCACGCAGTAACCGATTATCCCCTGTTTCAATATCTTATTAATGTAAACCAAACTTAATGATAAGGAGTGAAATCAATGAGCTGCAACGATCATAATCACAAAGGCTCCAACTGCGTATGTGACATCGTAAAATTCATTGACAGCATCCAAGATGCGCAAGATGATATGGGTTGCCCTACCAGCTGCTTAAATCCTGTGCTTGGCGCTTCCCACAGCCATGGCATGATGCCGAATACACGCGTATTCTCCCTTTACGGTAAAAACGGCGATCTCTTCTTCGCAGAATTTCTTACAGCAACCTGCACAACCGATTCTTCTCAGTTTTTCCGTGTAGAGAGTGTGGATGACTGCTGTGCAGTGCTGAGAGTGCTGCGCCTGGTAAGCAACAACATGGCAGTTTGTGAATTTGAGGCAACAAAGCAATGCATCGTCGTGGACCTGAACTGCTTCTGCGGCATCGCCTGCATCGAGGATGTTTTTATCCCGGGCGTTTAATTTCTTGTAAACTTACAAACTATGAGGCGGTAGAGATTCTCTACCGCTCTCTCTTTTAGTACAGCCCGCGCATCTGAATGCTTTGAATCTCCCGCAGCGGAATCTCGACGGAGGAGAGCTGGTTCTGCAATTGGAGCTTTACCATTTCAGTTTCTTCCTTGTAAGATCTGATGTATCCCAAATGCTTCTGGCCGTTTGTCATAACCTCACACGGAATTTTTGGAATATAGTGCGGCAGGTGTAATACATATTGAATTTTCTCCTCTATGCTCATATCCTTGAAGGGCTTTCGCATGACGGCATCATCGGCAGCTATGTCCTCCCCATGTTCCTCTTCCTGCTGCACAGCTGTGTGCGCTGCACTCGGATTCTCCGCCCACGCAGCCGGTTCCTGCTCTCTTGCCTCTGCTGTGCCTGCTTCTATTTCCGCTGTTTCCTTCTTGCCGTTGCCTGCCGGCTTCCCCTTTTTAATGACAAAGGAGTGCTGCATGGGAGCAACCGGACGTTGAAGCTGCGGCTGCGCAATGTAGAATAGCGGGGACCGTTCTGTATCTGCCTGTTTTTTCTTGCTCATTGTAGTTCCTCCTGCCTCTTTAAATGTACATATATACTATATGCAAGGTCTCTCCAGACATTATTCAGAATCTTGTACAAAAATATCCTCGCTCATCCGTGTAACAACCGGGTGAAAATGCGTTGTTCTGGCTATATATCTCGATTTCTCCAACAGCTTGTGTTCCTGCAGGGTAGACGTATGATGTCCGGAATTCGAGTAACGAATGTAGGCATAGTTATACCTGGATGTGCTGTATGTCCGAAGGCCTTTCTGTACACACATTCTTAAAAACTCTGTATCTTCGCCAATATTCGTTGGTTTAAAGGAGAGATCAGGGAAGAGATCCTTTCGAAACAGTAAGGTCGCACCAATTAAGAATTTCGCGAACATCTCCTTTTCATCCTGGATATACGAAAACTCCACACCCTCCCGGAACAGAGTCAGGAGCTGCTGCCTGGCATAATAAATAAAAGCCGTGCTCTTGCCAATTACATCGGCCCCGCTCACCGCTATTCCCCTTACGGCCTCACTTAAATAGTACGGAGAATAATAATCATCATCATCAATTTTGGCTACATATGCATATTTGGCCCGGGGAATCGCAAAGTTATAGCACTCTCCCAGCGTAACCTGCTCCGGCTGCCGGAATACGGTGACATTCTGGTGCTTCTCAGCCTCCGCTTTCCAGCTCTCTATATTCATGCGGTCACTGTTCAGTACAATAATCATTTCCTTATCCGGATACTCTTGCCTTGTGTAGTTTGCGAACACATTCTCCATGGCATATTCCCGATTTGTACATACAATGAGAGAAACCACCCTACCCCTCCTTACCCAAACCATTCATCCATGTACCTTAATGTATGCAGGCAAGGCTGTACAATAGACGCACATTGCTGCATTTGCCCGAACCATTCAGGCTGTCTCTCATACAATAATAGCGGCATTCCCCGTGTCCAACGAACATGATGAGGTGAACAACTTTGAGTAAAACTATTATAATCACTGGTGTGGCCGGCTTTCTCGGTTCCCACCTGGCTGCAGCGCTTCTGCAAACGCCGGGCACGTCTGTCATCGGCCTGGATAACCTGTCCACCGGCAAGCTGGAGAATATCCAGGCGCTGCTGCAGCTTCCAAGCTTCCGTTTCATTCCGTATGACGTCGCCAATCCGGATGTGCTCCACATATGCGGCACCGCTCCCATCCATGAAATCTATCATCTGGCTTCCCCCGCTTCCCCCAAATTCTATCAAGCCGCTCCCTTTGACACCATCAGCGTGAACATCGACGGGACAAAGAATATGCTGGAGCTGGCAAGGCGGACCGGTGCAAAGCTTCTCTATACAAGTACAAGCGAAGCCTACGGAGATCCTGAGGTGCATCCGCAGGACGAAGCATACCGCGGGAACGTCAACACCTGGGGGCCGCGCGCCTGCTATGACGAGGCGAAACGGATGGGCGAGGTGCTCTGTTACTTGTACTTCTCTGCCTATCATGTTCCGGTGAAGGTGGCGCGGATTTTTAATACGTACTCCGCGGGATTGCGGAATGATGATGGACGGGTCATTTCCAACTTTGTCACACAGGCACTGGCGGGGCAGGATCTTACAGTGTATGGGGATGGAACACAGACACGATCGTTTTGCTATGTCACAGATACAGTGCGCGGATTGATGCTGATGATGGAGAAGGAGGAGGCAAACGGCGAGATGATCAATATTGGCAATCCGATTGAATACAGGATTTTGGACGTGGCGCATCTGGTAAAGCAGTTGGCTGCTTCCGGCAGCCGCATTACCTACCATCCGCTTCCGCAGGATGACCCGAAGGTGCGCCGGCCGGTTATTGAGAAGGCGAAGCGGCTGTTGGGCTGGGAGCCGAAGGTCACGCTGGAGCAAGGGCTTCAGCACACCATCTCGTCTTATCGGGCAAAATCCATAACCTCGTAAAAGCAATAACAAGGATGCCGCTTGTGATCCCGCACAGATTCCATGAACAATCTGTTGCAAGACAGCAAGCGGCATCTTGTATACTTCTCTCTAATTCTTATGCTTCCTCGCACCATTGCTGTGCCATTCCCAGGCAGAGGCAATCATGTCCTCCAAGGAATACTTAGGCCGCCAGCCAAGCTCCTGCCGGATTTTTTCCGCCGATGCCACGAGCCAGGCAGGATCTCCCAGTCTCCTCCCCTGCAGCACAATCTTTGCCTTTTTATGTGTGATTCTCTCGCATGCCTCAATAATTTGCTGTACGGAGTAGCCTGTATTCGTCCCGAGATTATAGATTTTGGCAACATTTTCATGCTCCAGCAGCAGTTTCAGCGATAACACATGCGCTTCAATCAAGTCAAGCACATGAATATAATCCCGTACACAAGTTCCATCGCTTGTATCGAAATCGTTCCCGAATACCGTTACATGTTCTTTCCCTCCCAGCAGGTGCAGCAGTACATTCGGGATTAAGTGCGTTTCAGGATCATGAACTTCCCCGATTCCCTCCAACCAGGCAGCTCCCGCAACATTGAAGTAACGGAGAATGACATACTGCAATCCATATGTGCCGGAGAAATCAGCAAGCATTTGTTCTATCATACGCTTGGAATGTCCATAAGGATTAATGGGGGCGAGCTGTGAAGACTCAACCAGCCCTTCCTTTTTGGCAATACCGTAGACGGCACAGGTGGATGAAAGAATGATTTTCCGCACATGATGCTGCAGCATTGCTTTCAGTAAAGTGAAGGAGCAAACAACGTTATTCTCATAGTATTGAAGCGGTTCCCGTACGGACTCTCCCACCAGACAGCTCGCTGCAAAGTGCATGACGGCCTTTACTGGGTATTGAGTAAATACAGAATGTAAAATGGCTGCATCTCCAACGTCACCTTCTATAAATACAGCATTTTTGTCTACTGCCCATCGATGCCCCGTCGAAAGATTATCCAGTACCACTACACGGAAACCCTGCTGCAGCAGACTCTTCACAGCGTGACTGCCGATATACCCTGCTCCGCCTGTTACAAGAATCATGCACTCATCCCTTTCATATGAGTCTGGAGGGGCGAAACAGTGAGGAAGCGAGGCGCTGTCACCCTGCTTCCACCCTGTACTGACTACCACTTATAATCCCAAACGCGGAAAAACTGTTCGTGTTCTGTCAGTCCATTCTTCCGCAGGTCATTGATAAATCTGCGGGAATTGTAATCTTCTCCCATTATGATAACCGCATCATATTTGTTATGCTTCAGCATATTGATTATTTTCCATTCCTGCTGCACCCTGGACAAATCGTAGTACTCTTGTACAGCCAATGCAGATGCGCTTTCCACATGCTGCTTAAAGAACGCAATTCCTTCGCTGGACCCTGCAAGCACCAGCTTGGGCTCGGTTCCCTTTTTATATTGCAGCAGTTTTCGAATGTATTTTGTGGAAATGTGGAGCAGTTCCTGGTTGACCTTACTGCCGCCGGAATGGGTAAGAGAATTTGTCACAATCCGGTACTCATAGAGGACGTGGGGAATTTTTTCAATCGGCATTTGTTCATAGAGCCGCAGCCATAGATCATAGTCATAGCTGATGCTGTATGCCGGATCATACATCCCCGCCTTCAAAAAGGCCTCTTTGGCATACATAACCGTTCCATGGCACAGATAGCACTGACGAAAACGATTATCGTACACTTCCTTCATGGGCAACTGAGTATTATATCCGTTCTCAATGGCTGCCAGGACATGGTCCGCCACCGGTACGGTTCCTGAAATGCTGCGGATCAGCGAAGAAACGCCGATGCGGTCAGGATGGGCCTGCATGTATCGAACCTGCTCCTCCAGCTTGGCAGGACAGCTGATATCGTCAGCATCCTGCACAGCAATCCATATTCCTTTCGCCCTCTCCGCTGCCATATTTAAGGAGCGGGCTGCCCCTTGATTTCTTTCAGAATGAATGATGATGACCCTTTCGTCTGTAATTGCATCCAGAATATGCTTTGTTCCATCCGTAGAACCATCATTTACAATAATGTATTCAAAATTTGTATACGTCTGGTTCAAAATACTGTTAATGCATTCTTGTAAATAGAGCTCTCCGTTGTACACGGCTGTTATGACGGACACCAACATGCTGTTTCGGCTCCCTTCTACAACTGTAACAGGTGATTCATGGTCTCAATGAGGTACGGATATTTTCCTGTCTGCTCTGCGTCCTGCTTTTGCCGGTACAATTGCTGCCAGGTATTCTCATTGAATTGTGCCGCCTGCCCCAATCGTGTAATTTGTTTGTCCTGTATCATGTGCTCAAGAATAAGGGAAAAGAAGGTGTGGTATGCCTGTTGTAATTCGATATACCGCTCACCTGTTTCTTGGCAAAAACGGGCATATTCCTTAACAAGCTGATCTGTAAAAAACCAATCCTTTCCGACCCACATCAGCGCCACGGCCCCTACATCAAAGTGAGGATGGCGCTTGTAGAAGGTGTAATAATTGGATACAGCCTCCTTTTGGTCATTTACAGGGTTGCGGGCGTGCTCCTGGTGGTACACGCAGCCGTTCGGGTTATCAATAATCTTGACCCCATTCTTATACAGGCGGTAGCCAAACTCCCAGTCCTCGCATCCATACCCTTGAAACCCTTCATAAAACTGACCTACTGCCTCCAGTTGGCTTCTTGTAAAGCTCAGCGCATGAGTAATGGCAAAGATCCACGGAAATGAAAAGCCATTTAGTTCATGGCCGAATGCCTTCACAATCTCAGGAAAGAAGGGCGTGGGAAAGGAAAGACCCTTGTACTGCTCCAGCATAAAGTCCTCTTTCTCAAGAAACTCCACCTTCCCTGTGTTTATTCCTCTCCCGACCTTTCGCTTCAATGCAAATTGGATATGACGGGGAAGCATTGCTTTATGTCTGTCTACAAATCTAAAAAACTCTCTTTTTTGCTGCGGCTGAAAGGTGTCCTCGTACACCGTGTACGCAGACCGATGATGAAAGCAGGTGGCCACACAAACCGGCTCGGCAGCCTGATGATACGCATAGTGCTCCGCCAGGAAAGTTGGACTCAGAAGCACCTCCGCATCCAGCATGACGATAATGTTCCCCTGTGCATGCTCAAGCCCGAAATTCTTTGCCTTTGATCTCCCCAGGTTGCTTGCGGGGCGGAGATACTTAAACTGAAAGGGAGGCTCATACTCCCGCAGTATCGGCGTTTCATCCGTAGAGGTATCATCTACAAAAATAACTTCCACTTTGGATAAATCAAACGTCTGGCCCTCAATGGCATATAACGAATATAGACATTGAGGATATTTATTATAGGAATTCATAATTACACTCATCTCAATTCCCAATGCGCTTCCTCCTTCACAAGGAGAGGCCGCCTATCTACAATTCTGCTTGCAGCAAGGTTGCCTCCAGTTCACTTATATTCATAATGAGATTTTCTCCCCGGTTGGAACCATCTGCATAGGTAACAGACCGGTCGCCCTCTCCGAGCAGGTAATAGTATTCTAAATTCAAATGGTTGCATAATACCCAATACACTACATTCACGTAGCTCGGCGCAAAAAACTCCAGCACCTTTGCGCCCTCTGGGGCAAACAGCAGATTTGCCAGCCCGGCGCCATGAGGGGCAACAATGAAGCGCGCTTTGGAAAAAAGGCCGATCTGCTCCTGCAATGACATGTCTTCCAAATACACAGTCTGAAAGGCAAATCGTTTCAGAAGTGCTTCCACTTCTCCTTCGTTGCCCACATGCCGGTGCTGCGCATGCTTGCGGCTGATGTAAATCCTCTCATGGCCCCCATATGGCGTCCCGTAAGGCAGCAATGCTTCTCTCAGATATTGACATGCCCACTTGGGCGGGCGGCCGGTATAGCCTGTCAAGGAAGGAATAAGAAGTGCCCGCGCTTCAATATGTGTGTGCGGTCCTGCATAAATGATTTTCTCTTGCCCTATATTCATAAGCTGCAATGTCTCTGCCTGAAACGGCAGGCTCTGGTCTACGTTGAGTACAATTTTGTCATACCGGACCCCTGACAGCTCCAAGAGGCGCAGGCGCGCGAGCACATCAAACATCCAATGATAATAGCCGTGCGCCATGCTGAAGGTGAGCACAGCGGCATTCCCGTAATACTTATGCAGCGGCGGCACCTTCTCTATATCGAAGATGGAGTGATGTCCGTTCTCTACGAAATATTCGTAGGAAAGCTCGAAAATCAAATCGTTGCTTGCAGTGATGGCTGTTCCGTACCTTCCCAGACACCGTCCATTATGCAGCATGGTAAGCGATGCAGGCGGACATACCCGATATTGTTCATCCGCAAACTGCCTGCAAATTGTGTGATATACAGACTTGGGGGACGTGTGCAGCGTCCCCTCCTCCAGCGAAAAATACGTACAAGCATCTTGGCTGCCCGGCTTATTGAGAGCAGCCTGCATCCATTGCTCAACTGTGTTGTATATGCGGATGGGTTTATTTGATTTATGCATGCAGCCTCACTTCTATGCCTCATTCATCCATCGTTCTCGATTATACTCATATATTTCTTCAAATATTTGACGGGTGGTGTAGCGCTGCCGCCAGTTTGGGTAGTGAGCTTTAAATTTGTCCAAGCTGCTCACATACCAAATGTGGTCCCCAATTCGCGGCTGGTCCACATAGGTGTACGCAAATGGATTCCCTGTAATCTCCTCACACAAATGAATGGCCTCAAGCAGAGAAATATTCCCGTCCCTTCCGCCGCCGAGGTTGTATACTTCCCCATGATGAACAGGATTCCGAAAGATGCAATCAAATGCATGAATCACATCAGACGAATGAATGACATCCCGAACCTGCTTGCCCTTGTATCCCAATATTGTGTATTCGCGTTTCGTAATGCCGCATTTCATCAAATAATTCACAAATCCGTGAAGGGCCACACCCGCCTGTTTCGAACCGGTCAGCACACCGCATCTGAGACTGTACGTTTTCATATGGAAGTACCTTCCATACTCTTGAACCAGGATGTCAGCCGCCAGCTTGGAGGCGCCAAACAAGGAATGCAAGCAGCTGTCCACAGACATTTCCTCAGGAATTCCTTTATGGTACGGGTGGTCTTGCGCCAGTTCCCAACGATGCTCCTGCTCCACAAAAGACAAAGAGTTGGGGCCGTCTCCATATACTTTGTTTGTGGAAGTGAAAATGAATACAGCCTCGGGACAATATATACGTGTCGCTTCCAAAAGATTCAGCGTGCCATTCGCGTTTACTTCAAAATCCGTATAGGGGTCTTTTGCTGCCCAATCATGCGACGGCTGAGCTGCCGTATGAATAATTAAGGCAATATGATCCTTATACTTGGCAAACAACTGATGAATTCCTTCCTTATGGCGAATATCCATGTTGAAATGAATATACTGATTCGGATATTGCTTCTCGAGGCGCTCCTTGTTCCAAATGGTTGAGCCCTCTGCCCCAAAAAAGCTTTGGCGCATATCATTGTCAATCCCCAGCACCGTGAACCCTTCCCGCATGTAAAATTCCGCTGCCTCCGAACCAATTAGACCGGCAGCACCGGTTATTAAGACAATAGACATACTTCCTCCTTATAATTGCGCCATAATCCCCTTGCTTCATCATACGTGCCGCTGCTCAAGGATTATGATCATTTATTCTTCTCCAACTGTACGATAACAGAGAGGAAAGCTGCCGCTGATATACCAAGCTTTCCATCCAAAAGTACAATCCAGCCATCAGATGCCAGCCAACTGGAGAGTATCCTTCAGCTTCTGCATGTCTACCTGTATATCCTCCCAGACATATGCCGGATAGACATAATCAGGAGGATGATCTCCTTCTCCAAACAAATAGTAATAGTCCAGATCTACATGATTGCTCAATACCCAATACAATCCATTGATATAATTCGGCGCGAAAAATTCAATCACTTTTGTACGGGGACTGCAAAACACAAGGTTTGTAAGTCCTCCTCCATGCGGTGCAACAACCACTTCGGCAGAAGCAAAGATATTCATCTGCTCCACAACAGACAATTCTTCCAGGACGACAGTCCTAAACCCCCTCTGCTCCAAAAAGGCTGCCACTTCATCTTCATTTATCACTCTTCGATGTCTTGCATATTTTCTTTTTATATATATCTTTTCATATCCGAAAACCTTGCGGCTGTAAGGTAGAAACCGGCTTCGCAAGTACCTGCAGGTCCACTTCGGCATATGCCCCAGATATCCTACTATAGACGGCACAATCAGCTTATGCGCCTGAAGATGAAGGTGCTCGTGGCACGTAAGAATGCGGCTCTGATCAATTCCCAGCAGAGCCAGCGTTTCTTGTTGAAACGGCCTGTTTCCCTTCATATTTAACAAAAGCTTGTTATAGGGGATGCCTGCCGCCTCCAGCATATGCAGACGGGCAATTACATCAAATAACCAATGGTAATAATAATCTGCCACGCTGGAAGTCAATACGGCAATACTGTCCCCATGCCACTCCGGATCCGGAACATCATTCTTTTGCAGAATGGAGTGCTGTTCCGGATGTGGTACATATTCATGTGAAAGCTCAAAAATCAGATGATTGTCATCTGTCATGATGCTACCGTGAGAACCGACAGCGCGCCCATTTTGTACGACTGCTATGGTAGAAGGCGGCATAGTGCCCTTACTTCCATCCCGAAACAGCCAATGCATGGCAGGGTAGATGGATTTGGGCTGCATATAGATGTTCCCCTCTTCCATCGCCAGATGAAAAAAAGCATTCTCATTCTTTGCTGGAATAGCATTATACCAATCTTTTGTATGAACATACATGCCATTATGCTTTTTCCAATTCCCGGTCAACTACGCTTATTCCCTCCTTGCTGCAAACAGGTATCTCCACATAAATGCTCCTATTCTGAAATACCATCAGTTAAACATTGTATAGACTCTGAAAATTTGATGGTTCAGTCTCAGACCGCTTTGCTCCATCCGTTCCACAAACCCTTCCGATTGATCATGATCCAGTACGAGCACAGCATCTATCCAGTTTTGGCTGATCAGCTGCTGAATCTCATGCGCCGGCGTATAGAAATTGGAAGTGCAGCCATATACAGAGAAACCAAGTCCTGGGATTACATGAGCTTGCAGGTGTTCGTATGCGGCTTTGCTGCCGATGATCAGCACCTTCAGCTTTCGGCCCAAGTTATAAAAGCAAATGTTCTGTACCCCTCTTAATGCAATCCAGTTAATCAGATTTTGGGTCCGCAGCGAATCGGCACGGGAAACAGAGTTGTTCCGAACACGATACCTGTACAGCGCTTGAGGAATGACCTCAATTCTCCCCACCTGGAACAGCCTGAACAAGACAAAATCATAATCCTCTACAACCGGCACGCCCGGGTCGTACTTTCCAGCCTGCATAAAAGCTGCTTTGGAAAACATAATCGTAGGGGTCGCCACCGGGCAGCCATGAAAGCGTTCCCTGTCAAGCTGGTCGTATGTCAGAAATCCATTATGGTACCTTTCTGTTCCCTGTACGTGCTCGGAATTTACCGATCCATCCTCCGGAAAGCATTGAATTTGTGAGCAAGCTCCCACAAGCCATGGATGAGACTGAATATATTTCACTTGCTCTGCCAGCCGGTGCGGCAAGCTAATGTCATCTGCATCCTGAACTGCAATCCATTCGCCCTTCGCATGCTCCACTGCTGTATTTCTGGCAATGCTGGTTCCTTGATTTCTTTCCAGGTGAATGACCCGAACCCTTGGATCGCGGATGCTGTCAAGGATTGCTCTTGTTCCATCAGTTGAACCGTCATTCACGATAATATATTCAAAATTTTGATATGTCTGAGTCAGGATGCTGTTGACGGCCTCCCACAAATACTTTTCACCGTTGTAAACTGAAGTAATAACAGAAACTAGCAAAATGATACATTCCTTTCAGTGTGTCCTATCATACTCCCAAACCATAATATTGAACACCGGCTTCCCTCAATTGCTTGGCATCCAAGCAGTTCCGCCCATCCAGCACAATTGGCTGATTCATTTCCTTGGACAAGCTGCCCCAGTCCAATTGCTTATATTCGGCCCAATCTGTGCACAGGAATACAGCATCCGCTCCTTGTATGGCTTCAGCCACGCTGGCACATTGCAGCACACCTCCCCCAGTATATTTCGCCACCGGGTCATGCACCTTCACCGTTACCCCCTGCTGGAGCAGATAGTGAATCATTTTTAAGGATGGAGACTCCCGCATATCATCTGTATCCGCCTTGAAAGCCAATCCGAGCACAGCAATCGTTTTTTCCTTCCATCCGCCCAACGCAGCTTCCATTTTTTCCAGTGCATATAATGTCTGGGATTCATTCACTTGAACTGCCTTAGCAAGAATTGTAAGCGGTCTGCTGCTTTGAGCAGCTGTATTGAGCAATGCGTTCACATCCTTCGGAAAACAAGAGCCTCCATATCCAATGCCGGCTCCGAGAAAGCTCGTACCAATTCGCTTATCCAATCCCATGCCGTTTGCCACATCTTTGACATTGATATGGAGGCTGTCGCACAGTCTTGCCAACTCATTGATGTAAGAAATCTTCAACGCCAGAAAAGAGTTTGCCGCATACTTGATCAATTCGGATGCCTTCGGTTCTGTCTCCACATAAGGACAATTCACTTCGCCGAATAAGACGCGCATCTTCTGAAATGCCCGTTCTGTCGAAGCTCCCACCACAATACGGTCAGGATGCAAGGCATCATACAGAGCTGATCCTTCCCGCAGGAACTCTGGGTTTGATACTACGTCATACTCATACGGCTTTGTCTGCGCTTTGGCAATCCAGTTCGTCACCTTCTCTGCCGTGCCGACCGGCACCGTGCTTTTGGTGACAACAGTCTTGTACCCATTCATATATTGGCCAATCGCCCGTGCCACCTGCTCCACATAGGCCAGGTTGGCACTGCCGTCTTCTTTCTGCGGCGTGCCTACACAGATGTAGATCATCTCGTTCTCCTGCACGGCCTTTTCCATATCCGTCGTAAAGATAAGCTGCTGCTGCAAATGCTTCACCAGCAGCTCCTCCAGCCCTTCCTCATAAAAATGAAGCTTGCCGGCCCGCAGGCTTGCAATCTTCTTCTCGTCCACATCCACACCTGTCACCTGATGGCCCTGTTCGGCAAAAATCAGGGCGGTTGTCGCCCCCACGTAGCCTGTGCCGACTACCAAAACCTTCATGTCTGTCGCCTCATTTCCTCTTGAACATATAAGTAAGGAGCGCCATATACTCCTCTTCTTTTCCCAAATCATAGCAATCCATCGGCAGAATTTGCGCCTGAAATGGATGAACCGCCATCATATCCTTGATGGCATCGGTCAATTGAATTTCATTTCCTACGCCAGGCTGTACACGCTGAAGATATTGAAAAATTTCCGGGGTAAACACGTAGCGGCCGATTACAGCCAGATTTGAAGGGGGATGTATTTGCGGCTTTTCAATAATGTCTGTAATGTTGTACAGCTGCTCTGTCACTTTTGTTCCCTGTATCACTCCGTACAGCTTTAAATCTTCCTCTTTCACTGCTTTTACACCAATGATACTGTTCCGGCGCTGCTCATAGGCCTGAATCACCGTTTGCAGCGCATTGCCCTGCTCCCTTACAAAAAACTGGTCAGGCAGCAGCACCGCAAAAGGATCATTCCCTGCGAAAGACTGCGCCAGGCGCACCGCATCCCCAAGTCCGCTTGCATACGGCTGCCGCACATATTGAATATGCACCTTTGGCTGTTCAATAAGGGGAAGCAAGTGCGCTTTTCCTTTTTCCTGTAAAAACACCTCAAGTTCCAGAGAACGGTCAAAATAGTCAACAATCATATCCTTGTATCTCGATAAGACAATTAGAATTTCTTCAATTCCTGCTTCTGCGGCTTCCTGCACCACATAGTCAATGGCGGGACGCCCGGCAATCGGAAACAGTTCCTTTGGCAGCACCTTTGTGATGGGCAGGCTTCTTGTTCCATATCCGGCAGCAGGTATCACAGCTTTCTTTATCATTGCATCTCACCCCATTCCATTGAAAATTACATACTTGGAAGCTCGTAGGCCAACGGCACATAGCCTGAAGCGTGGCTTATCCCTATTAAATACTATATTGTACTCCTCTCATTCGGTTACATTTTGGTGCTTCCCGCATGAAAAATGTGCGCCCCCGCTGAATCCAGCTGTCCAACTGCCGGTGCGAAAGGTGTCATTGCCGAAAGACGGACTAAAATACATGCAATACACGGCACACCCGCCCATCCCAACTTTGCACCTCCCACATACACTAGGAGGTGTAAATTCCTATAAGGAGGCTGTTTCTTATGCACAAACATATAGGCAAATCATGCCCAAAGCCCACACTGGCGAATGTGCGTTCCGGTTGCTTTGATTATGAGTGCCTTCGCTTGCTTTCAAGGCTCAGAGTGCCGGTGCCTGGGCCTCAAGGACCTCAAGGACCTCAAGGGCCTCAAGGACCTCAAGGACCTCAGGGTGCAATAGGACCGGCTGGGCCTGCTGGACCTCAAGGACTTCAGGGCGAAACCGGGTCTGCCGGGCCCCAAGGGCTTCAAGGTGCCGTTGGGCCTGCCGGACCCCAAGGGCCTCAAGGTGAAGCTGGACCCGCAGGACCTCAAGGGCCTCAAGGGCTTCAAGGTGAAGTTGGACCCGCAGGACCTCAAGGGCCTCAGGGGGTGCCAGGGCCGCCAGCCGGGCCGGTCGCTGCAGGAGCCGCATTCACCGCATTTTCCAACAGCCAGGTGCAGGCAAATACCGTGGTTTCCTTCGTTGCTGCCAGTACCGATGCTCCCTATATCATTGACGACCTTTCAGTCGGTGTGCCGCTTCCTTTGCTCGAAGCGACCGTGCTGCGTGATGTAGAGCACACAGAATTGAACGGCTATAAAGACTCTCTCAGCACACTGAGCCCTGGTATTTACTCTATTAACTATGATTTGACACTGAACCGCTCCCTCTCTACTTCAACTGTCCAATTTGCTGTCATTAAATTTTCAGCAGACCAGGTTGTTACGACTCTATCAGATTCTTTTACCCTTTCCGGCGCTGCCAATACAGGCATCACGAATCTGCAAAATGGTTCTACGCTCGTATCCATGGGGGATGGCGATAGTCTTTATATTGCTGTGACAGCCTTTGATAACGGTACACCGACCTTAACTCCGACCTTGACGCCAAGTCTCAGCGGCATTACGATTCCAAGTCTGGATACAGATATCACCCTGGAGCAGGTCAGCCTTCGCATTATCCAAATACCATAAAATCTTTACATGACAAAGAAAGAATTGAGGCTCCCTCAATTCTTTTTTCGCCTTCTTATTAGGATAGAGAGGGAGGAAGCAGAAATGAAAGAATATCAATCTCCCACAATCAGTCTTTGTATGATTGTGAAGGATGAGGCGCAGACACTTGCACGCTGCTTGGACAGCGTGTCCCATCTTGTAGATGAAATAATCATCGTGGACACGGGCTCCACAGACGAAACGGTACAAATTGCTTCAGCCTATACTCTGGAAATCCATCATTTCCCATGGATCCAGGATTTTGCCGCCGCGCGTAATTTCGCCTTTTCCAAAGCAACGATGGAATATATTCTTTGGCTGGATGCAGATGATATGCTGCTCGAGGAGGACCAGCGCCGGTTCGCGGAGCTGAAGAGCCATTTCCCTCATGATGTCGACTCCTTTCTCATGGACTACCACATTCGGCATGATGAGCAGGGCAGGGTCACCTTCAGTACGATCCGGACACGGCTTGTCCGCCGCGCCAAGCAATACAAATGGGTGGGGCGGGTGCACGAAACACTGCAGGATCACGGAGCTGCCCGCGCCTATGCAACAATTGCAGTCACACACGGGAAAGAAAAAGCCGTTACAAGCCGCAATCTTCAAATCTACGAAAGCATGCTGGCTGAAGGGGCAGAGCTGACGCCGCGGGATATGTTCCACTATGCCTTTGAACTGCTGCACAGCCGGCAGGTGGAGGCTGCCGGCACTTGGTTTGCCCGCTTCTTGGAGCTGGCGCCTACAGAGATTGAATCGCGGCTGCTGGCCCACGCATATCTGGCAGACTGTCATTACCTCGCCGGCAGACGGCAGGAATGCCTGCAGACGTGTCTGCAGGGCTTGCAGTACGGCCTGCCGCGCCGGGAGCTGATCGGCCGAATTTGCAATATCTTTATTGAATCCGGCCAGTATGAGGCTGCCTTGCCTTGGGCGCGGTTTTCTCTGGAGCTCCAGCGCCCCGCTGGCAGCACGGCAGCGGTGGAGCATATGTATTATACGTGGCTGCCGCACATTCAGCTGTGCGCCTGCTATCTTCATAGGAAGGATTACGAAAACGCCCGGCTGCATTTGCAGGAGGCAAAGCGGCACACCTCCTCCCATCCTGTGGTGCGTTCCTACGAAGAAAAGCTGCAGCAGCTTATGATATAAAAGGGAGTGCCCCGGCACTCCCTTCCCTTGCATGCTATGACCGCAGAAACGACTGGAGCACCTCCTCCAACCGGTCTCCGCTCCGCTCCCATGTCCAAAGCTTCGCTTCATTCTCGCCGGCCCTTGCCAGGGACTGGCGCAGCTCTGTGTCCCGGACAAGCCGGAGAATGTCCGCAGCAAGCCTGCCTTCATGCCGGTATGACAACAGGCAATTGGCTCCCGGCCGGCAGTAGTCCATGTTGCCGCCGGAATACAGCGATACTACAGCTGCTCCCGTTTTCATTGCCTCCAGGGCCGGCAAGGAGATGGTATCGTAAATAGAAGAGCTGACAAAGATGTGCGACTGATTGTAATGATAATTGAGCTCGGTGTCATTTGCAGGTGTATACAGCTGGAAGTTGTGCATTCGCTTCATTTCCTGCAGCTGCGGCGAAGCATGGTACTCTCCGGGCGGACTGATCATGTTGATTTGCACAGCAGGAACCTCCCGGCGTACCTGTAAGAGAGCTGACAGCAGGTAATCCTGCTCCCTATGCCAAGAGAAGCCTCCCTCTGCTTTACGAAAAACCGCGGCAATTTGCAATGGCTCCTGCTCCCGGAGCTGCAGATTGCCGAATTCCCCGCTGACGCCGGCCGGGACAATTTCACCCCGAATGCCGTGAATGGTTTCAATCAGGGTTTGCTGCCATTTGGACAGCACAATTAGGTTGGAGGTCATGTTATAAGTCGGGAAGGACACATGGTTGTACGGAAGAAAGGCAGGCTCATAGCACAGACTCAGGCGCACATGCTTCCCCTTGCCCTTGCGGCTGGCCCGCTCCGCCATTTCAATCAGCGTGTAAAAGTTGGACAGAATGATATCTCCGGCCGGAAGGTCCTCCTCCTGTATGTCAGTGCCCTTTGTACGCAGCACCTGTGTATGCAGCGGGAAATCTATTTCTCCCTGCGGCGGCATCACGACCGTCACCTCGTGGCCGCGCTGTGCCATGGCATTCGCAAGCTCCGCCAGCATACGCTGGGCACCGCCTTTACTCAGCGTAAGAATGGGCATTGTGATTTTCATGACTGCCCCTTCCCCTGCTGTGCGGCCAGCTCTTGTATGAGCCGCTGCAAATCCTGGCGGTGCTTGCGTTTTACCAGAACAACCTCCTCCTGCTGCTCCTTGCCGTGCTGAATGGACCCCATGTTTTCATGCACGCGATAATTGATAAGCGTCATATCGAGATAGTGCATCTCATACTTTTTCATAACCCGCAGCCATAAATCATAATCGTGCGTATACAGCAGGGCTTCGTCAAACAGCCCGATTTCTTGGAAAATATTTTTATGGATCATAATGGTGCATCCATTGATGACACAGCTCTTTGCCATAGTTTGCAGGAACTCAATCCGGCTGCGGATTGGATTTCCCACATTGTAGTGGATAATGGTGCCCTCCGCATCAATCAGGTTCCAGCGGGTACAGCTGATATAAGCCTGCTTCTCCAGCATAAATGCCAGCTGTGCCTCCACCTTCTTCGGATCATACATATCGTCGGAGCTGAGCCAGCTGATATACTCTCCTGTCGCAGCGCGGATGCCGGCATTCAAAGCTGTGGCGGTCCCGCCGTTTTCTTTGCGGATATAACGGATTCTTCCTTTATATGGTTCAATCAGCTCTGTATACTTTGTTGAGCCGTCATCCACCACAATCACCTCCACATGGGGATGCGTTTGTGCCAGGGCACTCCAAATGGCCGACTGGACATAGCGGCAATTATAAAAGGGAATAATAATGGTAACCTTTGGCAGCATGGTCTGTTTTTCCTCTCTACCTGTTATATTGCTGATACTGCTCTTGATGCAGCTGCATCCACATGTGCAGCTCCTGCAGCATGAGCCGGTAAGCCGGCACGGTATAGGATATATCGCCTCTCGTCGATACAATGCTTTTGTCCGACCTTGGTCCGGCATCAAGCACAATGGTTATATCATCCCGGGAAAATTCCTCCTTCATCATACTGAGCAGCTGATGCTTGGAAATAGCCGGGGCTGCGGCGAGATGGATGAGTCCGGAAAGGGGCTGCCCGATTGTGCTGGAAATGAACTTTGCCAGCTCCAGTGTCGTGACTCCGTTCCAGAACACCTCTGTAAAGCCTTTTATGGTTCCGGTTTGCTTCATAAACCAATGAAACAGCCCGATGCCATTCTCCTTTAATTCCGGGCCGATGATAGAAGTACGGATGGTCAGATGCGGCTGCTGGACTTCTCCCAAATACTTCGTCCGGCCATACAGGCTGTCGGCATCAGCGGCATCCTGCTCGCGATAGCCGCCGTTTCGTCCGGAAAATACACAATCCGTGCTGATGTGAATGAGCCGGTATGATAGCTCTTCTCCCCATGAAGCGAGACGATGCGGCAGCAGGCTGTTCACATAAATCGCATCTGCCAGGTGGCGGTCCACCGCTTCATTCAATAAACCCACTGCATTAATGACAACATCCGGCCTGATTTGTTCCAGAATACCTTTTACTTTTGTCTCCTCCCGCACATCAAGAGAGAGACACCGGGAATCCCCTGTCTCTCTCCTGACGGTCCGCCACACTTCATGGTCTGTCTGCTCCTGCAAATAATCTGCAATGATATGACCAGCCATTCCTTGACCGCCTAAGATCAGCACTTTCATAACAAAAAGCCTCCGCGCTGCAGCAGCTTTTCAATTTGCTCCTCTGTCATCAAATCCTGCGTAGACTCATATTCTTCCAATGCCACCTTCGGCAAATCCTTGTATTGTGGAAAATCAGAAACATCCAAGTGGGCAGGCAGGATAATGAAGTACTGGTCCATATACTGATAGGAATGCGTGCTTTCATACTTTGTCAGCAACGCCTCATGCAGCTTCTCCCCAAGGCGCACGCCAACCTCCTGGATATTCACTTCTGTTTGGGAGAAATTTCGAATCAGCACCTTGGCGAGGTCCGCAATGCGGCAGCAGCTCATTTTCATGACGAAAATCTCACCGCCGCTGGAGATTTCTGCCGCTTTTACAAGGAGATCAATAGAATCAGAGACCGTCAGGAAGAACCGGGTCATGCTTTGTGAGGTCAGCGTAACATCCTTGCCCTCCAGAATCTGCTTTTTGAAGAATGGAACCACACTTCCGTTTGTCCCCAGCACATTCCCGCCGCGCACCGATACAAACTTTGTTTTCTCACTCTGAAAGTTTGCCTGCGTGATGAGCTTTTCGCCAATTGCCTTTGTCAGCCCGTACAGATTCACGGGGTTCACTGCTTTGTCCGTGGAAACATTGATGACTTTCTCCACCCCATGCAGAATACTCGCCCGAATGATATGCTCAGTGCCGGCAATATTCGTTTTAATCGCTTCATAAGGCTGCTCTTCACAAATAGGCACATGCTTCAGAGCGGCAAGATGGAATACATAGTTTACACCCTTGCACGCTTCTGTGACCGCTTGAAAATCACGGACATCTCCAATGACAAATTTTAAAAGAGGATTGTGGTTGAAGGCCCGCAGCATGCGCACTTGGGCATCCTCGCTGCGGGAAAAAACGCGGATTTCCTTCGGCTGGTAGGTCAGCAGGCGGCGTGTCAGCTCGTAGCCCCACGATCCCGTCCCGCCGGTAATTAAAATGGTTTGATTTTCAAACATGATTGACTCCTCCTAAGATCATGCTGACTACTTTGTCAGACACGCTATTATCCCCATAACCTTCCGGCAGTTCCCATGTCCGCTGCACCTGCAGCATCAAATTTACACAGTCTGTGATGCGCCCCGCATCCAAACCTGACAGAACATTGCTGCCGCACATAATCGTTTCCGGACGCTCCGTGCTGTTGCGGATGGTCACAGACGGCACGCCCAGGATACAGCTTTCCTCCTGCACCGTTCCGCTGTCCGTGATGATGCAGCGGGCATGCTGCTGAAGCTTAACAAAATCAAAAAAACCAATTGGCTCCATAAGCTGAATCAGCGGATGGTGCACTTCCAGTCCAAACTGCGCCATTCTTGCCCGCGTACGCGGGTGCCAGCTGCAGATGATGGGCTGCTTGTGCTCATCAGCCAGCTTCTCCAAAGCCGCAAGAATATGCTGCAGACGCTCCTTGCGGTCCACATTTTCAGCTCTGTGCGCAGTTACAACCATATACTGCTTCTCACCCAACTGAAGCTGTTCCAAAATGGTGCTGCTTTGAATGTCCTGCTTGTAATGCTGCATGACCTCGTAAATTGGATTTCCGGACACCCAGATACGCTGCGGATGCATACCCTCCCGCAGCAAATTCTCCCGGCTCAGCATTGTGTACGGCAAATTATAAGTGGAGACCGCATCAATCACCCGGCGGTTCTTTTCTTCGGGCACCAGCATATCGTGGCATCGGTTTCCCGCCTCCATATGGTATACGGGAATCCCCATCCGCTCAGCCACAATTGCACAGAGTGCACTGTTTGTGTCTCCCAGCACAAGCACACAATCAGGACGTTCCTGCTCCAGCAGACTTCCAACCTCCTGAAACATTTGCCCTGTTTGCGGACCAAATGCATGGGATGTAAGCTGTACCCTGTAGTCAGGGTCACGGATATCCATTTGCCGGAAAAATAAACTGCTCAAGGAGTCAGTATAGTTTTGTCCCGTATGAATCAAGATGTGCTCTTTGGCCAGTTGATCCAGCTTGTGGATAATCACACTGAGCCGGATTAATTCGGGACGTGTTCCCAGGATAGTGGCCACCTTCATTCTATTCCCTCCTCTGCAACTGTCATTTCAAACAGTTTCATATAATTGTATTCACATGCTATTAGTAACGATAAGGCTAAGCGCCCAACGAACATCTTTTTATTCGGATAAAATGAGAGTGGAGATTTTTGAACATGCACATATAATAAGGCAGACTACAGAAAGGATGTGAAGCTGTGAAGGTACTATTTATGTTTTACATTCCAAGCGGCGGCATTGAAACCTTAAACCGCCAGCGCTGCAAGGCGCTCATGGATGCCGGCATCACCTGCCACCTGCTGTATTTCAGGCCCGGTTCAGGCATGCAGAATGTATATAACATTCCCACCTTCATCATGGATCAGGACGAAGCGATGCAGAAGCTGCTTCAGGAGCAGCAATATGATGCCATCATCATCAGCAGCGCCTATGAGTACATGGAGCGGTTGCGCTCTCTCGGCTATGGGGGGCTGCTATTTTGGGAGGTGCAGGGATATGCATTGCGGGAGGAAGCCCTCTTCGCTTTTTCTAATGCCCAACCTATTGTTGCGCGCTGCGGCAACGGTGTGCTGTACCCAAAAACTCCCTATATTATGAAGTTGGCCGAGCAATTCTTTCCGCCGGAGCAGCGTTTTTGCTTCCATAACTGCATGAACTTTGCAGACTTTGGCTACGTATCTTTGCCGAAAGAGCCCCGTCCCGTTCTCGGCTGGGTGGGCCGTATTGAGGCAAACAAGAATTGGCAGGACTTTTTGAAGATTGGCAGCAAGCTGAGGGAGACATGCCCGAATCTTCAGCTCTGGATGTTTGAAGATCCAAGTCTCAGCACTGCCCAAGAACGCCGGCTTTTTACACGGATGGTGCAGGAGCTTAACTTGGAGCACCACGTCACCATGCATATGAATATCTCACACGCTGAAATGCCGAAGTATTATTCAAGAATAGGAGACTCGGGCGGGCTGCTCTGCTCTACCTCCAAGCTGGAAGGCTTCGGATATGCTGTGCTGGAAGCAATGGCCTGTCGTTGCCCTGTGCTGGCAACAGAATCTGAAGGCATCTCCAGCTTCTTATTGCCCGATCAGACCGGGAAGGTGTATCCACATGGGAATATTGGGGAAGCCGCCAGAATGGCCAACATGATTATGACGGATCAAGGGCTGAGGAGACGGCTGAGCGACCAAGCTTTACAGCATGTTCAAAGCTTATTTTCACCTGCGCAGTATAGTCAAAATTTCATCAACATGCTGAACTCCTCGTCAGCTTGACACTTACAAAAAGGACGTGACAGGAAATGCTGAAGCAGCAAAGTCTGCCGAAAATTTGTGTAAACTCTGTGCCAAAAAGCGGAACGCACCTTGTGATGCAGCTCATGGAAGGCATACCGGGTATTTATAAAGAACGTATTTTGGGAGGAGCGCACACTGCGGAAATTTTGGCATTGAAGCCCGGCGAAATGGCCAGCTGCCACATTTCGTACAGCCCTGATTATTCCAAAGAACTGCAGCAGCACGCCATTAAGCAGATTTTTGTCTATCGTGATCTGCGGGATGTAGCTGTATCTCTCCTGCATTTTATCCACCGCCAAATGAACGAACATCCACTCTTTCAAGTCTTCCAAAATCGTTCGCAAACCTTTGAGGAACAGCTGAATACGATTATTCTTGGAACGGAGCTGAAGGGGGCAGAAAGAAACAACCTTTGGGGCTTAACCTATTATCCCGGCATTTACAAGGAGTTTGGACCTATCTATCGCTGGAGGACGGATCCGTCTGTTTGCAGTGTGCGTTTTGAGGAATTGAACGGCAGCCCGCTTGCACGTGAAGCAGCCATCTACAGAATGGTGGATTACCTGTGGGACAGCCTCGGCAGCCTGCAGCTCAGCAAACAGGAGATAGCCGAATCCATGAAGCGAAATGTGGACCCGGAAAAATCCTGGACTTTCCGTAAAGGGAAGATTGGCAGCTGGCATGAGGAATTTACTGAGGAAAACAAGCAAAATTTCAAAAGGGTCGCCGGCGACTTTTTAATTGAACTTGGCTACGAAAAGGACCACAGCTGGTAGCATGAAGACGCTTCTTACATTTGCCCTCGTTGGCTTCCTGGCCCAGCTGATTGACGGCTCCTTGGGCATGGGTTATGGTCTGTCATCCTCCACTTTGCTTCTGACCTTCGGCGTGGCCCCTGCCGTCGCTTCCGCCACCATTCATCTCGCAGAAATTGCAACCACTGCCGCCTCCGGAATTTCACACTGGAAATTTGGCAACGTGGAGTGGCGCACACTGTACCTCCTTACCATACCGGGAGCAGCCGGAGCCTTTTTGGGCGCCTCCTTTTTAAGCCAAGTATCCGGCGCTGCCGTGAAGCCCTATATTTCTCTCTTTCTCCTGGGATTAGGGCTCTACATTGTGTGTAAAAGCTTCACGAGACGAAATATACAGCCCCGTTCTCTGACGAAAGGGAAGTCCATTCTTCTCGGTCTGTTTGCCGGGTTCGCTGATTCCACCGGCGGAGGCGGTTGGGGTGCGATTGCCACCCCTGTTCTTCTGTCTGCCAGCCATGATCCGCGTAAGGCCATCGGCACCGTTTCAGCAAGTGAGTTCGCTGTCTCAGTGGCAGCCAGCCTGGGATTTCTTGCTTCGCTCAATTGGAATGTATTGAATGGGTACTGGATTCTGACACTGATGGGAAGCGGGATTGTGGCGGCACCGCTCGCAGCCTTTCTCGTCCGCAAGCTTCCTGCCAAGATTCTGGGCCCCTTGACAGGCATATGCATCATTCTTCTAAACATGCATATCCTGCTTCGGGCTTGAGGTCTACGCTCTTGTCCTTGCTTTTTTGGTCAGGGCGATCCGACACAGCCTGCCGGAACCAGACAAAAAAAGGAGCACATCCAGACGGATGTGCTCCTTTGCCGACTTAACCCAAAATATGATATCCAGAATCCACGTGGATGTTCTCGCCCGTGATGCCGCGGGACAGGTTGCTCATAAGGAACGTAGCCACGTCGCCCACTTCCTCCTGTGTCACGTTGCGGCGCATTGGCGCTTTTTCTTCAATTTCCTTCAGGATGCTGTTGAAATCGCCTATCCCCTTTGCGGACAGGGTACGGATTGGACCCGCGGAGATTGAGTTTACACGAATGTTTCTCTGGCCCAGGTCGTTCGCCAGATACTTCACGCTCGCCTCAAGCGCTGCTTTTGCTACACCCATGAGGTTGTAGTTCTTCACTACACGCTCGCCGCCGAGGTATGTCAGCGTTACGATGCTGCCGCCCTCAGTCATCAGCTCCTGTGCTACCTTTGCCACTGCTGTGAGAGAGTATGCACTGATGTCCAAAGACAGCGCGAAGCCGTCACGGGATGTGTCTGCGAACTCGCCCTTCAGGTCATCCTTGTTGGCGAAAGCGATGCAGTGCGCCAGGCCATGGATTGTGCCGACTTCTGCTTTGATGGCGCCGAAGCAGCTTGCGATGTCTTCGTCGCTTGTCACATCACAAGGGAAGATGCGGTACTGCTGGCCTTCCAGTGTTTCTGCCAAGTCGCGCACATTGCGCTCCAGGCGCTCGCCTGCGTATGTAAAAATCAGGTTTGCTCCCGCTTCATGAAGAGAGCGTGCGATGCCCCATGCGATGCTGCGTTGGTTTGCCACACCCATCACGACGATGTTTTTACCTTGTAAGCTGAGAAGATCCATGTCTCCATCCTCCTATTATATATAACACTAGTTATTAGTACCTGCTACTATTATGAAGTGTATCACATTTTTTCTTATCCTTCTACTATTTTCGTGCCTGTCCCCTATTTTCCTGCCCAAGCATACAAAAAGGCAGGGATATGGCGACCCTGCCTTCGTCCGTCAGAGAGAGATGAGTTAGACTGGCCCCGGCAACTGAAGCCAGTCTGATTCGTCTTCACCAGGAAAATGAATCTACTCTATCATATGAAGAAATGAAAGATAGGAATGGGTGCTTGTCTGCCGGGCATCCGCATATTTTTCCATAAAAAAGAGGACGACTTTGCAGTCATCCTCCTTCAAATTGCTCCAAAACCGGCAGCCCCGCCTGATTCAGCCGCCCGGCCTCCGCATCCGCGTGAAGCCGCACCAGCCAGTTCACTTCCGTCTGCAGATGCTGGATCACACGCACAATGACGTACATCCGGGCCGCTGTTTCCTTCGGCTGCAGCTGCTCATACAGCTTCCGCATCCGCTCAAGCAGCAGCTTCGTCTCCCCGAGCCGCTCCGCCAGCTTGGCGGAAATCTCTTCTTGCTTGCCGTACTCGGCAAAGGCAAGCGCGGCATAGATGGGACGGTGCCGGTGCTCGTGCTGCAGCAAATGCTCGAGCAGCAACTCATGAAATTCCGCTTGCCCTGCCGCTGTAATTTGATAGATGGTGCGATCCGGGCGGTTGGTGTCGCGGACCACATCCACCACCTCAATCCGCCCTTGCTCCTCCAGCTTCTCAAACGCATAATAGAGGGAGCCTTTCGCCAGCTTAATGTAATGCTTCATCTGCCGCTGCTCCATAATTTGATGAATCTCATACGGATGCTTGGCGCCCTCCATCAGCAAGCCCAAAATTACAAGCCGAATGCTCATGACCCACCGCCCTGCTGCTTATTCTTGTCCTGCCGCTTTCCGTGGCGCCGGTCCCTGCTGGCCTGCTTCCACGCGCGCATTGCCCATCAGCAGCACAACCACGAAGGCCACTGCGATTGGAATCAGCGCCCAAGTGAAGGCTGTTGTGATGGAAGAAGACATCGCGCCAATAATTTTATCCAAAATCGGCGCCGGGATTTTCGCACGTTGGCTTGCTTCAAAAATCGTGCGCGCGTCACTGCCGCCCTGGAAGCCGCCGCCCATGCCGGCAAATGCTTCCTTCAATTTATCTGTAAACGTATTGGATTGAATCGTACCAAAAATCGTAATGCCAAGCGTCATTCCAAGAGAACGGAAGAACGAGTTCGTTGAGTTTGCAGAACCGCGGAATTGCGGTGCCAAACCGTGTACGGATGCAGATGGCAGCAGGGAGAACGAGAAGCCTGTGCCAAAGCCCGCCAGAATCATGAACACAGTCAGCATCCAACGCGGCGTATCCGGTGTCAATGTGGACAGCAGATAGAAGCCGATGATGTATGCCACGATGGAAATGAGCATAAGCGACCGGAACTTCATCTTTGTCTGGAACGCGCCGCCGAAGCCGCTGCCCGCAACAGAGCCGAGCATCAGCGGAGTCAGAATGAGACCCGCATTGGTTGCGGAGCCGCCGTATACAGCCTGCACAAAAATCGGGATGTATACCGTCAGAATGACGAAGGTTGCCCCGTACAGCAAGCCCAGCACCTGCGACGTCGCAAAGATGCGCTTTTTGAACATCCAGAAGGAAATAATCGGCTCTGACGCTTTTGTTTCAATATACAAGAACGCCAGGAAGAAGACGCCGAACACACTGAGCAAGCTGATGATCTGCGTGGAATTCCATGCGTACTCCTTGCCGCCAAGCTCCAGCGCGAACATGAGGCTGACAATGCCGACAACCAGTGTGATGGCGCCGCCCCAGTCGATTTTTTGCTTGCGGTGCTGCTTAGACTCCTTATAGAACTTGGAGATCATGAACAGGGAAACGAGACCAATCGGCACGTTGACATAGAACACCCAGTGCCAGCTGATGTACTCTGTAATATAGGCGCCAAGCAACGGACCCGCCACACTGGACAGACCGAATACGGCACCAAAAAGCCCTGTCATTTTTCCGCGTTTTTCCGGCGGAAATACGTCAAAAATAATGGTGAAGGCGATTGGCATGAGGGCGCCGCCGCCAATCCCCTGGATCGCGCGGTACACACTCAGCTGCACAATGCTCTGGGCAATTCCGCACAGCGCTGATCCGAGTAAGAATACTAAAAGTCCGAATATAAAGAAGCGCTTGCGTCCGTACATGTCAGACAGCTTGCCGAAAATCGGCATGCCGGCCATTACGGCCACCATGTACGCGGAAGTGACCCAGACAAACTTATCCAGCCCGCCCAAATCCTTAATGATAGTGCCCATGGCGGTTGCGACAATGGTATTGTCCATGGCGGCCATGAAAATACCAAGCAGCAAACCGGCCACAACTAATTTCAAGTTACTCTCCTTTGTAACCATACTTCATCTCCTTTCTGTATACACTTATTATATTCAAATTTGACTATTCAGCAACTTTGAGCCACGTTAAAAAATTTTTATCATCTGACACACACCGCTCCCGATACGGCAGAACTTGTCGGAAGATGGTATTTGCAAATAGAGAAAAATTCGTTAAGATTGTACTAGTGTCTCTTTCGCAGCAAAACCGTGGGGCACGGATAGAAGGGATTGAATCATGGAAACAGAAAAAAACCAGCAATATCAAATAGATTATACGTTGTTGTTCATCTTGTTTTTAATTGCGGCCACCAGCTGCTTTGCCATTGCAAGCGCCCAGCCGTCCCTGCCGCAGAAGCTGCAGAGCGTCAACTTCGTCGCCAAGCAGATTCAGTGGTATGTCATTGGGATCATCGGCATCGCCGGCACCATGGTCATCGACTTTGACCGCTACAAGCAGATTTCCTGGTATCTGTATGCCTTTGCCATGGTGCTTCTGCTCGGCTTGGAGCTGAAAATCCCAGGTTCTCTCGTTATGACAATTAAAGGGGCCACTGCCTGGTACAATCTCCCCGGCATCGGGAATTTTCAGCCGTCTGAGGTCATGAAGCTGTTTCTGATTCTCGTGCTGAGCCGGATTGTGGTCAATCATAATGAAAAGTACCCGGTCCGGACCATACGGGAGGACTGGATTCTACTCGGCAAAATTTTTGCAGCCTGCGCTCCGCCGCTCCTGCTGATTGCAAAGGAGCCGGACCTTGGAAATACAATGGTTATGACGGCTATTATTGCTTCCATCATTATCGTATCCGGCATCCGCTGGCGCTTCATTCTCGGGCTGACAGCCACGGCAGTCTCCATCGGCTCGCTGCTTGTGTATATTTATTTTAACTATACCGATTTCTTTAAAGAACATATTCTGAAGGAGTATCAGCTGGACCGCTTCTACGGCTGGCTCGCACCCTATGAATATGAAACACAGGGCTATCAGCTGCGCCAGGCCATTCTGGCTACCGGCTCCGGTGAATTATACGGAAAAGGCTACAAGCACGGCGAAGTATACTTCCCTGAACCGCACACAGACTTTATTTTCACCAACGTGGCGGAGCAGTTCGGGTTTCTCGGCGGCAGCATTGTCATTTCACTGTTCTTCCTGCTCATCTACCGCATGATCCACATCGCGCTTGAGAGCAACGACCCGTTCGGCAGCTACCTGTGCGCCGGCACCATCGGAATGTTCACCTTCCAGGTGTTCCAGAATATCGGGATGACGCTCGGCCTTCTGCCGATCACCGGCATCACTCTTCCGTTCATGAGCTATGGCGGCAGTTCGTTGCTTACGTACATGATTGCCGTCGGGTTTATTCTGAACGTCCGATCGCGCACGAAAAAATATATGTTTGACTGAGCGCCGCATTCGCGGCGTTTTCTTTTTACATACTAAGGAAGGAAAGAAGGTGAAAACATGTATGATGTCATTGGCGATATTCATGGATGCTTTCGGGAATTTGAGGCGCTGACCAAGAAGCTGGGCTATGAGTGGGACAGCGGATTGCCGGTGCATCCTGCAGGACGGAAGCTGGCGTTTGTCGGGGATTTGACAGACCGCGGGCCGGAATCACTGCGGGTGGCGGAGCTTGTCTGGCGGCTGGTGGTGGAACAAGGGGATGCCCATTATTCACCAGGCAATCATTGCAACAAGCTGTACCGCTTTTTTCTCGGACGCAAGGTGCAGACGACACACGGCCTGGAGACCACTGTGGCGGAGTATGAAGCGCTTGGACGCCGGGAGCAAAAGACCATTCAGCATAAATTCATCCAGCTGTACGAACAGGCGCCGCTGTACACCCTGCTCGATAACGGCAAGCTTGTCGTATGCCACGCCGGCATCCGTGAGGACTATATCGGCAAAATCAACAAAAAAGTGGAGACCTTCGTGCTGTACGGAGATATTACCGGCGCCAAGCATCCTGACGGCAGACCTGTGAGGCGCGACTGGGCCAAGCAGTATACAGGCAAGGCTTGGATTGTATACGGACACACACCGGTAGGGGAGCCCCGCTTTATCAACCATACCGTGAACATTGATACCGGAGCCGTGTTTGGCGGGAAGCTGACTGCCCTTCGCTACCCGGAAATGGAGACCGTCTCTGTCCCCTCCTCCATGCCCTTTGTGGCGGAAAAATTTCAGCCGATTGAGGATTAACCGAGGGCCCACAGCGGCCCTTGCACTTTTTCATGGAAATAGCGCAACTGCTCCTCATAAGAAGCCGGCTTGTTCTCCTCCAGCAGCCTGCGGAGCGGCTTCAGCACACGTAGATTCCCCCTCGCTTCATAGAAAGGACGCAGCAGACGCAGCACCTGCTCTTCCTGTGCCCCGATGTGGAAGGCAAACTCAGCTGTGCGAAAGCACATCTCCGCTTGTCCGCTTGCCTGGAAGCCGGCAGCAAGCTGAAGCAGCAGCTCTGCTGTTGTGTGAAAAAACTGCTGCCATTCAGGCGTTTGGAAATAGGAAGGCTCCTCATTGGACACCCTCCAATTCTCCAAAAAGCACGCCCGCAAATTTGCAAAGATATGATCCAATTGAAGCTGCTGCTCGAAAAACACTTCTTCATCCTGTTGACTGTCTCTCTTCAATTCTTTCATCCGTAACCCACCTTTCTCTTCAAATTAATATAACGTAAAATCTTTATATTCTCAATAAAGAACTTTCGACATTACACAAATTATTCAACCAAATTATTCCACTTTGCAGTAAAATAGAAATAGAAGACGATTTTCCATAGCTTAAAGGAGGAATGGGACATGCGTTTACAAGGAAAAGCGGCAATTGTGACGGGCGGCGCCAGCGGTATTGGGGAATACACGGTACGCGATATGGTGGAGCAGGGCGCCCATGTGCTGATTGCTGATATTAATGATGCGGTGGGTGAACAGCTTGCCCAAGAACTGCGTACGGAAGAAACAAAGGTCATCTATCAGCATGTGGATGTAACAGACGAAGCGCAGATTGCCGCCATGGTGGAGCAGGCGGTCGCAGAGTTTGGCAAGCTGGACATCATCTTTAGCAATGCCGGCATCGGATCCATGGCCCCGAGCCATGAGCTTTCCTACGAAGACTGGCACCGCACCATCGCAATCAATCTGGACGGCGTGTTCCTTTGCGCCAAGCATGCGCTGCGCGCCATGAAGCAAAACGGCGGCGGCAGCATCATCAACTGCGCTTCCATCCTCGGCCACGTCGGACAGGCTGCAACTGCCTCCTACACCGCCGCAAAAGGCGGCGTTGTCAACCTGACACGTGCGCTGGCGGTGGAATATGCGAAGGAAAACATCCGCGTGAACGCGGTATGCCCAGGCTACATTGACACGCCGCTGCTCAGCCAGCTCGACGACGCAACGAAGCAGCACCTCATCTCCCTCCATCCGCTCGGCCGCCTCGGCAAGCCGGAGGAAATCGCCAAAGCGGTCACCTTCCTCGCTTCTGATGATGCCAGCTTCATCACGGGTGCGAACCTGCTTGTGGACGGCGGATATACAGCGCAGTAAAAGAGAGAAGCCAGGCGGCCCCTGGCTTCTTGCCATTTATCTTACACTTTTTTCAATTTATCTTACACTTTCTTAGATTTATCTTACAATTTTCCGAAGTTATCTTACACTTTTTCAAATTTATCTATAAAATATACTCTGCTCTTCCGCTCCCCTTCATAAGGAAGCTTCATATCTGCCAAAAGCCGCCGGGTCAGCTGGTCGCAATCAAGCTGCAGAAACGTTCGAATTTGTGCATTCTTCACTTGGCTGCTCCAAAGCAAACCGTAATCATGAATCGCAGCAACGTGAGCATCCTTTGACTTCCAGCCACAGCGCAGACAATGCCAGCTGCGCCATCGATATTGCATAGGTAAACCAGCACATGCAGGACAATGCACCCCTGTCAGAAGATCTCCGCGTTTAATGAGAAATCGCTGCAGCACATCCACATCAGCAGGCTGATCACTTTCTACAAGCTGTCTACTCAGTCCAAGGAGTTCTTCCGCGGAAAGATGCCGCCCCACGTTCATCCTCTCAATCCGCCCCGGCAGACTGGCGCTGCGAATGACGCGCTCGAGCTTCGTATCTGCTCTCACCAGCGACCGTTCATTCGCCAATACCACCAAGAACTCAACCGGCACGTCCCGATATTCGTTCCGCTTTAGCCATTCCCGCAGCTGCCAGGCCTGCCGCTCCGCCTGCAGCAGCGGATTCTGAAACACTTCTTGCCCGCGTTCGCTGGAGCGGATCATCTGCTCGAAGGAGTTCTCAAAATATACTTCCCCGGCAATATTTTTCACTTCTAATACAATGAGCGTGGAGGAGCATAGAATCAGGGTGTCCATTTGGAAGAAGCCGTGTGTGCCCGGCAGGCGGAGGTCATGCAAAATGAGGTACGCATCGCAGGGGAGAAACTTCAGGTAGTGGTCAACGGATTCTTCGCCGCGGTATCCGGCACTGCTTCTCGCAAGGTCTGCCGCAACACCTTGCAGCTTCGTGTGCCCCTCCGGCAACCGGCGCTGCAGTGCTGCGAGCTTCAACAGTCTAAGAGGCACTTGTCGTTCTTTAACAATCAAAGCATCATCTCCTTTTCAAAGCCTGCTTCGACAATGCCCCGTCAAGTTCCTGCTTGCAGCACATACACCGTAAATGCCACTGTCAGCACAAGCACCCCAAAGAAGCTCAGCCAATAGCCCTTGGAATACGGATCAACCGGATTGCGGTACTTCTCCGGCACCACATAGTCCCCAATCCCCGCAAACACAATCGTGTAAATCCAATACCAGGTATACGAATCCCACGTGTCCCATCCGTTCTGATAAACGATAAAATGTACATATTGCTCCAAAATGTACTCCAGGATAAAAACGAGATGAAGCACCGTGAACAAGAAAAAGAAAGTTTTATGCCGCGGCCGATAGTGGACAATGAACAGTACATACAATCCGAAGCCGGATAGAACGAGAATCATTGCGTACCTCAAGGGAAGCGCAAACCGGTAGAAGCCCATCACCTTTTGAAAGAAGACACATAGAACAAAGGCTGAAACCAGCTGCAGCACCAGCAAAATCCCGTAATGGAATGGGCTGCGTCTGGCAATGCCAATAATCCCGATCAAGCTGACGACTGCCACAGTGATGATAATAAGCCAGTGAATGAACATGGTCATTTCCCCTTTCTTGCTCTTATCATGCGCCAATTCCATAAAAAAACTCCTTCGGCTGTGAAAGCCAAAGGAGTTTCTATTCCTGCAGCACCGCTTTCATATCAGCGGGCAGCTCCGCGGTAAACGTCATCGCCCGCTCCAGCACAGGATGGAAAAAGGTGAGCGTCCGGCTGTGCAGCGCCTGCCGGTCCATCACATCGAGCCGGCCGCCGTATAAGTCATCGCCAAGCAGCGGATGCCCGAGATACGCGAGATGCACGCGGATTTGGTGCGTGCGGCCTGTTTCCAGCTCCAGCTCCACATACGTCAGATCCGCCTTCCGCTCCAGTACGCGGTAGTGCGTCACAGCATGCTGGCCGTCCTCGCGCACAACCCGCTCAATAATGCTTTCCGTTTTCCGGGCGATGGGCGCGTCAATGATGCCTTGGTCTGCTGCCATCACCCCGTGCACCAGCGCCTCATACGTGCGGCGGACCGCTTTTACCACCTGCTGCTGCGACAGAAGGTGATGCACAAAGCGGTTTTTCGCCACCAGCATCACACCCGATGTGTCCCGGTCCAGCCGGGTGACAATATGAATGGTGCTCGACAGGCCCTGCCGGTCATAATGGTGCAGCAGCGCATGCGCCACTGTGCCGCTTTGGTGCTCCCGCGATGGGATGGTTGCCATATAGGGCCGCTTGTTCAGCACAAGCACCGACTCATCCTCATACAAAATGTCGAGCGGGATATCCTCACCCTGCATCCCTTCGCTGCGCTCCTCCGGCGGATACGAGATCGTGAGCGCTTCCCCCGCGCGCAGCTTATGGCGGACATTCACCGTTTGCCCGTCCACCGTGATGGAGCCGCCGCGGAATTTGATGTCGGTCAAGGCTGCTTTGGATATGCCTTTTGCCCGCAAATAATCCCGGATCAGCAGCCCTTCCCCGTCAGCCGTGATGGTCCATGTCAGTGTAAATGTATGCAAAATCGTACTCTCCTATCTGTCGGATACGAAGGAATCCCGCACCCGCTTCCAGAACGGGAACGGCCGGAAGCGCACAAAGCGCACCTTTTGGTTGGCCACGCGGCATTGGATTGATTTTACGTCCTGATGCTCCAGGGTGACATGGTCAATGGTCAGCCGCAGGTCGTTGTTGTTCACCGGCTTCAGCACACATGTATGGTGCTTCGGCAGCACGAGCGGCGAGCCGACCGTGCGGAACACCCGGTTATTGATGGAGGCCATTTCCGCCACCTGAATCGCCTCAATGGACGGATGAATGATGGCGCCGCCCAGCGCCTTATTGTAGGCCGTGCTGCCGGAAGGCGTGGAAATGCACAAGCCGTCGCCGCGGAATGTCTCGAAATATTCCCCGCGAATTTCCACATCAATCACAAGCGTTCCTTCCGTGCTTTTGACCGTCGCTTCATTCATCGCCAAATGCTGTGTTTCCCGGCTGCCGTCCACGTACCGGACAATGACCTCCAGCAGCGGATACTCCACCACCTGAAACGGCGTTCTGGCAATGGCAATCACCAGCTTCTCCACCTCGCTCGGCAGCCAATCCGCGTAGAAGCCCAAATGGCCGGTATGTACACCGACGAAGGAGGTTTTATCCAGCCGGTGTGCGTACTGATGGAAGGCATACAGCAGCGTGCCGTCTCCGCCGACCGAAATGACAATATCCGGCTCCTCTTCATCCATCACGAAATCAAAGTCCAGCAAATACTCGCGCATCGTATACACAAGGTTATTCGATGCCTCGTCTCCCTTTGACATGATCGCAAATTTCATAGTCAACACCCTTTTATTTATTCTAAATCCTGCGCCTCCTGCTTGCGCAAAAAGATCTGTTGGGCTTCTTGAATTTCCAGGCGGATGGAGGACATTTCCTCATCCAGCAAATAGGCCGCTTCCGCCGCGCGCTGCAGCCGCTCCTTAATCTCTTCCGGAAAACGCCCGCTGTACTTATAATTCAAGGAATGCTCAATCGTTGCCCAGAAGTTCATGGCCAGCGTGCGGATTTGGATTTCCACCAGCACCTTCTTCTCCCCCTCAATCGTCTGCACCGGGTAGAGAATCACCACATGGTACGAGCGGTAGCCGCTTTCCTTCTTCTGCGACACATAGTCGCGCTCTTCTACGATAGAAAAATCATTGCGCTTGCGCAGCTGCTCCACCACAACGCGAATATCGTCCACAAACTGGCACATCATACGCAGCCCCGCGATGTCCTGCATTTCCTCTTCGAGACGGCGCAGCGGAATATTGCGTTTATGGGCTTTATCCAAAATGCTCGGCGCTGATTTCACCCTGCCTGTGACAAATTCAATGGGAGAATGCCTGGCGGACATTTTGAACTGCGAACGCATTCCTTTCAGCTTGATTTTTAACTCCTCGACTGCCTGATGATATGGGGCCAGAAACTTTTCCCAATTGCGATCCATGACGACACCCCTTACGCGAGAAAAACAGCTTCAACCCGGCTGACGAACTCATCTCCGTAGTTGGCATTTCCTTCAATATTCTCTACCAGGTACGCCAGCTCCTCCTGCAAATGCTCAAGTTCCATCCGGACGCCATTTACATCCGCCCACACCGGCTGTTTCCCGGCCAGGGCCTGCTTCAGCTGGGGCCAAACGGCTTCCGGCATGCTGAGATATACGAAGTCTTGTTCTGTTTCCAAAATGTATAAGAACGCAAAGCCGTCGGAATCCACCAGCACATGGCCGCGCGGACGCAGACCGGCTGCCTCGACATCCAGCCGCTCTGTATGCAGAAGCAACACATCCCCGGTTTGCCTTGCCTCTGTCACAATCGTTGTCTTTCGCATGTTCGTTTCCTCCTATATACAGAAAAATCCTCTCCTATTGTACCACAACATAAACGCAGGAGAAGAAATCATTGAATGACAGTCAAGAAAAAGCCATAATAAGAACGAACAAACGGGAGGAGACCTGTTATGAAACAGAACATTGAAATTGAATTTAAAAACATGCTGACAAAAGAAGAGTTCGGGAAGCTGTGCGATGCCTTTGCGGCGGCAAATTTCGTATCACAGACGAACCACTATTTTGAGACGCCGGACTTTGCGCTGAAGGAACGGGGCTCTGCGCTCCGCATCCGCGAACGCAACCATACATACACCATCACCTTAAAGCAGCCGGCGGCGGTGGGCCTGCTGGAAACGCACCAGCGCATTTCCCGGGAAGAGCTGCAGCAGCTGCTCGGGGGAAGCCCCTTTCCTGATGGCGATGTGGCACATATGCTGCTTTCCCTCGGTGTTGACAAGAGCAATCTCCGCTATTTCGGCAGCCTGACGACAGAGCGGGCGGAGCTGCCCCACGAAGGAGGCATTCTTGTATTTGACCATAGTTTCTACTTCGGCCAGGATGATTATGAGCTGGAATACGAAGCGGCCGATGAGGCGGCCGGCCGCCAGGCATTCCTTTCGCTGCTGGGGCAGCATGGCATTCCGGTCCGGGCGACGCAGAACAAAGTACAGCGCTTTTTTCTTGCCAAACAGAAAAAAGGCATCTAAACTAGCATAGGATTTACCATGTATTGGGGAACAGCAGGCAAGCCGCTTTATTTGCCCGGAAGAAAAGCGGCTTGTTACAATAAAGAAAAGCGGAACCGGCTGTTTGGTCCACCGAAGGGAGGTTCTGGACTCTAAAAGGCGCTTTTTGCCTTTTATGAGGCCAGGTTCTCCCTGGCAGTGGGCCAGCCGGTGCAGCTGGACATCAAGAAAAGCGGAACCGGCTGTTTGGTCCACCGAAGGGAGGTTCTGGACTCTAAAAGGCGCTTTTTGCCTTTTATGAGG
>NZ_JANCLT010000003.1:0-205036 GCF_024294785.1 Ectobacillus ponti | reverse complement strand
GGCCAGGTTCTCCCTGGCAGTGGGCCAGCCGGTGCAGCTGGACATCAAGAAAAGCGGTGGGAACTCACCCCAACGCAAAAGCAAACAGCCGAACTACACGGGTTCTGCTCGTCCGTTGCACTCTTCCCGGGTGCAGGGTGCTGCGGACGGTTAGAACGCGATTGTCATTTTTACGGGAAAAGGAGACACCAATATGAATTTTCATTCTATGACACCATTTGATGCCATCGGCGGCGAAAAACTTGAACAGCTTGTGGACACATTTTACTCCCATGTGAGCCGTCATCCTGACCTCTCTCCCATTTTTCCGAGCGACTTGACTGAAACGGCACGCAAGCAAAAGCAATTCCTGACCCAATATTTGGGCGGACCCAGCCTGTATACAGAGGAGCATGGCCACCCCATGCTGCGCGCGCGCCACATGCCCTTTGACATTACCCCGAAGCGGGCGGCGGCCTGGCTCTCCTGCATGCAGCGGGCCATGGATGAAGTCGGCTTGAACGGCGAGCTCCGCACCTTTATCTTCGAACGCCTGACCTTAACGGCCCACCATATGGTGAATACGCCGGATGAAGCAGGTGAGGCGTAATGGCTAAGGACCTGCCGCAAAACTGCTCCAATAAGCCGGTGGAAGCCTATTTCTTTATCGACCCGCTCTGCAGGGACTGCTGGGTCATTGAACCGCTCATCATTAAGCTGCTGCTGGAATATGGAAAGTATTTTTCCATCCGCCACGTGCTGACAGGCAAAGCAGAGGCTGCAGCGGCAGCCCCTGGACACAAGTGGAATAAGCCCGCCAATGTGCGGTTCGTATGGGAAAAGAGCTCGAGCATGCACGGGATGTCGTGCGACGGCCGGATGCATATGCATGCCTGCGATGCTTCGCCGCATATAGCTTCATTGGCCATTAAAGCCGCAGAGCTGCAGGGGCGCCGCGCCGGATCGCAATTCCTGCGGAAGCTGCAGGAGCACCTCTTTCTGCAAAACGTCAGCCGGCCGACGCATGAAACACTGCTTGCCTGCGCGGAGAAAAGCGGCATTGACCTCGATGAGTTCTTGCAGGATTTGCAATCTGTCAGCGCGGCAAAAGCCTTTCAGTGCGATCTTAAGTTTACAAACGAGCTGCATATTACCGAAATTCCATCTATTGTGTTTTTCAATGCCAAATCGGATGAAGAAGGCGTAAAGATTTCCGGCATGTACTCCTATGATGTGTACGTACAGGTGCTGCGGGAAATGGTGAAGGAAAATCTCGTACCTGAGCCGCTTCCGCCGCTGGAGGCACTGCTGCAGTGCTTTGAGTTTATCTCTACGAATGAGCTTGCGATTATTTATGATATGTCTGAAGCAGATGTTATGCGGGAAATGAAAAAGCTGCTGCTCAAACGCAAGGTCGTGCAAGTGCCGACAGAACGCGATATGTATTGGAAATTCGTATAGAAAAGAAAAACGACCCAGGGGAACCAGGTCGTTTTTCTTTACGGCTTATAAATTTAAAGGGGATGGGAGAAATTTTCACGTTCAAACAAAGGGGTATATGTTTGTATGTGAGTGTGAACCTCGTTCACATGACTTATATTACAGGATTCGACTTTAAATGACAATCTCTTTATTTCTTATTTCACAAAAATGACACATTCTAAACGCTTACATGTCCGCATATGCTAAAACAGGGACAAAAGGAGGAGAAAATATGGGAAAATCACGCATTTTAGGGGCTTTAGCCCTCGTGCTGCTGGCTTTTCTTTTGTATATTTTTTCTTTACTGGAAACATTTCCTTTGCTGCTTTCGGTACCTTTTTTGTTTGCGTCCATCGTGTGGTTTGTCTGGCAGTTCGCCAGCCGGAACCGGTTTCGCGGGTTCCGTTCTTAATGACGCTTATGTGACGAACAATTTCGACAATTTCCGCTATACACAGCAAAAAGCAAGAGGAGATCATCTGCCCCTCTTCTTTCTTATTGCTCAAACAACAGCTGCTCCAGCTCGTTGAGTTTTTCTTCAAATACCTTCAATGCCTCGCGCACCGGCTCCGGAGATGTCATATCGACGCCCGCCTTCTTCAGCACCTCGATTGGATAGTCGGAGCTGCCTGCCTTCAGGAAGTTGTTGATGTAGCGCTCCACCGCCGGCTGCCCTTCCTCCAGGATTTGCTTGGACAGCGCAGTGGCCGCACTGAAGCCTGTCGCATACTGGTACACATAGTAATTGTAATAGAAATGCGGAATGCGTGACCATTCCAGGCCGATTTGCTCATCAATGACAAGCCCGTCGCCGAAGTACTTCTTGTTCAGCTCATAGTACGACTCTGTCAGGAAGTCTGGTGTGAGCGCCTGGCCTTCCTGCGCCTTCACATGAATCATATGCTCGAACTCCGCAAACATGGTCTGGCGGAATACGGTGCCGCGGAAGCCTTCCAGATAGTGGTTCAAGAGGTACAGGCGCTTCTTCTTGTCATCTGTTGTTTTCACCAGATAATCATTCAGCAGCGCTTCGTTGCAAGTGGACGCCACCTCTGCCACGAAAATGGAATAGTCACCGTAAGTGTACGGCTGATTCTTGCGCGTATAGTAGCTGTGCACAGAATGGCCGAACTCGTGCGCCAGCGTGAACAGGTTGTTGACGTTGTTCTGCCAGTTCATCAGAATGTACGGGTTCGTGCCATATGTGCCGGAGGAATACGCCCCGCTGCGCTTGCCGCGGTTCTCGTATACGTCCACCCAGCGGTTTTCATATGCTTCCTTCAAAATATCCACATACTCATCGCCCAATACAGCCAGGGACTTCAGCAGGATATCCTGCGCCTCTTCATACGGCACATCCATCTTCACCTCTTTGACAAGCGGTGTGTACAGATCGTACATATGCAGCTCTTCCAGACCGAGCGCACGCTTGCGGATGTCCACGTACCGGTGCAGCAGATGCAGATTTTCATGGACGGCCGCCACGAGCTGGTCGTATACAGCCTCCGGAATGTTGTTATTGCTGAGAGCTGCCTCGCGCGCGGACTTGTACTTGCGCACCGTCGCGTAGAAGTTGTTCTTCTTTACTGAGCCGCCCAGCGTGCTGGCGAATGTGTTGCGGTATTTGCCGTATGTGTCGTACACCGCCATGAAGGCATCGCGGCGGACGCGGCCGTCATCGCTCTCTAAGAACTGGATGTAGCGGCCATGTGTGACCTCCACCTCTTCCCCGTTCTCGTCGGTAATGGACGGGAATTTCAGGTCGGCATTGTTCAGCATGCCGAATGTGTTGCTCGAGGAGCCGAGGACTTCGGACGCCTGCGCCAAAATCGCTTCTTCGCTTTCGCTCAGCACGTGCGGGCGCTGCAGATTGATTTCCTCGAGCGCATGCCGGTACACGCTCAGCTCTTCGTTTTCCTGCAGGAAGCCCTGCAGGGTGTCCTCCGGAATGGACAGAATTTCCGGCACAATATAGGCCATCAGACTGGACGCCTGGGCATACAAGCTGCGGGCACGGTCGTTATAGGCTTGATAAAAGGAATTTGTAGTATCCTGGTCGTAGCGCATGTGCGCGTATGTATACAGCTTGCCAAGGCGCATGGTGATTTCATTTTGATATTGCAGCAGACTCAGCAGATTGCCGGCTGATTGACCCAGCGTTCCCTTGAATTCGCTGATTTTTGGCAGCATGTCCTTAATCGCAGTAAATTCCTGCTCCCATGCTTCGTCTGTCGGGAAAATATCCTCGAGACGCCATGTATCCTCCATGGTAATCTCGCTGCGCGCCGGCAGCTGCTTGACTGTTTTTTGCTCTGACATGTTTTGTTCCCTCCTTCAGGAAAGCCTGATGTATGAATTCGCTTCTTTCTGTTCTTTTCCTGCTTTTTCCTTCCATTGCCGTGCCACCTCTTATTATATCCTTTTTCAGGAACGGGATGTTACGATTTGCTCCGCCGGAAACAAAGAAAGTGCATGGTGAATCCACTTTTCATCGCAGGCATTGGCTTCCTCTTCTGTCGCCGGCACAAACAAGCTGCGCTGCTTGCGGTACACCCCTTCTCCTTCGCCCGAAATGGCACCTGTCAGACAAAGAAATTGCAGGTATTCATGCGCAGCCTGCTGCCGATAGGAGGACGGCAGATACGGGAGGGCGCGGGCCGGTTGCCGGGACAGCAGCCGTTCGGTCATCCGGACACAAGCCCCCTCCTCCTCCGCTCCGAAGGCGGTCTGCCAAAAGCGGTATTGCCACAGAATAGCCGGCTCCCGAAAAGCCAGGCCGGACGGCAGCGGCACACAGATTTCCGGCGGAAAGCAGGACAGAGGGATGCCCTGCTCATACAGGCTGTACAAGATGCGGTCCTTGCTTTTTCGGTACGGATAGAGGGCATTGGCGCGGTATTGCTTCTTCTTGCGGCTCCACTCCTGCCGCAAAGAGGGGAGTGATACAACCGGCGGGGCAAAGAGCTCCTGCAGGGAGGCTTCCTTAAGAGGAGACAAAAGCTGATGGCAAAATACGGCGGCGGTGCTGAAGGGAATGAGCGGGGCACATTTGAAAAACGCGCGGGCCTCGGGACAGAAATAGAGAAGATAGGGCAAGCCGGAGAACTGGGTGCAGAGGGTATGCAGCGAGGACAGCCGCATCCAATGGGCGGCATGGCGCTTCATCTGGCTGCCGCCAAGAATCCACAGGACGCGGATGCCGGCGTGCCAGTAGCTGCGCGTCCGCTTGAGCAGCTGTTCGTTGGAGATTGTGGCGCATTGATACTCAATGGCAATGGGGTTGTCGTGCGGATTCAGCAGCAAATCCGGCCGCTGCCGGATGGACGGGAGATACACTTCCACCTCCGCCTGCAGCCCCTGCTCCTGAAACCAAAGGTATAACAGTTGTTTTCCGTGCCGGTGATAGGCTGATTCCGGTTCGAAGTAGGTGGAGCAAAAGGTTTCCCGTTTGTGGGCAAAATGAAATCTTTTCTGCTCGCCGAGACGGAGCCGCACCTCCCCGCCGCACACGGGGCAGAGCAGCTTCTCCCGCTCCTGCAGCTGCAGAAGCTGCGGCCTGCTCCATGCATCCAGCAGATTGACACGTTTGCCGCCGGCAGTATGGGCTGTGAACATAGCATCACTCCTTTTCCCTTTCTTTCAACGGAAAAGGCGGTATTCCTCCCCGGGCACCATCTTCCTGTTTTTTCTAAATTTGCTATACTAATAGGAAGGCTGACACAGACGGCGGCAGGGAAATCCTCTTTTCCCCCGGCTACAATAAAATTGCTGTCTGGACAACGAATGGAGGCTTGCCATGGAAGGCTTTATGCTGGCAAATGGAATATTCTTTGTGATTCTCAAAGTGTTATTTTGGCTCCTCATGCTTGCGGCGGCTGTCGCTCTCCTCAGGTTCTGGGGCCGATTGTCGGATTGGGTGACAGACCGGCTGCTTTGCAAGATGAGCAAGCCTATGCAGATGATCACCCTTGTTGCCACTACCGTTTCACTCGAACTGCTGGCGGTGTTTGGCGTCTCTTCCCTGCTGCACATGAGCTTCCCCGATGCCCTGTTCATGTCCAGCCTGCTGCTGATCGTACTGGTTTGGTGCGTGCCGTTCTTTCTCAATCACCAAAGCCGCATCAATCAGGTGGATGACCGTTACTTTGGTTTGACAGAAACGCTGACAAGCGACGTATACCGCTTCCGCCGCAATGCCTTCACCATTGGCACGTTGCTGCTGGCGGTGCCGAGCATACTCCTTTCCCTCGTATACTATCTTCCTTACTTTTTACACTGAAAAGAAGGGTGTCACCTGACACCCTTCTCCCGGTGATACCCCCGCTCTCCGTACGGCTGCAGCTGCTCCAGCACTTTTCCTCCATCGCTGCAAGCTTTCCCTCATTTTCTTCAGCTCCATTGACATAAATGATGTTAATGATCCAAAAGGAAAATCTACATGTTTTTCCATGTGAAGACAGGGTTTATAAGCTCTTCCATAAATGTAAATAGACGCAGGAATGATGCCCAATACAAAAGCCACTGCACTTGGCAGTGGCCTTTCTACAGCAGCGGCGACAGCAGCCGGTACATGGACTCCACCATCCGCATCATCAGGCGGCGGTTTTGGAAATGGTCCACATGAATCTCTTTCGCCTCCAGCAAGTCCGACTCAAAATCGCTGACCAGCTTTTTCACACTGTCGGTTTCATATAAAAAGGCATTCACCTCAAAATTCAGGTGGAAGCTGCGCATATCCATGTTGGCTGTCCCGATGGAAGCAAGCTCCGAGTCCACAATCACGATCTTGCTGTGCAAAAAGCCCCGTTCGTACTCATAGATGCGCCCCCCTGCCTCCAGCAGCTCCGGAAAGTAGGAGCGTGAGGCATAGAACACCGTGCGCTTGTCTGGCTTAGCCGGCACCAGCAGGCGCACATCCAGGCCGGCCAGGGCCGCCACCTTGAGCGCTGCAAAAATATCATCATCGGGAATAAAATACGGCGTGGCAATCCAGATGGATTTGCGCGCGGAGGCGATGAGCGCAAAGTAAATATGCTTGATGGTTTCCCACTTATTATCCGGTCCGCCGGCCACGAGCTGCACGCCGCCCCTTTCCCCCTCGCCGATGCGCTCCGCTTTCACGAACAGCGGATCCAGCAGCGCTTCACCAGTCATGTAAAACCAATCCTGCAGAAAAATCAGCTGCAGGCTCTGGACAGCTTCCCCGCGCAGGTACAGATGTGTGTCCCGCCAAAAGCCAAAGTATTCGTTGTGCCCCAAATACTCATCGCCAATATTCAAGCCGCCGACAAAGCCTTCCCGTCCATCGACTACAATGATTTTACGATGGTTTCGGTAATTGATTTTATCATTGAGAATCGGAAAACGAACCGGGAAGAACGGCACAATCTCCACCCCCGCCTCGCGCAGCTCCCGAATATAGGCCTTGGACAGCCGGAAGCTGCCAACCGCATCATACAAAAAGCGGACGATTACGCCCTCGGAACGCTTGCGAATCAAAATTTCTTTTATTTCATTTCCAATCCGGTCATCACGGACGATATAGTACTCCATATGTATGTGATGCTTTGCCTTCTCCAGCACAGCTCGAATCGCAGAGAAGGTTTCGTCCCCATTGGTCAGCACCTTTGTTTCCGTATGAAAGGAAATATCCAGGGCCCCGAGCCGCTCAGCCAGCCGGAACAGCAGCTCCTGATGGCGATGCTTGGATATCAGCATTTCCTGGTGCTGCTTGCTGCCCTTGTACCGAAGAAACGCCTGCTCATCCAACAGGGCTTTCTTTTGGAACATCCGCTTGCGCCGGAAGTTCTGCCCGAACAGCAGATAGGCAAAGAATCCCAAAACAGGAAAAATCCCCAGCACAATGAGCCACGTCAGCGTTTTGGAAGGATTGCGATTTTCCAGGAAGATGACAAATCCGATTAAAAAGGCTGACAGCGTAAACAAGGCACTGACAATGCCAAGCAGGGAGACATTCTCCAAGTCCAACAAGTTTGCATATATGGCTTCGTTACTGAGGAGGCGCAGCCCCACAAAAACAGAAAATAGAATGAGCAAAAACAGAATCAGCTTGAGGATATTTTTCATCCGCATCCTCCTTTCTGTTGTATAGTATGCACAAAGGAAAAGCCGATTTCACAACTAAGAAACCGGCTCATTGCTTCGGCGGGAAATGCTTGCTGATGACAGCGAGGGCATCCTCCCTTATAATGGTCTTGCCATATTCTTGAATGCGGTGAATGGTCAGCACGGATTCTTCGCCGTACTCCAGGATGACGCTTAGAATGCCATCCATCTCATCTTCATCATGTAACGTTTCATCAAATTCTACATATAGATAATAGCGGTTTTCAAACAGGTACAGTTCATTGGTGATGTCTTCCAACCGAAGCCGGTGGCTCAGAGAAATGACATGCTCAAAATCCTCGAACCGTACAATAAAGCCCAGCGTACCGTCTATATTATAATATGGGTCAATTGCGTCCTCCAGCTGCTGGTCAAATAATGCTTCCAGCTGCTCATCCACTTGGATGTCAATGATCTTATCAAGGCCGATTGGCAGCTCCAGCTTCTGCCCATCCTTGGACAGCTGCGCCTTTGTCACAATGACTTCGATGCCCTTCTCCAGTGCCTGCACCTGAATCCAGAGCGGGCCATCCGCAAAAAAGTCATCCTGATCACGCGCTTCATCCATCATTTCCCAGAACAGCTGCTCGCTTTTTTCGCGGTTGTACCAGATTTCATCCTGCTCAAAGCCGCGCTCCTCTATATCAACATAGGAAATGTAAAACTTGACTGTGTGTTCGTTGATGCGTTCAATATCCAAAGTAACCTCTCCCTTCTACCTCAGCTTTTTTCAAATGAAGGGAACCCCCTAGACAGTATATTTGTACCATCGTATCATGCTGTGAGGAAATGCAGTAGAAATCTTGTACTCTCATTTTATGATAAGATGTGCCAGAATGGAAATAAAAACGCAATATTTTTTGAAAACAGTTGTTTGCCTAAAATAAGGCGCACATCCCCTGTTCTTCAGGGCAGCACCGTAATGCGTTCTTTCCGGAGCTCTTATGCATCGAAAGCTTTCCATTTGATATGCATTCGTAATTTTTCCCGGAAAGCCCTGTTTTCATTTCATGAAAAATGGATTGAGTACTTTTATAATATGGCTGAAAAGGACGGTTACAACCCTTTCTTTTCATATTTGTTCATATTTGGACACGGCCGGCATCCTGTTTTCTCCATACATAAATCATAAGGAAGCACACAAGCTATAGGGACAAGAAGCTCATTCGACAAAGTTAGTGGCACCCAATTCTTGACATGGTTGTACATCCTCTCGTATAGTTAAATGTGGACTTTGGTTAAAATCGATAAACGGGGGACAACAAGATGAATTTGGATCTTTTGATGTCTGTTCTCATTATCGTTGGGATAGATGTCGTACTTGGCGGGGACAATGCAATTGTGATTGCGCTCGCAAGCCGCAACCTGCCTGAAAAGCAGCGCAACAAAGCCATTGTCATCGGCACAGGCCTCGCAATTGTGGTTCGGATTCTGCTGACTATCATTGCTGTATACCTCTTGCAAATTCCGTTTCTGCAGCTTGTCGGCGGCATTCTCCTGTTGTTCATCGCATACAATCTGCTCACAGGCGAAAGCGAAGAAAACATGTCCAGCATCCAAGCCGGCACGACGCTCTTTGCTGCTGTGCGCACCATTGTGTTTGCCGATGTTGTAATGGGATTTGACAACGTACTGGCCATTGCCGGCGCAGCCAGCGGACACATTTGGCTTGTCGTGTTCGGTCTACTAATCTCCATCCCTATCATTGTGTGGGGAAGCAAGCTCATCCTCTTGCTGATGGAGAAGTTTTCAGCACTTGTATACATTGGCGCAGGAATTTTGGCATACACAGCCGGTAAAATGATGACGCATGAGCCGCGTTTGCACGATTTCTTTGAGAAAAACAGCTATTTAACAATTGGTCTCCCGATTGCCGCAATTGTCGGCGTGATTGCGGCAGGCTATATCAGCAATCAAATTCGCCTGAAAAAGGCACACAGCTAAGACCTTCTACATGTTGTAGAAGGCCTTTTTTGTAGAGGCTGTTTTGGGGGAAATCGCTGACTGTACACCCACTCATCCGGCAGTGAAACAGCGGTATATGCCCCCCACAGCCTGGAATGAAAAATAGACCATCACCGGGCTGAAAGTGTTGGTCTATTTCATATAGTTCGACTGGGCTCCGTCAGTTTACAAGGCGCTGCGCTTCACGAAGCTGGAACGTACGGACGGTACGCGGCAGGAAGCGGCGGATCTCATCTTCATTATAGCCAACCTGCAGACGCTTCTCGTCAATGATGATCGGACGGCGCAGGATGCCCGGATAGTCGCGGATAATTTTGTATAAGTCTTGAAGCGGAAGTGCTTCTACATTGATGTTCAGCTCTTGAAAAATTTTGGAACGGGTTGAGATAATTTCATCGGTGCCGCTCTCTGTCATGCGAAGAATTTCCTTAATCTCCTCAATCGTCAACGGCTCGGAAAAAATATTCCGCTCTGTGTATGGAATGTGATTTTCCTCCAGCCACTGCTTTGCCTTTCTGCAGGACGTACAGCTTGGGGAACTATATAAAGTTACCATCTCTTACTCACTCTCCTAACAATAAGTACTTACACGTACTCTCTAACAAACAGTCCCGAGAACTGAAAACATTTTTCAAATTACAATTACTATAAATAAGTAACTTCAATAATCATTATACAATACATCCTCCCGGAAATATACATCTATTTCTTTAAAAAGACGAAAAAAAACCTGCACAAAACCTATACAAACTTAAGGATCGCGCAAAGCTTGCAGAACATTGTCGCAATTCATAGATTTCCTTTTCTTCCGGCATGTTTTCGCTTACAATATAGACAGGGACTATTTCAAACAAGGGGGACTTCATATGTTGGGCTATTTCGTGGACCTGGCAATTGTGGCAGGCTTGATCATCGGCATTACAGCGCTCATGGGCGTTCTGACAAACGGCATTGGCGAAAAGGTATTCGGCGGCAAGAAGCGCACGGAATTTGTGGATTGGACTGCCCGCACCCAGACAGGCTGGAAGGCTGTCGGCGGCAAAGGCATCTACAGAAAAAAGACGTATTAATCCCTGTACAAAACCTATACAATAAGTAAAAACCCCTCTGCAGCTGCGGGGGTTTTTTACTTGGTGAAATATATACAACGGCTGCATTGTTAGATTGCCGGACGCATCAGTACAATAAGAAAAAGAGACCGTGCACCAAAGGAGCACGATCTCTTTTTCTTATTGATACAATTCCTTATACTTCTTGTACTCCGCTTCAGAGCAAAGCACGAAGTGGCCAGGGCGGATTTCACGCATCTTCGGCTCTTCATTGGCATAGTCATGCTGCTTCGGATCGTAGACAATACGCTTACGGTTGCGCTCATAGTCCGGATCTGGAAGCGGAATCGCTGACAGCAAGGATTTTGTATACGGGTGAATCGGGTTGGCATACAGCTCTTCACTTTCCGCCAATTCCACGATTTTGCCGTGGTACATAACACCGATACGATCACTGATGTATTTTACCATGGACAGGTCGTGGGCGATGAAGAGATATGTTAAGCCCTTTTCATTTTGCAGGCGCTTCAGCAGGTTGACAACCTGTGCCTGAATGGACACGTCCAGCGCGGAAATCGGCTCGTCTGCAATAATGAACTCCGGCTCCACCGCCAATGCGCGGGCAATCCCGATACGCTGTCTTTGGCCTCCGGAAAATTCGTGCGGGTAGCGGTTTGCGTGTTCGCGGTTCAAGCCTACCGTTTCCAGCAGCTCATATACGCGCTTCATGCGGTCTTCTCTGGACTTTGCCAGACCATGAATATCAATGCCTTCCGCGATGATATCCGCAACTGTCATACGCGGGTTCAGGGATGCGTATGGATCCTGGAAAATCATCTGCATTTTACGGTTGAACTTCTTCAGCTCAGCCTTGGATTTCTTTCCGTGTACATTCTCGCCGTTGAACAACACTTCACCGGCTGTCGCATCGTACAAACGGATAATGGTGCGGCCGGTTGTGGACTTGCCGGAGCCGGATTCGCCTACCAAGCCGAATGTCTCACCCTTATAAATATCAAACGTGATGTCGTCAATCGCCTTTACGACGTTGCCGCCGCCAACCTTGAAGTATTGCTTCAGGTCCTTGATTTCCAACAGCTTCTCACGGTTATTTGCCATTGCGCTCACCTGCTTTCATTTGGCGAATGCGGTTTTGCACCACTTCCGGCGCTTCCACCTTCGGCGCATTTGGATGCAAGAGCCAAGTCGCCGCATAATGTGTGTCGCTCACCTTGAACATCGGCGGCTCCATTTCAAAGTCAATCTTCAGTGCCTGCGGATTGCGTGCCGCAAATGCATCGCCCTTTGGCGGCTTGATCAGGTCTGGAGGAGAGCCCGGGATTGCATACAGCTCATCTTCTCCGCCCTCCAGGCTTGGCATGGAAGCCAGAAGACCCCAAGTGTACGGATGCTTCGGATTGTAGAAGATTTCATCTACAGTGCCGATTTCAACAATTTTCCCAGCGTACATAACCGCCACGCGGTCTGCCACGTTAGCTACAACGCCAAGGTCATGCGTGATGAAGATAATCGCAGAGTCTGTCTTCTTCTGAATATCCTTCATCAGCTCCAGGATTTGCGCCTGGATCGTTACGTCAAGAGCGGTTGTCGGCTCGTCCGCGATCAACAGCTTTGGATTGCAGGCCAGCGCCATCGCGATGACGACACGCTGTCTCATACCGCCGGAGAATTGGTGCGGATATTGCTTCAGACGCGCTTCCGGATTCGGAATACCGACGAGGTCAATCAGTTCCACTGCCTTTTGGCGGGCATTTGTTTTGCTCATGCCCTGATGCTTGATCAGACCTTCCATAATCTGATTGCCGACTGTCATCGTCGGATTCAGGGATGTCATCGGATCCTGGAAAATCATTGCGATTTCCTTGCCGCGGATGCTTTGCATATCCTTGTCGGACAGCTTTGTCAGGTCGCGGCCGTCAAATACGATTTCTCCGCCGGAAATACGGCCTGGCGGGTTTGGGATCAAGCCCATCAAAGCTTTGGAAGTAACGGACTTACCAGAGCCGGACTCCCCTACAATCGCCAGCGTCTCGCCTTTTTTCAGGTCAAAGCTTACGCCGCGCACTGCCTGCACGATGCCTCCATGCGTCTCAAAGGAGACCTGCAGATTCTTTACATCTAGAATTTTTTCCATCTTCACCTCTCCTTTCCAGTTTATTTGCGCATTTTCGGATCAAGCGCATCGCGCAATCCGTCAGCCAACAGGTTGAAGCTCAAAATCAGAATACTGATGACCGCAGCCGGGATGAACATCACGTGCGGATACGTTTGAATAGACTTGTAGCCATCGCTTACGAGCGCACCAAGGGATGCGAACGGCGGACGGATGCCAAGGCCGATAAAGCTCAAGAATGCTTCCGCGAAAATGGCGCTTGGGATGGTGAACATCGCCATAACGATGATCGGGCCCATTACGTTTGGAATCAAGTGCTTCGCGATCAGCTTGCCGTTGGAGGAACCGAGCGTGCGGGATGCCAGCACGTATTCCTGGTTCTTCAGCTTCAGCACCTGTCCGCGCACAATACGGGACATGTTAATCCAGCCGGTTGCCACCATTGCCAGGGAAATGGACAGAATACCCGGCTCCAGCACCATTACCAATAGAATAACAACAATCAAGTACGGAATACCGTTCAATACTTCTATAATACGCTGCATGATGTTGTCCGTACGGCCGCCGTAGAAGCCGGAAATACCGCCGTAGGTTACCCCGATGAGCATGTCAACAATTGCTGCGAGCAAACCGATATACAGGGATACGCGAGTGCCTTCCCATGTTCTTGTCCACTGGTCGCGGCCCAGGTCGTCCGTGCCGAACCAGAAGTCTTCTTTGATGTTGCGCTTAGCGTACTGGTCAACCCCATTGGAATCCTTGCCGTCAAACCAAGGAATAAAGGACAGTGCTGTAATGCGCGGAGGCAGCTTGGAACGGCCAAGATCCTGGTCCTTATAGGAGTATTTGCTCATGGACGGACCGAATGCCGCAAAGAACACCACTACGACAATCATAATTACACCGAACAATGCACCACGGTTTTGGAACAAACGGTGTCTTACATCCTGCCAGAATGTCAAGCTCGGACGAGCGATGACTTCGTTGTCCACATTGCTGTGGTCGGCTGGCTGAAACAGTTCCGGAGAAATATTTTGCAAGTCTTTCATCAGCTCTTCCCTCCTGCTAAACGAATACGAGGGTCAACCACTCCATACAGCAGGTCAACGATAAAGATGACGATGACAAACAGGGCGCTGTAGAAGATCGTTGTTCCCATGATGACTGTATAGTCATTCAGTGTAATGGATTGTACAAACTGTTCCCCGAGTCCAGGAACGGCGAAAATCTTTTCAATAACGAGTGTGCCTGTCATCAGGTTTACTGTCATTGGTCCCAGAATGGTGATGATTGGAATCAGTGCGTTACGGAGAGCATGCTTGATGATAATGACACTTTTGCTGATTCCTTTGGCTTTTGCAGTTAAGATATATTCAGAATGCATAACCTCAAGCAGCTCTGTACGTGCAAAACGGGCGATTGTCGCTGTTACGCTTACCGCCAATGAAATGGTTGGAAGAATTGTATATTCGAAGCCCTTCCAGAAGGCTACCGGCAGCCACTGCAGCTTTACACCCACATAGTACTGCAGCAAGGCTGCGAATACGAAGGATGGCACAGAGATACCGATGATGGAAACAACGGTTGCCCCATAGTCTGCCCATGTGTTATTGCGCAAAGCTGCCACAATACCCAGCAGAATGCCCAGGAATGTACCCACCAGCAATGCCTGGAAACCCAATTGCGCGGACGGCCCAATTCGTGTTCCGATCATTTCTGTTACTGGTCTGTTGTCATACTTGAAAGATACACCTAAATCACCTTGCACAAGGTTGGCCATATAACGTGCGTACTGCACTGGTACAGGGTCATTTAGACCGTATTTTTCTAAAATAATCTCCTTTTGCTGCGGTGTCAGCTTTTCCTGGTTTGTCAGCGGAGAACCCGGCAGCAGCTTCATCAGGAAGAATGTGAAAGTTGTAATCAAAAACAGCGTGATAATCATGTAGCCGAAACGTTGTAATGTATAACGTCCCACAACAGCACCTCCTCATATTTGCGAAATGTTCTGCCAATTTTGTGTAAAATTGGACTTTTGTGGTTTGCAGTAAGAAAAGAGTACATGCCCTTCATAAGCATATACCCTTTGGACTGCAAACTGTTCCTTATGTTGTTACTTCTGAACGTAGGCCCACTTGAAGCTGAAGTCTCCGCCGAAGTTGTGCTCAACAATGCCCTTTACATATTCCTTTTGCAGGAATGCGCGTCCGCGCTGATACACAGGTGCAATCGCCGCATCTTCAAATAGAATGTTCTCAGCTTCCAACAGGTTGTTCCAGCGCGCCTTCAGGTCTGTCATATCCGTCTTGCCCTTTTGAATCAGCTCGTCGTACTTCGCATTGGAGTAGCCCATTTGGTTGTGGGCACCGTTTGTTACGAACATATCGACGAATGTCATTGGATCTGGATAGTCAGGTCCCCATCCGGCAAAGGACAAATCATATTGTCCGTTCGTTTCAAGCTTCAGCTTTTGTGCAAAAGGCTGCTGCTTGATGGTAATCGTCAAGCCCGGCAAATTCTTTTCCAGCTGCTCCTTCAAGTATTCGCCAATTTTCTTCGCACTTTCACTATCAAAGTTTAACAATTCAAGTTGAATTGTGTCAACTCCAAGTTCTTTTTTGCCAGCTTCAAACAATTCCTTCGCTTTTTTGACATTTGTCTTTGCCAAATCGCCATTTTCCGCGCGGAAATCCTTCTTGTCCGGCCCGGACACAAAGTCCTTCGGCACAAGGCCTCCGGCAGCAATGGAGCCATTATTCAACAGCACATTCGCGATGCCTTCCTTGTCAAAGCCCGTCATAATGGCTTTGCGGATGTTTTTGTTGGCCAGCGCTTTGTTCTTTTCGTTCATCCGGACAAAGAATACAGACGGATCCTGCTTTGTCACAAATTCCGGTGTGCTCTTGTACTTGTCCACAAATTCCGCAGTCAAGCCGGCACGGTCCACCTCTTTCGTTTCAAACAGGTTCACGCCCGTTGCCACGTCTTTTACGATGTTGAAGTTGATTGTGCTCAGCTTGACATTGGTTTGATCCCAGTAGCTGTCATTTTTCTTCAGCTGGAAGCTCTGCTCATGCTTCCACTCACTCAGCACGAACGGGCCGTTATACACCGTTGTGCTTGCCTCCAGGCCAAACTTGTCGCCCTGCGCCTTCACAAACTTCTCATCCTGCGGATAGAAGGTCGAGAAAGAAATAAGGGAAATGAAGTACGGAACCGGACGCTCCAGCTCTACTTCCAATGTATAGTCATCAACTGCTTTTATGCCTAATTGATCGGCCGGCAGCTCGCCTTTGTTAATTTTCTCGGCATTTTTCACATCAAACATGATGTATGCATACTCGGCAGCCGTCGCTTTGTCCACCGCGCGCTTCCATGCGTATACGAAGTCCTTTGCCGTTACAGGGTCGCCATTGGACCACTTGGCATCTTTGCGCAGCTTGAAGGTGTACTTCTTGCCGTCTTCGCTTGCGGCATAAGATTCTGCAGCACCCGGCATCGGCTTATCGTCCTTGCCCAGCACATACAGGCCTTCCATTGTGTTCGTCATCACATTGAAGGACACTGCGTCTGTCGCCAGCACTGTATCCATCGTCGGAATCTCGGAAGCTTCCAACAGGTTCAGCACTTGCTCGCCGCTCGGTCCTCCTTCTTTCGCTTTGGCATCGGAAGCCTTTTTCTCGTCGTTGCCGCAGCCTGCCAGCACAGTGCTGACTGTCAAGGCAGACGCGAGAGCAAATGTAAGCTGTTTCTTCATGAAGTAAACCCTCCCTGAACTTGGACTATATTCTATTTTCTCTCTCTCTTTATATGTAGAAACCTTTTGTGTGAAAATATTTTTGGATGCATTTACAAAATTATCAGTCATTAAGCCTCTACTCTTTTCATTATACATACTAGAAAAGAATTGTGAATAAAATTTTTATATTTTCCTGAAAAATTTTTATAAAATAATTTATTTCATAATTTTCTTGTAATTATTTGCTTTTTTGTGTGAAAATGCGGTTATAGTGCCAGTAGTCTTTCTCCGAAACATTATAGTATAATGGTGATACTATTTTTCTGATAAGCTGGAGGGAGTTATCCTTGAACGAAACACTTACGCGTACCGGTTTGCTGGCGCTGTTGGCCGCTGTCATGTCCGCTGTGGCTGCCGTCTTGGCAGACGGCGGGTTTCTGCTGCATTTTGTCAACAGCATGTTCTATATTGCCATGCCGCTTGTGGTTGTCGGCGGCTTCATGTTTCTGATTGAACGCGGCTTTTTCAATACTACACGCTATGCCTTCCGCAAAGTCTTTAAACGGACGAACAGCAAGGCTGCTTCCTTGATTGAGGAAGCAGAACCGAGAAGGCTGGACGATGATGAAATTCTGTTCCGCAGCTATTCGTTCCACTGGACAAAGCCAATTCTTGGGACAGGCCTGCTTCTGGCGGCTGTTTCCATGATCATCAGCTTTTCTGTTCTCGTCTAGTTGCATCTTTTGTTTGATTTGCTATAATGTGTTATAAAACAACATATTTCATGCGATGAGAAAGAAGAGTACATGTGGTGGCCTTTTCAGAGAGCTTGTGGTTGGTGCGAACAAGTAACGGCGCGATATGGAATGGGCTTTTGAGCAGCAACCCGAAATCGACAGAGAGTAGGCCTTGCCGTGTTCCCCCGGCGATAACGGGGCAGAGTGATTTTGTAATTCAAAATAATTAGGGTGGCACCACGGTCCATTCGTCCCTACTACAGGCGACGGATGGGCCTTTTTTGCATTCTATTAGGAGGTTTTTTATTATGGCGGTTATTTTTTCAGGCATTCAGCCGAGCGGCACGATTACCATCGGCAACTACATTGGGGCGATGCAGCAATTTGTGGAGCTGCAAAACGAGAACGATTGCTACTTCTGCGTCGTGAATCAGCACGCCATTACGGTTCCGCAGGATCCTGTGCAGCTGCGCAAGAACATCCGCAGCCTCGCTGCCCTGTATCTCGCATGCGGCATTGACCCGGAGAAGTCCACATTGTTTGTGCAGTCTGAGGTTCCGGCGCACGGGCAGCTTGGCTGGATTATGCAATGCATCGCCTATGTCGGTGAGCTGGAGCGCATGACACAATATAAGGATAAGTCCAAAGGGAGAGATGCGGTATCGGCGGCACTGCTGACCTACCCACCGCTGATGGCCGCGGATATCCTTCTGTACAACACAGAAATCGTGCCAGTCGGCGATGACCAAAAGCAGCATATTGAATTGACGCGCGATTTGGCGGAGCGCTTCAACAACCGCTACCGTGAAGTGTTCACCATTCCGGAAATCCGCATGCCAAAGGTCGGCGCGCGCATTATGTCCCTGACGGAGCCGACAAAGAAGATGAGCAAGTCGGACCCAAATCCGAAGTCCATGATCAGCCTGCTCGATGATCCGAAGACAATTGAGAAGAAAATTAAGAGTGCGGTGACTGATTCTGAAGGAATCGTCAAATTCGATAAGGAAAACAAGCCGGGCATTTCCAACCTGCTCACCATCTACTCCTCCTTCAGCGGCAAGACTGTAGAGGAGCTGGAAGCACAATATGAAGGACAGGGCTACGGCGTATTCAAGGCTGACGTCGCCCAGGCTGTTGTGGAAGGTTTGCGCCCGATCCAGGAGCGCTACGAGGAGCTTCTTTCCTCGCCGGAGCTGGATGAAATTCTCGACAAGGGTGCGGAGAAGGCAAACTACGCAGCGATGAAGCAATTGCGCAAGGTAGAGAATGCCATGGGACTCAGCAGAAAGAGACGCTAATATTAATGAAAGAAGACGCAGCACACGCTGCGTCTTTTTCTGTCTGAAACCATTCAGATTCATTCATTCTCCAACAGGACTATCGCTTTTTCTTCGTTTGGCGCAGCTCTTGGATCATCCGTTCACGCTCTCCGCCATCGGAAAGCTCCTCGGAGAACTCATGGTTCTGCTGTTTCGCGTACCGGTACTGACTTGCCGGCATATGATTGTTCGGCGCTGCCTGTTCATTCCAATCTCCCATCATTTTGCCTCCTTTCCGGCTAAATAAAAAGGGATGTGCCGCCCTCTTAGGCTTCCACATCCCTTATGCTTAATTCACTTTCGGTTCCTTTTCCATTTCCCACAGCTTTTCAAAGAATGGCTGCCCCTTTACAAGGCGCTCGCACAGCTGCTCATGCTTCTGCGTCCAGCCATATTTGGCCTCTTCATATAAGCGGGCCCATACATCTTCAAACGGCAGGCTTTGAATATCCTGATAAGCGCTTGGATCCCATTCTGTGTACCAATAACGAATTTCTGCGGCGTTCCGGGTTGTATGCAGCTGGTCTAGTGCCATGAACAACAGTTGCTTGAGCTGTCTTTCCTTTCGTGTCAAACCGCTCATCATGTAAGGCGAAGGAGATAGAATATGATGTTCTTTTTGCTGTGATGCCGACCGGTATTCGTACTTTTCCGCTTCCACGTTTGCAAGCATATCATACACCATCTGCTCCTGGCGCGGAATCAGGCGGCTCTTGCGGATTGGGATATTGTAGCCGATTGTATCCACTGCCAAGATGCCAGTGCCGTCCGAGACAACGAAGCAGTAGTCGAGCTGGATGCGCTCATGATTTTTACGGATATACGCCTTTTGATAGATATCCTCCATCAGCTTCGGCGGCAGCTCCAGCAGTTCATTTTCGATATAATGGAACAGCTCGGAATCCACCTTCACTAATGGAACCTGGTCGAGCAGTTCAATTGTGTCATCCTTGCGCCACTCGAAGAAATGACAGACGTTATAGCCGTTCTCTTCACCTTCAAACCAGTTTACCCATACGTCATGCAGATACAACATGTCTTACCCCTCACTTCACAACTGTTTGTACATACCATTATGGTCAGGCGTTCCGCAATTTATTCCATGGGAGGAAATATATTGAATTACGTCTATTTCTATTTTTCCTGTCCGTTTCCTTTTTTATGCAGGGGCCTGTTTTTCTCTCCTTTCCCTGCCAGGTCGGCAAAAAACGTACAAAACGCCCTTTTTCAAGGGCGTGTTTTAGCAAAAGACGGAGCCTGCTGTAAAATTTTTTCCGCCGGCGTGCCCAGCAGCTGCCGGGTGGTATACCGATTCTCCTGCATACATTCTTCTACTATATAAAATCCAACCGCATAGCCAAGCATGCGCGGATAAATATGCAGCCCGTTCAGCAAATCCTCGTGCTTGCGCGTGCCTCTGCCCACCTGCTGAAATTTTTCCAAATAGGTGGACCAGAGCTTCACGGCTTCCTCCTTTGTATAGTAGGAAACCCAGGCTGCGTGCCGCTCCGAACCATGCCGCTCCCGCACTGCCGCTTCCGCCAAGCCTTCCATGATCATCGAGTCCAGCAGGGTGCCGTCATGCTCCTCTGCCGGCAGCTGCTGCAGCCGGCATACATGATGATACTCATGTGTCAGCACCGCCTTCAGCTCCTCCAGCTCATTCCGGCTTGACACAAATATGAACAGGCAGCCAGGAAATGCCAGCCCGCTTTTTCCGCCGTATTCCCGCTGAATCCGGCGATTGTAGGCGTCTGACGGAAAAATATAGACCGGAATGTCCGGGCCCTGCAGCCAGCGGCGCAGCTCCTGGTACTCCCGCCGCAGGCCGCGCCAAATCCCAGCCTGCTGCAGCTCCTTCACTTCCTCCAAGCCGCCCGGAACCGGCCGGTACATCCCGCGGGCGGCCAGAAAGCGGTAGATGTGCGAAGGCGGCAGCGGCACATGGTCTCGCAAACGCTGTTCACAAAGCTTTGCCGGGTCCTCGTACTGCTCCCGCAGCCATTCATCTGTTGGCATAATTCCCAATGTCTCTTCCCCCCTTACTTATCTATATGAAGAAAAAACAAAAACGCGCAGCCTGGCGCTGCGCGTTGGAATTACTCGTATTTCTTGAACACAAGAGCGGCGTTATGTCCGCCAAAGCCAAGGGAGTTGCTGAGTACAGCGCGAACCTCCTGATGTCTCGCTTTGTTCGGCACATAGTCCAGGTCACAATCCGGATCTGGTGTTTCATAGTTGATGGTTGGCGGAATAATACCTTCCTGAATGGCTTTTACCGAGAAGATGGCTTCCACCGCGCCGGCTGCGCCAAGCAAGTGGCCTGTCATGGATTTCGTGGAGCTGACCGCCACCTTGTAGGCATGGTCCGCGAACACTTCCTTGATTGCCATTGTTTCAAACTTTTCGTTTGCTTCTGTGCTTGTGCCGTGGGCATTGATGTAGTCAATGTCCTCCGGCTGCAGGCCGCCGTCAGCCAACGCCTGGCGCATGGCGCGTACGCCGCCCTCGCCGCCTGGTGCCGGCATCGTGATATGGTGCGCATCGCCTGTCGCGCCGTAGCCCACGATTTCCGCATAGATATGCGCGCCGCGTGCCAACGCGTGCTCCAGTTCTTCCAGGATGATAATGCCTGCACCCTCGCCCATTACAAAGCCGTTGCGGTCCTTATCGAACGGACGGCATGCCTTTGCCGGATCTTCTGTGAAGGAAAGAGCCTTGGCAGAGCTGAAGCCCGCAAATGCCATTTGCGACAGCGGTGCCTCGGCTCCGCCTGTAACCATCGCAACCGCATCGCCACGCTGAATGACCTTGAAGGCGTCACCGATGGAGTTCGCGCCGGAAGCACATGCTGTTACCGTACAAGAGTTGATGCCTTTGGCGCCAAGCGCAATGGATACCTGACCGGCTGCCATGTCCGGGATCATCATTGGCACGAAGAACGGGCTCACGCGGCGCGCGCCTTTTTCGAGCAGTGTCTGGAACTGGTCCTCGAAGGTTTCCATGCCGCCGATGCCGGAGCCGATCCACACGCCGATGTGCGGCGCGTTTGTTTCATTGATATCGAGCTTTGCATCCGCAACAGCCATTTTCGCTGCTGCAACCGCATATTGTGTGAAGCGGTCCATACGGCGCGCTTCCTTCTTATCCATATAATCTTCCGGAGAAAAGTCCTTAATTTCCGCCGCCACCTTGGCAGGGAACAGATCCGGGTTCAGGCGCGTCAGGCGGCCGATGCCGGAAACGCCGTTGATGACGCTGTGCCATGCTGCTTCTACGTTATTGCCTACAGGAGTCAACGCTCCCAATCCTGTCACTACCACACGCTTCTTCATATTGTACGATACACTCCTTTTCTGTGATTATCTGCCCCAGCGGAGCGCCACTGCCCCCCATGTCAGTCCGCCGCCGAAGCCGACGAGCACAATCAAATCCCCGTCTTTAATTTTACCGTTTTCCAGCTCCTCCACAATCGAAATTGGGATGGAGGCCGCTGATGTATTGCCATATTTGTGTACTGTTTTGCTCATTTTCTCTACCGGAAGCTCCAAACGCTGCCGGGAAGCTTCCATAATGCGGATGTTTGCCTGATGCGGCACCAGGAAGTCCACATCCTCTTTCGTCAGGCCCGCCTTCTCCAGCACGTTCATGCAGGAATCGCCCATCTGGCGAACCGCGAACTTGAATACTTCGCGGCCGTTCATGACGATATAGTCATTTTGATACAGATGCGGTGCCCCGCGGCCGTCCGCGCCAAGCTCGAAGGACAGAATGCCGCGCCCCTCTGACACAGGGCCAAGCACGGCTGCGCCGGCACCGTCGCCGAAGAGAACCGCCGTGTTACGGTCTGACCAGTCTGTAATCTTGGACAGCTTTTCGCAGCCGATCACGAGCACATGCTTATACACGCCGTTTTGGATGAACTGCTGTGCTGTAATCATACCATACATGAAGCCGGCGCAGGCCGCACTGATATCCATCGCCGCCGCTTTATGTGCTCCGATCCGCTCCTGCACTAAGCAAGCCATGGATGGAAACGGACTGTCCGGCGTTACAGTTGCCACCAAAATTAATTCAATTTCCTCGGGAGAGATTCCTGCATTCGCAATGGCCGCCTTGGCCGCAGCTGTCGCCATGTGGGACGTGTCCGTGCTGTCATCCGCAATTCGGCGCTCCTCAATGCCCGTTCTTGTCCGGATCCACTCATCCGATGTATCTACAACCTTCTCCAGATCGTGGTTGGTCACCACTTTCTCAGGTACAAAACGTCCAATTCCCCAAATACCTGCGTTCATCTGAATCCCTCCGTTTTTATATCAATTCTTATGACTTGGTACTAATTTTACCGGAGCGGGTTCATTTTGTCTACACCGAAATGTGGAGCCGGCTTGCTCAGCCCACAGAAGGGAGGTTCTGGCCACTAAAGGGCGCTTTTTGCCCTTTATGTGGACAGGTTCTACCTGGCAGTGGGCTAGCCGGCGCAACTGGACACTACGAAATGCGGAGGCAGCCCGCTTAGCCATCAGAAGGGAGGTTCCTGACCCTGAAAGGCGCTTTTTGCCTTTCTGTGGGCAGGGTTCTACCTGGCAGATGGCTGGCTGCCGCAGCTGGACACTACGAAATGCGGAGGCAGCCCGCTTAGCCATCAGAAAAGGTAAAGCCGGCACAGTGCCGGCTTACTTCGCTTGCTCAGCCAACGCTTCGCGGCGGCCCAGCTCATATGCATCATTCATGACCTTCATCAGCAGCTCCAATACTGGCTGCGCCTTGCTCATATCAAGCGGCACGCCGCTGCTCTCCAAAAGCGCCTTCGCTTCCGGCAAATGCTGCATCGCCAGCTGTAAAAATTGCATGTTCCGTTGCTGTTCCATATGTACATGACTCCTTTGGTTCAAAGTATGTCTCCATTATAACGCAGTTTCCCCGGAAACTGAAAAAAAGATGCCGCATTACGGCATCCGCTCATACAAGTGCTGATATTGCTGCAGATGCAGCCGCTGCCGGCGCAGACCCTCCTCCAAGGCCGTGCGCGGCTGATACGGATACACCCGCGCGCCCGCCCGCCTGCCGTGCTTCTCCCCCGGCGGAACGGTTCCGCCCAGCAGCCGGACTCCCGCTTCCCACTGCTGCGGCTTGCCGCTGCTGAGATGGTACAGGCCCTCCAGGCTGCCTGTGCCCATCTCGTGCAGACAAGCCGCCGCGTCATCCACATATACAGCATCCGATCCCTGCTCCCGATGGTCCGCATTCCCCCCGCTCAGCAGCCGATGATAAGCCATGAAGGCAGGCTGCCACGGTCCATACACCACCGGCATCTGCAGAATGCCATAATGCTGCAGCTCCTGCTCCACCTGTTGCTCCAGGCTGTAAAAAAAACGGCCATTCTCCGTCGCCGCTTCCCTCTGGGCCTCCACAGAGGATAAGAGAACCAGCTTCTTGGTGTGCGTCTTGCAGAAGTCAATCAGCTGCCGCAGCAGGCGCTCCACCCGCTGCCCGGCCGCAACGCTGCGCTGATTTGGCTCCGCCGCGCACATGTACACCATTTGGCCGCCGTGCCTTCTCATTTCTTCTATATAAGACTCCTGGAAAGAGCGATACGTAAAGGCGGCATTCCGCCCGACGCCCAGCAGCTTCTCCTCGCTGACAGCCGACATGCCCGCAATCTCTTCGAAATCAAGCCCCAGCACCTCATTCCCTTCCTCCAGCAGCCGTTCGACAAGACAATATCCGACAAAGGTCAAAGCTCCCGCGACAATGGCTCTGTTTGTCATTCCTTCACCGCTTTCTATGTATAATCATGAAAAAGGGCAGCTCTCCATGGCAGGCCGGCCGCCTTCATAGAGAGCCCTCATATCGCCGAAAGAACTGGACAATCGAGTTCGCCAGCTTCACCCTGGCATCCTGCAAATGAAAGGAGAGCGACACATCGCAGCCCTCCTGCAGCCGTTTCGCTTCGAAATCACGGTGTATCGTCTTCCGCTCCTTCCGCTCATGTGTCGGCACAAACAGCTTTACCGGCACACAGGAAGGGTGGTGATGGTAGGACTTGCAGGCAACTGCATCGGCCAGCTCTTCCTCAGATACACCGTAAGCCTCCTGCAGCTCGCGAAGCAGCCGTTTATAGAAGAATTTATGCTCCCGTTCCAGCCCGATATGCAGCGGCAAATCCAGGCAAGGGTTCAGCAGGACGGCTGAACGGATGCTGCTGCTCATCTCGGACATAAGCTCCAGGGCAGTCAGCGCGCCCATCCCTTCTGCTACTATATGAATCTGTTCATTCAAAATTTCCTTTTTCATGACAATATGATACAAGCGCTTGGCAAGGCGCAGCGCCTTGTCGCTTCCCCAATGACGGCCGTATAGATTGGAAGAGAAGACCGTGTATCCCGCGCGTCGCAGCTCCTCCAGCAGCAAGCTCTTGCCCGGATGCTGCACCCATGAACTTGTACCGTTCTCGATGGAGTAGTTGACATCGCCAATGAGCAGCACCCCGAACCCGTTCGGCTTCTCCGGCAGATGGATGACACATGGCTCTTGTTCCAGAAAGAAGTAACGTTCCCGTATTTCCATACTATCCCGCCTTACGTACCAGCGTTAAGCTTCCTTCTATAATGTATGTCGAATGGATGAAATTGTCCGAGTCAAGGGGAAAATATTTTCTGTCCCGCCAGAAAATTTGTGTTACAATAGGTGGAGATTGACTGAGTAAAGGAGTGAACAAGCATGCGTTTTGTATGGGCTTTCATCTGGAGCTTCCTGCTTGTGCAAATGATCAGCTATGTAATCGGCGCAATGACAGGCAACGAGTATAACTTCGCAAATGCCTCCATTATGTCCGTTGTGTTTGCGGTGCTGGTAATCGCTATTGGTTCTTTGATCCCGAACGATCCTGTGCCTCACCACGAGCATCATTAAACGAAAAAGCCCGCAGCCGCGGGTTTTTTTATGTTGCTGTAACCAGAGGCAAGGCAACATGAACATCCTCTTGGCACCCAGCTGTTTCACAACTCTTGTTATGTTTTACAACACAGAGTCAATCAGGAAATCCCAGCTTTTCTTGATGCTCATTTTTCATAGATGAGCGCGGAAGCTTTCTCCCTCAATATCCCCGCACCCTTCTGCTGCCCCCAATTTGCACGGTCAAGTCTTGGACTATAGCTCACACACCCTCGCCTCCCAGTTTTCATGTGATTTTCTCCCTTTCATTTATGGCGCTATATTTTGGCACTGATTCAATCCTTGATTTTATTAGGGAATTTTCAAATGCAACTACTGTTAAGCTATGGAACCGCAGGAACAGAATGGGGACACAAAAAACAGTCGTATTGGCTATTTTTTTAACGTAACATGGTCGTCAGCGGTAATTTTCATGTAGTATAATTGAATTGAAATATGACCTGAATTCTTAAGGGAAAAGGGGAGTTACTAAATGGGGGCATGGGGAACTGGCATTTTTGATAATGATACAACCTGTGATGTCAGAGATGATTTCTATGAATTATTAGAAGAAGGTTTGTCTGTTGAAGAAGCAACAAAAGAAATATTGAATACACATTTAGAAGATCACGATGAGGAAGAGGATTTAGAAGTAGTATCTTGGGTATATACCGGGCTTGCAGCTGCGCAATTGGAAAAAAATCTACTTCAAGAAGAGGTACGAGTAAAAGCTCTTGAATTGATTGATAAAGGCGCAGATTTAGAGCTTTGGGCAGAAGGTGGAGAAGATGAGGATTTTGAAGAAAGAAAGAAAATTCTGAATGAACTCAAATCAAAACTAATACATGCTAATACATAATTAAAACAAAAACGGAGGATGTTATTCCCCGTTTTTGTTTACATAACATCCGCTATTGGCAGTTGGTTAATCATTGTGTTTCAAGCAATGTCATCTGCTCACGTTTCTGTAACTCTTCTTGTGTAATCTGAACCCTACCTATGCTAAGATTGTCAACCACTGTATATCTGTGGATTAATCGTATATTACAAATTTCCCTTCTTCACGCAGCTTATTTATAGCTGCAATCATGTGATTTATTTGTTCTTCGGAATGTCTTTCCCATGAACCTAATTCAGCTATTATCTTCAATGGTGATTTAGATCTATAGGAGCGTGTTGGATTCCCGGGAAATTTCTTGTCAGTTACGTTCGGGTCATTTTCAAATTCACCTAATGGTTCTACAATATAAATTTTTTCTTGGGATTTAGATGTTGCTAATTCAGCACCCCATTTAGCAGCGTCTAATGTTGCGGTAAAATAGATATAATTGGATTTTTTATCTTGGTAATTAGATAAGTGTTGTGGCTGTAGCAAATCACCAATCTTCAGTTCCGCTTTAGTACCATGGAAAAAAGGACCATTGTCTAAGACCTCTTTTTTGTCGTCCACATTCATCCCCCCTATTTTTAGGTTTGCATATAAACACTATAGTGTTGAATCTATAAAAAGAATAGCCTATAAATAATTTATGCCTAATGATATAATTTAAGTAGAGAATAATACCACTTCCCTCTTCATCCACTCCCACTTCCCAATGTTTGTTTCTACCTTCGCTTACCCATCTTTAAACCAATATATTCTTGTCTACCTCCTTCTTCTAATCGCGCCATTAATTTTGAAAAAACAATTTATTCAGATTTTTAGATGTATCTTTTATTCATGATAGGTAGACATAACGCAACATTATAGGCAGTGAATTTTTCCTCGAAACACAATAACGGCAAGGGTTAGGGATCCCTGCCGTCGGTATCATCTATACAACTTTTTATACATGCTTGATATCACTGCGTTTGGCAGCAGGGGCTATTCCCGCAGCCTGCCTGAGATTCCCCGCCGGCTTAAATCCAGCCACGGAACCGGGAAGCCTCCGCCATCTTGCGGACGCCAACCATGTAGGCTGCCAATCTCATATTGACCTGATGGATATGAGCCGCGTCGTAGATTTTGTTGAAGGACTCCACCATCACCTTTGTCAGCTTCTGCTCCACCTCTTCCTCAGTCCAATAATAGCCCTGCTGGTTTTGCACCCACTCAAAATAAGATACCGTCACTCCGCCGGCACTGGCCAATACGTCAGGTACAAGCAGGATGCCCCGGGACGTCAAAATCTCTGTTGCCTCCAGAGTCGTCGGCCCGTTTGCCGCTTCCACCACGATAGAAGCCCGGATGCGGGGGGCGTTTTCCGCTGTGATCTGATTGGAAATCGCCGCCGGCACAAGAATATCACAATCCAGCTCCAATAATTCCTTGTTCGTAATGGTATGCTGAAACAGCTTTGTTACTGTGCCGAAGCTGTCACGGCGGTCCAGCAGGTCATCAATGTCCAGGCCTTGCGGATCATATAGTGCGCCGTAGGCATCGGAAATGCCGATTACCTTTGCACCGGAGTCATACATGAACTTGGCGAGATAGCTGCCGGCATTGCCGAAGCCTTGGATGACGACTCTGGCTCCCTGCAGGGATATACCCTTCTTCTTCACCGCTTCCTCAATACAGATGGTCACGCCTCTTGCGGTTGCCGTCTCGCGGCCGTGCGATCCGCCCAGCACCAGCGGTTTCCCGGTAATAAAGCCCGGGGAATCAAACTCGCGGATGCGGCTGTACTCGTCCATCATCCAGGCCATAATCTGCGAATTCGTGAACACATCAGGCGCCGGAATATCCTTCGTCGGCCCGACAAGCTGGCTGATGGCCCGCACGTAGCCGCGGCTCAGGCGCTCCAGCTCCCGGAAGGACATCTCCCGCGGATCGCATATGATGCCGCCCTTGCCGCCGCCATACGGCAAATCCACGATGCCGCACTTCAGGCTCATCCAAATAGACAAGGCCTTCACTTCATCTTCGTTGACCTCCGGATGAAACCGGACACCACCCTTGGTCGGGCCAACCGCATCATTGTGCTGCGACCGATAGCCGGTGAATACCTTGACTGTTCCATCATCCATCCGCACCGGAATCCGGACCGTCAGCATGCGCAGCGGCTCCTTCAGCAGCTCATAATGCTCATCCGTATAGCCAAGCTTCTCAAGCGCCTCCCGAATGACGGACTGGGTGGATTGAAACAGCCCCAGGCCCTCCTTCTCAATCTCTGCTTGTCTTTGAAGATCCTCTACCGTATGTACCCCCATCTGTATACCCCTCTCTATGGCGCCGCCAGCTTTCCCGCATAGCCGCCTTTTTCACCTTTCTTATGTTGCAATAAGTGTACCAATCTTCAAAGTGCGGTTTTATCGCAAAAAGAGACCTTATACGCAAAATTATTTTGCTTTCAATGGATAAAATTTGCAGATATACGCAAATATATTTTGCACTCTCGTTTTCAATAACATCTGCAGCTTTGCCATAAAAAAAGTGCCGCACAATGCGGCACCCCTTATGTCTCAGCCAATCCCTTCAGCAGCTCTACAGCTGTCTCGATAATGTTATCGTTAAAATCAAACGCATAGCTGTGCAGGTGCGGATAGTTCTCGCCGTTGCCGACATACGTATACGCACCCTTGGTCAGCTTCGTATAGTGGCCGAAGTCCTCAGAGCCGCGGAACGGCTCAGACAGCTCAAGCAGCGGAATGCCCTTTTCCCGGCAAACCCGGCGGATTTTATCCGAGCTTTCCTTGTCGTTTGCGGTTTCCGGGAACTCATCCTGATAGGCAAAATGAAGCTGCAGTCCATACCGCCCTGCTTCCGCCGCTGCCAGCTCCTCTATCTTTTCCTGCAGCTGCTTCAGCTCTTCTTCATAACGGCCGCGCAGCGTGAGGCGCAAATCCCCTTTGCTGGCGCTGAGCCCAAACGACTTCCCGCCAATGTCCACGTGAACGACCGTGCACAGCACCTGCCCCTTGTAATCTGAAGAACTGATAAGCTCCGGAACGGCATCTATCACTTTTGCAAAAGCAAAGGCGGGATTGATGCCCTTCTCCGGCTCGCTCGCGTGGGCGGGCACCCCCTCCATATGAATGGTCATCCCTTTGGAGGCATAATGCGCCGTGCCGTCAATGACGTATACCGCATTCTCCTGGGAGCCGCTCATATTATGCCAGGCAAAAATCTCTTCAATCTCATTTTCCCCAATAAATACCGCGCATTCTGCTGCACCGTCGCCGGTTTCCTCGGCATGCTGGAACAAAAAAAAGATGTTGTTGTCACACCCGTTTTGCTCCAGCTCCAAAGCAAAGGCGCACAGGGCTGCCGAATGCCCGTCGTGGCCGCATTTATGGGAAACCCCGGGAATTTGCGAGGCATACGGCAAATCCAGCATTTCCTCCATCGGCAGCGCATCAAAATCTGCCCGGAAGGCAATGTTCCGTCTTCCGATTACGGAGCGGTAGACCGCGTAAAACCAGCGGCCCCGGTCCACAAGCTCCAAATGGGTATGCTCCTTTAGAAAATCCATCAGTCGCTGCTTCGTCCATATCTCGTAATTGGACAGCTCCGGGTGCGCATGCAGCTCATGGCGCAGCCGGACTGCCAGTTCCAAATTGTTCTTGTTCAATTGTCTGCTCTCCTTTTGCTAGTTTGATAGGTCGCCGGCTGCAAGGCGGGCCGGCTGTTCCCCCTCTGCTATATGAGCCTCCAAAAACGGACGGTACTCCGGCTCGCGCAGCCTTCCCTTGGCATGCAGATAAGCGCCAATCAGGAAATATAATACGAGCATGGGAGCGCCGATATAGAAGGAAAATCTTGTATCCGGGCTGTAGGCCGTATAAGCTGCGATGGCCGCCAACGCAACAAGACAGAGGATGGTCGGAAGCGGATATGCCCCCATTTTGAACTTCAGCTTCTCCACAGCGCCGCCATTCGCTGTCAGCCACTTGCGGAAGCGGTAATGGGCGAGGAAGCTGCCGAACCAGCCAAGCAAGGTGTTAAAGCCGGCAATCGAAACGAGCCAGACGAACACCTTATCCGGCGAAACGAAGTTTGTAATGAGGGACACCTGCCCGAGCACCAGCGTAAGAAGCACAGCATTTGTCGGAATGCCGCGCTTGTTTACCTTCGCCAAAGCCTTCGGCGCTTTACGTTCCTTCGACATAGCCACAAGCGTCCGGCTCAGGGCATACACCACGGAATTTGCCGCCGATGCTAAAGATGTCAAGATGACTATGTTCATCACGACCGCCGCACCCGGAATGCCGGCGAGACTGAACAAGCCGGCATAGCCGTTTGTCAGGACACTTACATTTTGATACGGCACGACCAACCCCATCACGGTAACGGAGCCGACATAGAGCAGCAAAATACGGAAAAAGATGGTGTTGATCGCTCTTGGAATGTTTTTCTGCGGTTCCTCCGCTTCTCCTGCTGCCGTCACAACGGTTTCAATCCCGAGATATGACCAGACCACTCCCGTCATCATCAGCACCACTGCCGAGAATCCATTCGGGAACATAGAGGCGCCATTCCAGTTGGACAGCCCGATAAAGCCTTGCTTGCCGACGATGCCAAACAGGACAAGCACACCAACAATGAGGAACACAATAATTGCAATGACCTTAATGCCGGCAAACCAATATTCCGCTTCTCCATACGATTTCACATCAATCATGTTCAGTCCCAGAATAATCAGGGAGAGAATGACACAAAAGATGCCTGGAGATATAGCTGGGAAAAATTGATTGAGAATCATCGCACCGCCCACAATTTCCGCGCCAAGACCAAGGAAACCGTTAATGCATAGGTTCCACCCGACCATAAATCCCAGCACAGGGTGCACAAACAAGCCGGAATACGTGGTGTATGCACCGGATACCGGCATGAAGGTGGACATTTCGCCAAGCCCCTTCATCAGTACATACACAAGAATGCCGATTGCAAGATACGCAATCGGTCCGCCCAAGGCGCCTGCCTTGGACACAACGTTGCCGGAAGCCAAAAACAGGCCTGTCCCGATGGTGCCGCCGATGGAAATCATGGTAATGTGGCGGCGCTTCAGTCCGCGTTGTAAATCATAATGTTGTTGCTCCATAGCTTCTCTCTCCTCCTCTCATAATGGCTTTGTCCCAGCAGCACATTGACAGATAATATAAGTGCTTTAGTCGGCCTGTGGGACAAACGCCACATCTACCTATAAAGCAAGTTTCATGCCAAGTTGTCAGAACTGTCACATATCAGCTTTCACAGGCTTTTCCTTATGCCGGACGCAGGATATTGTAAAATTTTTTTGACAATATGTAAAAAAGATCCTTCGCAAAGGATCTTTTACAGTCCGTATTTATCTATTTTATACTTCAGCAGCTGCTTGGAAATGCCGAGCTGCTCTGCCGCCAGTGTCAGCTTTCCGCCCGACCGGTGCCATTCCTGCTGTACAAGCTGCATTTCATATTGCTCCACAGCCTCCTTCAGTGTCGCTGGCGGGCATGCCGTCTCTTGGCGCGACTCCCTGATGCGGCGCGGAAGGTCTTCCAGCGTCATTTCATGAGAGGAAACGTTGTGATATGCGGTCTCGACCGCATTCCGCAACTCACGGATATTTCCCGGCCAATGGTACTGCTGCAGGCATGCCAGCACCTCAGGCTGCACGCTCTCGATCTGCATATTCATGCTGCTGTTATAAAAATGAATATAATGCCAAAGCAAAAGCTCAATATCCTCCGGCCGCTCCCGCAGCTCCGGCAAATCCAGCTGCACCACACTCAGGCGGTAATACAAATCCTCGCGCATCCGTTTTTCCGCCATCAGCAGCTCCGGGTCTTCATTCACCGCCGCGAGAATCCGGACATTCACATGAACCGGCCGGCCGCCGCCCACCCGCCAGATCGTTTTTTCCTCAATCGCCTTCAGCAGCTTCACCTGCAGGAAATACTCCATGGAGTTGATTTCATCCAAAAACAGCGTGCCGCCATCCGCCTCTTCAAACAGTCCCTTTTTATCCACTGCACCGGTAAAGCTTCCCTTGACTGTGCCGAACAGCACACTCTCCAAGAGGTTTGGCGGAACCGCTCCGCAGTTTAAGGAAACGAACGGGCTATTGAATCTGCCGCTCAGATTATGGATGGACTGAGCGACGATTTCCTTGCCTGTGCCTGTTCTGCCGACAAGCAGCACATTTGAATTTGCCGGCGCGACTCTTTCTATTTTTCGCTTGATGGCAAGCATGGCCGGGTTCGTTGTAATCAAGTCCTGTATTGTATACACTGTATTGTTCTTCCGGTATACCTTGTGCACGGCACGCTTATTGAGAGATTGGATATTATCCTTCTCGTAGTAATGCTTGGAAAATTCGATGGCACCGATGGTGGCGCCGTCCGCGATAATCGGGTAGGTGGAGCCTGTCAGCACAAACACATCCCCGCTTTTGGTCATCAGCTCCTGCCTCGTGTTGCACACAGCCTGTCCCGTTCTCAGCACGCTCATAATGGTGCTGTTTTCCATGGTCAAATTTTGATACATGGCCGTTACAGGCTGATCCATAAATTCCTCCGGACGCAGCCCGATTTCCTTTAATACGTTCAAATCCGCCAGGTCATAAAAAATAATGGTGCCATGCTGATCCGTGACGAGCACGTTTTCATACTCCCCCAGATGCCGAAGCTCCCCGTTCATCCGCCCACCCCCAGTGTTTGCCTGTCCTCTATTGTAGCAGATGCAGGCATAAAAAGACCCTGCCGAGGCAGGGTCAAACCACAACAAGCTCTCCGTCCCGGACATCCACTGTTACCGTGCTGTTATCGTGAATGTGTCCGGCAATGATGGCCCGGGCCAGCTTCGTTTCCACGTGGCGCTGGATGTAGCGCTTCAGCGGGCGCGCCCCGTAAGCCGGGTCAAAGCCGGCCGAAGCGAGGAATGCCTTTGCCGCATCCGTCAGCTGCAGCTGAATCTGCCGCTCCGCCAGCCGCTCCTGCAGGCCGCGCACCATTTTGCCGACGATGCCGACAATTTCGCTTTGCGTCAGCGGCTTGAACAGGATGATCTCATCCACCCGGTTCAGAAACTCCGGCCGGAAGTGGCTGCGCAGCTGCGCCATGACAGAGCTTCGTGCAGACTCGGCAATGCTGCCGTCCGCCTCGACGCCGTCCAGCAGGTAGTGCGAGCCGATGTTGGAGGTCATAATGACAACGGTATTTTTGAAATCGACCGTCCGGCCCTGGGAGTCCGTCACCCGTCCGTCATCCAGCATCTGCAGCAGCACGTTGAATACTTCCGGATGCGCTTTTTCAACTTCATCGAGCAAAATGACGGAATACGGCTTGCGGCGCACGGCTTCTGTCAGCTGTCCGCCTTCCTCATAGCCGACGTAGCCCGGAGGCGCCCCGATTAAGCGTGATACAGCGTGCTTTTCCATGTACTCGGACATATCAATCCGGATTATCTGCTCCTCACTGTCAAACAGAGCCTGCGCCAATGTTTTTGCCAGCTCTGTCTTGCCGACGCCGGTCGGACCGAGGAAGAGGAAGGAGCCGATTGGCCGGTTCGGGTCCTGAATGCCGGCGCGCGCCCGCAGGACGGCATCAGACACAAGCTGCACCGCCTCCTCCTGGCCGATGACACGCTCAGCCAGGATGCTTTCCAGCCGCAGCAGCTTTTCCCGTTCGCCTTCTACCAGCTTGGTAATCGGAATGCCTGTCCAGCGCGCCACAATGCCGGCAATTTCCTCCTCCGTCACTTCCTCGCGCAATAAACGCCCTTCCTGCTGCTTGGCAGCTGTCTCCGCCTCTGCAGCCTTCAGCTCCTTTTCCAGCGCCGGAATGCGACCGTGGCGCAGCTCTGCCGCCCGGTTCAGGTCATAGTCGCCCTCCGCTTTCTCCAGCTCATGGCGCAGGCGTTCGAGCCGCTCACGCAAGCCGCGCACCCGTTGAATCTCTTCCTTCTCACTCTGCCACTGCGCCCGCATCGTTGCTGTCGTTTCTTTCAAATCCGCCAGCTCCCGCTGCAAGGCCGCCAGCCGCTCCCGGCTCCGCTCATCCGTTTCCTTGCGCAGCGCGGCATCCTCAATTTCCAGCTGCATCATCCGGCGCATGACTTCATCCAATTCTGTCGGCATGGAGTCAATTTCGGTGCGGATTGTCGCACATGCCTCATCCACAAGGTCGATCGCCTTATCCGGCAGAAAGCGGTCAGAAATGTAACGGTCGGACAGCGTGGCGGCTGCCACCAGCGCCCGGTCATGAATGTTCACGCCATGGTGGATTTCAAAGCGCTCCTTCAAGCCGCGCAGGATCGAGATCGTATCCAGAACCGTCGGCTCCTCGACCAGCACCTGCTGAAAGCGGCGTTCAAGCGCCGGGTCCTTCTCAATATACTTGCGGTATTCATCCAGCGTGGTCGCACCGATGCAGTGCAGCTCGCCGCGCGCGAGCATCGGCTTCAGCATGTTGCCGGCATCCATGGCCCCTTCCGCTTTCCCGGCGCCGACAATCGTATGCAGCTCGTCAATGAACAAAAGAATGCGCCCTTCGCTCTCTTTAATTTCCTTCAGCACGGCCTGCAGCCGCTCCTCGAACTCGCCGCGGAATTTCGCGCCGGCGACAAGGGCGCTCATGTCCAATGAAAAAATCGTTTTATCCTTGAGGCCTTCCGGCACATCTCTGCGCACGATGCGCTGCGCCAAGCCCTCGACAATCGCCGTTTTGCCGACGCCGGGTTCCCCGATCAGCACCGGATTGTTTTTCGTTTTCCGCGACAAAATGCGGATGACGCGGCGAATTTCGCTGTCGCGCCCCACCACCGGATCAATCTTGCCGAGACGCGCCTCTGCCACAAGATCACGTCCGTATTTCTGTAATGCTTCATAGGTTCCTTCCGGATTTTGGCTTGTCACGCGCTGATGCCCCCTTACCTCCAGTAATGCCTTCAAAAGCGGTTCGCGCTGTACGCCGAACTGCCCCAGCAGCCGGCCCAGCTCGCTCTTTTCCTCTGTGAACGCCAGCAGCATATGCTCCACGGACATGTAATCATCCTTCAGCCGCTTCGCTTCCTCCTCCGCCCGGACAAACAGCTGCTGCAGGCCGGCAGTCACATATACCTTGCCGGCTTCCGCACCGCCGCCACGCACCTGCGGCCGCTTGCCAAGCAACCGCTGCACCTCCTGTGAAAAGCGCTCTGTATCCACCTGCAGCTTCTGCAAAATTCGTCCCGCGAGGCCGCCCTCCTGCTCCAGCAGCGCCGCCAGCACATGGATGCTGTCAACCTCCTGGTGGAAATGAGCGGCTGCCATCGATTGCGCCGCAAGTATCGCCTGCTGCAGCTTTTCCGTCATCCGATTCAAATCCATATGAAAGCCTCCTTTTGACCTTTATTGACCTTTATGTATATTATACAAAAAAGCTGCCCCCTTTACCAGAGGACAGCTCCCTTCTCAATGCCCGAACTTTGGTTTCTTCGTCCAGACACGATCATCATTTGTTGTTTCCGGAAATCTGTCCCCGGCATGCAGGCGGATGGATTTCGGGTCGCGCACGCCGCTTCCTGTTTCGCCGATTTCCACATATACTCCACTGTTAGGCGCTTTTTGCCCAGGCTTGAACTGATGATTTTGTCCCATGCTGTTGGCCCCCTTCTCATGGTTGCTGCATCTATAGTATGTACCGGTTGCGCCTCCATTCCCCTGTTATGTTTAGGAAATCGTCAGCACCTCAAACTCGCTTGCCAGCTTCACAAAATCCTGCATGGTGCCGATTTCGCCCACCGCAAGAGCATCCGCTACCTCATATGCCTCGGCACAGGTTTTACATGCCAGCATTCTTGTGCCGCGTCTCTCCAGCTCCTGCAGATGCACATGGACAAGCGACTGCTCTGTCATGGCGAGCACACCACTGTTCATGCAAAATACCGCATACGGCACCTGCTCCTGCTGCTTCAGCAGGGTGAAAAATGTCTCCAAAATCACTTCGCCAAGCGCCTCATTTCCTTTTCCGATCACATTTGAACCAAGCAGAACAACCTTTTGCTTCATCCGGATCCCTCCTGTACAGGCTCATCATATTCGCTTATGTTACACATATACATAAAAAAAGAACTGACCCACAAGGAGGCCAGCCACAAAGGAGAGTCAAACAACTTATACGAGAAGATTACAATGCTTATTATAAAAGCTTCACTGGGAGATTGTAACCCATTTCACAATTTCTCCAAAAAACCGAAACAGTTTTTTGAATTTTTATCCATTGCGCTTGACAGCCTAATATAGACAGCTTTTTCGCAAAGTCGTAAGATAGGAACAAACAGGTAAGAAAGGGGATACCATGGAAAAATACCTCATCGCCGTAGATTTGGACGGCACCCTGCTCACAGACCAAAAAACCATTTCTGAACGGACCAAGAACACAATTGCGAGGGCCCGGCAGCTCGGGCACCATGTCGTCATCTCCACGGGACGCCCGTACCGCGCAAGCTATATGTATTATCAAGAAATGGGCTTAGATACACCCATCATTAATTTTAACGGCGCCTATATCCATCACCCGCTTGATCCGTCCTGGGGCACGTACCACACACCGCTTGAGCTGGAGACCGCGCACACCATTATCCGCGCCTGTGCCGATTTTGGCGTGAAAAACATATATGCGGAAGTCATTGACGATGTGTATGTGCGGGAGATTGACGAAGGCATGCGGCATATTTTCCAATTCGGTTCGCCGAAGGTCTATACAGGCGATCTCCTCCATCTTCTTGAGGATGCGCCGACGTGCCTCCTGATTGATGCCCATGAGCATGAGGTGGAGTCCATCCGCGCGCATCTCACCGATGTGCATGCGGAAGTCATTGACCACCGCCGTTGGGCCGCGCCGTGGCATATTGTCGAGATTGTCAAGAGCGGCATGAACAAGGCAGTCGGCCTGCAGCGTGTTGCCGACTTCTATGGCATTCCACAGGAGCGCGTTGTTGCCTTTGGCGACGAGGATAACGACTTTGAAATGATTGAGTTTGCCGGACACGGCATTGCCATGGGCAACGGTATTGACGAGCTGAAGCGCCGCGCCAACGCTGTGACCCTCTCCAACCAAGATGACGGAGTGGCCGTTTACTTGGAGAACTTGCTTCGCCTGTAACGCCTTTCCATCTATACTTTCCCCCCTGCTGTACATACTATAGAGGACACCGCAAGTGTCAGTTCTGCAGACCTAAAGGGGGAATATGACAATGGGTAAGAAGAACCGATCCAAGCGTCTGATCCAGCAAGGCAGCGATTCTGTATCGCTTCATGATGCACGATTCCCTTATCGTATGACTTTAGCCGAAGCAGAGGCACAGAAAGAGCGCAACAACTCGCCACTTGGAGGTATATAATGGGCAACCTATTATTCCAGCAAGCAAGAGATATGGTGTCGCAGGCGGTGCAATGCAGCACATCCGAGCAGTCTGAATTGGTCGAGAAGGCAAAAAACGCGCTTTCTTCCGCATATGTACATTCTACAAGCGCGGAGAAAATTCAGCTGCGTGAGATGCAGGATCAGCTGCAAAATATGTCCCAAAATCAGTAACGCAGGAAGAGGCTGGCACATGCCAGCCTCTTTTTCCGCAAACAGGAGGGTGCAAGGATGGAAAACATGCGGCCGATGCCCCGCGACAAGGGCTTTGACCATACTTTGGATCTGCTGCGGGAAGGCTATCTGTTCATCTCCAGCCGCTGCCGGCGCTATGGGACAGATGTGTTTCAAACACGCTTTCTGGGCATAAAAGTGATTTGCATGAGCGGCGAGGAAGCGGCCCGGCTGTTCTATGACGATGACAAGTTTCAGCGAAAGGGGGCCATTCCAAAGCGCCTGCAAAAAACAATGGTCGGGGAACACACCGTACAAACACTGGACAGCGCGGCACACCGGCACCGCAAGCAGTTGCTTCTTTCACTCGTGGATGCAGGGCACCTGCAGCGGCTTTCAGACATTGCCCGGGAGGAATGGCTGGGGACTGTGTCTTCCTGGGAGCAGCAGGAGCAGATCGTGCTGTTTACAGAAGCGCGTAAAATTTTTTACCGGGTGGCCTGCCGCTGGACCGGCGTGCCGCTTCAGGATGTGGCGGACATGGCCGAAGCCTTCAGCGATCTTGTGGCTGCGTTAGGTGCTTTTGCGGGTCCCCGCTACCGGGAAGGAAAGCGGTCGCGCAGGAAAGTGGATCGCTGGCTGGTCTCCCTTGTGAAGCAGGTCCGGTCCGGTGAGCTGCAGACTGATGAAGAGCTGGCTCTGGCCCGCATTGCCCGGCACCGCGATTTGGATGGGAAGCTGTTGGACAGCCGTATTGCCGCTGCCGAGCTGAACAATTTTTTACATACGGTTACATCCGCTGCCATCTATGTCGCCTTCGGGGCGCTGGCCCTGCATGAGCATCCGCGCTGCCGGGAGCAGCTGCTCGGCGGCGGCATGTCCATCGACTGGTTCATCCAGGAGGTGCGGCGCTTTTATCCATTCGGTCCTTTTATCGGGGCAAAAGTGCACCGGTCCTTTGTTTGGCGCACTTACACCTTTCCGAAAGGAACCCGCACCCTTCTCGATATTTATGGGACAAACCGTGATCCCCGCCTTTGGGAAGAGCCTGATGTCTTTCGGCCGGAACGGTTTCAGGATTGGCATGGCGGCATATTCGCATTCATTCCCCACGGCGGCGGTGAGGCGCTCGGGCACCGCTGCGCCGGAGAACAGGCGACGATGGAGCTGCTGCGGGCAGCTTTTACTGTACTGCTCCATCACATCACTTATGCTGTTAGCCCGCAGAATACTGGCTTCAGTCTGAGCCGGATGCCGACAGTGCCGCGGGACGGCCTGATTCTGCAGCAGGTGAAGATGACCGCACAATGAAGAGCCGCCTCCAGGCTTTGGAGACGGCTTTCTTCCAATCAATCCTTACGAAACAGCCCCATCACTTCTTCCGTATGCAGCACGTTCACAAACGCACTCGAATCCACCTCGGTAAGCACGCGCTTCAGCTGGTACAGCTCATACCGTGTGATAACAATCATCAGCACGTCCTTCACCTCATCCGTAAATCCCCCTTTTGCCGACAAGGTGGTGATGCCGCGCACGAGGCATTGATGAATGGCCTTTCGCACTTCCGGCCCCTTTTTCGTCACAATAAAAGCAGTAATTTTCACGTGTCTTGTATGGATGGCATCAATAACACGCGAGGATACGTACAAAGCCACCAGCGTGTATAATGCCTTTTCTCCGCCATACAGAATTCCTGCTGCAAGGATAATCAGGGAGTTAAATACAAAAAAATAGGTGCCGAGCGGTTTTCCTTTTATCCGGGACAGAATAAGCACCACGATGTCCATGCCGCCGGTGGAAGCTCCCCATTTCAGCGTTAACCCCGTTCCAAATGCAGAGACAACCGCGCCGAACACCGCGTTCAGAATGATATCATGCGACATCCGATAAATGGGCACAAGCTCCAAAAACAGCGTCATAAAGGCAACACTGATGAAGCTGAAGATGGTGAAATCCTTGCCGACCATGCGCCAGGCCAAAATGATCACGGGGATATTAAATAAGATGTAGAGCGTCCCGGTGGAAACAAAGAAGGGCGTGTAATCTTCAATCACATGCGACAGCAGCTGCGACAGCCCGGCAAAGCCGCTGGCGTAGATGTTGGCCGGGGTCAGAAACAGGTTCATGCCAATGGCATTCAGCACACCCCCAAGCGCTACAATGGCAATCTTCTTGCTCAGCTCTGCCGGATTCAACTTTGGTAGACGCAATCCCGCCACCCGCCTTCCTCAAGATGTATTACACATAGTCTGTGCGGAAACGGGGACGATAAACATAGAAAAGCGGAGCCGGCTGTTCAGCCCACCGAAGGGAGGCTCCGGCCGCCCCACATTTCATGAAGGAGGATACGATCATGCCAAAAACAAGCGATAACGACAAGAAGAAACAGGACCATAATGCCGAACGTATGCTGAAAAACCAGCAGGAGCAAGCAAATTATCAGGCAGGCAAGCACGATTACTCCAAGAAAACAGACCATCGTTAAGAAAACAGGCAGGAATCCTGCCTGTTTTCCTCATTTTTAGACTGTCTGAGATATGCGTTGGAGAGAATTGTTTCATTTTTAAAGAGGATTGTTTCACTTTTTGAAAACATTGTTCCATTTCTTAAAAAGATTGTTTCATTTTTCAGGAAGATTGTTCCAATTACACCAAAGCCCCCGAAGCAATCTCTTTCACTTCCGCTTCTTTTGTTCCATCCCGCACACAATTGTTTCACACCGCAAAAAAAAGCCTCTGATTACTCAGAAGCCTTCTCCTCACGCACAAAATATGTCCAGCCTTCCTCTTGATACACCTTGCCGTCCTTCATCAGCTTGCCAAGCGCCCGCTTGAAGGCTCCCTTGCTCATGTTAAAGCGTTCCTTAATATCCTCAGCGCCCGTCTTATCGCCAAACGGCATCGCGCCGCCGCGGCCTTCCATATACTCGTAAATGCGCTCGGCATCCTCTTCCATGCCCTCCTGCTTGCGCGGCAGGAGTGACACGTTGATCGTGCCGTCTTCCTTCACCGCAATGATGCGGCCCTCCACGCGCTGGCCCAGGCGCGGCTCTTCCCGGCGCTCCGACTCATGGACAAAGCCAAGGAAGTGCTCATCTGTCAGGATGAAGGAGCCCACCCGCAGTGAGCGGTACACGCGGCCGGCCACGTTTTTATTGAACATGGACTCTGTCGCATCCACCGCCAGCTCCTCCATATCCTCCTGGCGCGCCAGCTTCGCAATGAGGCGATCATTCCGCGTCGCTTTCAGGATGCAGTACAGCTCGTCCCCTTCCTCCGGCCACACACCGTAGAAGCCCGGCAGCTCATCCTCCGGCACGAGAATGTCCTTCGCAATGCCGATGTTTACAAATACGCCGAGATTTTTCATCACAGAGACCACGCTCACCCAGCCGAAGTCCTCTGTCGTGATTGCCGGTGTTTTCATGGTAGCCGTAATCCGGTTCTGATTATCAGAATAGATGAACACGTCAATCTCGTCATCCACCTCAATTTCCCCTGCCACTTCATTATTGTGCAGCAGCACTTCCTCTTCCTCTGTTCCAACCATATAGCCGATGTCCGTCTGGCGCAGCACGCGCACCTGTTCAATTGTTCCAAGCTGTAATGTCATTTCGTAAACCCTCTCTATGTAAAAGATATCTTTAGTGTATCCAAGCAATGCTCTCCATTATAGCATGTTCCTGTCCATATTTGTCCATTTTGCCAAGTTTTAATATAATAGGAATAGACATTGTTTTTTGGAGGTGGAATGTATGTCAAAGGAAAGCTCTTTTGATATTGTATCCAAAGTGGAAATGCCCGAGGTGACAAACGCAATCAACCTCGCGCTGAAGGAAATTGGGACGCGCTATGACTTTAAGGGAAGCAAAAGCGACATCAAGCTGGAGAAGGAAGAAATTGTGCTCATTTCCGATGATGAGTTCAAGCTGAATCAACTGGCAGATGTGCTGATCAGCAAGCTGGCCAAGCGCAACGTGCCGATTAAGAACCTGGAATACGGCAAGGTGGAAGGCGCATCCGGCGGTACCGTACGCCAGCGCGTCACGCTGAAGCAAGGCATCGACAAGGAATTGGCGAAGAAAATCAACACAATCATTAAGGACACGAAGCTCAAGGTGAAAAGCCAGGTGCAGGATGACCAGGTGCGCGTAACAGGCAAGAACCGCGACGACCTGCAGGCGATTATCGCTGCCGTGCGCGGGGCAGATCTGCCAATCGAACTGCAATTTATTAATTACCGCTGATACATACAAGGGGCATCTGCATATTTCAGATGCCCCTTCTCTGTAACAAGAATGCGATTCCTCTTGCCAATGCCGTTACAGTCCCATTACAAAGAAATAACAATCACAAATCAATCATTTTATTTTGATATTATATTCCTGAGCTAATAAACCTATAAAAAGTGGAGGGATGAACATGCTGGCAATTTCAAAGGAGCGATTTGAAGAGGTCGCAGATCAATTGCGCGTCTTGTCGCACCCGACACGACTGCAAATTATGAGCCTGCTGTTTCAAAACGAAAAAATGAATGTATCAACCATTCATGCGACACTGGATATCCCGCAATCTACGGCAAGCCAACATATTTCCAAATTAAAATCTGCAGGCTTGGTGCAAGGGACGCGAGATGGCTTGGAGATTCTGTACGAAGTCAATAAGGAAAATGTTCAAGAGCTGAAGCAAGCCATTCAAAAGGCTTCGTAAGTACAGGCTCCCGACACAGCAAAAAGCGCCGGATTCATCCGGCGCTCTCCCAAACCTTACTTGCGCAATGCCACCGATACCGTGCCGTTCTCAGGCAGCGTAACAGTCTCCTCATACACCTTCACCTGCAGATCACTGCCGCCAAACTGCGTCAGTGCAACAGCCTCCTGTGTGACATCCACCTTGAAGTTGTGATTGCGGTACACAATCTTGAAGGAGAAGCTGTCCCAGGCAGACGGAATGAACGGGCTGAAGGACAGGGACTCGTTCGCTGTGCGCATGCCGGCAAAGCCTTGGACAATGCCAAGCCATGCGCCTGTCATGCTTGTGATGTGCAAGCCGTCTTCTGTATCGTTGTTGTAGTTATCCAAATCCAGGCGCGCTGTGCGATTATACATTTCGTACGCCTTTTCCTCCATCCCGAGCTCCGCCGCGAGAATTGCATGGACGGATGGGGACAGGCTGGACTCATGTACGGTCATCGGTTCATAGAACTCGAAGTTGCGGCGCTTCTCTTCCGTTGTGAAACGGTCGTTCAGGAAGTACATGCCCTGCAGGACGTCCGCCTGCTTGATAAAGCAGCTGCGCAAAATTTTGTCCCAGGACCATTTCTGGTTCAATGGACGGTCCTCCGGCGCGAGTGTGTCCACTGTGCGCAAATCCTTATCCAGGAACGTATCGTGCTGGACGAACACACGCAGCTCTTCGTCATATGGATAGTACATCTTCTCCACAATTTCACGCCACTTCGCCAGCTCTTCCTCCGTAATATGGAGTCCGGCTACGCGGTCGCTGTGCCCGTTCGCCTTGAGATGTTCCACGGTCTGCAGCGTATACTCCAGCGTCCAGGCCGCCATCGTGTTTGTATACCAGTTGTTGTTGACGTTATTTTCATACTCGTTCGGGCCTGTGACACCGTGCATCATGTACTGGTCCTTCTTCTTGTTGTAGTGCACACGGTCCGCCCAGAAGCGGGAGATGCCTGTCAGCACGTCGATGCCATACTCATGCAGATAAGCCTTGTCGCCTGTATAGTTGACATAGTTGTATACCGCGTAAGCAATTGCGCCGTTGCGGTGAATTTCTTCAAAGGTGATTTCCCACTCATTATGGCACTCGATGCCTGTGAAGGTTACCATCGGATACAGGGCGCCCTTCAGGCCTTGCTTGCCGGCATTGATATGCGCTTCCGGCAGCTGGGTGTGGCGGTAAATCAACAGGTTGCGCGCCACCTCCGGATTGGCTGTGCCGAGGTACAACGGCAGCGCGTACGCTTCCGTATCCCAATATGTCGCACCGCCGTACTTTTCGCCTGTGAAGCCCTTTGGCCCGATGTTGAGACGCGCGTCCTCGCCGTAGTACGTGGAGAACAGCTGGAACAGGTTGAAGCGGATGCCCTGCTGCGCTTCTGCGTCACCCTTGACTTCCACATCCGCGATTTCCCAACGGGAGAGCCAGCCTTGGCGGTGCTCGGCAAGCAGCGCTTCATAGCCTTTCTCTTCACTGCGCGCCAGCACCTCTGCTGCCTTGTCAAGCAGCTCATTGCGGGCATAGTCGCGGTCTGTTGTGACAGCCACGTATTTGTACAGCGTCACCGGGCTGCCGCTTTCCGCCTTCACATCAATCACATTTTCCACGTATTCATGCTCATTGTTTACTTCCAGGTCGACAACCTTGCCGTCCACCGCAATTTTCATGGCTGCCGCCACTTCAAATGTAGGCGTGCCGAACGGATTCTCCTTCGTGCGCATGACAATGGAGCCGCTGTATTCGCCGGCCTCCTTGCTTACCTCTGTCCAGAAGTCCTCATCATAGTTGGAGTCTTCATTGCGCACATCGCCGTCCAGATACGGGACGAACTTAATTTTGCCGCTGTAATTCTTTGGTGTGACGGTATACTTGATCACCGCAAGCTCCGGGTCTGCGACAGACAGGAAGCGGACAGCCTCCACATCTGTTTCTCTGCCGCCGTGCTCAATTGTGAACCTGCGTGTCAAAACACCATGCTGCATATCAAGTTCGCGGTAGTATGCTGTTACATTTGCCGTGTACAAATCAATTTCCTCGCCATCCAAAAAGACGCGGATGCCGATATAGTTCACTGAGTTGATGACTTTGCCGAAGTAGTCTGGATAGCCGTTTTTCCACCAGCCCACACGTGTTTTATCCGGGAACCACACCCCCGCGATATAGGAGCCGCGATGGAAATCGCCGGAATACAGCTCTTCAAAGTTGCCGCGCATCCCCATACGGCCGTTGCCCAAGCTCGTCATGCTTTCCGCGAGGCGGAATTCTTCTGTGTGCAGCTCTGTCTCAACAATCTTCCATTCATTCACTTGAAATAAACGCTTCATGTTCTCACACCCTGTTCTCATAATATGATAATGCAATCGGTTGCGCTTTTATGTAAACCAGCTATGCTCAAGAAGTGCATAGCTGATCCTTCACAATTTGCTTGCAGGTTTGCCGTCTCACAATTTTGTACGGCACGATAATGCTTTTCGGGGCGAAATGCGGCTGCTCCACCCGTTCAATCAGGCTTTTCGCAGCCTCATAGCCAAGCTGGAAAATGCGCACGTCCACCGAAGTCAGCGGCGGCGATGCCAGCTCTGAAAAAATAACATTGTTGAAGCTGGCGACCGATACCTCATCCGGCACCATATGCCCGCTTTCGGCCAGCGTGCTCAGCACGCCGAGCGCCATCAGGTCGTCTGTCACCACAATTGCTGTCGGCGGTTCCGGCATGGACATCAGCTGCTCAACCGCCTGCTGGCCGCCTTCCCGATCAAATTCCATATAAAAGATATAATCGTCGGGAAGCGGCAAGTCCGCCAGCTTCAGCGCCTCACGGTATCCGGCAAGCCGTTCCTTTGTTACCATCAGGTCAGGGCTGCCGCCAATGAACGCAATTTGCCGGTGGCCCAGGGAAATGAGGTATTCAGTGACCTCTCTCCCGGCCGAGTAGTTGTCATTATCAATATACGTGATGTCTTCACTTATATGATGCGGCTTGCCGATTAATACAAATGGGAATTCCTGTTCCACTAAATACTTTGTCACTGGGTCATCAACACGTGAATACAACAGCACAATGCCGTCCACTCGTTTTCCCTGCACCATCTTGACAACGCCTTCAAAGATTTCCTGCTCCGTTTCCCCTGTTGACATATATAAAGAATAATCTTTAATGTGTGAAAAGGAGCTGATGCCACGGATTACCTCAGGGAAAAACGGATTCTGAAACGATTTGTTCGCAGAGCTCGGCATAATGACCCCGAGTGCCTGCGTCGTCTGGTTCGCCAGGCTGCGGGCATTCATGTTCGGATGATAGCCAAGCTCATCCATGATCCGGCGAACGCGCTTCTTTGTTTTTTCACTGATTCTCGGGCTGTCGGCGATAACGCGAGATACCGTGGACGGTGCAACATTTGCCTGTCTGGCCACGTCTTTAATCGTTACAGCCATACACACCATCCTTTCCCGGATTGCTCCAAGTGCTTCTATTATATCATCAAGAGCATACGCCTTCGCTTATGCCGCATGAAGTTTTCTTTTTTGCCACATCTGCCATGCAGCTTGCTTATAGGATTCCCCAAATACACGCCTAATTCTTCTTGCGCCGCCTTCTCGCAAGAATCAGGAAAATGGTAAACAGCACATATACGCCGGCGATGGCGCCGATGAAGCCCCAGTTTAAGCCGGTGCGCTCTGCCAAAGCATATACATTTGCCGTCTCCCGCTTCAGCACGAGAGCATAGGAGCCATTCTCCTCGCGTACAAGGTCATCTGACAAAAGGCCACGCAGCTCTTTATTTGCGGCCAACTGCCCGCTCGATAAAGTCACCTTTTTCGTCTCCGTTGTGTTGTTGATGGCGATGACAGTCGTTTCCTTTTCATATGTGCGCTTGAACACGCTCATGCCATCCTGATCATACAGCATTTCAAAGGTGCCGCGACGAAGCGACGGCAGCTGTTGGCGCAGCTCGCCCAATTTCGAGATATAATCCTGAAAATCCTTATCTGTTTTAAAGTCCATGATCCGGCGGTTGTCCGGGTCCGGGCCGCCATCAAGGGCAATTTCCGTTCCATAGTACATGATGGGAATGCCGGGCGATGTCAAGAGATAGGTTAAAGCCATACGCAGCCGCTTCGGCGGATACTGCTTGTTTTCCAGTGCCACGCGGGTAAAGCGCACCTGGTCGTGATTATCAATAAATGTGCCAAGCATGTACGGGTCCTGATACAGCTGCTGATCGCGCTCCCACTCATTATACAGCCGATCCGGCGACACCCCGGGCTTGCTGAAGGCATCCGTAATTTCCTTATAATACGGGTAATTCAAAAAGGCGTCAATGCCTGTATCCTTATATTCGGACACATATTTCGGATCCTCGGAAAGCACCTCGCCGATGAAGAAGAAATTCGGATACTCCTTTTTAATGGACGAAACGAATTCCTTCAGGAAATCCTTCGGAATATGCTTAATGGCATCCAGGCGGAAGCCATCCACTCCAGTCTCTTTAATCCAATATTTCGCATTGTCAATTAAGAATTTTCGGACATCAGGATTTTCATGGTTCAAATCCGGGAGGCCGAACAGCCAGTTGTTCTCCAGCTCCGTCTGATCATCCCAGTTTGTAATGTCCTGCTGCGGGTGGAACCAGTCCTTCTTTGCCGGATCGTTCAGCCACGGATGGTTCGGGCCGGTGTGGTTGGCGACATAATCCAAGATGACCTTCATGTTCCGCTTATGCGCCTCTTTCACAAGCTTTTTCATATCCTCCATGGTGCCGAAGTGCTCGTCCACCTTGCTGAAATCCTTCGGCCAATAGCCGTGATACCCGCCGTCGACATTATCCACGACCGGCGTCAGCCAGATGGCCGTAAACCCCATTTTCTGAATGTAATCGAGACGGTCTGTAACCCCTTTCAGATCGCCCCCCGTGTAAGACTTTAAATCTGTCGGATCTGCATCCTTGCCGTCATTTGCCGGATTGCCGTTTTGAAAACGGTCCACCATGATAAAATAGATGGATTCATCCTGCCAGTGTCTCTCTTCTTTTTCAGCAGCTTCTGCGGGAAGTGCATAAAAAAGAAGAAACGGAATCAGCAACAGCAGCGTTATAGCTTTGCGCATCTCCGTTCCTCCTCCCCAGTCTTCTTACCCCTTCGTACCGCCTGCCGTCAAACCGGAGACAAAGTACTTTTGCAGGGATAAGAACAGTATAGCAATTGGAAGGGCAATTAGGACAGACCCTGCAGCGAATTCTGTGAACTGATTTCCGAATTCTTTGGAAATCATATCATACAGTCCAATTGCCAACGTATATTTCTCTTCTGAGCGAATGAAAATCTTGGCCAGGATAAAGTCAGTGAATGGGCCGATGAAGTTGAACAACGCAACAACGGCGATAATCGGCTTTGCCAGCGGCATGACAATCTGCCAGAAAATCCGGAAATGTCCTGCGCCGTCAATGCGCGCTGACTCATCAAGCTCCTTCGGAATGGTATCCAAATATCCCTTCATAAGCCATGTGTTCATTGGAATGGCTCCGCCCACATAGATGAGAATCAAACCAAGATGTGTATCCAGCAAGCCTGTTAATTGGCCCAATACGAACAGGGCAATCAACGCCGAGAAGTTCGGCACCATCTGCAAAATCAAAAATGTAACCAAGCCGTTTTTGCGCCCCACAAAGCGGTAGCGGGAAAAAGCATACGCGGTGAAGCTGATGGCCAGCACAGAGAAGAACATGGTCGCAATACAAATCTTCAGCGTATTCCAGTACCAGAGCAAATAATTGTTTTTGCTTTGGTCAAACAAATCCCGGTAGTGGTCGAGCGTTGCATGCTTCGGGATCATGGAAGAACCGGACAAGCTGTCGCCTGGATTGAAGGACGAACCGACAATCCACAGCAGCGGATAAAAAATCACAACAGCCATCACCAAAACCACAAGATACGAAAGCGTCAGTCGAATTGTTTTTTGTGTTTTTAAATTCATCTTACATCATGTCCTCTTCTTGGAATGATTTTGTTCTGCGGAACTGCCACAGCGCCACAGTAATGACGACAAGAGACAGAAGAAGCGTGATGGCTGCCGCCTTTCCATATTGAGAAGATGTCATCGTCAGGCTGTAAATCCAGGAAATCAGGATATCCGTTCCGCCGGCGTTTTGGTTTTCCACAGCCGGTCCGCCGCCGTTGAACAAGTAAATAATATTGAAGTTATTGAAGTTAAAGGTATACTGCGTAATCATAATTGGCGCTGTCGCAAACAAAACAAGCGGCAGCGTAATCTTCGTGAACTTCTGCCATGCGGAAGCGCCGTCGATTGTCGCAGCTTCGTACAAGTCAGCCGGAATGGCCTGCAGCACCCCTGTCACCATGGAGAAGATGAATGGGAAGCCGAGCCACATTTGAATGAGAATGACGGCGATCCGTGTGTACAGCGGATCGGTCATCCACGGCTTGGGATCGATTCCAAGCATACTTAAAACCTGTAGGTTAATTGCACCAAAAGATTCGTTAAACATACCTGCAAACACGAGAATGGATACGAATGCCGGAACAGCCCAAGGCAGAATGAAGATGGTCCGGATGATCGCTTTCCCTTTTAAATCAGGCTGATTCACCAAGATGGCCAGGAATACACCAAGCGCCACCTGCAGTGTTGTCGCGATAAACGTCCATGCCAATGTCCATCCAAGCACATTGATGAAGGTATCGCGCCACAGCGGAAGTGTAAAGACTTCTACAAAGTTCTGCAAGCCAACCCAGTCAACGAGCTTCGCCGGCGGGGAATGGTACAAATCATAGTTTGTGAAGCCAAGCAGGATTACGAAGATGATCGGGAATACAACAACGAAGACAAGAAGAATGAATCCCGGAGTAATCATCAAATAAGGGAAACCATTATCCATCAAATTGTGGAACTGCTCTCTTACCGAGTTGAGCCGTTCACCGTGATCGCGCTTTCTCCCATTCACATAGGCATCACGCAGGTTGAACGCGTAAACACCGAGACCGAACAGCAGCACAATGACGGCCAGAATCCCTTTTACCAGCAGGAATATAGAGTGGTCGCGCGGCACTTCTGTACCGAGTGTCACAATGCCCCACAAGCCCATGTTTAACAAATCTTGAAATACAATGAAGAAAGATGCGGTCAATACAAGCAGTGCAATTCCTTTTACGATCTGGCGGTTATACAGCTGGCCAAGTCCGGGAATGATGGACAGCAGCATCGCTGTTTTTGCATGCTTTGAGCTGTTAGTTGGTTGTACAATGCCTTCCATTTCTCTGGGTTCCCCCTTCTCTTACTCATCACCCGCTATAAATAGGTATTTGTACCCCTCCCATGCGAAGGGGTACAAATGCAGTTGAGTCTACTTATTTTTTATGGTTTGTCTTAATGTTTGTCTCAATTTGCTTCACAGCATCGTCAAGCGCTTTTTGCGGAGCGGTGCCCTTGTTGATCATCAGCTGAAGCGCGCTTGCAGCCGGTGTCCATACTTCGCCCATTTCCGGAATGTTCGGCATTGGGACTGCAACCTTGGATTGCTCGGCAACTGCCTTGGAAGCTTCGTCAGTAATAGAATCGATTACTGTCTTCACAGGCGGAATTTCCTTTGTTGCTTCAAAGCGCTTCTTGGAGTTCTCTTCGTTCGTGATGAACTCGATGAACTTCTGTGCCAAATCTTGTTTCTTGGAGAAGGACGTTACATGGTAGCCTTTTACGCCCATGAATGTCTTTACTGGCTGGCCGTTCGCAAGCTTCGGCATTGGCGCTACACCGTAATCGATCTTTGCGTTGCCATAGCCTTGGAATGCCCATGGTCCGTTCATAACAGCGGCAACTTTGCCTTCGTTGAACAGCGCATCAAGCTGAGAGCCGCCCTTTTCGCCGATGATACCTTTCGGGAACAAGCCTTCCTTGTACCATTTTGTGATAAATTCCGCACCTTGTACGGAGCCGGCATTGTTCAAGCCAAGCTTTGTTGGATCCAGTGTGCCGTTGTTATTTTCGAATACGTAGCCGCCGTAGCCTGCCATGATGCCTTCTGCAAAGTAGAAGTTATCCCACAATGCCAGGAAGCCGTAGTTGCCGTCTTTTGTGAAGCCCTTGGAGAAGGTATACAGATCTTCCAATGTTTTCGGAACCTGATCCTGCGGCATCAGCTTTTTGTTGTAAATAAATACAGGCGTTTCTGTTGCCTTTGGAAGGCCGTACAGCTTGCCCTGGAATGTTTCAGCTGAGATGGAGGATTCTGTGAACTTGTCTGTCACAGACTTGTCAGATTTCAGTTCTGCAAGCAAGCCCTCTGTTACCGCGCCGCCGATTTGGTCATGCGGGATCGTGATTACGTCCGGGCCTTTGCCGGCCGGCCCATCAAGGCGGAGCTGCTTAACCTGGTCAGTTGTGCCGATCTCTTTAATTTTTACCTTAATGTTGTTGTCCTTCTCGAACTGTGCAACTGCATCCTTAATGCCGTTCACCTTGTCCTTGTCTTCCCAAACAAGCAATTCCTTGGAGCTGCTCGCACTCTTGTTGTCAGTTGCCGTCTTATTGCCTTCGTCCTTTGGTCCGCAGCCAGCCAGCATTCCTGCCGCTAAAGCCGGAATTGCAACTAGAGATAGCGCTTTTGCTTTCTTCATAAGGTAAAACCCCTCTCCTAATGATGTGAGTGAATGAGATTAAAATGTTCAAACGTTTGCACACACCGTGCAAAAAAAATTGCAAAACAAGTGAAAACGTTTGCACCTTTCATGACCTTATTATACAACTATGAATCTTTTTTATTCAAGTGTTTTTTTCAGATTAGAGAACACATTCCGACAAAATATTACTTAAATGCGAACGACATTTCCAAAAAACTGGAATCGTTACCCAAAAATTGGCGCTTTCATAATTGACTTTCCCGACCAGAGGTACTAACCTAAAACATGATAAGGCAATCGTTTGCCTTTCTATATCTTCTATATATGGAGGAATAAGGATGCTAAGAGAAGCCATTTACCACCGTCCGAAATCCAACTATGCCTACGTCTACGATAAAAAAACACTGCATATTCGCCTGCGCACGAAAAAGGATGACGCGACAGAAGCCACACTCATCCATGGCGATCCCTATGATTGGGCAGAAGGCGAGTGGCAATGCAAGACAAAGCCGATGGAGAAAATTGGCACAACCGGCCTGTTCGATTACTGGTATGCGGAGATTCAGCCGGACTTCCGCCGCCTCCGCTACGGATTCCAGCTGACAGACGGCAAAGAAACACTCGTATATACAGAGAAAGAATTCTTCACGGAAATCTTTAAAAAGGATACAGCCCCCTACTTCTGCTTCCCTTATTTAAATGCAGAGGACATTTTCGATGCTCCGGATTGGGTGCGCGACACGGTTTGGTATCAGATTTTCCCGGAACGCTTTGCAAACGGCGATGCCTCCAATGATCCGAAGGGCGCCCTGCCATGGGGCAGCGCGGAACCGACGCCGACCAACTTCTTCGGCGGCGACTTCCAAGGGGTCATCGACCATATCGACCATCTGGCGGAGCTCGGCATAACCGGAATTTACTTCACTCCGATCTTTAAGGCAACAACAAACCACAAATATGATACGGTTGATTATATGGAAATTGATGAGCAGTTTGGCGATAAGGAGACCTTCAAGCGCATGATCGAACTGTGCCATCAAAACGGCATTAAAATCATGCTCGATGCTGTATTCAACCACAGCGGCTTCTATTTCCCGCAATTCCAGGATGTCTTGGAAAATGGAGAGAAGTCCAAGTACAAGGATTGGTTCTATGTATGGGACTATCCTGTGCAAACAGAGCCGATGCCGAACTATGACACATTTGCCTTCACCCACATGATGCCGAAGCTGAACACCTCCAATCCGGAGCTCCGGGAATATTTGTTGGAGGTCGGACGCTATTGGGTGCGCGAGTTTGACATTGACGGCTGGCGCCTGGACGTTGCCAACGAGGTATCCCATGACTTCTGGCGTGAATTCCGCAAAGAAGTGAAAGCAATCAAAAAGGATGTCTATATCCTCGGCGAAATCTGGCATGATTCCATGGCCTGGCTGCAGGGCGACCAGTTTGATGCCGTAATGAACTACCCTTACACCCATGCGGCCATCCAATACTTTGCGAAGGATGAAATCTCAGCTGAAGAGTTCACTTACCGGACAACTGATGCGATGATTATGTACCCGGAGAACGCTTCCGAGGTTGCCTTCAACCTGCTGGGAAGCCACGATACACCGCGCATCCTGACAGTGTGTGATGACAACAAGGACAAAATGAAGCAGCTCTTCCTGTTCCTTCTGTCCTCCTCCGGCACACCTTGCATCTATTATGGCGACGAAATCGCCATGACAGGCGAGCAGGATCCAGGCTGCCGCAAGTGCATGATTTGGGACCAGGAAAAGCAGGACCGTGACATGTTCGGCTTCCTCTCTTCCCTGATCCGTCTGCGCAAGGAGAATGAAGCCTTCGGCAACCGCGGCACCTTCCGCTTCGTAACAGCTGACAGCAGCAAAAACTATGTGATGTACACCAAGACAGCGGCAAGCGAAACGCTGCTGTTCACACTGAACAACTCCGATGAGCCGGTAACAGTGACTATTCCTGAGGCATTCGCCGGCGCATCCGACCTGTTCACAGGCGAGAAGCCGACAGGAAGCACATTGACTGTCGCGCCTCACGGGTATCAAGTATTAACTGTAAAATAAGCAAGAGGGGCAAATCTGCCCCTCTTTTTTTCTGCGCTTTACAGCTTCTCCAAATGCCAAATGTCCTTCACATACTCCTCAATCGTCCGGTCAGATGAAAAGTAGCCGGCATTCGCAATGTTCACCAAACTCATGCGCTGCCAGACGGGGCGGTTGCTGTAGCACATGGCCACCCGCTCCTGCGCCTCCTTATAGGCTTGGAAATCACGCAGTACAAAATACGGATCATTTTCCGTCAGCAGTGAGTCATAAATCGGACCGTACTCATAGGCCGTTCCGCCGAAGGAACCGTTCGTGATCTGGTTCATAATCTGCTGCAGCACCGGGCTGTTATGATAATACTCCCAAGCATTGTAGCCGCCGTTCTGGTAATAGCTCAGCACTTCCTCCGAGCGCAGCCCGAACAGGAAGAAATTATCGTAGCCGACACGTTCAAAAATATCGACATTGGCGCCATCCATCGTGCCGATTGTCAGTGCACCGTTGAGCATGAACTTCATATTGCCGGTGCCGGATGCTTCCTTCGATGCCGTGGAAATCTGTTCACTGACATTGGCAGCGGGGATAATAAGCTCGGCCAGCGACACGTTATAGTTTTCAATAAAAATTACCTTCAGCATGTCCCGTGTCCGCGGATCCCCATTCACCCGCTCGGCCACCGCATTGATCAGCTTGATCACCTTTTTCGCCACATAGTAGCCCGGAGATGCCTTCGCCCCGAAGATGAAGGTTCGCGGCACATCCAGACAGGAATTCGGATGCTCCTTCAGGTGATTGTACAGCGAGATGATATGCAGCACATTGAGCAGCTGCCGCTTGTACCCGTGCAGCCGTTTAATCTGCACATCAAAAACTGAGTTCTCATCCACCGCAATGTCATAGCGGCGCTGAATGAAATCCGCAAGCTTCCGCTTTTGCATTTGCTTGATTGTATAGGCGCGGTCCTGCAAGCCGGCATCATCCACATAGGCCTGCAGCTGCTGCAGCTGATCCGGATCCCGCTTCCAGCCATCCCCGATCAGCTCTGTAATCGTCTCCGCCAGACGCGGATTGGCCTTCATAAGCCAGCGCCGGTGGGTGATGCCATTCGTTTTATTGTTGAACTTGTGCGGCTCGTACTGATAAAACAAGTTCATTTCCCGATTTTTTAAAATCTCCGTATGCAGCGGCGCCACGCCATTGACGCTGTAGGTTCCCGCAATGGCCAGATGCGCCATTTTCACCACATCATGCGCCACAATGGCCATATGCTCAATCCGCTGCCAATCTCCCGGATAGCGCTCCCACAATGCCCGGCAGAACCGCTCATTGATTTCCTGTACAATCAGGAAGATGCGCGGCAGCAGCGGCTGAAACAGACGGATCGGCCATTTTTCCAGGGCCTCGGAAAGCGTCGTATGGTTCGTGTAGGACATTGTTTTCGTCGTAATCTCCCAGGCTTCATCCCAGCCGAGCCCATGCTCATCCAGCAGCAGGCGCATCAGCTCCGGAATGGCCAGCACCGGATGTGTGTCGTTAATATGAATCGCCACATGCTCATGCAGCTGCCGGATGCCCCGGTGCTGCTTCAGATAGGTGCGGATGATGCTGTGCAGGCTGGCGGACACAAGGAAATACTGCTGCTTCAGCCGCAATATTTTCCCTTCATCATGCGTGTCATCCGGGTACAGAAACTCTGTAATGCTGTCTGTGGCCCGCCGGTAGTCCATCAGGTTTGTCCGGAACACGCTTTGGCGCGGATTCGGCTCTGCATTCCACAGCCGCAGGGTATTGACTGTCTCCGTGCCATAGCCGACCACCGGAATGTCGCTCGGCACCGCCAGCACTGTCTCGGCATTCACATGGCGGAATCCAAGACGGCCATCAATCTCCTCCGTCTTCACCTCGCCCCAGAAGTTCACTTCCACACTCTCATCCGGGCGGCGCACCTCCCATACATACCCGTGCAGCAGCCATTGGTCCGGATATTCCACCTGATAGCCGTTCACAATGCGCTGCTCGAATAATCCATGGCGATAGCGGATGCAGGAGCCGTGCCCCGGATAATCAAGAGAAGCAAGCGAATCGAGGAAGCAGGCAGCCAAACGGCCCAGGCCCCCGTTTCCAAGGCCCGCATCATCCTCAAATTCTTCGACCTCCGGCAGGGAAATGCCCAAGTCGCGCAGCCCCTTATCCACCACCTCGCGGATTCCGAGATTCAGCAAATTGCTTCCAAGCAGCCGGCCGATGAGAAACTCAATAGACAGATAGTACAACTGCTTTTTGCCGCCTGAGCGGATTTTTTCATTATTGGCAATCCAGTCTCCACTGACATGCTCGCGGATCATATAGCCAAGCGTATGGTACTGCTCCTGCAGGGTGGAATCCTCAAACCGTTTGCCAAACCATGTCTCCAGCCGTCTTTTGAAGGCAGCCTGAAACTGCTCCTTATTTTCAAACATAGGTTGATACACTCCTTCGCTCTCCAAACACAATGCCTGCATAGGGATTGGTGCCGGCAGTCGGCTCCCTCTCAACTCCCCCTTCATCCAAATGCACAAAGCCTATTTTCACCCATCCCGCGCGACGCTAATCACCAGTTTAGCAATTTACTCCAAGGTCGTTTCAATGCTTCTCCAGACCCTGTACAGAAAAGAAGACAGCATTAGCTGTCTTCCCTGCCCCCTATCCGGATATCCCGCTGCACGGCGCGCCGGTATTCCTGCGCGCTCATTCCCTCACGCTTGCGGAACAGCCGGGAGAAATACGCCTCATCCTGCACCCCCACCAGCTTGGCAATCTCCTTCACCTTCGCGCTTGTACCCGCAAGCAGCTTCTTTGCTTGCGCCAGCCGCACTTCATTCATATACTGCAGCGGGCTGATTCCCATCGTTTTTTGCATGCAGCGCGCCAGGTAATCGGCATGATAGTGCAATTCCTCCGCCATGTCCGCAATTTGAATATTGTCGGCATAATGCTTCTTGATATAGGTGACAACCTGCTCCGTCACCTTTTCCGCCGCGCTCGGAATGGCCAGCGCCTCCTTCTGCAAAAACAGAAGCAGCTTATAGAATTGCAGGGGCTGCTGCAGCTTTTCCTCTACAGAAATCGCCTCATTCAGCCCAAGCAGCTCCTCCATGAGCCGTTCGCCCGACTCCCGGTTCTGCAGCCGCCCATATTGCGGGATGCGGAGCAGGTACTGGGCCGGTTCGGTAAAGGTTTCTGTTTTCACCAAAATATCCGTCCACTGCAGGTGCTCTTTTGCCGGGACGTCCGCCTCCATTCCGGTAAAATGCAGCCAAAAATAATGGGTATCCTCTTCACACGGGCGGAATCCGTGATGCTCGAGGCCCGGCTTGAGAATCAAGTATCCCCCAGCCCCCACAGCGAACTCTTCCTCCCCCTCCCGCATGAATAACGTACCATGCTGCACATACAGCATGTCGTATACCGTATACACCCGATGAAAGTGCTTTTTCCCTTTTTGAAATACGCCGCGTCCGCCTGTAATAAACACGGGGAGTGGCGGCACCGAAAACGCTATCATAAAATCCGCCCTCTCCATAAGTCGGTTTTATCCAATTTATTTCGCTTCACTCTCTTTTTATTATACGTAATGCTCTGTAAACTAATTATGGTTCAAATGTCGCTTTTTGAAAAGGAGGTTGTCTGATTGACACAGAAAAGTGCGCCATCCTTATCTCTTTTTAAGATTACTTGGCCTATTTTCATAGAAGTACTGCTATATATGCTCATGGGCAATGCTGATACCCTGATGCTCAGCCAATACTCTGACGACTCGGTCGCGGCTGTCGGCGTCGCCAACCAGGTGCTGAATATCACCATCGTCATGTTCGGTTTTGTCGCAGCCGGCACCGCCATTCTTGTGGCGCAGCACATGGGGGCGAAGGAGGAGCCGACTGCAAAAGAGGTGGCGGTTGTTTCCCTCATTGCTAATGCTGCATTCGGTCTCTTCATCAGTTTATTCGTCTTTTTCCTATCAAAGCCAATTCTGGGCGCCATGGGAATCAATCATGATCTCATGCCCCGCGCGGAAGCATTCCTTTCCGTTGTCGGCATTTTCTCGTTCGTGCAGGCCATCATCATGACGGTGAGCGCCATCCTGCGGAGCTACGGCTACACGCGCGATACGATGTTTGTCACCATCCTGATGAACATTTTGAATGTGACAGGAAACTATTTCGTCATCTTCGGGCCATGGGATATTCCGGGCGAAGCCGGTGTAGCGTGGTCCACCAGCATCAGCCGGGCCATCGGTTTGGCAATCGTATTTTCACTCCTGTTCAAACGGACCGGCAACATGTTCCGGGCCGTCTCGCTGACGCCGTTTCCAAAGCATCATTTGCGCAACCTGTTGCGAATCGGCGTTCCGGCAGCCGGAGAGAATCTTTCCTATAATGCCTCACAGGTGGTCATCACCTTCTTCATCACCATGCTCGGCACACAAGCGCTGACAACAAAGGTGTACGCCCAGAACCTGACGATGTTCATTTACCTGTTCGGCCTCGCAATCGGCCAGGGCCAGCAAATCATTGTCGGCCAGCTTGTCGGCGCCGGACGCTACAAAGAGGCCTACCACAGCTGCCTGCGCGGCTTGAAAATGTCTATTCTGGTGGCAGCCTGCATGGCCGGCGTATTCTCCCTGTTCCGTAACTCGCTGTTCTCTCTGTTCACCGACAATGCGAGCATCATCCAAACAGGGGCCACGCTGGTCCTGCTGACAATGATCCTGGAGCCGGGCCGGGCCTTCAATCTCGTGGTCATTTCCGCGCTGCGGGCAGCTGGAGATGTGAAGTTTCCTGTCTACATGGGCATTCTCTCGATGTGGGGTGTCAGCATCCCGCTTGCCTATCTGTTCGGCATTCATTTCCATCTCGGCCTCGCCGGCATTTGGATCGGCTTCATCGCGGACGAATGGCTCCGCGGCCTGCTGATGCTTTGGCGTTGGCGTTCCCGTGTCTGGGAAACAAAATCCTTCGTGGCACCAAAATCTCTTTCCGAATCAGTCTGAGCCTCAGACTGATTTTTTCATTCCTTCATCACCGCATTTCATGTTAACTATCCTCACACTTAATAACGCTTACACCCTATTTTTTATACTTTTTCTGGAAATAATCACTTGCAAAATGTAAAACCAGCGAATAACATGTTAAACATAACGTATTATGTTATAAAAACTAACATAAGGCTTTGGCACTTGTACATGGGAAAAAGAAATGGGGGAATGAAGCATGGAAGGAATCAATATGGGAGATGCAGTGTTTCTATTCGTATCTACAGTCATGGTTATGATCATGACACCAGGTCTGGCATTGTTTTATGGGGGCATGGTCAAAAGCAAAAATGTCTTGAGCACCACGATGCACAGCTATGCGGCCATGGCCGTCATCTCCGTCCTTTGGATTTTAGTCGGCTACTCATTGGCCTTTGGTCCGACATGGCACGGCTTGATCGGCAGCCTGGATTGGGCCGGATTACAAGGGGTCTCCTTCGAGCCAAATCCGGACTACAGTGCGACTGTACCGCACAACCTGTTCATGATGTTCCAGCTGATGTTTGCTGTTCTGACACCGGCGCTCATTTCCGGCGCTTTCGCGGAACGGATGAAGTTTTCCGCCTTCCTCGTATTTATGATTGTTTGGGCACTCCTTGTCTATGCGCCGCTGGCTCATTGGGTATGGGCAGTCGGCGGCTGGATCCGTGAGCTGGGCGCATTGGACTTTGCCGGCGGCAACGTCGTCCACATTTCCTCCGGTGTTGCCGGCCTTGTACTCGCTCTCTTCCTGGGAAAACGAAAGGATGCACAGCTGTCCGCCCCGCATAATCTGCCGTTTACCGTCCTTGGCGCAGCTCTCCTCTGGTTCGGCTGGTTCGGTTTTAACGTCGGCAGTGCCTTGACCTTGAATGACGTAGCTTTAACTGCCTTCATTAACACAAACACCGCCGCCGCGGTTGCCGCCATCTCCTGGGTTGTCTGCGAATGGATCATAACGAAGAAGCCAACCATGCTAGGCGCTGTCAGCGGCGCTGTTGCCGGCCTTGTTTCCATCACGCCGGCCTGCGGCTTTGTCACTCCGCTTTCTGCTATCGCCATCGGCCTGCTGGGAGGCGCCATCTGCTACTTCGCCGTCTTCTTCCTGAAGCGCAAGTTCGGCTATGATGATGCACTCGATGCCTTTGGCTGCCACGGAGTCGGCGGCACTTGGGGCGGGATTGCGACAGGCCTGTTCGCCACCAAATCGGTCAACAGCGCTGGTGCTGACGGCTTATTCTACGGTGATGCCGCGCTGCTCGGCAAGCAATTGATTGCCATCTGTGCAACGTACGCCTTCGTGGCGCTGGCAACCTTCGTAATCATCAAGGGAATCAGCCTGTTCATGGCAGTGCGGGCAAATGAAGAGGAAGAAGTGCTTGGCCTGGACATTACGATGCACGGCGAGAAAGCGTATCACGAAAGCCTGTAAGAGAGGAGTGGCGAGATGAGCGACAAGCTGACAAAGATTGAAATTATTACCCGTCCGACAAAGTTTGATGAGCTGAAAGCAGAGCTGGCCAAAATCGGCGTAAGCGGCATTACGGTCTCCAATGTGCTTGGCTGCGGCCTGCAAAAGGGTCTTACGCAAATTTACCGCGGCACCGCAAGGCAGATTGATATGCACGAACGCATTAAAATAGAAATCGTCGTCTGCAAGGTTCCGGTCCAAAGTGTGGTGGATGTGGCCAAACGGGTGCTGCGCACCGGCAAGCCGGGTGACGGCAAAATCTTTATCTATGAAATTGCCAATGCGATTAAGATCCGCACCGGCGAGGAAGGCTGCGATGCCTTACAGAATGACGAAGCATAATAGAAAAGCTGAGCGCGGGCTGTCCCTGCTCAGCTTTTTTTGCCGGTGAAACGTTATACGGATGCTGCCTGTCTACTATACTTGAAACAAGAAGCCCTTCGCCTCTTATACATATACTTATACAAAAATTGAAAAAAGGTTGTAAACACCCTTATAATAAAGGTGGGTGAAAACATATGTGGGAATCAAGAGTATTTCAATTTTTTATAGTTTGGTATATATGCGGCGTCATTCTATTAAGCTTGGACGCGCTGCCGCCCTGGCTGGAATGGGCCAATGTCGTCTTTCTTATGCTGGCCGGATCGCTTGGCGTGATTTATTTCTGCCAGTCCTACGGCACACGAAAAGGATTGCTTGCGTCACTTGTCATTTTCACCGTGTCGATGTACACCGAGTACCTGGGCACCACACACGGCTTGATTTTTGGAAAATATGTATATACGACAGATTTTGGACTGCTGCTGTTTGGCGTACCCTTTACCATCGGCTTTGCCTGGCTGCTCGTCATGAGCACCTCGCATGCCCTCCTGCAGGTCATTCGGCCGCCGGGGCTGCTGTTGCACGCGGTATACGGAGGCATCATTGCTGTGGTAATGGATCTTGTGCTTGATCCTGTTTCTTTTAAAGTCAAAAACTATTGGGTTTGGCAGGACAGCGGGGCCTATTACGGCATCCCTGCGCAAAACTTTGTCGGCTGGTTCCTCGTGGCGGCTGTGCTCCATCTGTTTTTGTACCGCTATTTGCAAAACGGCCGGACGGAGGACCATCCTGTGTGGCACAAGCGCATGATCCTTCTGTATCTGCTCATTCTTGCCATGTTCATGCTGCTGGCATCGCTGGCGCACATGTATTTGGCTGTTGCCATGACCGGCATGGGCCTTCTTATTATCATATCCCACTACCTGTGGAGACGGAGAGTGACATCATGATTCCAGCAGCACCGTCGCGGCTGTTTCAATTTTGCTTTCATCAGTATAACCGCCGGCTGTTTGCGCGCAGCTTTGCCGGCATTTGGGTGCACCGGGATTCACTGGCTGCCCCTCCCCCATCCGCCCTGTTCATCCTGAACCACAGCTCCTGGTGGGACGGCCTTGTCTGCTTCCATCTGAACCGCTTGCTGTTCGGACACAGCAGCTACTATATGATGCACGAAACAGGCCTGCGGCAATATCCGCTGTTCCGGCGGCTCGGTGCATTTTCGGTGAACCGTGACAATCCAAAGGATGTGCTGCAGTCCCTGCAATACAGCGTGAAGCGGCTGCAGGAAGGCGGCAGCATCTGGATGTTTCCACAGGGAGATGAAATGCATCTGGAGCTGCGGCCGCTTGGCTTCCTGCCGGGCTTCCTCTATTTGGCGGAAAAGGCGACGAATATCCCTGTTATTCCGATTGCACTCTATTATTCCTTCCTCCATCAGCAAAGGCCGGAGCTGTTTGTCAAAATCGGCCAGCCTCTTTCCCTGCCGGCAGGCAGCTCACGGGCGGAACGGGCCAAGCTCGCAGAGGAGGCTTTTACCGCAGGGCTGGATGATGTGCGCCGTGCGGTCGTGGCAGAAAACATGGAAGCTTTTATCCCCTTGCAGGATTGGAAGTGGGAGTCATGAGCCTTCTCTTTTGGCTGCTTCTTGGCAGTTCTCTCTTTCTGCTGATCTGGACGGTCTGCAATTCTCTCTTTCTGCCGGCTTTGGGGCGGCGCAGCCTGCGGGAGCAGCCGCTTGTTACGATTCTCGTGCCGATGCGCAATGAGGCACGCAACGCGGCCGCGCTGATTCAAACCATCCAGCAGCTGCGCTATCATAATTTTGAGTGCATCATCCTCGATGACCAATCTACGGATGATACGTGGCACATTTTACAGCAGACCTCCCTCCACGACCCGCGCTTTCGCCTCATTCAGGGCGGGCCGCTGCCGAAGCAATGGGTCGGCAAGGTGCATGCCTGCCATCAGCTGAGCACACATGCAAACGGAGAATACCTGTTGTTTTTGGATGCCGACATTCGGCTGCAGCCGGACACCATCGAGCAGGCGCTTTCCCTGCTGCAGGCGCGCCAGGCCAAGCTGCTGACCGGATTTCCCGCGTTTCCGGTGGACACGCTGCTTGGCCGCCTGCTTGTGCCGATGCAGCACTTTGTCATCTACACGCATTTGCCGGTGCTGCTGGCCAACCACACCTTATGGAAAAGCGCAACGGCGGCGCACGGGGCCTTCATGCTGTTTGAACGGCAGGCCTATGAAGAAATCGGCGGACACCGCGCCGTGCATGCCTCTCTTGTGGAGGATGTGCACATGGCCCGTCGGATGAAGGAGCAAGGGCACCGGGTGCTTTTGGCAAACGTTACCTCGCATGTATCCTGTTATATGTACGAGACAAACCGGGAGGCCTGGGAAGGCTTTGCCAAAAACATTTTCACCGGCCTCGGCCGGTCTGTGCCGCTGGTGATTGGCATGACATGCTTTTACGTGCTTTTGTACCTGCTGCCGTTTGCACTGTTGCCACTCAGTCTTCTGTACGGGCCGCTGCTCCTGCTGCCGGCGCTGCTGCTGTGGCTGCAGCGGCTGTATATTGATTATGATACGCGGCAGCAGCTTTGGCTCTTCCTGTCCCAGCCGCTGGCCATCATCGCTCTCATTGCCATCATGAATTACTCCATGTATTTGGCACTGCTGAAAAAAAGCTACTATTGGAAGGGACGGACGTACTCATGAAACAAGCAATTGTCATCGGCGGCGGCCTCGGCGGTTTGGCTGCCGCCATTACGCTGCAGCACCGCGGGCTCCAGGTGACCATACTCGAGAAAAACAGCCACTTTGGCGGCAAGCTCATGCCGGTGCAGCTCGGCAGCCATTATTTTGATTTTGGCCCAAACACCATTACCATGCCGCATATTTTCAAGCGCGTCATTGAGCAAACCGGCGAACGCGCGGAGGACTATTTCGAGCTGCAGCGTCTCTCTGTCCATACCCGCAACATATTTTCAGATGGCAGCCATTTCGATTTCACTAGCAGCCGTGAGGACATGCTGCGGCAGTTGGCTGGCTGCGATCCGTTTGCCGCAAAGTCCTATGATGCCTTTTTGCAGGAGGTGCAGCGCTTGTACGAACTGTCGGAGGCACACTTCCTGCCACGCCTCTTCACCTCCTGGCGGGACTATCTCTCGCCGTCGCTCGGCAAGGCGCTGCTGCAGGTGCGGCCGCTGCAGTCACTGGATGCCTTCTTCCGAAAGTATTTCCGGAACGAAAACCTGCTGCAGGCGATGAACCGCTATGCCACCTATATCGGATCTTCTCCGTATGCCGCACCGGCCACATTTGCCATGATTGCCCACTTGGAGCTGTCGGAAGGTGTGTATTATGTAAAAGGAGGCAACGCCCGGATTGCGGCAGCCTATGCGGAGGTGGCCCGAAAGCTCGGGGCCGATCTGCGCCCGGATACCGAGGTCCGCTCTGTTCTCACGGAAAACGGACAAGCAACCGGGGTCGTGACTGCGGACGGGGAGACACTGCGGGCGGATGTGGTTGTCATGAATGCCGACCTGCTCCGTGCCTATCCGGAGCTCGTGGAGGAAGAATACCGCCCGCACTTTTCCAATGCCAAGGCGGCTGGGTATGAGCCTTCTATTTCCGCATTTGTCGTGCTGGCCGGCCTGAAGATCCGCAACGAGGGCCTGCTGCACCATAATGTCTTCTTCTCAGATGACTACCAGCGGGAGTTTACCGAGCTGTTTGCAAATGGCGGCTACGCCGAACATCCAACCATCTATGTCTGCAATTCCTCCTATACAGATCCGTCTGTTTCGCCGGATGGCGATAACCTATTCATTCTGGTGAACGCGCCTTCCACGAAAAAGCGGCAGGTGCACGGGCAGGCAGAGCAGTATAAGGAGCATATCTATGACATTCTGGAGAGCAAAGGCATCCGCATTCGGGAGCATCTCGTAACCGAGAAAATCATTGCGCCGCCTGACATTGAAAGCATGTTCGGCGCCCACAAAGGCGCGCTGTACGGCATTTCCTCCAACAAGCGCGCGAATGCCTTCCTGCGGCCATTCAACCGCTCACAGGACATCCGCAACCTGTACTTTGTCGGCGGCACGACCCATCCCGGCGGCGGTTCGCCCATGGTGACGATCAGCGGGCTGAATGTGGGAGAAGCAATTGCGGGAAAAATATTCTGATTTCTCCTGTACATTCTCTCCTGATATGCTAGAATGGATGTATCTAAAGGGGAGTAGCGTCGGACCTATCCGAAGCAAAGTCGTCATGACATGGGCACGTCCCATCGGCTTTGCTGGCACACTTTGTGTTTAGCAAGACCTTTACCAGCACTGGTAAGGGTCTTTTTTGCGTCCTTGCCCGTGTCAAACTATATTGGAGGAATCACTATGGCAGAAATCAAACGAAGCAAGCTTTCTGTATTTTCAACTGTTCTCTTCATCGTATTGTTTACCGGCAACACGATTTTGAAATTTACACAAGGACAAACAGCCCTGAGCATTCTGTTCGCTGTCATTACGATCCTCTATGTTGCCGTCACCCTATCCGACCTGCGCCCGCCCCGAGGCAAGTAGCCACGGCAAAAAGCGCCGGTTCATTCCGGCGCTGCTTCGCTTTATACGGAAAATGTCTGCACCACGCAAAGCTCATTGTCAATTTCCCTGTTTTCTTCCTCATACAGAATCCGGTTCCGGTCGTAGACGGACCGCCAAAACTGCACGGCCCGCTCATTCGCCTGCAGCTGCATGACGCAGAAGGTGCCGCTTTTCTTCTTGAACAGCTCCTTCACCGCCTGGTGGGCGATGCCTTTGCCGCGGTATGCGCGCAGCATGAACAGGTCATTGAGACAGTAGTCTGTGCCCGGCTTTGTGAACGGCGGCAGGGCCACCAGCAAAAAGCCGACGCAGCGTCCCTCATACTGAATCAGGTACGGCTGCAGCTCCGATTTTTCGCCAATGAGGCAAAAGCCGCCAAACTCGAACAGACCCTGCTCATTCATAAATAAGGAGTCTGTATAGGCTGACAGTTCATGCAGATATAACGAATATAGGTTTTTCAGCAGCTCGGCCTGCTCTGGCCATACCGGCTGTAGCGTCACACTCATCCTCATTCCCCCTTAATCGTTTTTTACTGTATGAATTCCCTGCAGGTGATGGGAAATCCTGTATTCAAGCAAAGAAAAGATAAGGAATCCTCCAAAGAATTCCAGCAAACAGTTAATTGGAAAATATATGTATCTCCTTCTTTTTTAATGCTATGATAAAAATGTGATTTCTATATAAAGGGGGGTAAGGGATGAATAAACAAGCCGTCACACTTATAGAATACGGGCATTTCCGGCTGACCGAGGCTGCTGACGGTGTATTTGCGGCCATTTCCATCCCCGGCACAGGATCAGTGGGGAACGCGGCCATCATTGACCTGGGGGAGGAGACATTGATTGTTGACACCTTCACCACGATCGGGGCGGCAGAAGAGCTGCAGGAAGCGGCCATCCGCCTTACCGGCAAGGCAGCTTCCTATGTGGTCAACACGCATTGGCACAGTGACCATACAAGCGGCAATCAAGTATTTGTTCCGAAGGCGCAAATCATTTCCACATCTGCTGCACGGGAGATCATGCGTACATTCGGCAGGCAGCGATTGCAGAACCAGCTGGCGGATCCGGATGCTGTATATCAAGCACTGGATGGGCTCCAAGGCAGTATACAAAAGGAAACAGATGAAAGGCTGAAGCAGGAAATGCAATGGGAGCATGCCAGCGACCTTCAGTACATGGATATGCTTCCTGATCTCGTCTATACACTGCCGAACGTAACCTTTGAACAGAAGCTCAGCCTTCACGGCAGCAAGCGGACTGCAGAGGTTCTTACATACGGAGGAGGACATACGCAGAGCGATGCATTTGTGTATCTCCCTGAGGAAAAAGTGGCTGTCATGGGTGATTTGGTGCTTGCCAAGCATCATCCTGTCCTGCTGCATGCCAACCCGCAGGAATGGCTTCACATTTTGGAACAGGTCGAACAGCTCGACATTGAAACGATCATACCGGGGCATGGCGAAGTGTGCTCCGTGCGGGAGCTTCACGAGATTAAGGGCTACATACGCGAGATTACGGCACTGGTGGCGGAAGCAATCCGCAGCAAAGGCGGCATAGATGGAATTGCAGTGCCAAAAGCCTACCGGGACTGGTATTTTGCCACTTACTTTAAGTCGAATCTGCAAAAGATTCATAGCTTGCTCAGCCAATAGACTGTCGCGTTATCCAGAAACCATGGGAAAAGTCCGGACAATTGTCCGGACTTAAATGACTTCCCGTTCCTTCTCCTTCATCAGCGCAAGAATTTCCTGCTTCGCTTCATCTGTTACATAATGCTTCTGCCCGAATACCGTGTATCCCTGTTTCCGGATTTCCGGCAAAATTGCGCGGTACAGACGGGCCGCCCCTTCCACCGGCAAACGGGAAGTGAGCGGATACAGATGCATACTCGCCAGCGCTTCCTCATACAGCACCTCTGCCCGCCTTGCCAAGTCCTCCCACAACGTGATAAAGGCTGTATTTACCTCCCCTGCCTGCAGGCTCCCGGCAGTGTATCCATGCAGCTCCAGCAGCTCGGCCGGCACATAAATCCGCCCGCGCTCCCAATCCTCGCCGATGTCGCGCAGGATGTTCGTAATCTGCATGGCCAACCCGAGCGCAATCGCCCCCGGCTTCAGCTGCACCGCCTGCTTGGGCGCCAGAATCGGCAGCAGCATGAGCCCGACCGTGCTGGCCACATGGTAGCTGTAATCCAGCAGCTCTTCATAGGCTTCATATCTCATTTTCACCAAATCCATCCGCTGGCCGGCAATCATTTCCCAAAATGGCTGCGGGTCCATCTCAAAGCGGCGGAACACATCCTCCAGCGCGACCCACATCGCATTTCCCCTGCTGAAGCTGCCGGACAAAAAGGCGCGGAACTCCGCTTCAAACTGAGCCAGCTCTCTTAAAGCATCCTGGCCTTCATCCACAATATCGTCCACTGTCCGGCAAAATGTATATACAGCCCAAACTGCATTTCTTTTCTCCCTTGGCAGCAGGGAAAAGGCTTTATAGAATGTCTTCGAATGCTCCATAATCACCTGCTGGCATTCACGATAAGCGTACTCCAATGGAATCAAGCGGTTCCTCTCCTTTTTGCCGCATCCGGCTTTGTAAAATGGCTTCTGCAGCCAGCTTTGCTCCTTGCATGACAATGGGAATGCCGCCGCCGGGATGAACGGAGGCCCCGGCAGCATATACATTTTCGTACGGCAGCGGCTTGGCCTGCGGCCGGAACGCCCCGGACTGAAACAGAATCGGCGCGATGCCGAAGCTGCCGCCGCCGAACATTCCTTCCCGCTGGGCCTCCTGCGGTGTTTTCACCTGCATCCACTCGATGTGCCGCCGCAGATCCGGAAAGCCGCGCTGCTCCATGCTGTCCAAAATCTGTTCGATAAACTCCGGATGCGCCGACCAATCGATTTCTCCTGACGGCACCGGCACCAGTGTATACATGACGCTTTTTCCCGGCGGGGCAAGTGTTTCATCAATCAGGGACGGATGAAACACATAGAAGGATGGATCCGCCGGAACTTCCTTCGTCTGAAACACCTGCTTCATATGCTCCTCCATGCTGCGGCCCATGAAAAATTGATGCACCTGCGCCTCCTCATACAGCCGGTCCAGCCCCAAATACAGCAGCACGCAGCCGGAGGACGGAGTATAGCTCTTCTTCGCCTCTTCGCCAAACAGCGGCAGCATGGTCGGATAGTCTCCGTTTAACAGCACCGCGTCAAACGGATGAAACGCTCCATTTACCTCCAAGCCGGCTGCCTTGCCATTTTCAATCGGCACACGTGTCACAGCTGCGTTACACATGATACGGACACCGGACTCCTCCAGCTTGCGCCGCAGCAGCTCCACCAGGCTGGCATAGCCGCCTTTTACATACCAGATGCCATATTCATGTTCACTGAAGGAAACGAGACTGTAAATAGCCGGTGTATCCCCCGGATTGCCGCCAATGTACAGTGTCTGCAGGGCATAGGCATCCTGCAGCCGTTCATCCTGAAAATAGTGGGCCATCATTTTTCTGGTAGACTGATACGCGCGCAGGCGGATCAATGTTTTCACATTTTCATAGGTGAAAAAGTCCCGCTTCTGTAAAAAGGAACGCTCCAAAAACGCCGGCTTTCCTGTGGTAAAACGGACGCGCATATCCTGCATGAACCGCTGGAATCCTGTTACATCTCCGGGAAACACACGCGCAAGCTCCTGCAGCTGCCGCTCCATATCCGTATATTTGGTATATGTAGTCCCGTCCTGATAGTGAATCGTATATAGCGGATCACATAAAACCAATTCGAGCTCTTCCTTGGCCACACCTGCCTCCGCTAAAATGCCGCGGATCATATCCGGCAGCAGCACAATGGTCGGACCCTCGTCGATGCGGCAGCCATCCCGCTCCACAAAGGAGAGACGGCCGCCCAGCTTATAAGACTTTTCAAAAATTGTAATTTCATAGCCTTTACGCGCCAGCAGCAGAGCAGCCACCATGGCGCCAACTCCGCCGCCAATCATTCCAATCCGGTTCATGGCTGCATCACCGCCTGCTTCACTGTCTCTTCGGCAATCAGGCGGGTCGTAATTTTTGCAGATTCAAGAATGGTAGGAAGTCCGCTGCCGGGATGCGTGCCCCCGCCGACGAGCCAGCAGTTCTCCAGCTCTTCAAACCGGTTATGCGGCCGCAAATGCATCATTTGCGTCAGCTGATGGCCGAGATTGAAGGTGGCACCCTCGTACACATACAGGTCCTCTTCCCAGGTTTTGGGTGTAATTATGTGCTCGACTTCAATATGCTCCTCCAAATCTGTCAATCCGGCTTTTTCCGCCAGCGTGCGCAGCACAAGAGAGCGGAACTCCCGCTTTTGCACCTCCCAGTCAATGCCGCTCCTATTGTTCGGAACCGGCGCCAGGATGTACAGCGTCGATTTTCCTTCCGGCGCGAGTGTCGGGTCCGTTACGCAGGCATTTTGCACATAAATAGAAGGATCATCTGACAAAAGCATAGTTTTTGTAATATCTTCCACGTTCTTCTTGTAATCCTTTGCAAATACAATCGTATGGTGCGGCAGGTCGTACTGCTTGTTTAAGCCAAGATACAGCATAAAGGTCGAGCAGGAATATTTCTTCCGCTTCAGCTTTTCCGGGCTGTGCTTTTTCAGCACACCTGGCTCCACCAGCTTTGTCATCGCATGGGCGAAGTCAGCATTGATGACCACCTCATCCGCCAGCACACGCCCGCCATTTTCCAGCAGGACACCCTTTACCTCACTGCCATCGAGCAGCAGCTGCTTCACGCCAGTTCCAAGATGAATGCGGCCGCCATGCTCCTCCGTTACCCGCGCCATGGCATGCGACAGCTGATTGACACCGCCGATTGGATGGAAAATGCCATACGCATGCTCCATATAAGACAGGATGGAGAAGGCGCCCGGGCACTCCCACGGCGACATGCCCAAATATTTTGCCTGGAACGTAAACGCCAGCTTCAGCCGCTCATCCGTGAAATAGTCTGATAGAACATCGTACAGACTTTTAGAAAGAGAGAGATGCGGCAGAGCCTTCAGCACGCGCCGGCTGAGGTAGTCGCTCCACTTGTCCATCGGATTTTGCAGAATCGGCGTCATCATCGCCAGCTTCTTCTCATTTTCCGCCATAAACTTTCGATATCCTGTCTCATTGCCGGGAAAATGCTCCGCAATCCGCTGCTCCATGGCTTCTTCATCACGCGTCATCCTCAGGCGCATATCATCAAAAATGAGCTCATACATTTCTGTCAGCTCGCGCATATCCAAATAATCCTCTGTGCGCCGTCCCGCCATCTCAAACAATTCACTCACCAGCTGCGGCATGCTGAGGAAGGTCGGGCCAATATCGAAGGTGTACCCGCCAAGCCGTAAAGCTCCATTCCGCCCGCCAATATATGGCTGCTTCTCGTACACATCCACCTCATAGCCCTTCGCTGCCAGCAGCATGGATGCCGCCAAGCCGCCAGGCCCTGCTCCAATTACAACCACCTTTTTGCTCATCGCTTCAATCTCCCGTCCATTTTATTGTATAACTTTAGTTATACATTACTTATACAAACATTATATATAATCCTATTCGGTAACTCAATGAAAATGCATCTTGTCCATTTCTTAAATATATTTCCATTTTCATAGGAAAAGAGATAGAAGTAATATTAAATATCGGACAATGGTTCGAACACAAAAAAAGACAGCCCCGGCTTGGGCTGTCTTACTCGCGAATTTGAATGCCGTACTCTTTAAACCATACATGAATTTGCGCCAAATGGGCCAGCAGCTGCGGTCCCGTCATCAGCTGTCCGTACCAAGGCACCGTGAACACCTTGCCCTCTGTCGTAATCAGCTCCTGCAGCTGCGACTGGTCAAAGAACACATGCAGCATGGAGTCCTTCTCCTGCAGCAGCTCGCTCAGCCAGCCTGTAACAGCTTTCGTATAATGCGGATTGTGCGTTTTTGGATACGGGCTCTTCTTCCGATAGAGAATATCATGCGGCAGCACATCCTCCAGCGCCTTGCGCAGCAGACCCTTCTCACGCCCTTCGTGCATCTTCATTTCCCATGGAATGTTCCACACATACTCGACCAGGCGGTGGTCTGCAAACGGAACACGCACCTCAAGGCTCGCCCCCATGCTCATCCGGTCTTTCCGGTCCAAAAGGGTCGTCATGAACCAGACCATGTTCAGGTAGAACAGCTCACGGCGCTTTGCATCCGCTTCGCTCTCTCCCTCCAGCACCGGTGTTTCCAGCACCGTTTCGTCATAGCGCTGCTGCACATACTCACGCAGCTTCAGCTTTTCGCGCCACTCCTGCTTCAGCAGGCCTTCGCGTGCTGCAGTGGAGCGCATCCACGGAAAATTATTGGATTGCATCGCATCCGTGCGGTAAAACCATGGATAGCCGCCGAAAATTTCGTCGGCGCACTCGCCGGATAAGCTCACAACAAAGTCTTTTTTAATTTCACGGCAGAACCAAAGCAGCGAGGAATCCACATCGGCCATACCAGGCAGATCACGGACAATGACCGCTTCTCGCAGATGCTCTGCCAGCATTTCATTGGAGATGACACAGCGATGATGCTGGGTGCCGAATGTCTGGCTCATGAGGTCAATGAACGGCGCGTCGGAGTTTGGCTGGAAGGCATTGGATTGGAAATATTTATCGTTGTCCTCATAATCGATGGAATAAGTGTGCAGCGCCGGCTTGTTGTCATTCTGATACGCCATGGCAGCGAAGGCTGTGATGGCACTGGAATCTACGCCGCCAGACAAAAAGGTGCAAAGCGGCACATCAGATACGAGCTGTCGTGTGATGGCGTCCTGTAAGAGAAAACGCACCTTCTGTACCGTTTCCTCAAAGCTGTCCGTATGCGGCATGCTTTTCACGTTCCAGTAGCGCCATACCTTCAGGCCGTCCTTTGTGAATGTCAGCGCATGAGCAGGCCGAAGCTCCTGCACGCCGGCAAACACACCATGCCCTGGACTTCTTGACGGTCCTAGGCCGAATACCTCTGCGAGCCCCTCATAAGTAACTGCCGCCTCTACATCGGGATGCTTTAGGATCGCCTTCAATTCAGAGCCAAATAACAGGCGGCCGTCATCCTCCTTGTAAAAAAGCGGCTTTACGCCAAGGCGGTCACGGGCAATGAACAGCTTTTCCTTTTGCTCATCCCATACGGCAAACGCAAAAATGCCGTTCAGATGCTCGACACAGTCCTCCCCCCACTCTATATAAGAGGTAAGAAGCACCTCTGTATCAGAATGCCCCTGGAACGTATATCCCTTTTGCAGCAGCACTTTGCGAATATCTTCTGTATTATATAGCTCACCGTTGTAGCAAATCGTATAAGTATTCTCATGCTTAGCGCGGGTCATCGGCTGTCTTCCGCCAACCGGATCCACCACCACAAGCCGTTTATGTCCAAAAGCCGCATGCTTTGTTGTCCACACATTTGTATCATCTGGTCCCCGCTTGGCCAAGGTTTCCGCCATTGCTGCGACGGTTTCCTTCTCCTCAAGCAGTGAGCGCCGGAAATCCGCCCATCCTGTAATTCCACACATAGCAATCATCTCCTCTGTCTAAGCTCCGATAACTTCGCAACTATTGCAAGTTGGTTTCATTCTATGCCCGCCCACTGTCCCCGGTGCATCTCAGTTATAAATCTCCCAAGCTGTGTCTATAACTAGAAAAGCGAAACCGGCTCGTTCAGCTCACCGAAGGGAGGTTCCGGACCCTAAAAAGCGCTTTTTTGCTTTTTATGGGGCCGGGGTCTCCCTGGCGGACGGCTGCCCTGCTCCATTTCATACAAAACCAACGGCACATTACAAGGAGGACAATATGCAAAACCGCTACAGCATCCTGCGAAACCAGGCGCGCGCCCATACAATCGGCAGCGTTGAATACATGAATGAGGAATGGATTTTCTTTGATGAAGAGACTGATGAAGCAGCGCTGCTGTCAGATGTCATAGATGATACATTTGAAATTTTATACAACAACCACTGGCTGCCCGCCCGCTTCTACGAGCAAAACACGCTGAAAATTGAAAATGAGCCGCATGTGCTGCAGGACGGGGAATTGGTCCGCGTCCGCAAGAAACTGCCGCTCGTGTATGAAGAGCTGCTGAAGGAGCTTTCGGAAGAGGCCTTCTTAGGCCTAAGCAGCCTGCTGCAGGAGTTCGATTACTCCCTTTATGATTGTATTTACTGTCATAACAGTTTATTCTTTCAGCCCGGCAACCGCACACGGCAAGGGGTAAACTTTGTCATCTATGATAATGGCGACCGGATTTGTTCTCTGCATCATTTCTTCATTCGGGACAAACAGAATGGCAAAGACGAATTTCAGCTGGTACGGGCAGACGGCACACGCAAGTCATGGACACCAAACTAAAAAAGAACCGCTGCCGGACTGTACCAGGAAGGAACAGTTCAGCAAGCGGTTCTTTTTCATCCAAACGGATGGAAAATCTGGAAGCCCTGCGGCAGGCTCAGTCCAAGGAAGACTGCTGCAACGAAGCCTACTGCCAGCAAAAGCCAAACAGGTGCGAGGCTCTTGCCTTTTCTCGTACGGATAAGCACCATTTCCATGCCGCCAATTACCAAAATACCCGCAAGAGACTTCAGGCCGTACCACATATGCATATTGCCTGTCAAATACTTGGAAACATTCATATACAGCATCAAACCGGTCGCAATAATGAGAATATACAGTAAGCGAACGATCATATGCAGCATTTTCGCTTTGCCATTGCGGTTGCTGTACATAGCGCGCGCCACAAAGAACAGGATCAGCCCGATCACCCAGGCTGTAATGTGAGCGTGTGTCATAGGCGGAAAATACCTCCTTATAAGTCTTGGGATTTCTCCTTGTCCCATCATACCATGGGCAGGCGCTTTCACGAAATGATTCGTTTTTTTCCACTTTTGATTTGGGACAATTTTGTGAACAAAAACGAAAAAGCACGCATACGCGTGCCCACCCATCTACTTCACTGTATTGCACAGCGTTCCAATGCCTTCTACCGTAACCTCCACCCGGTCCCCGCTTTTGAGGAAGCGCGGCGGCTTCATGCCCTTGGCAACCCCTGCCGGCGTGCCGGTGGCAATGACATCGCCAGGCTCCAAAGTCATGCCTTGGCTCAATACAGAAATAATATCAGCAATGGAAAACAGCATCTGGGAGGTATCAGAGGACTGCCTGATTTCCCCGTTCACCTTCGTTTCAATTGCCAGCTGCCCCGCATCCCGAATGGCAGAATGATGCACCAGGAACGGCCCCATCGGGCAAAAGGTGTCAAAGCTCTTGCCGAGGAAGAATTGCTTGTGCCTGCTTTGTACATCACGGGCTGTGACATCATTAACAATCGTGTAGCCAAAAATGTATGCGCCCGCTTCCTCGGGACGAATTCCTTTTCCCTTTTTCCCGATCACGACAGCAAGCTCGCCTTCATAATCCAGTTCATTCGTCAAATGTGAGTAGCTATGAATACACTCCTCCTGCCCAATGACCGTGGCCGGCGCTTTCGTGAAAAAAATGAGATGCTCCGGCACTTGACCGGTGCTGCTCATTTCCATCACATGCTCCCGATAATTTTTGCCGACACATACAATGTTTTTGCGCGGCCGCGGAATGGGCGCCAGCAGCTTTACCTCTGCCAGAGCATAGCTTCCTGCAGGCTCGTCCTGTTCCAAAGCCCAGCTCCAAATCTGGGCAGCCTCGCGGACAAACGCTTCCCCCTTCTCCAAGCACTCAATCATGGTAATCGGCAGCTTTGCTTTGCCGCTCATGGCCTTTTGCGCCTCCCGCAAATGGATGACAAGCTGCCGCTGTTCATCTGCCAGTCCCACGAATACCCGTTCCGCATGCTTCGCCGTTACAAACTTCATCGTCCCACTCCCCCGCGAAAACCGTTACTGTACATTGTAATTCGGAGTATGCGGGAAAATTCCTTCTTCATCCGCCGAAATTATACAAACTTCTCCCTTTCCTGTCGCATACAGGATAATATATTGGGAAAGCTTGTAGAAATTCCACTTCTTTTATCGAAAGCATTTCTTTTTTATGTCATTTCTGTATAATATGAACTAAAGAAAGGGTAACGGTGTTGTACTCTTTACAAATTATTAAAGAGATGGAGCAAAGCCTATGTTCGAACAAGCCATTGAAAAAAAGCGTAAAAAAATGAGATACTTGGCTGAACGATATGGGATGACAGCCAAACAGACTGTTACCTGCAGCCAAGAGCTGGACAGGCTGTTGAACGTTATCTTGCTATTGCAACTGCACGACAACATCGATCACCAAAGCATGTAAGGCGCACTTCCCGGAGGTGCGTCTTTTTCGTGCTTTCATATAGGGAGCTGGAGGCGGCCTTCCGCTTTTCTTGATGTCCGGCTTCAGCAGCCAGCCATCTGCCAGGGAGAACCTACTGGTTACACTTTTCTTTATTTTACTGGCACATTCCGGGGCAAACGTCCATAGAATGTATATAAGAATCTGTATCATGAAAGGTGTTTGCCCATATGCCAGCTGTCGTAGGAAGTGTCACCATTGTCAATATCGGATCCAGCGGCGTCTTTCATATTGGCGATGTATTCGCCATCCGTCCGATCAGTCAGGCGAGAACCTTTGCCGGCGCCGGTTCCTTTAACGTAGGTGAAGTTGTTTCTGTATACAACTACCAAAATACTACAAGCGTCAATGATAATGATGTGGTGGATCAGCCAATCTTCAATAACTACTAAATGGGGGTGCATAGCTTGAATTTTTATGTTCATCAAAGCATCATCATCCATAACCTGCGTGTCGGAAGCGTCACCACTTCATCCGTATTCCAAATCGGCAGCTCCGGCTCCATTAAGGCCTTGTCCAAATTCTCCAATACAGGAGGGTTTACGGAGCCGGCACGGCCATTGAAGGCAAAGGGACAAATCATTTCCTCCATCGCAGCCGGCAACCCGACAAGCAACGAGGTGCCGCCGCAGCCGGAAAATAGATAGGGCCTTTGATCTATACTCCCTGTTAAGGAGGTCTCCAATATGAATCAAGACGTATATGCGTATTTGCAGCAGCTGCAGCACACCCTCCAGCAGCAACAGCAGCGGCTTCTGGAGCTGGAGGCCACAGTCGGGCGGCTGACAGCCGAGCTCGAGGATTTCAGACGCAACCCGCCTGCTTCCATTGGAAGAGTAGAGTATAAATTTGATCAGCTGAAGGTGGAGAATCTGAACGGCACCTTGACAATCGGGCTCACCCCCTTCCAGGGAGGCGGAGACCCGGCCATTGAAGATTTTGACATAGCGACCGAGCAGCTGCAGGTCAATCCGGAAATTGAAGTGAATCCGGATTTTTATCAGGACATTATCCAGGTTGTCCAACGTTACTTAGATGAAGAGGCCTACGGCCGCATTCTCCAGCTCGAGGGAGAACAGCGGACCGTCTTGGATGATATGTACCGGCAGATGATGATTGATGATATTAAAAAGCAGATTGAGCACCGGCTGCCTTACTATCTGTCACAGGTGCAGCCTTATCCGGAAATCACGCGGAATCCGGCGCACCTGAAGGAGTACATCATCCAGCAGATGAAGCTGGATATTGATAAGGCGTTCCTGGCTTTCATCCAGCATGTTCCCCATAATATGCGAAAGGAGTGACCGCACTTGAACTATACAGTGGTCAATCACGAAATTAAAATTGGCAGCATTAGAGCCATCGGGGTATCCGCAGCTGCTCTTTTCATCGTGGGAGATGCCAACTTTCTTGTCATGTCCTCCATTCTCGACACACCGCCTGAGTCCATCGGCACAGGCCCATTCGTGCCTATTGTATTTGACCTGCCGGCCACACCGGGATAAGGAGAGGACATGATGCAGCGCCACGTTTCAGTTGTCGGCAATATTACCTTGCTTTCCATAGGCCTTGGAAGCACGCTTCAAATTGGCGATACAAATTTCCTGCTGCTTCGCAGCCGGGCTATCGCTGTCCAGCGTGAGCTGCCGATTTACAGGGGAAATGAGATTGAGTTCAGCGATTTCGATGTTTTTACAGATACGGACCTCACCGTCCCCAAACGGGTGACCGATGTCCGGATGAACGTCGTGAACGTCAATCCGTTTCTCCATGTGGGCTCGCTTGAATTTTCCAGCACTGAAAACTCCGCGGTCATTCATATTGGCTCTGTAGAGTATGGGCAAAGCAACTCCCGCATTCATCAAATCCGGCAATATATGGCCGAGGATGAAACCGAGGAAGCATCCGTGCCCGCTCCCGCATATAATGCAACTACCCATAATCCTTACAGAAGCAGGTGAGAACCCATGCCATCCTTTGTGGGAAGCGTATTAGTCCAAAACAGCAACGGCTCCTTCAATCTCGGCGACTTCTATAATGTGTCGCCGAAGGAAAATGCCAAAGCATTTAATGGCTCCGGCGCATCCAATGTCGGTCTTGTTGTCAGCACATTCAATGGTGTGAATGCGACCAATACTTTGGATCCGGATGTAGCAGATCAGAACCAGACTGCCACCCTATAAAACGAGAGAAGACGCCGGCTTGGCGTCTTCTTGTTTATCTTCCCTTTTGCTTTCGTTCATTTGATTTCCGCGTGCGCACCTGCTTCGAGGAAGGCTGCTTCTGCACCCATTTGATATAGGCCGCAATTTTCGGATCATCCTTCAGCAGCTCCACCGTATCCAGGCGGACGGCCAGCTCTGTGTTTGTATATAAAGCGTGGATCTGCTTATGGCACGGAATGCACAAATTGGCCGTTGGCATAAAGGTGCCGCCCAGTTCCTTTGGCGTCAGATGGTGCACTGTCAGCTCCAAATCCTCCCGGCCGCACAGCTCGCACGTTCCCACCAGCTTTTTTCCCATTGCACTCACTCACTTATCTCTCCTTGTAAGGGTAGTATGTGGGAACCATCAAAGAAGTATAGATACTTTGCCTTTACCTTTTTCTGCAAGCTTTGATAGAGCGCCTGGCTGTACAAGTCCAGCTGCACTTCGTAGCGTTTGGCCAGCACCGGGCGCGCCTCCTCGAAGCCTCCCGGGAACCGGTCCGTGACGCGGTCTGTTTTGAAGTCAATGAGCACGATGCCATCCTCTTCCTCCAGCATGCAATCCACAACCCCCTGCACCAGCACAAGGTCCTCCTGCTCCTGCCGCCAGTCCTTTTGATAGGCGCGGCTTGCCGGCAGCATCATGGTAAACGGCACTTCCCGCCTCACAACGGGCGCCTGCAGAATACGCTGTCCGAGCTCTGTTTCAAAGAACGCAACCACATCCTTCGGCTCCACGCTCTGCGACTGGTCAAAGGTCAGCAGCTCCTTGTTCACCATCTCGGCAATCTGCTCCCGCACAGCCGTCTCATCAACCGGGCGGCTGATATCAATATGCTGCATCAGCGCGTGCATCGCGGTGCCGCGCTCCGCGGAGGTGAGCCCTTTTCGCTCCATAAAACGCGGACGCTTTTCAATGGGCGCCTGAAATGGCTTCACAATGGTGCTGTCAGACTCATCAATAAATGTATTCCGCTTAATCTCTGTGACAGACTGCTTGGCACGGTGCGAGGCGGACGCTTGGTAACGGTATTGCCAATGCAGCCGTTCCTCCACAGCTTCCTTCCATTCTGTCGCCGCCGCGACCGGGCGGAGCTCCTTCAGCGCTGCCAGCAGCTCCTGCTTCTCCTCCTGCAGCTGCTCTGCTCCCTGCAGGCCGGCAGCCTCGACAACCTCCATGCGCCAGGACACATCATAATCGCGAATATGGGCAGGCGCATCTGTGCAATCCGCCAACTCCGCGCTGGACCCGTGGCGCAAAAGCGCCGGCCCGATCCAGTCCAGATAGCATGCCGCCTGCGCCCGCACATAGTCAGGCAGCAGCCAGTCGCCATGTCCGCGCTCCGCCCCCCATTTCTTCAGGGCATCGGCAGCCTGCTTTACGGAGCCGACCAGAATGAGCTTTTCCTTTGCCCGCGTCAGCGCCACGTACAATACGCGCATTTCCTCGGCAATCATTTCCATCCGCATCTTTCGCTTGATCGCCAGCTGCGGCAGCATCGTATATTTGATGCGCTTTTGCGGGTCAATATACTGTGAACCAAAGCCAAGGTCCTTATGCAGCAGAAACGGCTTGGATAGATCCCTTGTATTGAATTGGCGCCCCAATCCGGCCACAAACACGACTGGAAATTCCAGCCCTTTGCTTTTGTGGATAGTCATCAGCCGAACCACGTCCTCCTGTTCGCCAAGTGCCCGCGCAGTGCCCATATCGTCGCCGCGTTCCAGAATGCGCTCGATGAAGCGCAGGAAGCGGAACAGGCCGCGGAAGGAGGTGGCTTCATACTGCCGCGCCCGGTCGTACAGCACGCGCAGGTTCGCCTGCCGCTGCTTGCCGCCCGGCAGACCGCCGACAAAGTCATAATAGCCGGTCTGGCGATAGATGCGCCAGATGAGGTCGGACAATGGCTGCTCCGTGGCAAATTGGCGCCATTCCTGCAGATGCCGGAAGAACCAGGACAGCTTCTCCTGCAGTTCACGCTCTCCGTCCGGCTGCTGAAGGAAGCCGCTTGCCACCTGATAGAAGGAGCCCTTCTTCGCGCGGGTGCGCAGCACAGCCAATTCCTCATCCGTCAGCCCGACAATGGGGGAACGGAGCACAGATGCCAACGGAATGTCCTGCGCCGGGTTGTCAATGGTCCGCAGCACATTCAGCATTACGGTAACCTCGGTCGCTTCAAAGTAGCCCGTGGACAGGTCCGCATACACCGGAATGCCCATCAGCTTCAGCTCTTCCATAATTTGCGGCGCCCATGGCATGGAGCGCAGGAGAATGACAAAGTCCCGGTAGGATACCGGCCGCATATTGTTTTGCTTCCGGTCGTACACCTCGTAGCCGGACTCCACCATTTCCTTGATGCGGCGGCCAATGAGACGCGCTTCCAGCTGCACGGTTTCCAGGTCCATATCCTCCTGCACGGCTTCTTCGCCCTCTTCCGCCACCGCCGGTTCGTCGCTGCTGCGGTTCACCAGCAGAAGCTCCGCGGCGCTCGGCCCCTCCGGATAGGCTGCGCCAAGCTTCAGCTCAGCATCATAGTCGTAGTCAATATCTCCAACCCGCTCGCCCATGATTTGCTTGAAGATGAAGTTCGTCCCCGCCAGCACCTCCTGCCGGCTGCGGAAGTTCTTCGCCAGATCAATGCGCATGCCGCCGTTCAGGCCGTCCGGCTGGAACCGCTTGTACTTGCCGAGAAACAGGCCCGGTTCGGCAAGACGGAATTTATAGATGGACTGCTTCACGTCGCCCACCATGAACAGGTTGCCGGACTCCTCCGCGCCCTTTGTCACAAGGCGCAAAATGGACTCCTGCACAAAGTTGACATCCTGATATTCATCAATCAGCACCTCGGCAAAGCGGTCGCGGTATTGCAGCGCCACCGGCGACGGCTGCAGCTGTCCATCCTGTTCTTCCCCGAGCACCGCCAGGCAGAAGTGCTCCAGGTCCGTAAAATCCACCATGCTTTTATTGCGCTTAAGCTGCTGGAAGCGGACGGAAAACTCCTTCACGAGACTGACCAGCTTCGCCAGCACCGGCTGCATGGTGCGCAAATCCTGGAGGTATGACTCCGCAGAGCGCTGGAACAGCTCCTCCTGCAGCTTGGCGATCTCCTTCTTCGCCTTGTCGCGCAGCTTCTTCGCTTCCTCCGACAGCTTTTCATCGCAAGTTCCCTTGCGGACTGTTTTGGCTTTGTCCCATTTCAGGCTGTTCACCGCCTCGCGCGCTGCTTCCCATGAGGTATGGATAGCCTGCAACAGCACATCCAGCTGTGCCAAGTCCCCGGTAAAAGTGTCCGCCAGCGGCGCCGGCCCATCCGGCTGCTCCGCCACCTGCAAGCCGCGCTGCAAATATTGCTTGGCCGCCTCCAGCTGCAGAGAAGCACTTTCCAACAGAAAACGCGTGTACGGCAGGTCATCCAGGCTCTTTCCTTCCACATCGTACAGCGCCACAAGCTGATCGAGCCAGCGATCAGGATTCGGATGTGCCCGCGATTCTGTGTGCAGCTTCAAAAGCATCTCCTGCAGGTCATCATCGTGGCGGTCGCTCGTGTAGCGGTCCACAAGATCGAAGAAGGCAGTATTGCCTTCCAGGCCGTACTCCTCCTCCAGAATGTCCTCCAGCACTTCTTCCTTCAATAGATCAATTTCTGTTTCGTTCGCAATCCGGAAGCCCGGGTCAATATCCAACATGTAATAATATGTGCGGATGACCTGCAGGCAGAAGGAGTGGATGGTTGAAATGGCCGCCTTGTTCAGCAGGCTCAGCTGCTTGCGCAGGTGCGGCGAGGCAGGCTGCTCTGCCAACTCCTTCTCCAGCGCTTCGCCAATCCGGTTTTTCATTTCCTGCGCCGAAGCGTTTGTGAAGGTGACAACCAGCAAACGGTCCACATCCACGGGCTGCTCCGGATTGATAATTTTTTTAATCATACGCTCGACCAGCACGGCCGTTTTCCCCGACCCGGCCGCCGCCGCGACAAGGATGTCCCGGCCGCCGGCCACAATGGCCTTCCACTGGTCATCGGTCCATTGACTGTTTTGCGGCTTTTCAATCATTGCTCAACCCCCTCCCGCATCCGCTGCAAAGCTTCTGCTTCCTTCAATGCCTTCAGCGTCCGATACTCATTCTCCGGCAATGCTTCATCGAACTGGCACACTGCCCGGTAGCTGCAGAACGTACACGCTTTTTGTTCTTTCATTTTATACGGCGCAATATCAATTACGCCTTCTGTAATATTCGTTCCGATCGTCTCAAAAGTGCGGCGCACATGCTGCTTCAGCACAGTAAACTCCTGCGCGCTCGCAATGGAGGAGCGCTGGCCGTAGAAGCTGCCGTCCGTTTTCAGGCCGGCCGGGATGATGCTGGAGGTGACACCCTCCTTCAGGTTCACGTCCATCATCCGGGCCACATCCGCATCGCCAAGGAGAAGCCCCTTCATCTTGAATTTCTTTAAAATTTCCTGTTCAATCTCCGCATCGCTCAAGCTCTTCTTCAGCGATACCATCGGATTATGAATGTGGAAATACAGCACGCCCGCAGGAGAAGCCTCCTTGCTGCCGACCCATTTCTTGGCATTCTCAATCACCACATCCAAATAGGTCAGCATTTGCAGCGCCATGCCATAATACACTTCCGTCAGGTCCAGCGTTTTGGCACTGGATTTATAGTCAATGATGCGAAGGAACGTACCCTGTTCGCTTTCCGCCTTATCCACCCGGTCAATCCGGCCGATGACCTCCATCTTGGCGCCGTTTTCCAGCTGCATCTGCAGCGGCGGCAGCGCGCCCTGGCTGTTCATGCCGAACGGCACCTCCAGCTCAACCGGCACGAAGCCGCTTGCCTTCGCGTGCTCGCTGAGGATGACGGAAGCCCGGAAAATAATTTGCTGCAGCTTCCGCTTCAGATAGTGATGGCGGTTGGAGCTCATCAGGATTTCCTTCTGCAAAAGCGGCGCCAGCTCTTCCATCGCCCGCAGCGACAAATGCTCGCACTCGCTCCTTGACAAATCCGCCCAGCTTCTGTTTTGGGCAATGAGCCAGTCCGCAATATTTTTCAAGGCAGCGTGGAACAACTCTCCAATATCAGGCGCATCCAGCTTGAAAATGTCACGCTCGCGCAGCTGCAGACCGTGCCGCATAAAGTGGGCGTAGGAGCAGCGCTGGAACAGCTCCATGCGCGACACGCTCCCCTTAATCACATCGCCGTACAGCTCCCGGCTGACCTCCGGACGCAGGCGGCGGGCGCGGTTTTCATAGAACAGGCTGCCGAGCACACGCTTGCCGGCTTCCCGCCATTCCGGCGCTTCTGCGTAGAAATTGTAAACGTCCCACCAGAAGGACAGGTTCAAATCATAGCCGTACCGCTTCCACGTCTGCAGCTGCTGCGTCAGGCTTGACAGCGTCACAGCCGGTGTTGTCACATATGAAAGCTGCTTCGCCGGCGGCAAATCGTTCACATCGTTTGTCAGGAAGGCTTCCTGCACACCCGGGAACAGCCCCTTCAGCTTCTTGAACAAACTGGAAGGCATCAGCGTTTTGCCTTCCTCATCCGCCAATGGGCAGGATACATACAATTTGTCGGAAGCCCTTGTTAAGGTCTGGTAGATGACAAACTGCTCATCGAGCAGCTTTTGCCGGCTTGTCGCCGCCAGCTCCACGCCATTTTGAAGCAGCAGCTCCCGTTCCTCATCGGACAGCATGCCTTCCTCCGTGACGACAGCCGGAATCACACCTTCGTTCGCGCCAATGAGGATGACAGCCCGAATATCGGACAAACGGGAACGGTCGATGTTGGCGATAATGACCTGATCCAGCGACGGCGGGATGTTGGCAAACTGCAAAGCCTCCAAACCTGCCTCCATCACCTGCAGAAACACATCGCGCGGCAGCTTCTCCTCCCCGAGCAGCTCCACGAGCTTATCCAAGAGATCCAATACCTCACTCCATACCTGCTCATGGTCGTTCGCAAACAGGAAGCGCTCCTCTGCTTCCGCCTGCGCCCGCAGCGCCTCCAGCTTTTTCGGCACCTGCAGCTCCTCCAGCAGCAGATAGACAGCCTCGCACATCCCCAGCACACTTTTCGCCCGCTGCAGACGTCCCTGCAGCCGCAGCAGCGGCTCGGCAATCATGGTCCGCAGCCGGTTCAGCAGCTCTTCCATCTCCCGTTCGCTGTCTGTCTGGCCGCTGTGGGCATCCTCCAGCGAACGATAACGGCGGTACACCCAGCGCTCGCCGGATGTCCACCTTTTCCCCTGTACTCCGTAGGCCAGGCAATAGTTCTCGAATTGGTCCATTTCCTCGCGCAGCTTCTGCCGGTCGCCCTGCAGCGGATATAAGAGCTCCGTCTTTACACAGCGGAATATTGCATCATAGCGCCAGTTTCCGTTGACCACCTCAAGCGCCGAGCGGATAAACTCCACCAGCGGGTGATGCACCATCGGCCGCTTTTCGTCGATGAAGAAGGGGATGTCATAATCCGGGAAGATTGTTTTTATTAAATCGTAATAGCTCGTCCCGTTGCGCAGCATTACCGCAATATCCCGGTAGCGGTAGCCTTGCTCACGGACGAGCTCACGGATTTCCCGGGCTGCCCCCTCCACCTCGGCGCGCCGGTTGGCGGCTGAAAACAGGCGGATCTCCTGTGCGCCGAACAGCGGCTTGTACGGACGGGAATCATAATGCTGCTCCAGATGCGCCAGCTCTGCGCTCTGAAAGCGCTCTTGCCCACGCATGAGAATCGGCTCCTGCACCTCAATCCGCAGCTCTTCGGCAATCTGTCTCAGCTGCCAGTAGGCGCGCGTAGAGCTGCTGAATACATCCAGCTCATCCACCTGCTGCGGCTCTTCCATGGTCAGAACCACGGTCACGTCGGCTCCACAGCGCAGGAGCTGCCGGATGACCTCCAGCTCCTGCGGCACGAAAGTATGAAACCCGTCCACATATACAGCAGAATCCCGCACATACTGTGATTGCGGCATCCGTTCGCACAGCAGCTTCAAATAATCCTCGCCGTCCAAATATTTGCCCACAAGGGAGCGCTCGAAATCCTCATACAGTACCTGGAGATCATGCAGCTTGCTTGCCAGCAGCTGGTCCTTCGACCCGCTGCCGCGCGTCTCCCCCTCCTGCCAAAGGCCGTACAGCTGCAGGGGTGTAACCTGATGGCGCTTAAACTCGGCGATCATGCTGCCCAGCTGCTCCAGAAAGCCCGTCTGCTCCGCTGCCTTTTGAAACACGCGCAATTCTCCCTTTCGCGCCTCCACGATGCGGCGCAGCAGCATCTGCACACCGGCCTCGTCAATATGGATCCGGCTGCCGCCGCCAACCTCTCCCAGCACCCGCCAGGCAAGACGGGGGAAGCTGAATACATCCGCCCGGATCGAGCCCTCCACACCATCAGAAAGCAGCGCCCGCTGCGCTTGGAATGTCATTTGCTCCGGTACAATATATAAAATGGCGCGCCCGCGCGGATTTTGCTTCAGCTCGCTCCGGATTTCACGGAGACAGGCCTCACTCTTCCCGCTTCCGGCCCGTCCCAGAACAAAGCGCAATGACATACAATCACCCTCTCTCGCAATCTCTTATCCTTGTAAATAAGAAAGTAACCCAGCATAAGCTGAATTACTTCATTTCAAAATCATGCCGTACCTCGCCGATCGGCCAATAGCGCAAATCAACTTTTCCGACAATCTGTTCAATTTTTACAAAGCCGAAGTGGCGGCTGTCCCAGCTGCCAAGACGGTTATCCCCGAGGACAAATATACTGTCAGCCGGCACCTGCCTTCTTCCTGTCAATTCCTCCAGCTGAAAATCTCCTGTTAATTGGGCGCCGCTTTGCTGCTGCTTATACGCCTCCAAATACGGCTCCTCGACAAACTGTCCATTTATATATAGTTTATCATGTTTGTACTCAATTTTGTCACCTGGAAGTCCAATTACACGCTTCACATAATCTTCCTGCGCATTGGCATGAAAAACAACAACATCAAAACGGTGCAATTCCCCAAGCCGATAGCCGACTTTATTGATGACAAGCAAATTTCCATCCTGCAGCGTCGGCATCATAGACTTCCCTTCCACCACATAGGTGGAAAAGAAAAAGGTGCGAAAGAACGCCGCCAAAATGATGCCGATTCCCACCGCTTTCACCCATTGCATCCCCTCTGTTTGCCACAGCCTTCTCACGAGCCCTCTCCCCCATTCACACTCGTTTTCCGTTTTGCAATTACGAATTGCCAAGCTCCAGCTTGATTTCAATCCGTTTCCCTATATACCAAAGAACAAATACCATGGCAGCCACAGCCGCGCTTTTCAATGGCTTTTGGAAGAAGGACAAAATATCATATCCGATATAGCTGATGACAAAAATCATCACGACCTTTCCAAGCGAAAGGGCCAACGTAAACTGCTTGCGGCTGATCCGTGACAGTCCGGCCACGATATTGATGAGCGCCGACGGTGAAAACGGAAGGCAAAATAAAAGAAAAATAGGGCCAAATCCCTTGCGCTCAATCCAGGCCATGGACTTTCTTACCTTTGGATGGTGATTCAAAAACTTGAAGAACCTGTGCTGCCCGAACCTTCGAACAAGAAAAAACAACAGCAGCGACCCAAGCACAGAGCCAATCCAGGAATAGAGAAAACCCGCCCATAGGCCATAGGCCACCGCGTTGGCCATGATAAAAGCGACGAGCGGCAGGATGGGCACGAATGCCTCCAGCAGCGGCAGCAGGATTCCTGCGAGCGGACCAAAGGCCCGGTAGCTTTCCAGCAAATATTCAATATGCTCAAGCGTGAAATAGTCCTTCCAGGTTTGTATATCCATATGTATTGTCTGTACTCCTTCTCGCTTAATTTCCTTATTTGTTATTGTACCATTGCATTTCCTTTTTTCTAAACAATCGCGCCGCCAATCCGTTTCCTCCTTCTTTATGTTCCATATTGCCCCGGCATTTCCTTTCCGTCTGAGCCAAATTCCTATATCTCGACAAAAAAACCGGCACACGCTGTGCCGGTGGGTTGTCTCTTCTTATTCAGGATCTTCCTCAATCAGGTACGGATTGATTACTTCATTCACCTTGGCCTTAGGAGAGGAATCCGTAACCGGTACATGATAAGACCCGCCATTCGTCTTATCCATTCTCCCTTCCATCCGGTGACGGAGACTGCCTGCACGATGAAATTGTCTGTCGAAGCTGCCCTTGGAAATGGGAAGGCGCATTTTCCTTCCATTCGTGAAAACTACACGGACGTTGTTGTGCGGATGCTTGGCAGAGCTTCCGACATGGCTGTGCGAAACCCAAATGCACTCTTTTCCTGTATAAGACGTGGTTGGAAAGAAATAGAGCCTGCTGATTGGGTCGACGCAGATACTCAGCTTATGCGTCTCCTGCAGCAGTTCCTTGGTGCCTTCCTTCCTGCCCTCGAAGCTGGAGCCGTAATAACGGCAGCTGCTATCCATAATTTCAAACGGCGTCTGCCGCACCACAAACATTTGGTCTGCTTCTTCAACTACAGACCAGCGGTGCTTCCCATCCTCATGCTCGACCGGGATGATAACCATGGTCTTGTCGTGAATCACGTATGAAGCTAACTGTAAGTATTTCATCAGCAATCCCTCCTTTAGTGATGAGGTCACCAGGATGACCTCTTATGGAGAATTATATCATTCTTAATTAAGAAATGGAGAAAATTTTCTTTATTTTCGTAATTATCTTTTCTCTCTATTTCGACAGTGTTTAACATAAAATTCTGATAGTTCATGCATACCAGGCTGTTTTCGAGAAATTTGCTGTCCATATTCCGACAAACCAAGCTTGTTCTCTGCTTGCAAACTGATAAGCTGTGCAAAACAGCCACAAGAAAAGGCTGGCCGCAAAGCAAAGGAATGCTTTACGGCCAGCCCCCATGTAGGAGTTTATTTCGTAAATTGCGCTTCTTCTGTCGAACCCTTCAATGCTGTTGTGGAAGATGTTCCGCCTGTCACGACCTGCGCCACCTGGTCAAAGTAGCCGGTGCCCACCTCGCGCTGATGGCGCGTCGCGGAATAGCCGTGCGCCTCAGCTGCAAATTCGGCCTCCTGCAGCTCAGAGTAGGCAGCCATGCCCCGCTCCTTGTAGCCCCGCGCCAGTTCAAACATGCCATAGTTCAGAGAGTGGAAGCCTGCCAGCGTGACAAATTGGAACTTGTAGCCGTACGCGGCAATTTCCCGCTGGAAGTTTGCGATTGTTTCATCATCCAGCTTCTTCTTCCAGTTGAAGGAAGGCGAGCAGTTGTAGGCAAGCAGCTTGCCCGGAAACTTCGCATGGATGGCATCCGCAAAGCGCTTCGCATCCTCCAGGTTCGGCTCTGATGTTTCACACCATACAAGATCCGCGTACGGGGCATATGCCAGTCCCCGAGCGATTGCTTGGTCGAGCCCCGCACGTGTCCGGAAGAAGCCCTCTGTTGTTCTTTCTCCTGTAATAAACGGCTTATCAACAGGGTCAATATCGCTTGTAATCAAATCAGCCGCATCCGCATCCGTCCGGGCCACAATCAACGTTGGCACACCCATAACATCCGCTGCCAGGCGGGCGGCAATCAGGTTGCGCACCGCTGTTTGCGTCGGCAGCAGCACCTTGCCGCCCAAATGGCCGCATTTCTTCTCAGAAGACAGCTGATCCTCGAAATGCACGCCGGCTGCACCCGCTTCAATCATGCCCTTCATGAGCTCAAATACGTTCAGTTGTCCGCCGAAGCCAGCCTCCGCATCGGCAACAATCGGCACAAAGTAATCAATGTCGCCGCTTCCTTCCATATGCTGTATCTGGTCGGCGCGCTGCAGCGTCTGGTTAATGCGCTTGACGACTGCCGGCACGCTGTTGGCAGGGTACAAGCTTTGATCCGGATACATATGGCCCGCCAGGTTGGCGTCGGCTGCCACCTGCCAGCCGCTCAGATAAATCGCCTTCAGCCCCGCTTTTACCTGCTGCATCGCCTGATTGCCCGTCAAGGCGCCCAGCGCGTTAATGTAGTCCTCTGTATGCAGCTGCTTCCACAGCTTCTCGGCACCCCGCTGCGCCAGCGTGTATTCAATGTCAATGGAACCGCGCAGACGAATAACATCTTCCGCGGAGTATGGCCGTGCAATCCCCTTCCAGCGTGTATCCAGCTCCCAGCTTTCCTGCAGCTGCTGTACTCTCTCATCTCTCATGCTTCTATCCCCTTTATCTATAAATTCGGCATGCTGCCGTTATAAAATCTCATAGCCCGGCACTGTTAAAAATTCCATAAACTCCTCTTCCCGGACCAGCTTTGTAAACAAGGAGGCAGCTTCCGGGAAGCGGCCCTGCGCAAAGCGCTCTCTGCCCAGCTCCCGCCGGATGTTTTCCATTTCCTCATCCTGCAGCTGCGCCACAAGCTCCAGCGTCACCTTCCGTCCGTCCGTCAGTCTGCCCTCAGGGTGGCGCACCCATTGCCATATTTGCGTCCGGGAGATCTCGGCTGTCGCTGCGTCCTCCATCAAATTGTGGATAGGCGCTGCCCCTCGGCCGCACAGCCAGGACTCAATATATTGAATGCCGACATTAATATTTGTCCGCAGGCCTTCCTCTGTAATCGTTCCCACAGGAACGGTGAGAAGGTCCTCCTCTGTTACGTGCACATCTTCCCGTTTTCTATGAATCTGGTTTGGTGTTTTCATCACCCGGTTGAACACTTCCATGGCAACCGGCACAAGACCCGGATGGGCAACCCAAGTCCCGTCATGGCCATCCATGGCTTCGCGTTCCTTATCCTGCCGCACCTTGTCAAAAGCAATGGCATTTGCTTCCGGATCGTTCTTAATTGGGATCTGGGCGGCCATGCCTCCCATGGCCGGCGCATTGCGGCGGTGGCACGTTTGAATGACGCGCAGACAGTAGGCCCGCATAAACGGCACGGTCATGGTCACCTGTGCCCGGTCAGGCAGCAGGAACTGCTCACGCTTATGGAACGTTTTCAGGAAGCTGAAAATATAATCCCAGCGGCCGCAGTTGAGGCCGGCAGAGTGCTCGCGCAGTTCGTACAAAATTTCATCCATTTCAAAGGCGGCATGAATCGTTTCCAGCAGCACCGTCGCTTTAATGGTGCCCCTTGGAACGCCAAGCACCTCCTGGGCATAGACAAACACATCATTCCACAGTCTTGCCTCCAAATGGCTCTGCAGCTTTGGCAGATAAAAATACGGGCCGCTGCCCCGCTTCAGCAGCTCATGGGCATTATGAAAAAAGTACAAGCCAAAATCGAACAGGCCGCCTGACATTTGCTCCCCATCCACCTGCACATGCTTTTCATTCAGATGCCAGCCGCGCGGACGCACCATCAGCACCGCTGTCTTCTCATTCAGCTTATATTCCTTGCCGTTTGGCCCCGTGAATGAGATCGTTCTCCTGATGGCATCGCGCATATTGATTTGTCCGTCCAGGTTGTTTGCCCACAGAGGAGAGTTGGCATCCTCAAAGTCTGCCATAAATACCTTCGCGCCGGAATTCAGCGCATTAATGACCATCTTGCGGTCAACCGGACCCGTAATTTCCACACGGCGGTCCTGCAAGTCCTCCGGAAGCGGCGCAATGGTCCATTCACTGCTCCGGATATGCGCTGTTTCCTTTGGAAAGCGCGGCAGCTGCCCTCTATTGATTGCTTCCTGCCGCTCCCGCCGCTGCCGCAGCAGCTCCCGGCGCCGGCCGTTAAACTGATCATGAAGCGATTTTAAAAATGCAAGTGCTTCCGGTGTCAGAATGCCTTCCTGCTCCTTTGTGACGTGCCCCAGAATGGTTACGCCCGATGTTTGTGTCGTCATAAACTCCCTCCCAACTGTTTTATAACAGTAAACATTTACCTGTTCATATTATATAACAAATTTTCTGAAAAGGAAGACCTTTTAGAAAATTTTAACAGAAAATAACACAGTGATTTTGTGTAACACAACTAGCTCCTGCTATGTAATCCTTACAGGAAATTTATATGGCAATGGCTTCTTTCTTATAACGAGTACAACGGGTTCTATGTAATATCCTTCCAAGCAATAAACCAAAATGAATTTTTATACAATTTCACATACAAGCAAGCTCAGACAGTTCATCTGCCTGAGCCATGTTCACTTCTTCCCATCCAAGTAGTCAATGCGCTCCAGAATTGTAGGGTGCGTATATAAGAAAAGCTTCACGAGCGCCGGCGGGTTCACCTGGCTGAGGCTTGTTTTGGACAAGTCCTGGAAGGTTTCCACAGCTGCATCGTTATTCTTCGTCATCGCAATCGCGTATTGATCAGCAGCCCGTTCCTCCATCCGCGATACATAGTTTTCTGCCGGGCTGACGGCAAAGGATAAAACCGAAGAGATCAGAAAAATAAGCGGAACGGCCGACAGGCTCTGGATGCTTGGAATTTGCAGCGCCCCCCGCCAGCGTGTGAGCATGGCATTTACAAGGCGGCTGATGAGGTAGAGCCCGACAAAGGATAAGACGATATAGCTGGCGACGCCCCAGTAAATATGCTTATATACATAGTGCGCCATCTCATGGGCCATGATGAAGAGAATTTCCGGCTCCTTCAGCTGATTCAGCGTGGTATCCCAAAGCACGATGCGGGAATTGGCGCCGATACCGGTTACATAAGCATTCAGCGCATTTGTTTTGGCGGACATATCCACTTCGTATACATGCTCTGCCGGAATATTGGCCCGCTCCGCCATGGAGAGAATCTTTTGCTCAAGCTGCTTGTTTTTCAGCGGTGTAAAGTCGTTGTACAGCGGGTCAATGATCACCGGCTGAATAAAGGTCAAAAACAGAGTGAATGGGACGGACAAAGCCCAAGCATACAGCCACCAGCGCTTTTGGCTTTTGCGGATGAGCCACATCAGCACGGTCACCACAAGCAGCGTGATGGCAAAATTCACCCAGTAATCTGTCACCAGGTCTTTGATCCAGCTGCCGGTTGTCTGCGTGGAGATATTATACGATTTGGAAACCTGATAGCCGATCCACTTAAACGGCAGCGCCAGCACCGTTGTCAGCAGAGACAAATAAAACATGTAAATGGCTGCCTGGCCCACTTTCAGCTTCGTCACTGCTTCGGCTGAAGCCTCGAACCGGCGCGATATACCCAGCACCAGAAGCAGCAGCAAAACAAGCCATTCAAACGGCGTTGACAGGAAGAACAATAAGTATTTCGTCCGGGAATACTCCTGACTCAGCAGCAGCTCCCGGCTGTTCATAAAGGTGGCAGGGTCTGCACTCGTTCCCTTGAACTCGGCAGGAATGGCTCCGCTCGTTCCATAAAACAAATACCAATACATGAATGCCCCAAAGCAAAGGTACGCCAGAATCGACCAACTGACGGCCTTGCGCATACACATCCCTCCTTGTTGTCCAATGCTGCAATACTACTATTGTAGTTTGTACAAGCAAAATTAGAACACCAATATCGTTCACGCAATATTCACTTCCGCGATGTTGTTTTTCTAGTATGATAGATGACAAGGGGGAGGAGTCTGTCATGAAGAAATTATACATAACGTTCTTTTCGCTGCTGGCGTTGTTGATTGGCGGCGGCATCTTTTATGTATCTGCCTACAATAAAACAAATACAAAGGTGCCGACGGATATTGCCATGCAGGATGTCAACGGCAAGGAGGTTGTGCTTGGCAAGGAACCAAAGAAACTCCGGCTGGTGGAGTTTATTTATACGAATTGCCCGGATGTTTGTCCAACAACCACGCTGAAAATGAAAGCGCTGCGCGATCAGCTTGTGCAGGACGGCAGCTTCGGCAAAAGCATTGAGTTCTGGACCATTACGATTGATCCGGCCCGCGACACGCAGGATGTGCTGAAGGCCTACGCGAAAACCTTTGACATGCAAAAGGCAGACGGATGGTATTTGCTTCGCGGCACGGAGAAGGATACAAAGAAGTTTGCCGACGCCTTCAGCTTTCTGTACCGCGATCCGGGTGACGGACGCTTCATCCATACATCCAACACCTATCTGCTCGATGAAAATAACCGCTTGCTTGAAGTATTCGGCATGGGCGAAAATGGCTTTAACAATGAGCGTGTGCTGAAGAAGATCAAGGCTGCCATGTAACAGGAGGGTTCCGCTGCGAACCTTCTTTTATTTTGGCTGCAGCGCAAACTCCATGAGGGAGCGGCCGATGATGTTTCCTTTTACATCCTCCCAAACAAATTCAATTCGGTAATGGCTGCCCTGCTTTGGGACAGTCACATAAAACAGCTTGGCAGTCTGCACATGCAGCTCCTCCCCTGTTTTCATATTCCGCAGATAGACGCTGGCAGGCTTGGCCCGAAAATACTGCAGCGATACAGCAGCCGTGCTGCCCGGCGCTGCCGATACAACCTGGGGCGACAAATCCGGCAAACCCTTCCGCTTACAGCCTTGATTCCAGCAAATGGTCTGATATGCGAACGGCTTCTCCTTTCCGTCAATTGTAAAGTACGGCTCAGGTGCCTGCTTCCCGTCTAGATATGAACAGCCCGACAGGATGATGAGCATGACAATCATCCATCGCTTCATGTTTGTTTATCTCCTTTTGACAGCTTCTATGCCGTAGTATTCCCCAAAATAGAAAACTGCTTCCGGCTTCCAATCTTTTATTACCTTTTCTATATTATTCAAATATTATTATATAAAATTACATGTTACTATAGCGTTGTATTACTATTTTCATAAAAGAGGTGCTTTACATGCGAATACAATGGAACATCAAGCAACGGCTGACTCTCTTGCTTCTGCTGGCAATGGCGGGAGTGCTGGTGAGCTTGGGCTTCATTTTATATGAAATCCCGGCAATTACGGGCACATACAGCAAGCTGGACCAGGAGCGCCAGGCACAAGTCCAGCTGCGGGAATTCAATTACCTTGTAGCTGGTCTGTCCAATGATGAACGGGGCTATCTGCTGACAGGGGAGACCGAATACGCGGATAACGTGATTAAGAAGGCAAGAGACGCGAAGGAAGCTCTACAGCGTGTGCCGAAGCTGGCAACAGAAGCAGATGTGAAGAAAGCAGCCACAACTGTAGAACATGCTTTTGTGCAATATATGGACACGCATGCGGAAATGCAGGCGGCGTATGAGAAAAAAGATATAGAGACAGCGGAGCAACTGCACTTCAACAAGCAGCGCACGATCCGCAAAGAAGTACTGTACCCGGCTGTGGACAAGCTGACTGCCCAAATTGACGGAGCGGTAAAGAAGCAGCAGTCGGCAGCGGCAAAGCGCGAGCAAAATACTGTTATGCTGCAAATTGCCGTGACGCTCGCAATTGTCCTGGCAGCAGCGGCCCTTGGCATTCTGCTCATCCGCTCCATCCTGCGTCCGCTCACCCACCTGCAGACTGAGCTGCAAATATTGGCAAGCGGCGAAGGAGATTTGACAAAGCAAATTGATGTGCGCTCCCGTGATGAATTTGCGGCACTGGCCTCCTCTTTCAACGATTTCATCCGTACACTCCGCAGCCTGATGCAAAATGTCGGCGGCAGCTCCTCCCATGTAGAGCAGTCTACGGTTGTCCTGTCACAAGCATCCGGTGAAATTACGGCAGAAAGCAGCAGTATTCACCGCTACATGGAGCAATTGAGCGAGCATACACGCCTGCAGCAGGACCAGGCGCACACGAGTGCAGCAGCGCTCGAGGAAACAACGGCACACCTGCAGCATATCGCGGCCAGCTCTCAATCCGTGTCAGAGGCGGCGGCTGAAGCGGCAGGAAAGTCAGAGAACGGTCTCTCGCTCATGGATGCAACAGTCAAGCAGATGGGCGCCATTTCAGGGAGTGTCGCAGAAACGATGGCGCAGGTGCGCGAATTAGAGCAGCGCTCCCAGCAAATCAATGATATTACAGAAACAATTGAAGCCTTGGCTTCCCAAACGAACCTGCTGGCTTTGAATGCGGCTATTGAAGCGGCACGCGCCGGCGAAAGCGGGCGCGGCTTTGCCGTTGTGGCGGATGAGGTTAAAAAGCTGGCTGAGCAGAGCGCTGCATCGGCACAAAGCATCTCCCGCTTAATTCAAGAAATCCAGCGGGATACAAAGCGGACGGCCAGCTCCATTTCTGCTACCCAGACCGCTGTTCAGGAAGGGGAGTCGCTGACGGACACCACAAAGCAGACCTTTGATGAAATTCGGGCGGCCATGCGGGATATTCACCAAAAAATTGCTGACATGTCCCATGCCATTACGAGCGTCAACCAAGGAGCCGCTGAGGCCTCCTCTTCCGTGCAGCACATTGCTTTGACTGCGGCAGAGGCAGCAGCCGCAGCCAAGGAAATTGCCGCTTCTTCCACAGAGCAGGTGAACGCGCTGCAGCAAACGGAAGAGACAATTCAGTCGCTGCGCCGGCAAACAGAGGAACTGCAGGAAGTTCTCGGGAGATTCCGGATATAAGAACAGCGCGGGGACGCCCCCCGCGCTGTTCTTATCCCTGCCATTCCTCCCGGAGCAAGCCATACACCACATGGTCTACATACCGGCCGTGCAGCCGCTCATTGTGGCGGATGCAGCCTTCTTCTGTAAACCCAAGACGGAGCGGCACAGCCCGGCTCTTCCTGTTTTCCACCGCGGCCCGGATCTCCACCCGGTTCAGGCCAAGCTCCGTAAAAGCATGGTGGATGAGAGCGGCACACGCCTTCGCCATCAGGCCATTGCCCTGAAAATCTTCCCCCAGCCAATATCCGATGGAGGTGGAGCTGTTATTTCGGTTGATGCCGTGAAACCCGATGCAGCCGGCAAGCTGCCCCTTATGCCAAATTCCCGCCCGAAAGCCGTCGCTCCGGGCGTATTGCTCCAGTGTCATTTGAATAAAGCTTCTGGAATCCTCCACGCTTTTCGTCGCATCAACCCACGGCAGCCACTCCCTCAGGTATGTCCGGCAGCTGTCTGTTAAGGCATACAGCTCTTCCGCATGCTGTATGCCCAACAGCCGCAATTCGCTATGCTCATCCAGTTGATATGTAAACATTCGCCTCTCCCCCCAACACAAATTGACATCTTTTCTCCATCTCACAGCAGCTGGAAGGGGTTTCCCATAAGAAAAAGGGGAGCCATGCCCCCCTGCTCTTACTTTTTGACAATCTGCTGGCGCAGCGCCCGGCGCAAAATCTTCCCGGTTGTATTCTTCGGCAATTCATCCAGAAACTCAATGGCAGCCGGCACCTTATATTTGGCCAGATGCAGCGAGCAATAGTGAATGAGCTCTTCAGCCGTGACACTCTGGTCCTTCAGCACAACAAACGCTTGTACCACTTCGCCCTGGTTATCATCCGGCACGCCGATGGCAATTGCCTCATTCACGCCCTCGTGTGCGTACAGCACTTCCTCCACCTCGCGCGGATACACATTATAGCCGCCGACAATGACGAGGTCCTTCTTGCGGTCCACGATGTAGAAGTAGCCCTCCTCATCCATGCGGGCCAAATCACCGGTATACAGCCAGCCGCCGCGGATGGCCGCCGCCGTTTCCTCGGGCATTTTGTAGTAGCCCTTCATGACATTCGGCCCGCGGACAATCAGTTCTCCGACCATGCCGGCCGGCACTTCCTCGCCGAGTTCGTTTACCACCTTATTTTCCACGTTCAAAATATTTGTGCCGATGGAACCGGCTTTACGCGGGCGGTCCAGCGGATTAAAGCACGTAACCGGCGAGGCTTCAGAAAGGCCGTAGCCTTCGGAAACCATGACATTAAACTTCTTTTCAAAGTTTTCAAGCAGGGCAACCGGCATGGAAGCGCCCCCGGATACACAAAGGCGCAGCGTCTGCAGGTCCTCCACCCGGCCTTCCGGATATTGATACAGGAAATTGTACATCGTCGGCACACCGGCAAACACGGTTGCTTTCTGTTCGGCCGCCACCTGGAACACTTCCTTCGGGCTGAAGCGCGGCATAACGAGAATGGTCGCCCCGCTGACAATCGGCGCATTCAGCGCAACGGTCAAGCAAAATACATGGAACATCGGCAAGGTCGCAATGACTCTGTCATTCTCCGTGTAGCCCAGGTAATCCGCCACATCGGCGGCGTTGCTGTACAGGTTCCGGTGTGTCAGCATCGCGCCTTTCGGCTTGCCGGTCGTTCCGGAGGTATACAAAATAACAGCCGTATCGTCATCCTGCAGCTGCGGCACAGGTGCAGGCTCTGTGGCAGCAAGCAGTTATGTAAACGGTTTCATTTTTTCATTCGCGGGCAGTTCAAACTGTGGTGAAGCAGGACAAATGATGTAGTGTTCGACTGAAGGAAGCAGAGATGCGAATTGCTGCATCATCGGCAGCAGCAGATCCAAGGTGATAACTGTTTTCACATCGCCGTTTTGCAAAATATACTGGATCTCGTCTGAGGTGTAGATGGGATTGATTGGAATGACGGTAGCTCCGACCCGCATGGCGCCGTATAAACCAATAATGAAGTATGGAGAATTGCCGGAAATAAGAGCAACATGATCGCCTTGCTTCACTCCGAGCTTGGACAAGCCGCCGGCGAACCTCTCAACTGCGCCCGCGAGTTCCCCGTACGTGACAGTTTGGTTCTCAAAGATGTACGCTGTCTTATCGCCTTTTTTTCCTGCTGTCTCCTGTAAGGATTGCACAAGATTCATAGAAGGACCCCCTTTGTTTTAAAAATTATAAAAATTCTAACTATAATTATATTGGAAGAAAATTGAACATGCAATATGAATTTTCCCGGCCTGGGATGCAAAAAATCCGCCTGCCTTATACGACAAGCGGATTCTTCAATATTTATGCCTTAGAAGAAAAGACCGATAAAATCTTCTTTTGTTATACTGCCAAAATATCGTGTTACATCAAGATCATGAAGCACACGGATAAATTCCTCCCGGTCAAAGCGCACGCCCACAAGGCGTTCTTCCATATCATGAACATCGCCCACACCGAAAAAATCACCGTAAATTTTGCAGGCCTCCACAACTCCTTTATGTACCTCCAGGCGCACATCAATTTGCCCCACTGGGAAACGATGGGAATGCTGCACATTAAATTTGGGGGACTTGCCATAGTTCCAATCCCAGTTCCGGTATCGCTCCTCCGACAGCTGATGAATGGCGTTCCAGTCTTCCTCAGTCAGCTTATACTCCCGGATTTGTCCTTCTGTTTCAAAAATGGACTGTAACAGCAGCTGTTTAAACTCCTCAATTGTTATCTGTTTTTCCAAAAACTCACTGATGTTTGCCACCCGGCTGCGAATGGATTTGATGCCCTTCGACTGAATTTTATCCATTTTGACATTCAGCGCGCCGACGACATCCTCCATATGGGAATCGAACAGCAGGGTGCCGTGGCTGAACATGCGGCCTCTCGTGCTGAATTGTGCGTTGCCGGAAATCTTGCGCCCTTCCGCTAAAATATCATTCCGGCCGCTCAGCTCGGCTTGCACGCCAAGCTTTTGCAGCGCCTGGATGACCGGCTCGGTGAACTTGCGGAAATTATGAAAGCTCTCGCCGTCATCCTTGGTAATGAAGCTGAAATTCAAATTGCCGAGGTCATGGTATACCGCCCCTCCGCCGGACAGGCGGCGCACAACATGAATCCCTTTCTCCCGCACATAATCTGCATTGATTTCCTCAAGGGTGTTCTGGTTTTTGCCGATGATAATGGACGGCTCGTTTATGTAAAACAGCAAATACGTTTCGTCGATATCCAGGTTTTTCAGACAGTACTCCTCTATTGCCAGGTTGATGCTTGGATCGGTAATTCCTTTGTTATCAATATACAGCATTTTGTCTCACTCCCATGTGTAGCCGCTGTGGGCCAAGTCTATGCGGCCTTCATACACTTCACCGGCCTGTTCAGCCAAATCCTGCACATTGCCTGCATGCGGCAGGTGTGTCAGCAGGAGCGCCCCGACGCCGGCTTCCTTTGCAATGATGCCGGCCTCTGTACTGTTCATATGCCCTGCGCCTTTTCCGTCTTGATCCGCATACATGTTGCACTCGCAAATGAACAAATCCGCTTCCTTGGCAAACGCCATAAACCCTGCCAAATAGCTGGAATCAGCTGTGTATACGACTGTTTTGCCGCCCGCCGTAATCCGCATGGCAAAGCAGGAAACCGGGTGCGCCGTCTGCAGGAACCGAAGGGAGAACGGCCCAATGGACAGCTCTGCTTCCGGATCATAAGCGGTTCCTTTTGTATAAGGCTCATGCGTCAATCTGTCAAAGCCGCTTTTGTCAAAAAGATGCCCATAAATCGGCAAAACAGGGATATCCCTTCCTGTTACACTTGTGATAAGACGAGCGTACTGCAGCACCCCGATATCCGCTACGTGGTCATGATGGTAGTGAGACAGGATGACGGCATCCAGGTCTCCCGGATGAACATATTTTTGCACCTGTGCTAATACACCGCTGCCGCAGTCCACCAGCAAACGGAAGCCTTCATGCTCGAATAAATACCCGGATGTCGCTTCGCCGGCCTCCGGATAGCCGCCCCAAAAGCCAATTACGGTCATTTTCATCGTCTTCACCCTTTCTCATTCTGCTTATTGTCAGTTTTCTCGCTGCACTATCACTATAATCCATCTCCTGGGCATTTTCATTATTTTTTCAATTTGTTATAAAACAGTTGTTGACTTATTACTTTTGTATTAATACAATAAAAGTAACAAAAGGAAATGGGAGGAATGCTACATGCTACAAAATCCAATGGAGTTCTTCAGAAATCTGCCTGCGAAAAAGTGCTGCGAGTGCGGCAAGACAATCGACGAGCAGCATGAAATGTACCATAACAAGTGTGATGACTGCGTTCACACAGCCGAATAAAAAAAGACCCAGGCAAGTCGCCTAGGCCAAAAGCATCATATTCTTCATGGTCGATCCTTTAATCAACAGCTCCAATTCAAATTCGTATACTTCTTTCCTTTGATAATTCTTCGTGTGAATTTTTTCCATCATGAGATCGATTACTTGACGGGCCATCTTATCCACAGGCTGGCATACGGTCGTAATGGTCGGCTCCGTAATTTCGGATAACAGCTGGTTGTCGAAACCGACAATCGCCAAATCCTCCGGAACGCTCCAATGATTGCGTTTTGCTTCGGTAATGATGCCTGCTGCCACTTCATCTCCCCCGGCGAAGATGGCAGTGGGCTTTTTTTCCATTTGTTTAATCTGCTGAAATACTTTCCGGCCATCTTCAATATCGTAAGCGTTTTCGATGAAGTCCACATCAATATTCTTATGCTCCGCAACCGCCTGCAGAAAGCCCAGCTTCCGGTGCTGTACCACCATGCTTTTCTCGCTGCCGCTGCAGAATAATAAGCAGCGGTGCCCCTGATCCAGCAGATGCTTCGCTGCTTTATATGCCCCGTCCATCTGATCGAACTTCACCGTCGGAATTTCAGCTTCTTCCGTATACTCATTGCACATGACAATCGGCCCATGCTGCAGGTACGGCGCCACCAGGCTCCAATCGTTTTGTAACGAGCACATAATAATTCCGTCCACCTGCTTCGTTGACAAGAGCTGCAAATACTCCAGCTCCTTCTCCGGCAGATAGCGGGTCTGGCAAATAATCAGCTTATACTTATGCTCTGAAGCGGCAATCTCCAACGACTCTATGAGCTTACTAAAGAAGGGATTTGTCACTCGAGGAACAAGCACAGCCACTGTTTCAGTTTTTTGTTTGCGCAAGCGGCGCGCTGCCGAATTTGGCACAAAGCCCAGCATGTTCATCGCGGACATGACGCGTTTTTTCTTCTCCTCAGATACATACGGATGGTTGTTGATCACTCTCGAAACGGTAGTGCGGGACAGTCCCGCCAGCTTCGCTACGTCTTCGATTGTTGACACACGTGTTTCCCCCTTAAGAATGAAAGCGTTTTCTAATTTTACATTATATAGGATATACGCCCCACTTTCAATGACTTCCGAAAGTTTTGTCAGATTAGCAGCATGCCGATAGAAAAGTGATGCAGTCTTAACCGGTCTTTCATCCCGCTTGGATCTCATGCTTGATGCAAACCCGCAGTGGAAGAAGGCCAATGCCTGGCAGCACAAAAAGCCCCCGTCCGCGGACAGGGGCTCCTGTGTTATTTCGCTGTCTGCTGCAGCTTGCGGAAATAGCTGCGGTACAGCAGGGTGAAGCAAAGGGCCGTGCCGGCCGCACAGGCAAGCGCCCAGAGGCCGAGCACACGTGCATTGCTCCACATATAGCTGAAATCGCCGCTCGCAATGGCTGCTTTAAATGCATTGACAGAGTATGTCATCGGAATATAGTTTGCCGCCTTTTGCAGGGCAGGCGCCACCATTTCCAGCGGATAGGTGCCGCCGCTTGTAGTCAGCTGCAGTACAAGAATGATGATGGCAACCAGACGGCCGGCATCGCCAAGTGTTGTCACCAGGAACTGAATCAATGTCAGGAAAGCAACGCTGGTGATCCAGGCAAGCGCCATGAAGCGCCATGTGCTCTGCACCTCAATGTGCAGTCCCTTCATGACAACCCAGTCGATGACAAGCGACTGGATGGTGCCAACCAAGAGCACAACCGACAGCTTGCTGAGGAACCAATGGAAGCCGGATTTCGGCAGGCCGTTTGCTTCGCGCAGCGGATATACAACGCTGAGCAGCAACGCGCCCACATACAAGCCCAGTGAGATGAAATACGGCGATACACCTGTGCCATAGTTCTCCACATGGCCAAAGTCCTCCGTCTTCACGTCCACCGGCTTCGCAAACATTTCGTAGGTTTCCTTGCTTCCCTTCGTGCTTCCGGTCTTTTCTACACCGTCCTGCAAGCCGGAAGTTAATTCCTTGGAGCCGTCAGATGCTTTGCCTGCGCCTTCCTGAATATCCTTCGAACCGTTTTCAAGCTGCTGCAGGCCGGATGTCAGCTCACCCATTTTGCTTTGGATGGTCCGGGCTCCCGTTGTCAGCTTGTCAGAACCGTCCGCAAGCTGCGCCATGCCGCTTTGCAATTGCGGCACCGCCGCAAAATATGGGACTGTCTTCTGCACAAGTGTGCCTGCCCCCGTGCTGGCACGGTCCAGGCTCTGCCCGAAGCTCTCATAGCCCTTCAGCCATGTGTCCTGTCCCTGTGCCAACTGCCCAAGACCGGCTGACAGCTGCTGCTGCCCTTGTACCACCTGATCCAGCGACTTGCCGAATGCGGTGACGCCTGTCTGTGCTGCCGCCGCTCCGCTGCGCAAATCGCTTGCGCCCTGCTTCAGCTTGTCAGCGCCCGGCACAAGTGCGCCCAATCCGTCCGCTACCTGTTTGGCGCCGCTTTGCACCGAACCGCTTCCCGCCTTCAGCTGCTCCACAGCCGGCTGCAGCTGGCTCTTGTACGGCTCCGGCAGCTGGTCAATCTGTGCCTGCAGCTGCTCCAAGCCCGCATCAACACCGGCGGCTCCCGCTGCTGTCTGGTCCGCGCCGCCTTTGGCGCTCACGATGCCTGCCGCCAGGTCTGTGCTGCCGTCCGCCAAGTCCGATGCGCCTGCATACAGCCGGCCTGTGCCTTCCTTCAGCTGCGCCAGACCCTCATCCTGCAATCGTTTTGCTCCTGCCGCGAGCTCCGCCGCACTGCCGGATGCCCGCTGCAGGCCCGTCTGCACGGACTGTGCCCCCTGGTACAGCGGTGCATAGCCGTCCTTTTGCAGCTGCTGCAGGCCGCCCGCCAGAGATGAAATGCCCTGCTGCACCTGCGGCGTTTGCTCCGCGAAGGAAGCTGTGCCGCTCTCTACTTGATGCATACCGGCATTAAACTCATTGCTTTTTTCCTGAAAGGACTGCATGCCTTCCTGCAGCTTACCGGCCCCTGTGCTTGCTTCCCCCATCTTTTCAGTGAAGGTCAGAGAACCCGAAGCCAGATCCTTCAGGCCGTCATACAGCTCCCGGGCGCCGTCATGCGCCTTGGCAAAGCCTTCATTTGCAGACTGTACCCCGTCAAACATCTCCTCGGCATACGTTTCGGTGATGCTTGCCGCCACCTCTTCCTTAATCTTCTCCACAGCGCTGCTGCTGATTTGGGCTGCCAGGAAGTTGTAGGCCTTGTTCGGCATATACTCGAGTTCTAAATGCTTCGGGTGCTCCTCAGTCAGCGTGGCTGCATTCGCCGAGAAATTCTCCGGAATGCGGATGACCATATAGTACTTCTGGCCCTTCAGCCCCTGCTTTGCCTGTTCGTCACTGACGATGTGCCACTGAAAATTATCTTTGTCCTTGAGCTTATCCACAAAATCCTTGCCGACAGTCAGCTGCTTGCCGTCATGCTCGGCACCCTTATCTAAATTGACCACCGCCACCGGAAGCTGGTCCAGCTGACTGTATGGATCCTTAAACGCATATAAGTATGTGCCCGTATACAATACAGGGATAAACATAATGGCAATCAGTGCGATGGCGCGCATCCGATTTTGGAAAATAGCAGAAAACTCACCCCGTATTGTCTTTAACAGCTGCTTCACGTGTCTCCCCCCAAACGATTGACCATTTTGTTCATTTGGTCATTTACCCTAAAAAGAAGGAGATTATCTATTTCGATAATCCCTTCAGCAGATACAGCTCAAACAGCTGGGCAATATGTTCTTTTTCGAGCGGCTCATGCTTTCGCTCCCAGTCAAAAATGAGGGCAATGTACAGGCGCAGCATCACGAATGCCGTCAGCTCCGGATCACACTCCCTGATCAAGCCGCGCTGTATGGCAATCTCCAGCTTTTCCTTAATAAAGCTGATGATGGCTTGATCCACCTGCTTCATGACCTCTTGCACCTCCTGCGTGCCAATCTCCCGCTCCTCCTGAATCAGCTTGAGCACAAGCTGATGGTCTTTGCGGAATTCCAGCAGGCGGTACAGCGCCCTGTGCACATTCTCAAAGAATGACAGGTCAGGAGAAAGCGATTCCTGTGCCACCTGCTTCATTTCATGAATCAGGCCCGACACAATTTCACCAAACAGTTCCTCCTTATTCTTAAAGAAGGTATAAATGGTGCCTTTGCCAACGTTCGCAGCCTTCGCCACCTGATCCATTGTCGTTGCCTTATACCCAAAATAAGAAAAGGATTTTGCTGCCGCTTCCAGTATTGCACGTCTTTTCTCCGATGCCATCTGCCCACCTCCAGAAACTGACCAAATGAACAATATAGTCATTTTATACAAAAGATATCGTACCACGTACATACAGGAAAAGCAAGGGACAGGAGGGCCGCAAGCTCGTCCAACCTTTTTAGAATTAATGTCCTATTTTTGTATAAGCATTTTCATTGTCGGACCTGGATTGGCTTGCTATAATACGTTATCATAGCGGAATGAGGGGAAGATTTGATATGAAGAAACGGACAATCGTGCTGTTCAGGCGGGATTTTCGCTTATTTGACAACCCCGCCTTACTGACAGCGGCAAACCGGGGAGCTGTGCTGCCGGTCTACATCCATGATCCGGCTTGCGAAGGCGACTGGCAGCCGGGCGGGGCAGCCAAGTGGTGGCTGCATCATGCACTCGCAGATGTGAAGGCACGCCTGCAGCAGCTTGGTGCGGACCTGCTCATTGAAGCGGGAGAAACCGCTGCGGTGCTGCTTCGGCTTGTAGAAGAAACGGGCGCGAACACTGTATACTGGAACCGCCGGTACGAGCCTGCTGTACGCATCCATGATGCAAAGCTGGAGCATATGCTGCAAAACGCCGGAATGGAGGTGCATACCTTTGACTCGCATCTGCTCTTGGCGCCGGAAGCTGTACATAAAGGAAAAGGAGAGCCGTATAAGGTGTTCTCCGCTTACCATAAGGCATTTCAAAAGCATACTGTTCCCGCGCCCCTGCCCAAGGTCAAGCAAATCAGCAGCTGGACAGCCGCTTCCGGCCTTGCCTTATCGGATTTACAGCTGCTGCCGGCTGTTCCATGGACAGCCGGCATGGAACGGGTGTGGACCCCGACAGAAGCAGGAGGCTACGAGCGGCTGAAGCTGTTCCTGAACCGGAAGCTGCCGCGCTACAGCGAACTGCGTGATTTTCCTGCCATAAGCGGCAATTCCTCCCTTGCTCCCTATTTGGCATTTGGCCAGCTGTCGCCGCGCCTCGTCCATCACTATATGATGCGAAAGCTGCCGCTGCAGGAGAAGCCCGGATTGCAGCAGGAAGCAGAAAGCTTTCTCCGTCAGCTCGTTTGGCGGGAGTTCAGCTACCATCTTCTGTTCCACTTCCCGCATACTGCAGCCGAGCCGCTGCAGCCGTCCTTCCGCGCCTTTCCTTGGCGGGAAGACAGCGCATTGCTTGATGTATGGACAAAAGGGCAAACGGGCTATCCCATTGTCGACGCCGGCATGCGCGAGCTGTGGGAAACCGGCTTTATGCACAACCGGGTGCGGATGATTGTCGCTTCCTTTCTGGTAAAGCATCTGCTGATTCCATGGCAGCAGGGAGCAGCCTGGTTCTGGGACACGCTCCTCGATGCCGACCTGGCCAACAATACAATGGGCTGGCAATGGACAGCCGGCAGCGGCGCCGATGCCGCCCCCTACTTCCGCATTTTCAATCCGGTGACGCAGGGAGAGAAGTTTGATAAGGAGGGCGAATATGTCCGCCGCTGGGTGCCGGAGCTTGGCAGCATGCCCTGCAAATACATCCACAAGCCTTGGGAGGCGCCGGAGCACGTCCTGCTGCAGGCTGATGTGGCACTCGGCACCACCTATCCGAAGCCGATTGTGGATCACGCAGCAGCCCGTGTACGGGCACTGCAGGCATATGAAGAAATGAAAAGAACCGCCAGTGCGAACTGAGCGGTTCTTTTTACTGAATATCCTCTGTTTCCATATAAAAGCTTTACAATTACAAGATAAAATTGGATTTTTAACCATATTTAACATAAAAAACGTGTTAATATAGTAATCATAAAATATTGCGAAAGCGAGGACTTTATTAATGCTTTATAACATTGTTCTATTTTTGCACATCATCGGTGTTCTTCTTATGTTCATCGGCGTCGGCGTCACCTTGACAGCTATGCTGGGAACACTGCATGCCCGCACCGTGGAAGCGCTGCGGAGCTGGTCCGGTTTGGCGAAGAAGGCGGACGGCCTGCTGCCGCTGAGCGTGATTTTTATCCTCCTTCCCGGCGGGTATCTCGTCTCCCAAGGCTGGACATGGTCCGCGGCATGGGTGGCCATTTCTCTCACCACACTTGTTCTGATGACGGTAATGGGGCCGGTGATCAACCTGACCCGCATTAAAGCCATCCATACTGCAGCCTGTGAAGCGGCGGAGGGCCCGCTGACAGCAGAATTGCATGCCATTGTCCGCAATAAGGCACTGTGGAATTCTGTTTCCATCATGACCATGCTTGCGGTGGCCATCGTGTTCCTCATGACGGTCAAGCCTGGATTTGCCGGTTCTCTTCTGGCACTCGCAATTGCAGTGCCGGCCGGACTTTTTGCTTCTGCCGGCATGCGGAAGCAAGGCGCGGCTCCAGCCGCTTCTGCCGCGAAAATAAAAAAAGCTTAACAAAAAGGGTGTGCGGAATGAAACCGCACACCCTTTTTCCTCTTATTGCATAGTGGCGGCCGCCTGCCGCTCCGCACCCTGCAGATGCTCCAGCACCAGCTTGACCGCAGCTTCGCCTTGGTCAATACAGTCTGGAAGACCAGCCCCGGCGTAGGAGCTGCCGGCAAGATAAATGCCAGGAAGCTCACGCGCCATAAAGCTTTGCAGATTGTTCATCCGCTCCTTATGCCCGACTGTATATTGCGGCATGGCATCCTTCCAACGGCTTACCACCGCAAAATCCGGCTCTGCATGAATGTCCATTGTTTTCTTTAAATCCTGCAGCACAGCACCGATAATTTGCTCATCCGGTGCCTCCACAATTTCCTCATACCCCGGGCGGCCCACATAGCAGCGCAGCAGCACCTTGCCCTTCGGCGTTGTATGCGGCCACTTCTTATGCGTCCATGTACATGCCGTAATGACAAAGTCACTGTTGCGGGATACAACAAAGCCAGTTCCCTCAATATCCCGCTTAATGGCACTCTCATCGAATGCAAGCGCAACGTTGGCCACAGAAGTGGAAGGGATATGGCGGAAGAATTGAAACTCCCGGTGCTGGGCGAACATGCCCGGCAGCGTCCGATGCGGTGCCGCCACGATGATGGCATCCGCCGCCAGCTCTTTGCCGTTGCTCAGCAGCAGCTTATAGCCTTGTGCATGCCGCGCCACCTTTTCCACCCGTGTGGATTTCAATACAGTGTTCGGCTCCAGGCGCGCTTCCACAGCCTCCACCAGCGATTGCAGGCCGGTCTTCAGCGTCAGGAAAATTCCTTTCTTCGGACCCGGGCTGACCGGCTTTGGCGCCTTTGGCGAAAGGGTGCGCATGCCAAGCACGATGCTGCGGTGCTTCTGCTCCACCTGATAGAACTGCGGGAATGTCGCCATCAGGCTCATCTGATCGATATCCCCGGCATAAATCCCGGACAACAGCGGCTCAATCAGGTTTTCCACCACTTCATTTCCGAGACGGCGGCGGAAGAACTGGCCGAGTGATTGGTCCGGCTGCTGCTTCGAGCGCGGCATGATGAAATCAAAGCCGGCCCGCAGCTTGCCAAGCGGCGAGAAAAGGCCTGATGTTACAAACGGCGCCACCTTCGTTGGAATGCCCATGTTGGAGCCTTCCGGAATGCCGTGCAGCCTGTTGTTCACGAGCACATATGACTTGCCGGTCGCATTGTTGACCAGCTCATCGCCAAGACCCACTTCCCGGACAAGACGGGCCGCGCTCGCCTTGCGCTCCAGGAAGGAGTCAGGGCCGCGCTCAATGACAAAGCCGTCACGCTGGACCGTCTGCACCTTGCCGCCCAGCTTGCCGGATGCTTCAATGAGAAGCGTTTCAATCGGAAGCTGCTGCTCGCGCACTGTCTTTTGTAAATAATAAGCTGCCGTAAGCCCGGCAATTCCTCCACCAATGATGACTACCTTTTGCTTCATGTGAGGCCCTCCCTCTGCTGCCTGTCAGTGTGCAACTGCTTGCAATTTCTTCCTTACAACTGTCGCCAGGCAGTCAATAAACTCTTCCTGCGCGTTCGGCATGGCCGGACGGTAATAGCTTGCGCCAATTTCATCCGTTACGGCCTTACACTCTGTATCGTTGTCATACAGTACTTCCAAATGGTCGGCAATAAAGCCCACCGGTGTATATACAAAGGCCTTGTAGCCATGCTCTTCATACAGCTCGCGCGTCAAATCCTGCACGTCCGGGCCGATCCATGGCTCAGGCGTGTTGCCGGCGCTCTGCCAGCCTACCGCATAATTCTTAACTTCAGCTTGCTTTGCAATTAGATCCGCTGTTTCCTGCAGCTGCTGCGGATACGGATCACCCGCCGCAATAATTTTTTCCGGCAGGCTGTGCGCGGATACAATCAGCACTGCATGATCCCGCTCGTCAGCCGGCATGGATGCGAAGGCTTCGCGGACACGGTCCGCCCAATAGCTGATGAACTTCGGCTCCTGATACCAGCTTTCAATATCATAGATAGCCGGTCCGCCCAGCTTCGCTGCGGTTTCCTTCGCACGTCCATTGTAGGATTTCACGCTGAACGTGGAATAGTGCGGCGCCAATACGATGCTGACTGCTTCCTCAATGCCATCCTTGTGCATTTGCTCCACCGCGTCCTCTACGAACGGCTCAATGTGCTTCAGGCCGAGATACATTTTGAACTCGATCTCATCCTGCACCGCGTTCAGGCGTTCCTCCAGCTTGTGCGCCTGGTCCAATGTGATTTGCGCCAGCGGGGAAATGCCGCCGATGGCGCGGTAGCGGTTTGTCAAATCCTGCAGCGCTTCCGGGCTCGGCTTGCGGCCGTGGCGGATATGTGTATAGTAGCGCTCAATATCCTCTTCTTTATATGGCGTGCCGTACGCCATGACAAGTAAACCCATCTTCTTTTTCATATAAGCTGCTTCGCTCCTTCTTACTTCTTCAATTGTTCTCTCGTATAGTCATGCACAAAGTCAGTCAGACGCTTCAGCGTGTCAGGATTCACATCCGGGAATACACCGTGGCCGAGGTTGAACACATAGCCCGGCTGCTGCATGCCCGCATCCAGAATGTCCTTCACGCGCGCTTCAATCACATCCCACGGGCAAAGAAGGATGGCAGGCTCCAGGTTGCCCTGCACCGCCTTATGAATGCCGCGTCCGCGCGCCTCCGAAATCGGAAGCCGCCAATCCAGACCAACCACATCAAGCGGCAGGTCGTTCCATTCGTTTGCCAAATGGCTTGCTCCCACCCCAAACATGATGAGCGGCACATTCAGCTTGCGCAGCTCTGTGAAAATGCGCGTCATAACCGGTTTAATAAAGAAACGGTAGTCTGCTACATTCAAAGCACCGACCCAAGAATCAAAAATCTGCACCGCTTTGGCACCCGCTTGCACCTGTGCACCCACATATGTAATGGTCATATCCGCAAGCTTATCCATCAAGGCAAACCATGCCTCCGGCTGCGCGTACATGAATGCCTTTGTTTTATTATAATTACGGGACGGCCCGCCCTCAATCATATAGCTTGCCAATGTGAAAGGCGCCCCGGCAAAGCCGATCAGCGGCACATTCAGCTGCTCTGTCGTCAACAGCTTAATGGTATCAAGCACATAAGGAACGTCCTGCTCCGGGTGGATTTCACCCAGCTTTTGCACATCGGACAGGGAGCGGATCGGGTTGCCGATTACGGGGCCGATTCCTGCTTTAATGTCCACATCCACACCGATGGCAGGCAGAGGGGACATGATATCTTTATATAAAATGGCTGCATCAACGCCGTATTGCTCCACCGGCAGGCGGGTTACGTACGCACACAGCTCCGGCTGCTTCGTAATTTCAAACAGAGAGTACTTTTCCTTCAGCTTGCGGTATTCCGGCTGAGATCGGCCTGCTTGTCTCATATACCAGGCCGGTACATAATCCGTCCTCTCTCCTCTGCAGGCTCTTAAAAATGTGTCATTAAATACTTGTGTCAAAACCCCAGTCTCCCTTCTGCTTCCTCCGATTGTTTCCTTCCTTACTATACAGTTTTCCACCATAAAATGCACAATCAAAGTTCTTTTGTTCATGAAATTGCCACTTTTCCATACGGAAAGCAGCGCTTTCATTATATCATAGCGGCACGTTTCACGGTCTGACAAGGCTTGTTTTTTCCCCCTCCCGCTCTGTCTGCGGATTGTAGGGAACCACATAGAATTGCGGCCGGGCGAACACGTTCAAAAACTTCACGCGATACTCGCCTTTGCCGGTCACCGTTCCTGCAAGCGTCTCTTTCACGCCTTCTTTCTTATAAATACGGTATTGCACCCGTTCATCAGGGAGCGGCTTCCATGTCAGCTTGGCTGTGAACAGTCCAAATGGGCTGAACGTCAGCTTCGCTTGTATCGCTTCCACCGGACCGACCCGGATTGGGTCTTCCACATTTTCGACGCCTCCCGGCTGCTTGAAGGCAGCTGCGGCTTCCTCATCGGTATGCCGCAAAATCTGCTTGAACAGTCTGGTCGGATAGCCGCTTCCGCCGGTCATGTACTGCTCTCCCGTCTTGTCGTACCCCATCCAAACAGCTCCCACCAGGGAGGGCGTGTAGCCGACGAACCAAGCGTCGCGCACACCTCTGTCATTGCCCGGCAAGGAAGTCGTCCCCGTTTTCCCCGCCAACGCTCCGTCATACCGCCCTGCCTGTCCTGTGCCATCCTTCACCGCGCCTTCGAGCATCCGGGTCATGTACCAGGCTGTCTGCCGCGAGAACAATACTGTTTCCCGGCGGTCCGGCTCGGCAATGACTTCTCCCTGCCGGTTCTGGATTCTCTCAATCACATACGGCTCCACCAGGCTGCCGGATGAGGCAAAGGAACGGTACAGCTTCGCCAGCTCCAAGGGCGACATCCCTTCCTTCAGGCCGCCGAGCGCCATGCTCAATCCCTTGTCAGGCAATGCCGCACCGGCCTTTTCCAGGTATCCCTTTGCCGTTGAGATGCCAATTTCGTTCAGCAGCCAGACTGCAGGCACATTAACGGAGTCCTTCACGGCATCATACATGGTGATTTCCTTCGTGTAGCGGTTGTCGTAGTTGCGCGGTGCGTAGCCGCCAAAGGAAAGCTTCTCATTCGGCAGCAGGGAATAGGGCTTGAACCTGCCTGTTTCGAGCGCAGGCGCATAGACAAGCAGCGGCTTCAGCACCGAACCCGGCTGCCGCCTTGCATATACACGATTCCAGCCGCGCTCCTGGTAGTTCCGTCCGCCGACAGCTGCCCGGATGCCCCCTGTTTCACTGTCCAGAAGCACGAAGGCGCCCTCCGTCTTCTCATCCGGAAAATTCTCCGGGCTTCGGAAGGCCTCGTATGCCTCCGCCTGTAGCTTCTTATCCATGGCAATGGTAAAGGTATAGCCGCCCCGCAGCATTTCCTCATGCGAAAGGCCGTACCGCTCCTCCGCCTCCCGGAACACCATATCCATATAGGAAGCGTACTGGTCTTCCTGTTCCTGCTTTTTCATATGAAGAGAGAGGGTTCTGCCCTGCGACCGCACTGTATCCTCGGCAGACAGATAGCCCTGCTGCTGCATAAGGGACAGCACCAGATTGCGCCTGTTCCTGCTTTCCTCCGGATGCCACACCGGCGAGTAGGCACTGGGGGATTTCGGCAACGCGGCAAGCAATGCGCCTTCCTCCACCGTCAAGTCCTCCGGCTGCTTTTGAAAATACAGCTGTGATGCGGCTGCAATTCCGTACGCACCGTGCCCGAAATAAATTTGGTTGAGATAATATTCCAGGAGCTGATCCTTCGTGTAGGTGCGCTCCAGATTCAGTGCAATCACAAGCTCCTTCGTTTTGCGGAACCATGTTTTTTCATTTGTCAGAAAGACATTTTTCACGAGCTGCTGGGTGATGGTGCTCCCGCCCTCCACCTTTCCGCCTGCGGCCACATCCCGGTAGAGCGCCCGCAGCAACGCCGGCACATCCACCCCGTGATGCCGGTAAAACCGGCTGTCCTCGACAGCAATAAAGGCTTCTCTCACATGACGCGGAATACGGGAAATCGGAACGATCTCCCGGTTCTCCGCATACAGCTTCATCAGCTCATTTCCATTCCGGTCCACGATGCGGGAGGCAGAATGAAACACAAGCTTTTTTTCATCGACTGCATAATGGCCGAGCGCAATGATGCCGACATATACCGCAAGCGACGTCATCAGCACTATGGCGACAGCTGCCAGCCCGATTGCTCCCTTCTTAATCATAAGCTGCTCCTTTTCCGAAATCTGGTATGTATATTATGTAACGAAATGTTCTCTTTATGTATTATGGGGGAAACTTGCTATAATGAGGATATCACATCTGTAAGGAGGAACAAAAAATGACAGTATCCATTACATATTTAGAGACTGGCACTGCTCCCGAAGCAGCCGCGTTCACCGGAACAGGCGAAAAGGGAACCATCGTATTACATGAATCCGATGCCGGGGAGATGAAGTATGAAGTGCTGGATGCAGTGGGCGAACTGACGGGCGCCAAGGGCTTTGCCGTGCTGAACAATATCCCGGTGAAAGAAGAAGGCCGCGAACAGTTTGAACAGCGCTTCTTGAACCGGGCGCGCCTCATTGAAAATGAGCCGGGCTTCCAGGTGTTCCGCCTGCTGCGCCCGCTGACAGACGATACATACGTGGTGCTGACCATCTGGGATGACGAAGCAAGCTTCAAGGCATGGCAGCAGTCCCAGTCCTATAACAAGGCGCACCAGAAGCGCCACACGCCGGAAGGCATCGACCAGCAGGTGTCCATCTTCCCGCGCCCGTCCTTTGTGACAACCTTTGCCCTGTAAAAGAAAACAGACCCGCCTCCGCGGGTCTGTTTTTTATTGAATCCGACCGTTTTTCAGTCTGCTTGGATTTGCGCTCCCTGCTCCTGCAGCCAGCGCATGCGGTAGGCGTTCATCGCTGTTTCGCCAAGCTTATCCAACAGCTGATAGTTCGCATACGCGCCGACCGCCGCCCCGATGAACGGAACCAGCTGCAGCAGCTTCACGAGGTCAATATAATCCCGGTACTCCTGCTGGAACTTGCGCCAGTCGATGTTCTGCTCCTTCTCCCGGTACGTTTCCCAGTTCTCCAGGATGTAAAAAATATCCCGGCGGTGGTCATCGCTTGAGAAAGCAAGCTGGAACACATGAAGAATGAACAGCCGCTCTTCTTCCTTGCTTGTATCATAGCCATACAGCGTGGCTGCATCAAACAAAAACTTAATCTTAATGCCCAAGAGCAGCGGAAAATCGGCAAGCCCGAGCAGAATGCCGCCGGCACCGGTGCCGGCCCCCTCAGCGGCAGCCACCTTCTTATAGCTCTCCAGCTTCTCCTTCACCCGTGTATCCCGCTCCTGCAGCGTAAGGCCTGTTTCCTTCAGCTTTGGTTTAATGAAATCAGAGCCGGCGAGAATGCCCTGTGTCATCCTCTTGACCGTTTCCGTCAGCACGGCATGCACCTTCTCCGGAATGAGCTCCTGCATTTTCGTCTGCACCTTCTTGGCCGCCCGGTTCATCAGGGAGGATTCACGGATTTGCTCCTTCTTCCATGCTGCCGCAGCCTGCAGCATTTGTTTTTCATACTCTGTCATGCTTTCACTCCTCTTCTTCAGCATAGGCTACCTACAGCCTGACCGTAAAGCGCATCGTTTCAAACAAAAATATATCTTCCATTATAAAATATTTTCTCTCCTGGCAGCCCGAAACACATTGAATATTTAAAATTTTTAGTTAATATTAGAGATATCCTGTACAAAGAAGGAGGAGAGATGATGAAATACAATCATGTCAGGAATCAGACTCTGCGGTTGGGGGTGAAGTGGTAATATGTCATTGGATCAATTCGGATACAAGCAGGAGCTGAAACGCGCCTTAACGTTCTGGGATCTTGTTATTTACGGGATGATTTTCATGGTGCCGATTGCGCCATTCGGGGTGTACGGCTATATTGCGGACGCCTCTGAGGGAATGGTGGCGCTCGCTTACACCATCGGCATGTCCGGCATGATTTTTACCGCCTTCAGCTATGCCCGCATGTCCGAGGCCTTCCCGATTGCCGGGTCGGTCTATGCGTATGCGCAGCGCGGCATTAACCCCCACATCGGCTTTTTGTCCGGCTGGGCGATTTTGCTGGATTATATCCTGATTCCGTCACTCTTATATGTCGTGAGTGCTGCGGCGCTCGGAGCGCTGCTGCCGTCTGTGCCAATTTGGGTTTGGATTGTTGCATTCATTGGAATTAATACGGTTATTAATGTGTTTGGCATTGAGTTCACGGCAAAAGCGAACAAAGTGATTTTGATTCTGGAATTCATCATTCTTGGCATCTTCCTTGTAGTCGGCATCTATGCGCTGTATCACGGCGCCGGCAGCGGCACTCTTACGGCCAAGCCGATTTACAATGCCGGTGAGTTTAACCTTGCGCTTGTCATGGGTGCGGTCTCCATCGCCGTGCTCTCCTTCCTTGGCTTTGACGGCATTTCCACGCTGTCCGAGGAAGTAAAGGGCGGCAGCCGCGTAATCGGCAAGGCCACTGTCACTGCTCTGCTCATCGTCGGCGTGCTGTTCATCGCCCAGACATGGGTGGCGAGCGACCTGTCGCAGGGGCTGAAGCTGACAAATTTGGATACCGCCTTTTATGATATTGCCGGTGCACAGGTCGGTGAATGGCTGAAGGACCTGACGATTATCGCAACCGCCTTCTCCTGGGGCATCGCCAACGCCTTGGCCGCCCAAGCAGCCATTTCGCGCATTCTCTTTTCCATGGGACGCGACCGCCGCCTGCCGGCCATGTTTGCCAAGGTGCACCCGCGCTACAAGACACCATACGTCAGCACCCTGTTCGTGGCGGGATTGTCTCTTATCGTCGGCCTCTTCTTCCAGGCACAGATTGCCATGCTGACGAGCATTGTGAACTTCGGGGCTTTGACAGGCTTTCTCATGCTGCACATCTCGGTGGTGAACCACTATATCATCCGGCAGAAGTCCAAGGATTATGTCCGGCACCTGCTGTTTCCCATCATCGGGTTCATCATCATCGGCTACGTGCTGTACGGCATGGACCGGAATGCCATTTGGCTCGGCCTTGCCTGGGTCGCGCTTGGAGCCGTCTATCTCGGCTTCCAGATGAAACGGAACAAGAATCAGCCTGCAAGCCTGGATTTGTAAAAACAAAGGCTGGCCTCAGACGAGGTCAGCCTTGTTCGTGCGGTTTTTAATGTAAATGTAGGTAAACACGTAGCTGAACAGCAGCCCAATGATCAGCAGCAGGGCTGCATCCGTTACGGCAGCTGTTGCGGCCAAGAACGTGACAGCAAAGGCAACACTCGCCGCTGCCATGACAGCAAACAGGAGCTGCAGCAGCGCCGCATTCCGCCTCTCTGCCGGAACGGGATACAAATCCAGCCAAAGCTTATAGCGGTGATGCTTCCACAGGGTCAGCGACTGGTAGCCGATGAGATAGAGGAACAGCACACCCAAAATAAACCGGCCGTACAGAAATGGAATGACATAGATCAGAATGCCGCCAAGCACAAGCAGCCGTATATACAGCCCAAAGTAACCGCCGGCCCGCAAGAATGTCCTTACATACAGGTAGGAATAGGAATTCTGCTGCGAAAAGGACACAAGCCCCGCCAATGGATCCAGCCAGCGGCGGCGATGCACCTGCTCCTTTAAGGCCGGAACATCCGTGAACAAATTCGCCACCCGGTAGAACAGCAGCATCCGCTTGTTCTCTTCCGCAATGAGCTGCTCCCAGTTCAGCCCTCTTCCCCGATTTCCTTTATATAGGAAGAAACCGTACGCGGCCATGATGACAACAAGAACTGCGGCGTACACAGCCGAAGCCCGGCTCAGCAGCACATACAGGAGCAACGCATTCAGGCAAAGCCGCGCCAGCCGATCCAGCAAGCGTGTGCGGCTGCTCATACTGTACACCGCCTCCCATGCAGCAAACAAGTTCCAAAGCTTCATGAGGGCGGCAGCCGCCACAATCAGCAAATAGGACTGCCCGCTGCCCTTCAGCACCTGCAGGTACAGGGGGGCTCCCGCTGCTGCCAGCATGGCCAGCACATACAGCTGCAGCAGGTATGTAAAGCGGAAGGCTTTCGCAAAATACGGCTTCAACTGCTCCTCCAGCGGCAGCAGAAAAACAAGGTCCGCCGGCTTCAGCAGCGTCTGCACCGTGCCCGCTGTCAACGCCAGCGCCAATACAACCGCCAGCACAAAGGCTGCCGGGAAAGACGGGGACAAGGTTGCCAGCCATTGCTGGTAATAGTACGCCCCAACCCCGATGGCAAAAATCAAAATGAACTTCAGATGGTCATTAAAAATATATTTGCCGTATGTACGGGCCTCCTTCAGAAACAGGCCGAACCGCTGCTTCCACAATTCATGCACGTTCATCGCTCTTCTTCCTTCGTCAGTTCAATATAAATGTCGTCCAGCGTGGCCCCGCGCATGCCGAACTGCTCCTGCAGCTCCTGCAGCGTGCCCTTCGCCCGGATTTGCCCTTGGTGCAGAATGACAAAGGAGTCACAATAGCGCTCGGCTGTCGCCAGGATGTGCGTGCTCATGAGAATGCCGGCTCCCTTCTCCTTCATTTGCTGCATGAAGGAAAGCAAGGATTGAATGCCAAGCGGATCGAGCCCGACAAACGGCTCGTCCACAATATACAGGGACGGGCGGACAAGAAACGCGCACATGATCATGACCTTCTGCTTCATCCCCTTTGAGAAATGGGCCGGAAACCATTTCATCCGGTTTGTCATTCGGAACTCCTTCAAAAGCTGCTGCGTCCGCTCTTCATAGGTACGCTCGTCCAAGCCATAGGCCATGGCTGTCAGCTTCAGGTGCTCCTCCAGTGTCAATTCATCATATAAAACCGGAGTTTCCGGAATGAAGGTGAAGCTGGCCCGGTAGCCGGTCGGGTCCTCCCGGAAGGTTTTGTTGCGGATGGTGATGCGGCCCTCGCGCGGTTCCATCAAACCGATAATATGCTTAATCGTTGTGCTCTTTCCGGCGCCGTTCAGCCCGATCAGGCCGACGAGTTCGCCCGCTTGTACAGAAAAGGATACATCCTGCAGGACAGGCTTTTTCGTATAGCCGCCGGTCAGCTGTTGAACTTGCAATAGCGTCTCCATAGAACACCCCTTTCCATTTGGTCTTTTTCCATTTTATCAAACAATACCGCACTCTGGCGAATTCTCCTGCCCCGGCGCCACAATAAATTCCAATTTTCCGACATGCATGAGACCCGCTTATCCGGGACATTATAATTAGTGAGGAAGGGCCAGAGGTTGAAAAAGCAACAAACCATGGAAGTGACAAACGCTGTGAAGTGTTTTACTACTTGAAAATGGGGTGTTTGCCAAAGACGTCGGAGCCGATTGCTAAATGAAACATCACATCAGTTCTTGAAATGAGGTGCTGGTCGGAGATATCGGAAACGATTAAATCTCGCTGTAACAGTCGTGCTTTACGCAATTCTGTGAAATGAGGTGTCTCCAAAAGGCATACATGTTGAACGACGCATAGGATGACTGACAACTAACTCGTAAATGAGGTGCTTCGAGCAGAGCAGAGAGTACAGAAATACGCATAGTATGACTTGTTCTCACAAACCTTACCAAAAATGAGGTGCTGCGGTTGGAGCAGATGTTGGAAGACGCGTAAATCCTTGCAAATGAGGTGTTTGCAAAAGGCATACATGTTGAGCGCTTTTTCACTGAAACCTTCTTCGGAAGGCAGGAAGCCATAACGGCTTCCTGCCTTTTCTTTTTCCTGCGCAAATGTTCATTTTAGAAAACGATAAAGCTTTTATAAAAAACCTTTAAATTCTTTTTCTCAGTATAAAAATGATTTTGGCAAGTTTGGCCGGCGAATGATTTTATTCCAAATTAAAATATGGTAAAATACGGCTAATACCCGTGAAAGGATGAGAATAATGGCACATCACGATGAAAATTGTATCTTTTGCAAAATTATTGCCGGCCAAATTCCATGCGCAAAAGTATATGAAAATGAGCACGTTTTGGCATTTTTGGATATCAGTCAAGTAACAAAAGGGCACACATTGGTGATCCCCAAGACGCATCGACAGGATGTATTTGCCTTGACGCCGGACGTGGCTCCCCATTTATTTGCCGCTGTGCCGCATATCGCCAATGCCATCCAGAGGGCGTACCAGCCAGTCGGCCTGAACATACTCAATAACAATGGCGAAGCTGCAGGACAGACTGTTTTCCATTTCCATATGCACTTGATTCCGCGCTATGGCGAAGAGGATGGCTTTGGCGCCATCTGGAAATCGCAGCAAAGCAAGTACACCTTCGAGGATTTGCAGCAGATTGCCGGCAATCTTGCCAGCCATATAGAGCAGCAGCGCTAAACTATTTGCAGCAGACATGTACATATGAGCAGCAGGCATCCAAGGCCGCCTGACAGGATGGCACGTTGCTTCAGCACGAGCGGCGGCGGATAGGCCCGTTTTTGCCGGATGGACAGGAAAATCAGGATTGCATGCAGAAAACAGACGATACTGAGAACGAGCAGAACAGTCGTAAGCATTTCATCCCTCCTCTCCTATACGTATGCCTGTCTCCCTCGATTCATGAGCATTTTGAAAGGTGGTAATTCTATGTCAAAAACAAAAGCATTTGCAGCCGGTGTGCTCTTCGGCAGCGTCGCAGCCGGCATTGCCGCACTGCTGACGGCCCCTTCTTCAGGGCGCGAGCTGCGCAAGAAGGTTGCCCAGAAAGGGATTGAACTGAAAGGCCAGCTGGACGGCTTCAAGGACGACACGCTGCTACTGAAGGAGCAAGCCATCCAGACCGTGCATGACAGCAAGGAAGTATTCATTGAATTAAAGGATGACATGCAAAAAGCGCTCTCTTCCTGGAAGGCTGAAACAGCGCAAAACAAAGAAAATATCCAAAAGGAAATTGATGCCCTGCAGCGTTCCATTGAAGAGCTGCAGAAGTCGCTGCCTGACAGAAATTGACACACCCCGGCCGGTGGACACGGCGCAAGCTCCTTTATACAATGAGGAAAGCCGGTCCAACCGGTATACCCTAAAAATTTTCACAATTCTAACAAAAGTACTTTATTAATTTTTATTTTACTGGCATAATAGATACTAATGAATTAGATTATAAGAAAAGTAGGTGAGTTCATGAAAAACGGGGAAAAACATTATTCAATGAAAGAAGCAATGATTTTCAGTCAGCGGATCGCCCAGCTGTCCAAGGCCCTTTGGAAGTCTGTCGAAAAGGATTGGCAGCAATGGATTAAGCCCTATGACCTGAACATTAATGAGCACCACATTCTCTCCATCGCGTACCAGCTGAAGGGAGCTTCTATTTCTGAAATTGCCAAGTTCGGTGTCATGCACGTGTCCACCGCCTTCAATTTCTCGAAGAAGCTGGAAGAGCGAGGTCTGCTTGTTTTCTCTAAAAAGGAAGATGACAAGCGCAACACGTACATTGAGATTACCCCTAAGGGCGAACAACTGCTTGTGCAATTGATGCAGGATTACAATCCGGACAATAATGCTGTATTCAATGGTGCGCTGGCCCTGAGAGATTTTTACGGTAAATTTCCTGAAAATATTGAATTAATGGCAATTCTGCGAAATATATACGGGCAGGACTTCATTGAAATTTTCGAAAAGTCACTCGACAGCATTGAGGAAAACTTTACAGAGAAAGATCAAAAACTCGTAAAACGATAAGCAGCCATTATTCTATTTTCCATTCTGCGTTTTTGATCCAGCATGCAGCATCAGGAGAGTGATGTTGCAACTTATACCAGAAGCGGATCTTGCCCCGACAAGTTGCTCCGCTTTTTTCCCTGCTCTCATTGCTCAACCTTTCACATATTATATACAACCTCCTCTTTTCCGGAAATATCGTACACAGGAGAAACAACCTATGATACAATGTAAAAGATAGATTGGATAAGAAGGAGGATTCGTTCATGAATCTTGCTTTTGTAGCTCTCGCACTGATTGTTTTGTTCTATACGAACTTCATGACCCATACATTGTGTCAGCAAAAGCAAATGGCAGAACAGCACAGCAGCCGCGTATTCCGCTGGATTAACGTTTGCATCACCATTTTGCTCATTTCCAGCTACGTAGAAGTGATTTTCCATTAAAAAAGTGATGAAGAGCAGCAGCTTCATCACTTTTTTTATGCTTTAGAAGCAGAGTGCGCCAATAATGACAAGCAGGATAAATAAAATTAGGTATAACAAAAATTCATTCGGATATGAATATGTCATGTGTTTCGCCTCCTCCCTTCTTATGTATGCAGGACAAACGCCTGGGGTGCACAGAAAAGCGGAGCCGGCTCGTTCAGCCCACAGAAGGGAGGTTCCGGCTGCACAAAGAAAAGACCGGCTGGCCCACCCAACCGGTCTTTTCATAGTTTTTTAATCACTCACTCTTAGTACACCCATGCTGCACCGACGATGACCAATAAGATAAAGAGAACCACGATCAGCGCAAAGCCGCCATAGTAGCCGTATCCGCCGCTCATGCCTACACCTCCCCGCTGCTTTGTACCGTATCATATGAAAGATCGGCCTCCGATGCTTAGGCTTTTGCCTCTCCCCTGCGAAAAAATGTACGCAAGCCTTTTCAGTCTGTGCGGATATCCGGAATCGGACAAAAGCTTACAGGATTTGTCGTTTTGTTGACTCTTCATGGGAAATGCCTATAAAATGTGTTATATTAGTTGTTGTACGATTTGAGCATACTAATAGTAAAAAATTTGTAACAGGAGTGTTTATCAAATGAAGAAAGCAATTATTGCGCTGGCTGTCACAAGCGTTTTTGCCCTTTCTGCGTGCAACTCTTCCTCTAACTCAGAGGTTCTTGTGAAGACAAGCGCTGGAAATGTCACCAAAGAGGAGCTTTATGATGCAATGAAGCTGCGCGCGGGCAACAGCATCGTGAAGGAGCTTGTGGTGTCCAAAGTATTTACAAAGAAATATAATGTAACAGATAAAGAAATTGAAGCTGAGCTGAAAAGCGTGAAAGAGCAGTACGGCGATCAGTATGATTCTTTGCTGAAGCAAAGCGGCATGACAGAGAAGGATTTGAAGACGCAAATCAAGTCCAATCTGGCACTGAAGAAGGCCGTTGCTGACAGCATCACCGACAAGGATTTGCAGGCAAAATATAAGCCGGAAATCCGCGCAAGCCATATCCTGGTGAAGGATGAGGCAACTGCGAAGAAAGTGATGGACGAGCTGAAGGGCGGCAAGTCCTTTGAGGATTTGGCAAAGCAGTATTCAGAGGACACAGGCTCCAAGGATAAAGGCGGCGACCTCGGCTTCTTTGGCCCGGGCAAAATGGTGCCTGAATTTGAAGCAGCTGCGTATAAGCTGAAAAAGGGCGAGATGACGCAGGAGCCAGTGAAATCACAATACGGCTACCATATTATCAAAGTAACAGATATTAAGGAACTGAAGCCGTTCAATGAAGTGAAGGATGACCTGAAGAAGCAGCTTGTGGACGAGAAGATGGCTGATTCTACATTCGTCAACACACTCATTGACAAGGAACTGAAGAAGGCTGATCTGAAGGTGGAAGATAAAGACCTGAAGAGCGCATTTGAAACAAAAGCGGCCTCTTCCGGCACCAGCACGAACGGCCAATAATATAGCAGCAAAAAGGCTGGCTTCCGAAATGGAAGGCCAGCCTTTTTGCTGCTGCCACGGACACTGCCCCGTTATGCGGCTTCTTATTATTACGATAAAATCGTAGAGTCATTCTTCTCGTGGTTCCGGCGTTCCCGCTCCTGCTGCAGGCGCTTCATATACACATCACCTTCCCGTTCAATGAACTCCTGGTCGATTTCCTGCTCCTTTTTTGAGGTATACAGCACCATATAACCGCTTATAATAATCCCGACGATGACAAGATACACCCACCAAGGCAACAGCTCCATTGCAATCCCTCCATAGACAAGCTTTCTTTCTCTCACTATATGAAGAGAAGGAGCAGGTTATTCCTATTGATGGAAGGTCGGCTTGTAAAACATACGGTTATCGAGCGCAAATACCCGGTCTGTATATTCACCCGGCTTCGTCCGGCTGAGCACCCGGTCCAGCATATTCATTTTGGCATCCAGGTTATCAATGTGATGCAGCACCTCCGCCTCACGGATCATCGGGGGCTTCGGACTGCCCCATTCCAGCTTGCCGTGATGGCTGAGCACAATGTGCTGGAGCACGACCACTTCCTCACCATGAATGTCCAGCTCCTCAGCCGCTTTGCTGATTTCGCTCACCATAATGGAAATATGGCCAAGCAGGTTGCCCTCTACTGTATAAGAGGTGGAAATGGGGCCTGACAGTTCAATCACCTTGCCGAGGTCATGCAAAATGACACCTGCATACAACAGGTCCTGGTCCAGTGATGGATACAAGCCGGCAATGGCCTTTGCCAAGTCCAGCATGGATACAACGTGGTAGGCCAAGCCCGATGCAAACTCATGATGGTTCTTCGTAGCGGCCGGATATTCATAAAAGGCGGTCTGATGCTTTTTGAGCAAATGGCGTGTAATCCGCTGAATGTTCGGGTTGCGCATTTCAAAGATATATTGCGTCACCTTCTCCATCATCGCTTCCTTCGGGACAGGGGCTTTCTCCACAAACTCTGCGATATCGGGCACTTCATGCGCCTGCGCCAGCCTGATTTGCTTGATGCGCAGCTGGATGCGCCCCTTGTAATTGAGAATATCCCCGACCACCCGGACAATTTTTTCCGCTATGTAATTCCCTTCATCCTCCTTGGAGACATCCCAAAGCTTCGCTTCAATTTCGCCGCTTTGATCCTGCAGCATAAGTGTGAGGAATGGCTTGCCGTTACTGGCAGTGCCCCGTGAAGCTGATTTGATCAGCAAATATACTTCTACCTGTTCGCCCACTTCATATTGCATAATCTTCTTCATATATCGTCCTCCAATACAGCTCTCATTTCTTTTATTATATCATATGGGTGCCGCGGATGAGAAAAGCAGCCTAATCGGCTGCTTCTGCCAGCTCATGCACCTGCTGCCCGGCAAACATTTCCCTCATATGATGATGGCAGGTAAAAAACAGGATTTGCCGCTTCCGGGCCATTTGCTGCAGCAGCTGCACCGCGAGCCCGGCACGGCGGCTGTCAAAGTGAACGAAGCTGTCATCAATAATTAAGGGAGCATTCACGTGAAAGGCGGATGCCAAGGCCAGCCGCACTGCCAGATACAGCTGTTCGGCCGTGGCTTGGCTTAATTCCCGGCTGTCAAAGCGGATGCCGTCGTGCCGCTCTATGATAAGCTGCCGCTCTGGCGCCAGCAGCCGGGTATATTCCCCCGCAGTTAGATGAGAAAAATAGATTTCCGCTTGCTTCAGCACCTGCGGCAGCCGGACAGTATGATAGCGCTGCTTCGCCCGCTCCAGCATATGGCGGGCTGCCGCATACACAGCCCATATTTCAGCCTGCCCGCGCAATCGGGAACGAGATCCCTCATACTCGTGCAGCAGATCACGATAGGACCCCTCCCCTTCCAGCTGCAAGACGCGCGCTTTTGCTTCAGCAGCCTCATCCTGAAGGCGAAGCTCCTTCTCTTGCAGCGTAATCAGCTCCTGCTGCCACCCGTCCGGCTCCTGCCAATCTGCCGGTATGCTGAGCGCCTGCACTTGCAGATGGCCAATTTGCTGCTGCAAGGCTTGCAGCCTGCCGCGGGCTGCCTCGGCCTGCTCAAAGCGGCCCGCCTGCCGCTGGAATTCCAGGCCATCAGCCGCTCCCGCCATGTTCCACAGCTGCAGCTGCTTTTCATGCAGCCCGTCTATCATGCTCTGAATCTCTTTCCTTTCCCGCTCCAGCTTCTGCCGGGCTGCGGCAAGCTGCCTACGTCCGGCGTCCTGCTCCCTTATTTCCTGCAGCCTGTCCAATGCTGCGGAAAGGCTCCAGCCGTCCGGAAGCGCCGCCTTCAGCTTTGCCAAGCCCTGCTCGAAGACCCGCAGCTGCTGATTCAGCCGGGAAATTCTCATTTCCACCCGATCCAGCTGCTCCTGCAGCTTTCCCGCCCGCTCCAGACCTTCCCATGCAGACAGCAGCCCGGCATGGGACATCGTCTCCGGCAAACCATGTTTTCTGCAGATGTCAGCCAGCCTCTGCCGGACAGCGTACTGCTCCCGCTCCCACGCTTCGTATTGCTGCAGCACCTGCTCATATGACTTCTCCGCCTGCCGCAGCTTCCGCTGCTCCCGCTCCAGCAGCCAACTGTTTGCCGGCACGGACTGCTGCCTCCGCATCATCCATACATATACGGCTGCCAAGCTGATACAAAGACCCAGCGCTCCGGCAAAGAGCCATGCTTCCCGCAGCCACGCTCCAACTCCAAGCAGTATGACCCCGACCGGAAGAAACCGCAGCAGCAGGCTGCCCTGCTGTTCCACAGCTGCCGCATGCTCCTTCCTCTCCCCGCGCGGCGGCAAGTGCGCCTGCAGCTGCCGCACCTCTGCCTCCTGCGCTTCCAATGCCTCCTTTGCCAAAGCAAAGCGTTCATCCAGCTGCCGCTGAACACCCTGCAGCCGTTCTGCCTCCAGAACCTGCTGCTGCAGCTCCTCTCTTTGGCCCATTGCCGCCGGCAGAACATCTTCCTCCCCGATTCGCCCGATTTTCTGGTACTGCGCAGTAATTTGATCAGCAAGCTGCTGCCGCTGCCATAACGCCTCCTCACGCTCCCGCTTGGCGGCTTCGTACAAGGGCTGCTGCGCCCGCCATTCCTCCAGCAGTGGCAACACGCCCGCCCCCCCGCTATCCGGAACCCCGGCCAGATCTTGAACGGCTGTTTCCAGCTGCTCCTGCAGCAGCGCCCGCCGTACATGCAACGTCTCCAGCTCCCGCTGCAGCCGTTCCTCCTGCCGGATCAGCTCCTCATAAATAGGATGCTCCTGCGCTTCGCGTACAAGCTCCTCGCACATATGCCGCTCCTGCAGCAGCGAGCGCAGCACATGCATTTTTTCATACTCCTGCAGCTCCTGCTTCCGCTTTCGGACCTGATACAGCTCCTGCTCGGCCATGTGCTGCCGCTCCGCCAGCAGCCGATATTGCTCCGGCATGGACTGCTTTTTCCCAAGCTCCATACGCATACGGCTTACATCGCTCAGCATGGAATTTATGGCCGGCTTCCGGCCGTTCGGGCGAAACAGCTCATCCATGCGGCGCTGCAGCAGACGCTCTGCCCCCAGCAGCGCATCCGTCCCGACAGCCCCCGCCGACAGCAAATAGGCGCCCAGCTGCTCCCGGTCCAGCTTATGAATCTGCTGCAAGCCATGCATATCAAAAGAAAAAACAGCATCAAAGGTTTGTGCATCAAGTCCTTGCAGCACCTGCTTCAGAGACGCCTCCCCGCCGCATGTGCCATCGGCAAAAAACACGGAAGCCTCTCCCCTGCCAATCCGCTCAATTCGAACCTGGCCATGCTCTTCTGTCCAAATGGTAAGAGAACCTCCGTACTTCCCCCCTGTTTTCGGCTCATAGCGAAGCTGTCCCTTGGCTGGAAACCCAAACAGGATGCTGCGGATAAAGGAGCGGATGGTGGACTTTCCAGCCTCGTTCTCCCCATAGATCACACTCAGGTCGGCAAGCTGCAGTTCTTTCTTCTCCCACTTGCCATAGCCGTATATATGCAGCTGTTCAAGCTTCACCGGTTCCCCCTCCTCCCGCAAGCAGCTGGAGCAGCAGCCGCTCTGCTGACCCGGCAATCTCCTCTTCTTCCTCCTCTGTAAACGGAACCAGCAGCTGGCGGGCCACCGCTCCGGACCAAAGCGGCTGAACGGCCGCCTGTACAGCCGACCGCTGCCCTGCTTCCTCCAGCAGAAGGCTGAAGAAAGGATGCTGCCGCAGCTCTTCCGGCGAAACAGAAGGAGCTGTGCGGTTATCGAGCTGCGTCACATATACGAAGTCCTCCCGTTCCTCTTCCGCCTGCAGGGCTGCCAGCAAATCCTCCCGCTGTCGCTCGTCCGCCATGAGCTCCGCCATCGGGCCCGCACCGCCCAGAATCAGCCGCAGCAGCACACCTTCCCGTCCGCGGCGCTTCTGTTCCATCGTCTGCCTGCACAGCTCCAATAGCCCATCCACTGTTTCCATTCCCTCAATCGAAAGGACTGCCTCCTCCCAAATCACATCGGCAGTGGCATGAAACACACAATCCGCATGCCCCCGGTGCAGCTTCACAACATAACAGCCCTTTTCCCCGGTTTCCTTGCGGTGCCGCCCTTGAATATTGCCCGGGTAAACTACGGGCGGCTGGGCATGAAGCAGCTGCCGTTTATGAATATGCCCGAGCGCCCAGTAATCGAACGGCTTGCCAAGCAGCGACTGCAGGCGGAAGGGCGCGTACAGGCTGTGCTCCGTTTCCCCCTCCATCGATCCATGCAGCATCCCAATATGAAAGCAGTCTCCTGCTGCTTCATACTGAGGTGTCATATCAACAGTAACGGCACGCTGCGGATAGCTGAAGCCATATATGTACGCCAGCAGCTCGCCATCCCGAAAAAACGGCTTTTTCTCTACAACCGGCTCCGTAAACACATGTACATGCTCCGGAACAGACCATGCCGCCCGCTTGCCGCCCATGTGGTCATGGTTTCCATAGCTCATATACACGGCAATTCCCGCCTTGCTCAAACGCTGCAGCTGCTCCCGCATAAACAGCTGTGCGGCCAAAGTTTGCGCTTCCTGGTCATATATGTCGCCGGCCAGCAGGACGAAATCCACCTGCTGCTTCACCGCTAAATCCACAATGCGCCGGAAGGATTGAAATGTGCTCTCCTTCATCCGCTCCCGCAAACATGGCGGCACGCTTCCTGCCAGCCCCTTAAAGGGGCTGTCCAAATGCAAATCAGCGGCATGAAGAAATGTAAGTGATGTCATCGCTCTCTCTCCTTTATCCGCCTTCAGTGCAGCACGGCAGATTTCCATTTTGCACAATAACAAAGGATATGCCAAAATAGTAGTAATGGTAAAATAAGGGGGATATGAGATGGGGACATATGTATTGACTGCATTTGAGAAAGACGGCAAAAAGCTGCTCGATGAATCCTTTCAGGCAGCAAGCGAAGCAGAGGCGAAGGAAACGGGCGAGCGGCTGCTCCGCGAAAAAGGACTGTACGGACACACACACCGCTGCACCTCCTCAAGCGGCAAGCTTGTGCTGTTCCAGCGATGATGGAAAAGGACCTGGGCCTCTACCCGGGTCCTTTCCGCTTACTTGCCGGTGAACACCGGCGGCCGTTTCTGCAAAAATGCCGCAATGCCTTCCTTATGGTCAGCTGTCTCCCTCATTTTTGCCTGTCCATGCTTCTCAGCCTGCAGCACCTGCACCAGCTTATCCTTGTTCAGGTCAGCAAGCACGAGCTTCGTTTCAATCATGGCTGCCACCGGCTTCTGCAGCCACGTGTCCACCTTGGCGCGGACGGCTTGCTGGAAATTCTCCTTCACGGCCTCATCCACCAGACCGAGCGCCAGCGCTTGCTCCGCTGACAGCTTGCTTCCCTCCCAAATAATGCGCTTTGCCGCCTCTGCTCCCACCCGGTTTTGCAGGAAGAAATGGCCGCCGCCATCCGGAATCAGGCCGATGCCGATGAAGTTCATCGCAATAATGGAGGAAGCATCCGCCATGATGTAATCAGCTGCAAGCGCCATGCTCAGCCCAAGTCCGGCAGTCGGGCCATGAATGGCGCTGATGACCAGCTTCGGCATCGTATACAGCGCGACAGCCACCTCGGAAATGATGTCCATAATCGGCAGAAATCTTGTTTCATCTGTGTTGGACAGCATGGATTTAATATCGCCGCCTGCCGAGAACCCCCGGCCATTGCCGCACAGCACCACAACATCCGCCTCGCTCTTTGCCACCTCGCGCAGCTTTACCGTCAGCTCCTTCAGCGTCGCTTCATCCAGGGCATTCAATACCTCCGGCCGATTCAGCATCACTGTTGCAGTACGCCCCTCATATTTTACAATCACTGTATCTGTAGAACTTGAAACACTCACCTGAACTCCCCCTTTTCTTCTCATGTACCTATTTGCGGCACAGGGGAAAAAATCCTGCCACATACTGAACAAGTATTCATTTTTCGCAGAAAAAAGCTGATGCCGCGGCATCAGCTCTTGTTTTACTTCACACTGCTCAGCGATTCGCGCAGCACAAACTTCTGCAGCTTGCCGCTGGCATTGCGCGGCAGTTCCTCAGCGAAGATGTAATGGCGCGGACGCTTATAGTCAGCCAGCGCATCGCTCGTTTTGCAGAATGCATCCAAATCCTCCGCTGTCAAATTCGGATCCTTTTTTACAACGACCGCCACAACGCGCTCGCCCCACAGCTGATCCGGCTCACCCAGCACAGCTACATCGAGCACCCCTTCATGGCTGTGCAGGAAGTCCTCAATTTCACGAGGATAAATGTTCACCCCGCCGCTGATGACCATATCATCCACCCGGTCCGCCACATACAGATAGCCGTCGCGGTCCAGATAGCCGAGGTCACCGGAATGGTACCAGCCCTTGTAGAGGGACTTGGCTGTTGCTTCCTCCCGGTTGTGATAGCCAGCCATCATGCACGGGCCCCGCAGGATAATTTCGCCGACTTCGTACGGCTCCACCACATCATCCGGCTCAGATGGGCCGTCCTCACTCGGCTTCACGATGCGGATTTCATGATTAAAGCACGCCTTGCCGGCAGAGCCTGGCTTTGTCAGCTGATCCTCTTCCACAAGGAAGGAAACCACCGGTCCCATTTCTGTCATGCCATAAATTTGCACAAGATCAATATGAAGGCGCTCCTTGCATTCCTTCACCAGGGCAGGAGCCATTGCCGCTCCGCCATAGACACCGATTTTCATAGAGGTTACATCATATTGGGACAGGTCCTCCTGCAGCAGCATGTTCCACATCGTCGGCGCAGCGAAGAAGGTGGTGATTTTCTCCTCCTGGATGGTGCGCAGCACAGTCTTTGTATCAAACTGATGCACAACGACATTCTTGCCGCCCGCATGCACGCGCGGTATGATGCCCGCATGCAATTCACCGCAATGGTACAGCGGCGCAGTGATCAGGCCGATGGAATCCCGGTTGTATTTCAAGTAATACGTGCAGATGAGGCTGTGCTCTGCCATCTCGCGGTGGCGGTGCAGCACCCCTTTCGGATGCCCCGTTGTGCCGCTTGTATACATCATGGAGCAATAATCCTGTTCAGTGACTTCGATTGGATCTAGGCTGGAAGCTGCTTGTGCGACTGTTTCATGGTAGGAGGCTGCGTAGGAAGGTACGGTATCGATGGACCAGAATGAAATAGATGGAAACTGCTGTTCAATGCTTGTGACGACAGGCTCGACGGCTTGCTCAAACAGCACAACCTTCGGGGCGGCGTCGTTCAGAATATACGCGACCTCCTTCGCCTTCAAGCGGAAATTGATGGGGTTGAACACAGCGCCGATGCGCATGCAGGCAAAAAAGGCTGTTGCAAATTCGCTGCCGTTATAGAGGAAGGTTGAAACTCTGTCCCCTTTACGGACACCGGCGTCCAGCAGTGCATTTGCTGCTTTGTTCACTTGCTCGTCCCATTGGCTGTAGGTCCAACGGATGTTTTTGGCTGCTTCCACCAGTGCTTCTTTTCTCGGATATGCCTGTACAGCCAGATCAAAAATCCGTCCAACTGTCATGTCCATACTTATTCCCCCTTGTTGATCATCTATATGTTTATATTTCGTCCCGCTCCCTTTTCTTCCTTCTTCCCCGTAGTCAAATCCTGTAAAAAATGAGAGAATACTAGCAAAACAATTAGAAAGTGAGGATGCTGTATGACAGTTGCAATCCGGCCGGTTGAAATTCGGGATGCTGCCGCCTTGCACCGGATCTATATCCAAGAGGATGTGCTCCCGTATATGGTGTTTTTGCCGAGCATGCGCCCTGAAGCGGTGGAAAACCGCCTGCGCAATCTTGGACCGCAGGAATATGAATTTGTGGCGGAGCTGGACGGAAAGGTTGCCGGCTTCATCGGCATGTCGCAGGGGCAAGGGCGGCGTTCCCACAGAGGCGATCTGTTCATTGGCGTGGACAGCGCCCGCCATGGTTCGGGCATTGGCTCCGCCCTTTTAACAAAAATGCTGGATCTGGCTGACAACTGGCTGATGCTCGAGCGTATCGAGCTCGGCGTGCTTGCCACCAACCCGAAAGCAAAGGCATTGTATGAACGTTTTGGCTTCGTTGAAGAAGGCGTAAGGCGCGGCAGCTTAAAAGCGGACGGCAGCTTTGTGGATGAAATCATGATGGCGCGCCTTCGCCCGGGCGGACTGCTGACACGCTGATCTCCTGAAGACAGCAAAAGGAGCGCTGGGCTCCTTTTGCGTCATTTCTTATCCTTGATTAATTTCATGAATGCTTTTTCCGCTTAAGAACGCATGGCCAACCCGGAACGTCCCTGCGGTTTGAAAGCCGTACCTTGCATATACGCGCTCGACCCGCTCATTAATCGGGAAAATCCACAGGTTCTCCAGTTCTTTTTGCTTTGCCTCTGCCTGGATGAACCGGATGAGCTCTCCAATCAGCCCCTTGCCCCGGAACTCCAGCTTGGTGGCCACACTCTCAATTCTTCCCTGCTTTCCGTCGGAAAACAGGCAGGCCACCGCACAGGCTGTTCCATCAAGCCGCAGCAGGTAATGCGTGAAGCAAGGATGCTGGAATTCCTCTGTAAAAGCCTTTTCCCGGACCGCCCTTCCACCCAGCTCCGGGATGCTGCATTCAATGTCCAGCGCCTCCTGAAAATTGGCTTCTGTGACCTGCTCAATCACGACTCCCTGCCGGCCATGCAGCACGGGAAGCTGTTTGTCCCAAACCTGCACCGGGCTGACAAGCTCCTCGTAGCGAAATCCATAGTTCTGCACCTCCCGCAAAAAGGCAGTCTGCTGCTCCAAATTATAAATATAGAATCTTGGCACGAGATTGCGCTCCCCATAAAACTGGAGCACCTCTTCAATGACAGCTTTCGGATCCTGCGGAGCATCGTACAGGTGGGCATGGTTTGCCGTATAATAGGCCGGATGGCCTTCATTGCAGAATAGATACCCCCAAGCCGTCGGAATTCTCGTTGTGAATGTATCCATATAGACAAAGTCAAGCTCCAGCGCTTGCTTTAAAACCGTTTCGGAATTCCCCATTATTCAATCCCCCTAAGCAAGAATATCCCCATTATAATATATTTTGTGACTTTTTATCTTTTTTTCAAAAATCTTGCAGGGTTTTCGTGCATGGGGGACGTCTAAGAGTCAGAGAGAAAAGAGGTGATGCTTTGGAGAACGAACAGCAGCTGATACAAGACATTTTACGCGGCAACCGGCACCGCTTTCAGGAGATTGTAGCCCACTACGGCGCGCAGGTGCACAGCGTGGCCATAAAGGTGGCGGACAATCCGCGCGATGCCGAGGACATTTCACAGGAGGTCTTTCTCCAAGTGTATCGCTCTCTGCCTCAGTTTCAGGGAGAAGCAAAGCTCTCCACCTGGATGTATCGGATTACGATGAATAAGGCGCTCGATTATAAGAGAAAGCAGAAGCCGCAGGCCCCTGATGCTGCACTGGCACAGCTGCCCGACATGCAGGCCGCCACTCCTGAGGAAGCGCTGCTGCAGAAGTCAGAGCAGGAATGGCTGCATGCCAACATTATGCGGCTTCCCGCAGCGTACCGGGAGATTGTCTATCTTTACTACTTTAAGGAGCTGTCCTACCGGCAAATTGCCGACAAGCTCGGCATTGCCGTGAAAACGGTGGAGTCCCGCCTGTACCGCGCGCGGGGCCTCCTGCAGCACATGCGGAAAGGAGAAACAGGATGAAGCATCTGACCATTGCCCTTCTTACGGCTTACAGCCGGAATGAGCTGCCGCAAACAAAGCGGCACCTATGCGAACAGCACCTGCAGCAATGCACAGAATGCCTGCTGGAGCTGGACATGCTGCGGGAGCTCCAGGCCGTCTGGAGCCATCCGGATCAGCCGCTCCCCGAACATACCTTTACAGCCATTATGGCTGATATACAAGCAGCGCCGCTTCCGATTATACCGCCCAAGCAGCAGCCTTCGCGCAAGGTGAGCCGGGTTCATGTTCTGCTGGCTGCAGCGGCGGCGTTCCTGTTTTTACAGTCCGGCATTCTGCAGCTGATTCCGCGTACAGACGCTTATGTTGAACGTACAGTGAAACGCACGTCATTCTTTGCAGACCACAAGCTCATACATTGGATGGAGGGAACACGAAATGAATAGACGAAGACCGCTTTTATACTTCCTGGCGCTTCTGCCGGGGCTCGGCCACTTTTATCTCGGCCTGATGACACGGGGCCTGCAGTTCATGCTGCTGTTCTTTGGCACCATTTTTCTCATTGCCAACTCGTTCGGCAGCCTGGCACTCGTGCTGCCGGTCATTGTATTCTACAGCTACTTCGATGCCCTGCAGCTGCACCGGCTGTATCAGGATATGACTGAGCTGTATGATGAACCGCTTATTACCATTGCCTGGCTGCGCCGGAAAAAGCATGTGTTCGGCTGGGTGCTGATTGCCCTTGGCTGCCTGACTGTCATGAAGCAAATCATGAACTACCTGCCGCAATATATTTCCATCTATGTTCCATACGACCTGGTGCAAAATGTCATTATGAGCGGCACCCTCATCCTCATCGGCTTTCAGCTGCTGCGAAATAAGCATGAGGATGCCTGGGATACCCTGGAGCAGTAAAAGGAGCTTCCCCTTTGCGGGAAAGCTCCTTTTTTCCTTTAAAATAAGAAGCCTACAATCGGATAGCGGAACGGGCGGTCCTCCAGAGCGCGCAAGATACCGATAATTGGGGCAATGAGGGCCATCAGGCTGAACACGATCAGAAACGGAATGCCGATCAAGACCCATGAGAAGAATGCAGAGATGGAAATCAGCACAACCATCGCAACGTGGAAGGTCAGCGCCTGCAGCGCAATGCGCTTCACTTCCCGGTCGGAAATCAGCAAATAGACAACAATGGGAACTAGAATCGGGGCAAACCATGTGCTTGCATGGGTCAATACCTTCAACCATTTATGTTCCATGAGATAACGAGCTCCTTTTTCTTTAGAATTTGTTTTCCATGCTGTTATTATAACAAGTTCTAAAGGTAAGTTCATAAGACCTAAGACCTATTTTTATCATAATTCCTGCTTTTTTGCCTCCAGCAAGTGCGGAAACGGCTCAGTTATCATGATGCCTGTTCTACAATTTTCCCTTTCACACTGGACGACGCAAGCGGTCATTTAAAACGAGACACATGTCAGGGTGGTTTCATCGCTTCCTGTTTTGTTCCAGCATGCTGTTTATTGCTTCACCCCATGCTGAAAAAAGGGTGACCTACATGGGTCACCCTCTTGTTGTATCTACAGCGAACGGATAAAAGCAAGCTCCTCCTCTGTCAGCAGCGGCCGGCGGGATGCCTGCACGTTTTCTGATACCTGCATTTCGGTTTTTCCGCCTGGAATAGCAGCGGAGACAGCCGGATGGGACAGCACAAATTGCAAGGCAAGCTGGCCAAGGATGCGGTCAGCCTGCACCAATTGCTTCAGCTGCTCCACCTTGTCCACCTGCTCCGTAAACCACGCCCGGTCCCAATGCTGCCGAACGTCATTGCCGGTGAACATGGTCTCCTTCGTGAACTTTCCGGTCAGCAGCCCTTTTTGCAGCGGGCCGCGCACGACAACTCCGATTTGCTCCCGCTCACAATACGGCAGAATTTCACCCTCGGCTGCCCGGTTGAGGATGCTGTAGTCCACCTGCAGCACATCCACGGCACCGTAGCGGTTAAATGTCTGCAGGTAAGCAAAATCATCGGTGGAGACACCGACTGCCCGCACCTTGCCGTCGCGCTTTAATTGCTCAAAGGCGGTGAGGAAGGCTTCTGTTTCCTGCTCCTGGTGCCACCAGATGTGGCAGAAGTAGACGTCCAGATAGTCTGTTCCGAGCCGCTGCAAGCTGTCTTCAAACGCCCCAATCACCTTGGCCGGCGTGTCGTAAATCGGTTCTGGCTTGCGGGTATGGCCCAGAAGGCCGCCCTTTGTGGCCAGGATGATGCGGTCGCGCTTCCCCTTCAGCAGCTCCCGCACCAAATGCTCGCTGCGGCCATCACCGTATACATCGGCTGTATCGAAGAAGTTGACGCCCAGCTCATAAGCGTGCTGCATGGCCCGGATGGACTGTTGGTCATCCACCGGTCCCCAAGCATCGCCGCCAATGGCCCACGCGCCGAAGCCCACCTCGGAAATCTGCAAGCCTGATTTTCCTAATGTACGAAATTCCATGCTATTCCCCTCGCTTTGCAATATTCATATAATCCAGCTCAATTATGCCTTCACCTTTGGAGAGGGTGATGGTATTGGCACCTTCGCGCAGCTCTGCTTCCATTGAGACAGTCTGCCAAGCTTGACCGGTTGGGCTGTAGGACAGATTTCCGGACGGCTTGCCGTTCACCTGCACCTGTTGGGCCCCCGCTGTATTGGCTGTGTTGCGGTATTGAAACTGCAGCTTATATATTCCGGATTTCGGAACCTGCACCGGGAAGGAAAGCTTGCTTTGCTCATCCAGGCAAGCCACCTTTTGCCGGTTGGACAGCGTAATGTCATGAATGACCTTTGCGCGCTTGAGTTCAGCCAGCTCCGCTTCATAGCGGTACACTGTTGTGTTCTGCGGCACCAGTTCAATGCCGTCAAGCTCGGTGTACAGCTTGCCTTTGGACAGGCGAATTGTATTTTCAGCTTGCAGCGTAACCGGCACTTCGGCATAGCGCCAGGAATTCCAGCCGTACGGCTCATAGGTGACTTCCCCGAGATCTTGGCCGTTCAGCACCAGCTTATGGCTCGTCTGCTGGCCCATGCCGTTGGAGTAGCGGACCTTCATTGTATAAGCACCAGGCGGCACTTGCACGGCAAATTCCACATAGCTGTCCTCAAAGTCCATATAGCCGACCTTTGCGCCGCCGGAAGCATCCGAGTTCGGCACAATGCGCGCTCGGTTCACTGTGCCGCTCTCCGCCTCATATTTATAGGTAAGTCCCGGGAAGGACGGCGCCAGCTTTCCAATTGCCCCCTCACCGGACGGAACACGCTGGAAGGCATAGGCCGCCACCGGTGTGCCGAAGTTTGGCGTGCCGTCACTGTTCCAGGAAAATGGCTGCATGCGCACATTGCGCTCCCAGCCTGCGCCTTGGAAACGGGCAGCGTGATACACAATCCAGTCTTCTTTGCCGTCTGGCGATTGGACAAAGCTGTTGTGCCCCGGACCGTATACACCGGCTGCCGGATCCTTCTGGAATACAGGCTGTTCATGCTTCAGCCAGGATTTCGGGTTCAGAGGGTCTCCATTCAGCGTCAGCATGCCCAGGCAGTAATCATCAGTCCAGCTGCCGCTTGCTGAATATACAAGGAACACCTGCCCCTGCTTATTCTTCAGCAACTGCGGCCCTTCGTTGATGTACGGGAAGCCATTCTTTTCCCAAGCAAGCTCCGGCCGGGAAATCTCCACCCGGTTGCCGCTGATCGTCCATGGATTGGACATCGGGGCGATGTAGAGCTGCTGACTGACATTGACGTCCCCCTCCCACCCGGACCAAATCATGTACAGCTGGCCGTTTTGCTCCAAAATGGTGCCGTCAATGGCCCACTTGTCGGATGGGTCGGAAACTTTGCCGTAGGCTGTGCCCTGCGGGTAATGATAGGGACCAAGCGGGTCCGCGCCCTCTGATTCCAGCACATACATCCGCTGCTTGCCCATGTCACCGTCAGAAGCTGCGTAATAGATGTACCATTTGCCATTCAGAAAATGCAGCTCCGGCGCCCACATGTGTTGGCTGTTCGGCGCACCGGCAGCCGGCTCCCATACCACCTTTTTTTCGGCGCCGCCAAGGCCGGAAAGGGTCTTGGACTTCCACACGGTAATATTATCGCCGGTTGTTTGTGTGTAGTAATAATAGCCATCCGAGTGGCGCACCACCCACGGGTCGGCTCCCTCCGTGACAACAGGGTTCTGGAACACTCCAAAGGCTTGTTCCTTTGTTGGCTCCGCGTTGACAGTCGGACTCTGCGGCATGGCGGACAACACCAACGGCACAGCCAGGGCTGCGGCAGTCAGCTTGCTTGCTTTCATAACATCTCCCCCTTTACTTCAACTTTTATTGTTTCAAACAATTTCAATTAAATGATAACGTTTTCTGCAAATGGGGGTCAATAGCTTTTTTGTGAATAAAAAAAGCCCTTGTAAGGACTCCCGCCACATGCTTAATGCCCCTGACAGCACCGAAACCGGCTCCTGTGCGCCCTGCTTAAACGCATAGTATTACCCGCTTCGTCGTATATAGGGGGGATTGGGCAGACCTTTTGGTTAAATTGGTTGCCCTCTTCATCTTTTGACTATATATTTTATTTCCATTTTTATATTTTTCTGTTAATATATGATATTGTCACATTTACAATAGAAGAAAGGATGTGAATCTCATGAGTATTTTTCAATTCCACAAAAATATTAAAATCCGGCTGGTTGAATCCTTCCTCGGTTCCACCATCGGCGGCATGATTTTCCCGTTTATGGCCATCTACCTATCTCACCATTTTGGAATGAAGACAGCCGGACTGCTTCTGCTTCTCAATGTGTTTGTCGGCATCGGGCTCAATTTCTTTGGCGGCTACTTTTCCGATCAGTTCGGGCGCAAAAAAGTGATTGTCATCGCGGAAACACTGCGCTTCCTTGCCTTCTTCACCATGATGCTCTGCAATTCTCCCTGGTTCTCATCACCGCTTCTTACCTTTTTCATGATGACTGTCAACAGCGTCTGCTGGGGGCTGGCCGGCCCGGCCAACCAAGCCATGCTGATTGATGTCAGCAAGCCCGAAGAACGAAAGCTGATGTACACCATCATGTATTGGACCAATAATCTCTCTGTTGCCCTCGGCGGCATTGCAGGCGGGTTCTTGTTCCAGCATTACCTGTTTGAGCTGCTGCTGGCGCTTTCTGTTGCAGCACTGCTGACCTGGGTGCTCATCACCTTTTTCATCGATGAAAGCTACACACCAAAGCAGACGGCCGCCAAGTCTCCCGCCGTCCATGCCAAAACGATGCTGTCCGGCTACAAGCGGGTCTTCACCGACCATATCTTTGTGCTGTACGTACTGGCAGGGCTGCTTGTGCTGTCTATGGAATTTCAGCTTACAAACTATGTCAGCATCCGCCTCGCCAATGACATGCCGCAGCAACACCTGATGAATTGGACCTTTGGCGGCATTGAAATGACAGGCTTTCTCCGCACTGAAAATACTGTTTTAGTCGTTATTACTGCCCTGTTCGCCACGCGCATTGTCGAGAAATGGAAGGACCGCTACACACTCGTGCTCAGCTGCCTTGTGTTTGTCGCAGGCTATGCATTTATCTCATATTCTACGAATATGTGGGTTCTGTTTCTGGCCATGCTGGCGGCAACTGTTGCAGAGGTGCTGCGTGTGCCGGTGCAGCAAAATTACATGGCCAATCTCCCGCCGGCAGATGCGCGGAGCTCATACATGGCAGTGGCCGGGCTTACCTTCAACCTCGCCATGCTCATTTGCTCGCTGACGGTGACACTCAGTGCGTTTCTGTCCGGCTTCATGACATCTGTCTTCATTACCGCAACCGGTCTGGCTGGCGTGCTCTTGTTCCAGCGCATTGCTCCGGAATTGGACAAGCGGGTGAAGAAGGAAGAAGAGCTGCAGCAAAAGGCGCAATAAAACGGGAGCTGACCAAGTCAGCTCCCTTCTGTCATTTGGCGGCTTGCTGTCATGAAGCAATACGGACTGTTAGGAAACAAAATCGGAACAGACGAAACGAAACGGAGCTGTCTCCACGGAAGCACGACAAGCAGTGAAACAAAAAAATCAAAAAATGAAACAATCTTTTCCGGAAATGAAACAATTCCCGCTCATTCTTCCACCAAGACGCTCCTTTTCATCCTGGAATGCAAGAATTGGTTCTCAAAGCAATAAAATAGACCACCGCTGAAGCAGTGGTCTATTTTTCATTATGAATATATTACACCTGTATACCGCGCTTCCGGACGGAAAATGGTGTTGTCACCTGCCTGCTCCAGCACATGCGCGGTCCAGCCGACGGTGCGGCTTACAGCAAACGTCGGCGTGAACATCGACGCCGGCAAGCCGATGGAGCGCATCACGGCTGCCGCGTAAAATTCCACGTTCGTATACAGTCCGCGTCCTGGCTTATACTCCTCCAGCAGCCGAATCGCCGTTTGCTCGACATGAGCGGCAAGGCGCAGCCAATGGTCATCCTGGCCGACCTGCTCCGTTACCTGCCGCAGTGCCACAGCTCTTGGATCCTTCGTTTTATATACACGGTGGCCGAAGCCCATCAGCCGTTCGCCGTTCTCCAAGCGGGCGCGCAGCCAGCCTTCTGTCCGTTCCACTGTTCCGATTTCCTCCAGCATGGTGATGACCTCTGTCGGCGCCCCGCCGTGCAGCGGCCCCTTCAAGGCACCGATGGCACCGGATACCGCGGAAGCCATGTCAGATTCCGTGGAGGCAATAACCCGTGCCGTGAAGGTCGAAGCATTCAGGCCATGCTCCATTGTCAGGATCATGTAGGCCTCGAGCGCACGCGCATGTGCTTCCTGCGGCACCTCTCCTGTCAGCGTATATAAATAGTTCGCTGCATGGCCGAGAGCGGCATGCGGCCGGATGGCCGGCAGCCCCTGCTCTTTGCGGTACACCGCTGCCGCAATGACAGGCATAGCCGCAGTCAGTTGCACCGCCTGCGCAAGCGTCGGCTTCTCCTGTCCCGGACAGAGAGCCGTTGCCGCAGCCGCCATTTGGTTCATCATATCGAGCCCCTGCGGCAGTGTCTCAATTAATGTATATATAAAATCCGGCACCTGGCGCGCCTGGCGCATCTCTGCCTGCAGGGCCGACAGTTCGGCTGCACCTGGCAGAGCACCATGCCACAGCAAGTAAGCAACCTCTTCAAAGGAATGCTGCACGGCCACCTTCGCAGCCGGATGGCCGCGGTACACCAGCACACCCGCATTGCCGTCAATGAAGCTGATTGCTGTCTCCGCCGCAACAATACCCTTTAATCCTCTCTGCATACGTCTTCTCCCCTTTGCTTCTCTTACTCCCATTATATATAATCGAATTAAGATAAAATATTGAATATTCGGCATTGAATTGATTATAAAATGTAATCAACAGAAAGGGAGAGATTCTATGGATTTGAAATGGCTGGAAACCTTTGTTTGCGCCGCCCGGAATGAAAATTTCCGCAAGGCAGCCGAAGAGCTGTATATTTCCCAGCCAACCGTGACCGTGCAAATCAAGCTGCTCGAAAGCCATCTTGGCTCCGTCTTATTTGAACGGGTCGGCCGCCGGGTGCGGCTGACAGAGGCAGGACGGCGCTTCCTGCCCCATGCGAAGCAAATTCTCCTGCAGCAGCAGGCCGGCATGAGCGAGCTGCAGCGCCTCCAGCAGGGCTATACGAAAACGCTGCGGCTTGCGGTTTCGCCGCTCATCGCCGCGTATTCCATCCCGTTTGCGCTCAGCCGCTATGTCCGCTCCTTTCCCGAGGTGGAGGTGAGCGTACAGGTGGCAGAATCCAAGGAGATTGCCGGCCTTGTGCTGCGTGATGAAATTGACTTGGGATTGTCCCGCCTGCATGTCCAGCACGATGACCTGTCCTGCCGCATTCTGGCGGAGGACCGCGTGCTGCTTGTGGCGCCGCATGACGGACTGGACAGCGAGCATGCGGAAGCACTGGAAATGGAAAGCATCCTGCAAGCGCAAACCATCCTGACACACAATCATCCGGAATATTGGGATGACCTGCTTCTGCGGCTGAAGCAGCTCCATCTGCCGCTCCGCACCATGACCGTATCACAGGTGCACATTACGAAGCGCTTCATTGAAGAAGGGCTCGGCGTTTCCTTTTTGCCGGAAAGCGCCGTACGGCGGGAGCTGCTGGAGGGGCGGCTGCTGGAGGTGTATTGCGGAGACTTTCCGCTGCCGTCCGCCCGCACCTATGCCATCACACGGGAGGGCCATGAGACGGGGCAGCATTTCCTGCAATTCTTAAAGCGGTTCCGCCTCTCTTAAATACACGTATAAGCCTGTTCCTCCCTTGACGGAACAGGCTTTTCCCCGTCTGAACTTCTCCGCCCCCGAATTACACTTTCGTTTCATATCCTTGGAATGTATTGGAAACAATACAAAAAGCATCAACAGAAGGAAGACAGGTGACAGGGATGGACTTTACCTCCGACAATCAAAATGAGCGCCATTTTTTTAAGGAAAAGCAACGGAAGCAATCCATCCATGATGCTTTAGAGCTGTGCGGACGCTCCGCTGACTATTTTTCGTTTTCCTATTCTGCCGCGCACCCGCTCCGCTTGTCATACTTTAAAACTTTGGTGGACTCCGAGTATGTGCATCGGGATGTGCTTCCATACCTTGCCCACGAGTCGTTCTCCTGTCTGGAAGACATCAAGAAGGCTTTGCCAATTGAGGATATTACCCTGACAGACGATGCGGCCGCCATCCAGCAGGCGCTGATGAAGGGGGCGATTGTTGTTCAGCAGGACGGCAATGAAGCACACTGCGCCCTCATTCATGGTCTTGCCCGGGAAGAGGGGCGCTCCATCAATACTCCTGAGACCGAATTCTCTGTTGTCGGTCCAAAGGAGGCCTTTGTGGAGTCTGTTGACATCAACATCCGGCTGATCCGCAAGCGCCTGCCCATTCCCGAATTACAGGTGCGGGAGCTGCAGGTGGGCGAGCGCTCCAAAACAAGAGTGGCTATTTTACATGTGGAAGGAATTGCTGATATCGAAAATGTCAATACAGTCATCCAGCGCATTCAGGAAATCAGCTATGATATCATCCCAGATTCTTCCTTCATTACCCAAATGATTGAGGATAACCGAAATTCGCCATTTCCCCAGCTGGTGGACACAGAGCGTCCGGACCGGGTGGCCAGCGTGCTGTCCGAGGGGAAAGTGGCCATTCTGGTGGATGGCTCCCCGCAGGCCTTGACAGGACCCACGACGCTTGTTGAATTTTTCTCTGCCTTTGAGGATTACTTTCTTACCTGGTATCTGGCATCTGCCTTCCGTCTCATCCGGCTGTTTTCTGTCTTTTTCTCAGTTCTCTCCACGCCGCTCTATGTTGCCATTCTTACCTATCATTATGAAATGATTCCGGATGATCTGATAAATGCGCTGATTGCCTCCCGAAGCGGCATTCCTTTTCCGCCTATTATTGAAACCATTGTGCTGGAGCTGGCCATTGAACTGCTGCGGGAAGCGGGCGCACGCCTGCCCACGAAGGTTGGCCAGACCATTGGTATCGTAGGCGGTATCGTGATTGGAACGGCAGCTGTACAGGCAGGACTCACAAGCAATGTGCTGCTCATTATTGTGGCGCTTGCAGCCCTGGCCTCCTTTACAACGCCAGTCTATCAAATGAGCAATACCATCCGCCTGATCCGCTTTCCGTTTCTACTGGCAGCGCAGGCATACGGACTCCTGGGGATTTCCATCTGCTTCGCCTTCATCCTGTCGCATCTCCTGCGGATGACTTCATTGGGCCGGCCCTACGTGTCTCCCATCTATCCGCTGCGCACGAGAGATTTAAAGGATGCCCTCATCCGCCTGCCCTTCAGCAAGCAGGCGGGACGTCCCATTATGACGCGGACACATAACAGACTGCGCTTCCAGCCTGACCGGAAGCAGAGCGAAGAAAAGCAGGACATAGAAGATTAGGGAAGAAAGGAGGAGCTGACATGTACGCTTTACCGAAGGAAAATCGCATGGTTTCCGCTTATTTTGCTTTCTATCTTGTACATAAAATGCAGATTGGAGTGGGCATACTCGGCTTCGAGCGATATATTGCGAAGCTTGCCGGCTACGATGCCTGGATTGGAATTATACTGGCCGGACTCGCCACCCATCTCCTCCTTTGGCTTGCCTATCAGATTCTGAAAAAGGGCAACAATGATTTGGCGGCCATCCATCATGATGTGCTCGGAAAATGGATTGGCGGCCTGTTCAGCATCTATTTTATTTTATATTTCAGCGCCTTTGCCCTCACCCTGCTGCGCACATACGTAGAGGTGATTCAGGTTTGGCTGTTTCCTGAAATCAACGCATGGGTTCTCACAGGCATCCTGTCTCTTCTTGCCTACAGCTTTGTGACAGGCGGGCTTCGGGTGGTGACCGGCTTTTGCTTTCTTGGCATTGTCTATACGATGTTTTTGCTGCCGCTGAAATACTTCCCAATTCAGGAAGGGCACTTGTACAACATGTTTCCGCCATTGGACCACACTCTGCCGGAGATACTGGACTCCGCCAAAGGCATGGCGCTGAACTACTTGGGATTCGAGCTCATCATGGTGTATTATCCCTTCCTGAAGAATAAGGAGAAATCCCAGAAGTGGGCCCAGTTGGGGGTGGCAGCCAGTGTACTGGTGTATCTATTCACTGCCCTGGTGACATTTTCCTATTTCAATCAAGGACAGCTGAAGGAAACCATATGGGCCACCCTGACATTGTGGAAAATTGTTGATTTTCCCTTTCTGGAGCGCTTCGAGTATATGGGGATTTCCATCTGGCTGTTTGGTGTTCTGCCAAACATATGCCTGACGCTGTGGGGGGCCAGCCGCACCATGCACCGGCTCTTTCCCATCACACAGCGCCGGGCATTGCAGGGCATTCTGCTCATCGTATTTTGCGCCAGCTGTCTCATGGAGTCGCGCAGACAGGTGGATACCTTGAACAATACGATGTCCCTGATTGGACTGTATACCATCCCCTGCTACTTTCTGCTTTTATATATTTGGCAGGCCATGATTTATAAAGTGAGGAAGAAAGCCCATGGCTAGACGCAGCTGCATCTTTCTTTGCTTTCTCCTGCTGTGCGGGTGCGGTGTGGAATCCAAGATATTAGAGGACATCCAGCTGTCGCGGGCAGCTGCGTATGATGCGGCGGGGGACCATAAGATCAAAGGGACGCTTGCCGTTACCATTACTCCTCCCGGACAAGGAGGGGAGGTTCAAACAAGGAATGACGTGTTTGTGACAAGCGCCCACACAGGAAAAACTCTGCGCCAGCTTGCCCAGGCCGAGTCGCCCAAGCCCATTCTGACCGGGAAAGTCGGTGTCGTACTCTACGGCGAAGAGCTTGCCAAGCAAGGCATTTCTCCGTATGTGGACGGCCTTCGGCGCGACCCCAGCATCGGCAGGGATTTATATGTGGCCCTTGCAGAGGGGGAAGCCGGAGACATCCTTACAGTACGCCCCTCTATGGGAGAAGATCCTGGCTCCTATATTCGCCACCTTCTGGCACAGAACGAGAAGGGCAACTTTCCGGAAACAGACCTTCAGGAATTTTTATATCATGATAAGGGGGAGGGGATGGATGCCATTCTTCCCTTGCTGAAGCGAAAGGGAAACCATATTCGCATTCAGGGAATCGCCCTGCTTAAGAAAGATAAATATATAGGAAAATATATTCCTTATAACCAGGCATTCATCTATAAAATGCTGGACGAACCCTTCAAGCGCGGAATCTACGAGTTCCATATCAAGAAGGACATCTATGTAACCTTCCAGAGTATAGCTTCCTCTGTGCACTATTCCATAACGGATGGAAACACCCATCCAAAGGTGGACATCCTTGTTAAGCTGAAGGGGCGAATTGTTGAATCAGGACAGCTGAAGATTCATGACCCCCGCATGTTAAAAAAGCTCGAGCAGCATGTATCAGAAATTACGAAAAAGCAGGCACAAGCGATGATTGAGCTGTTTCAAAAAGAGCATGTAGATCCGCTCGGAATCGGCGATCACGCACGGAGCCAAACGCGCGGCTTCAACATGCAGAGATGGGACCGGCAATACAGTACAATGCCTATCTCAGTTCATGTAGATGTAAATATTTTAGAGTCCGGTATAACAGAGTAGTGTGGCAAAGAAAAAACCAATGGATGGCCCATTGGTTTTTTCTTTGCTGTCCCTCATGTTCTTATGCGAACAGCTCCCGCAGAATTTGAATTTTCTCCTCCGTATACTGCTCAAAGCTGTCATTGTAGGATTTCGGATCCTTCGGGTTTGCAAAGTGCGTGATGGCGCCCGTCTTCGGATGGACAAACTTGCTCGAAGCACCGCAGCCAAGGCCGATGATGGATTGCACTTCCTCCATGATCACAATGTTATAGATGCTTTCCTGCCCCGGCAGCGCATAGCCGACGTTCTCCAGGTTGCCAAGGATGTTTTTCTGGCGGTAGAGGTAATACGGCACATAGCCGTGCTCCTTGGTCCACTCCTCCGCCATATGCATCATATCCGTAATTTCCTCACGGCTTGCCACCTTGTACTTGCGCTTGTTCTGCGTCATCTCAGAAGCGCGCTTAAAGGACAGCGTGTGCACCGTCAGAGATTCCGGCATCAGCTTCTCCGTCTCATCCAGGGTGTTCTGGAAAATCTCTGTGCCTTCGCCCGGGAGGCCGATGATAAGGTCCATGTTGATGTTGTTCATGCCCATCTCGCGTGCCAGATGGTACTTATCAATCGTTTCTTTTACCGTATGATGGCGGCCGATTGCCTTCAGCGTTTCCTCATGATACGACTGCGGATTGATGCTGATGCGGTCGATGTTCCATTTGTTCAGCACGTCCAGCTTCTCCGGTGTAATCGTGTCCGGACGGCCTGCCTCCACCGTCAGTTCGCGTACATGGCGGACATCCGGGAAGGCTTCGTACATTTCTTCATACAGCATGTCCATCTCTTCCGCCGTAATGCTCGTAGGTGTACCGCCGCCGTAATAGACGGTTGTAATCTTGATGCCCTGTTCCCGCAGGAATTTGCCGACCTCGCGGATTTCATAATGCAAGCCGCCGAGGAAGGAGTCCACAGACCCCTGGCGCCCATTGATGGCATACGCAGGGAAGGTGCAATAGGCGCACTTGGTCGGGCAAAATGGAATGCCAATATAAATGCTGACCTCATCCTTCAAGCGATAGAGATCCGGCACAATCGCCAGCTGGCGGTCCACAATACGCTGCATCAGTTCAATTTTTTCTTCATGAATCAAGTAATCGTCGCGCAGCTGCTGGTGCGCCTCTTCCTGTGTCAAACCGCTTTGCAGCTTCTTATGAAGCAGCTTTGTCGGGCGCACGCCGGTCAGGATGCCCCACTTCTGCTCGATGCCGGTCACCTGCTGGAGGACAGACAGGTATACATAGGAAACCACATGCTTCACCTGCTTGAAGCGTTCCTTTTCCTCCGCAATGGCGGACAAATCCTTTTCAAACGAAGCTGTATATGTTTCGCCCGTTGCCGTTTCTGTCAATACCGCTGCCGCCGCAACGTGGGCTGTTCCTTCTACTGTGATATCGACCATGAAATCTGCTTCCGATGTATGGATGGCAGTTTCACATTCCTCAAAAAACAAGCCGCTGATGAGCTGCAGCGGGCGTAAAAACCGTTCGTCCTGCAAATTTCGAAGTTGAATGCGCAATGAGAATCACCTTTCATTTGTAAACTCCCTTAAGTGTACTGTACGGGTCAAAGAGGGTCAATATATAAGCCTTTCCAGATGGAGGGACTTCAAAACCTGCGGCGCAGCTGGAGCGAAGCGAAAATTCCCCGGGACGAAATCCCGGGGAATGTGTCTTACCATTTTTTGATCCGCAAATGACCCTTCAGGAACTCCAGCGGGAACTGCTTGCGGAAATGCTCTTTAATCATGTAGGTGACGCCGTGCTCGTTATTGGAGCGGGTAATCCAGTCAGCCGCCTTCTTCAGCTGAACCGGCGCATTGCCCATCGCCACACCGAGACCCACACTTTCAATCACTTCCAAATCATCGATGCTGTCGCCGATGGCAACCATTTCACCCAATTCAATGCCAAGGTGCCGTCCGAGCTGCTGCAGGCCGCGGAGCTTGGAAACACCGGGCGGCACGAGTTCGATCCGCTCCCCGTCACATTCAATGATGCTGACGTCCTCGAACGCCTCGCGGATGGTCTCCATGGCCTTTGCCTTTTCCTTCTTATCAGCGAAGAATACATCGATCTTCGGAGCCGCCACCGGCTGGTCGCGCAGCGTGTCACCGAGGGACTCCACGAATTGAATGGGGTAGAATACCGGGTCCGCATTGGACAGCACCGTACGCGCAATCAGGTTTGATGCCAGGCGGCGGCGGTTGCCCAGGGAAAAGCGCTCATGACAAATGCGGATATTGCATTCGAAGTGCTCCAGCACCTGCACGAGGTTAAACGTTTTTTCCTCTGACAGCCGCTTTTGAATCAGCGGGGCGTCCAAGGAATCGGAGATATAGGCGCCGCTGTGTGTAACCAAATAGGAATCCAGCTTCAGCACCTTGGCAATTTTCTGCGCGGATTGAAAGTTCCGGCTTGTATATAATGTAACATAGACACCTTTTTCCCGGACAAAATCAATGGCTTCCTTCGTTCCTTTTTGCAGTTTTCCATTGGGGCGGAGCAGGGATCCATCTATATTAATGGCGAGTAAGCGATAAATCATGATGAGGGACCTCCTTTTCTAGGCTGATGCATTTCTACACTTAGCCTATGAAGCAGGAGGCGGAAATAGAACGTTCAAGTCGGGCTGCGGCCTGGCCAGGAAAGGAGATATGCCAATGAAATGGCCTGCGGATTGGTATGAGGGCGATACGCTGGAGGTGGCGAAGCGGCTGCTCGGGCATAAGCTGGTCCATATGGTGGACGGCCGGAAGCGGAGCGGCTTCATTGTGGAGGTGGAGGCGTATAAAGGGCCGGATGACAAAGCAGCCCACAGCTACGGAGGACGGCGCACTGACCGGACTGAGGTCATGTTTGGGCCGCCGGGACATGCCTATGTGTACTTAATCTACGGCATGTACCATTGCTTCAACATTATTACAGCCCCCGAGGGGATTCCGCAAGGCGTGCTGATTCGGGCGCTGGAGCCGGCTGAGGGCATTGAAGAAATGAAGGCTGCCCGATTCGGCAAGATAGACATTACCAAAAGCCAATACCGCAATCTGACGAACGGGCCGGGCAAGCTGTGCCGGGCGCTGGACATCACGTTCGCGCAGCGCGGATTGTCCTTGCTTGGAGACGAGCTGTACATGGAGGTTGTGGAGCCGGAGCAGCATTTGTCCAAACAATACGAAATGGCCGCCGGGCCGCGGATTAATATCGATTACGCGGAGGAAGCAATCCATTATCCGTGGCGCTTCTATTATAAAGGGCACCCGTTTGTGTCCAAATAAAAAGGAAGGCTTCCCTCCATGGGCTGCCTTCCTTATCCTTTAGGATTGCATGAATGGACCGTACAAATCCTCGAGCGGCTGCAGAATGATTTTGTTCAAATCGCCGATCAGCATGTTGACGCGCTGCTCCGCCTGCATCAGTGCCGTGATCTTCGGATCCTGCTGCACCTGCATGACGATTTGCTGCGCCTTCATGTTATCCATCTCGGTAATTTCCTGGCCCTGCATCATTTTGTTTTGCAATTCCATTTGAATGCCGCGGAACTGGTCAAACAGCTGCTTTGCCTGCGGATCCGCCTGTACTATCTGATACTGCTGCTTCAGTGCTTGGAAATCCGGATTTTCTGTAATTGCCTTTTGCAGAGCATATGCCGCATCATACATATTTGTTGCCATATGTGCTTCCTCCTTTTATGTAGCCCGTCCGTGGGACAGGGAGCTTTCCGCTTATACCTACCTACTATACCAGACTATTTACTATATGAGAAATGCTTTTCCGTTATGACATCAGCTGCATGACAAGTCCTTGTACAATGCCAATCAATCCGCCCAGAAGCGCCCCCAGATACGTGATGGCCTTCAGCTCGCTTTTCATGATCGACAGAATGAGGTCTTCCAGACGCTCCGTGGAAAATGTGGCGACCTCCCCCTCCACAATCTCTGATAAATGCAGCCGCTTCATGACAGTCGGCAAATGGCTGCTGATCCACTGGAACACCCGATTCACTGCAGATGGAGTGAGCTCTGTCTGCACACGCCCCGCGTACGGCGCCAGGAAATCACGCACCGGCCGGTCCAGCATGGCGCCGATTGCCTCCTCCATATTTACGCTGCGGAGAATGGCATCCAGAATCGTCTGGCGGGACAGAAGCTCTTCCGCTTCGCCGATCTTGCGCTCCTGCAGCGCCTGCCATTCCTTCTCAATGACCTCTGTCAGCAGCTTCTGTGCTCCGCCTTGCCGCAGGAACTTAATGATTTCCGGCTGAATGCGCTCCGCCAAATTTGCATTGCCAAGGAACATGCCGACGAGATTCAACAGCGTGCCGCGGGAAGCGAAGAAGTCATCCACCATCTGTGACAGCCGGCGCTTGCCTGCCTCGCTCTCAAAATATTCAATGCCCTTTTGCACAAGCATGTCTGCCGCTTTTGGAATCCACGCCCCAATCTTATCCTTTGTGTCCGCCGGCAAAGCCTCTGCCAGAGAAAGAGCCCCGTATGTGTCAAATACTTCGTTCAGCTTGTTCTGCACGAGGCCTTGTACAAACGCTTGTCCCTTCCCTTCCACGTCCGTTGCGCCGGCTACAGCCAGCAGCTCCCGTACAGAGCGGTCCGTCTGCAGGAGCTTTCCAGCCTCTGTCTGCGCCCATTGTGTAATTTCATTCCGGAATGCCTCGTTTTGCAGCCGCTTCTCAATCCCCTCCGGCGTCAGCAGATGCTCCACCACCATGCGCCCCATTTGCCGCGCCAGCTCGTCGCGGCGCTTCGGAATCAGCCCAGGGGTAAATGGCACCCGATACTTGCCGATGTACACCGGCTCATGCGGCCGGAACAGCATTTGAATGGCCACATGATTCGTGTAGCCGCCAATAACGGCTCCCAGCCCTGTTGTAATAAGTAAGTTCCACCATATATTCACTCTCATCAACCTTCCATTTCACCAGTCATTTCTCTTTCTCATACACTACAAAAAGCCTCCTCCTTATTATAGAGCCTCTCCCATTACCTAGCAAATGAGGGACATATATGTTTACTGCAACCGGTGTCAGCATCCAGAGCGAGTCCGCTTTGGATGCTGATGAAATCATTCTCTCCCGCCGGCTTGCCAAGCAGTGGCAGCTTCGAAAAGGTGATTCTCTGACACTGTTTTTTGGTCTAACGGACGCGGCGGTGAATATTAGTTCAATAGACGGCAAAGAAAATGTACTCTTGTGCCATCCGGCGCTTTTGGAGCACTTGCGGCTGCTGCCGGATTCTCTGCTCCGCTCGGGTTACTTTCCATCAAAACGCGAGCTGGTGCTTGGCCCTGTCATCGCTTTGCTGACAGAGATTAAGGAAATGGACAACGGTCCCTCCTTTGGCAATGTGGCTGCCTTCTGCGAAGAGCTCGCTGCCTTTAGCGAGCAAATGGGCTGCTTCTTCTATGTCACTTCACTGTCCCTTTGGGATGATGATGATGTAGAAGGCTACCGCTTCGAAAATGGCGCTTGGCTGAAGGAAAGCATGCCGTTTCCGAATATTGTGCACAACCGGGTCCATTCCCGAAGAGCCGAGCAGAGCACCCGCTTTCTCAATTGGCTGAAGCATATGAAGGCCCGGGGCATCCCGCATTTTAATGACCGGTTTCTGAATAAATGGGAGGTGCATGAGCTGCTGCAAGGATTTCCCTATTTGAAGCCGTACATTCCGGAGACTGCCCTGCTGCAGACAAAACAGGAGCTGGCCGATATGCTGGCGTCACACTCCTGCCTGTTCCTGAAGCCCATTTACGGCAGCCAGGGGCGCAATATTCTGCGCGTCACCCGCGATGAAGCCGGCTATCTGCTGGACTACACGACCTTCACCGGAGACGTGCAGCGCTCTTACACTTCGCTGGATGAGCTGTTCCGCACCATCAAACGGCTTACCGGCCAACGCTCTTATCTCATGCAGCAGGGATTATCCTTGTACCGTTATAAGCAAAGGCCGCTGGACTTCCGCATTCTCTGCCATAAAACGCCGGAGCACCGCTGGAAGGTGACCTCTTCCATCGCCCGCGTGTCGGCGGAGAAGCAATTTGTCTCCAACGCGGCGCTTGGCGGTTCCTTGCATAGACCGGAGGAAGTGCTTCAGCCCGCTTTCTCTTCGAAGGAAGCCCGGCATATTAAAAAGCTGCTGGGCGAGCTCGCCATTGAGGTGGCCAAATGCATCAGCCTCTCCTATGACGGCTTGTACGGCGAGCTCGGCATTGATATGGCAGTCGATGAACATGGCAACCCCTGGTTTATTGAAGCCAATTCCAAGCCTTCCAAAAATATGATGCCGCAAACGGCCGGGCCGGCAATCCGCCCCTCGGTGCGTTCTATTCTGCAATACTGCTGTGCGGCTGCCGCACAGCCATCCAAGGAGGTATGATGATGCTGATCGGTTTTCTCACCCTTCGCTCCGCCCAAGAAGCCGAATATGCGACAGAGCTGGCGCGCCGCGCGCCGGATTACGGACTGCAGGTTGTCCGCTTCACGCCCGCCCAAATTCAGCCGGTAACCGAGCTCATTGCCGGATTGGCCTTTGACCAGAGCAGCCAAGAGTGGAAGCAGCAGACCTTTCCGCTTCCTTCCATTATTTATGACCGCTGCTTTTACAATGGCTCCGAGGCGGCAAAGAAAGGGCGGCCCATTGTGGATTGGCTGAAGAAACGGACAGATATTACATTTCTCGGCTACGGTCTGCCGGATAAGTGGGAAACATACCGCATCCTGTCCTCACATCGTGAAACAGCTCCTTATGTGCCGCACACAGAGCAGGCAACAGCTGATCAGGTGCACAGCATGCTGGCACGGAAAGGAGAGGCCGCCCTTAAGCCCATCAACGGTTCCCAAGGAAACGGCTTTTGCCGCCTCTCCCATAAGCGTGACGGCTTTTACATCAGCATGCAGCAGGGGCAGGAGCAGCAATCTTATACCTTCCGCTCCAAAGAAGAGCTGACAGATTGGCTTTCCGCCCTGTTCCAAACACGCGCCTTCCTGCTTCAGCCGCATCTGTCCGTACAGGACCGGCACGGGCGGCCATTTGATATTCGCATCCTGCTGCAGAAGGATGAACAGGGGCAGTGGCAGGAAAGCGGACGCGGTGTCCGGGTCGGCGCCGCACGCGCCCTTGTATCGAATTTGCATGCCGGCAGCAGCACCATCTCCTATGCCGAATGGCGGGCCGCCTATCCGCGCCGGGATCTTTCCCTGCTTGAGGATGATATCCGCACTCTGATTGCAGCCGTGCCGCGTGCGCTTGAGCGGGAGCTGCCGCCGTTGTTTGAAGTCGGGCTCGACATTTCCGTAGAACGGAACCGGGCTGTCTGGCTGCTTGACGTCAACTCCAAGCCTGGACGGAAGGTCATCACCACCTGCATGCCGGAGCGCACCGAGCAGCTGTACCGCGCACCGCTTGCCTACAGCCGCTATCTCATGCATGAGAAAGGAGCGGATGTACGATGAAGAGCTATCCAATTCAAATCAATGAACGGCATCCCGATGTTGTATTCCTTCCCTATACATTCCCGGAGGTACGGCAGCTGCAGCATATTTCCTTCGGTGCGTCTGTGGCGGCATGCAAGGTCGAGACAGATTATCTGTCTGATTCCATCATTACAATCGGCGCAAACGTCGCCAAGCAAATCCATCTGCCCTTTGCAGCCGACATTCATGTCTTTATCCAGGAAGACACGATTATGCTGGGGCCGCTCATTGGCATTTTTACAGCGGGCTTCACAGAATCCGCTCTGCGCCCAATCGGAGAGCGCTCGCTTTTCTTTGCCAATCTATTGACTGCCACAGCCGCCAATAAGGCTTATATGTTTGTGTTCGGCTCCCACCACATTCACTGGGATGAGGGGACTGTAACGGGTTACTTCTATAACAATGAGCGCTGGGTGCAGCATGAAGTGCCTCTTCCGCACGTCGTATATGACCGGCTGCCGAACCGGAAGACGGAAAATCACCGCGCCATTGCCCGTGTCAAAACCAGACTGCAGCGGGAGTATCTGATTCCTTGGTTCAACCCGGGCTTCTTCAACAAGTGGGATATTTACCAGCTGCTGCAGCGCGAGGAGGAGGCGCTGCCCTATCTGCCGGAAACAGAGCGCTTTACCAGCTTCGGGCAAATCGAGCTGCTGCTGGCGAAGTACGGCCATGTGTATGTGAAGCCAATGAACGGCAGCCTCGGCAACAGCATCTACCAAATTCGCTATGCCTTTGAGGAGAATGTGTATTACTGCCGCTTCCGTGACGAAAATGGCAACAAGCTGCGCAAGTATCAGGCGCTGGAATATTTAGTGAACCATCTGCTGCGCCATCATGAGCTTGATAAATTTATCGTGCAGCAGGGCATTTCGCTGTACCGGCTGAATGGGCAGCCCGTTGATTTCCGGGTGCATACGAATAAAAACCGCAGCGGCATCTGGCAGCTGACCGCGATCGCCGCCAAGGTCGCCGGCCAGGGCAGCATGACTACCCACATCAATAATGGCGGCGATGTGCTGACGCTTGAGGAGCTGTTTCCTGACCCGCAGCAGCGGGATGAAGTGCAGACAAAAATTACGGATGCGGTTCTGCTGCTGAGCGGCTGCATTGACCGGCAAGTGGATGGCTGCATCGGGGAAATCGGCTTTGATATCGGCTTGGATAAGAACGGGAAGGTGTGGCTGTTCGAGGCAAACTCCAAGCCCGGCCGTTCCATTTTCGAGCACCCAAAGCTGCAGGAAAGCGACCGGCTGACGAAGGAACTGTTCCTTGAATACGCCCTGCACCTGACAGAAAAGTCGCTTTTCTCCCCGGAAGAGCTGTTTCAATGACCAGCATCTATTATGACACGCGGCTGGAGCAATGGGTGCACCCCCGGCAGGCGTACCGCTTCGGGCGCGGCAGGACGGCTGCCGCTGATGAAGCAGGCGCCTTCTGTTTCCGGGTACAGGAGCAGAACGGGCGGCTCGGCCCGCTTGTCGGAATTTTGACAAGCGGCACCGAAGCAGGGAGGTTATTTGGCGACATCCCCCGCTTTGCCGGCCTGCAGCAGGCACTTCAGGAGAAGGGGGGCGTCAGCTTTGTGTTCTCCCCCTACGGAATAAAGGAGCAGGGTATAGAAGGCTATGTCTATTTGCCGGACGGTCGCTGGCGCAAATGCCAGCTTCCCCTCCCAGACGTTGTCTATAACCGCGTGCCATACCGGTCACATGAGCAGAAGGAGGACGTACAGCAGGCCATCCGCAGGCTCACCGCCCGCTCAATCCCGCTGTTCAACCCCGGCTTTTTCTCAAAATGGCAGACATATGAGGCCTTCCGCAGCAATACTGCCCTCCTCCCCCACCTGCTGCCGACGCGGCTGCTGAAGAATCCAATGGATTTGCGAAGACTGCCTGATGGGGCTGCCGTGTATGTAAAGCGTGCGGAGTCCGCCAAAGGAAAGCATCTGGTCCGCATGGAACGGCAAGCCGAAGCCTTGCTGCTCCGTTCGCCCGGTGCACCGGCCAGGATCGTCTCTGATCAAGAGCTGAAATCGCTGTTTCTGGATGGCACTTACATCGTACAAGCCGCCTTACCGCATGACCTGCAGCAGGGGCAAAAATACGACCTTCGCGTTGCTGTGCATTATACCAGCGGTGCCTTTCAGGTGACCGGGGCCGGTGTCCGGCTGGCGGCGCCCGATGAAATTGTCACCCATGTCCCGAACGGCGGAACCATCATTTCGCCTTCCGAACTCAGCCGCCCTGTGCGCATGGCGGATTTGCAGCAGCTTGCGCAAGCCTGCGGCCAGAGCCTGTCTATATTTGGGCGCATTCGGGAGTTTTCACTTGATATCGGAGTTGACCGAGAAGGGCGGTATTTCATTTACGAAGCGAACAGCAAGCCCATGATATTCGATGAACCGGAGACAGCCCGCCGCATTACGGAGCAGCTGCTTGCCATTTTTGCGGAGGAAGCAGGATTTTCAGCATGGCCGGCAGAATGAGTAGACAACCACACCAAGGGAGGTTCGACCTGTGCTGATTCACTTCCAATACAAGCCGCTCTTTGCCAACGAAGCGCTTCCCGGCTGGAGCATCTCCTTTTTCTTCCGGGGTGTTCCCTATAAGGGAACCTATCATAAGGACGGCCGTATTACCTGGACGTCCCAGCAGCCGCCGGAGCAGGAGGAAAAGCAAATTATTTCGCAAATTCACGAGCTGATGCTGTTTCATGTATACAAATAACAGGCAAGGGCAGGCCGCATTGGGTCAGCCCTTTTTTCTGTGCTACAATAGAAGCAACATTTCACAAGGAGAGATTCATCATGATCGACAAGCTCCGCCAGCATTACGGCCAGGCGGTTGTGACCGAGGCGGCAGCCGGCCGGCGCGAGTCCTATCACTGGTACAGTGACCCGCACAACCAAATCATCGGCATTGAAAAAGGAACCTTGTCGCCGCAAGAAGAAGCACTGCTGCAGGTATTTCTGACTCCTGTGGCTCTCGAGGATGTATACCGGTCGCCGGAGCAGCAGCTGTGGCAGCGGCTGCTGTTTGGGCAGGAGGAAGCTGCCCTGTCCGCCCTGCAGCCCTCCGTGAAAAAGGTCCGTTTTCTGCATTTTTCCCTAAAGGAGCCATTCTTCGAAAAGCAGGCGCTGGAGGAGGCATTGAAGGGTCTGCTGGAGACAGCGTTTGTCATGGCCTGGCAGGACCATTCCCAAGGCGTCATTGTGGAAACCTATTCGTATGACGAGGAAATCGCTATTGAGAGTGATGCCTTTGAGACACTGGTATCCGACTTTTTTATTACACCCCATGTTCTGGTCGGAAGGCTGCTCCCGGTAAATTCCGCACTTCCGGCAGCCTTCCGGTACGAGCAATTTTGCTTTGGCATTGCAAAAACACATCTGCGCCGCCAGCATATGTATCGGCTCGAGGATGCCCTTCCCTATCTCTTCCTGGCCGGGCACGCCGGGGAAGCCGCTGATTTCATGCTGCAGACGGTGAAGGACGAAAAGGATCTGCTGGCAACTGTCCGGGCGTATTTGGATTGCAATATGAACGTCTCGCTGGCAGCCAAACAGCTCTACATGCACCGCAACAGTGTGCTGTACCGTGTCGATAAATTCATTGAGAAGACCGGAATAGACATCAAATCCTTCAGAGGTGCTGTCTCCGTCTATATGGCGATCCTATTTACAGAGGCGAAGTAGCCTTTGTGCAACCTGTACAGTTGAAAGCGGTTTTTTTAGTCAATCTATCCATTTCCTCACTTGGCGATTTTGGGTAAACTGAACACATGAGAAAACGATTTCAAATCGTCAGGAGGATCTTAAAATGGCTGAACTGAAATTAGACCACATTTATAAGATTTACGATAACAACGTAACTGCGGTTACAGACTTCAACCTTCATATTCAGGATAAAGAATTCATCGTATTCGTCGGCCCATCCGGCTGCGGTAAGTCCACAACGCTTCGTATGATTGCGGGCCTTGAAGAAATCTCCAAGGGTGACTTCTCCATCGATGGCAAGCGTGTAAACGACGTGGCGCCAAAGGATCGCGACATCGCGATGGTATTCCAGAACTATGCCCTGTATCCGCACATGAGCGTATATGACAACATGGCATTCGGCCTAAAGCTGCGCAAGTTTGACAAAGCGGAAATTGACCGCCGCGTGAAAGAAGCAGCACGCATTCTTGGTCTGGAGCAGTACCTGGACCGCAAGCCAAAGGCACTGTCCGGCGGTCAGCGCCAGCGTGTTGCCCTCGGACGCGCCATCGTTCGTGATGCAAAGGTATTCTTGATGGACGAGCCGCTCTCCAACCTGGATGCCAAGCTGCGTGTATCCATGCGTGCGGAAATCTCCAAGCTGCACCACCGTCTGGGCACAACTACAATCTACGTAACGCATGACCAGACAGAAGCGATGACAATGGCAACCCGCCTTGTTGTTATGAAGGATGGCATCATCCAGCAGGTTGGTTCTCCGAAGGAAGTATACGAGAAGCCGGAAAACGTATTCGTAGGCGGCTTCATCGGTTCCCCGGCGATGAACTTCTTCCGCGGCAAGCTGTCCGATGCAGGCTTCGTGACAGGCGATGTCACATTGGCTGTTCCAGAAGGCAAAATGAAGTTCCTGCGTGAGCAAGGCTACGTAGGCAAAGAAGTGATTATGGGAATCCGCCCGGAAGACGTCCATGATGAGCCTGTATTCATCAGCGCTGCACAAGGCTCTGTTGTGAATGCCAAGATTGAAGTGGCTGAGCTTCTCGGTGCAGAATCCATGCTGTACTCTCAGGTTGCCGGCCAAGACTTCGTAGCGCGCGTAGATGCACGCACGGACTTCAAACCGGGCCATAACGTGGAATTGGCATTCGACATGAACAAAGTTCACTTCTTCGATGTGGACAGCGAGAGCCGCATCCGCAACACAAATGAAAAGTAATGAAGCACGAAAAAAGTCTCTTCCGAAGCGGGAGAGACTTTTTTATATCATGAGAATTTTTTCGCTGTGCTCCTGCTGACAGCGGGGACAATAGAACAGGTGCAGGCAGTATGTATGCGACTCTTCATAGGGCATGCCGTCAACCTGTTCGAGCTGCTGCCAGTCCATGTAGGCACTGTAGTCGTCCAAATAATCCACTGTCTTGCCGCAGTCCTGCATAACAGCCGCGCACTCCGGGCAGCGCTCCTGTACATCGGTCATGCCATTGCAAATCGGACAAAGAGACATGCTCATTCCTCCTATAGAAAAGGGCGGGTGTTCACCCGCCCCGATAGCCATTATATATTATCGTTGTTGAAAGCTGCCGCCTAATTGCTGTTCAGCCATTGCTACAAGGCGCTTTGTGATTTCGCCGCCGACAGAGCCGTTAGCGCGGGCAGTTGTTTCACCGCCAAGCTGTACGCCGAACTCTTGCGCGATCTCATACTTCATTTGGTCAAGAGCAGCTTCTGCACCTGGAACAACCAATTGATTATTGTTGTTGGACATTTGTTTTCACCTCCTTGACTGGTGTACTCCTATTATGTGACATTCTCTTTTTCCTATGTGCTTTTACGACTTGAAATTTTTGGAATTAGAATTTGTTATTTTGCAAAAATATACCAGCGGAAATGTCCGCATACAAACCTCTTTCCCATCCATACTAGTAGTACAAAGCAAGCGCACCACCAACCCGATGGATTAGAGCCAGCCTAGTGGCTTTCACTGGTGCAACCCCAGCTAATCCAACCAAAAAAACTTATATTCCTAAGGAGGAACTAACATGTCTAACAACAACACGAATCAGTTAGTTGTACCTGGTGCGGAAGCAGCTTTGGATCAAATGAAGTACGAAATTGCACAAGAGTTTGGTGTACAACTGGGTGGCGAAACAACTGCCCGCGCTAACGGCTCTGTCGGCGGCGAAATCACAAAGCGTCTTGTGGCAATGGCTGAGCAACAGCTTGGCGGATTTCAACGATAAACCATAATATGGCTATAGAGGCTCCGGACCAACCGGAGCCTCTTCTTATTGCTTCAGGCTCTTGGTTTGTCAACGATTGCAACCGGGTTCTGAAGCTTTCCGAAGCTGCAGGCTTTGGCAGCACCAAAGACTTTGGACCAGCCGAGTTCCCCGCCGCCTGACCGCACCTGGATGCAGCCGGGATTGCTGCAGCCGGGATATTGTTCTTGGCGGAAGCGAAGCCGGCCATAAAAAAATGGAGCCGCACACGGCTCCATTTTCTCATTCAAACAGCTGCAGAAACTGCTTCGTCCGCTCCTCCCGCGGGCTTTGGAAGACTTGCTCCGGCTGTCCTTCTTCGACGATGTAGCCGCCTTCCATGAAAATGACCCGGTTCGCAATGCTGCGGGCAAAGCGCATTTCATGCGTCACGACCACCATCGTCATGCCTTCCGCCGCCAACTCCTTCATAACCTTCAGCACCTCTTGGACGAGCTCCGGGTCGAGCGCTGACGTCGGCTCATCAAACAGCATCACCTGCGGCTCCATCGCCAGCGCCCGGGCGATGCCCACGCGCTGCTGCTGGCCGCCGGAAAGCTGAAACGGATACAGGTTCATCTTGTCGCCGAGCCCGACCTTCGTCAGAAACATCTCTGCGGTGGCGCGCGCCTTCAGCCTAGGCACCCGTTTGACCGTAACCAAGCCTTCCATCACATTTTCCAGTGCCGTAAAGTGCGGGAACAAATTATGCTGCTGAAACACCATGCCGGTCTGGCTGCGCAGCTTGGCAATATCCTGCTTCGTCACCTTGCCGCCGAACTCAACGGTCTCGCCGCCGATGGTGACGCTGCCGCCGTTTGGCATTTCCAGCACATTCAAGCAGCGCAGCAGCGTCGTTTTGCCGGAACCGGACGGGCCAAGGATGGCCACTACCTCGCCCTTTGGCACCTCCAGACTGATATCCCGTAACACAAGATGATCATCAAATTGCTTTTGCAAATTCCGTACTGTAATCACAACATCCCCTCCTCACTTCAGCACATAGCGTTCCAAACGCTTCTCCAGAACCTGCTGGCCAATGGAGAGGATAAAGCAAATTACCCAGTATATAACCGCTGCCAGCGTATAGACAATGAGAAACTCATAGTTCATAGCCGCAATTTCCTGCGCTTTGCGGAACATCTCCACCACCAGAATGGTCGATGCCAGCGATGTATCCTTCAAGAGGCTGATGAAGCTATTGGACAGCGGCGGCACAGACACGCGCGCGGCCTGCGGCAGAATCACCCGCTGCAGCGCCTGCCGGTACGACATGCCGATGGTATAAGCTGCTTCCCACTGCCCCTTCGGAATGGACTGAATGGCGGCACGGACAATTTCGGAAGCGTAGGCGCCCACGCTCAGCGAAAAGCCGATGACGGCCGCCGGGAAGGGATCAATTGTAATCCCGACCGTCGGCAGGCCGTAAAAAATGATGAACAGCTGCACGAGCAGCGGTGTGCCGCGGATGACGGAAACATACACGCGTGCTATGCGGTCCAGCAGCCCGTTGCCTGAAATGCGGCACAATGCCGTAACGACAGCGAGTGCCAGGCCGATCACAAAGCTGACCAAAGTCAGCGGGAGGGTATTGGAGATAACCCCCTTCAGCATGGGCATGAAGGAGGTCCTTGTCACTTCGCCCCAAAGCTGGAGCCGCTCACTGTCGAAAACTGCATTACTTAGATACATCTTCACCAAACCACTTCTCGGAAATCTTCGCGTATGTGCCATCCTTCTTCATATCATCCAACGCCTTATTCACCGCATCCACAAGTGTTTGGCTGTCCTTGCGGAACATCAAGCCGCTGTCGGAAGCATTTGCTTCTGTATCCGAAATTTTAATTTTGGCATCCTTTTTTGTGGCGATGTAATTCAGTACGGACAAACGGTCATTGATGGTAAAATCCACACGGCCGGAGCTCAGCAGCTCTGCCGCCTGATTAAAGCCTTCCACACCGACGATTTCCGCACCGTTTTTCTTCGCGATATCCGCAAAGTTGCTTGTGAGAGACTGCGCACCCTTCAAGCCTTTCACATCCGCAAACTTGGCAGGCTTGTCCTTATCCTTTGGAATAACCAGCACCGCAGAAGAAGAAATATACGGCTTTGAAAACGCGTATTTTTCTTGGCGGTCCGGACGGATGCCCACCTGGTTCGCAATCATATTGAAACGCTTGGCATCCAAGCCTGCGAACATGGCATCCCACTGTGTTTCTTTAAATTCAGCCTTCACACCGATGCGCTTTGCCACTTCCTCCGCAATTTGCACATCGAAGCCTGTCAGCTTGCCGCCCTCATCGTGGAAGGTGAACGGCGGATATGTACCTTCTGTCCCTACGAGCAGCTTGCCATCCTTCTTGATTTTTGCCAGCACATCATTGCTTGTGGACTTGGCTGTATCTTTCTTCTCTTCCTTTGTGCTGCATCCAGCCAGTGCGCCGAACGCCAGCAATGCTACGAGAAAAAGGGAAAATAACTTTTTCATAACAACAATCCTCCAGTATTCTTATCGGGTTTTTAGAACATTCCTGATTGTATGCGTTATGCAATCATTTTTCAAGTATAATGTCCTGTGCTTATTTTAACCAACTTCTCCATAAAAAAGAACCTGTTCACGTGAACAGGTCCTTTTAGGAATCCAGTACTGTATAGCCGATAAAGCCCAACAGCAGCAGGAAAAATGCGATATTCAAGGTAATAGAGAACTCTTCCATATAAATCCTCCTCTGTGCCTTTTTCTACTATTAGCATATCATTTGGAGGGATTGGCTTATCAGAGGAACTGTAAACATTATATGGCAGCTATCGTAACTTTCTGTGAACATCAGGCACTTTGGGCACCGGCAGCCTGCGTCTCATACATCCGGGAGTAGCGGCCGCCAAGGGCCATCAGCTCCTCATGGCTGCCGCGTTCCACAATGCAGCCGCGGTCGAGCACGAGAATCTGGTCTGCATTCCGGATTGTGGAGAGGCGGTGGGCAATGATGAAGGTCGTACGCCCTTTTTTCAGCACCTCCAGCGCATCCTGAATGATCGTCTCTGTCTCCGTGTCGATGCTCGATGTCGCTTCATCCAGAATTAAAATGGCCGGGTCAAAGGCAAGCGCACGGGCAAAGGAAATGAGCTGCCGTTCGCCGGCCGACAGCGTACTGCCCTTTTCAATGACCGGCTCATCCAAGCCGCCTGCCAAATTGGCGATGAAGCGGTCCGCTCCCACGTCGCGCAAGGCCTGCTCCATCCTCTCACGGGAAATGCGCCCATGCTCCAAGCTGACATTCGTAGCGATCGTTCCTGTAAACAGAAACGGATCCTGCAGGACAATGCCCATATGCTCACGCAACGCCTGCTTTGGCAATTCCTTCACATCTTGACCGTCAATCGTAATCCGCCCCTTTTGAAACTCGTAGAAGCCAAACAGGACGTTCATAATGGAGCTCTTGCCGGATCCTGTATGGCCGACCAACGCCACGGTTTCCCCCCGCTTGGCACTGAAGGAGAGGTCGTGCAGAACGTCATCCTTGCCGTTGTAAGAAAAGGAGACATGCTGGAATTCCACATTTCCGGCGAAGCGAGGCACATGCGCCTCACTGACCTCCGTGCCTGCTTCATCCAGCAGCTCGAATACACGCTCGGAAGCGACGCGTGCCTGCTCCAGATTGGCCATTTGGTTCACCATGCCGGTAATCGGCGAAAACAGGCGCGTCAGATAATCCACAAAAGCGTACAGCACACCGATGGACAATGCGGCCGACGCAGTCAAGGAAGCACCGCCAAAATACCAGATAACCGCGATGAAGGAGAGATTCCGCAGCACCCCCACCAGGTTGTGGGAGGTTGCCGCATTCAGATTGAGCAGCTTTTTCTGATATTCATAGTACTCGCCGTTCATTACCTCAAATTCGCGCTCTGTCTCCTGCTTTTGCCGGAACGCCTGAATGATGCTCATGCCGTTGATCGATTCGTTAATCATGCCATTGATGTCAGACAAGCGCGCGCGGATAACGTGGTTATAGCGGGACGCATACTTCCGGTACAGCACGGTCCAAAGCAGGAGAACCGGCAGGATAAACAAGCACAGTCCCGCCAGACGCACATCCAGGAGAAACAGCGCCGTAAAGATGCCGGTTATATAGATGATGCCGGAGAAGAAGGTCGCCAGCACCGTTACATACAGCTCGCGTATTGCCTCCGTATCATTGGTGACCCGGGAGACAATCTTTCCGGCCGGCAAATTGTCAAAGTATCGGATCGGGATTTCCTGAATATGCGCGAACACGTCCTCGCGCATATGCTGGATAATCTTATTGGATGCCTTCTGCAGATAAAACTTTTGCCCGTAAGCGAACAGCGCCGCCACTGCCAAAAGGGCAAAATAGCTGCCGCTCAGCCAAAGGAGACGGGGTACCTCCGGCTCATAGAAGGAAAATACCTGCGGCAAGGACAGCTTCTGCACCTGATAGACCTGCTTGGCAGCACCGCTCTGAATGGTCAGCAGATTTCCCTCTGCCGAACGTTTCCCCTCAATGCCGACCTTGCTGTCAACAAAATAATAATTCCGTTTCACCTGCAGAATGCGGGCTTCCTTTCCCTTCTCTTCCCCGGCAGAAAAGCGGTCGCCCCTCTTGTATAGAGTGCCGTTATAGAGGACTGCGTCCTGCCGTTCCTTTGTTTCATACCAGGGCTTTTCAATGCCGACAATATGATTGTCAATCATTTGCTTCGCCACAAATGGTCCCGCAAGCTCGGCGCCGACGGAAATCGCCAGCATCACCAGCGCCGCAAGAATGACGCCCTTAACCTTTACCGCATATTGAAACAGCCGTTTTCCAACCTTCATACACTCACCTCATTCCCTGCATCCTCGCTCATCAGCTGCTGGCGTTCAAATTGCTCCTTGTACCAGCCGCCATGCGCCAGAAGCATCTCGTGCGTGCCAGCCTCCGCCACACGCCCCTCATCCATCACCACAATCCAATCGGCATGCTGCACGGCTGATAGGCGGTGTGTGGTAATAATTGTGGTTTTATTGCTGCGCTCGCTGCGGATGCTGGCAATAATGGCCGCTTCTGTCCGGGCGTCCACCGCTGACAGCGAGTCATCCAGGATCAAAATCTCCGGATTCAGAATCATTGCCCGCGCAATCGCAATCCGCTGCTTCTGGCCCCCGGACAGGGATACACCCTTTTCGCCCACGATGGTCTCCAGACCGTCCGGCAGGAACGTCAAGTCCTTTTCAAAGGCAGAGAGCCGGATGGCCTGCTGCAGCGCTTCTTTGTCCACATGCCGGCAGCCGAACATAATATTTTCCCGTACGCTTTTGGAAAACAGGATATGCTCCTGCGGCACATAGCCGACCCAGCCAAGCACCTCTTCCACTGGAATACGTTCAAGCGGCACACCGGACATCAGGATGGATTCCGGCTGCACCGGATATTGCCGCAGCAGCTGCCGCACCAGTGTTGTCTTGCCGCTGCCGGTTTTCCCGACCACTCCGAGCGTCTGGCCGCGCTTCAGGCTGAAGGATACCTCACGCAGCTGCTCCGTGTCTCCTGTCGGATAGCGGAAGGACACCCGGTCGAACACAATGCTTTCCGGCTTCTCCACCTTCTCCGCTTCTGCCGGATCCTGCACCTCCGGCTCGCACGCCAGCGTCTCATTCACACGGTCAAGGGAGGCATTGCCCCGCTGCATCACATTGATGAGCTCCCCGATGGCAAACATCGGCCAAATCATCATCCCGAGATACACGTTGAAGGATACAAGCTCTCCCAAGGTCACCTCACTGCGGAACACCAGAAATGCCCCGTACACCAGACCGATCAAGTAGCTGAGGCCAACCAGCAGCTTAATGGTCGGATCAAACAAGGCATCAATTTTTGCCACTTCCATGTTCTTCTCATATACGTCTGTCGCGAGGCGGTGGAACCGCTGCTCATCCTCTTTTTCCTGCACATAAGCACGGATGACCCGCACACCGGCAATCGACTCCAGCACTTTGTCGTTCATATCGCCAAAGGAATCCTGGGCAACCGTAAAGCGCTCATGCAGCTTCTTGCCATACCGGTTCATCGCAATCGCCATAATCGGCAAAGGCAGCATGGCCGCAAGCGTCAGCTTCCAGCTGATCGTTATGGCCATCATAAACAAGATAGTCAGCATATAGGCGCTGGAATCCACCAGCGTCAAAATGCCAAAGCCCGCCGTGTTGGAGATTGCCTTCAAATCATTCGTAGCCCGGGCCATTAAATCCCCGGTCCGGTTGCGCTGATAAAAGGCCGGCGTCATGTTCAACAGATGGCGCATCAGCTTGGAACGCATGACCCGCTCCAGCACAAATGCCCCGCCAAACAGCTGATGCTGCCAGAAGAACGTCATGATATAGGCGCCAAGCGCCACCGCCAGCAAAATCCCGATATATTGCAAAATGCCCGCCGCCGTCAGCGTGCCGTCCTTAATATCATCAATGGACATGCCCAGCAGCTTCGGGGGCATAATCTCCAAAATATTTACAAGCATCAGCAGCGTGATTGAAATCGTATAGCGCTTCCACTCTGCTTTAAAAAACCATGTCAGCTTCTGTAATACAGAAAACAAATAGATCCTCTCCTCTCTATTCTGGGCATTGCTTTCTCTAGCCGCTGTCCTGCAAGGCTCCATACAGCATGTCGCTCACCATGATTGTTTTCATCACTCATCTTCCTCTCTCCATTTGTTATGTGAACGCCTCTTTGGCGAAATCACCCGCAAAACACAAAAAGGCATACCGCCGCTTTGACGATATGCCTGCAAAAGCATAAAAAAGCGTACGAAGCCCTCACGCAACGTACGCATTCTCTGTAGGATCAGAATGGCGGCACAAGGCTATTCCAGACAGCCCTCTGCTTCGGTCACGTGCTCTTGTATCCAATTGTCCTGCATACGGATCATTCCTGCTACAATCATCACACGTAACCTCCTTTACCATTTTTTACATGATTCATTGTATAACCGGACTTTCCCGTCCGTCAATGCTTTTTTACATGTCCTGAAAAATCTATCCTTCCAGGCTTGCATTGTACCACATAACAGCCAGCGTCCCCTCCCCTGCATGCGCCCCTAATACAGATGGCAGCGGCACAAGGTCGACCCGCAAGCCCGGCTTCATCGCGAGAATCTGTTCACGCCATTGGGCCGCCGCTTCCGGACGGTTGCCGTGAATCACCGCCAGCTTGCGAATATCATGCTGTGACAGCGCTTCCCGGCACTTATCCAGCAGCAGCTTTACTGCTTTCTTCTCGTAACGCACCTTCCCGTAGACCTCCACCAGCCCATCGCGCACCTGCAGAATCGGCTTAATGTTCAACAGCGTGCCAATCACATACTGGGCATTGCTCAGCCGCCCGCCCCGGTGCAGCTGCGCCAGATTGCCGATGAGAATATAGTCCTCCAGAGAAGGAAGAATCGCTTCCAGCCGCTGGACAATTTCCGCCGCACGGCAGCCCTGCCCCGCCAAATACAGCCCTTCCTCCAGCAAATAGGTGGTCCCTGCCGACAGCACCATGGTGTCGATGCAATGATACTGGAGTCCTGTCATTTCCGCGGCTTGTCTGCTGGCATTATATGTTCCGCTCAAGCGTTGTGACACATGCAGCATAATGACTGCATCATAGTTTTCCTTCAGCTGTTCGTACAGATCCACAAACACGCCGATTGCCGGCTGTGAGGTGGTCGGCACCGCCTGCTGCTCCCGGATTTTCGTATATAAAGCATGCTCATCAATGGTAACCCCATCTTCGTACACCTCATCCCCAAACATGACAGCCAAAGGAACAACAAAGATATCAGGATGCTGTTTCACTTCCTCTGACACGTAGGCAGTGCTGTCAATGACCCAGGCAAGCTTCTCCAAATGACCTCTCCCCCTGTTATGACCAAGTAATATTATCTACCCTCATAATATTACAAAATATATGTACTGACGAGCCTGTTTAGTTAAGAGCATACAAAAAAAAGAGGCTCTATCGCCTCTTCCTCAATGCCTGCGGACAATCCCCTTTACTGCAAATACCATGACATATACCACCAGCACTACAACGGCCAGCCAAATCAGCTGTGGCAGCGCAATGTATCCTGTCACCGCAGCAGCAATCAGCAAGGCCGCCAGCAGCATTCATGCTGTTCCCATTCCGGATCTCCTTCTCGATGGGGATGGGCATTGCCCTCAGGCAGTTCGAATGAAAATCTCCGCGGTATCGCGCTCCCGCCGGGCACCCGCAATATATAAAGTCGCCACAAGCTCAAACAAGGTCTGGGCATCCTCCTGCTCCTGAAGCGGCAGCTTGTACACAAATGGAAAGTGCCGTTCCTCTCCCTGTTCAATTGCGAACGGCCCCGTAATGTCCAATTCTGTATATTCTGTAACAGCCAACGGGAACGCCGCGTTGCGCTGCTTTACGGATACCGTCAGCCGTTCAATCCGCTGTCCTGTTCCGCCACCGCTTACCTGTACATATCCGGCCACTGCCTCTCCATTTCGATAAGCTGTCCTGAGAAGCCCCAGATGTGGTTTTGCTCCGCCAATTCCGGCCTTTGCCAGCATTCCTTTCATCATGTTCTCCTCTCCCTTCGTCTGTGTGGATACAACTATAGCAGATGAAGGAGAAGAATTTGTCTATGTAACAAACTGCTAATTGGGCTGTAATGGGAATATGATATTGTTCCTTCCAGCTGTAACATTGTTACAAAAGCGGCAGGCAGAGCAGCTGAAGCCGCCCTGCCCCGCGCGATTATTATGAAAGCACCCGGCGCACCGGCTCAGGCTGCGGCTTTCCCAAATAATAGCCCTGAAACAAATCATAGCCCAGCTCCTGCAAACACTGCATATCCTCCAGTGTCTCCACACCTTCCGCCAGCGCCGATCCGCCAATGCTGTGAGTCATTTGCGCAATTTCAAGGGCCGCCTTCTGCTTTTCCCGGTCCAGACTGATGCCCTGCACGTGCTCCATCGCCAGCTTCACAATGTCCGGACGCAGCTTTTGAATTTTGGAAGCATGATTATACCCTGTTCCTACATCATCCAAAGCGTATTTGAAGCCGTGATGGCGATAATACTCCAGAATGGACTGCAGATGCCGGATGTCCTGCACCTCATCCGTCTCCACCACTTCAAACACGATCTGCTCGGGACGCAGCTTCGTTTGCTTCACCAACTGAAATGTACTGGCCAGACAGTGCTCCGGTACATAAATGGCCGTGGGAATAAAATTAATGAACAGCAAACAATCCGTCATGCTTCCAGCATTGCGAATCGCCTCCAAACGGCACAGACGGTCCAAGGAGAACAACCGATTCCGCACTCTGGCCGCCTCAAACATATGATAAGGAGAAATGATGCTGCCATCCTCCCGTACCCCGCGCGCCAGCAGCTCGTAGCCGATGACCTCCGCCGCAGTTCCATTCAGCCGGACAATGGGCTGATAGTAGGTTGCAATATTTCTCTTGCGGATCAGCTCATCAATCCAGCTTGCTTCCCGCTGCTGTGAAAGTGCTGCAACCGGCTGCACTGCCCCTTCGAACTGCAATGGATTCATCGGCCGGGCCGGAGCTGCCTGCACTTGGCTGTTCGTCTGCAGTGCATCCATCATTTCAAAAAACAGCCCATCCTCTGCCCAAAAGGTGCGGCTGTCAAGCTTTTGAAATCTCGGAGCAGGCTCGTCCTTCACATACGGCATCAACTTCTCAATTGAGAACCCATCTGGCAATACGACTGTGTAGCCACGGACAGACGGCATACAAACCTCACATCCCGCTTGCATTCGCTCACCGCCATTTCATTTATCTTTATATAAAAATAAAAGGTTTTTATTGCCAAAAAAATAGTGCTATTCAATAAGAAAGAATAACACTCAATGGAATGATAACGTGGTGTCACAGTTATCTTCGGCAACTGGCTGGCATAGTCCGGGCAAGACCTTAGCCCCTGTAGCTTTGCGTCGCCAGGTTTCCCTGGGTTTGCATTTATCGGAATATCTACATTATATAAGATCGAATCGAATTTTTCAGCATATTTATAGGTGTTCCAATATTTACATAATCATGAGCCGCCTGCAGAGGATGCTGCCGCTCCGGCAATGCCGCCATCATGGCAGCCTGCTGCGCCTGAATGAGCACCTCCAGCATGGTTTGCAGACCTGTTTCAGCTGCTTGGGACGCGCCTTTCTCGCTCACGAACAGCTGAACAGCAATGAGAATCGTTCCCCCGTTTCCTACATGCTTCCTTCTCATTATACTACCATTCCATATTTAGGAATATCATGTATGCAGGCAGAAAGAGCCCGCATGCTCCACAAGCGTTTTGCTTGCAAAAACACCTCCATGCACGTAGGATGGTGGAATTGAATTTATATGTAACGATTTTCAAGGAGGCATTGTATCTGTGACGAAGTCAGCCACATACAGCAAGAACTATTCTCTCATGACCGCCATCCTGTTCTGGTGCGGTCTTGTCGTGCTCATGAGCATGTACATTACTATCCCATTGACCCCTGTTTTCACCCGCTCCTTCCATGTCAGCCTGGCACGGGCAGCTTGGATGGGCAGCTGCTTTTCCCTTTGCTATGCACTGGGCTGTCTCCTGTACGGTCCCTTCTCAGACCGGTACGGACGCAAAATCTTTTTGACGGCCAGCATGGGTTTGCTTGCCGCCGTAACCCTTGCTTGCGGCTTCACGGACCATTTCTACGGCCTGCTGCTGCTCAGAGGCGTGCAGGGGCTGGTGGCGGCTGCCTTTGCGCCCATCGCCCTCGTCTATGCCGGCGAAATGTTCCCGCCCGCCAAACGGATGACGGCTGTCGGCTTTATCAGCTCCGGGCTGCTTATGGCCGGCATCGCCGGACAGGTGTTCAGCAGCCTTGTGAATGAGTATTGGGGCTGGCACACCATTTTCGTTATTCTAGGAGTGCTCTATGCCCTGACAGCTCTGCTCGTTCTTGTATATTTGCCGAAGGATGATATCGCAAGGCCGCAGGAGAACATACTCATGAAATTCGGGCAAATGTCCGCTCTGCTTAAGCAGACACAGCTGCTGCTTGCGTTTTCCGTTACCTTCATGCTGTTATTGTCGCTGGTCGGCATGTATACGATTCTCGGAAGCTACCTGGCGTCCGCATTTCATCTGACAAACCAGGACATTCTGTACGTGCGGGCCGCCGGTATTGCAGGTATGCTCATCTCCCCATTTGCCGGCCGGATTGCACAAAAGCTCGGCATGATCACAGTGCTGCGGAGCGGATTGGCGCTGGCCGCTTTTGGCTTGCTGGCACTTGGCATCAGCCCTGTCCTGCCGCTGATCGTACTGATGAGTGTCTTGTTCGTGGCCGGCATTGCCATCGTCACGCCGATGAATATTTCTCTTATCAGCCAGTTGGCCGGAAACGCCAGAGGAAGCGCCATTTCCTTCAACGCATTCATCCTGTTCCTCGGTGCCAGCACCGGCCCCTTGCTGGCGCTGCGCCTCTTGCAAGCAGGGCAGTATCTCTTTGCGTTTGAAAGCTTCGGCGGCATTCTCGCCATCGGCCTTCTTCTATCCTTCGCCATTAAGCCGACACAATCGGCTTCTGTACGCACCGCGGCATAACAGGCCTGCTGTCCCATGGACAGCAGGCTTTTTATGCTGCAAGGCATGAGTTGTAGCCGGAAGAGAATAAAATAAGATAAGGCTCTCTCTGTTAATTTTATCCGACAATTCTGTAAAGACAGCCCTATCCCCCCTGTTTTCCCTTACAATAGAGATACAGCAATTCCCGGAGGTGCACTATGAAGCGACTCACGGACCATCTCATTGTCATCTCGTTTGACTGCCTCTCTGCCTTAGATTTGCCCGTTATCAAGCAGTTGCCCCATTTCCAGGCATTGCTGCAGCGCGGCGCCCTTGCACAGCAGGTACAAACCATCTATCCTTCTATCACCTATCCTTGCCATGCCACCATTGTGACGGGCAGGCTGCCGAACCGGCACGGCATCACAAGCAACACCCTGCTGCAGCCGGGCCGATCTTCTCCGGATTGGCATTGGCACCGGAGAGATGTACAGGGCACCACCCTGTATGATGAAGCGAGAAAAGCCGGGCTCACCACAGCTGCCCTGCTTTGGCCCGTAACCGCAAAGGCTGACATTGACTACAACATGCCGGAGATTTTCGCCAACCGTCCCTGGCACAATCAAATTCTCGTCTCTCTCTTGAACGGTTCACCGCTGTATCAATGGGAGCTGAACCGCTTGTTCGGCCATCTGCGCAACGGGCTCAGCCAGCCGGAGCTCGATGATTTCGTGCTCGCCTCCACCGTCCATACCATCCAAACAAAAAAGCCGAACCTGCTGCTTGTCCATTTTACCGATCTGGATACACAGCGCCATCTTCATGGTTTTTCCTCGGAGGAGGCAATGGCGGCGCTGCGGCGGCACGATGAACGGCTCGGGGCCATCACCAACGCGTTACAGCAAAGCGGCCTCTATGACCACTCTACTCTTGTCGCTCTCGGCGACCACAGCGCGCTCGATGAAGCCATCGCCATCAAAGTGAATGTGCTGCTGCGGAAGCATGGCCTCCTATCCGTTAATACGAAGGGAAAGCTGCGGCACTGGGATGCCTACTGTCAGAGCTGTGACGGCTCAGCTTACATTCATGTAAAGAAGAAGGATACCGCAACACTGCAGACACTGCAAAAGCTGCTGGAGTCCCTGCTGCAGGATCCTGAAAGCGGCATTGAGCAAATGTTAACAGGAGCCGAAGCAGAAAAAAGGGGGGCTGACGGGACGTGCGCTTTTCTGCTGGAGGCAAAGCAAGGCTACTATTTCCTGGAGGATTATGAAGGAGCGTATCTGCGGGAGAATACGGCAGGGGACATGGACCGAAAAAAATACACCCGGGCCACGCATGGCTATTCACCCGAAAAGCCGGATTACTCCACGATTGTCATGGCCGCCGGCCGGGGCATTCAGCCCGGCACTATTCCTTTTATACGGCTCATTGATGAAGGGCCGACATTCGCCCGGCTTCTCGGGCTGGACCTTGGGGATACAGATGGCCGGGCCGTCGAAGAATTGCTGCAGCAATAACATATGAGGGAGGTTGATGACCATGAAACGAGATGCAACCAAACAAGAGCGCAGCTGGGTCCTGTACGACTGGGCCAACTCCGCCTACTCTGTTATCATTACAACCGCTGTTTTTCCGCTGTACTTTAAAGCCGCGACCGACACGGCCGGCATTTCACCCGCCTCATCCACCGCCTACTGGGGCTATGCCAACTCCATTGCCACCCTGCTCGTATCCCTGCTTGCCCCGATTCTTGGCACGATAGCTGACTACCGCGGCTTTAAAAAGCGCTTCTTCACCTTCTTTCTTGGCCTCGGAGTCGTCTTCACCGGACTGCTCGCCGTCGTGCCGCAGCAGCAATGGCTCCTGCTGCTTGTCCTGTACATGCTGACAGTCATCGGCTTTACCGGCACGAATATTTTTTACGATGCCTTCCTTGTCGATGTCACCACGGAAGAGCGGATGAACGCCGTTTCCGCGCGCGGCTATGCCATGGGCTATATCGGCAGCACCATTCCCTTCATCCTGAGCATCGCGCTCATCCTCTTGGCCCAGCAGGAAATCCTCCCGTTCTCAGTCGGAGCTGCCAGCCAGATGTCGTTCGGCATCACTGCCCTTTGGTGGGGGCTGTTCACCATCCCGATGCTGCGGCACGTCGAGCAAATCTACTACAAAGAGCCTGAGCCCCATCCGGTGCGGCAAAGCTTCAAAACGCTCGGGCAAACCTTCAAGAATATCAAAGCCAACCGGGCCATTTTCCTTTTCCTGCTTGCCTACTTCTTCTACATTGACGGCGTGGACACCATTATTAGAATGGCGAGCGCATATGGGGCAGACCTCGGCGTCAGCTCCACCAGCCTGCTGATCATTCTCTTTGCCACACAGGTGGTGGCCGCCCCGTTTGCCATGCTGTATGGCCGGCTGGCGCAAAAATTCGGTGAAAAGCCGATGCTGTATGCCGGCGTCACTGTTTACATCATCATCTGTATTTATGCATATTTCTTAAACTCCACGCTCGATTTCTGGATTCTGGCCATGCTGGTCGCCACGTCACAGGGCGGCATTCAAGCCATCAGCCGCTCCTACTTCGCCCAGCTCGTCCCGAAGGAGTCGGCCAATGAGTTTTTCGGCTTCTACAACATCTTTGGCAAGTTTGCCACCATTATGGGACCATTCCTGGTCGGTATTGCCACCCAGCTGACCGGCAGCACAAACAGCGGCGTATTCAGCCTCATTCTCCTGTTCCTGATTGGCGGATTCGTGCTTACCCGCGTGCCAAGCGCGGCGAAAGTAACTGCTGATGCTTCCGCTTCCCAGACAATTTCTTAACAGCAAAGGCTGTCGGACGAAGCTGTCCGACAGCCTTTTTTCCTATAGATATTTCCGATGCATCACCTTTCCATCAAACGTAAACAGCACGCCCTTGTTCTCAATCACTGTCTCCATGTGAACCGAACGGCCCCAAAGCTGGTGGATGTATGGCAGCACCTTCTCCAGATACTTCACATCGAGTTCAATCCCCTCATAGCCGTGCTTCAAATACAGCTCGCCGTTCTTCAGGTAGTCCCCGTCATTGATAGTGAGATATGGAAAGCCGCCGTTGACCCGCATGTTGACGAGCTGGTCACGGACATGCTCCCACTCCTTGTCGACCACCTTGTACTCCTTGCCCTGCTTCTGGAACAGATACATATCCTCGCGCATGACAAGCTCCTTATTCAAGTAGTTGCGCAGGAAGGAGATATCCGACTCCACCTCGCGCACCTCAAACATGCGGGCCCGGCCGGAGCCTGGCTGGATGCCAAGGCGCTTCATTTCCTCCGTCGGGTTGTCATAGCGCTGCTCGATGTCCTCGAAAATCTTCAAGCCGAGGTAATAGGGGTTGATGCTTGTTTTTGACGGCTGCACGACACCCGCATTCAGCTTGGCGAACTCGACCGCTTCATCGCTCGTCAGGTCCATCTCACGCAGGATGCGCTGATGCCAATAACTCGCCCAGCCTTCGTTCATGATCTTCGTCTCCAGCTGTGGCCAGAAGTACAGCATCTCCTCGCGCATCATCGTCAGAATGTCGCGCTGCCAGTCCTCCAGCTCGCGGCTGTACTCTTCAATAAATAACAGAATATCCTTTTCCGGCTGCGGCGGGAACTTTTTCTTTCTTCGGACACCCTTCTGCTCCTGCCTTTGGTTCCGCTGATCCAGCCCCCACAGATCGTCATACGGTGTGGCCGCAGGCTTTGCTTCTCCCTCTTCCTCCAAGTCATCCATGCTCCAGGCAAGCTTCGGCCGCATCAGAGACGGGTCAATATGCTCCTGAATCGCCAGCACCGCATCAAGAAACTTCTCCACGGCTTCTTTGCCGTACTCATGCTCATAATACTTGATCCGGTCCGCCGTCGCCGCCATGCTCTCCACCATGTCGCGTTTTGTGTTGCTGAAGCGGACATTATTCTTGAAGAAATCACAGTGTGCCAGCACGTGGGCCACAATCAGCTTGTTTTGGATCAGCGTGTTGGAATCCAGCAAGAAGGCGTAGCATGGATCGGAGTTGATGACAAGCTCATAAATCTTGCTGAGCCCCAGATCATACTGCAGCTTCATCCGGAAAAACTGCTTGCCGAAGCTCCAATGGGAGAAGCGTGTCGGCATGCCATAAGCGCCAAAGGTATAGATAATTTCCGCCGGGCAAATTTCGTAACGCATTGGATAAAAGTCGAGACCAAAGCCTTCCGCAATTTCCGTAATTTCATCAATCGCATATTCAAGAGCTTTATAATCAGCTTCCCGCACTAGGCGCGCCCCCTTTTTTTCCTCTCTTATCACAATGTATGAGGAAAGGGGACATTTCATGAAGGATTGCCTTGTCCTGGATCTTTCTTAGGGTCTCACTTCTCTCCCGCCTCGTATAGTCTGAAATAAAAAGCATCCAGGAAATGCACTTTATAGCTATCAGCAGCAAGTCAAAATATGATACCTTTTACTTACATTTTTTCATAAATCATACTAAAGAGAAAGACCTGCTCAGCGGGCTCATTGTATAATACGAGGGGTATAGATAGATGTAGATTAGGGGATGCCATGATGAAGAAGGAAAGATTTTTGACAGCAGGATTGCTTGGAGCCGGACTGCTGGCTGCGGGAGGGCTGGCACTGAAGCCCGCCGCCGGCAGTCCGCCTCCTGTGCAGCAGACAGCCATTCAGACAGAAGTCCATACTACAGTACAGACTGCAGCACCGCAGCACCCGGAGGAAGTCCGGACTCGTTTAGATGAGGAGCTGGCAGCCCGCATTGATGAGCAATTGAAAAAGAAGGATTTCAATGGCACTGCCCTGATTATGCACCGGGGCAATACACTGATCGACAAGGGGTATGGATATTCAGATTTCGCAGCACAACAAACCAACAGCCCTGAAGCACAGTATTATGTAGGTTCCATAACGAAGGTAATAGTAGCTGTGGCAATTTTGCAACTGCAGGAGCAGGGAAAGCTGAGTGTGGATGACAATGTGCACAAATATGTGCCGGCATTTCCGGAAAGTGCCAATGTGACGCTCCGGGGGCTGCTGACGCATACGTCCGGTCTGGCGGACCATGGCGGCAAGCTCGATTATGCATCCGCCGAGCGCTTGGCCGCTTCCATCGGAAAGATCCCGCTGACAGATGCTCCCGGCACTGCCTGGCGGTACACCGACCGGAATTATATGGTGCTGACTGCAATTGTGGAGAAGGTGTGCCAACGCCCAATTGCGGAGTATGCACAGCAGTGCGTCCTGCAGCCTGCAGGGATGGGAGCCTCCGGTTTTGGAAAACCCGGGAAATCGGACACGCGTGTGACAAAGGGCTACATGTTAAAGGATGGCCAGACAGTGCCGGGCGATGCGCTTTCCTTCCGGGCCTTGTACGGCACTGGTGACTTGTATACAACCACACACGATCTGCAGCGGCTCGACAGCGCCATTCTTTCCGGAAAGCTGCTGTCGGAGGCCAGCCGGAAGCAGATGTTCACGCCGCCGGAGCGCATCAACAGCAGCTTCGGCTTTGGCTTCTATACAACACCGCTCTACCATAATCAAGGTGTGCTGCCAGGGTGGGTGGCCTTTAATAGCTTTACACCGGATAACCAAACGTATGTAATCCTATTATCCAACCGGAAGCACCAGAATGCGGACGAAGATTACCAATTGAGTAAAGAGGTGCTGCAAATGGTGCAGGAGGTCAAATTATAAAGCAGCCTGAGCTCATCAGGCTGCTTTATTTTGTGGAATTCATGAGACATTCCGCACCTTCTGTGAAGAATACCAGGCGCGCAGCAGCACTCCCAGCGACTCGTCGCTGTCCTTTACCGCAAAGCTTGCCGACAGCGCCCCGGACTTTACGTGAAGCCGGACCGTGCAGAGTGAGGCATAGTCCTGCCATACTGTCCGGCTGACTGCCAGCGACTGAATATGCTTGCGCTGCACCAGTACAGTTACCCGGTTCAGACGCCGTCTGGAGAGGATCACCTGCTGGCCCTCCAGGCTCCAGCCGGCATCCCAATACTGCCAGAACCCGAATAACATGGCGCCTGCCAGCACCGGCGGCAGCACATACTTCATGACAGGGAAGAAATAGAATGCCGTAAAGCCAGCCACAGCAAGCGGCAAAGCCGCCCGTATCATGTAGCGTCTTTGTGCCCGCCGCGGCAGGCGCACGAACGAAGTCTGCGGCACATAACCGGGCAGGAACACACGCAACAGCCCGGGCAGTTCCCGTTTTGGCACAAGAGGCAGGCAGATATAACTGAATTTCTCATGCTCATCCTCTTGGCTGCCGGCGCTCAACAGATGTACGGTGGCAAAGCCAAGCCACTGTCTCACCATATTTTCTTCAATCTTCACAGCCTGAATCCGCTTGAGCGGAATAACCACCTTTTTCTTCTCAAACAAACCGCGGGTCATGACAAGCTCATCCCGCTGGCGGACAAGACGAAAACCGTAATACTTTTGATATACGAGCAGCATGCCCACAGCCCAAGCCAACAGACCGAGAACAAGGATGCCAATGGCATAAAATCCGGCTGTTTTTTCGTAAAAAAAGGCGAGGGCATCCGGAATATCAAAGTAATCATCCAGCTCTGAATACAAGCCGACTGCCGCCGACAGCACAAGCCCGACACTCCCCGAAGTGGCTGCATACAGCAGAAGCCGCCTCTTTGACAGCTCATAGGACGAGAGCTGCTCTTCCTCTGACGCAGCTTGTCCATGTGAAAAAACCCGCTGAATCCATACAGCCTCTTCCCTTGTAATGGCCGTCAGCACACCCTCATGGTCATTGCCGCCGCTGGCCGTCTCAATTTGCAGCTTCACCAGGCCGAACAGGCGGTGGACAATATCCTGCAGCTCATGGATCGACTGCATCCGTTCCTTCGGGATATACCGCTTATTGCGCAGCCAAATGCCGCTCTCAATACAAATTTGATCCGGCTCTACCATATAGGTGAATCTGCGCCATCTAATAAAGGCAAAGGTGAACAAAAGCACCAGAAACAGCAGTGCGAGCAGAAGTGAATTCCAAAATGGGGAAAACGGCAGGCTGTTGCGGAAACGAAATACGGCAAACATACTTAGGGGGCCTAAATTCCAAATATATGCACCCATATTCAGCAGCACTGCCGCCGGGTGCAACCGCCGCTTCTCAAACATCTTCCGTCGCCGCCCTTGCCAGCTTGGACAGCTGCATCCGGAGCTGCTCCGCTTCCTCGTAAGCAACTGCCGGAATTTCATGCTTGGTTGCCGCTGTTGTAATTTCTACCGACGCCAGCCCGTAGCGGCGCAAAAACGGCCCCTGCCGCACATCCACATGCTGGACCCGGACCATGGGAATCAGTGTTTTCGTTGTAATGACCACACCATGCTGCAGGTCAATTTCTTCTTCATAAATTACATAACGCCAACGCTGCCAACGCAGCTTGGGCAGAACAATGACAGTAAAGAATGCAAGCAGCATCAGGCTGCCCAAGCAAACCGCATGCAGCCACATCAGGGAACGCAAGGAAGAAATGCCCCAGGCCACAGCCGCATACAGCAGTACAGCAAATCCGTTTCCAACCAAGGCTGTCAGGCGCCAGACGCGCACAGCCCGTTCATCTATATAATGCTCCAAGCGGGAACGCAATATCAAACACCTCAATCCACAAAAGCTTTCCATTGCCTTCCTCTATCTAACCATACTTTGTGCCCGATTTGGTGTAACAATTTGTTAACAATTTTCTTCCTGCTTTATTTGTCCGCCATCACGCGCACACTATAACTACTCCTCAGCAAGGAGGGCTGACATGAATCACTATACGGATTATGATAAAGCCTTGTACTACACCTATTGCTGCAGCTGGGACCAGCTGCTTGTCCTGATGGTGCAAACAGAGGATGAGGTATTTTCCAAACGCATTGAGCATTTCCTCCATGCGTACAAGTATTCCAAGGATTTGTCAGAAGTGGATAAGCAGCTGCAGCTGCTGTTTCAATATATCGACCATGCCTCGCAAAAGGCATATGTACAACAGATGGAAGAAGTCTACACATAAAGATTTGATTCCTGTGGAACATCAAGAAAAGCCAGGGCTCGCAGCCCTGGCTTTCATTATGAAACGCGTTACATCCTTGCATTACTTTGCCAGACATTCGTTGACCTTCTCCATGAACGCTTCAGATACAGCCGCCAGCTTCTGTTCGCTGTCTGCCAGGCTGCCTCCCTGTACGCCAAAATAAAACTTCACCTTTGGCTCTGTTCCGGATGGACGCAGGCACACCCAAGATCCGTCCTCAAGGAAATATTTCAGCACATTGGATTTTGGCAGCTCGATTGCCGCTTTGCTTCCGCTTTCCGCTTCCGTGCGGACACTTGTTTTATAGTCCTCCACTGCTTTCACCTGATAGCCGGCGAATTCCGTCGGCATATCTTCACGGAAGGATGCCAGCAGTGCGGCAATTTGCTCAGCGCCATCTTTTCCTTTCAGTGTAAGTGACTTCAAGCCTTCCCGGTAGAAGCCGTATTTGGCAAAGACCTCGAGCAGCCCTTCATACATGGTCATGCCGCGCTTCTTATAATAAGCCGCCACTTCAATTGCAAAAATGGTTGCCTGCACAGCATCCTTGTCGCGCACGAAGTCACCGATGAGATAGCCATAGCTTTCCTCATAGCCAAACTGGAACACATACTCGCCCGTTGTCTCATACTGTTTGATTTTTTCGCCGATAAATTTAAAGCCTGTCAGCGTATCAACAGTTTGCAGCCCGTAATGTTCCGCAATCGCACGGCCGATTTCAGATGTTACAATTGTCTTCAGCACGATGCCGTTTGCCGGCAGAATGCCCTGCTCCTTCTTCTGGGACAACAGATATTCCAGCATCAGTGCGCCTGTCTGGTTACCTGTCAACACAACATACTCGCCCTCTGTATTCTTGACTGCCACACCGAGACGGTCCGCATCCGGGTCTGTCGCCACCAGCACATCCGCATCGATTTCTGTTCCGTACTGAATAGCCAGCGTGAACGCTTCATGCTCCTCCGGATTTGGCGAGTTCACAGTGGAGAAGTTTGGATCCGGCAGCTCCTGCTCCTTCACAACGGCCACATTTGTATATCCCAGTGCCGCCAATGCCTGGCGCACAGGCTTATTGGATGTGCCGTGCAGCGGCGAGAAGACAATTTTCAAGGAGTCCCCCAATTCAGCAGCCAGCTCTGGACGCACGGAGATGGTCTTCAGCTTCTCCACATACTTCTTATCCATTTCTGTGCCGACCATCTGAATGAGACCTTTTTGCTTCAGCACTTCTTCTGCCTCAACCTCAATCTCCAGTTCGTTCTCCACTTCATTGACCTTCTGGATAACCTGATCTGCCTCATAAGGCGGAAGCTGGCCGCCGTCTTCGCCGTATACCTTATAGCCGTTGTACTCCGGCGGATTGTGGCTCGCTGTTACCACAATACCGGAGAACGCACCCAACTCACGCACGGCAAAAGACAGCTCCGGCGTAGGGCGCAGCTCTTCAAATACATATGTTTGAATACCGTGGGAAGCCAGCGTTTTGGCAGCCTCCATCGCAAACTCAGGAGATTTATGGCGGGAATCATACGCAATGGCAACACCTCGCTGCTTTGCGCTTTCTCCATATGCTTCAATAAAGCGGGCGAGGCCCTCTGAAGCCTTACGGACGGTGTACACATTCATGCGGTTGGTGCCCGGCCCGATTTCCCCGCGCATCCCGCCTGTACCAAACTCCAAATCCCGGTAAAAGCAGTCTTCCAGCTCCTTCTCCTTGCCTTCCAGGTGCGAAAGAGCCTCCTTCATTTCCTGGTCCAGCGCGGATGCATTCATCCAACGTTCATATGCTTGCTTCCAGCTCATTATATCCTCTCCTGTGTGAAAATTATGCTGCGGCCATCAAGCGCCCGCTTTGTACTTTTATGCACAAGCACACCTGTATTGCCGGCAGCCTATGTAAAAAATTTCTCCCCCAATCATACCATTAATTTCCGCAATCTCCTAGATGCTCCTGCGACAAATAGGACATGCTGCAGGAATTTGTACATTTTCTATATTTTACATAAATCAAGGGCTCGTACTATAATTTAATTACATGACAGAGTAAAGGAAAGGACATAGGGATGAACCAAGAGACAAAGAAAGAATATACGCTCTTTACTGCCTGGGCCGCTGCCCTGACTGCAACGCTCGGCAGCCTGTATTTATCAGAGGTGATGAAGTATGAGCCATGCACCCTTTGCTGGTATCAGCGCATCCTGATGTATCCGCTTGTGATTGTGCTGGGGGTGGCCCTGTTCCGCAAAGATTACCGTATCTACGTGTACAGCCTGCCGCTGGCGGGCATTGGCGCCTGTATCTCCTTGTACCATTATGCTATGCAAAAAATCCCGGCGCTTTCGCAATCCGGCCTGGCTTGCGGCCGCATTCCATGCACCGGAGACTACCTGAACTGGTTTCATTTCATTACCATTCCGTTGCTTGCGCTGCTTGCCTTCCTCCTCATCACCGGCTGCAGTGTGATTCTAATGCGTGAAGCGAACAAAGGAGGCTACTACCGATGAAAAAGATGCTGATTTTTACGGTCATTCTCGTTGGACTCTTGGCGGCAATCTTTTTTGTAACAAAGTCTGAGAAGAAGACCGACTATTATGAGAAGCAAATTTCTGTTGAAGAGCTGCAGAAGCAGCTGAAGAACCAGAAGGACATGACGATCTATTTCTATCAGCCGACATGCACCCATTGCCAGAAAGTATCTCCAACGATTGTACCCATGGCCAAGGATATGAATATTGATATGAAGGTGCTTGACCTCGTCAAGTATGATGCCGGCTGGGATGCCTTTAAAATTGAATATACGCCTACCCTTGTCCGCTATAAAAATGGAGTGGAGGTTGACCGGATCGTCGGTGAACATACGAAGGATGAGTTTAAAGCATGGTTTGAGAAAAACCATTGATTCCCTCCATCGGTAACGCGTTACACACATGAAAAATCCCCTCTTGTCCACAATAAAGGACAAGGGGGGATTTTCATGCCAGAGGTACGCTGTGCAGTAAACAACTGTCATTTTTGGGGGCAGGGCAACTTCTGCCAGGCAAATGCGATTGTTGTCCAGCCTGATTCTAAAGCATATACGAATTTGAATGATGAATCCTACTACAATGCAGTGCTGCAAGGCCACGAAATCAGCAGCGACGTTGCCGCGAGTGCCGAGACATGCTGCCAGACGTTCAGACAAAAATATTAAATGCAGAGGGTGCGGTGTATGCCGCATCCTTTTTTTCGGGACGAGAAAAGAGAAGCCTTCGCAGAGACTTCTCCTACTTCACACCGCTTTGCCGTTTGTACTGATTTGCCATGATATGAATCGGAACCTGGATATAACGCGTTTTCGATTGCTTCGGATCAAAGATATAAAAATTGCCGCCAATGTCATATTGGCCCTTTCCATCATGGGACAGAACGGCAAATCCTTCATTCGGCATAACTGTCTGCACCTGCACGAGCTGTCCATACGGATCCCGCCAGTACAGCGGCACTCTATCAAATACAGTGAGCCTGCCAATTTGGTTCTGCAGCACACGCTGTCCATTCCAGCTGGTCACCCGGTATCCGCGGCGGTGGGCCGCATGCTCCACAGGCTCATGAAAACGGGTAATAATGACAGTCGTCCGTAACGGGGCGCGGGCATACAGCCACTGCACATCACGGTCATGCATCCGGATGCAGCCGCCGGATTCATAGCGGCCGATGGACCATTCCTTGCTGGTGCCGTGGATGGCGTATTGCGGTTTGCTGAGACCCATCCAACGGGTTCCCAGCGGATTGTTCGGCGCCCCTCCAGCGATATTTTTACGATAATATTTTTTATTGCGGTATTTATTGACAATGCAGAAGTTGCCTTCCGGTGTTGGTGTGTCCGGCTTGCCGGTGGAGACAGAGAAGGTTCGGATATATTGTCCGTCCGCAAAATAGGACAGCTGATTGGAGGCCAGATTAATCAGGATAAGATGGTCGGGCTCTTCTTCGGCAGCCGCTTGCGGAACAAACAGAAGCAGCAACGATACGATACAGGCTGTCAGGATTCGTTTCATATTAACCCTCCACATGTGGCATTGCCTTTATAGCTTTTGTTATCCCTGCCAAAGTATAAGTGCCAAGAAAAGGAGGCGGCCCATAAGGCCGCCCTCTCGCTTGCTATTATCCGCCCACAGGCTTGCCGCCATTGATATGGATCATTTGCCCGGTGACATAGGAAGAATCACCGGATGCCAAGTATACATATGCCGGCGCCAGCTCATACGGCTGCCCGGCTCTGCCCATCGGCGTATTTGTCCCAAACTCAGCGACCTTCTGGCTGTCAAAGCTCGCTGGAATGAGCGGTGTCCAGATGGGGCCCGGCGCAACACCGTTGACCCGGATTCCCTTTTGCACCAAGGACTTGGCCAGGGAACGGGTGAAGGACACGATGGCGCCCTTTGTAGAAGAGTAATCCAGCAGCAGCTCATTGCCTTCATATGCGGTAATGGATGCTGTATTAATGATGCTGTCTCCCTGCTGCAGGTGCGGCAAAGCCGCCTTTGTCACAGCAAAGTAGGAAAACACATTGATTTGAAAGGTGCGGTTCCACTGCTCGGCTGTGATATCCTCCAAGCGCTGCTGCGGATACTGCTGGGCAATGTTGTTCACGACAATATTCAGCCCGCCGAACTGCTTCACCGTCTCCTCCACCACATGCCGGCACTGTTCCTCCTGTGCCAGATCTCCTGCCAATAGCAAACAGGCTGCTCCATGCTTCTCGACCTGCTGCTTCGTTGTCTGCGCATCCTCATGCTCGTCTAAATAGGCAATGGCCACATTTGCCCCTTCCTTCGCAAATGCAATGGCTACCGCCTTGCCGATTCCGCTGTCTCCGCCGGTAATCAGGGCTGTTTTCCCCTTCAGCTTGCCGCTGCCCCGGTAATTGTCGTCCTCACTCTTTGGCGTGGGATTCATTTGAGTTTCCAAGCCGGGCTGCCGCTCCTGGTGCTGTGGCGGAAAAGCTGTCTGTTTTTGCTGATTTTGGTCCAATTTACATTCCCCTCCTAAGCTTCGTCGGCTTTAGCATGTGCGAAATTGGTGCAAGCTAACAAACAAATACACAGCAAAATTTACTCTTGCCAAACAACTAAAAAGCGAATAATATATATAACTGTTGTGTGAATCATTCGTGAAACAGAAAGGAATATCTGTATGTTTAACTTATCCCAGCAAAAAACATCTGTCAAAACTGAGATTTTGGCAGGAATTACGACGTTTCTAACAATGGCATATATCGTCGTGGTAAACCCGATTATCTTATCCGATGCCGGAGTTCCCTTTGCCCAAGGATTTACCGCGACCATCATTGCCGCTCTTGTCGGCACGCTCTGCATGGCATTTCTGGCAAACATGCCGATTGCCATCGCACCGGGCATGGGCTTGAACGCCTACTTCGCTTACTCTGTTGTCAAAGCAACCTCCGGCATTACCTTTGCCATTGCGTTCTCAGCCGTATATGTAACAGGCATTCTGTTCCTGATTTTGTCTCTGACCACCTTCCGCACAAGGCTGATGGAAGCCATTCCGGCTAATTTGCGGCATGCAATCACTGCAGGCATCGGTCTATTCATCGCATTCATCGGCCTGCGACTCACCGGCATTATTACAAAGCATCCATCCAATCTGGTCGGACTGGGTGACCTGCACTCCCCCGGCGTTGTGCTTGCTTTGGTCGGCTTGGCCATTACCATCGTTCTCATGGCCTTGAATGTGAACGGCGCCCTTTTCATCGGCATGGTTCTCACCGGTATCATTGCTTCCTTTACAGGACAGCTGAAGTTTAAGCAGGGTGTTGCCTCCATGCCGCAGCTGCCGGAGGGCATCGTGATTGCAAATCCAATCCATGCAATTGGGGATGTGGTGCAGTATAGTCTGTACGGTGTTATCTTCTCCTTCTTGCTTGTTACTCTGTTTGATACAACCGGCACCCTGCTCGGCGTCAGCTCCCAGGCAGGGCTGATGAAGGACGGCAAGCTGCCGCGCGCAGGCCGCGCCTTGCTTGGCGACTCAATTGCCACAACTGTGGGCGCCATGTTCGGCACAAGCCCGACAACTGCCTACATTGAGTCCTCTGCAGGTGTTGCGGCAGGAGGCCGTACGGGTCTTACCGCTCTTGTCGTAGCCATTCTGTTCGGGGTTTCCGCCTTCTTCAGCCCGCTCGTCGGCGCGGTGTCCGGCGTGTCAGCCATTACATCGCCGTCCCTGATCATTGTCGGCTCCCTCATGATGGGTGCAGTCCGCCATATTAACTGGGATGACTTCGATGAGGCATTTCCGGCATTCTTGGTCATTCTGAGCATGCCGCTTACCTCCAGCATTGCAACAGGCATTGCCCTTGGCTTTATCTCCTACCCGCTGATGAAGCTTGTAAAAGGACAAGCAAAGATGGTACATCCACTGGTGTATGTATTCGGTCTGCTCTTCCTGTATCAGCTTGTTTTTTTACCGCACTGAGCAAAAGGTGTCCGTTTCCGGGCACCTTTTTCATTTGTGCCAACGCAGAAAGTCCGCATTTCCACCTCCAAGCATTTCTTACATTTTCAAGAATTTTATGATAAGAAAGTGAAAATTTGAATTGACATACAATCCAATAAATGCAATAATTCAAAACAGTTAAATATACAAACGTCTTATCAAGAGCAGGTGGAGGGACTAGCCCTACGAAGCCCGGCAACCGACCCTTTTGGGCACGGTGCTAATTCTTGCAGCATGTACATGCTGAGGGATAAGAGCTTATTAAAGCTATGCCGTCTTTCTTGATATATGGAAAGGCGGCTTTTTGCTTTTCTCAGCCTTGATAAGGGACAAAACATGGGAGGGATTACATATGAAAAAATGGATCAGCGCCCTGCTGGCCCTGTGCCTGCTGGCTTTGGCAGCCTGCACAAATGAACAAACCGCAGCACCGCAAAAGCAATCTGTAGCAAACGAAACGACAAAGGAAGCAAAAACAGAAGCACCTGCTTCTGCCAGTGCGGAGGTTCCTGCAAAAGTCAAAAAGCTGAAAGTCGCGCTGATTATGCAAATGTCCATCGGGACCTTCTCCACGCAATACATTGAAGGTGTGAAAAAGCAAGTCGAAGCCTTCGGCGGAACTGTCCAAGTATACAACTCTGATAATGACTTGGCGAAGATGGCTTCCAATCTTGACGCTGCCGTTAATGCGAAGGTTGATGGCATTCTGATCGACCATGGCCGGGCGGAAGCGCTGAAAAACGGCGTGGACAAGGCAGTAAAAGCCGGCATCCCGGTTGTTGCCTTTGATAACGACCTTCGCATTCCCGGCGTAACAGTCATTGATCAGGATGACTACAGCCTGGCTTGGAAGTCTCTGAAGACACTGGGCGAGGACTTGAATGGCAAAGGAAATATCGCGGTGGTTTGGGTTGGCGGCTTCGCGCCAATGGAGCGCCGCAGCGTCATCATCGATGCATTCTACAAACGCTACCCGGGTATCAAGGAAGTTGCCCGTTTTGGTACTGCCTCTGCCAACACAGCGCTGGACACACAAGCACAAGTGGAGGCACTGCTGAAAAAATACCCGAACAAAGGCGACCTCGATGCGATTTTCGCAACATGGGATGAATTTGCCAAAGGTGCAGTAAAAGCACTGGAGCAGGCTGGCCGTACAGACATTAAAGTATACGGCATCGATCTGAGCAACGAAGACCTGCAGCTGATGCAGAAGGAAAACTCTCCTTGGGTGGCAACAGCCGCAGCAGACCCGGCTGAAGTCGGAAAAGTACAAACACGCATTCTGTATCAAAAAGCGGCAGGCGAAGCAACACCCGATGTATTCTCTGTCGAGCCATATCTGGTTGAAAAAGAAACCCTGCCGAAAGAATCCATCACCATGGACAAGCTTTCCCAATACATCAATGGATGGGGCACTTCCAAAGCCGCTTATTCCCCATGGATGACAAAGCTGGAGAAGGAGAAGAAATAATGGCATTCCAACTGCATGACATTTCACACAGCTACGGAGCGGTACCTGTTTTGAAGAAGGTGTCGCTGACGGTGGAACAAGGAGAAGTGCATGCGCTGCTCGGCATGAATGGCGCCGGCAAGAGCACCCTCATGAAGGTCGCGGCAGGAGATTTCCCTCCTGTCGCAGGTGCTCTTTCCATTGACGGCAAGAACGTCTCCTTCCGCTCACCGCGTGATGCAAAGGAAGCCGGCATTGCCTTTGTGGCCCAGGAAGTCGACCATGCCCTGATTCCCACTCTGTCCGTTTTGGAAAATGTACTGATGGACCAACTCGCTTCCAAAAAAGCAGTCCGCTTCTCGAAACGCCGGCTGGAGGAGGAAGCACGCCGCCTGCTCTCCCTTGTGGACGCAGACTTGGATGTGCATCAGCCCGTTGCGAATTGCTCACTGCATGAAAAGCAGCTGATCTTAATCGCACGGGCCTTATCCAATCACGCTTCCTTCATCCTGTTTGATGAACCGACAGCCGCACTTGGACCAAAGGAAGCCGAGCACTTCGGCAGGCTTGTCCAAATCCTGAAGCAGCAGCGGGTCGGCATTCTGTTCATCTCGCACCGTCTTGCGGAAATCCGCAAGCTGGCGGATGCGGTCACCGTACTGCGTGACGGCCATGTTGTTCTCTCAGCCCCGGTTGCGGCCACAGAGGACCGCGACATCGTCACAGCCATGACCGGAAAAACGGCAGCCAAGTCGCAGCGCACAGTCCGCAATATAGAAACGCCATACAAGCTGCAGGTAGAAGACCTGATCGTGTCCCGAGGCAAAGCCCCGCTCTCTTTCGGCATCCGCAAAGGCGAAACCTTGGTCATTTACGGCCTGGTCGGAAGCGGCAAGTCTTCCCTGGCGGAAACACTGTTTGGAGCCCGTAACGCGTACCGGGCAACCATTGAGGGAAAAACCCTCACCATTCGCAAACCGCAGGAAGCAATTGAGGCTGGCATTGCATTTGTGCCGGAAGAGCGGCGCAAGCAAGGCTTATTTTTATCAGAGAGCATTGGCACTCACTTGAATCTGCACCAGCGCGGCTGGCTCCGCCCTTCCCGCGAAAAGGCGCATGCACAAACTGCCATCCAGAGCTTCGACATCCGTCCAGGCCAGGCTGAAGTGCTTGTGCAGCGGCTGAGCGGCGGCAATCAGCAGAAGGTGTCCATTGCCAAATGGGCCGGCTTTTCACCTGACATCTTCATCCTCGATGAGCCGACAAAAGGTGTGGATGTAGCAGCGAAGGAAGATGTGTTTCGTTTTATTGAAGAAATCACAAATGCAGGAAGCTCCGTCTTATATGTAACGGGTGAGCAGGATGAGGCTCTGCGCATCGCAGACCGTATCCTTGTATTGACAAAGAATGGCTTTGCCGCCGAGCTGCGCCCGGACGAAGCATCAGAAGAACAGCTCTTGCAGCTTGCAGAAGGAGGAATTCCGCTTGGCACAGACCGCTGAAGCGAAAATAAAAAAAGCTCTTACTGTTTCGGATGCGTTATACCGCTTCGGAACACTCGCCATTATTGTTGGCGTTACCATCTTTTTCTCTATTGTCAATGATGCTTTTTTAACCTATCAAAATATCAGCGACATCTTACGCTCTGTTTCTATCGTAACTTTGCTGGCAATCGGGGTGACCTTCACTCTGATTGTAGATGGCTTTGACTTATCTGTCGGCTCCACCGCCAGCCTGGCCACGGTGACAGCCGCCATCTCGCTTGTTGTCTATCGCCAGGAGCTGCTGCTGGCGCTGCTGCTGCCGATTCTGTGCGGCTTGGTTGTGGGCCTGTTGAATGCATTTTTCGTCATCCGCATCAAGCTTCCGGATTTGCTCGGCACGCTGAGCGTGATGTACATCATCAACGGTCTGCAGATGACGCTGACAAAAGGATCTTCCATCTATGAAGGCATGCCAATGAACGGAAGCACAGCGACAGGACGTTTCATCCCGTCCTTCCTTTTCATCGGACAAGGCTCTGTCGCGGGCATTCCATTCCCGGTGATCATTATGGTTGTGGCAGTCATTATCGCGTATCTCTTCTTGGAGAAAACCACGTACGGGCGCTTCTTCTATATGACCGGCGGCAACCGGGAAGCAGCCCGCCTTGCCGGCATTTCTGTGAATCGCTACCGTACATACGCTTATGTCATCAGCGGCTTGTTCGCGGCAATCGGCGGCATCGTGCTGACAAGCCGGATTGGAACAGGGCAGGTTTCTGCTGGTGCACCGCTCCTGATGGATGCAGTGGCAGCTGCTTATATCGGCTACGCCATGTTCGGCGCTCGCAAACCGAACGTAGTCGGCACTTTCCTTGGCTCCATCCTGATCGGCATTATCTTGAACGGCCTGACCATGATGAATGTACCCTACTTCGCACAGGACATTGTCAAAGGTTTAATTTTGATTGCAGCACTCGCATTCTCTTTCACACAGCGAAAAGGACGATAAGTCGTCCTTTTTTTTTACATAAGTTGAACCTTCCCCCCTCTTCATTTGTATATACTTATGAAAATACAAAACTGGAGGCGTTTTACATGACAACAGGCTGGATTGCTTCATTAATAGTAGCTGGTGTGATGATTGTATTGATTCTGGCAATTGTGATTCCATTTGACCGGAAGTATATTGTACGGGATGCACGGCGAAAAATTGATTTTCAACAAACAAAGGTGTTTTTCCGTTGGAATGTGTTTGATACACTTTCACTCATCCTGGCTGCTTACGCGGTCATCTGTGTGCAGGTGCTGAACTTCCTGGTGATGGGCGGGCATACCATCACCAATAACTATGTCCAGTTTTTCACCAACCAGGCGCAGGCATGGACCCTTGTTGCCATTCTGTATTTGGTAAGCCGCATTTCTCTTATTTTGAAGGGATTGAAGGAGCTGCAAAAGCATGGAGCCGTTTGAGACAGAGGAGGGGCTCATGCTCCGTTTTCAGCAGGGAGACGGAGCAGCGTTTGATAGACTGTATGTGCTCTTAAAGGGCCCGCTGTACACCTTTTTATACCGCTTCAGCCATGATGAGCAGCTGAGCATGGATTTGGTGCAGGATGCCTTTCTCATGCTGGAGCGGAACAAGCAAAGCTATCAGCCGGAAAAAGGGCGTGTGAAGTCTTATCTGCTTCAAATCGGCTACCGCCTGATGATCAATAAGCTGAACCGCCGCAGAAAATGGCGCTCGCTTCTGCCATTCTTGGCCCCCGCCGCAGAGCCGGCGCCCTCGCCTGAAGACCGGCTGACCATCCGCGAGGCGCTGCTGCAGCTATCTGAGGAGCAGCGGGCCGTCATTCTGCTGGCATATTATCATGACCTGCCGCAAAAGGAGATTGCCGACATTTTAAGTATTCCGCTCGGCACGGTAAAATCCCGGCTGCACCATGGACTGAAGCAGCTCAAATTGATACTGGAGGTGGAGGACCTTGACACAAGATCCTTTTCAGAAGGAACATAAATTGAAGCAGCATTTGGATGCCTATAAGGTGGATGTGCCGGATTTTCCGAGAAAACGCAGCAGAGCGGACCGGCTTCTTCGCTTTCTGACCTCACCGGCAAGCAACCCGGTTGAGCCCTTGCTTGGGCGGGACATGACGGCCGTCGTTGGCGGCTCGCTGCTCGTGGCCATCCCGCTTCTGCTTTTGCCCCTGCTCCTCCAGCCTTGACCCGCATGGCGAAGAGGCTGACTCGAATGGGTCAGCCTATTTTTCCAGGAAACGCTGCAGGCCATCATACAGGCGCTCCGCATCGCGATAGCCCTGCATATATAATGCTTCCAGCTTCTGCGGATCCTTTTCCACGCGCCCAACCTCCAGCTTCTCCATCGGACGGATGAGGAACACCTTTCCTTCCTGCTCCTGCTCCTCAATATATTGCAGCGTTTCATTATACGACTGGTATCGGTTCAGCATACTCTCCACCAGCTTCGGATACTGCCTGTACGCCCGGCCTGCCACCCAACCAAAGCTGGATTTTTTCTTCTGATAGCCCTGGTTGCGCGTCAGAATCAGGATGTTTTTCACGTTGCCGTCCTGCTGGGATTTGCGCAGCGGAATCGGATCGGAAATGCCGCCATCGAGCAGCTTCTTCCCCCGGAACTCCACAATCGGCGCCACGAACGGAAGCGAACTGGATGCCTGCAGCAGCAGCAGCATTTCTTCATCGGTGCCTTCCTTGTCAAAATACACCGGCTGCCCTGTCTCACAATCCGTTGTGCCGATCAGGAACCGCTCTGATGCATCCCGATACGTATTGAAGTCAAACGGCACATGCTGTGTCGGTATTTCCCGAAAAATAAAATCCATGTCAAACAGCTGCCGCTTCCGCCACAGGTTTTTGTAGGATAAGTAGTTGGGATGATTGATGTAGCCGATGTTTACCTGCTTATTGCGTTCCTTCTGCCGCGCCAGGTAAGACGCGGCATTGCACGCCCCCGCGGACACCCCGATTGTGTACGGGAAATACAAATCCTTTTCCATAAAATACTCCAGCACACCGGCTGTATACACGCCGCGCATGCCGCCGCCCTCAAGCACTAATCCTGTATGTTGCAGCATTTCCTTCCCCCATCTCTTATAGCTTATTATGTAGTATAGCAAGGTTTATTCATGACATAAAATTTTTTGCGCATGAAATTTGCCTTTCTCTCCATACTGAGGACAGAGCGAACTACAGAATGGAGGAAGGCGTATGCTTCTGCAGGATCAATATGATGAAGACAAACGCATTTGCTTGTATGAAGGAGAAGACCCTGAGCGCTTTCTCGAAGCAGTCATTCCGCCCACGTTCGGCAACAGCCTGTTCTTGTATCCAACCTTGGATGAACTCGGACAGGCAGTGGCGGATGAACGTAAAAGCTACGTGTATTGGCGCGGCACAAACCCTACTGTGGAAATCGCCGAGAAAAAGCTTGCGGCGCTGGAGCGGGGCGAGCGCTGCAAATGCTTCGCCTCCGGCGCGGCTGCCATCAGCGCCGCCCTGCACAATAGTCTGCAGAGCGGCGACCATATCCTTTGTGTCAGCCATGTGTACCAGCAAACCATGGATTTGATTACATATCTGCAGAAGTTCGGCATCACCCATTCGGTTGTCCCTTCTGTGGACATTGCTGACATCGCAAGCGCGATTCAGCCTGGCACGAAGGTCATCTACGTGGAAAGCCCGACGGATTTGCAGTTGCGCCTTGTGGACTTGCAGGGGGTGGCGGATTTGGCAAAATCACGCGGCATCCGGACCATTATTGATAATACATGGGCGACACCGCTGTTTCAAAAGCCGCTGCTGTATGGCTTTGACATCGTGGTTCATTCGGCTTCCAAATACTTGGGCGGACACAGTGATTTGGTTGGCGGTGCCGTTATTACGAGTGCTGCCGTCATGAAAGAGCTGTTTGAGAAGGAATACCTGCTGTATGGCGGCATCATGGCGCCGGCAGTTGCTTCGCTGCTGCTGCGGGGGCTGCGGACCTTGCCGCTGCGCATGAAGGCCCACGAGGAGAACGCCCTTCAAGTGGCCCGGTTCCTTTCGTCTCACGGCGCGGTGGCCCAGGTGCAGTATCCAGGGCTCCCCTCCCATCCGGACTATGAACTGGGACTGAGGCAGTTGCATGGATACTCCGGCCTCCTGACCTTCACTTTACAGGAAGAAAGCTATGAGGCAGTACAACAGGTCATCGACAAGCTGCAGGTATTTCGGATCGGCCTCTCATACGGCTCCTTTGAAAGCCTCGCCCTCTCTCCGAATTATGGCTACAATGAGGAACAGCTGCGGCAGCAAGGCTTCAGCCCCGGCCTAATCCGGCTTGCTGTCGGACTGGAACCCGTACAGGAGCTCATTGCCGATTTGGAGCAAGCTTTGCAATAAGGACGGACTGAAGGAGCCTTTGGGGTGAATGGGCTCCCCTTTTCCATATTCGGTGTGACAATTCCTGCTGCAAAATGGTTCTCTCAGCGCGAAACGCTATATATTTTGATCCAGCAGCAGCCCCAAAGGAGACATATGGTGGAATGGAAGTGACTCTCCGGCAAGAATTGTTTCATTTTCCGAGATATTTGTTCCATTTTTCGGAATAATTGTTCCGTTTTCACACTTTTTTGTTCCACCACTACAAATTCTATTGATGGGATTGTTTCCTATCCTTCTGTTTTGTTCCATCACACTATTGATTGTTTCGCCCCATTACGGGAGCACAAAAAAGGGTGGCCCTTATGCTCAAGCACTTGGGCCACCCCTGCATTATCCAAAGTAACGGTGATAGATTGTCCGCGCCTCTGTAATGTCCTTTGTTCCATGGAGGAGCAATCGGCCGTCACGGAACAGGACAAACCGCTTTCCATCCAGGGAGAAGGACAGTAGATACGGATTCTGTACAATATGCTCCGCATGAGGCGGCAAATTCCGTCTGTACTCTTCAATGGGCACTGCTTGCGGCAAACGGATTTGCACGGTGTCGCGGCCGCACAGCACGGCTGCCTGTGACGTATTTTCCCGCTGTAAGTAAGGGTGGACCGCATCGGGCCCACAGGAAGGACAGCTCTCCTTCTTCATGGCCTGCACGCGGACAGCCGAATATTCGTTGGACCATACATCGAAGGAGACGAGCTCGCGTCGCAGCGCCTCCCGGTTTCCGCTCAGCAGCTTCAGTGCTTCCGCCACCTGATGGGAGACGGTCATGGACACAGCCGGCGAAATGATGCCGGCCGTGTCGCAGGTCGCCCCGCCAAGCGGAATGGTCTGCAGCAAGCAGGACAGGCAGGGTGTCTCTCCCGGCAAAATTGTATAGGAAATGCCATAGCTGCCGACACAGGCTCCATAAATCCAGGGAACTCCCAGCTTCTGTGCCACATCGTTGATGATAAAGCGCGTTTCAAAGTTGTCTGTCGCATCGATGATGACATCCGCATCCGCAGCCAGCCGCTCCAGGAGCTCTGCCGTTGCATCCGCCACATGGATGACAATCTCCACCTCACTGTTGATGGCCTGGAGCCGCCGTTTGGCTGCCGCAGCCTTTGGCAATTGTCCGGCCGCGTCCAGCTCCGCATACAGCTGCTGGCGCTGCAGGTTGCTCCAATCCACATAATCACGGTCCACGATTGTTACACGGCCGACACCGGCACGGACAAGCATTTCAGCATTTCCGCTGCCGAGTGCCCCTGCCCCGATAATCAGCGCATGCTTCTCCTGCAAGGCCGACTGGCCGGCTTCTCCAATTGGCTTGAATAGAACCTGGCGGGAATATCTATTCAAGCACGCTCATCCCTTCCAAAGGGCTGCTGGCAGTCGCATAGCGCTTGCGGGCAATGCGGCCTGCTTCAAAGCCAAGCCGGCCGGCCTGAATTCCAAGCTTCATGGCTGCCGCCATTTTCACCGGATCCTTGGCACCGGATACAGCCGTGTTCAGCAGGACGCCGTCTGCGCCCATTTCCATGGCCTTGGCGGCATCTGCCGGGCTGCCAAGGCCGGCATCCACAATGACCGGAACACGTGCCTGTTCAATGATAAAGCTTAAGTTCAACGGATTGACAATGCCCAGCCCTGAGCCGATCGGGGATGCTCCCGGCATGATAGCGTGCACGCCAAGATCCTGCAGACGCTTGGCAAGCAGCACATCATCAGACGTGTATGGCAGAACGATAAAGCCTTCCGCCAGCAGCTGCTCGCTTGCCTTTAATGTCTCCACCGGATCAGGCAGCAAGGTTTTCGGGTCGCCGATGACCTCCACTTTGATCATGTCGCACAAGCCGGATGCTTTCGCTAGGCGGGCAATCCGCACCGCTTCTTCCGCAGTAGATGCACCCGCAGTATTCGGCAGCAGGGTATATTTCGTGACATCCAGCTTATCCAGCAGATTCGGCTGGTTCGCTTCAAAAATATTCATGCGGCGCACCGCAAACGTCAAAATTTCCGCCTCAGACTCCTCTACCGCCTGCCGCTGCACATCATAATCAGGAAACTTCCCTGTTCCCAACAGCAATCGGGATTCAAACGAATATGGACCAATTTTCAACATCATTAACCGCCTCCTACGAATGTTACGATCTCAATTTGGTCACCGGCAAACACAGATGTGTCCCGATGCTGCTGCTTCTCTACGATACTGCCATTTTGCTCTACGACAACGATTTTTCCTTCCAATCCGAAGTGACCCAAAAGCTGTTCCACTGTCCCAATTTCCTCAGGCACCTCTATCTTTCTCCCGTTAATTTGCAGAAGCAAGCTGCTCCCTCCCCTTTACTAAGGCCTGCAACAGGTTCACCTGTTCCTTTCCTTCTATGACATCGGCCATATGCTCTCCTGTGACAGGCGCAAGCAAAATTCCATTGCGGTAATGGCCGGTGCATACATACATTCCTTCCATTTCTGGATGAGGACCGATATACGGCATTTGCTGGCGGGACTGCGGACGCAAGCCGGACCATGCCCCGTCCCATTCAGCTGTGCGAATATCCGGTAAAAGAGAGGCTGCCCGTTCCAACAGGGAAGCCACGCTGCCTGCCTCCACATGCTTTTGATAGCTGCCCTCCACCTTTGTCGCCCCGATCAGGATGCGGCCGCCCCGCTTTGGTACGAGGTAAAAGCCATCCTGAAAAATAGGAGCCGCCAGCAGCGGGCGATAGCTTTTGACTGCAACCATTTCCCCTTTCACCGGATAGGTCCCCCACTCCGGCTGCTGCAGGAATGGCGTGCTCCATGCACCCGCTGCTGTCACGACCTTATCGCAGCTGAACACTCCTGCAGTCGTGGCAACTCCGGTTACTCTTCCATTCTCCACAATGAGCCGCTGTACCTCTGTGCCTTCATAAATATGCGCTCCCAAGGCGGCCGCACCGTGAGCAAAGGCTTTTGTTAAATCAGGTGCCAGCACATGGCCGTCCTGCGGGCAAAACAAAGCACTCATAATGGAGGAGGACAAATGCGGCTCCCGCTCCCGCAGCTCTGTCCCGTCCATGAGTTCACACGCTTCCCCGGTTTGACGCTGCCACTGCATGATATACTGCAGCCGCTCTGCCTCTCCATCCGTCTGGGCCACCCGGTAAATCCCCTTTTCCTCGTAGCCAATATCGATGCCGGTTTGCTCCCGCAAGCGCACAGCGACCTTTGGGAACAATGCCCGGCTTTGCCGCGCCAATTCAAACAGCGGATCGTGCTCATCCCACTCGGCCTGCACACCCAGCAGGCCGGCAGCCGCATTCGATGCCTCCGCCCCAATCTGCGCACGTTCCACCACTGCCACCCGCATGCCGCGTCCGGATAGACTGTAAGCGACGGAACAGCCGATGACACCGCCGCCAATGATTACAACATCATACCCCTTCATCATCTCATCCCCTTTAGGACTTCTTGGTACTTCCTTACCTCTGCAGCCGGATCTGCTGCCTCCCAGATCCCTGACATCACTGCAATGCCAGCCGCGCCGGCCTCCATGACTTCCGCTATCCGCCCGGGAGTCATGCCGCCGATGGCAATGACCGGAACCGGAACCGGCACCCGCTCTCCAATCAGTGCCAGCTCTGCCAGCCCTCTTGGAGGCACGCCGGCCTTGGAGTTCGTTGAAAAAATATGGCCATAGATGAGCCAATCCGCCCCGCAAGCGGCTGCCGCCTCTGCCTCCCCAAGAGAATGCACAGAGCAGCCGGTCCGTACATTCGGCCACACTCTCTTCACCTCCGCAACAGATAGGCTGCGGTACCCGAGCTGTACACCATGCACACCCTTCGCCATGGCAACATCCACCCTATCATTGACAATGATTTTTTCCGGCAGGACACCCTGCTTCAGCAGCAGTTCAATTCCCTCACTCAATTCTCTGGCGCTTTTTCCCGGCTCCCGAAGATGCAGGAAATCTGCCTCCTTCGCTGCCGCCGCCATTTCCTCAAAGCTCATGCGGCCGTTTGAAACAAGATGAAAGCCCCTCCCCATTTCAGCACCTACTTCAAAATGTCGTGGAACAGCTCATCCGCCGGAACCATTTGCTTGGCCATCCCCTTGTCCTTCAGCCATTTGTTTTGCTCTTCCCAAGAGGCTGACGTTTGTGACAGGAACGCTTCCTGCGGGCTTTCCATTTTCCCAAGCAAAATATTCATGCTTTCCTTCTCCACCTCAGGAATGAGCGGGAAGTTTTCCTTCTCCTGATGGGCCAGCAGAATCTTCAGCGCCTCATCCGGATTCTGTTTCATAAATTCATAGCCTTTTTGTGCGCCGCGCAGGAAGGCCTGCAGCGTTTTCTTGTCCTTCTTCAGCGTGCTGTCCCCAGTCACAAAGACCAGCTCATAATAATTCGGGACACCGTATTTCGCTGGATCGAAGTAAGCAGGCGGATAGCCCTCATGGCGCAGAACAGGAACCTCATGGTTGATGTAAGCGCCTGTCACGGCATCTACCTTCTTGGTAATCAGCGCCGCCACCAAATCAAAGCCAACGTCTACAATTTTCACCTTGCTTGGGTCTCCGCCGTCCTGCTTCACCATCGCTTTTACATATTCCTCGCTCAATGGCGTGCCGGAAGAACCGACCGTCTTTCCTTCCAAATCCTTCGGTGACTTGATGCCTGCTGCTTCCAGGGACACAACGTGGTTCAGGGGAGAACGGACAACCGCTCCAATAGAGGTAACCGGCACTCCTTCATTTGCCCGGGCAATGACGACATCCGGCTGATAATACAGTCCGACTGTCGCTTTTCCCGCCGCTGTTAGCGTAAGCGGGTCGGTCGGATTTGCCGGAAACTGAATCTTTACATTGATGCCTTCTTCCTTGAAGTATCCCTTTTCAATGGCGGCATACAGGAAGCTATGTACGGCATTCGGGTACCAGTCCAGCACCACCGTAACTTCCTTTTCCTGCTTGTTCCCTGCTGAGCTTGTTGTTTTTGTGGCACACCCCGAAAGGATGCCCAGCATCAGGACCGCAGTCATGAGATATTTTATAAGCTTCATAGATGATTCCTCCAATGAATCCATTTTTTTTCAAGCAGCGACACAATGCCAACAAACAGCATGGCCAACAGAGAAAGGAGAACAATCGGCGCAAACACGCCTGCTCCGTCGAGCTGTGTCATCATGCGTTTGCTGAAATAGCCAAGGCCTGCCTGCGCACCGAGCCATTCCCCGATGGCTGCGCCGATGACGCTCATCGGAACCGCCACCTTGAGGGCGGAGAAAAAGTACGGCAGGGCCGCCGGCAGCTTCAATTTGAAAAATAAGGCGCGCTTTGATGCACCGTATGTAAAGAGCAGCTCCTCCCATTCCTTTTTCACTGACCGCAGACCGTCATAGGTATTCACGGCAATCGGGAAAAAGGTGATGAGAACCGTGACAACCACCTTGCTCCAAATGGAATAGCCGAACCAGAGCACAAATAAGGGAGCAAGCGCTGTCGTTGGAATGGTTTGTGAAGCCACCAGAAGCGGATAAAAAATACTCTCCATCCATTTGCTGGCGCTCATCAGGACAGCCAGCCCGGTGCCAAGCACAATAGAGATGCCAAGGCCAATGACAGTGACAAGCAGAGTGGCAGGCAAATGAACAGCCAGCAGCACACTTCGCACCGTCCAGATCTTCTGCAAAATCGCTGTCGGAGATGGCAAAATGTACATGGCATCCAGCCAGCGGGCACCTGCTTCCCAAGCAGCAAGCAAAATAAGCGCCGTAAGCACAGCCGGTACATGGGTCAATGTCCGTTTCATAGCCGCACCCCTTCCTTCAGCAGCTCCAGCAGTTCTTCCTTCAGGCTGACGAGTTCAGGGCGGCTCAAGTCGTGGCGCTCCCGCTTCGCCGGCAGCGGCACGACAACTTCCCGCATGTGCCGGATCGGCGTTTCTGTTATAACGAAGATGCGCTGTGAGAGAAACAGTGCCTCCTCCACATCATGCGTAATGAACAAAACCGTTTTCTCCCACTTTCGCTGCTGCTCATGCAGCCACTCCTGCATTTTCACCTTGGTGATGGCATCCAGCGCGCTGAATGGCTCATCCAGCAGGAGCAAATCTGCCCCCGTCAGAAAGGTCCGAAGAAAGGAGACCCGCTGCCGCATGCCACCGGACAAATCTTTTGGATACTTGCTGTGATAGCCATCCAGCCCGAATGCGGCAAAATACTCTCCGGCGATGCGGACAGCCTCCTTCTTCTTTGCCCCCTGACACTCCAGCGACAGCGCGGCGTTCTCGGCCGCCGTCCGCCAAGGCAGCAGCGAATCCTGCTGCGGCATATAGCCGGCTTGCTTTTGGGTGAGAATGTCTCCCTCCTGTCCCTGCTCCAGCCCCAGAATGAGGCGGAATAAGGTGCTTTTACCGCAGCCGCTCGGCCCGATGATGCTGACAAACTCCCCGTTCTCCACGGAAAAGCTCAGCTGCTGCAGCACATGCCGCTGTCCTTCATAGGCGAAGGACACATTAGAAAAGCTCAGTTGCCTGTTCATGAAATCCCCACATCTCCTTGCGATAGGCCATGTCCCAGAATAAATACTCGAACCGGCTTGTGTTTAAGAAAATCTCTTCCAGACGATTCAGCTCGCGGCTGCTTTTCCCCTCCGTCAGATCATCAAACAGTTCAATGACCCAACGGCACAAATCTGCATATTCCTCAGAGCTGTAGCCGCGGATCCATTCCCCGTAGAAGGGATGCTTCGCCGCTCCCTGGAGGTCATTCAGCCGTTTGCCGATTTCCCAATAGCTCCACATGCAAGGCAGCAGGGAAGCGACCAGCTCAGCCAACGTGCCGTTCTGCGCCACTGACAGCATATAGTTTGTATAGGCCAGATTCATCGCTGCCGGCTTGGCCCCTTCAATCTCTTCCTCCGTGATGCCAAGGCGGGCGGCATAGTGCCGGTGAATGCTCATCTCCCCATTCAGAATGCCGTCAATCTGCTTGGCAAAGCGGGCCATGACCTGCAGGTCCGTCGCTTTGACCACGCCAAGCGCGTATACCTTCGCATAATCCAATAAATACAAGTAATCTTGCACTATATAAAACTGAAACCGGTCCAGCGGCAGTGTCCCGTCCCCAATTCCCGTGACAAACGGATGCTGATGGCTTTGCTCCCAAATCGGCTGTACCTTTTGAAACAACTGCTCCGAAAATTTCATACTCCCATCCCCCTTATGTAAAATAAAAAGCCGCTTCCCTTGGAGGAAAGCGGCTGTACATACAATGCTGTATGTATGCCACTTCCCTTCGCTAGCATTACCTAGATCAGGTGAATAAGGGTCAGGGCATCCGCCCCTCTCAGCTTTCCAGCACCCCTAGTGGTCTGTTTGAAATATGCAAAAAGCCCGACTTCCAAGCAGGGAAGCCGGGCGTATGTATACGCTTAGGTCCGCTTCCCTCCGCCAGCATGAACTGGATCAGGTTATAAGGGTCAGAGGCTCACAGCCTCACTCTCAGCCGATTAACCGGCTCCCCCAGCACATTCAATTTAAATTATACTCAGTATAGCACCATCTTATAGATGCTGCAACCTTCAGACTATTCATGTGAATTTCACCGATTCTTCATAAGCCAGATCGACAATCTGACAAAACCATTCCATCTATTGGGGAAATTCGCTTGAAAATGTTGGTACATTCTTATAATATATTAATAGATTCAATAAACTAATAGTAAAAATATACAGATTTAATTGAAAGGAGGAAGTTATCATGAAGCCGATCCTACTTGCCGCCGTATCTTTGGGGGCAGCGGCAGTATCTGCAAGCGTATATGCAGACTCTAATTCCACGCCTCAGCAGGCAGATGCCGCCTCCACTTCGGGATACGTGACGGTCTCTGCTTTGAACGTGCGCAGCGGTCCCAGCCTGCAATCCCCTGTTTTGACCACTCTGGCGCAAAGCACCATGGTAACCATCCAAGAGCGGACTGGCGATTGGTACAAAATCAGCTACAACAATGAGCCGGCCTACGTGAAGGCTGCTTATGTTTCGGACTCTCCGGCTACGACAGCGCCATATACGGTTACAGCGGATGCCCTGAATGTAAGGTCTGGACCAGGCTCCTCATATCCGGTTCTGCATGTCCTTTCCAATGGCACACACATCTCCGTACAAGGGGAAACCGATGGATGGTACCGTGTATTTCAAAACGGAGCCATTGGATATGTAAAGAAGGAATTTGTAACAAATCGAAGCAACGATATTGCCGTACAAGCGCTTTCCTCTTCCTCTCATTACGTGAATTGCACGGCATTGCGTGTCCGCAGCGGCCCCGGGACGGGCTACGATAGTATCGGGCTGCTTCAACAGGGATCACAGGTTACCGTTACAGGGAAAACAGGAAGCTGGTATGAAATTGTACATAACGGAAAACGCGCCTTTGTAGCGCTGCAATACGTCAAGCCGGTGACCGCGAGTTCGGCTCCCGTCCAGACAACCGCACTGTTGGCCATGCCTGCGGAAGGCTCCATCACATCGGAATTTGGAATAAGATGGGGTTCCATGCATTATGGCATTGATATTGCAAAAGCCGGGACTGTAGAGGTGAAGGCAGCCGCAGCGGGTACAGTTTGCAAGTCCTATTATTCCAACAGCTATGGGAATGTTGTATTTGTTGCCCATCGGTTAAACGGAACACTCTATACCACCGTGTACGCCCATCTGAAGAGCCGTTCGGTTAATGTGGGGCAGCAGGTCCAGCAAGGACAATTGCTTGGCTACATGGGGAATACAGGAGATGCCACTGGACAGCACCTTCACTTTGAATTACATAAAGGCGAATGGACTTCCGGCAAAACAAACGCACTAAATCCTCTTTTATATTTGCCAAAGTAAGGTGAACATTATGCTGCAGCAAGAAGTGATGCGCAGGTACCAGCAGGTCAACCAATTTCTTGGTATTGAGCAATCTCCGTCCAGTCAGGCTCTTCTTTACGGAGTGACTCTGCTGGCCCTCATTTCTCTTTGTTTGTACTACTAAAAAAGGAAGGGCTGTTCAAATGAGCAGCCCTTCCTTTTCTTCTATCAGCCGCAGACATATTTCTCATAGACTGCACTCAAATTATACATCCCCTCAAGCCGCAGCCTCTGCTCATCTGTGCACCAGTAGAAGAGAATATGATGAATGCTCTCATAGCGCTTGCTCCGCAGGAAATATCTGCAGAAGGAAATAAAACTCTCATGCAGGTAGGGAAATACATACTGCCGCAGCAGCTCCTCTTTGAAGCGCAATCCCTTGCAGCCTGCCAAAAGGGACTCAAAGCAAAGAACATGGGAGGGCACCCGTACTGCTTCAAGAAACATAATGTAAGAAAGCAGTTTGCCGACAAACTCTCTGTGCTGCTGTAAAAAGTGAAAATCAGCAGCTGTCATCACATCGCCCATTTCACTGATAAAATCATAGCTGTGTCCTGCATCATAGCCAAACAGGTCACAAACCTGCGCCAGAACGGCCCGCTGTGACGCCAAAACAGCCTCATGAATTTGATAGTGCGCTGCATATTTTACAAATGCTTCATAATCCACGAAAAAGCCGTATGTGTATATCTCAGCAATATATGTATTACAAAATTCGGCCAGCCGCATCATGTCCCGTTCCGCCTCTTGGCGCGGCATTCTTTTTATATGATCACACATATAAAAGAGTGTGAACGCCAGCATCTCACGCTGAGAAACAAGCTCAGCATGCTTCAGTGCCCAGCTTTCGCAAAACTTAACCCTCTCCCAAACAGCGTGATCCTCCTCTGTCAATCTCCCTGTTTTCCATCTCACAATCAAATAATTCCAGGCGGCAATTTCCTTCCACACATCCCACTCTTCCACGGAAAGGGCTGTCCGCACAAACAGGCTGAAGCCTTCCTGCTCCAAAAGAGTATATGCCTGCTCATACCAGCCTGCCTCCTGGCACAATCGGATCATCCGCATAATTGCAGCCATCTCATCACGATGAAACCGCGGCAGCACCCGAATTGTATGCATGGCATAGTACAGGAAATGCTGCAGATTCTCCAGCTTGTAAAATTGCGTTTCCCGCCACTCCAGGATGGCCCGTTCTGCGCCGCTTCCATATGGCTGTTCCGGAATCAGCAGTGCCAGTAAATCCGTAAATGTTTCCGGCTCTTGAAATTGCTTTGTTACAAGGCTCCAATTGGGCTCCTTATGCACAGATAACATTCTCCCACCCCCTGAAAACTATATTTCTATATATGATTTTCTTACCATATATCATAAAATGAAACAGAAAAAAAGAGAAGTGCCATTCCAAAGTTTCTCACCTTGGAAAGCACCTCTCTTCTGTTCAATCCTGCTCTGAAATTTCGCTCAAGGCGTAGCCTGCCTGGTCATCAGTCTGGTTTTCCACTGCCAGGTCGCCCAACGACAGCATTCCAATCACATTACCGTTCTCCACAACAGGAAGACGGCGGACCTGATGCTGTGCCATAAGCTCTGTTGCACGTTCAGTTGTATCCTCCGGACTGACACAAATGATATCCGTGCTCATTACATTTGTAATCTTATTGGAGCCCGGATGCTTTTCAGCAATGCCGCGCACCACCAAATCACGATCTGTGACGACTCCCACCAGCCTGTCATTTTCGACGACAGGAATGATGCCTACATCCTCCTGCTTCATCCGTAAAGCAGCCTCATACACATTATCAAGTGTTGTACAGCAGGAAATGTCTGTACTCATGACTTCTCTGACTTTTGTCATGTCTCATCCCTCCTTGCACTTGTTAGTGTATCCAAATGCTGTGCTTTCATTTGCCGGCCGCAGGGATCAGCTTCAATACCTTGCCTGATGGCTTTGTCAGTTTTGTTTCATGGTATGTCCCGTTCACCCATTCCTTCATTTGATCATGATACCAGGCACTCTCCACATGGCCCGACTGCCCTGGACCCACCACATGATAGCCGGTTGTCGTGTCGCTCATGTCAATTACAAAACGCCAGGAAGCGCCATGATTAACGATGCCATCCTCTCCATAGCCGGCCGCCTGTACAGTAACACGGCTGCCGCCTGCCGGAATGGGAGTTTCCGGATTAAACAAGTACGAGAGCGGTCCGACAGCTGATAATGGATGAACAAAGGACAGCCGATGGAAGGTGCCCCATTTCCAATCTGCCACTTTTTCACCCTGCTGCTTCACAATGCCGCCAACGGCTTGCTGCAGCCCCTTCGTTACAACAGCATCCAATCCGCCGCTGTCCTTCATCCATGGTCCGGGATTGCCGCTGTGCGCCTTGCGGATGAGTTCATCCACGACTTGCCCTTTTCCTTCAAATAGCTTCAGCATGTCCGCTGACAGTTCTTTCGCAAACAATACATTGCTGATCTCATTCATCCACATGTGAAACACGAGCGGCGCTCCTTCATTTCGGCCATCCACAAAGTCCCATTTTTCAAGCCTTGCCAGTGCTTCTTTTTCAATGGCGGTCAGCTTTTCCTTCTGCACATGCTGCAGGAAAATCGGCACAAATTCCTTCGCCTGCAGATTCTTCTGATCCATCTGCAGCTGCTGCATGTCTTTCACAGTGAGAGCGCTCTTATCCCGCAGCACCTCCTGAATCCGGGCTGCCCGATATGGCTGTGCCCAAGTATGCGTAATGTGATACGGATACTCTGCAATGACTTTATTGTTCGCTGTGGAGATAAAGCCTTCCTTCGGGTTCACCAGTGTCGGCAGCTCCTCCCACGGGATATAGCCGCTCCACTCGTATTCACCCGTCCAGCCCGGTACCGGCAGCAGACTGTCCCCTTTGCTGCGGATGGGAATTTTCCCATTCGCCCGGTAAGCAATTGTTCCATCTTTAGAAGCAAACACGAAGTTTTGCGCCGGCGTGTGGAAGTAGGTCAACGCTTGCTTAAAGCTGTCCCAATCCTTCGCTTTATTCATCAGCAGCACTGCTTCCAGCTCTGTTGATGCTTCGGCTGCCGTCCATTTTAAAGCTAAAGCTGTGTCTGCACTCTTATCCTTGGCAAACTCCGAAATAATGGGACCGTGCCGGGTGATGACAACCTCATAATCAACCGGGTCCTGGTCCTTTACGCGGATTCGTTCAGCTATCACCTGAGCCTGCTCCCACTGGTTCTGATACAGAAATTGTCTGGCGTTCTCCGGGTTGCGTTTTTCAATGTACAAATCCTGCACATCCGGGCCGACATTTGTCACACCCCAGGCAATATTCTCGTTATGTCCCAAAATAATGCCGGGAATGCCCGCAAAAATAACACCGCTTACATTTATCCCGGGCGCCTGCAAATGCGATTGATACCATATGGACGGTGTTGCAAGCGACAGGTGCGGATCATCCGCAAGCAGCGGCTTGCCGGATTTCGTCTTTTCGCCGCTGACCACCCAGTTGTTGCTGCCGTTAAACTCATTGGGAATCGGTGCTGCTGCCAACGACTTCACATTCAGGTTTGTATTCCCCAGAGCCGCCATAATAACAGCCCCATCCTTTGGATAAGAAGGAAACAAATCTGCCGCTTTTTCCTGCGGTACGGTCTGCAGCAGCTGATAGCGGAATGCTTGCCCCTGCCAATGCCCGCCCAAATCATAAGCCATATACTTGCCGATTGTCAGTGAATCAATCGGTGTCCATGCTTCCGGTTCGTAGCCTAGGAGCGTAAACTCAAACGGCAGCCGGTTGCCGGTGCGCGCTTCTTCTATATAGCGGTTTACACCATCTGCATACCATTGCAAAACCTTCTTTGCCTGCTCAGAGTATATCCCGTAAGAGGCTTCAGCCGCCCGGCGGAGCCCAAATGCGCGGAAAAATTTATCCCGCTCAATGGCCTTCTTCCCGACAACCTCACTCAGTCTTCCCGAAGCCTGGCGCCGGCTTAAGTCCATCTGGAATAGACGGTCCTGCGCCGTCACATACCCCTGTGCCATATACAAATCCTGCTCGCTCTGAGCCTCAATATGCGGCACTCCCCGCCCGTCTCTGGTAACCGTTACAGCTCCCTGCAGGCCCATGACGTGCGTCTCACCGCTTATATCCGGCAAACTGCGCTTCAGATAAGCCCGCCCTCCCGCATACGCGGAGCCGAGCAATAAGACGATACAGGCAGCTGTTATGCTCAAAAAACGAAGCAGCCGTCTTTTCCTTGGCCTTTCCCGGACAATTACCTCCCCTTCCATCCTCTCATCCCTCCTACAGATTCACAATTGGCTGTTTGTTCCGAATTCGCTCCCGTATCTGCCGCAATGTTGCTTGCAGGCTTGCCGGCATTTCTTGTCCTTCAAATTTCTGTGATATCACAACATAGAGCACGATATCCCGCAGCCGCAGGAACAGCGGAATTTGCGCATACCATGTGTCGGAAAGCATATGCTCTGTCTCATAGCCCTTGCGCAGAGCAAACAGCTGCTGCTTGGCAAAGGCATCCTTTTCCTCCTGTGTACCCTCTCTCCGCAGCACAGAATAGTACAATATAATGGCCAGGTCATGAATGAAATACTGATACATAAGATCATCAAAGTCAAACACAACAAGTGCGCCCTCACTGTAGAAGAAGTTGCCATGGTGAAGGTCGCTGTGAATGAGACCAAAAGCATCTTCCTCCCGGGGCAGCTTGCTGATGAATGCCACAAGCTCCCCTGCAGCAGCCCGCAGTTCCTTGTCCGGATGCCCAAGCGCCAGAGAAAGGTACTTCTCCTGCTGCCATTGTGGACGGTGCGGTGTATACGGAAACCCTTTTGTTGCCCGATGCAGCGCACCTGCAGTTTTGCCCCAAATTTCAAACAGCTGTTCATCCCAGATGTCATCCGACTCACCGACATGCCTGCCCGGGGCAAACGCAAAGAGAGAAGCAAGAAAATACGTCCCATCCACAGCCTCCAGCCGCTCCACAAGTCTTCCATGCTTTGAGCGATATGGCTTGGCAACCGATACCCCTTGCTCCGCTGCATAAGCCAAAAAGGATAGCTCTGCTTCCACTTGCGGCTGACTGCGGTGGGAGGAATGGGTAATACGAAGAATACGCGCTTCCCCCGTATGTATGTGAGCCCGAAAGATATAGCTCTCAAATGCCTTTAAAGACTCCTCCTCCACTTCAACACCAAAATGCCTTGCCGCCTCCTGCAAAAGCTCTGGTGCAAATACTTGCTCTACCTGCTGTTCCATTGCTCTTCCCTCCTTCTGTATCACTCATATTCTCATTTGGTCGGCTCATTCCCTTTTTGAAAAACAAAAAAGGACAGGCAATGAGAAAATGCTTCTCATTGCCTGTCCTGATCAGAATGACCCGTACGGGATTCGAACCCGTGTTACCGCCGTGAAAGGGCGGTGTCTTAACCGCTTGACCAACGGGCCATATGTGGCTCCGCAAGTAGGATTCGAACCTACGACCTATCGGTTAACAGCCGATTGCTCTACCGCTGAGCTATTGCGGAACGGTGATGTATACTTTTTTGCAAGATGGTGGGCCTAAATGGACTCGAACCATCGACCTCACGCTTATCAGGCGTGCGCTCTAACCAGCTGAGCTATAGGCC
>NZ_JANCLT010000035.1 GCF_024294785.1 Ectobacillus ponti | reverse complement strand
CATTGCCATCAACTTTAGTGAAGCGCCCTCGCTGCCTTTGGCAGCGAGGGCGCTTTTTTTAGGTGTTTTGAATAGAATCTTGAGTTTTGGGCATACTCAAATACAGCTTCTTTCCTGCCTATTTTTATGCAGCGATTGGAAGTCCAGCCGTTGATGTTTCTATTAAGCCTAGGATTTCAAACGGCGTTGCTTTTTGACACCGCCGTGCCTTTTTGCCGTTCTTACTTACATCTTGAAAGAGCCTGGTAAGCACTGAAACAGGATGTTGGAGTGTGCAGAAAAGTACGGCGTGTATCCTGTTCAAGTACACTTGCACCATGTAGGCACACTTGAACTCACTGATCTCCTTCCCTTGCTTTTCCCACAAAAGCCTTCGCATTTGATACGTCACGTTTGCCACGAGACAGAGACGCAAAAGCTGTCCATACAGGTGACATTGAAATCGCTCAAGCTTCATTGGCTTCGTGACATGAATTTGAAAAATAGACTTCCACGTTTTAAAGAGAATTTCAATCTGCCATCGCAAAGAATAGAAGTCATACACCTGTGTAGCCGGCAGTATGTCTGCAGGGACATTGGTGATGAACAGGTTTACTCTGCTTGCGGCCTTTGGCATCTTCTTTTTCATTTTTTTGTGGTGCGCCAAACGCTTATCCCATTCCCTTTGTGTCAGCCGATATAGAATGAGCCGGGTCTGATGCTTGTATTCAAACCCGATATACACCTCTGGTAGCTCTAGGGTTTCTCCTTCCCGCAGGTGTTTTGTCAGGTTTTCTATGTGTAACAGAGTCCATTCGCCACCCTCGTCTTTTTGGTATACCTGCGTGTTCCACCGAATGCGGGAAATGTAATACGCTCCCTTTTCCGTAATCCGTTCTAAATCTGCAATATAATAATAACCGAGGTCGCGAAGCACAAGATCTCCGGGTTGCAGTGTGGCAATTCGCGTCTGTCCGTACTTGGCATCACTGCTCACCCCGTGATTCGCTTCCAATTCGAGAAATGTCCCAGACAAAAGCTCGTACTCTAATTGAATTTTTACGCCAGCTTCTGACCCGCCACCACCACTTCCGCGATAGGCAGAGGCATAGGACGCAGGGAGCTGAAAAGAGGTGGAATCGAGAATGCGAATCCGTGAAAATGGACTGGACAGAGAGATGACGGAACAAATTTTTTGTTGAAACGCGTAAAGGAATAACTGCTTTAAGAATTTGACCGTCCGCTCGTTCCAACGTTTATTGAGGGCCTCTGCGGACAGAGAAACACCCGTGGCTTCACTGAGTCTTGTACAGAGTCGGACGAGGGATTCGGAACTGATGGTTTGACCCAGGAAGACACAGAGCGATACAAGGTCTTGCGCTTTACATTTTCGATTTCGTCGAATCATTTCTGTTTGACGGGCCAGTTCCTGTAGATGAGGAACAGAGAACATACGACGAAACTCTTCTCCAAGCATGCGTAATTCTTCAACTTGTGTATGGGAATGAATAGACATAAAGTAGGACACCCTTTCATGCAGTACTGCATGAAAGGGTGTCCTACTTTTATGATTTTATGCATGTTCTTAAGTTGATGGCAATG
>NZ_JANCLT010000034.1 GCF_024294785.1 Ectobacillus ponti | reverse complement strand
GTCCGCAGCTCATCCTCCATGCTCGCGCTCGCCTGCTCCGCTTCGGCATCGCCGGACTGCTCCGCCGCCGACTCCTCCGCCGCCTTGCTCTGCGCAGCGAGCGCCTCCTGGAGCTTCGCACCGCAGAGAAAGGCGTCTTCGTACTCGCCTCTCTCCGCGCCTCCGCGCTTTTCCTCCTCCTCTCCCCTCTCTCCCTTCTCCGCCGCCGTCGCAGCATCAACCCAATCCGCCGCCATGAGGGAGTGCATCTCGATCCACATCGGGCAGGCCGGTATCCAGGTCGGGAACGCGTGCTGGGAGCTCTATTGCCTCGAGCATGGCATCCAGCCTGATGGACAGATGCCCGGTGACAAGACCGTTGGGGGAGGTGATGATGCTTTTAACACCTTCTTCAGTGAGACTGGTGCTGGGAAGCATGTCCCCCGTGCTGTATTTGTTGATCTTGAGCCTACTGTGATTGATGAGGTGAGGACTGGTGACTACCGCCAGCTCTTCCACCCTGAGCAGCTCATCACTGGCAAGGAGGATGCAGCCAACAACTTTGCCCGTGGTCACTACACCATTGGCAAGGAGATTGTTGATCTGTGCCTTGACCGCATCAGGAAGCTTGCCGACAACTGCACTGGTCTCCAGGGCTTCCTTGTGTTCAACGCTGTTGGAGGAGGAACGGGCTCCGGTCTCGGTTCCCTTCTCCTTGAGCGTCTCTCTGTGGACTATGGCAAGAAGTCCAAGCTCGGGTTCACCGTGTACCCGTCCCCTCAGGTCTCCACCTCTGTGGTTGAGCCATACAACAGTGTCCTCTCCACCCACTCCCTCCTTGAGCACACCGATGTCGCTGTCCTGCTCGACAATGAGGCCATCTATGACATCTGCCGCCGCTCCCTCGACATTGAGCGCCCAACCTACACCAACCTCAACAGGCTTGTGTCCCAGGTCATCTCCTCACTGACTGCCTCCCTGAGGTTCGATGGTGCTCTGAATGTGGATGTCAACGAGTTCCAAACCAACCTGGTGCCCTACCCGAGGATCCACTTCATGCTTTCCTCCTACGCCCCGGTGATCTCGGCCGAGAAGGCCTACCACGAGCAGCTCTCCGTGGCGGAGATCACCAACAGCGCCTTCGAGCCGTCCTCCATGATGGCCAAGTGCGACCCGCGCCACGGCAAGTACATGGCGTGCTGCCTGATGTACCGCGGCGACGTGGTCCCCAAGGACGTGAACGCCGCGGTGGCCACCATCAAGACGAAGCGCACCATCCAGTTCGTGGACTGGTGCCCCACGGGGTTCAAGTGCGGCATCAACTACCAGCCGCCCAGCGTCGTCCCGGGGGGAGACCTGGCCAAGGTGCAGAGGGCCGTGTGCATGATCTCCAACTCCACCAGCGTCGTGGAGGTGTTCTCCCGCATCGACCTCAAGTTCGACCTCATGTACTCCAAGCGCGCCTTCGTCCACTGGTACGTCGGCGAGGGCATGGAGGAGGGGGAGTTCTCCGAGGCCCGCGAGGACCTCGCCGCGCTGGAGAAGGACTACGAGGAGGTCGGCTCCGAGTTCGACGATGGTGACGAGGGTGATGAGGGTGACGAGTACTAGAGAGGTTCAGGGTTCTTGCCTGGTGCCTTGGCAATGCTTGATTACTGCTGCTATCCTATGATCTGTCCGTG
>NZ_JANCLT010000032.1 GCF_024294785.1 Ectobacillus ponti | reverse complement strand
CACCATTACATAAGCTTAAGCAATAACAGATAACAAATCCTCCTCCTCCTCTAGGTAAAATATTCAAACACAATACCCTTATAAGTACTTATTATTAGGAAAGTAGCGTGCATGGGCATAAATGGCAGCGGGGGGCAGGTTAAGAATCACAATGCTGAGCAGCGAGGAAACAAAACACCATAATGGGACAGAGCAAAAGCCTCCGAAAGGGAGCTTTTAGGCAGAAGGCTTCTCCCACTTGAGGGGCTTCACCACCTCCCAGGTGAAGTCTGGGTCGTCCCTTCCGAAGTGACCGTAAGCCGCCGTCTTGAGGTAGCGTCCGTTGCCGCCTTTCTTGAGGTCAAGGTTGATGATGATCATGCCAGGCCTGAAGTCGAAGTTCTCCTTCACAATCTTGAGGATCTCCTTGTCAGGGATCCTGCCAGTGCCGTATGTGTCGACGAATACGGACAGTGGCTCTGGGACACCGATGGCGTATGATACTTGGACAATGCAGCGGCGAGCAAGGCCACTAGCAACAATGCTCTTGGCAGCTTGCCTTGCGACGTATGCTCCACTGCGGTCAACCTTGGTTGGGTCCTTGCCAGAGAAGGCACCACCACCGTGAGCTCCCCAGCCACCATAAGTGTCAATGATGATCTTCCGGCCAGTGAGACCAGCATCACCATGAGGTCCGCCAATGACGAAGCGACCAGATGGGTTAAGATGGAAGATTGTCTTCTCATCAAGGTACTGCTCGGGAATGACAGGCTTGATGACATGCTCCTTCAGGTCAGCAGCAATCTCATCGTTGGTGACTGTCTCATCATGCTGGGTAGAGATGAGGACGGTGTGGACACGGACAGGGACCCTGGCACCGCTCTCATTGCGGTACTCAACAGTCACTTGGGTCTTCCCGTCAGGCCTGAGCCATGCGCAGGTCCCATTCTTGCGAACCTCCGTAAGACGAGCGCCAAGCTTGGTAGCAAGGACATGGCTGAGGGGCATCAACTCAGGGGTCTCATCAGTTGCATATCCAAACATGTGTCCCTGGTCACCAGCACCAATCTCCTCAGGGCGCTTGGTGAAGTGGCCGTGCACACCCTGTGCAATGTCAGGGGACTGCTGCTCGATGTTCACAAGCACCTTGCAGTGGTCAGCATCGAGACCGACATCAGCTGACACAAAACCGATGTTACGGCATGTCTCCCTGACAATCTTCTCATAGTCAACGTTAGCCTTGGTGGTGATCTCACCAAAGACCATGACCATGTTTGTCTTGGTGCAGGTCTCACAAGCGACCTTGCTGTCAGGGTCCTCGGCGAGGCAGGCATCAAGCACAGCATCTGAGACTTGGTCGCAGAGCTTGTCAGGGTGGCCCTCGTTCACAGACTCCGAGGTAAAGAGGAAGGTATCAAGTGCGGCCATCTTCTCCTATCTGCGGCGGCGGTGGCGGCGGCGGAGGAGGAGGAGGCGAGGAGCTCGTCGGGGTAGACGCCCGTGGCGTTGGCGCGGAGCCACGGCTTGCAGCGCTCGAAGTCCGGGCCGAACTCGCAGTACTCCGCGGGGAGGCCGCAGACGCCGCAGTACAGCACCCTCACCGGAGCCGGCTTCTCCGCAGCCATCGCAGGCAGGCGCACCGCTTCTGCTCGCCGCGGAGGAACGAATGCACGGGCTCGCCTGGGGAATCGACGACGGCGAGGGGTCTCGTCTCCGGCGAATTCGCTCCTCCGCTCCGCTGGTGCTCGAGGGGAGGATTTG
>NZ_JANCLT010000031.1 GCF_024294785.1 Ectobacillus ponti | reverse complement strand
GGCCAATTCAATTTCAAGCTCGCCGGCCATACACCACACAGCACATATACGGTGGGTAAAACAAAAACAAAAAGGAAATCATACACAACATTGATTCATTCATCCATTCTCTTAATTAATTGACTTGAGGTTGAGGAGCATATATATACGTGCGTGGCATGCATGCATATATATGGTACGGTGGTCGACGACGACGACGACGAGCCTAGCAAGCTTGGATGTTTGTCGATCTCATAATTAATTAATTTGGATGGGTCGATGAGATGAGATCAGATCTTGCCGATGAGGGGTATGCCGACGGCGGTGACGATGAGGGTGGATGGGACGCCGAAGACGATGTGCTGCCAGAAGGTGAGGTCGTAGGCGTTCCTGGGCGCCCTCCTCGCCTGCTCGCACACTATCAGGTTCGCCGCCGACCCCAGCAGCGACAGGTTCCCCGCCACCGTGCTCACCCACGCCAGCAGCAGCCACGACGTCGTCACCGCCGCCGGCGATATCAGCGCCGCCGCCTTCGCCACCTCATCACCCATAAGAAGCACCGTTGGTACGTTTGATGCGAGGTTGGAGAGGAGGAGGATGATGACGGAGAGGACGGAGATGCCGCCGACGCTGTTGACCTTGGAGTAGGGGGCCATGAAGTCCCAGATGGCTCCCGGGAGGCCCGTCTTGTTGAAGCCGCTGACGGTGATGAACATCCCGGAGAAGAAGACGAGCAGCGAGTAGGACACGGTGTCCAGGCACGGCTCGGCGTCGCGGAAGTCGACCACCACCAGCGCCAGCGCCGTGGTGATGGCCGTCCACGACATGTTGAGCCCCACCATGTAGGCCACCACCATCCCCACCGTCACCACGTACGCGAAGCTCTTGAGGAACAGCTTCCGCCGCGCCTCCGTGCACTGCATGAACCATGGGTGCTTGGTCGTTATGTTCTCCGACATCTCCAGCGACATCATCGTGTTGCCGTTGCCGTTCAGCTGCGGCGTGCTCTTGGCCGACGCCGGCGACCTGCCTTCCTCCACCGCCTCCATCTGCTTGCCGTCGACGCTGAGCTCGGCCCCTCCGCCCAGCTCCCTCCAGTACATGCAGAGCAGCATGACCATGTTGACGGCCATCCCGACGAGCATGGCCGGGAGGATTCCCATGAGGAACTTGGGGAAGGTGATCTTGCTATTGAAGGCGATGACCAGGTTCTGGGGGTTGCCGATGGGGGTGGCGGCGGAGCCGATGTTGGCGCTGGAGGCGAGGGCGAGGAGGAAGGGCTTGGCGGGGAGGTTGCGCTCGGCGGCGAGCTCGAGGACGAACTCGGTGAGGACGACGCAGCAGGTGTCGTTGGTGAAGAGGGCGCTGGCGAGGGCGGTGACGACGCAGACGCGGCACATGAGGTCGCGCCCGCCCTGGCTCTTCCACGCCAGCAGACGCCCCAGGTGCTTGAACATCCCGGCGTTCCGGAGGTAGCTGCCCACCACCATGGTGGCGAAGAGGAGGCCCAGGATTGGGAGGTCGATGGAGGCGTACGCGTCGTCGGGGCTGATCACGTGGAATATCACCATCAGCACCGCGCTCAGCAGCGACCCCGCCGTCCGCCCGATCGGCAGGAACGGCACCGACGGGAACACCGCCATCATCCAGAACACCGCGAACGCGATCGATCCAAGCGCCACCTTGGGCGCCGACGCAAGCTCACTCATCTTCTTCTTCTTCGATCGACCACCACCTAGCAGGTAATTAAGTGTCTGATCGAGCTAGCTAGCAGATTATAGCTAGCTTAGCTACTTGAGCTGATGATCTCTCTCTGGTACGCGCGCAGTAGCTAAGCTGCTAGT